>JAVJPX010000013.1:0-93360 GCA_040217555.1 Oceanicaulis sp.
AAGCTCTCCCACGGGCGTAAAACCCAAAGGTAAATCCGGTCTCGCAACCGAAGCCGGTTCCGATTGGCTAAACCATAAACGGCAAATCTCACGTACAAGAGTGAGGGAGAGGGGTACGGGTCGGGTTTGCGCGGCGGCGTATGAAACTGCGTAACCCCGTTCAGCTTCGAATGGAACGCGAGCCGGCCCTACACAAACAACCACACCACCGCGATCACCACGGCGGCGTCGAGCGCGCGGCTGGCGAGACGCCTCGTCATGCGCGCTTTTCCAGGCGGGGGCCCGGCGCGGTGGGCGCCATGGCGGTCTCATAAGCGCGGCGATAGCGGCCCTGCTCGCAAGAATCCGCGCGCAGGCCGCGGCGCGGGGCGGGCGCGTCGGTCTGCAGATCAAGGGCGGTGCGGCTCACCGCGCGCGCGGCGTCGCCGGAGCGTTCGCGGGCGCGGCGGCGCTCGGAATTGTCCCGCCGCGGCCCGGATGGGATGAGCGCGCGGCGGTCGGAATCGCCCGACGCGCCCGCGCCCCCGCCCGGGGACACCCGGGCGGACGACCCGGCCGGGACGGGCCGGGTGGAGCGCGGAGCGTATGGGTCGAAACCGATCATACCGGTTCCAACGCAAACCCCGCGCCAGAGTTTAACCGCTCATTTACCTGTGTTTACGCCGATTAACCCTATCGCCCCGCCCCATAAGGGCGCGAGGGGCGCTGTCATTGGGTCGTTTCGGGACAGTGACCTGGCGAAACCACAGGGGCGCTCACCCGCCGCCGGACAGCTTGTCGAGCCGGTCGCGCATGGCTTCGAGCTCTTCGCGCAGCGCCTTCACGTCGTCGCCGGAGGATTTGGCGCCGGCGGGCTTGTCCGCTCCGCCCGGCGCGGCCGGGCCGGTGGCGGGAAAGCCGGGGGTGAACATCTTCATGGCCTGCTGGAACATGGCCATGTTGCGCTTGGCGGCTTCCTCCATCAGGGACATTGATGCGGCCGGGTCGGTCATGGCGCCGGCCATCTTGTCGCGCATCTCCGCCTGCTGGCGGGCGAAGCTCTCCATGGTCATGTTCAGATAGCCCGGCACCATGGACTGCATGGAATCGCCGTAAAAGCCGATGAGCTGGCGCAGGAACTCCACCGGGAGCAGGGTCTCGCCCTTGCTCTCCTCTTCAAAGATGATCTGGGCGAGCACGCCGCGGGTGAGGTCCTCTCCGGATTTGGCGTCGACGACCTGGAAGTCCTTGTTCGCCTTCACCAGCTCGCGCAGATGGTCAAGCGTGACATACCGGCTCGCCGAGGTGTCGTAGAGGCGCCGGTTCGCATATTTCTTGATGATGATCGGCGCGCCGTTGCTGGTCGCCATGATGTTTCTCCCTCACCGGCCCGTCTTGGGGCGCTCTCTTTTTTTTCGTGTCCTGGACGTTTGTCGGCTCGACCGCGTCCGGCGCGCTTGCGATAAAGAGCGGCGGGCACGGCGATGCTGCAGGTGCGCCGACACCGTCTTGCTGCGCAGCATAGACACAGTTCGGCTCAGGGGACAGGGAGGAAAATCCATGGCGAGAACGGCGCTTGTGACCGGGGGCACCCGAGGAATCGGCAAGGCGATCGCGGTCGCGCTCAAAGAGGCCGGCTATCAGGTTGCGGCCAATTACGCCGGCAATGACGCGGCTGCGAAGACCTTCACTGACGAGACCGGCATCGCGGCGTTCAAATGGTCGGTGGCCGATTACGAGGCCTGCAAGGCGGGGATCGAACAGGTCGAGGCCGAGCTTGGGCCGGTGGATATCCTGGTCAACAACGCCGGCATCACCCGCGACGCCCCGTTCCACAAGATGACCGTGGAGCAATGGCGCGAGGTGATCGACTGCAATCTGTCGGGCGTGTTCAACATGACCCACCCTTTGTGGAACGCCATGCGCGAGCGCAATTTCGGGCGGATCATCAACATTTCTTCGATCAATGGTCAGAAGGGCCAGTTCGCCCAGGCCAACTATTCCGCGGCCAAGGCCGGCGATCTGGGCTTCACCAAGGCGCTGGCCCAGGAAGGCGCGCGCAAGAACATCACCGTGAACGCGATCTGCCCGGGCTATATCGCCACCGAGATGGTGATGGCCGTGCCCGAACACGTGCGCCAGCAGATCATCGCCACCATCCCCGTGGGGCGGCTGGGCGAAGCCGATGAGATCGCGCGCTGCGTGGTGTTCCTGGCGTCCGACGAGGCCGGTTTCATCACCGGCGCCACGCTGACCGCCAATGGCGGCCAGTACATGGTGTAGAGCCAGGCGTCAGGAGACGCCCTCGCAGAAGCGCACGATGCGCTTGCCGGCCTCCTCCAGCGCCGCGTCGTCGGTGGCGTAGGACAGGCGAAAGCCCGGCGCGGCGCCGAAGGCTTCACCGGGCACCACCGCCACGGCTTCTTCGGTGAGCAGGGCGTCGCAGACGTCGAGATCGCTGTTGAGCGCCTTGCCGTCCGGGCTGGTCTTGCCGATCAGGCCCGCGCAATCGGCGAAGATGTAGAACGCGCCTTCCGGCGTCGGCGCGGTGAGGCCCGGCGCGCGCGCGATCTTCTCCAGCATGGCGTCGCGGCGCGTCTTGAACGCGGCGTTTCTGGGTTTTAAAAAGTCGTGCTCGCCGTTCAGCGCGGCGACCGAGGCCCACTGGCTGATGGAGCAGGCGTTCGAGGTGGTCTGGCTGACCACCTTGGCCATGGCCTTGATGAGCGTTTCCGGCCCGGCCGCGTAGCCGATGCGCCAGCCGGTCATGGAATAGGCTTTCGACACCCCGTTCATGGTCAGCGTGCGCTCGTAAAGCTCCGGCGCGACCTCGGCGAGGGTGGCGAATTTGAAGTCGTCATAGACAATGTGCTCGTACATGTCGTCGGTGAGCACGAGCACGCCGGGATGGCGCGCCAGCACCTCGGCCAGGGCTTTGAGCTCATCGGCCGTGTAGGCCGCGCCGGTGGGGTTGGAGGGCGAGTTCAAGATCACCCAGCGCGTCCTGGCGGTGATCGCCTTGTCCAGGGTCTCCGGCTTCAGCTTGAAGCCGTCCTCCACCCCGGCCGGCGCGAACACCGGCTCGGCGCCGCACAGCCGCGCCATCTCCGGATAGCTCACCCAGTACGGCGTGGGGATCACCACCTCGTCGCCGGGATTTAGCGTCGCTAGGAAGGCGTTGTAGATCACCGGCTTGCCGCCGGGCGAGACGTTCACCTGGCTCGGCTTGTACTCAAGCTGATTGTCCCGCTTGAACTTGGCGCAAATCGCCTCCTTCAGCTCAGGGACCCCGTCCACATTGGTGTATTTGGTCTCGCCGCGCCGAATGGCGTCGATGGCGGCCTCCTTGATATGGTCGGGCGTGTCGAAGTCCGGCTCGCCCGCGCCCAGCCCGATCACGTCCACGCCTTTGGCTTTGAGCTCGCGCGCCTTCTGGCTCACCGCAATGGTGGCCGAGGGCTGAACGCGCGAAAGCGCCTCGGACGTGCGGACGGGATCAGGGTTCGACATGGGCGGTCTCCTAGGGCTTGCCGGCCCGCTTCATCAGGACGAAGACGGTTTCGTTGCGCGCCGGACTTTCCAGCGCGCGGGCCGCGACTTCAAGCCCGAACTGCGCCGCGAGCCCCGGCGGGCCCGCCGCGCCCCAGCCTGCGGGCGCGCCCTCGCGCACCAAAGCCAGCCCGGCCGTGTTCGACGCGAGCGCGCGGGCCTTCACCCGCTGCGCCTCGATCCAGGGCGCGATCTGGGCCAGCGCTTTTTCATGGCCGTAAACGCCTTCAAGCGGCGCATCATCGCCCGGCCGGCGGTAAAGGTCGAAGCTGACCGGGATGGACGTGCGCGCGATCTCCACCGCCCAGCCCTCATCCAGCGCCGCGCGGGTCTGCGCGATCACCCCCGCCCCGCTGTCCAGCGCCGCCGCGGCGAGTTCGGCGTCACCCGATTTCAGCGCCGCGAGCACCGAGGCGAGGTCTGGCAGGGCCACGCGCTCCGCGCCGGTGTCGAAGGCGATGGCGGCCTGATGGGTGAAGCTGCCTTCGGGGCCGAGGAACACGAGGCGGGGCTGGGTCATTTTACAAGGCTAACCAGAAGCGGCGCGCCTGCAAATCGCCTTGATTGTTCACGGCGGCGCCTTGTTTGGGACGCGCGTCCGCCACGGGGCGGGCGTTACGTATTCATGAAGGGTTCAGGAAAGGACCCGCCCCGCGCCCCTTAAAGGAGGCCGCCATGAAACGCTCCACATCGCTCGCCGGCCTGACCAGCCTGATCCTGGCGCTCGTCTGCTTCGCCGGCGCCGCCGCCGTCTTCCACGGCGACACAGCGCGCGGCCAGAGCGCCCTGTTCATCGCCGACAGCGCTTATTCGGCCAGTTCACGCTAGGTGGAGCACGATCCCGCGCCGGTGCGGCGCGTCGCGGTGCTCGAACAGGTAAAGGCCCTGCCAGGTCCCCAAAAGCAGATCGCCGCCGGCGACAGGCACGCTCAGCGACACCGCGGTGAGCGCCGCCTTGATATGGGCGGGCATGTCGTCGGGGCCTTCGGTGGTGTGTTGAAGCCAACCCATGGACGCATCATCGCCGGGCGGTACGAGCTTTCTGAAAAAGGTCTGCAGGTCGCGCTGAACGTCGGGGTCGGCGTTTTCCTGGATCACCAGCGAGCACGAGGTGTGCCGCACGAAACAGGTCAACAGCCCCTCGCCCGCCCCGTGACCGCTGACGAACCGGGCCGCCTCGCGGGTGAATTCGTAGAGTCCCGGACCCTGGGTTTCGATCGTCAGAGAGGTCTGAGCCATGGGCGCCTCCGGGCCTTGCTGCGAACGCAGGCGTGAGGCTAGCGCGGGCGGGCGCGGCGATCCACGTCGCCGGCGCCGTCAGCGCGCGCCGCGCTCCAGGGTGAGGCGGATCGCTTCAGAACTCGGGCGCCCGCCATACCCCATCTGCGGCGCCACGGAGATGTCGAGCGTTCGCCCGTCATAGCGTGCACGCGGCGCCTCGCCGACGCCCACGCGCACCACTTCAAGATCGCGCAGCGCCCGCCGCGGCGCGGCTTCGGCCGCAAAGGCGATCATCGCCATGGCGTCGATGATGTAGGGGTTCTGATCCGGAGTGAGGCTGGTCAGTTCCGCGCTCACCTCATTGCGCGAGAGCCGCGCCAGGGTGGAGACCATGTCCTCGGCCGCCGATTGCAACTCCGCCGGCCCGGCGGGCGCGGCGACGAGCGTGCGCGCCCGGCCCATGGGATCCACCAGCACGCCTTCGGGCCGGTCGAGCGGGAAATAGGTCCAGCCGCCCAGATTGGAGACGCGCAAAATGATCCGGTCGGTGTCGGTGCGCCAGACCTCCCCGCCCCCGGCCGCGCGGCCGCGATAGGCGCCGTGGACCTCCATGGAGCCTTCGGTCCACAAAAGCGCAGGCTGGTTGGTGCGGTCGAAGATGAAACGCCCGCGGCCGTCGGCGCGCTCGAACCACACCGATTGGCGCGCCTCGGTTTGCGAGTCGCGGCCCAGCATCTGCTGGAACGGGTTCGGCTGACTGGCCCCGTCCGTGCCAAGCAGCGCCCAGACCCCGGCCGCCAGCACGAACAGGGAGATGATTCCCCTGAACATGGTGAACCGTATCGCTCCGCAACACGGCGATTATGGGGCGCCGCGCCGCCCTATTTTCGGCGCCGAGATGAACGCGGGCGCCCGGGTGAGGCAAGCCAGGATCATAGATACGCTCTATGCCTGCGAGCGCGATTATGGATTGGATTTTTAAGTGCGCAGGGTTCATGGTCCGCGGCGCTGATTAAGACGTCAAAGGAGACGATCATGGATATCAATATGGGCCTCGATAAAACCCAGCGCGAAACCATGGCGAAAGCCGTCGGCGCGCTTCTGGCCGACACCTACGCGCTGTACTTCAAGACCCACGCCTATCACTGGAACGTCACCGGTCCGCGCTTTCATGACCTGCACGCCATGTTCGAGGAACAGTACCGCGAGCTTTGGACCGCCACCGACGACATCGCCGAGCGTATCCGCGCGCTGGGCCTGCCGGCGCCGATCTCCTATGGCGAGATGGCCGAAGCCGCCTCGGTGACCACCGACCAGACGACGCCGGACGCCGACACGATGATCAAGAACCTCATCGAAGGCCATGAGCAGGTGGTGCGCACCGCGCGCAAGGCGCTTACGCTCGCCGGCGAGCACGGCGACGAAGCCACCGCCGACCTCGTCGCCCCGCGCATCACCGCGCACGAAAAGTTCGCCTGGATGCTGCGCGCCACGGCCGGGTAGGCGCGGCCGCTTAAAGCGGACCGAATCGTCGAGCGCGGCGTCGCCATCGCCCTCCCTTTCCCTCAAGGGGGAGGGCGGGGGTGGTCCGCAACGCGCTGAAACGCGCTGCGGCCGAAACGGCCTAAGCCTACTTGCCGTGGGCGTGGCGCCATTTCTCCATGGACTGGGAGATGGCGAAGGTCTCGCGATATTTCGGACTGCCGGCCGGGCGCGGGGCGTGCTCGCGGGTCAATTCCATAATTTCGGCGAGCTTGTTATGGGCCGCGCCCGCCTGGCCGGCGCCGATATAGGCGTGCAGCTCGATCAGCGCGCTGGCCAGCGGATCATCGGCCCGGATCACGAAATAGGGCTCGTCCTCGGCGAGATCAGGCAGGCAGTCGTACTGGCTCGGATTGGCTTTCGAGCCGAGAGGGGAAGGGGCGTCGGACATGGGGGCGGCTCCGCTGAAAAATGGCGCGACTCAATCGGTCGCACGCCCAATCTAGCAGAGCGCGCGCGCAATGCAGGCCCCTGCGGTGGAATGGGAACCATAACGCGCTCGCCCGGCGTTCGCCCGGTTCCACTTGTCGCCAATGGAGCCCCCTCATGCAGATCAAAGACGTGATGAGCCCGAACGCCGTCGTCACCACCCCGCACGCACGGTGCTGCGACGCGGCCAAGCTGATGCGCGAGCATGATATCGGCGCCCTGCCGGTGCACAGCGACGACACGCTGGTGGGCATGGTCACCGATCGCGACATTTGTTGCCAGGTGGTGGCGCGCGAACAGGGCCCCGACACCCCGGTGGAAAGCGCGATGAGTGATCGCGTCCTGTACTGCCGCGACAGCGACGACACCGCCGATATCGCCCGCAACATGGCCGAAAACGCCGTGCGCCGCTTGCCGGTGGTGGACGATGAAAAGCGCCTGGTGGGCATGGTTGCGATCACCGACATCGCTGAGAAATGCGACGAAACCACCGCCGGCGACAGCCTGGCGAAGATCAAGGCGAGCTGAGGCGATCGACGCGGAGCGTCTTTTGATGATCTGGCGCCGCGCCTCAATTCGCGACGTGGCGGCGGCGCCCTCCCCCCTTCTAAAAGAGCAGAGGATAAAGGTGAGGGGTTCAGTGCGGCCGAGCCGGCGGCGCTTTACCTTGCAACGCCCCCCTCGTCCTTACCGTCTCCCCCTTGAAGGGGGCGAAGGGGCTGTAAGCGCCGCGTCTTGTTTGGTGAACACACCACCCCGCTTCAACGCCTGGCTCGCCCGACGCGCCGACACATTTGTCCCGCCGACATCAATGTCCCGCCGGCATCAGTGTCCCGCCGGCATCAATGTCCCACTGAAACGAAAACAGGCCCGTCCGCCCGTCTCCGGCTGCGGGGGGCCGGATGGCGGGCGGGCGAGCCCCGTATTCGGGATCACCGCTTGCGCACAGATGGCGCCTCTAGTGCGGCGTCCCGGCCCCGAGTTTCACCACGGGGCGGCTCCCCTGCGAGGCAGGGGCGGCAAGCGGACGCGTTGCGGCGAATACTTCGCCCGCGCCCGATCCAGTCAAAGACAAGCGGCGATATCACGTCTCGATACCCGGCTCACCTGGAACCGTTGATGAAAAGTTAACACACAGACGGGTCTCGTCCAAATAAAAACGGAAGCCGAATACATCCGGCTTCCGTTTCAATCTCTTAGCCCTAGTTTGGGTATGGCTTTATTCGCCCGGGCGCACCGGCGGCGGGTCGGAGGCGGGGAAGGTTTCCTTCATCGCCTCGTCCAGGCGCTCGTCCTGGTCCATTTCGCCGGAATTGTCCGTCTCCGGCGCGGTCTGCCCCGGCGTGTGCTTCACATCGGTGTCGGTGGGCTTGCGGGGACGTTCGGTGGCGGGGCCGTTGGGCTCGACCATGTCGTCCTCAGCCGCCTCTTCCGCACCGCGCTGGCGGCGGCGCTCATCCTCGTCTTCGCGCCCCGGCGCATCGCCCTCGGCGCGCACCGTTTCGCCGAAGCGTTCGCCGCGCGCGCCGTCCAGTCCGCGATCGACCGGCTGGACGCGGCTGTCTTCCTTGTCGCGGTCCGGCCGTCCGATTTCGGCGGCGTTGGCGTGCTTTTCTTCGTCAAAGGCTTCCGCGAACGCCTGGTCGTCGGCGGGCGCGGCGCCTGTGCTGCGATGAGAGGCCATCGGGTCCCTCCTTTATTGGCTGCATAAACAACCAGCTGAAGCCAGGCGGGGTTCCGTCCAGGACGGTGCTCCGCCGGCGCCCGCTTGGCGGCCGGGGCGACCGGGGCGCGCTGTGATCAGCGCCCCCTCGCCCGTCTCAATGCTTCGTCTGGCTGTGCAGCTCCTGAGCTTTGGACTGATGCTGCTGCAGCGTCGGCAGCATCTGCTTGGCGAAGCGCTGCAGGCCGGCGTGGTCACCGTCCTCGGCGTAGCTCTCAAACAGCTTCACCGTTTCCTGGTGCGCAAGATCCTGCTGCTCGGCGTAGCGCGCGTCGAATTCTTCATCCGGCGCCTGTTCCAGGTGCTCGAGCATGGAGCGGCGGCGCGAATCCAGCGCGTCGGGCTGGTTCGGCGAGTCAGGATGGGTGGACAGGGTGCTGTCGAGCTGCGCCTTGGCGTGCTGATGGTCTTCGACCATTTTCTGCGCGAACTCGCGGATGCGCGCATCCTGGGTGCGGCGCATGGCGATGTCGGCGGCTTCAAGCTCATAGCGATTGCCGATGGCCGCGTTCTCCACGAACGTATCGGCGTCGCTGGCGGCGCCGGCCTTGGCTTTGCCGAACATGCCGCCGATCTTGTCCATGGCCTTGTCCACCATGGTCATGGGGCCGGTGTGTTTGTCAGCCATTGTATGACTCCATTCGTCGCGAGGGGGGTGACTCGGCAACGGGTGGAGCATGGCGGTGTTCCGGGCCGGGCTGAGCGCGGCGCCTATTTCGGCGCCGGCGTCTTGTCCTTGAACTTGCAGATGTCCGCGATGGCGCAGCGCCAGCATTCAGGTTTGCGCGCCTTGCACACATAGCGCCCGTGCAAGATCAACCAGTGATGGGCGCCTTTGAGGTAGGCCTTGGGCGTGATGCGCTCCAGACGGTCCTCCACCTCGTCGGGGGTCTTGCCCGGCGCCAGCCTGGTGCGGTTGCCGACGCGGAAGATATGGGTGTCCACCGCGATGGTGGGCTGACCGAAGGCTTCGTTGAGCACCACGTTCGCGGTCTTGCGCCCCACGCCAGGCAGTTTGACCAGCTCGTCGCGGGTTTGCGGCACCTCGCCGCCGAACTCCTCCAGGATCATTTTCGACAGGGCGATGACGTTCTTCGCCTTGTTGCGGAACAGACCGATCGTCTTGATATGCTCGCGCACGCCGTCTTCGCCGAGATCGAGCATGGCCTGGGGCGTGTCGGCCTCGGCGAACAGGCGCCGGGTGGCCTTGTTCACCCCCACGTCGGTGGCCTGGGCCGACAGCGCCACGGCGACCACCAGGGTGAAAGGGGAATGGTATTCCAGCTCGGTCTTCGGGTCAGGCAGCACCTCGGCCAGGCGCGCGAAGACCTCCTCGGCCTGCTCGGTGTTGAGGCCGGGCGGGCGGCGTTTTGCGGCCTTCTTTTTCGCCGGCTTTTTCGCGTCAGCCATCGGCGAGCACCTCCACGGCGAACACGCCCCAGGGCCAGCGATCGTCGTTCATGTCGGCGAGGTCCGCCTCGGTGTCGCGCGGCCAGACCAGCATGACCGGGCCCAGCCCGCCGAGCGCCAGAGGCTCGCCGTCGCGATGGGTGGCGAGAATGGGCTCGTACTGCGCGATCTCCTCGGCCGTCACCTCCACCTGATAGCCGTCGATCGCGGTGAGGCGCGCCCCGGCGCCGGGCGCGTCCAAGTCGGCCAGAAGCGCGGACAGGCGCGGACCGGACCAGCTCTGGGCTGGCGCGCCCATCGGGTAACCGGTCTCGATCTCGCTGGCGGGCAGCGCGGCCAGGTCGGCGGCGGTGACGCCCTCGCCCTCGCCTGAAAGCTCATAGCGATCGAACAATCCGCCGGCGGCCTCAACCTCGCCGCCCTCATGGAAGACGGTCATGAGCGCGGGCCCGTCCGGCGTGTCCGCCGGCGGCGCGCACGCGGCGAGCGCCAGGGCGGCGGCGATGGGGATGAAACGCATGGCGCAGCTCCGCTTTTTAGTACGACGCCTGAGCCTTAGCCCGCCCCTTCTCCCCCCTCAAGCCTCAGCCTATCTTCGCGGAGCCCGAATAGTTGAAGGCGGCGAATTTCGGCGATTTGGGCAGATAGTCCGCCTCCATCTGCTCGATGCGAAACCCCGCGCTGGTGATCAGCGCGTCGATCTTGCGCGTCAGGTGACACCCGCCGGCGATGGGTTTCCACACCGGCTCGATGCGGGCCTGCCATTTATAGACGCCCGCGTCCGGCGCACGGCCGTGTTCGGAGAACAAAAGCGTTCCGCCGGGCTTGAGCACCCGGCGCATCTCCGCCAGCGCCGCGTTCACGTCGGGGATGGTGCACGCGGTGTAGGTGAGCACCACCGTGTCCATGCTGTCCTCATCAAGGGGAATCTGTTCGGCGGACAGGTCGATCACCTCGGTCTCCACCGGACTTTGCGCGATCGCCTTGGCGGCCTTGCGGCGCATGCCTTCGCTGGGCTCCAGCGCGAACAGGCGGGTCACGCGGGCGGGATCGTAAAACGCAAGGTTCGGGCCCGCGCCGAAGCCCACCTCCAGCACCCGGCCTTCAGCGGCCGGCACGATCTGGCTGCGCTTCTTCATGATCTGCGGCGCACCGCAGGCGAGCCCGATCAGATGGGGCAGGACATGGTTTTCGTAGAAAGACATGGGGCGAGCCTAGCAGAGGTTTCGCTTGCGCGCCCGTCCGCCGGCCTTCGCCGGGAAACGGGTTTGGGACTGTAAGATGAAACCCGTTCCCCGGTTCGTATCCCGGACCTGATCCGGGATCGAAACCGGGGCCTTGGAGCCTTTCAGGATCAAGCGCCGGAGCGGCGGTGAGGCGTGCACCGGCGCTCATGATTGAAGCGCTGCAAGATCCCGGTTCCGCACCCGGCTTTCGCCGGGAGACGGACCGGGAGACGGGAAGAGGGGCGCTAAGCCTGACTCACCGCCCTCGCGCCAGCTCCGGGCGGCCGTCCTCGGCGGGGATGACGGGGTCGATGACGCTCATCTCTCCTTGCGCTCTGGGATCGCCGCCCATGCAGGCCACTGCCTCGGCGAAGAAGCGGATATGCTGGTTGAAGACCTGCTGGGTGTAGATGCCGAAATGGTTCGCGCCCTTCACCAGCGCCGCGTATTTCGGGCCCGTGGCCGCGTCGTAGAGCTTGCGCCCGCGCTTTAGCGGGATGACCCGGTCGTCGTCGCCGTGGATCCACAGGATCGGCGCGGTCACGCGCGCGATCTGGCGGATGGAGTCATAGCGCTCGCGGAAGATCATGCGCGGCAGAAGCCAGGCGGTGCGTGAGCGCACGATGTCGCGCAGGGAGTCATAAGGTGCGTGCAGCACCACCGCGCCCACCGGCCGGCTCGCGCCCAGCTGCACCGCCGTGCCCGAGCCCAGGCTCTCGCCGTAGACCACGATGGAATGGGCCGCCACGCCGGCGTGTGTGAGCCGATCGAAGACCAGCTGCGCGTCGGCGACATTGTGCTTTTCGCTGGGCCGGCCGGTGGAGCCGTTGAAGCCGCGATGGGCCAGCGCGGTGAAGCCCCAGCCGGCGGCCAGGAACATGCGGAAAAAGCGCGCCCGGCGCCACAGCGCGCGCCGGTTGCCGTGCAGGTAAAGCACGTGCGGCGCGCCCTCCCAGACCGGATCGGCGCGCCAGAGCACCAGGGTCTCGCCGTCTGGAGTCTCGATCTCCTCCTCGCGCACGCGCTGAAGGCCGAGCTCGGCCGGGTCGCGGCGCGTGGGATCGGTGAAATACAGGATGCGGCCCTGGGTCAGGAACAGGGCGATCCACACCACATAGATCAGCCCCAGCACGGCCAGGGCCAGGCGCGCCCAGACCGGCAGCGCGCCATACGCCGCCTCGGCCCACACGCCAAGCGTCTCGAGAATCTCCACCGCGCGTCCCCCTCAAGACAGCGCCCCATGCCGGTCTTGAAGAAACGCCAGCGCGCCCGGCTTGGCAACCGGCCCGCCGGGGTTCGCGGGCGGGGTGCGGCGCTAAAGCCTCACGGCTTCAATCGACGCCGGGAAAGCGATCCACGTACCGGATCGTAAAATCGGGAAAGCTGTCGACGAAGGTGATGGTGAAGTCGGGAAAGGACTCCACGAACCTCCACTCGCCGCAGTCATCGGCGAACGCGTCCACCGCGGCCACCTTCAGATCGGGGAAGCTGTCGACCCGCTTCACCTTAAAATCGGCGAAGTGCTCCACCACCTGCACCCGGCCGTGGAGCGGCACGCCGTCGAGGGTGCAATCAGCGCCGATATCGGCCGCCGCAAGGTGAAGCGCCAGTTCGATCATGGCCGTGAGTTCAGGCCGAAAGGCCTGAACCGGGGCTGAACGCGGTCCCGCGCCGAAGGGGCCTAGCTTTTCTCCGGCTCGCCCATCTGGCTTTGCAGATAGCGCTCCTCGCCGACCATTTCGATGAGGCCGATCTGGGTTTCGAGGAAGTCGATATGCTCCTCCTCGCTTTTCAGGATTTCATCCAGGATCTGGCGCGAGACATAGTCGCCGACGCTTTCACAATAGGCGATCGCTTCCTTGTAGATCGGGTGGGCCCGGCGCTCGGCTTCAAGATCGAGCTTCAGGCACTCCGCCAGGTTCTCGCCGATAAGCACCTTTCCAAGATCCTGCACGTTGGGCAGACCTTCAAGGAACAGGATGCGCTCGATGAGCACGTCGGCGTGCTTCATCTCGTCGATGGATTCCTCGTATTCGATCTTGGCCAGGCGGTGGAACCCCCAGTCCCGGAACATGCGCGCATGCAGGAAGTACTGGTTGACCGTGGTCAGCTCCAGCTTCAGCGCCTTGTTGAGATGCTCGATGACCTTGGGATCACCCTTCATGGCCTGTGTCCTTTCAAAAACCGTTCGCGAGACCAGAACTAGCCCCCCGAAGCGCGCGCAACAAGCAAGCCGGGCGAGGAATCTTCGCGCCTGATAAGCGTTCGCGGTAAAACGCGGGGAACGGGGCGTGTTTCGGGGCGTTCGACCTTTCATGCCCCGTGACGACGTGACCTTCGACAGCGCCATGCCCCGCCCCCTGGCGCGGGCGCGCGGCTGGGCGAATCTCTTGGACGACCGGTTCAGCCTGTTCGGCTTCCGATTCGGCCTGGACGGCGTTCTCGGCCTCATCCCCGGCGTCGGCGGCCTCGTCACGCTGGCGGGCGGCGCGGTGATGCTCTCCAGCGCCCATCAGCTCGGACTGTCCAACGGTGTGAAGGCGAAGATCGTCGGCTACACCGTGTTTGACGCCGTCATCGGCACGGTGCCGCTGCTCGGCGACGCGGCGGACTTCGTGTTCAAAGCCCACAAGCGCAGCCTGAAGACTATCGAAAAGGCCCTGGCGCGCGAGGCGCGGGTCTAAGAGTTTGTTTCGCCTTTTCGAACCGCGAAACCGGACCCCACTTTCGCTGAAAAGGCTATTTTGAACGTCGCCTTTTCGAACCGCGAAACCGGTCCCCGCTTTCGCTGAAAAGGCTGCGAGCCTTAATCGCGCACCGGCGCATGGCCGAACCCGCCGGACATGGTCCAGCCGTGGTGCACCGGGCCTGAGCCCTTGCCGAAGCCCGGCGCGCGCTTGATCGCTTCATGGAGATAATCGCCGCCCTGCTCCACCGCGCGGTCGAGGCTGAGGCCGTGGGCGACCAGCGCGGAAATGGCGCTGGCCAGCGTGCAGCCGGTGCCGTGGGTATGGCGGGTTTTGATGCGCGGGCGGGTGAACAGGCGCACGCCGTTGCGGGTGGCGAGAAGATCGATCACGTCCCCGCTCTCCATGTGCCCGCCCTTGACCAGAACCGCTTTCGCCCCGCGCTGAAGCAGGATCTCGGCCGCCTCGCGCTGGCCGTCCATGTCTTCGACCTCCACCCCGGTGAGGGCGCTCGCCTCAGGCATGTTCGGAGTGAGCAGATAGGCGCGCGGGGCGAGCCGGTCGCGGATGGCCGCAAGCGCGGTGTCGTCCACCAGCCGGTCGCCGGAGGCGGCGACCATCACCGGATCGACCACCAGCGGGATCGCCGGATCGGCGTGCGCGTCGAGGGCCTTGAGCACCGTGTCCACGGTTTCGGCCGAGCCCAGCATGCCGGTCTTGATCACATCGGCGCCGATATCGGTGAGCACCGCCTCCATCTGACCGGCGAGAATGTCCTGCGGGATCGGATGGACCGCCTTGACCCCTTCGGTGGACTGCACCGTGATCGCGCTGACCGCCGTAGCGGCGTACCCGCCCAGAGCGGTGACCGTCTTGATGTCGGCCTGGATCCCCGCCCCGCCCGAGCTGTCGGAGCCCGCCACGATGAGCACGCGGCCCTTGGGGTCCTCGCGGTCGGTGAGCGGGCTGTCGTCCAGTTCGATGTCGTCGGTCATGGCGGGGGCTCCGGGTCTGCGTCGCCCCGTGAGCTAGACGCGGGCAGCGGCGGCCGCAAGGGGGAAGCTTCGCATCGTGAGCGTTAGCCCCCTGGGCCTCAGCGCTTCTTCAGAGCGACCTCACGTCTGTCGGTAAAGGCGCGCCGCGAAAGCCTGAGGGTGAGTGAGCGCTCACTCAATTCCTCGTTTTCCGCTCAGCCATCGCGGATGCGCTAGCCCCATTTCTCCGTCGATCCATGCCGAGCCATTTTCGCAAGCGTCGCACGCTGTCAAGGACGACCGGGCCCTGCCCGGTCGCCGCAGCGCGGCGGCCCGATGGGCCGTCCTTGACCGCGTGCGATCGCCTTGCGGTGTCCTCCAGCATGAAACGATGGAGAGCACTGACCAGCGAACTTCAGCGCCCAAGGGCAGTCAGGGAGCTCGCCCCCCTACCCTTGCGACCCCCAAACCCCCGGCGCATGGGTACAGCTCGCCTGCAGCCAGCGCAGGTTCAGCCCGACCCGCTCGGCGCCGCCTTCGGTCCAGGCGTAGCTCGTGGCGCGGTCCGAGCCGTCTTCATGCACGTAAAGCGTCAGCGAGGGCCGGCGCGACGCGTCCGGCCATTCCACGTCGCGCAGGCGCAGCTCGATGGTGCGCGGGGTCTCCTCGTCGGTGACGATCTCCGCGCGCCCGCCCTGATCATGGAGGAACACGTCCTGGCGGAAATCCCAGGCCGAAGGCGCAATCCCCTCCCCGCTGTCGCCGTGCCCGGCGCCGCGCAGAACCGCAACCCAGCACAGGAAGGGCCGCGCGCGGCGCAGCTTGTGAGGGATGCCGGCGCGGTTGCCGTAGACGTATTCGCCGTCGGCCGTCTCGGCCCGGTCGCGGATCCAGAGCGCGTCGGGGGTGAGCACCAGATCGTCCTCGATGACGAGCGTGCGGCCCGAGCGGGCGCTTTCGATCCGGCATTCGCCGCGCCTCGTGGCGCCGACGAACTGGTTTTCCTGACGGCGCCAGTACACCGCGCACTGGGGATAGGCGATGAGGTCATCCCTTGTCAGCCCGTCCAGCCTGGATGGGTCGAGATGGGCGCCGGCGAGCGCGGCGGGATCGCGCGGCGCCAGGATGTCGAGGCGAATCTCTCCGGTCTCATGAACCGGTTCGAAGACGTAGAGCCGCTGGCGATAAAGGTTCGCCGGGTCGGCGTCTGAATATTGCTCCACGTAGACCACGTGCGCGCCGATCTGCGGCAGGTCCACGGGCCGGAATATGGAGTGGATGCGCTCATGGCGCGCATCCTCTGGAACGCCGAGGTCCTGGGCGAAAAAGACCTGGTGGTCGTTGTCGAACCGGCCTTCGAACCAGGTCAGGAATTCGGCGAAATCGGCGTCTTGGACGCCTTGCGGCGCCTGAGCGGAGCCGGGCGCGAGCCCGGTGAGCGCCAGAGCGGCGGCGGTGAGTGAAGCGCGAAGCATGTCCGCTCCCTATGTCTGAAACGAAACGGCCGGGCGCAAGGCCCGGCCGTCCCAGCGCTTCAAGAAGCAACGGGCTTAGAAGGTGATGCGCGCTTCCACGCCCCAGCTCGGGCCCCGGCGAAGCGTGCCGAAGAAGGCGCGCGGCGAGCCGGTGTCGGCGCCCGCCGGCGCGGAGTTGGGCGAGAAGCTTGAGGCGATGTACGGCGTCTGAAGCCAGCGCGTGGCCATGACGATGGACTCTTCGTCGAAGATGTTCCGCCCCCAGACCTGCAGGGCGAGCCCGTCGGTCTCCACGCCGAAGCGCAGGCCGGCCAGGGTTGCATCGCCGGTCTCGGCCAGATTGTGCACCTGGACGTACTTCGAGCTCTCATAGGTGACGTCGGCCTGGGTGAAGAAGTCCCAGCCGCCGCCGATGGGATAGCGCACTTCACCGAAGGCGGACGCCTGATGCTCGCTGGTCAGCGGCAGCTGATTGCCCGCGATTGAGCAATTGCCGGTCTGGCCGAAGAACTCGGTGCCGGTGCCCGGCGCGGTGGAGCCGGGGTCGATCTCACCGCCGCCGGAGGTCAGCGTCCACTGGAAGTCGTCGCAGCCTTCGGTGAATTCGGCGTCGGACCAGGCATAGGTCAGCCCGTAGGTGAACCAGTCCGTGGCGGCGTGATTCCACGCCAGCTCCACGCCCAGGATTTCCGCGCCGGCCTGGTTGACCGCCACCGAGTTCACGGCCGAGCCGCCGGTGTTGGCGATGGCCTGGGTCACCTGCACGTTCGAGGCGTCGGTGTAATACGCCGCAGTGGTGAGCACGGCGTCGCCGCCAAGGAAGGTGTTCTTGTAGCCCAGCTCGAAATTGTCGGACTCTTCCTGGTCGTAAGTGTCGCGTCCGATGGTCTGGCCGTCCGACCCGTTCAGGCCGCCCGGCTTCACGCCCTGGGCGTAGACCGCATAGACCGTGCCCCGGCCAAGCTCATAGTCCAGCGTGATGCGCGGCGTGAAGCTGTCGAAGCTGCCTTCCTGCTCCAGGATGATCGCCCCCGCGTCATACTCGGTGCGGGTTTTCTCTTCATCGGCGGCGCGCGCCTCCACCGTCATGGTCAGCTTGTCGGTGAAGTCGTATTCGATGAGGCCGAACACCGCGTTGTTCGTGGTGGTCAGGACGTTGGTGAGGACGCCGCCGGTGTCGATATTGGCGAAGTTGAAGTCGAAATTGTCTTCGGTCTGATCGTAGTAATACGCCCCGATCATCCAGCGAAGCCGTTGATCGGTCGGCGATTCCAGTTTGGCTTCGAACGAATAGTCGGTCGTGTCGCCGCGGGTGGTGTTGCCGAAGAACGGCTCCGATCCCGAGCCGAAGGCCGGGGCGCTGAAGCGGATGAAGTACCAGCTCACCGCCGAATGGTCGGAGTCCGAGCCGAAATAGTCTTCCTCCACGCGCGCCTGGCCGTTCAAGGTGAGCACATAGCCCGAGCCGCCGACATCCCAGGTGGACTGCACGCTGGCGAGCACGCCGTCGCGCGCGATGCCGTCGAAGGCGGTGCCGTCGGCGGTGTTGTAGACGTTCTGGTCCAGCGGCGGCAGGAAGGGCAGGCCGGCGAGATTGTTGAAGACCGCGCCCTGGGGCACGCCCGGCACGAAGCGGGGATTGGTCACCGGCGCGGTGTTCAGCGCCACCACGCCCGGCTGGATGACGCCGCAGAAATACTGGTTCTCATTGCTGGATCCGGACAGCGACCAGTACGCGTTGGAGCGATAGCCCTGCGAGCAGTTATTCGCTTCGGACGGCTGCAGGAAAAGCGGCAGCGTGCCGTCTTGATCTTCATAGTACATCAGCCGACCGCGCACGTCCCAGTTGGGCGTGAACATGGCGTCCAGAACCCCCGAGATCGACAGCGAGTCTTCCGAGCCCACGGTCTCTCCGGTGAGCGCGTTGTTCCACTCGCCATCGTAATGATAGTCGCGGAAGGTCAGCGAATAGCCCAGGCGATCGCCCGCCAGCGGGCCGGCGACGCGCGCGGCGAGTTCACGCTCGCCGTAGGTGCCCGCGCGCAGGCGCGCATTGGCTTCGAATTCCGAGGGCGCGCCGCGGGTGACGTAGTTGATCGCGCCGGCGTAGGTGTTCCGGCCGTAGAGCGCGGACTGGGGTCCCTTGATCACCTCGACGCGCTCAATGTCATTGGGATCGAGCGAGGAGATGGAGCCGGGATAGTAGATCCCGTCGATGAAGTAGGCGGTGCCTGATTCAACGCCGAACTGAACGCCGGCGAGCACGTTGGACTGACCGCGGATCACCGGGCGCTCGGTGGAGCGGCCGAAGGCGGCCGAAAAGCTAAGGCCCGGCGTGAAGCGGGCGACGTCGTCGACGCTGTTGATGCCGAGCGTCTGGATGTCGTCCGCGCCGAAGGCGCTCACCGCGACCGGGGCGTCCAGGAGGCTTTCCTCGCGCCGGCGCGCCGTGATCGTGATCACGTCGCGCGTGCCCGTGGTTTGCGCCTCGGGATCGGGCGTGGAGCCCTCCTGCGCCATGACGGCCGGAGCGGCCAGTCCAGTCAGGGCCAGGGCGGCCGCCGACGTCATCAAAGCAAATCTAGTCACCTGTCACTCTCCCCTGCGCGCCCGTCTCGGGCTGCCGCTTCGCCTGTCCGCCGGCCGTTCGAGCGGCCTTGTCCGGCGGATATGATTTAATGGTATATCATTTCGCGCCTTATTTCCCCTGCTCGTCTAGGGGCTGTTCGCGCGTGACCGCCGCAGTGTTGCATTTGCGTGACAAAACGGGCCGCCAGCGCGGTCTGGCGGCCCGGTCTGCCCACTCTTAGTTGCGATCGGGCGCCTCGATATCGCCGCGCGCCACGTCCCGGTAATAAATCCAGCTCGTAACGTTCTCCCGGTCGTCGTCCAGCGGCGGCGGGGTGCGGTATTCGGGATAGTGGCGGTCGATCTCGTCCTTGAACCACTCAGGCAGCTCGTCATAGCTGTCGAGCTTCGTGCCCGCGGTGTGGAAGTAGATCACGCCGTCGCGCCCGTTCATCTTCATCCAGGGCAGCCAGTCGGACTGGCGCACCCAGCCCACCTCGGTGTCCGCCGTGGTGCGCGTGGGGTCGGTGAGATCCTCCACCGAGCCGAAATAGTTGAACATTTCAGTGGCGTGGTAGGTCCCGCCGATCTCGGCTTCGAACTCGCTGGCGAGCGGGTTCGGGTACCAAAGGGGAACCGTGATGGTCTGCCACCAGTCGTCACCCTGAATCTGGCCGCGGAACTGGGCCGGGCCGCGCGGACCGTTGGCGTAGTTGGGCCCGAAATTCACCGGGTCGTTGGCCACGTGGAGCACCTCCACGGTCTCCCCGGTCCACGGATTACCCCAGGTGGACAGGATTTCGTTCGTTTCCGGGTCGAGATAGAGCAGCAGCTCCCGGCTCACCAGCTTGTAGCCGGTCCCGTACTCTTCGTGCTCCACGGTGACGCAGGCGCGGGTGTTCATGCCCTCCACCTTGAACAGGCGGCGGTCGCGCTCGCCGGCGCGGCGCGAATAGGCGTAGCCGTTCCAGTAATAGGTCACCGCCTCCCCATCGACGGTGGAGCAGCCCATCTTGCGGTTCATCTCCAGCACGTCTTCGGGGTTGTCGAAGCTCAAGCGCTCCTGGGCGGAAGCGGTCGATGCGGCGAACGCGGCCACGCCCAGCGCGGCGATCAGGGTCTTCATCCGTCTGTCTCCTCCTTGGGCGGCGTTGCATCACCGCTCGGTCCAAATGGTATATCATTTGGTTTTCAAGGCGGGATCAAGCCCTTTTCCTCCCAAGGGCTTTGAGATCGGTTCGGGCTCGCGACGTCATGGGCGCCGCCCGGCCTCGGCCCCGCGCCGGTTTCAAGCGGTGAAGCCAACCAGGCGGGACCCCGGCGCGGCGCGAGCGAAGCGCGCTTGCAAGCCTAGTGAAAATCGCGGCTGGCCGGGATGATCTCCGCGCCGGGCGTGGCGAATCCCTGGCCGCGCTTGGGTTTCTCGCGCGGATCGGCGCCCGGGCGCTCGATCTCGTCGGCGCGCGCAAAAGCGTTATCGAGCCCGCCCGCGCTCAAGGCCGCCAGCGAAGCCGTCCAGTCCACCAGCTGATCGGCGACCAGGTGGATGACGTCGCCCTCACGCTGCAGCTTGCCGGTGACGGCCAGAAACTTGGCGGCGATGACGATGCGCCGGAAGCGCGCGAACATGTTCGGCCAGATGATGACGTTGGCCACGCCCGTCTCATCTTCCAGCGTGGCGAAGATCACGCCCTTGGCCGATCCCGGCCGCTGGCGCACCAGCACCAAGCCGGCCACGCCCACGCGCGCGCCGTTGCGCGCCCTTTGAAGATCGGCGCAGGTGCGATAGCCCGCCTCCGCGATCGCCGGGCGCAGAAAGCTCACCGGATGGGCTTTGAGCGACAGCGACAGCGTCGCGTAATCGCGCGCCACCTCTTCTGAGAGACTCATCACCGGCAGGCGCGCGCCGGAAAGGTCCGGCGCATGGCGCTCGCCGCCGGCCTGAAACAGCGGCAGGTCGGGGCCGGACTGGGCGAGCGCGCGCCAGCCCGCCTCGCGCCTGGAACTCAGCGAGCCGAAGGCGTCCCCGGCCGCCAGCCGGTCGGTCTCGCCGCGTTGCAGGCGCGCACGGCGCGCCAGATCCTCCACGCTTTCAAACGCCCCGCCTTCGGCGCGCGCGGCCATGACGCGGGCGGCGGTGATTTCGGAAAGCCCCTTGATCTGGCGAAGCCCCAGCCGCACCGCCCGGCGCGCCCCGCCTTCGGGCGTGGCGGGCGGACCGTCAAAGGGCTCCAGCGGCTCCAGCGTGCAGTCCCAATCGGAATGATTGACGTCTGACGGGCGCACGACGACGCCATGCTCGCGCGCGTCGCGCACCAGCTGGGCCGGGGCGTAGAAGCCGAGCGGCTGGCTGTTCAGCAGGGCGGCGAGAAACGCGTCCGGATAATGCCGCTTGATCCAGCATGAGACGTAGACGATGAGCGCGAAGCTCGCCGCATGGCTTTCGGGAAAGCCGTACTCGCCGAAGCCTTCCAGCTGTTTGAAGCAGCGCTCGGCGAAATCGCGCTCATAGCCGTTGGCGATCATGCCCGAGACGAGCTTCTCGCCCATTTCCTGGATCGTGCCCGAACGCCGGAAAGCGGCCATGGAGCGGCGAAGCTTGTCGGCCTCTGAAGGCGTGAACCCGGCCGCGACGATGGCGATCTTCATCGCCTGCTCCTGAAACAAAGGCACGCCCAGCGTCTTGCCCAGCACGTCCTTCAGCGCTTGCGAGGGATAGTCCACCACCTCCCTTCCCTCGCGGCGGCGCAGATAGGGGTGGACCATGTCGCCCTGAATGGGGCCGGGACGCACGATCGCCACCTCAATGACGAGATCATAGAAGGTGCGCGGCTTTAACCGCGGCAGCATGGTCATCTGCGCCCGGCTCTCGATCTGGAAGACGCCCAGCGTGTCGGCCTTGCAGATCATGTCGTAGACGCGGGGATCTTCAGCCGGCAGGTCGGCTACGGCCAGATCGCGGCCATAGGCGTCTGCGATGATGTCGAAGCTTTTGCTCACCGCGGTGAGCATCCCAAGGCCCAGCACGTCCACCTTCATCAGGCCCAGCGCCTCGATATCCTCCTTGTCCCATTCGATGGCGGTGCGTTCGGGCATGGCGGCGCGGCGCACCGGCACGATCTCATCCAGGCGTCCAAGCGTGATGACGAACCCGCCGGGATGCTGGGAGAGATGGCGTGGAAAACCCTGCAGGGCGCGCGCCGCGCCCAACGCCCGGCGCAGGGCCGGGCTGTCGGGATCAAGCCCAAGCTCGTCTCTTATCACCTGATCGGTGATCCCCTCGCGCCAGCCCCACACGGCTTTCGACAGCGCCGCGATGACGTCACCCGACAAACCAAACGCCTTGCCCGCCTCCCGGATCGCGCCGCGCGGGCGATAGCAATTGACCACCGCCGTCATGCCGGCGCGCCGGCGCCCGTACTTCTCATAAACGTACTGGATCACCTCCTCGCGGCGCTCATGCTCGAAATCCACGTCGATATCAGGCGGCTCGCCGCGTTCAGCCGACACGAAGCGTTCAAACAGAAGATCGATCTTGGAGGGGTCCACCTCGGTCACGCCGATGGCGAAGCACACCGCCGAGTTCGCCGCCGAACCCCGGCCCTGGCACAATATGCCCTGGGAGCGCGCGAACCGGATGAGATCATAAACGGTGAGGAAATAGCTGGCGTAATCGAGCTGCTCGATAAGTCCAAGCTCGTAGTCGATCGCCTGGCGGGTCTTCTCCGGCGTCCCGTCCGGCCAGCGGCGGGCCTCGCCCTCCCTGGTGAGACGGCGCAGGGTCTGCATGGGGGTTTCGCCCGCGCCGATCACCTCGTCGGGATATTCATAGACCAGCTCGGTGAGGGAGAACTTGATCTGATCGGCGAGCGCCGCGGTGCGCGCCACCGCCTCTTCATACCCGGCGAACAGGCGCAGCATTTCGCGCGCGGGCTTGAGATGGCGCTCCGCGTTCGCCTCCAGCAGGCGGCCGGCCTCGTCGATGCGCACATGCTCGCGGATGCAGGTGACCACATCCTGCAAAAGCCTGCGTTCGGGCATGTGATAAAGCGCATCGGTGGTGGCCACGGTGTCCACGCCCAGCCCTTGCGCGAGCCGGGTCTGGCGAAGGAGCCGCGCCCCGTCGCGCCCGTCGAATCGGCGCACCAGCGCGAGATGGGCCGGGCTGGCGCTCGCTCGGATGAAGGCTTCGGCGCGGCTGGTCCAGTGCGCATCCTCCTGCGGCGGCGGAATAAGGATGAGGGTCTGGTCTTCGCCCAGCTGCTCGCCCGCGGCCGACAGGCGCACATCCGGCTCGCCCGGCTCGCCCGCGAACTGCGCATCGCTAAGAAAGCGCGACAGCCGGGCGTATGCGGTGCGGGTGCGCGGCAGGCACACGACCTCCACCCCCTCCGCCGTCACCAGCCGGGCGCCGATCAGGATCTTCACCCCGTGCTCCCTGCCCGCCAGATGCGCGCGCACCACGCCGGCCAGCGTATTGCGGTCGGCCACCGCCAGCGCCTCGATCCCCAACGCGGCGGCGGTCTCCACCATTTCATGGGGGTGGCTGGCGCCGCGCAGGAAGGAGAAGTTCGTGGCGGCGCAAAGCTCTGCGAAACCGGTCATGGGAGGCGGTCTGTGGCGGCGCGTCGGGGTGTCTCCCCCCGTTTACGGGGGGAGTGGTCCGAAGGACCGAGGGGGGCTGCGCGACCTTTAAAGCCGGCGCCGCCCCCTCCGGTCGCTTCGCGACCACCTCCCCCGCAAGCAGGGGAGGACATCGCGTGGGCGCCCGAAATCCTCTCCATCACCCCGCCCCGTGCACGAACCAGGCGGGGTGGTCGGTTTCGCGGCCGTACAAACCCTCGCGATAAAGCCAGAAGCGGCGCCCCTCTCCGGTCTCCACGCGGAAATAGTCGCGCACCTTGCCCGCGCCGGAGCCCGGCGCGGCGCGCCACCATTCCGGCGCGATGCGTTCGGGGCCTTCGGCGTGCGCGACCGTGTGGCGGACCCGGCGCCAGGTGAAGCGGCGCGGCGGGCCGTCGGGAATTTCCGCCACCGCCTCGGCCGGTTCGGGCCGGTCGAAGATCAGCAAGGGCCGGCGCTCGGGCCGGTCCGGCCAGGGCGCGGGCGGCGCGCCGGCGCCGGTCCAGGCTGCGGCGCGTTCGGGGATGTGACTGTTTCCCGGCCGGGCGCGGCGCGCGGCGCGCTCGCCCAGGCGCGCATTGATCCGGTCTGCAAGGCGCGCGGCGTCGGAGCCGGCGCCGGCCTCGCCGGTGAGGTCGGTCTGGGCGTGATCGAGCCGGCGGGCGAGCGCTGCGCCGGCCTCCACAAGATCGATCCCGAAGCCGATATCAATGCCGGAGCGCTCCAGCCGTTCGGCCATGAGCCGGGAGAGATGGGCCGCATCCCGGCTGGGCGCCGCGGCGCCGACGAGAAAGTCTTTCGCGGCTCCGTCCACCCGGTAGAGCGTCAGGCGCAGGCGCGTGGCGCCCAGGCCTTCGGTTTTCAGCGCGCCGCACAGCTTTTCAATGGCGCGAGCGGCCGCCGCCTTGATCGCGTCCTGGGTCTGCAAAGCCTCGGCGAAGCGCACGCGGGCGCGCAAATCGGTCTGGGGCTTTAGCGGCGTCAGCGTTTCGCGTTCAGACCCGGCGGCCTGATCCAGCCGGCGCACCAGCTCCAGACCGAAGCGTTTGGCGAGCGCGGCGCGGGGCAGGCCCAGGAGATCGCCCGCCGTGGCGAGGCCGAACCGGCGCAGCTTCGCCGCCGCATCGCCGATGCGCAGCGCCTCCACCGGAACCGAGTCAAGCGCCGGGCGCGCGGTCGCCACGCTCACCCAGCCGCGCTTGGCGTGGGGTGCTTTCGTGCGCGCCAGCGCCCAGGCGAGCCCAATGGTGGGCGCGGCCGCCGCGCTGGCGGTCAGCCCCAAAGCGCGCGCCTCGCCCACCAGCTGATCCATGAGCCGGTCCTCGCCGCCGAACACCTGCGCGCAGCCGGTGATGTCCAGCAGCACGCCGTCCAGCCCCGGCGCGGCGGCGTCCGGCGCGGTCCACGGCGAGAACCGGCCGCACCAGCGCGCAAACCGCACCAGCGCCGCCCGGTCCCCGTCGGAATCGGCCGCGCGCGCCTGCAGCCGGGGGGCGAGCGCGCGGGCGTCGGCCACGCCCATGGCCGGTTTGAGCCCGGCCGCCTCGGCGTTCGGCGTCAGCGCGTGCAGGCGCTCTCCCCCCGCTCCGGCGAGGGTGAGGACGAAGGGCGCGTCTTCGCTGTCAGCCGGTCGCGGCTTGAGGCGCTCGGTCGGCCAGCGCGGCAGGCTCAAGGCGGCGTAGCGCATCATCGTCCCATTCCAGTTCGAACCGGTCCGGCGCGCCGCCGCGGCGGCGCTCCAGAACGGCGATGAGTTTCCGGCTTCCAAGCCCGGACAAGCCCCCCGCCCCGCGCCAGGGCGCGGGCGCGCCGGGCGCGGCGGCGATGCGCCAGCGGGTGAGCGCGGCGCTGGTCCCGTCCGCGTCATGGGCGCGCGCCACCAGGATCTGCCCGCCGTTCGCCTTCGCCGCTGCGTGCAGCCGGCGCGAGGCGGTGAGGTCGTAGCCCTTCGCCGCTCCGGCTTCGCCGAAGACCAGCGCGCCGGCTTTGAGCGCCTCCTCCATGGCCCACAGCGCGTCCGCGCCGGGCCTGGCGTCGATGCGCATGAGCCGGGCCGGATCAACCCCGGCCTGTTTCAGCCCGTCAGGGCTCGGCGCGCCGAAATCGAGCCGACGTTCTCCGGCCGCGCGCACCCAGACCAGGAGCCGGTCCGGGGCAAGCCCCGCCAGCCAGCGCACCGCAAACGCATAGGCCGCCGGCGCGTCGAGATAGGTTTCAGGGCGCAGATCATGCAGCCCGGCCTTCGCCCGGAACTGGGCCAGCCGATCTTCGCCGGCCGCGGCCGGGTCCGATCGCGGCGCCTCCAGCCGGGGCCGGCCGGGCTGCACGAAGGTGTTTCCCTCCGCCTCCAGGGCGGCGATCTTCGCCTTCAGCGCAGCCAGGCGCGCCGGCCCGGCCCTGCGGGCGGGCGCTGCGCGCAAAGGCTCGCTCTCGCGCTCAAAAGCGGCGCGGCTCATGGGACGCTCTCCCGTTAAAGCGCGTGGTCGATACGCCGCCGGCGCACAAGGTCCGGCGGGCTTTCCAATCTGGTGTGTTCTATTTTTGTTCCAAGGCGGGGCGGAGTCAAGCGCGCCTGTGCGCCTTCGCCGGACCGGACCGTGCGGTTTTGCAGCGAAGCCCTGCGGTGCTAGGCTCACCCCCCCACTGGAGACCTTGCAACCCATGCTTACAGCCTTTCTGCGCCGCCTGGACGCCTATGTCAGGCTCAGCGACGACGACCGCCAGGCCCTGTCCGACCTGCCCACGCGCCAGCGCGTCTACGAGCCTGCGATGGTGATCGCGCGCGAGGACGAACGCTTAGAGAAAGTGTTCTGGATCGAAGAGGGCTGGGCCTGCCGCTATCGCCGTCTGCGCAACGGGGAGCGCCAGATCGTCAACTTCATCCTGCCCGGCGAATTTTTCGACCTTCAGGGCCTGGTGAGCACGCGCTCCGACCACACCGTTTCGGCCTTAAGCCAGGTGAAGCTGTTCGAGGCGCGCGCCGAGGACTTCACGGAAGCCGCCGGCGAGCGGCCGGCGATCTTCAACGCGCTGCTCTGGGCTTCGGTGGTGGAGGAGGCGATCCTGCGCGAGCATATCGTCCAGCTGGGCCGCCAGCCGGCGGTGACCCGCATCGCCTTTCTGATCCTGGAGCTTTATCGCCGGCAGCTGCTGACCACCGGAACCCACGATCACGAGCTGGACTTCCCGGTGAGCCACGCCGTCATCGCCGACGCGCTGGGCCTGTCGCGGGTGCATGTCTCGCGCTCGTTGAAGACGCTGCGCGACAAGGGCTGCATCGCGCTGGCCGAACGCCACATCAAGATCCTTCACCTTGAAGAGCTGGAAACGATCGCGGAATACGAAGACCGCTATCTCCACATCCAGCCGGTCGCCGCCCAGACCAGCGGCGCGATCCTGCCGCGCTGACCCTGTGCACACACAGTCCGCGCAAAGAAAAAGGGCGCGCCCGGCGGACGCGCCCTTCTTGATCGGCTCTGAAAGCGTGCCTAGCCGTCCTGCGGCTCGCCGTCGCCTTCGATCGGGTCGAAGCCGGTCTCGTCGCCGCCTTCGCCGCCTTCACCCTCAATGTCTTCGAACGCGGCCTCTTCGCCTTCAGGCGCGGCGTCGCCCGCCGCTTCGGCGCTTTCGCCCGCGGCGACTTCGCCCTCAGCGTCCGCCGGGGCTTCGCTCTCACGCGGCTCGGGGATCGCGATCGGGTCGTTGGACAGGGTGCGCATATACGCGATCAGGTTGACCCGGTCCTCCTGCTGGCGCAGGCCGGCGAAGCTCATCGCCGTGCCGGGCACGTAGCCGCGCGGGTTCTCCAGATAGTCGTACATGTTCTGGAAGCCCCACTCGGTCCCGCCTTCGGCGTATTCGTTCATCGCCTGGGAGTAGTTGAAGCCGGACACCTCGGCCACGTCGCGGCCCATCACGTCCCACAGGTGCGGGCCGGTGCCGTCCGCGCCGCCTTCCTCGAAGGTGTGGCAGCTGGCGCAGCGGCGCGCCACGCGCTCGCCCGCGCCGACGTCCGCGCCGGCCAGGAGCACGCCGAAATCAGGCGGGCCCTGCTCTTCCTCTTCCTCGGCGCCCGCCGCGCTTTCCAGCACGGCCATGTCGACCGGATAGGCCGGGCGCTCGGGCTCCTCGGTGTGGAACAGCCCGTCCGCCAAGGTGGACAGCCCCAGGATCAGAAGAAAGATCGCCAGAACCGCACCGGCCACTTTATTGAAGAACAGATCGCCCATCAGCGTCCTCACGAGGTCATTAGTGTCATGATCGCGCGGGTGTTTGGCACGCCCCGCCGCACGTGGCAACCGATTGCCGCGGTTGACTAGCTAACGTGCGCCGCGCCGCGCACCACGCGTCACGGCGTCGCGCCTCAATCCGACGCGTCCAGCCAGCGATCGATGAGCAGGCGTGAGATGGAGAAATTCGCCGGCGCGAATCGCGCCACGTCCATATCGCGGTAAAGCGCGCGCACCTCCTCGCGGGTGAACCAGCGCGCATCCTCCAGGTCATCGTCAGGGGTCACCTCGCCCGGCTCGATCTCGGCCATGAGCCCGATCATCAAAGAGGAGGGGAACGGCCAGGGCTGGCTGGCGACATACTCCGCCTTCACCACGGGGCGGTGGATCTCCTCCATCACCTCGCGCGCGCAAGCTTCCTCTATGGTCTCGCCCGGCTCCATGAAGCCGGCCAGCGTGGCGTAGAGCCCTTGCGGCCAGCGCGCCTGACGGCCCAGCACGCATGTGTCGCCCGCGTAAGGCAGCATGATCACGCTGGGATCGACGCGGGGGAAGTGCTCCATCCCGCAGGATCCGCACACCAGTTTCAGCCCGCCGTCGCGCGGCTGGTTCTCCCCGGCGCAGTTGGAGCAGTAGCGCCGGCGCCCATGCCACTGCAAAAGGGCGCGCGCGCGCCCGATGATGCAGGCGAAATCCGGATCGGCGTCGATGGCGCTCATGCGAAAGTCCGGCCCGGCCGGCGCCACCCCGTCCTCCAGCGCGCCGGCGAACCAGGCCGTATCGTCCTGCAAACCCAGAAAGACCAGGCCGGGCCGCTTCATCGGCGTCATTGAGGTGCGCCGGGCGGGCACGACCATGGGCGCGCCGCGCTCGTCCTGCGCCAGATCGCCGCCGGAGAACAGGACGGCCTTCGCCTGCTTGGAGGCGCGCCGGTCCGCGATCCAGTCCGGATCGGAACGCCTGAGATCGCTGAAATCGAGCGGGGAGTTGGTGAAGGTCAGGGTCATGGCCCCAAGCCCTAGCGCGCGCGGCGGACCGACGCCAGCGTTGAAGCAATGAACCGTTCGCAGCCGCTATTCGGCGGCCATTCCGGTTATGAACCCGCCAAGGCGCGCACCAAGCCGCCGACCATACAAAATAAGGACGCCCCTCAAGCCCACTGCGCCTTCCCCGCAACACCCGACGCATGACCAACACGAGTTCGCGCAAAATGCTCTTGTGAACAACGTCGGAGCGAGGCAACTCATAAGCAAGCCAGCTCACGCTTGCACAACACCATCTAGGGGAACATCAAAATGAAAACGATCCTTCTCGCCTCCGCCGCCGCCTTGCTCGCCACATCCGCCGCTTCGGCTCAGGACGCCCAGGGCCAGTTCAAGCTCGGCGGCGGCTACACCTTCCTCGACTTTGATGACGCCGAGTTCCACGCGGTCACCGTTCGCGGAGGCTATGACTTCCACAAATTTTTCGGGATCGAAGGTGAAGCGATCGCGGGACTCAACGAAGAAACCGTCACCGTGATGGTCGAGGACCTTGCAACCGGCATCATGGTTCCTGTGGACGTGGACACCTCGCTGCAATACGGCCTCGGCATTTTCTTCAAGGCGCACTATCCGTTCACCGAGCGGTTTTCTGCGTTCGCCCGCGCCGGCTATGTCTGGACCGAGATCGAAGCCGGGTTCCCCACCTTCACCACGTCCGACGACACTGACGGCAACGCCTACGGCGTCGGCGCCGAAATCGCGATCAACGAGGAATTCTCCGCGCGCGGCGAGTACACGATGTACGACTATGGCGATGACTCCAACGCGGACAGCGTCTCCGTCAGCCTCATCCGCCGCTTCTAAGGCGACGCCGCACGCCGGCGACCTTTTGCGGGCCTCGCCCACGCCCCCCGCGCCGCCGGCGCGGGGGTTTTTTATTGCAGCGTTCCGGCGCCGACGCGCGCCACAGGGCGAAGTGAGACGACGACTCGCCCCATGGCGGATAGGGAACAGAGCGCGAATTCATTACCGCGATGAAATCTTGTCCTTTTTCACGGCCGACCTTCGCCGCATTTCCGCCTCGGTGCGCGATTTGTTCGCCACAGGCATGACTGTCATGCGCTCACGACCTGCGCCAGCCGCTTGTGGCGCGCGGATCCCAGGCGCACCTCTGCCGGCGACCCGGGCGACAGATCCGGGCCCTCCAAGACAAAGGACTACGATTATGAAAACCCTCCTCCTCGCCTCCGCCGCGGCTCTGCTCGCCGCGTCCGCCGCTTCGGCGCAAACCGCCGACACCGGCTTCTCGCTGGGCGCCGGCTACACCTATCTGGACACTGACGGCCTTGACTTCGACGCGCTGACCGTGCGCGGCGGCTATGACTTCAACGCGTATTTCGGCGTTGAAGGCGAAGCCTTGATCGGCCTCGGCGACGAAGATTTCGGCGGCCTTGACGCCTCGCTGAACTACGGCGTCGGCGCGTTCGCCAAGGCCCGCTACCCGCTGTCAGAGACCGTCACGGCGTTCGCGCGTGCGGGCTATGTGGTGGCCGAGCTGGAACTGGAAGGTTTCGGCTCTGACGACGCGGACGGCTTCGCCTTCGGCGCCGGCGGCGAGTACGCCTTCGGCGCCAACGCGATCCGCGGCGAATACACCCGCTACGAGTTTGAAGACGACGCCGAAGCCGACGGCTTCTCGGTGTCCTACGTCCGCCGCTTCTAAGCCGAAAGCGCTTCGGGCGGGCCGCGCCCTCCCCTCTGCGTCTCTCCCGAAGCGATACAAACCCCCGCGTGCTGAGCGCGGGGGTTTTTCATTGCACCAGGCTCGCGCAGCGTGAGCATATCTTTATGTATGCAATTTGAAGAAATCGATATATGGGAATCCGACAATTCAACTCAGGGGGAGTTCCCATGCGCACCATTCTTCTGGCCTCCATCGCGGCGGTCGCCGTGACCTCCGCGGCTTCGGCTCAGGCCACCGAACAGTCTTTCCACCTCGGCCTCGGCTACACCGCACTCGACGGTGAAGGCGCCACGCTCGGCGCGATCACCGCGCGCGGCGGCGTCGACTTCTCCCGCTACTGGGGCGTTGAAGCCGACCTGCACGTCGGCGTCGTCGATGAGTCCGTGGACGCCGGCCCGCCGGTGGGCGAAGTGGACATCTCCGCCGATTTCGGCGCGGCCGCGTTCGTCGTCGGCCGTCTTCCGGTCGGCGAGGACAGCATGAGCAATCTGTTCGTCCGCGCGGGCTACGGCACGATCACCGTCGAAGGCAGCGCCATGGGCGTCACCGTGGCTGAAGATGTCGACGGCTTCGCGCTCGGCGTCGGCGGCGAGTTCTATTTCGGCGGCCCGAACGGCGTGCGCCTCGACTACACCCGCTTCGAGGGCGACGACGAAGCCCTCGACAGCTACGGCATCGCCTACATCCGCCGCTTCTAATCGCCTCGGCCTCACGGCCGGCGTGAACGAACCCCCCGCGCTTCCGGCGCGGGGGTTTTGTTTTGGGCGGACACCTGCGCCGGATCGCCGCAAGCGCCTTGCGCTCGCAGTCAAACTTTATGAGAATGCTTCTCAGTTACATAACTGATCGGAGCCTCGCCATGTCCGCCGTTCTGCACGCCCTGCCCCAGCGCCTGACGCCCGGCGCCGCCCGCCCTGAGTCTCCCCTGGCCGACTGGCTGGAAGGCCAGGCGCGCCTGGTGTCGGCCTGGCGCGACCGGCTGGTGGCCGAAAGCGGCGACGTGCGCCTGATCGCGCTTCTGGACCAGCACGCAGCGTTTCTCGCCGAGGCGCGCGAGGCGCTTTAAAGACCGCCTCTGACCGCAGCGCTTGATTCGCCGGCGGCGAACCTCGATATTGCGCTCCAGGAAGGCCGGCGGCGGACGGAGCTCTCGCCAACCCGGTCAGGTCCGGAAGGAAGCAGCCGTAACGAGTTTCGCTTCGGGTCGCCGTTCGGTCTTCCGCCGCCTTCCTCCAGTCTTTACCCTGCCGGGTGTGAAGAGTCGCCGCGCCTGCGCGCGGCGCGCTTAAGGACGGATTGCGCCATGATGGACGACGATCAAACTGACATGGACGGCGCGTCCGAAGGACTCGCTCCCGCCGAGGATCCCGGTCCCGCCCTGCCGGGCATGGATGCGCCAGCTGCTCCGGATCCCGGCTATCAGGTGCTGGCGCGCAAATACCGTCCGCAGACCTTTGAAGACCTGATCGGCCAGGAGCCCATGGTGCGCACGCTGAAAAACGCGTTCGCCGCCGGGCGCATCGCCCACGCCTACATGCTCACCGGCGTTCGCGGGATCGGCAAGACCACCACCGCGCGCCTCATCGCCCGCGCGCTCAATTACGAGACCGAAAGCCACGACGCGCCCTCCATCAGCCTTGATCCGCCCGGCCGCCACTGCGCCGCGATTGCGCGCTCGGCCCATGTGGACGTGATGGAGATGGACGCCGCCAGCCGCACCGGCATCGGCGATATTCGCGAGATCCTGGAGGGCGTGCGCTACGCCCCGGTGAGCGCGCGCTACAAGGTCTACATCATTGACGAGGTCCACATGCTGTCGACCTCGGCGTTCAACGCGCTTTTGAAGACGCTGGAAGAGCCGCCGCCCCACGTGAAGTTCATCTTCGCGACCACTGAAATCCGCAAGGTGCCGGTCACCGTGCTGTCGCGCTGCCAGCGCTTTGACCTCAAGCGCGTCGACCGCGAGGTGCTCACCGATCATCTGGACCGCATTTGCGGCAAGGAAAACGCGAACGTGGAGCGCGAGGGCCTCGCCGCCATCGCCCGCGCCGCCGAAGGCTCGGTGCGCGACGCGCTGTCTCTGCTGGACCAGGCGATCGTGCAGGGCGAAGGCGAGGACGGCCCGGTCACGGCGGCCATGGTGCGCGACATGCTGGGCCTCGCCGACCGCTCGCGGGTGCTGGACCTGCTGGAGGCCGCGCTGGAGGCCCGCGCCAAGGACGCGCTCGACGAGCTGCGCCATCAGTATGATTCCGGGGCCGATCCGCAGGTGCTGATGCGCGACCTGCTTGATCACCTGCACGCCATGAGCCGGATCAAGGCGGCTGGAGAAGACGCCGACCTGGCCGAAGCCAAGGAGACGGTGGAGCGCCTGACCAAGCTGTCGCAGGCGCAGTCGCTCGCCGGTCTCGGGCGGCTGTGGAAGACCGCGCTTACCGGCCTTGACGATGTGCGCTCCGCGCCCGACCCGGTGAGCGCCGCGGAGATGGCGGTGATCCGCCTGATGGCGGCCGCAAGCCTTCCAAGCCCTGAGGACGCCGCGCGGCTTCTCGCCGCCGCGAAAGCCTCCGGCGCCGGCGAGGCCGCGCCCTCCGGCGCCGCGCCAGGGCCGTCGGCCGAGGCGTCCACCGCGCCGAGCGCCCGCGCCGGATCGCCGCGCGCGGAGTCGCCCGTGCACCCCGCGCCGCCAGACACCGCGCCCGATCCTGCGCCCGGCCCCACTACGGTGGAGGCGTTCCTCGCCCTGGTGGAGGCCAGCCGCGACATCAATCTGAAGCTCGACATTGAGCGCCATGTGCGTCCGGTCTCGATCCGGCCCGGGCGGTTCTCGTTTGAGCCTGCCGGCACGCCGCCGGTTTCGCTGGGCGGGCGCATCGCCAGCTTTCTATCCGAGCAGACCGGCCAGCGCTGGCTGGTGGACGCCACCGCCAAGGGCGGCGGAGAGACCGTCTCCGAACGCCGCGCCCGCGAGCGGGAGGAGCGCCAGGCTGCGATCATGCGCGATCCTGCAATGATCAAGGCGCTCACCCTGTTTCCCGGCGCCGAACTGGTCAGCGTGGACGCGGCGCCGGAATTCGACACTGAAGACGACGCCGGCACGCCCGGCGCGCAACGCCAGGAGACCTCGCGATGAAGGACCTCGCCGGCCTGATGAAGCAGGCCCAGGAAATGCAAAAGCGCATGACCGAAGCCCAGTCGAAGCTCGAGGATCTCGAGGTCGTGGGCGAATCCGGGGCCGGCATGATCAGGGTCACGCTCACCGCCAAGGGCGAGATGCGCGGCCTCACCATCGACCCCTCCGTCATCGACAAGGACGAAGCCGAGGTGCTTGAAGACCTGATCAAGGCCGCCCACGCCGACGCCAAGCGCAAGGCCGACGAGGCCCAGGCCCAGGTCATGGGCGAAGCCACCAAGGGCATGGGCCTGCCGCCGGGTTTCAATCCGCCGTTCGGGATGAAAGGGCCGTTTTAAGGGTTCAAACCACCCCGCCGGCCCCCTAGGCTCCGCGCCACACCGCGAAAAGGAGCCCCCAATGACCGCCCGCCACGATTTTCCCGCCGGAACCGTGCACCGCATCAATGTTCGCTCCGAACTGCTCAAGGGCAATCTGCTCGGTGACCCGACGACGCGCGCGATCGACGTCTACACGCCCCACGGCCATGACGGCGCCGGGCTTGCTTTGCTGGTGGATCTCGCCGGCTATACCGGCAGCGGGCTGTCGCACACCAACTGGAAGAATTTCGGCGAGAGCGTGCCTGAGCGCCTTGACCGGCTGTTCGGGTCAGGCGCGATGGGCCCGGCGGTGGTGGCGTTTCCCGACTGCTTCACCCGGCTTGGCGGCAATCAGTATGTGAACTCCGCGGCCATGGGGCCGTGGGAGGACATCCTCCTTACCGAGTTCGTTCCTGCGGTGGAGGCGCGCTTTTCCTGCGGCGGCGAGGGCCGGCGCGCGGTGTTCGGCAAGAGCTCAGGCGGCTACGGCGCCATCGTTCACGCGCTGTTACACGCCGATTTCTGGGCTGCGGCGGCGTGCCATTCCGGCGATATGGACTTCGAGCTGGCCTATGCGCGCGACTTTCCCGCAGCGCTGCGCGCCATCGCCAAGGCCGGCTCCGTCGACGCCTTCATCGAAAAGCTGGAAGCCGACCCCAAGCCGAAGGGGAGCGACATCCATGTCCTGATGACGCTCGCCATGGCCGCCAGCTACGACCCCTGCCCGGAAAACCGCTTCGGGGTGCGCCTGCCGGTGGATCTTCATACCTGCGAGCGAGACCAGGCCCGCTGGGCGAATTGGCTCGCCTTCGATCCGCTGGTCATCGTGGAGGAGAAAGGCGACGCGCTTAACAAGCTCAAAGGCCTGTTCATCGATTGCGGCGACGTGGACCAGTACGACCTCGTCTACGGCGCGCGCCGCCTGCACAAGCGGCTTCAGGAGATGGGCGTTCAGCACCGCTATGAGGAATTCCCCGACGACCATTCCGGCATCGACTACCGCATGGATGAGAGCCTTCCGTTTCTGGTGGCGGCGCTGGAGCGCTGAGGCGCCGCCGGCAGCGGCGTGAACGCAGCGCCTGGTCCCGCGACCCGCACCCTTCTATCCCAGCCTCTCCCCGCTCAGCCGGGCGAGGGGGGCTGTAACGCCGTGATCAAGCCGGGAGCCGGGTCGCCTCGCCGTCGCGAGCGCGGGTGCAGGCGCCGAGCTTAAACGGTTCAAGCCGTCTCGCCCGCCAGCCGTTTCTTCGCCGTCTCCGCGCCGATCAGCGGGAGAAGCTCGCTCATTTCGGGGCCGCGCGGCTGGCCTGTGAGCGCCAGGCGCAGGGGCATGAAGAGCTGCTTGCCCTTGCGTCCGGTCTTCTCCTTGATCGCGCCCGTCCATTCAGACCAGCTGTCCGGCCCCAGCGGATCGGCGGGTAGCAGCGCGGCCGCCTCGGCGGCGTAGCCGGAGTCCTCGATCACCGGCTCCACCGGCCCGTCCACCAGGCGGCGCCATTCGGCGACGTCCTTCAGCCGGGTGAGGTTCGGTCGCACCGCATGCCAGAAGGCGTCCCCGCCGTCGGCGTCCAGACCCTGCAGGCGGTCCTTCACCTCGGCGTACTCCAGCATATGCAAGAGCTTCGCATTCAGGCGCTCCAGGTCGGCCGGATCGAACTTGGCCGGGGTGCGCGAGATTTTCGACAACTCGAACTCGCCGGCGAGTTGATCAATGCTGGTGCGGATGTCCACCGGGTCGGACGTGCCGATCTTCGCCAGCAGAGACAGCACGGCCATGGGCTCAAAGCCCTCGATCTCGCGCATGTCCGCAATGGCGAGCGAGCCCAGGCGCTTGGAGAGCTTCTCTCCGTCCGGCCCCACCAGAAGCGGAAAATGGCCCATTTCCGGCGCGGCGCCCTGGCCGCCGACGGCCTCGAAAATCTCGATCTGGGCGGCGGAGTTGGTGACGTGGTCCTCGCCGCGAATGATGTGGGTGACGTTCGCTTCGATGTCGTCGACGACGCTGGGCAGGGTGTAGAGATAGCTGCCGTCGGCGCGGATCAGGATCGGGTCGGAGACAGAGCTGGTCTCGATATGGCTCGCGCCGCGCACCAGGTCGGCCCACTCGATGCGTCCGCCGGACAGCTTGAAGCGCCAGTGGGGCCGGCGGCCTTCGGCTTCCAGCTTTCGCTTGTCTTCATCGCTCAGCGACAGCGCGGCGCGGTCATAGACCGGCGGCTTTCCTTGCGCGCGCTGGATCTTGCGCTTTCGATCAAGCTCGTCCTCGGTCTCGTAGCAGGGATAGAGCAGCCCCTTGTCGATCAACGCCTGCTTGGCCGCCTCATAGCGGTCGAAGCGTTCAGACTGCCTGAAACTCTCCTCCCATTTCAGGCCCAGCCAGGTGAGGTCGTCCTTGATCCCCTGCTCGTATTCGGCCGTGGAGCGCTCCAGATCGGTGTCGTCGATGCGCAAAAGCACCACGCCGTCAGCTTTGCGCGCGAACAGGACGTTCATCAGCGCGGTGCGCACATTGCCTACGTGGATGCGGCCGGTGGGGCTGGGAGCGAAGCGGACTTTCACGGTCATGGGGCGGGGCCGAACAGGTTGCAGCGCCGGTGGGCGCTTGGAGTGGGGCAAGGCGGCTGGCTTTAGACCCGTGCGCGCGCGAAATCAAACGCGCGAGCGCGAGCCGCAGGCCTCGTCGATGCGCAGCGCGGCTTCGAGCGCGGCGAGCCCGGCCGCGCCGTCGGCCGCCGGCCCGCTGTCGCCGCCGCGCGCCGCATCCACAAAAGCGGACACGTTGGCGCCCAGGCTGTCTTTCGCCATAGGAGACTCGTTGAAGTCGCGATCGAGCGCCAGCGCGCCGGGATTGTCGAAGCTGCGCTTGATGAAATCGACCGCGACGCGCGCGCCGCCGTCATAATCGATCGTCATCACCCGGTCGCGATCCGGCGCCACGCGGCTGGCTTCAAGGCGCGCCTCCACCCCGCCGGGGAAGTGCAGCACCGCCTTGATATGATCGGCGAGCCCGGCGCGGTTCTCCAGCATCTGCGCCTCGATCCGGTCGGGCCGCGCGCCGGCGAGCGCCAGGGCGAGATCGATGTCGTGGATCATCAGATCCAGCGTGACGGAGACGTCGAGATTGCGCGCGCTCGCCACGCCCATGCGCCGCGCGTCCAGCGCCTTGATCCGGGGCAGATCGCCGAACAGACCCATGGCGGCGAAGACGAAGCGCTCCTGATGGCCGACGCGCAGCGCCGCTGCGTTGAGTTCGGCGAGCTGGGCGAGCTCGCGCGCCTCCTCCAGCGTCGCCGCCAGCGGCTTTTCCACCAGCACGGCCTTATTCGCATTCAGCGCCCGGCGCGCGGCGTCATGGTGGAACACCGCCGGGCTGGCCACCGAGATCACGTCGCACGCTTCGATGAGCGCCTGCAGGCTCTCGAACGCCGCGCCGCCATGCCTGGCGCACAGCGCTTCGGCGTGGTCGTGAACTGGATCGAACACGCCGAGAAACTCGACGCCGGTGAAGCTGGCGTACTTGGAGGCGTGATAGCCGCCGAACACGCCCGCGCCGACGACGCCGGCGCGCAAGGATTGGGTCTGGTCGCTCATGGCCGCGCAAGAAGCACGCGCGGCCCCGCGGCGCAACGGGCGGGGCGCGTCACGTTTGGTTTCCCGGCGTTGCGCAGGTGTGCATCCCCCTTCATTGTGTCAGAAGCCAAGGGCGGGGCTGACGATGAGCGATGACACCAAGAAACCGGCGCAAGGTCCGGCCGGGCCGAAGCTGACCGAACTCGCGGATGCGGCCGGGGTCGGGATCGAGCGGCGGATCGTAGTCACCCTGCGCGACACGCTGCTGTGGCCCGGGCGTGCGGCGCAGGCTGCATTTGACCGCGCCGAAACGCATATTTCTCAGCTGAAACTCTTCTTCGCTCTTGGCGGCCTGATGCTGAGCGCCGCCGCCTTGTTCGGCGCGCCGCTTGTTTTAGATCTTCAGACGCTGGCGTCTGAAGGCGGCGAAGCAAGCGCACTTGCGTACATCACCGACAACGGGGGTGATCCCGAAGCGCTGAACACCGCTCTAAACCGGTGGCTTGGCGTCCTGATCTGGCCGATCATCGTGTTGAGCTCCTCCTGCTTCGTCGTCGCCTTAAAGCTCATGCGCCCGTCGCTGAGCTGGTGGGGGCATATCCTGATCTATCTGGTCGCCACCAACGCCACGAGCCTGGTGTCGATTCCGTTGATGGCGGCGCGCCTCCATAGCCTTGAAGTCTTCATGTTCCTGCAGATGCTAGCCTATCTGGTGTTTTACGCGCACCTGCTACGCCTCGGCGCAAGCATGCTGGAGCTTCGGGTCCCTGGGCTGGCGGGCCTCCTGATCATGATGCTCTTCGTCACGATTCCAGCCGGCCTTATCGCCGGCTTCCTGCAGTTCGGCGTGGCCGCCATCATCTTCGACCTCCATGGTCTTTCAATGATCGAAATGATGGCCGCCTCGCAGGCGGCCACGCAAATGGGAGAGCCTTGACATGAAAAGCCGCGAAATCCGCCTGACCCAGCACTTCCTCGGGGCGGTGAAGCCGGAGTACTTCGAACTCGCCGAGGTCGACCTGCCCGATCCCGGCGAGGGCGAAGTCCAGGTCAAGAACGCCTGGCTCAGCGTCGATCCCTACATGCGCGGGCGCATGACCGGCATCAAGACCTATATCGATCCGTTCCAGATCGGAGCCCCCCTGGAAGGCGGCGCCGTCGGCCAGGTGGTCAAATCGAACCATCCCGACTACGCCGAGGGCGACTGGGTGATGAGCATGATGGGCTGGCGCGAAGGCTGGACCGGCCCGGCTTCAGCCGTGATGAGCAAGGTGGACGCCGACCTTTTGCCGCCTGAAGCCTATCTGGGCGTCGCCGGGCTCACCGGCATGACCGCCTATGTGGGGATCAAGCGCTGCATCGATCTCAAAGAGGGCGAGACGCTGTGGATGAGCGCCGGCGCCGGCGCGGTGGGCTCGGCGGGGATCCAGTTCGCCAAGGCCATGGGCGCCAACGTGATCGCCACCGCCGGGGGTAAGGAGAAGACCGACTTCTGCACCGAGATCGGCGCGGACGCCGTGGTCGATTACAAGGCTGAGGATGATCTCGCCAAAGCCGTGCGCGACGCGGCCAAGCCGCTGGGCGGCGTGGACGCCTATTTCGAGAATGTGGGCGGGGACCATCTGCAGGCCGCGTTCGACGTGATCAAGGCGCACGGCCGCATCGCCGCGTGCGGGATGATCGCGCGCTATAACGACGACACCCCCCTGCCCGGCCCCACCAACATGACCCAGATCGTCGCGAAAAAGCTGATGATCCAGGGCTTCATCGTGTCCGATCATTTCGACTTGCAGAACCAGTTCATCCAGGATCTGTCCGGCTGGATGATGGCGGGCAAGGTGAAGACCCGCGACACCGTCTACGAGGGCGTGGACAAGGCCCCCGAGGCGTTCCAGGGCCTGTTTGAGGGCAAGAATATCGGCAAGATGCTGGTGAAGGTCTAATCGCGCACCGCGGCGCGCGCTTCGCGCTCGGCCCGGGTCAGCCGGCCGAGCGTGAAGCCGCCCAGCACCGCGCCCACCAGACAGGCGAGCAGATCCTGGCCGAAAAGGTGCATGAAGCCAGCATAGCCCATCACGGTCACGGCGACCGCAAGGCCGGTGTTGGCGAGTCTGTTCAGGAATGGTGCGCTATCTCGGGTCATGGTTTCCCAAACGCAAACAGCGGGCCGGATTTCCTGGGTTTTGTTTACCATAACGCGCTATTGCAAGCCGCCCATTTCGGCAAAATCAGCGAAATCGCCTGTATAGCCTTGCAATCGGCCCTAAGAATCGCGCTTGATGGCGCGGTCTAAGGACGACGCCGATGGTACGGACGGTCCCGCGGCGCTTAAAAAAACCCACAAACGGGGGATACCTCTCATGAACAAATCCGAACTCGCCAAAGCCATCTCCGACAAAGCCGGCATCACGCGCGCGCAAGCCGGCGATGCGATCGACGCCCTGGTCGACGCGGTGGTGGACGCGGCCAAGAAGGACGACTCCGTCCAGCTGGCCGGCTTCGGCACGTTCCACGCCAAGCACCGCGAAGCGCGCGAAGTGCGCAACCCGCGCACCGGCGAGAAGATGATGTCCAAAGCCAAGACCCAGCTGGCCTTCCGTCCGGCCTCGGCCCTGAAGGACATCTAAGCCTTTCTTCGATCCTAGGATCGGAAAAGCCGCCGTCCGGGAAACCGGGCGGCGGTTTTGTTTTGCGGGCGTGCGCCGCAGGCGTCTAGACGGATAGACCGGGCCTTGCCAGCCGAGCGCGGAACGCGCCACACTTGGACGGCAGGCGGGCTGGCCTGCCGTCACGGGCTTGGGGCGGCCCCATGATCCTCGACAACATATCCCGCGCGCTTCGCACTCAGAACTGGCTCGCCGCCGGGGTTGAGTTCGTCATCGTCATCGCCGGCGTGGTGATCGGTTTTCAGATTTCCCAGATCGCTCAGAACCGGGCTGAGGAGAGACAGGTCGAAGAGCTTCTCGGCCTGATCGCGGTGGAAATGGAATCCAACCTCGAAACGATCGAAGACTATTCTGCGGATACTGAGCGGCACATACGCCAGCTGGTCGCCTTGCGTGGGGCGATGGCGGCGTATTCCGAGCAAACCGACACCGAACAGCTCAACTTCTTGATGACGCAAGCGGTCAGCATCCCCAGCCGTGTTCTGGTCATGGATACGACCGCGCTTGATCAACTCAATGACGCGAGCATGAGACGGCATATCCGAGGGTCGCAGGTTGAAAGGGCGATAGGCGAATGGCGTGACGCTTTGAGCGGGCTGAGAGGCAACGAGTCGGGGCTGCAGGCGTTCGGCGACATTGATTGGTCCGCTCGGTATCCGGCATTGTCGTTCGAAGCCGTCTCAGCCGCATTCCCGTCGCCCGGCATCGCTGAACCAGTCCCAACGCGTTTTGAGACCGACTGGGCTGCGCTGTCGCAAAACCCCGACCTTGCTGGACGCCTCGCCGCGATGACGTCACTGCTAGAATACACAAGAGTGTCCGCTGGACGCCTGGAGAGCAGCACCTCGCACCTGATTGATGCTCTGCGCGCGGGGGCGGACTGATGATCTTCGACAACCTCTCCCGCGCGTTGAAGACCCAGAACTGGCTCGCCGCCGGCGTGGAATTTGTCATCGTCATCGCCGGTGTGGTGATCGGCTTTCAGATCAATGCTTGGGCCGAAGGCCGGGCGCAGGCCGAGCGCGAAGCGGCGCTTCTGGATCGCCTGCACGACGAGGTGGAGGACGCCGTCGGTGAATTGAGAGCCATGGTCGAGTTTTACGACACGTTGAATGCGCAGCGCACCGAAGCGATCGAGCGCCTGATCGCTCGCGATTTCGAGAACATGGATGAGGATGCAATGACGAGCGGCGCAGTCTCGAGCGGCATCCTGCCGGCATTTTCGGCAAGCGAGGGCGTCTATAACGAAATCGTCAGCGCAGGCATGCTGTCCGGTCTCGGCGACCGCGCGTTTCGCGAAGCGCTGGGCGAATATCGATCCGGCGTCACGTTTCTGCGAGGCCAGATCGACTATTTCCGCGACATCGCCAACTCGAATTCTGCAATAACTGAAACGCCGCACGTCAGCATAGTCTACGCACCAGGCACGGCGCGTGAACGCCGCTACGCTGTGGATTGGGAAGGGGCCGCCGCCGACCCGGAATTCATGCAGCTGCTGTTGACCGGAAACAATCTCATTCGCGGGATGACGTACTGGTGGGAGGAAACGCTGGATGAGGCCGAAGCGCTCTGCGGCCACACCGCGCGGCTGACCGGCCGTCCCTGCCAGCCGGCGCAGGAGTCGGTCCAATGATCCGCGACGATGCCTCCCGCGCCGTGAAGCGCTTGACCTGACCCTACTCCGCCGCGCTCCTCATCCCCTGCGCCGGTTTCAGCGCGTCGGAGATCTGGAACGCCATCTCCAGAGCCTGATCGGCGTTCAGGCGCGGATCGCAATGGGTGTGGTAGCGGCTGGACAGGTCGGCTTCAGAGAGATGCCCGGCGCCGCCCACGCATTCGGTGACGTCCTGGCCGGTCATCTCAAAATGCACCCCGCCCGGCTCGGCGCCCTCGGCGCGTAAAACCTCGATGAAGGTTTTCAGCTCGGAGAGCACCTTGTCGAAATCGCGGGTCTTGTAGCCGTTGCCGGTCTTCTGGGTGTTGCCGTGCATGGGATCGCACGCCCACACCACGTTGCGGCCCTCGCTGCGCACCTTGCGCACCAGCGGCAGAAGCCCCTTCGCCACCTTGTCCGCGCCCATGCGCACATAGAGCACCAGCCGTCCCGGCTCGTCGCGCGGATTGAGCGTGTCGATGAGGCGGATGAGCTCGTCCGGGTCCAGGCTGGGACCGCATTTGAGGCCCACCGGATTCTCGATTCCGCGCATGAACTCCACATGGGCGCCGCCGGGCTGTCGGGTGCGGTCGCCGATCCAGGAGAGGTGTCCTGAAGTGGCGTACCAGCGCCCGGTCTGGCGATCCATGCGGGTCATGGCCTCTTCGAACGGCAGGTGCAGCGCCTCGTGGGAGGTGAAGAAATCCACCCCCTCCAGTGTCGGGGCGCCGTCCGGCGTCACGCCGCAGGCGCGCATGAAGGCGAGCGCCTCGCTGATGCGGTCGGCGTATTCCTGATAGCGCTCACCGGCCGGACTGCCGGCGAGGAAATCCAGCGTCCACTGGTGCACGTTGTGAAGGTCGGCATACCCGCCCGACGCCAGCGCGCGCAGAAGGTTCAGCGTCGAAGCCGACTGGTCGTAGGCGCGGATCAGGCGTTCGGGATCGGGTACGCGCGCTTCGGAGGTGAACGCCATGTCGTTGATGGAGTCGCCGCGATAGCTGGGCAGCTCCACCCCGTCGATGGTTTCGGTGTCGGCCGAGCGCGGCTTGGCGAACTGACCGGCGATGCGGCCCACCTTCACGATGGGCTTGGCGCTGGCGAAGGTCATCACCACCGCCATCTGAAGCAGCACCCGGAAGGTGTCGCGCACGGTCTCGGCGGAAAATTCCTTGAAGCTTTCCGCGCAATCGCCGCCCTGAAGAAGGAAGGCCTGGCCCGCCGCAACATTGGCGAGCTGACGCTTGAGCCGCTTCACCTCGCCTGCGAAAACGAGCGGAGGCCGGCGCGCAAGCTCGCCCTCGACGCGCTTAAGCGCATCCGGGTCGGGATAGGTCGGCAATTGCAGCGCCGGCTTGTTGCGCCAGCTGTCAGGGCTCCAGGCGGTCATCGCATCCTCAATCGGCCGGTTCGTTTGTCCGGACCTTGAAGCAAGAATAGCGCCGTTGCGGCGCGGCGATAACCCCGGCGCGGCGCCCCGTCGCAAGCGACAGGACTTCACAGCCCCGCCACGCCCCGGGCCGCGCCGGGGTGTCGCGCGGCTCCCGCTCGATCGCGGCCGCCTCGCTCCACCGTGCGAAAGGACTTCACAGCCCGCCTAGGCGCGGCGGCGCCGGCGGGTTAGACAGCGCCCATGGCAGACGCACCGGTTTATCTGGCCGCCGATATCGGCGGAACGAACGCGCGCTTTGCGATCGCGCGGGGCTCGGCTGAAACCGGGTTCGAGCTGGTTCATGTGCGCCGGTGCAAGCTGGCCGATCATGCAGGGCCCGCCGAAGCGCTCGCCGCGTTCCTGGACAGCTGGGACGGGCCGGCGCCGACGCGCGCCTGCCTCGCCGTCGCCGGACCGGTGGGCGAGGGGGAGGTGCGGCTCACGAATGCTTCCTGGCGCTTCGAGCCTTCAGCGCTGAAGCGTGCGTTCGGGTTCGAAACCCTCGCCGCTGTGAACGATTTCGCCGCCCAGGCGCGCGGCGCGCCGCTGTGTCCACCGGCTGAACAACGGCTCATCGCGGACGGAACCGCGGCGCCCGGCGCGCCGATCGCGGTGCTGGGTCCGGGCACCGGACTGGGGCTCGGACTGCTGGTCCCCCATGAAGGCGGGGTGAGCGTGGTCGCCACCGAGGGCGGTCACGCCGGGTTCGCGCCGCGCACCGAGGGCGACATGCAGATCGCCCGTTTCATCGCCGCCGAGCACGGCTTTGTAAGCTGGGAGCATGTGCTTTCCGGGCCGGGCCTGGTTTTGATCCACCGGGCCCTGTGCGCTGAAGATCGCCTGCCCGACCCTGACATGCCCGCCGAAGCGATCACCGCGCAGGCCCTGGCCGAGCCCGGCTCCACGGCGCGGCGCACGGTCTTGGCCTTCCTCGCCATGCTGGGCGCCTATGCCGGCGATGTGGCGGTGATGACCGGCGCGCGCGGCGGGCTCTACATCGCCGGCGGGATCGTCCCAAAGCTCGCCGGGCTGATTGACGACAGCGCGTTCGAGGCCCGGCGCGTGGCGCGCGGCGCCATGAGCGAGTATGTGCGCGCCATCCCGGTGAGCCTTGTCCTGAGCGACGCCGCCCCGCTCATGGGCGCGGCGGCGATCGCAGAGGGCGCCTGACGCCTTCTCAGCGAAAGTGGGAACCGGTTTCGCGGTTCGAGAAGGCGCCTCTCAAACCGCCTTCTCAGCGAAAGCGGCCACCGGTTTCGCGGTTCGGAACGGCGTCGCTCACATCACCGCTCCAGCCGCTCACGGGCGCGCGTGACCTCGGCCTCCTCCACCGGCCCGGCCTGGGTGAACCGATCGCGGGCGTAGGTGAAGATGGCGGCGAGCTCGGCGTCGTCATGGGGCCCGTCAAGATACGGGTCCATCTTGATGTACCAGTCATCAGATTGCTCATTGCCGCGCAACAGATCCAGCGACAGGGCGACCGGATCGCCCGCGAGCAGGCGGGAGCGATGAAGGTTCGGCGCGAAATTCTCCACCCCGCGCCCGTCGCGGCCGTGGCAGGCGGCGCAATCGCTTTCATAGAGGCGCTGGCCCAGCGGCCGGTCATCCTGGAAATCGGCCGGGATGATCGGCGCGGCCGGAACGCCCGCCTCCGCGCGCGCACGCACGGTACGCAGATCGGCCGCGGCGAGCGCGTCGCCTTCATAGCTGATGCGCCAGATCTTCAGTTGGCGCTGGTCGTTAAGATAGAGCGCCCCGTCCGGGCCGAACGCCAGGAACATGGGCGCATGGGCGCCGTCATAGCGCCCGGCGGGAAACGGCTGGTCGGCCGGGTAGTCGTCCGGGCGCGGGCCTTCGAAACCGCCGGCGAACACGACAGGCTCGTCGGAGAGTTCGCCGTTTGAGAGCGGCACAAAGCTCACCCTGTAGCCGGCCTGGGGCGGGTGCACGTTACGCCCCCAGCCGCCCTTGAACACGACGAAGGCGCCGCGCCGCCAGATGTCGGGAAACGCGCCCTCGCCCTCATGGGTGTAGAACCCCGCCCCGAACGGCGCCCAGTGGCCGGGAAAGCCGTAGGTCGGGCCTTCAAACCCCGCCGCCCGGTTGCGGCCGCGCCCCGCGAGATTGACCGGCTCGTATTCGGGATTCCAGCGCATTTCGCCGGCCTCGTGGTCGTAATACGCATACGGCCAGCCTAGATCCTCGCCTTGGGAAACCAGGTGAAACTGCTCGCTGGGCAACTCGGCGTCGTCACGTTGATCGAACAGGTCGGGGAAGTAGCGGTTGAGGAAATCCCGGCCGTGGCTGGCGCCGGCGATGGCCTGGTGCTCCTCGCTCCAGTCGATCTGCAGCATGTTGCGCACGCCGGTGGCCCAGCGCTCGCCGTCGCGCTGATGCTGGTCGGGCTCATCGGCGTCGAATTTCCAGATGCCGGCCTGACGCTCCAGCTGCGGACAGGGCTCCTGGCCCGGAGAGCCCTTGGTGCGGCGCTGCTCCATGCAGGCGTTGGAGGGGGCGCCCACCATAACGTACATATTGCCCTGACCATCAAAGGTCATGGGCTTCCAGGGGTGCTCGCGGCCATTGTTAAGGAAGCCATGAACGATGCGCTCGCGCCGCCCGGACGGAGCGAGGTCGCCAGGCGCCAACGGCCAGCGGAACACCTCGGTGCGGCTCGACGCGTAAAGCCATTCCTGGCCGGTTTCATCGACATGGGTGGCGATGCCCGAGCCCGCGAAGCCGCCGAACTCCTCGACCCGGTCCGCAACGCCGTCGCCGTCCTCGTCCTTTAACGCCACAAGCCCCTTGCCGAACCAGCCGCGCTCCTCGCGGATGACGTACAGCACGCCGTCAGACGACATCGCCATGGCGCGCTGCTCTTCGATCCCCTGGTGAAACACGCTCGCGCGAAAGCCCGGCGGCAGCGAGAAGCCAAGCGCGGCGTGCGTCACCAGAGCCGGCTGCTCCATCGCGAAGTCGCCGTTGGGACGCGCGCCGGCGTCTGGAATGTCGGCATGAGCGATCGGCGCCGCGCTGCAGGCGGCGAACGCCGCGGCGAACAGGCGGGGGCGGGAAAAGGGCATGATCTGACCAGCGGTGCGACTTAGTGCTATTTGCAGCAATTGCGCACTTGCGACGCGGTTTCAAGACGCCCCCCGCCGAGTCGGCGTCCACGCGCCGCGCCTGTGTTACAAAAGTCCCAGCGCCTTGAAGCTCGCCGTGCGCTCGCGGCCGACGACGATATGGTCATGCACCACGATGTCGAAGGGCTTGGCGGCCTCCTTGATGCGCCGGGTCATCTCGATATCGGCCTGGCTGGGCGTGGGATCGCCGCTGGGATGGTTGTGCACCAGGATGAGCGCGCTTGCGTCCAGCGCGATCGCCTTCTTCACGATCTCGCGCGGATAGACCGGGGCGTGGTCGACCGTGCCGCGCGCCGCGAACTCGTCGGAGACGAGCCGGTTTTTCTTGTCCAGATACAGCACGCGGAACTCCTCGGTGGAGGCGTGCTGCAGCGCGGCGCGCAGATAGTCGAGCAGCGCCGACCAGGAGGAAATCACGGTGCGCCCGGTCACCTGCTCGCGCGCGATGCGCACCGCCATGGCGTGGATGAGGCGGATGTCGAGCGCGGTCTTTTCCGACACCCCTTGCACGGCGACCAGCTGATCAAGGCTCGCCGCGCACACCCGCCCCAGATCCCCGAACCGCGCGATCAGCGCCTTGGCGAGCGGTTTCACGTCGCGCCGCGGGATGGAGCGGAACAGGGCGAGCTCCAACAGCTCATAATCGGCCAGCGCCTCGCCCCCCGCGTCGGCGAAGCGCGCGCGCAGCCGGTCGCGATGGCCATGATAATGGGGTGTCTCGGTCTTGTTGTCCGCCATGGGAAGAGCGATCGTCCTCGGCTGATCTCCGCCTACACACATAAGAGAGCCCGGCTCGCCTGTCAGCCGAAATCCCCAAACCCGTTCCCCTCAAATGAGCGCCGCGCGAACACAGGCTCGTGCACGCTTGGTGAGCATGGGCGCCCTATTCGCGGGCGCCGCAGCCATGCTGCGCTGCAAAATTCGGCCGGACGCCTGACTCCCCCCCATCCGCGCCTAAGCTCGCGGCTCGGTTCTTTGCTGAAGGAGACCGCCCATGGACGCCCCAGACTTCGCCGCCGGCGACATCGCCTGGATCCTCACCGCCTGCGCCCTGGTGCTGATGATGACCCTGCCCGGCCTTGCGCTGTTCTATGGCGGCATGGTGAGGCGCACCAACGTGCTCTCCACCCTGATGCAGGCGCTGGGCGCGGCGGCGGTGGTGACGCTCGCCTGGGCGATCGCTGGGTATTCCTTCGCTTTTGGCGGCGACGGCGCCCTGTTCGGCGGCTTCGACCGGGTGTTCCTGAACGGGCTTGAGGTGAACAGCGCCTCGGGCGGTTTGCCGGAAAGCGTCTTCATCCTGTTTCAGCTGACCTTTGCAATCATCACCGTGGCGATCATCGCCGGGGCCGGCGCAGAGCGCATGAGCTTTAAAGCCTGGATGGTGTTCACCCCGATCTGGCTATTGATCGTCTACGCCCCCATCGCCCACTGGGTCTGGGGGGAAGGCTTCCTCTACGACGCCGGCGTGCTCGATTTCGCCGGCGGTGCGGTGGTGCACATCAATTCCGGCGTCGCCGGCCTGGTCCTGGCGCTCAAGCTCGGCCCGCGGCGCGGATACCCGAAAGAGGGCCAACCGCCGCACAATCTCGTCCTGACCGTGATCGGCGCGGGGCTTCTCTGGGTGGGCTGGTTCGGATTCAACGGCGGCTCGGCGCTGGGCGCGACGGCGCTGGCCGCCCACGCCGCGCTGGTCACCCAGATCGCGGCGGCGACCGCGGCGCTGGTCTGGGCGCTGATTGAATGGATCGCGCGCGGCAAGCCCAGCGTGCTCGGCGCGGCGTCGGGCGCGGTGGCGGGCCTTGTGGGGATCACGCCTGCGGCCGGCTTCGTGGAGCCTTACGCCGCCTTCGTCATCGGCGCGCTGGCCTCGGCGGCGGCTTATTACGGCGTCACCCTGGTGAAGAAGCTGGGCAAGTATGACGACAGCCTGGACGCCTTCGGCCTGCATGGCATCGGCGGCTTCGCCGGAGCCATCCTCACCGGCGTCTTCGCCAGCTCGGCCGTGGGCGGAACCGGCGGCGCGGTGGAAGGCGACTGGATGCTGATCTGGACCCAGACCTGGGGCGCGCTCGCCGCAGCCGCCTGGTGCGCCGTCGCCACCTTCATCATCCTGTGGCTGCTGGAGCGGGTGATGAGCCTGCGCGTGGATCCAGAAGACGAGGTCACCGGCCTGGATGTGGCGCTGCATGGTGAAAGCGCCTGACGTGCCGGACCGCGGGCGCGCGAGGGGGCGCGCCCGCACCCCTTTCCTCCCGACTGGCCCCGCCCCTTAACGGCGGGGCTATTTTTTTAAAGCAAGGCGCCAGGCCACAGGATGATGCGGCGCCACAGCCGCTCTCGCCAAGCTGCGCGCCTTAAGCGCCCACCGCCGCCAGGGTGCGCACGAAGGCGGTCAGCGCCCTCGGAGTCGTGCTCTCATTATTGGAATGATAGTTGAATGTGGGCACCTGCAGGGTGGCGCCGGTATAGGCGCCGCTTGAATCGCGCGCGATGCGCCCGAGCTCGGTGAGGCCCATGGATTTCGCCGGTTGCCCGCGGCGGCTGCGCGCATCGTTCTCGCGGTCGATGAAGCTGTCCTTGAAGATGATCGGCGCGCCCCCGCCCGAGGCCGCGCTTTCCAGCCGCCGCACGGCTTCGGCGTCAAAACTCGCCGTGGCGTCGCGGCGGCGCAGGATCACCGCGCCCGCAAGCGCCGCCGCGCCGTCGTCGAACGGCGTGGTGTCCAGCACCACAAGCGCGCGCCCCGGCTTTACACCGCCGGCTTTCGCCCAGCTCAGGAAGTGCTCGGCGGAGCGGCCGATCTCCTCCTCTGCAGTAAAGACGAGCGTGCCCTTCAGGCCGAACTCGGCGGCGACGCGCAGCGCCGCGGCGGACACCGGGTTGTCCAGCTGACCGGTGACATAGCCGGCCTGGCTGCGATCCAGCTTGCGGGCGAACGCCAAAGGCGTGCCCGGCTCCAGGGTGACCATGTCCTTCAAGGTGAGCACGAGCCTGTCGTCGGCGTCGATCTTCGCGCCTGTCACGTCGCCATAGGCGATGCGCCCGCCGGTCTTGCGGTCATAGGCGAACATCTCCTCGCCGGCATAGCGCCTGGAGATGGTCTCGGCGAAGTCCGCGCTGGGCGTGGAGGTGTCGCCGTACTTCACGTTCTTCACCGCGTGGGCGGCGTAGACCGGCGCGCCGTCCTCCGCCGTCACCGCGCCGTGCCGGTCCACATGGGCGAGAAAGACCGGGCCGGCCCCCTCGTCCAGGCGCACGACGCACAGATTGCGCGGGCGCTCCACCGCCGCGCCCAGCGCCTCAAAATCGCGGGCGAGGTGATCCAGATACGGCGTCTCGTGCCCGACCACGCTGGGAAAGTCGAGATACTCGTTCGTCTTTGCAAGGATGCGCGCAAACAGCGCCGCGTCGGCGGGCAGGCTCACAGCTTCTCCACAAACACCGTGCCGGCCGAATAGCCCGCGCCGAACGAACAGATCACGCCCTTGTCGCCCGAGGCGAGGTCGCCGGAATGTTTATGGAAGGCGATGATCGAGCCGGCCGAGCTGGTATTGGCGTACTCGTCCAGGATTGTCGGCGCGTCCTCGCCGCCGGCGTCGCGGCCGAACACCTTCTTGGCGATCATCAGATTCATGTTGATGTTCGCCTGATGCAGCCAGACCCGGCGCATGTCGTCGGGCGCAAGGCCCAGCTCGGACATGTGATCGCGGATCATCTCCGAGACCATGGGCACGACTTCCTTGAACACCTTGCGGCCTTCCTGAACGAACAGCTTGTCGTCCTTCGGCGCGCCGTTCTGGATCGGCTTGTTGTCGCCGGAGGCCTTTTCGGCGCGGTTCAGGAACCCAAAATTATTGCGGATATTGTTGGAGAACTTGGTCTTCAGCTTGGTGCCGAGAATCTTCCAGCCGCCCTCACCCAGATCGTCGCGCTCCAGCAAAATCGCGGTCGCCACGTCGCCGAAGATGAAATGGCTGTCGCGGTCGCGCCAGTTGAGATGGCCGGAACAGATCTCCGGATTGACCACCAGAATGGCGCGCGCATGGCCGCAGGCGATCTGGTCGGCGGCCGCCTGCAGGCCGAACGTCGCCGAAGAGCACGCCACGTTCATGTCGAAGCCGAACCCGTCCTCGATGCCCAGCGCCTCTTGAATCTCCACCGCCATAGCCGGATAGCCGCGCTGCATGTTCGACGCCGCGACGATCACCCCGTCCACGTCCGCCGCGGTCTTTCCCGCGCGCGTCAGCGCATCCAGACACGCCTTCACGCCGATCTCGGCCAGAACGGAAAGCTCGTCATTGGAGCGCTCGGGGATGAACGGAACCATGCGCTCAATATCGAGCACCCCGGTCTTGTCCACCACATAGCGGCTCTTGATGCCGGAGGCCTTCTCGATGAACTCCACCGAGCTCGGCGCCAGGGGCGCAAGCTCTCCGGCTTCGATCTCAGGCGCGTGGTCGGCGTTATACTTCGCCACGTAAGCGTTGAAGCTTTCGACCAGCTCGGCGTTGGTGATGGACTCATCCGGCGTGTAAAGGCCGGTCGAGCGGATGACGGCGGCGGTCATACGATTACGCTCCGGGCGGATAACGACTCTTTGCGGTCCGCAACTTAGCCCCCCACGCCGCGCTCGCCAACAGCCGGGGCGCATGCGGGCATGACTGCGGTCCCGCCATGGCGGCGGTGATCCGCCTCGAGTACGCCGACGTAAGCACGGTCAAGCCAAAGCGAGGTCTGCTCATGACCGCGACGACGCCTCACACCGCCACGCCGAGCCCGCGCCGCACCGTGGACCGGCGCACGCGCCGGGACCGGTTCTTCAATCTGCGCGGCTGGCTTTCGCTGTCGCGCGACCGCTCCGGGCACCGGCGCTATGCGGCGCTCTATGACGACCTGCTGAGTTGAGCGTGAAAGACCGGCGCGGGCGGGCGGTTCCCAAAGGCCGGCTGGAGCGCGCGGCGCGCCTGGGCGTGCTGGGCGCGGGGCTCGCCGGAAGCACGGCGGCGGGGGCGGCGGCGGCCTGGCTTCGCGGCGAGCGCGCCGACTTCTCCGCCCACGCCTTCAGCCCGGCCAACGCGCGCCGCTTCGCCGGGGAGTTGTCACGCCTGCGCGGGGCGGCGCTGAAGCTCGGCCAGCTGGTCTCCATGGACGTGGGCGCGGTGGCGCCGGCGGAGTTTGCAGCCGCCGCCGAAGCCTTGCGCGCCGGCGCCGAGCCCATGGCGCCGGGCCAGCTTAAGCGGGTGCTGGACCGGCGCTGGGGCAAGGGCTGGCTGTCACGCTTTGAGCATTTTGAGTCCCGCCCCTTCGCCGCCGCCTCCATCGGTCAGGTCCACCGCGCGGTGACCCGGGACGGCCGGGCGCTGGCGGTGAAGATTCAGTATCCCGGCGTGAAAGCGAGCATCGACGCGGATATTGACGGCGTCGCAGCGCTGGTGCGCCTCGCCGGCGTCCTGCCGAAAGGCTTCGATCTTGATCCCTATCTGGAGGAGGCGCGCCAGGCTCTGCATCGCGAGGCCGACTACGCCGCCGAGGCGCGCCATATCTCCGCCTATTCGAACGCCCTCGGCGACACCGCCGGCTTCATTCTGCCTGGGGTCGACGCCGCGCTCTCCGGCGCCGACATCCTCGCCCTGGAGTTCCTGCCCGGCGCCGGGATCGAAACCGCGGCGGGCCAGGACCGGGCCGAGCGCGAGCGCGTCTTCGCCGCGCTCTTGCACCTCACCCTGCGCGAGTTGTTCGAGATGGGTCTCATGCAGACCGATCCGAACTTCGCCAACTTCCTCTATGACGGCCCGCGCGCGGCCATCGGCCTGATCGATTTCGGGGCCGTGCAGGACATTTCGCCGCCCCTGCGCGAGCTCTGCCGGGCCGTGCTGCGCGCCGGCCTTTCCGGCGACGACGCGGCCATGGCTGACGCGCTTGAACCGCTGGGCGTCCTCACCTCGAGAACCGCGCCGCACCACCGCCAGGGCGTGCTCGACCTCGCCGACGCCCTGTTCGCGCGGGTGCGCGCGGGCGCGTTCGACTTTACCGACACGCGGCTGCTCACGCGCCTGCGCGAAGGCGGGCTCGCCCTTCAGAAAGACGGCTTCGCCCCCGCCCCGCCGCCGGAGCTGATGTTCGTCCAGCGCAAATTCGCCGGCCTCTACCTGCTGGGCGCAAAGCTGGGGGTCACGATGGACGTGCGGGGGATGCTTGAGGAGTGGGCCTGCAGCGATGGTACCGCCTCCCCGGTTCGAACGGGGGACCTCTAGATCCACAATCTAGCGCTCTAACCAACTGAGCTAAGGCGGCGCGCCATCGGCGTCGCTCCCGGGCGGGCGGGCCGCTCGGCAGGGCGCGGAAACTAGCTTTGCGCCGGGCTGCTTGCAAGAGGCGAAGGGCGCCCTCTCGCACATGGCCCGCCGCGGCCTTGGGGCGGGTCTTAGACCCGGTACCCCTTGCCGCGCAACATCTCGGTGAGCTGGGCGATGCGGGTGGAGTCCGACGGGTGGGTGGAGGCGAATTCCGGCGGCGCGTTGCCTTGCGCCGCGCGCGCCTTGTTGCGCCAGAAGGCCAGCGCCTCCAGCGGGTCGTAACCGGCGCGCTCCATGTAGTCGACGCCCAGCCGGTCGGCCTCAAGCTCGTGCTCGCGCGAATACGGCAGGATTACGCCGTAGATCACGCCCGTTCCCAGAATGCGCGACCAGGCGTCCGCGTTTTCGACCCCGGCCCCGCCCAGCGCGATGTTGGCGATGCTCAGGCCGACACCGGCGGTGGCCTGGCGGCGGGCGCGCTCGGCGGCGTGATTGCGCGCCAGATGCCCCACCTCGTGGCCCATCACCGTGGCCACCTGGTCGTCATTCTCCATGGTCTCCAGGATGCCGCGATAGAAGGCCACCTTGCCGCCGGGCAGCACCCAGGCGTTCTGGGTGTCGCTGTCAAAGACCACGAACTCCCACTCATATTGAGTCAGCCCGGACGCAGGCACGATGCGCTGGCCCACCCGCTCCACGCGCCGGCGCAGGGCCGGGTCGCGGCTGACCGGCTGATCCGACAGCGCTTCCTGCCAGGCGGCCGAGGAAGCCTGCAGGATTTGCTGATCAGACACCAGCGCTTCAGCGAGCCCGCCGCTGGCGCAACCGGCCGCGGTCAGCGGAAACACGGTGCCCGCCGCCAGGCCGCGCAGAAGTTCGCGGCGGCCCAGGGTCACGCGCGGCAGTTTGTCGATGTCGATTTGGCTCATATGTCCCAGTCCCTGCTTCCAGATCGCCAGACTCCGCCCGGCGGATAAGCGCGGCGCGCCCGTGTCGGGTTCCTAAAAAACCCGACCGGGGCGGCCCCTCCGCCATGGAAACGCCATGGCGTTTGGGTGATTATACTGGCATACGCCGCTCGCCGCGTCACCGCTGCGCTCGGTTTGATGACGAAGCCAGTTTCCGGGAGGCCGCAATGCGCCGGCTCTTGATCATTGTTCTCGTACTCGCCTTCGCCGTGATCGGCGCGGCGCTCGTCATCCCGGCGATGATCCCCAGCGACGTGCTGCGCGAGCGGGTTGAGCGCGCCGCCGGCGAGGCGCTGGGCCGGGAGGTGACGCTCGCGGGCGATATCGGACTGCGCCTGTTGCCGAGCGTTCAGGTCAGCGCCGGGCAAGCGCGCATCGCCAATGCGGACGGGTTCTCCAGCGAGGCGTTCGCCGAAATGCGCGAGATGCGCTTCTCGCTGGCGCTGGCGCCGCTGGTCTCGCGCCGTATCGAGGTGGAGGAGTTCATCCTCGTCGAGCCCACCATTCGCCTTGAGGCGCGCGGCGGCGAGAACAACTGGACGCTGGGCGCCCCCTCGCCGGGCGCCGGCGCGGCGCCTGTCGGCGAGGCCGGCTTCGTGCGCGCGCCCGGCGCCCTGCCCTTTGAGGCGAGCTTCGGCGATGTGCGCGTCATTGACGGGCTGGTGCTTTATTCCGATCCGAGCCAGACCCGGCGCATCGACGCGTTCAACCTCGCCGTCTCGCTCCCCTCGGTCGACGCGCCCATGCGCCTTACCGGCGGGTTCAGCGCCGACGGGCGGCCCATGAGCTTTGAAGCCGGTCTCGGCTCCCTTCGGGCGTTTTTCGAGGGCGCGGAAACGCCGGTGGATTTACAGGTGACCGGCGCGCTGGCCGACATCGCGTTCGACGGTCGCGTTCTGGAAAGCGAGGTGATCGCCTTCGAGGGCGACGCCGACATCCGCCTGCCGCTGCGGGCCCTGGCGCGCTATCTGGGAACCGACCTTCCTGAAGGCGAGATCTTTGAAACCTTCACCGCACGCACCGCGGTGTCGGGCGCGCCGGGACGGATCAGCCTGACCGGAGCGCAGATCGGCTTCGACGACATCGCCGCAGAGGGCGATCTTCAGCTCGCCTATGACCGGCCGCGCCCCATGGTGACCGGCGCGCTGACGAGCCCGCGCCTGGACGTCACGCCCTACATCCCGGCGGAAACCGAAAGCGGCCCGGCGGGCGCGGAAGGCGGCGGGGTCGGCCCCTGGAGCACCGAGCCGGTGGATCTGGCCGCGCTCACCGCGATCGACGCCGACCTCACCGTGCGCGCCGACACCTTCAAGGCGCGCGACATCGTGGCCGAAGACGTCACCGTGCGCACCCGGCTGGACAACGGCGTCCTCACCGCCCGGCTGACCGATTTCGAGCTTTACGGCGGGCGCGGCGAAGTGGTGGCGACCGTCAACGCGCGCGCGGCGACGCCGCGCTTTACGCTTACAGCCGACATCGACGCGCTCCAGGCTCAGCCCTTCCTGTCGGCTGCGGCGGGGTTTGACCGGCTGGCGGGGCTGGGCGACCTCACGCTCGACGTCTCGGCGGCGGGACGCAGCCCGGCGGCGATCATGGACTCGCTTTCGGGCGAGGGCGGGTTTGATTTCGCCGACGGCGCGATCGTCGGGGTCAATCTCGCCCAGGTGATCCGTACGGTGCAGCAGGCGGTCGAGACCGGCTCGCTGCCTGCCGGCTTCGCGGAAAGCCAGCAGACCGACTTCACCGCCCTGACCGGAACGCTGAACATCGAGAACGGCGTGGCGCGCAATCTGGACCTGACGATGCTCAGCCCGCTTCTGCGGGTGGCGGGCACGGGCCAGGTGGATCTCGGCGCCCAGCAGATCGAATACCGGCTCACCCCGCGCGCCGTGCAGGCGATCACCGGCCAAGGCGGCGATCTCGATCTGCAGGGGCTGGAGGTGCCGATCCGCATCAATGGCGGGTTCAACGACGTCTCGGTGGGGATCGATTTCCAAGCCGTCGCCCGCAACCTGGTGCGCGCGCGCGCCGGGGATCTCATCGGGGGTGATGTGGGCCGTGCGCTCGGCGACGGTCAGTCGCTGGAGGACGCGGCGCGCGGCGCCGCCGGCGACGCCCTGCGCCGGGCGCTCGGCGGGGACCGGCCCGAGGGCGAGCAATCGGAGGAAGACCGGCCCGGCGCGCTCTTGCGCGATTTGCTCAACCGCAATCGCCGCGACTCAAACGAAGACGGGGAAGGGGAAGGCGACGGTGAAGGCGGCGGCGAAGACGGCGGCGGCGAAGACGAGCCTCAGCAGCGCTGAGGCCCGCCCCGCCGGTTCAGCTTAACGCCGCCAGGTCAGACCCAGGCCGAACAGATCGGCGGTGTTGTCGAACTCGCCCACAAGACGGTCGCCGCCCGAGCCGACATGATTGATCGGCGCGTCGTCGAAGAAAAGGTGCTGATAGCCCAGATCGACGCTGAACGCCTCGCTCGGCGTCCAGCTGGCGCCCAGCGCCGCGACCACGCGGTCCGTATCCGGTACGCGCGCGGTGCGATCATCCTCGTCCGCCGGGCTTTCGTCATAGGCGAGGCCCGCGCGTAAGACCCAGTCGGGGCGCGGCGCGTATTCCACCCCGAACGAAGCCTTGACCGCGGTCTGATAGCCCAAAGTTTCCCGGCTGGCCGGCTGGGCGGGGTTGTCGAACGCGACGACCAGCGCATCGAGATCCCAGAAGCTGGCGCGCACGGTGGCGTTCCAGGCGAAGGCGCCGTTGACCTCATGGCGCAGGCTCACCGCCGCTTCCGACGGCAGGTCCAGCGGCGCGGACGCGGCGGTGTCGGTGAACGCCGGCGCGAAGATCGCCGCGCCCGGAGGCGTCCCGAACTCGGCCTCGCCGCCCAGCTCGTGATTGACCTCGGAGCGGTAGGAGAAGCCCACGCGCGTGCCCTCTTCGGGCTCGAACAGCACTCCGGCGTTCCAGCCATAGGACCAGTCATCGCCCTTAACGCGGACAAAGCCCTCGCTCGTCTGCGGGGCCAGCCCGGCCGAGGTGCAGGCGGCCGCCGGCGCCTGGGACAGGCACGCCGCCGTGAAGTTGATGTTGTTGGCGAGCGTGGCGTCGGCGTATTGCGCCGAGACGCCGAGGCCGAAGCTCAGCTGGTCGTTGAGCTGGAAGCCGATCGCCGGGTTGATGTCGACCACGCGCAGCGAGGACTTCACCGCCTGAAAGCGGGTCAGCGAGCTCGGCTCGTACTGGGTGGACAGGCCGAAGGGCGCGTTGACGCCGAGCCCCAGCGTCACTCGCTCGCTGACCGGTGCGGAAACGTAGAGGTTCGGGATCACCTCGTCATTGAAGAGGTCGTCCTCTTCCGTTCCGGTCAGCGGCTGACCGAACGGGCCGGTGGAGCCGTCGTTCTCAAATTCGCCGCGCCCGTAGATGTAATAGGCGCCCAAATTGACCTGCCAGTCCTCAAGCCGGGTCAGCCCGGCCGGGTTCGACCAGATCGTCGAGGGATCGGCCGCCAGGGCGGCGTAGCCGGCGTTGGCCATGCCGAAATCGCGTGAGGAATATTCCGACAGCTTGAAGCCGTCCGCCAGCGCAGGCGCGGCGGCGGTAAGCGAAAGCGCAGCCGCGAAGCCGGCGCGCGCAGCGATGCGGGGGAGGATCGATCGCATGAGAAACCTTGCATGTTGCTATGTCACGGCGCGAAGCCGGGTCTGAACGCCCGTGCGCTTCGCAACCGCGCGCCTAACACGCCGGTTCCTCTGAATAAGGACAGTCTGCAGATGCGATTGCAGCGCCTTGGCGGGAACTTTTTTTAAGGTCCGCCGGGCGCTGCGCAGGGTCTAATCGCGGCGACCCCAGAGCTCGCGGATGCGTCCGTCCGCGTCGCGGCCCAGATTGAACCAGGCCGAGCGGTCGCGTGAGGCGTCGACCACCAGAAGCTTGTCGTCGCGCCCCAGAAGATGGCTCAACTCGTTGCGCAAATGGGCGGCGCTGGAGGCGCCGCGCATCAGCCAGACGCCCGGCGTGATCGCCTCCACATCACCGAAATCGGACAGGGCGGCTTCAAAGGCGCCGCGGCTGTCGGCGTGGAGATCGGCGACGATGACGAAGTTCGCAGTGCGCGCATCGGCGGGCGCGGGGCGCTTCTCGCCGGGGGCGCGGCGCACCTCGTCAAGCCAGGTCTTGAGCGCAGGAACGTCGGAGGCCGGCCGAAAGCCCTGATCGCGCTGTTCCGACACTGTGGAGTGCGGGGCGATGCGGCCCTCGCCGACGAAGGCGCGCATCTGCGCGCCGGTATAGGGGCCGTAGACGCGGCCTTCCACTTTCACAAACCAGGACATGGTGATTCCGTCATCGCGCGGCATGTAAATCTCCCAGCCTCGGCATGCTTCAACCCGAGACGTGCCATAGGTGTGAGGCAAGAATCGGGCCGGAGCTGACATATGGGAAGCACGCGCTGCAGGACCAGTGCAGGAGACCGCCCCGCCGCTTCGCTTCGATGAAGCAACGCGCGAACCGCGGCGCGGTTCAGGCCGGCGGGTCGAAAGCCACGGCGAACCCGTTGTCGAGCCAGCGCGCCACACGCCCGCTCATGTCGCCGACGCGCACCGGCTCGCCGACGCGCGGCCTTTCCAAACAGGCGAAGGCGGCGCCTGTGATGGACACGTCCACCACGTCGGCCTGGATCACCACGCCGTCGCGCAGGCGAATTTTCGCGCGTCCGCGTCCGGGCTTGCGCGGCGCGGCCCGGTCTTCTTCCAGGCCGAGCCGATCCATGTTGAAACGCCATGTGATGGCGTCGGCGAGGCGGTCGCGCTTTCTTTGCGAACTGGTCATGCGAAGCGCGAAGCCCGCCTGGCCGGCGCGCACCACCTCGCCCTCCATGCGTCCGAGCCCGTCGAACAAAAGCACCACCCGCTCGCCGCGCCGGGGCGGGGTTTTGGAGGAAATTTTGGCGCCGCCCGGCGAGACGTCGATAAGCCGGCAGGAGAACTCGCCCGTGCTCGCCGACAGGCCCCGACCGGGCAGGGACAGCTGCACGCGGCGATGCCGGCGGCGCTCCTGCGCGCCGCGCGCGGCGATCTTGATCTTTCGCCGGTCAAGCCGGGTGCGGAAGTCGGCGGTGCTGCTCATGGCGCCTTGCGGTTTTTTAAAGCCTGCAAAGCCTACCCGCGCGAGACTTAAGAAATCGCTGCGCTCAGACGTCGTTCGCGGCCATGGCCCGGCGCGGCGCGTCTTCGCGGCTGAACAGCGACATGGAAGGCTCCGGCGTGCCGGCGGGGAAGAGCTGCGTCAGCCGGTGGCGCAGAACGGGACGCCCGCCCAGCCGCTCGGGATCCAGAGGCTGGTAGAGGCCCAGCGCGCGATCAAGCCAGCCTTCAGGCCCGCGCAAGGGCAGCAACGTCACCTCCACCGTGCAGGCGCGCGCGTCCAGCGTCACCGCCTCGCACAGGGCCCGCGCCGGCGCCGGCGAACCCAGCGCGCCCTCGAGCAGCGCGGCCATGTGGGCCCGGTCATGATCGCTCCACAGCGACAGGAAGTTCTGATCGCGAAACTCGCGCTTGTGCAGCCGGCACAGCCCGGTTCCCGCCAGGCGAAACACATGGTGGTCCCGGTCCATGCGGCGCAAAAGGAAGATGTGCGACAGCAGCGCGCCGAGATCCTGCGGCGCGATGTCGGCGCGCGCCGGAGCCGGCTCGCCGCGGCGGCGCGCCTCCCAGTAGGCGAGCAGGGTTTTGGTGTTGGCGTGTAGCAAAGCCGGGCGTCCTTCAGTCTCGTCCGGCGTCTCGCCCGCCGGCCCCTCGCCGCGGCTCCAAGCAAACGCCTTGCCAATTCGTGAACGCGCGCTGAGCTGAAGCGGTTCGCAAACCGGCGCGAGGCTTGCAGGGAGGGGGGCGAATTGCAGGGGAGACCGCCATGCGCGTTTCATCGCGATACGCCGCCCTTATCACCGCCGTCGCCGGCGCGGTGTGCGCCGCCGCTACAGCTGCGGCCGGACAGCACGCCCCGACGCCGCCCTCCCCGCCGCCGCCCTCGCACAATCCGTGCTGCGGCCATCCTGGAGGACCGAGCATCCATGCGCCCAGCGTCCATATCGGCGGACCCAGCGTGCATGTGGGCGGGCCGAACATTCATGTGGGCGGGATCAATCTGCACTCCAGCGTCAACGTGAACGTCAGCGCCAGCGCCTCGGCCAATGCGATCGCCACCGCCTCCGGCGGCGCCAGCGCGGGCGCGAACACCTATATCTATTCCGGCGGCGGTTATGTGGGCGGAAGCCATCCCGGCGCCGCCACCGCGCTGACGGGCCTGCGCCTGGCGGACGCGTCCTATGAACTCATCGAGGAGGAGCGCACGCGCCTGATCGAGGAATGGCGCGTGGTGCGCGCGGTGTGCGTGGACGATACAGGCACGCCTCATCCGGCCTCGCGGCCCGATCCCGACGAGCGTGTCGATCCCGATTTCGACGGCGAGATTTTCCGCTGCATGGCCGGAACCGCCCTGCAGGCGACGCTGGGCTGGCGCGAAGACGCAGATGACCGCTTTGACGGCGGCGAGACGATCAGCTGCGAAAAAGGCGAAGCCCTGCGTCACGGCGCAGGCGGGCGGCTCTATTGCGCCACCGAAGAGGCGCGGCGCAATTGCAATGAACGCTCCCTCCTGCGCCTGCACGGGCCTGGGGTGAAGCTCATCTATCTACGCCGTGAGGAGACGTACGTGGAGACCTATGAGCGGCGCGAGGAGCGCAGCGAGGTCTCTTCCATGACCCTCATACTCGACGGCGGGGTCGGCGGCTACCGGTAAGACCGCGACGCCCGCCCCCCCCTCGACACCCATCACCCAACTTGCAAACGCCCCGGCGCCCCATGGCCGGGGCGTCTTTTTATTCGGGCAGGGTTTCCAGAATCAGCCGCGCGGCCTCGCCGACGCCGCGCCGCTCCACCTCAACCACGGCGTTGGCTTCGCGCATCAGCTCGGCGTCGATCGCGCCGATGAGCGGCGCCAGCGCGCGTGCGATCGCCGGGCGCTGCGCGGCGTCCGCCGAGATCAGAAGGATCGCGTCATAGGGCGGCAGCGCGCCGGCCGGATCATCCAGCACGGCCAGATCATAGGCGAGAATGCGCCCGTCCGTCGTGTAGGCGGTGACGGCGTCGACCTGGCCGTCGCGCGCGGCGGCGTACATGAAGGTGGAGTCCATCGAGCGCTGCTCCACACCGGTCAGGCCGTAGAGCGCCCGCACCCGCTCCCATTCGGGCCGGGAGAAGAACTCAGGATCGGCGCCGACGCTCAGGCCGTCCACGCGCTGGAGATCGGCGATGGTTTGAAGGTTGTTCGCCTCGGCGAGCCCGCGCGACACCGCAAAACCATACGCGTTTTCAAACCCCAGCCGTCCCAGGCTGACGATCCCGTGCGTCTGGTAGAGCCAGCTTGAAACGGCGGCGTTCATCTGATGGCGCGGCACTGGCGCGTCCTCGCCCAAGGCGTTGGCCCAAAGCGTGCCGGTATAGTCCACATAGACGTCGATCTCGCCGGACACCAGGGCGTCGAAAACCACCGTGGAGCCCAGATTATCGCGGCGGCGCACCTGCGCCCCGGCGGCTTGAAGGCGCGCCTCGATCACGTCAGCGAGTATGTACTGCTCGGTGAAGCTCTTCGCGCCGATGACCACCGGCTCGCCGCCGAACCCGGCCTGCGCTTGCGCGCCGGCCACCGCCTGGCGCGCCTCACCGGTCAGCGCCGCCGCGCCGAGAATCGCCCCGGCGGGAACCGCGATCATGAGGATGCCCGCGAGCGCCGCCCGAAAGGGCTTGCCCGACGCCGCCGAGATCTGGAGCGCGCGGATCAGTTGGTCGAGCAGGATTGCGAGCCCGGCCGAGCACAGGCAGCCGAACACCACCGCCGCCCAGTTGCGCGTCTGCAGGCCGGAGAAGATGTAATTGCCAAGGCTGGTCGCGCCCACCGGCGTTGCAAGCACCGCCGCGCCGATCACCCAGACGCTGGCGGTGCGCACCCCCGCCACGATCGCCGGCGCGGCGAGCGGCAACTCAACGCGCATCAGGCTTTGCACCGGGCTCATCCCCACGCCGCGCGCCGCCTCGCGCACCCCGGCGTCAACGCCCTGCAGGCCGACGATGGTGTTCCGAAGCACCGGCAGAATTCCGTAAAGGGTCAGCGCGACATAGGCGGGCAGAAACCCGATCATACCGCCCAGAAGCGGCACCATGAGCGCCAAAAGCGCCAGGCCTGGAATCGTCTGAAGCACGCTCGCCGCGGTCACGGCCGGTCCGGCGATCGTGCGGTTGCGCGCGGCGAGAACGCCCAGCGGCAGCGAGATCGCCAGAGCCGTCAGGATCGAGGCCAGCGACAGCCTTATATGGCCGCCGAGATAGGCGGGGAGCTGCTCGATCAGCGGCTGCAGCGTCTCACCCATGGCCGCCGCCCCCAAGCGCGCCGATGCGGGCGGCTTCGCGCAGCGGGCTCTCCAGCATGCGCGTCACCCGCGCGTCGGCAGGCGCGGCCAGCAGCCGGTCCGGCGTATCGTATTGAATCACCTCGCCCTGGTGCATCACCGCGATACGCGTGGCCAGAAGCAGGGCTTCAGCCATGTCATGGGTGACCATCACCGCAGCGAAATTCAGCTCGGCCTGGAGCGCGGCCACGTCCTCGCGCAGGGCGTCGCGGGTGATGGGGTCGAGCGCGCCGAACGGCTCGTCCATGAGCATCAGGCCGGGCCCGGCCGCCAAAGCACGGGCGACGCCCACTCTCTGGCGCTGTCCACCGGAAAGCGCGCGCGGCTTGCGATGAATGAATTCATCCCGATCCAGGCGAACCAGCTGCAGAAGCTCGTCCACGCGCGCGGCGATCCGCTCAGCGTCCCAGCTCAGAAGGCGCGGGACGACGGCGATGTTTTCAAAGACGGTGTAGTGAGGAAACAGCCCGTCGCCCTGCATCACCCAGCCGATGCGGCGACGCAGGGCGACGGGGTCGAGCCCTGAAATGTCTTCGCCGCCGATCTCGAGGCGCCCGGCGCTGGGTTCTAGCAGGCGATTTATGCATTTAAGCGTCGTGGTCTTGCCGCAGCCGGATTCGCCGACCAGCGCGACCAGTTCGCCGGGGCCGGCGGCGAAGCTGACATCCTTCACCGCCCGCACCCCGCCGGGAAACGTCTTGGCGAGCGCCGAAACGCTCAGGGACGCCCGGCCGTCCACGCCTATTCCAGATCGATGTCCAGAATGGTGATTTCGAACGAGTAGGAAGTCTCGCCCTCCTCCACATTCTTCGACACCACGCCCAGGCATTCGGCGCCGATATAGATCTCGGCGCATTCGTCGGCGCGCTGGCGCAGCTGCACGCGCAGCTCCGGGTTCAGTTTCTGGTGCAGGAAGGTTTCCACCTTCGCGGCTTCGTCACGGGTGAAGACGGGTGCGGCCACTCGCGTGCCCCCTTTCGTGTTTGTATGGAAGAGTCGCGCGAAGCCTAGCGCCAAAGCGCCAAAGGGCAACCGGCGCCGGTGCGGCGCCGATGCCGCGCTGCAGCGCCTAAACGAGTCCGCGACCGCCTCGCGCTCTGGACCGCGCGCGCTGCGGCATGCATATACGGAGTAAACCTGAACCCTGCGACGCGAAGGACGGCCATGCTCGGTCTGCTCTCGAAAATCTTCACCTGGTGGAACGGTGCCAGCGCCGGCGCCAGCTTCACGATCTGGAAAAGCGGCGTGAAGGTCGGCGAGGACGCGTACGGCAACCAGTATTTCCGCGAGAAAAAAGGCGGATCCGGCGCCGACGGCAAGCAGCGCCGCTGGGTGGTCTATAACGGCTACGCAGACGCCAGCCGCATTCCGTCGGACTGGCACGGCTGGCTGCACCACACCTGGGACGAGACGCCCACCGAAGCGCCGCTTCCGCGCCGCGCCTGGGAGCTGGAGCATCAGCCCAACCTGACCGGCACCATCAACGCCTATCGCCCGAAAGGCTCCCTGTTCGCCGGCGGCGAGCGGGAACGCCAGCGCACCGTGGGCGATTACGAGGCCTGGAAACCCGGGGAGTAAGCCCATGCGCGGCGGCGCGGTTCTCGAAACGGTTCTAGGTGTCGTGGTGCTGCTCGCCGCGGGCGCGTTCTTGGTCTACGCCCAGGGTCAAATGACCGAGGGGCCGGGCCGCGACGGCTATGAGATCACCGCGCGGTTCAACACGGTGGGAGATCTTGCGCGCGGCGCGGAAGTGCGCGTCGCCGGCGTGCCGGTGGGCGCTGTGCGCGCGGTTGAGCTCGACCCTGAAACTTATTTCGCCCGCGCCGACATGGTGATCCGCGCTGACGTTGAGATCCCCGAGGACTCCACCGCGAAAATCTCCATGGCTGGTCTTCTTGGCGGCTCCTATATCGAGATCGAGCCCGGCGGCGCCATGGAGATGGTCCAGCCCGGCGATGAAATCATGTACACCCAGGGCGCGGTCGACATGTTCGACCTGATCGGCGAAGCGGTGATGAACCGCGGCGGCGGCTCGAACTAGCCACGCTTCGGCCCCAAACCCGGTACAGGATCGCGCCATGCTTCGATTGACCGCTCTGCTCGCCGCTCTCGCCCTGACCACGCCCGCCCTTGCGCAGGACAGCGGCGCCGCCGAGCGGCAAGACCGCGGCGGCTCGCTGGACGAGGTGCTCGGCGAACGCCAGCAGAAGCGCAGCGCCGCGCGCCGGGACCGCGGCGCCTCCACCTCCCGGCCCGGCTCGGTCGCGATCCTGCGCGGGCTTGACAAGGTGACCGCGCGCACCCGCGATTTCGAAGCGCCGGTGGGCGAGACCGTGGCCTTCGGCGCGCTGGACGTAACGGTGCGCTATTGCCGCAAGCGGCCGCCGGAAGAGCCGCCGGAAGTGTTCACATTCATCCAGATCGACGACCGGCGCACCGACGGCTTCGGCGTCGAGACCGAGGGCGAGCGCATCTTCTCAGGCTGGATGTTCGCGTCGAACCCGGCGCTGAACCCGCTGGAACACCCTGTCTATGACGTATGGGTGATCGACTGCAGGGCGTAGGCGCCCGAGGCGCCGGCCGGAAACGCTTCAAAATCCGCCTGCTTCGTGACCGCGTCGGCCAGCATGCGCTTATAGGCCCGCCGCGGCACGCCGCGCGCGCCGAAGCGTTCGAGATGTTCGGTGGTGAACTGGGCGTCCAGCAACGAGAACCCGCCCGCCTTCAGCCGCGCCACCAGATGCACCAGCGCCGTCTTTGACGCGTCGGTGGCGCGCGAAAACATGCTTTCGCCGAAAAACGCCGCGCCCAGGCGCACGCCGTAGAGCCCGCCGGCCAGCGCGCCGTCCTTCCAGCATTCCAGTGAATGGGCGTGCCCGGCCGCGTGCATTTCCAGATAAAGCGACTCGATTGAATCGTTGATCCAGGTGTCCTCGCGCCCTGGCGACGGCTCGGCGCAGGCGCGCACCACTTCAGCAAAGCACCGGTCCGCCGTGATCGTGAACACGTCGCGCTTAACCGTCTTCTTCAGACTTCTGGCGATATGAAACCCGTCCAGCGGAATCACGCCGCGCACGTCGGGCTCAAGCAGGAAGATGCGTGGGTCGTCGCGCGATTCCGCCATGGGAAACACGCCGCGCGCATAGCACCCCAGCAATTCGTCAACGCCGAACCCGCGCATGCGATCTCCCTTGCGCGGCTCGCCCGCGCCGTCCTCAGACTATCACCCTAACGCCGCGAACCGGCAACGGGCGCCCCCGGGCTGCAGACCGCGGCCGGTCTGGACACCGCCGCGCCGCGCCCTAGTCTCGCGGCCTCATCAAAGGAGACTTCCATGATCAAGGCCTGGCGGGCGACCAAACCCGGCGCGACGTTCGAACGCACAGAATTCGATCCCGGCCCGATCGGGGGCGACGAGGTGGAGATCGCGGTGAAGAGCTGCGGTCTGTGCCATTCCGACATGTCGCTGCATGAGGACGAGTGGGGGATCACGCAGTTTCCGCTCATTCCCGGCCACGAGGTGGTGGGCGTGATCACCGAGACCGGGCCGAACGTGACCCATTTAAAAGCCGGCGACACGGTGGGCGTGGGCTGGTTTTCGCGCTCGTGCCTGACCTGCGATCCATGCATGCACGGCGACCACAATATGTGCGAGGCGGTGGAGATGATCGCCGTGGGCCGACCCGGCGGCTTCGCCGACAAGGTGCGCGTTCAGGCGAGCTGGGCGAGCATCCTGCCGGACGACCTCAAGGCTGAAGACGCCGGCCCGCTGTTCTGCGGCGGAATCACCGTGTTCAATCCCATCGTCCAGTTCGGCGTGAAGCCCACCGACCGGGTGGGCGTGATCGGCATCGGCGGTCTGGGCCATCTGGCGCTGCAGTTCTTGCGGGCCTGGGGCTGCGAGGTCACCGCCTTCACCTCCACCGGCGCAAAGGCCGACGAAGCGCGCGCGCTGGGCGCCCACCGCGTGGTCGACAGCCGGTCTGAGGAGGCGCTCAAGGCCGAGGCGGGCCGGTTCGACTTCATCCTATCGACCGTGGCGGTGGATCTCGACTGGTCGCTCTATCTGGAGGCGCTGGGTCCGCGCGGACGGCTGCACACCGTGGGTGTTCCACCCAAACCGCTGAAGGCGCACGCCTTTCAACTCCTGTCCGGCCAGCGCTCGGTGTCCGGCTCGCCGCTGGGCAGTCCGGCCACGATCCGCGACATGCTGGAGTTCTGCGCCCGGCACGGCATCTCGCCTCAGGTGGAGCGCCTGCCCATGAGCCGGATCGACGAGGCGTTCGAGCGGCTCAAATCCGGCAAGCCGCGCTACCGCATCGTGCTCGACAACGACTTTTAGGAGCGTGATCAGGTGAAGTGGATACCGGTTCACCGCTTCGATCGCGCGACCGCTGAAAGAGCGTGATCAGGTGAAGTGGGACCCGGTTCACCGCTTCGATCACGCGCTCTCACGACGCGTGATCAGGTGAAGTGGATACCGGTTCACCGCTTCGATCACGCGGCCCTAAGAGTGCGAGGCCGGTTCGCGGCAGGGCGTGCTTGACCGACTCAGCGCCAGGCCTGAGTCTGCGCCCATGCCCGTCATCCGCCGCCTGTCGCCTGAGACCGTGAACCGCATCGCCGCCGGCGAGGTGGTCGAGCGCCCTGCAAGCGCGGTCAAGGAGCTGGTGGAGAACGCGCTGGACGCCGGCGCCCACCGCATCGACGTCGCCATTGAAAACGGCGGGCTCACCCGCATCGTGGTCGAAGACGACGGTTGCGGCATGGACTCAGGCAGCCTTGAAACCGCGGTGGAGCGCCACGCCACCTCCAAGCTGCCGGTGGGCGCGGACGGCGAAGACGATCTTTTAAACATCGCCTCCATGGGATTTCGCGGCGAGGCCCTGCCCTCCATCGGCTCCATCGCCCGGCTGACGATCACCAGCCAGAGCGAGGAGCTGGGCGACTGTTTCGAGCTGTCGGTGGAGGGCGGCGAGAAGGATGGGCCCCGCCCGGCCCCGGCCCTTGGCCGGCGCGGCACGCGGGTGGAGATCGCCGATCTGTTCTACGCCACGCCGGCGCGGCTGAAGTTTCTCAAATCAGAACGCGCCGAGACTACGGCGGTGGCCGACACGCTCAAGCGCCTGGCGCTGGCGCGCGCTGATGTGGGCTTTTTCCTCACCAGTGACGGCCGCTCGCGCCTGTCGGTCCCGGCCGAAACCGAGGACGACCCCGTCGAGGCGCGCCGGGCGCGCCTGTCGAGCATTCTCGGCGCCGATTTTGGAGAGAACGCGCTGGCCATCGATCAGGAACGCGAAGGCGTGCGCCTGACCGGATTCGCCTCGCTGCCGACCTATAATCGCGGCTCGAACCAGCACCAGTTCCTGTTCGTCAACGGGCGGCCGGTGAAGGACAAGCTGATCATCGGCGCGGTGCGCGGCGCCTATCAGGACTTCCTGGCGCGCGACCGCCATCCGGTGGTCGCCTTGTTCGTCGAGGTTCCCGGCGGGCAGGTGGACGTCAACGTGCACCCGGCCAAGGCCGAGGTTCGGTTTCGCGATTCCGGCCTGGTGCGCGGGCTGATCGTGGGATCGCTGCGCCATGCGCTCGCCGGCGCCGGGCATCGCGCCTCCACCACCGTGGCGGGCTATGCGCTGGGACGGGTGCAGCCGGGCGCCGGCGCGCCACCACCGCTGGCGCGCGCGGGCGGCTGGGGTCATCGCCCGGCGCCGAACTCCGCGCACCAAGGCTATGAGCGCGCCCTGGAGGACGCCGCGGCGGGCGGCTTCGAGCACGAAGCGCCCGCCCCCGACTTCGCGCCGGGTATGAGCGCGCGCGTCGAGCCCGGCTACGCTCATGAAGGCGGCGAGCCCGCCGAGCCGCAAACCGCAGACTTTCCCCTTGGCGTCGCGCGCGCGCAGGTGCATTCCACCTACGTCATCGCCCAGACCGGGGACGGGCTGGTCGTCGTCGATCAGCACGCCGCCCATGAGCGCCTGGTCTATGAGCGCATGAAAAAGCAGATCGCCGCGACCGGCGTGGCGCGCCAGTCGCTTCTGGTGCCTGAAATCGTCGATCTCGACGAAGCCGAGGCGCGCCGGGTGCTCGACCGCGCCGAGGAGCTCTCAGAGCTGGGCCTAGTGATCGAGCCCTTCGGCCAGGGCGCGATCTGCGTTCGTGAGACGCCGGCGCTCTTAAAGAAGCTCGACGTGCAAGGCCTCATTCGCGACCTCGCCGACGAGCTCGCCGAATATGACGAAGCGCTGTCTCTGAAGGAAAAGCTGGAGGAAGTGGTGGGCACCATGGCCTGTCACGGCTCTGTGCGCGCCGGGCGCCGCCTCACCGGCGAGGAAATGAACGCCCTGCTGCGCGAGATGGAGGCCACCCCCCATTCGGGCCAGTGCAATCACGGCCGGCCCACCTATGTGGAACTGAAGCTGGCTGATATTGAGCGATTGTTCGGGCGGCGGTAGCGGCACTGATCGAAGCCGGGCCTTGGCTTCGATCCCCCTCACCCGCGCCCCAAAAACCGCACCACCGTATCCCCGGCTTCCAGCGCATCAAGCACGGCCCAGCCGGCCGGCGCGGTGAACTCGGCGCGTCGAGCCTCCTCCAGCACCGCCAGCGCATCGTCGGCCAGCCAGCCGCCGTCGGTGAGGTTTGCAAGCGCGCGCTCGCCCAGCCCCTTGCCGTAAGGCGGATCCATGAAAGCCAGATCGAAGGGCGGCCCGACCTTGGCGGGCTTGGCTCCCAGATCGGTGGCGTCGCGCCGGTGCAGCTTGGTGCAGCCGTAAAGCTGAAGCGCCTCCACATTGGTGCGGATGGCGCCGCGGGCGGCGGCCTCGGTCTCCACGAACAGGGCGAACGCCGCGCCGCGGCTGATCGCTTCAAGCCCCAGCGCGCCGGATCCGGCGAACAGATCGATCACACGCGCGCCGTCCAGCGGCCGCGACCAGGGCGCATGGGCGAGCTTGTTGAACACGCTCTCGCGCACCCGGTCGGTGGTGGGACGCGTGGCGAGGCCCTTCGGCGCGGCGATGGGTCGGCCCTTATGGGCGCCGGCGACGATTCGCATGGTCTTTCGGGGAGCTGAGTTCGCCGCGCTTGCCCGCGTCGCGGCGGTCCTTGCGCGATTTCGACTTGGGGTCGGGCTTGGCGCCGGGCCCGGCCTTGGCGGCCTTGCGCGCCTTGTGACCGGGTTCGCTCTTCGGGCTGGCCTTGGCCCAGCCGGCCTTGTTCTGCGGTTTCGGTTTCGGCTTCGGCTTGAATCCGGATTCCCCGCGCGCCGGATCTGAGCGGGCTTTGGCCGTGCCGGTTTTGGCAGCCGTAGGCGCGTCGCCCGCCTTCACCGGATGGCCGTCGGCGCGAAGCGGATAGAGCTTGCCCAGCTGATCGCGCAGCACCGAGGGCTTGACCTCCTCCACCTCGCCGCGCTTCAGCGCGCCCAGCTGGAACGGGCCGTAGGCGGTGCGCATAAGCCGGTTCACGGTGAGCCCGACGCTGGCGAGCACCTTGCGGACCTCACGGTTCTTGCCTTCCTTCAGCCCGATGGTGAGCCAGACATTCGCGCCGGTGCGCCGGTCCACGGTGACTTCGACGGGGCCGTAGACCACCCCGTCCACCACCGCGCCGTCGGCGAGCTTGGCCAGCGCCTTGTCGTCGGCGTTCCCATAGGCGCGCACGCGGTAGCGGCGCGTCCAGCCGGTGGCGGGAAGCTCCAGCACGCGCGCAAGCTCGCCGTCATTGGTCAGCAGAAGCAGGCCTTCGGAATTGAGGTCCAGGCGCCCCACGCTGATCACCCGGCCCATCTCGGCGGACATTTGCTGGAACACCGTCTCACGCCCTTCAGGATCATGGTGCGTGGTCAACAGCCCGGTGGGTTTGTGATAGCGCCACACGCGCGTCGGCGGGCGCTCGCCCACCGGCTGGCCGTCAAGACAGATCTCGTCGCCGGGGCGCACGTTGAAGGCCGGGCTTTTCAGCGTCTCGCCGTTCACGCTGATGCGGCCGGCCTCGATCAGGCGTTCGGCTTCACGCCTTGACGCCACGCCGATATGGGCGAGCGCCTTGGCGATGCGTTCGCCAGCTCTGGAAGGATCGTCTGCCAAGACTTTACCAAGGGCTCCGGTCAGGACTACACGAGCGGGCATGGAAACCCGCGAAGACCGCTTTATGGGGCTGGCCCTGGCCCGAGCGCAAGCCGCAGCCGCTGACGGCGAAACGCCGGTGGGCGCGGTCATCGTCGATCCCGCGACCGACCTGGTCGTTGCGCAGGGCGCAAACGCCCCCATCGCAGGCCATGACCCCACCGCCCACGCCGAGATCGCGGCCTTGCGCGCGGCCGGCGCGAAGCTCGGCAATTACCGGCTCACCGGGCTTGAGCTTTATGTGACGCTGGAGCCCTGCGCCATGTGCGCGGGCGCGATCAGTCACGCCCGCATCGGCCGGGTGATCTACGCCGCCTCCGATCCCAAGGGCGGGGCGGTGGCGCACGGCCCGCGCTTTTTCGAGCAACCCACCTGCCACTGGCGCCCCGACGTGACCGCCGGCGTGCGCGCTGAAGAGGCGTCGGCGATGCTGAAGGCGTTCTTCCGCGCGCGGCGCACCAAGTCCTAGCGCGCCGCCAGAATCTTCCGCGCCGTGTCGCAATCGGTCGCGATCTGGGCTTTAAGCTGGTCAAGCCCGTCAAACTTCGTCTCGCCGCGGATGAAGCTCAGCAGCTCGACCTCCAGGGTCCTGCCATAGATGTCTTCGGTGAAGTCGAACAAATGGGTCTCAAGGCGCGCCTCGGTCCCCTCCACCGTGGGCCGGCGGCCGAGATTGGCGACGCCCGGGACGGTCCGCCCGTCGCCGAGCCGGGCGCGCACCGCATACACGCCGAAGGCGGGACGCACATAGCCGCCAAGCGCCATGTTCGCGGTGGGAAAGCCTATGGTGCGCCCGCGCTTGTCGCCTTCGGCCACCGCGCCTTCGATCGCGAAGGGCCGCCCCAGAAGCGCCGCGGCGGCTTCAGGCTCGCCCGCGCGCAGCGCCTTGCGCACGTCGGAGGAGGAAATTTTCCCCTCCGCGCCGTCATCGCTGACCGCCTTTGCGATGCGGGCCTCGATCCCATGGCGTGCGCCGATCTGCTTCAGCGCGGCGGCGTCGCCCGCCCGGTCCTTGCCGAAACAGAAATCAGAGCCCGTCACCACGCCGGCCAAGCCCAGCCCGCGCGCGAGCACCGTCTCGACAAAGGCCTCCGGCGTCATCGAGGCGAGCGTGCGATCAAACGCGATGTGGTGCACGATCTCGACGCCTTCAGCCTGCAGCGCGCGCACCCGCTGGGTCTCGCTCATCAGCGCGAAGGGCTCGGCGTCCGGCTGGAAGATCAGGCGCGGATGCGGGGTGAACACCGCCGCGGCCGAGGGCGCGCCCAGCGCGGCGGCGAGCGCTTTCGCCTCGCCGATCACGGCGGCGTGGCCGCGATGGACGCCGTCGAAATTGCCCAGCGCAGCGACGGCGCCCCTGGCGGTCTGCGGCAGGCCGGCATGGCCGTGATAGACGCTCATGAAAGCCCTTAGACCGCGGATTTGCGGCGTTTCCTGACGATCACCTCGGCGTCGGCCTCCATGCAGGTCTGGCCGTCCACCTCGCACACGCACGCCAATTTGACCCGGCGCGCCTTCACGTCAATCTCGGTCACCGTGGCCCGGCAGATCACCGTATCGCCGATGCGCACCGGGCGTTCAAAGCGCATGGTCATGCCCGCGAACACCGCGCCGGGGCCAGGCAGGTGATTGCCCAGGACACAGGAAATGAAGCTCGCCACCAGCGCGCCATGAGCGATGCGCCCGCGGAACGGCGAGCGCGCGGCGTAGGCCTCGTCCATGTGCAGCGGATTGAAGTCGCCGGAGACCTCGGCGAATTTCTCTACGGCCGCGTCATCGACCAGCCGGGAGATCTCGGCGGTCTGTCCCACCTCCAGCTCGGTGATGGCGTAGCCTTCGAATTCGCTCATGATTTTCGCGCTCCTGCGGGTTGGGCCGCGTGTTTAACCGATTTTTGACCGCACTTGTCTAGTTTCTCATCCCAGAGAGGACGGCGGGCGCAAGAACTTGTCGTTTTCCGGTGGTGGATGAAAAAACGGAGTTGGGGCGATGGCCGTCGAAATGTCGATGCCGATCCTGGTGGTGGACGATTACAAGACCATGGTTCGCATCATCAAGAACCTGCTCAAGCAGATCGGGTTTGAAAATGTGGACGAAGCCTCGGACGGAACCGAGGCGTTCGAGCTGATGAAGAAGAAGAAGTACGGTCTGGTCATCTCCGACTGGAACATGGAGCCGATGACCGGCTACGAGCTTCTGCAGAAAGTGCGCGCCGACGACAATACGAAGGCGACGCCGTTTATCATGGTCACCGCGGAATCCAAGACGGAGAACGTCATCGCGGCGAAAAAGGCCGGGGTGAACAACTACATCGTCAAGCCCTTCAACGCGGGCACCCTGAAAGCGAAAATGACCGCGGTCATCGGCGATTTCTGATCGCTTCGCGCCAAAGCCGCACCCCCGCACAAAGGCTCCCCGGACCGCGCCGCTAAAGCGCGCCGACGCCCCACGTGCAAGCTGAGGGAAGGACATAAGACATGCCCGCCGCAGAAGTCGCAGCGCAAATCCGCGAGAGCCTGAAATCGGTCAAGGCGGCCGATCTCAAGGACGCGCAGCTGATCGAGGTGCTTCGCCTCGCCCAGCAACTCACCGACACGATGCAGATGTTCTTCGGCTCGCTGGATCGCTCGATCCACGACGAATTCGTCTCCATCGCCAGCTATATCGCCCGCACCCGCGACGAGATCGCCCAGCTGCGCCCCAACGACATCAAGGAGCAGCGCATCCCGGTCGCCGGCGCCGAGCTTGAAGCGGTGGTCACCGACACCGAAAAGGCCACCGAGGCGATCATGAGCGAGGCCGAAACGCTGATGAACGCCGAGCCGGACGATCTGGACGCCTACAAGGCTCAGGTCGACGAGGCCATGTGTCGGATCATCGAGAACTGTTCGTTCCAGGATCTCTCCGGCCAGCGCGTCTCCAAGGTCGTAACCTCGCTTAAACATATCGAAAGCCGGGTCGCCCGCTTCGCCGCCACCATGGGCGTGCACGACGCGGACATGACCGAGGACGAACGCGCCGAGGCCGAGCGCAAGTCCAAGCTCCACCTCAACGGTCCCGCGCAAGGGGGTCCGGAGACCAAGCAGGACGATGTCGACGCCCTGATGAGCATGGACCAGGACGCGATCGACTCGCTGTTTGACTAAGCGTTAATCCGCTGGGGGATTTGTAAAACGCCCCGCCTGCCGGCGGGGCGTTTTGCGTTGCTACTCCGCCGCGCTCTGCGCTTCGGCCTCGCGCGCGGCCTTCATCCTGGCGGCTTTGTCTTCCACCGCGTCGACGATGCGCTCGATCATCTCCTCGTTGGAGACCTTCTCGGTGGCCTTGCCGGCGAAATACATCATGCCAGAGCCCGCACCGCCGCCGGTGAAGCCCAGATCCGTGTAGGTCGCCTCGCCCGGCCCGTTCACGACGCAGCCGATGATGGACAGCGAAATGGGTTCGGAGACGTGTTCCAGGCGCTCTTCCAGCGCCTCCACGGTCTTGATCACGTCAAAACCCTGCCGCGCGCAGGAGGGGCAGGCGATGATGTTCACCCCGCGCGTGCGCAGGCCGAGGCTCTTGAGGATGTCGTAGCCGACCTTGATCTCTTCCACCGGATCGGCCGAAAGCGACACCCGGATCGTGTCGCCGATCCCGGCCCAGAGCAGCGAGCCGAGCCCGATTGAGCTCTTGATCCCGCCGGTGCGAAGCCCGCCGGCTTCGGTGACGCCCAGATGCAGCGGCGCATTGGTGGCCTCGGCCAGCATCTGATAGGCGGCCACTGTCAGGAAGACGTCGGACGCCTTCACCGAAATCTTGTACTCGTGAAAATCAAGATCCTCGAGAATGCGGGCGTGATCCAGCGCGCTTTCCACCATGGCTTCCGGACACGGCTCGCCGTACTTTTCCAGAAGGTGGCGCTCCAGCGAGCCGGCGTTCACCCCGATGCGGATGGCGCAGCCATTGTTGCGGGCGGCCGAAACCACGTCCTTGACCCGGTCCATGGACCCGATATTGCCCGGATTAATCCGCAGGCAGGCCGCGCCCGCCTCGGCGGCCTCGATGCCGCGCTTGTAGTGAAAGTGAATGTCGGCGACGAGCGGGACGTCCGCCTCGCGCACGATCGTCTTGAAGGCGGCGGTGGAGTCGGTGTCAGGACACGAGACCCGCACGATATCCGCGCCCACCTCCTCCAGCGCCTTGATCTGGTTCAGCGTGGCGCGCGCATCGCTGGTGGGCGTATTGGTCATGGACTGCACGCTGATCGGCGCATCCCCGCCCACGGCCATCTTGCCCACATGGATCTTGCGGCTCTCACGCCGGTCGATCATGCGCCAGGGGCGCACGCGGGTGTGGTCTTCAATGCCCATCTCGGCCCTCGCGAAACTGCGCTTCTGGGTGAAAATATAGGACGGATGGGCGCGGGACGCGAGGGGTGAGCGCCGGTCCGCGTCAGCGGATCAATCGACCCGGTGGGTCGATTGACGGCGGCGAACGGGCCGGCAGGCCCCGAAAGTGCGGGGAGGTCTGACGCAAGGCGATCGTGCTTACCGCTCAAGCGCAGCGCGGACGTCCCCCCCGCCCCGCTTAGCGGGGAGAGAACAAGGGAGAGGGGTACGGCGCCGTTCGCGACCTTGCAGGCGAACCGCAAAGCTCCAGCGCTTCTGGTTGATAAGGGGGAAGTCCCTCACGGTCGTCGGAGGGCAATTGGCGGGCGCTCCTCTCCCCACAGTCGCGGGGCGAGAGGACTTCGGCGCCTCGCTCTTGATTCAAAGCCAGGCGCCTCGCTGCGCCCCTAACTTTTGAACGGATCCTGCATCAAGATCACGTCGTCGCGCTCCGGGCTCGTCGACACCAGCGCCACGGGGCATTCGATGAGTTCTTCGATGCGGCGCACGTATTTCACCGCCTGGGCGGGCAGATCGGCCCAGCTGCGCGCGCCGGCGGTGGAGCCGGACCAGCCTTCGAAGGTCTCATAGACCGGTTCGACGCTGGCTTGTGACGTCACCCCGGCGGGCAGGCGGTCATACATCTCACCGTTAAGCTTATAGCCCACGCACACCTTCAGCGCGTCGAACCCGTCGAGCACGTCAAGCTTGGTGAGCGCCACGCCGGTGATGCCGTTGATCTTCGCGCTCTGGCGCACCAGCACCGCATCGAACCAGCCGCAGCGGCGCTGGCGGCTGGTGACGGTGCCGAATTCATGACCGCGCTCGCCGATCTTCTGTCCGATCGCGTCGGTGAGCTCGGTGGGAAACGGCCCCTCGCCCACGCGCGTGGTGTACGCCTTCACGATGCCCAACACATAGCCGACACGCCCCGGACCCACGCCGGAACCGGCCGAGGCCTGGCCGGCCACCGTGTTGGAGCTGGTCACGAAGGGATAGGTGCCGTGATCCACGTCCAGGAACGCGCCCTGAGCGCCTTCGAACAACACTTTCTTGCCGTCGTTGATCGCAGTGTCCAGCGTCTTCCAGACCGGATCGGCGTAGGGCAGGATTTTTGGCGCGATCTCGACAAGCTGGGCCATCAGTGCATCGGCGCTCGTCTCCTCCACGCCAAAGCCGCGGCGCAGGGCGTTGTGGTGATGAAGAAGCTCGGTGACGCGGCTTTTCAGGCGGGTTTCATCGGCCAGATCGATCACCCGGATGGCGCGCCGGCCCACCTTGTCCTCATAGGCCGGGCCGATACCGCGGCGGGTGGTGCCGATCTTCATGCCGTCGTCGCGGTTCTCGCGCAGGGCGTCGAGCTCGCGATGGACGGGCAGGATCAGCGTGGCGGTTTCGGCCACGCGCACCAGCTTCGGGGTGACGTCCACCCCTTGCGCGCGCACGGTCTCGATCTCCTTGATGAAAGCCCAGGGATCCACCACCACGCCGTTGCCGATGAGCGAGAGCTTCTTCTGCACCACGCCCGACGGCATTAGCGAGAGCTTGTAGGTCACCCCGTCCACCACCAGGGTGTGTCCGGCGTTATGGCCGCCCTGGAAGCGCACGACCAGGTCGGCGCGGTGGGACAGCCAGTCCACGATCTTGCCCTTGCCCTCGTCGCCCCACTGGGCGCCGACGACCACCACGTTCGACATGTCCGGATGCTCCGTACGGCGTTGTAACCGTTGGCGAGGCTTAAGGGGTCATGGGCGAATCGGCAAGGGCGGCCCACGCCAGGGCGGCCTGTCAAACCGAGCGAAGCGAAAAAAAATCTAAATTCGAACTTAACGGCAAAAATGATTTCGCGTATGTTCCACTTTAGGGCGAAAGCCTTTTTGGGGAAAAGAATGTCAGGCGATAAGGTTGGCAAGGCGGCGGCTGAGAAGGCCGAGACCGATAAGGTCGCGCTTGACCCTCCCGCGAGGGCGGTCTTCTACACCATCAGAACGGGCATGCTCGTGGCGGTCGCCTGGGTTCTAATCATGATGGACCCGTTCGGCGCCGTGACCGCTCTGGATCGGGACTCGCAGCGGATTTTCACCCGCATCACCGCGCCTTTCCATACCCTGGAAGAGCGCGAAAACATCACCGTCATTCTGATTGACGACGAAAGCCTTGAGTCTTGGGGTGAAACCTGGCCCGTGGATCGCGGCCGCATCGCGGGCCTGTTGATGCAGCTGCACGGCCTCGGGGCAGAGGCGGTGTTTCTCGACCTCTACATCAACGAAAACCGCGGCGACCCAGACGCCACCCAGTCCTTGGTCGACATGGCCGCCATGTTGAACGAGAACGCGGCGTATAACGGCAAGCCCTTCTTCGTGGCCTCCGCGCACCTGCACCACGAGACCGCGGGGCTTTTCAGCCTTGGCGGCGCGGCGCCAACCTATTCGGTGCTGCGCGAGCAGCCCTTCGACTACGCGCTTTGTCCCGATCCGCAGATCACCCGCGACTCCCCGGCCTTGCAGAACGTGACGCGCCTGGACTCGCTTCAGCGCTACGATCTTTACGAGGCGCCGCAAACCAGCCCGCGCTGCCCGCCGGGAGAAACCCCTCACCCCTCTCCCGCGCTGGCTATGCTGGACCATCATTGCGCCGTCGAAGAGGCCGGGTCGGGCCGCGCCTGCCGCAGCTGGAGCGCCGAGCGCGACGGGGCCGGCGACCTGCACGTGCGCTGGGCCTATTCACCGGGCGATTTTATCCAGGCCGACCGGTGCGCCGGCGCCGGACGTTCGGCCATGGGCCAGAGCCTGTCGATGGTCTGGGCGGGCCTGTTCAGCGGCGAGGACACGCGCGCTGCGCAAACGCAGAACTGCCCGCCCCTGGCGAGCTTCTCCGCCAAGGATGTCTACGGTTTCAATCCCGGCGCACCACAGATCGCAGGCCGGTACGTCTTCATCGGAGCGGACGCAAGCGAGGCGCTGGACCTCACCCGCACGCCGGTCCACGGCAACATCCCGGCGATCTACAGCCACGCCGTAGCGTTCGGCAATCTTCTGGACCGTGGGCCGGCCTATGTGCGCGCCGACCCTCCCGAACTGCTCGGGTTCAGCCTCAATGACTGGCTGGAGTACGCAATGGTGGCCGGCGCCATCGGGCTGATCGCCTGGTTCCGGTTCAAGCACGATAAAGACGGCGTCACCGAACCGAAGTCGACGTCGGGGCGGTTTGCTGCGGCGGGCCTGCTGATCGCGTTCCCGCTGATCGTGACCGCCAGCTTCGCACTGCTCACCAACAGCGCTCCGATGAACTGGCTCGGATTGCTGCTCCTGCACCTCGGCCTGAGCTTCGACATCGTCAACGAGGACCTGGAGAACGGCTTGCGTAAGGCGTGCCGCTTCATGGCTTCGCCCTGGTCGCGCGCCTTGAATGATTCGCAGTCCGGCGCCGACGGGCGTTCGGCTTCTTCCTGAAGGGACACCGCTATGACCCTCGCCATGCTTCTCGCCGTCACCTTGTCCGCCGCCGCACCCGAAGCGGAGGCGGCCGCCGAAGAACCAAACCGTATCCTCGCCTACAAGCGCGATACGCTGACAGTCTTGGACATGGAGGGCGCCGTGGTCGGCCGACGCGAAATCTCCACCCTGCCCGAACCGCCCGTGGTGGTGGGCGACCATCCCGGCGGCGTTCTGGTGACCTTGCGCCTGTCGGAGACCGAAACACTGGTCTTAAGCCCCCTGCAGCTGGAGCTTTCGCGCAAGCCGCGTGCGGTGACCGCCGCGTGCGACGTGGTGGCCCGCGCAGACGTCTCGCGCGGCGACCAGTCCGGCGCCGCCGGCGCGCTCGGCAGCGGAGACCGCTGCAATTGATCCCTCTCCTCCCGCCCCCACGGGCCTTCTTTGAGCTTCGCAACAGGACCTTTCTGCAATGACCCTCCGCTCGCTGCTTCTGTGCGCCGCCGGCGCGTTCGCCCTCACCGCCTGCCAGACGACCGGCTCGTCCAACATCTCTTCGACCTTCGGCATAAGGTCCAACTTCCAGCCGACGCACGAGCGCTTGGACGGCTCCTTCCTGGAGACGATCGACATGGCCGCCGTGGCCGAGGATCAATCCGACCTCACAAATGAGGACATGCGAAATCTCGCCCTGCGCGACGATCCGGACTCCCAGCGCGGCTTCTTCGGCATGGTCCACGCCTCCATGTTCAACGACCAGCCGTCCTATCACCACCTGGTCGGCGACAGAGGGCCGTCGGAATATCTCAACGGTCTGCTGCAGGAGGTCCTGACCGGCTGGGACGGACCGGCTCCGGAGATCGCCGTGGTGGTCACCGCTGATTCCAGCCTGCGCGGCGCGGCGCACAAAGAGAACTTCATCGCCATTCCGATCGGCGTGCTCATCAACGCCGAAAGCGAGGACGAGATCGCCGCATTGCTGGCCCACGAAGCCGGCCATTTGCTGCTCGGCCATGTGGGCGGTTCGAACGATTCCCGCCGCCAGGAGCGCATGCTCAATGACGCGCTTGACCATATGGGCCAGTTCTCCGCCACGATGCGCACCACGCGCACGCGCACCAATTCTGACGGCACGTTCGAGGTCTACACCGTGCAAGACCAAGAGGCCGAGGAGCAGCTTTTCGGCGTAAGCCTGGCGACCCAGGCCTCGCGCGAAATCGCCCGCAACTTCCTTTTCCCCTCCATGAACCGCGAGCTTGAGGAGCACGCCGACCTGATCGGGGTGGATCTGATGACCGCGGCCGGCTTCAACCCGGCCGGCATGGAGACCCTTCTGGCGCGCACCGCCGACCAGCAGCGCGAAGTCGCCCAGGATGTAGAGCGGCTGAACGAGGCCCAGCGCGCTCAGGCGACCTTGTCGGCCGAACGCCTGGGCGTGAACACGAGCGGCGGCTTCTTGAACATGCTCGCCTGGGAGGGTGCGCTCGGCCTCTACGAGCAGGTGCGCGGCCGGGCCAACCAGTCCTATCGCAGCTTCGAACAGCGCAGCGAAAATACGCTCGCCTACATCGAGAAAAACTATTTCAGCGAGTACAATATCAGGCCGGTGCGTGAAGACGGGCTATCGCAATTCCTGGCGTCTCGCGAGGGCCGCATCGTCAGCGCCTACGAGACCGCGTTCGAAGCGCGCGCCAAGTTGAACGAGGCGATGACGCTCGGCCGCGCTGACCGCAATTACCAACCCCTTCTGGATGAGGCACGCAGGCTGGTGAATCAGGCGCTATCCGCCGGAGGGATTCAGGAAAGCCAGATCCGCTTCATCGAGTTTCAGATCCATCATCAGCGCAATGAGCCGAACCTGGCGTTCAATGCTCTGGTCGCGGCCGCCGACAAGCCGTCTGCCTCGGCCGAGACGCTGGAGTATCTCGCCCGTCTGTACATTGATCGCAACCGGACCGCGGAGGCCCGGGCCATTCTGGATCGCCAGGTGGATCTGATGGGCACCGAGCTGGTCGCCATGCCGATGTATCTCGAGGTGGCGATCCGGGAGAACGACCGCGAGCTGGCCGAAGCCTGGCTCGAAAGGTGTGAGCAGACCGAGAACGAACGCGCCGTCCCGCGCTGCCGGGAGGTCGCCGTGGAGGCCGGCCTGATCGAAGAAGAGGAAGAAAGCAATATGCTGCGCGCGTTGACGAGCGGTATCGGGTCGTAGGACCTGACGGGACTTTTGTTCCCGGATTGTAATTGGCGTTTTGCGCCCGGCGGGTGCAGGGTCCTCCCAGGAGGACCCTGCCATGATTGCGATCACCGCCGTTCTCGCCCTGCAGGCCGCCGGCTGCATGGAGAGCGAGGTTCACCGCCAGTTCGATTTCTGGGCCGGAGACTGGAACGTGTATGCGGCCAACGGCGACTTCGCCGGGTCGAACACGATCCGGATCGGTGCGGCCGGCTGCGTGGTCACCGAAGCCTGGACCAATGCGCGCGGCGGGACAGGCCACAGCCTGAATTATGTCGAGCCCGCGACCGGAGACTGGCGCCAGATCTGGGTCGGGCGCAATCACCGCATCGACTATGACGGCGGTCTGGACGGCGCCGAGCGCATGGTGCTCAACGGCGAGATCACCTACTGGAACGATGAGGGCGCCCAGAGCTTCGGCCTGCGCGGGGCCTGGACCCCGCTTGAGAGCGGCCACGTCATCTCTCATTTCCAGCAGTACGATCCCGAGACCGAGGCCTGGGCCGACTGGGCGTTGCTCACTTACGTGCCGAAAGACGCCGATCCCAACGGCGCCGCGCCGGCGGCCGGCGCGTCCGGGCCGGTGGTCCAAGCAGCGCCCCCGGCGTTTGAATAGCGTTTCGCCCTAACCTGGCTTCTCGCTCGCCATCAGGTAATTCACGCCTGCGTCGCCGGAGATGAAGAAGCGGTCTTTCAACGGGTTATAGCTCACGCCCACGGGCTGACGCACCGACAGGGATTCGGCTTCGAGCGCGTCGCGCACCTCGTCGGGTCTGACGAGCTTTTCAAACTGGTGGGTGCCGCGCGGCAGCCAGCCCATGACGTATTCGGCGCCGAAGATCGCCGTGACGAAGGCGCGGCCGGTGCGGTTGATCGTGCCCACGATCATCATGCCGCCCGGCTTCACCATTTTCGCGCAATTGCGAAGAAAGCTTTCCGGATCGGCCACGTGCTCGACGACTTCCAGATTGAGCACCACGTCGAACTGCGCCGGCCCGCCCTGCTCCAAAAGCTGCTCGGCCGTGCCGTGGCGGTAATCGATGTCGAGCCCGCACTCTTCTGCGTGGACCAGGGCGGTCTTGATGTTCGCTTCGGCCGCATCGACGCCGGTGACCTGCGCGCCGAGCCGGGCCATGGGCTCGGACACCAGCCCGCCGCCGCAACCGATATCCAGCAGTTTCAGACCTTTGAGCGGTTCGGGGCCTTCAGTCTTGAAATGCGCGCTCAAGGTCTCGCGGATATAGGTCAGCCGCGCCGGATTGAATTTGTGCAGGGGCGCGAACTTGCTGTCCGGGTCCCACCAATCGGCGGCCATGCGGGAGAACTTCTCCACCTCGGCGGGATCAATGGAGGGGGTGGACAGACGCTCCGGCGCAGCGGCCTGGGCCATGGATCGCTCCTTCGTTACGGCGCGTTTGCGTAGCGGGCGCCGCTCTTCTAATTAACGCGGCGCACTATGGTCTCAAGGCCGCCGATTAGCGAGCCTTGAACAGCAATGATTGGTGAGAGTTTGAGCGAGACGATCGCAACACGGCCGGAGGCGGGCGAGCGGCTGGTTCTTAAATTCGGCGGCACCTCCATGGGCGACCCCGAACGCATCGCCCATTCCGCGGCGATCGCGGCGAACGAAGCGCGCGCCGGGCGCCAGGTCGCGGTGGTGGTCAGCGCCATGGCCGGAGAGACCGACCGCCTTCTGGGGCTCGCCGAAGCGATGGGCGGCGGGCTGGGCGAGACCGAGACCGACACCGTACTGGCCGCCGGAGAGCAGGCGAGCGCCGCGCTGATGGCGCTGGCGCTGAAGAAAGAGGGTATCGACGCCCAGGCGGTGCTGGGCTGGCAGTTGCCGATCCATGTGGAGGGGCCGCCGGGCTCTGCGCGCATCTGCGCGATCAACGCCGAACCGCTCGAAGCGCTGTTGGCCGCAAAGGTCATCCCGGTGGTCGCCGGCTATCAGGGCGTCGACGCGCACGGGCGCCTGGCGACGCTCGGCCGCGGCGGCACCGACCTCACCGCCGTGGCCGTCGCCGCCGCAGTGAAGGGCGAATGCGACATCTACACCGATGTGGACGGGGTCTACACCACCGATCCGCGCATGGCGCCGGAAGCCGTTCGCGTGGAGCGCATCAGCCATGACGCCATGCTGGAGCTCGCCGCCATGGGCGCGAAAGTGCTCCAGACCCGCTCGGTGGAGTACGCCAAGGCCAAGCAGGTGCGCCTGCGGGTGAAATCCAGCTTTGAAAAGCCCGGCGAAAGCGCGGGCACGGAGGTGGTGGAGGACGCCGCCATCGCCGAGCGGCGCGTCGTCTCCGGCGTCGCCTATGTCCGCGACCAGGCGCGCATCTCGCTGAACGGCAAGGACAAGGAAGCGCCCGCCGAAGCCCTGTTCGGCAATCTCGCCGAAGCCGGGGTCGCGGTGGATATGATCGTTCAGGCCCATAACGGCCAGGGCGGGTCGGTGGTGGAGTGCTCGGTGGCCGGCAAGGACCTGCCGCGCGCGCTCAATGTCGCCGAGGAGTTGTGCGCCACCGGCGTGCAGATTCGCTCCGAGACGGGCCTGGCGAAAGTATCGGTGGTGGGCACCGGCCTTCGCGGTCGGGCCGACGTGGCGCGCACGCTTTACGCGGTGCTCGCGCGCGAGGGCGTCGCGGTGCGCATGACGGCCACGAGCGAGATTAAGATTTCCGCGCTGGTGGAGGGCGATCTGCTTGAAAAAGCGGTGAAAGCGCTCCACGGCGCCTATGGGCTGACTGCGGTGAATTCCAGGAGCTGAGCGGGAAAGCGCTCGCGTACGCCGGACGCCGGGTCTAGACTAGCGCCCGAAAATCCGGCCCTGATCACCCCCTTTTTCAAGGATCTCGAGCCGACCATGAGCCCAGACACCCTGTCCACGACCGTGCGCGGTCCGCGCCGCCTTCTGTCGCGTATTCGCGATCTGATGGCGATGCAGGAGGACGCCCAGGCGCGCCTCGACCGGCTCACCGACATTATCGCGGAAGAGACCGGTTCGGACGTCTGCTCGATCTATCTGGTGCGCCCGTCCGGCGCGCTGGAGCTTTCGGCCACTCACGGTCTGGAGGCGGACGCGGTGCACAAGGTGCGCCTGCGCGCCGGCGAGGGGCTTGTGGGTCTGGTGGCGCGGCGCGCGCGCCCGTTCGCGGCCGAGGACGCGCCGTCCCATCCCAATTTCTCCTATCGGCCGGAAACCGGCGAGGAGCCGTTCAAGAGCTTCGTCGGCGTGCCGATCCTGCGCGGCGGGCGGCTGGTGGGCGTGCTCACCGCCCAGACCAAGGCCATGCGCCCGTCGACGGAAGAAGAAATCGAGACGCTGCAGACCGTGGCCATGCTGCTCGCAGAGATCGTCATCTCCGGCGATCTGGTGGGGGCGGAGGCGTTCTCCGGGCTGGAGCTTCGCCTGTCCAAGCCGGAGCGCTTCCAGGGCCTGGCGCTCGCCGGCGGGCTCGTCAAAGGCGTGGCGGTCAAGCACGAGCCCCATGTGCGCGCGACCCGCATGGTGGCCGAGGACGCCGAGGCCGAAGAGCATCGCCTGGACGCCGCGGTGGGACGCCTTCGCCGCTCCGTAGACACGCTGCTTGACTCAGGACGGGTGCCCACCGGCACGCCGTCGCGCGAAGTGCTGGAAGCCTATCGCATGTTCGCCCATGACCGCGGCTGGATCGACCAGCTGCGCGAGGCGGTGCGCGCCGGCCTGACCGCCGAGGCCGCCGTGGAGCGGGTGAGGAACGAGCACAGGGCGCGCCTGATGAAGGCGCGCGACGTGCATTTCCGCGAGCGCCTTCACGATCTTGAAGACCTCGCCAACCGGCTCTTGCGGCACCTGGCCCGGTCCGAAGACGCCCAGGACGAGCAGCTGCCCGACAACGCCATTCTCATCGCGCGCTCGGTGGGGCCGGCCGAGCTTCTCGATTTCGACCGCACCAAGCTGAAGGGCGTGGCGCTGGAGGAAGGCAGCTCCACCTCCCACGCCGCCATTGTCGCCAAGGCCCTCGGCATCCCCATGGTGGGCCGGATGGAAGGTGCGCTTGATCGGATCGAGGAGGGTGACCCGGTGATCCTGGACGCCGAGTTCGGTTTGTTGCACGCGCGGCCTTCGCCGGATGTGGCGGAAACCTATGACGAGCGCATCGAAAGCCTGGCCGCGCGCCGGCGGGCTTATGCAGACCTGAGCGCGGAGCCGGCGAAGACGAAAGACGGCGTGCGCATGCATCTGTGCATGAACGCCGGCTTGCTGGTGGAGCTTTCCCGCCTTGACGACAGCGGGGCGGAGGGCGTGGGGCTGTTCCGCACCGAGTTTCAGTTCATGGTCTCCGACACCCTGCCGCGCCTGGAGGCCCAGTGCGAACTCTACCGCTCGGTGTTCGAGGCGGCCGGCGACAAGCAGGTGGTGTTCCGCACGCTGGATCTTGGCGGCGACAAGGTCACCCCGTACACCCCGTCCATGCGCGAGCCGAACCCGGCGCTGGGCTGGCGCGCGGTGCGCATGGGCCTCGATCGCCCCGGCCTCTTACGCTACCAGCTGCGCGCCCTGGTGCGCGCGGGCCGCGACCGCGAGCTGAACATCCTCATCCCGCTGATCACCAGCCCGGCCGAGTTCGCCGAGGTGCGCGCCATGCTCGATCAGGAGCTGGACTACGCGCAGCGACATGGCCGCGGCCGGCCGGCGAGCGTGCAGCTGGGCTTCATGCTGGAAACCCCGGCGGTGGCGTTCTCGCCGGACGCGTGCCTTTCCATGGCCGATTTCGTCTCGCTCGGCGCAAACGACCTGATGCAGTATTTCTTCGCCGCCGACCGGCAGAACCCCAAGGTCTCCGACCGGTTCGATCCGGTAAGCCCGGCCGCGCTGCGCCTGTTCAAGCACATTCGCGAGGCCTGCGACCGGCACGGCAAGCCGATCAATGTCTGCGGCGAGCTGGGCGGACGTCCATTGGAGGCGTGCGTGCTTGCCGCGATGGGGTATCGCACCCTGTCCATGGCGGCCGGCTCCATCGGGCCGGTCAAGCGCGCCCTGACCGGCTGCGACGTGGGCAAGCTCTCCGCCGTCCTGGAAGACGACCTCGCCAAGCCGGAAGACCCGCACGCCGCGCCCCTTCGCGAGCGGCTGATCGAGGCGGGAGAAAGCGCCGGGCTGCCGCCTGAATGTGTTGATAAAATCAAAAGCATTTGATTGAATGATCTTGCAGTGCGGCGCAGCAGCCACACTCATTGAGGGAGCGCCCGAGCGGCGCTGAACAGCCGGTTCCAGATGACCACGAGCAATCCGGACGACGACCGGAGCAACGAGGATTACGTGCCTGTGGACGCCGTGCTGAGCGACGGCGCTTCGCCGCCTGTGGAAGACGATCCCGATCTGTCGCTGGGCGAGCGCCTGCGCAAGGCGCGCGGAAAAGCGGGGTTCACCCTGGACTCGGCCTCGGCGCGCACCCGCATCAAGCGCGACTATCTTGAAGGTCTTGAATACATGGACCCGCGCGCCCTGCCCTCGCGCACCTATGCGGTTGGGTATCTGCGCACCTACGCTCAGTTCCTGGGGCTTGACGCGGACGCCTGCGTCGCGCGGTTCAAGGCGGAGATGGAGGTGGACGCCGGGCGCGCCACCCCCACAGCCCCGCAGGAAAACAGGGAATTTCGGCTGCCGCGCGGCGCGGTGGGTGCGGTGCTGATCCTGGGCGGCGTGATCGCCGCGGCGGGCTGGTACGGCAATTACGTCTCCCGCTCCGACGCCCTTGCCGGCGTGAGCGCGCCCATGGACACGCTGCTGGCCGGCGAGGACGAGCCGCTGGTGGCCGTGGACGAGCGCCCGGCTCCGCGCGTGGAGCGCATCTGGTCGGGCCTTCCCGCCGCCAACAGCGCCGGCGCGCTGGTGCTTGAGGCCGCCACACCGGTCTATCTGGAGGTGCGCGACGCTTCGGGCCGCATCCTTGTGGCCCGCGATCTCGACGCCGGGGAGGTCTACCGCGCCCCCGACGAGCCGGGCCTGACGGTCTCCACCTCCGACGCCGGCGCCGTGCTGGTGCGCGCAGGCGGCCGCGCGCTGGGCGCGCTGGGCGAAGACGGCGAGGCGGTGGACAACGTATCCGCGGCCGAATTCGTCATCGCCGCGCTGCGCGCCGACGGCGCGGAGGTTGATGGGTAAGCCGCCGCGCCGCTCTCGGCGGTCGCAATGCTCGCCCGCCCCAACATCGCCGTTTTCCAAATCTCTCCGGCTCTGCTATAGCCCGCCACTGATGAGCGGGCGTTCCCGCTTTTTAGACTTTTCGCGCCGGGCCGAACGCCGCCCGGGCACAGACGGACCTCCATGACCCTTCCCGACGATTTTCCCTCCGCGCTCCAAGCCGCGCTGGAGGCCAAAGGTTATTCCAGCCTCACCGACGTTCAATCCGCCGTTCTGGCGCCCGAAGCGGCGGGCCGCGACCTTCTGGTCAGCGCCCAGACCGGTTCCGGCAAGACGGTCGCCTTCGGCCTGGCCATGGCGCCGGAGCTTCTGGCCGGCGAAGACCGCCTGGCGCCGGCCGGCGCGCCGCTCGCCCTGGTGATCGCGCCGACGCGCGAGCTGGCGCTGCAGGTGCAGCGCGAGCTCGCCTGGCTCTACGCCGGGGCCGGCGCGCGGCTCGCCTCTTGCGTGGGCGGCATGGATGCGCGCGCCGAGCGGCGGACGTTGGAACGCGGCGCCCATATCGTCGTGGGCACGCCGGGCCGGCTGCGCGATCATATCGAGCGCGGCGGGCTGGACCTGTCCGCGGCGCGCGCGGTGGTGCTGGACGAAGCCGACGAGATGCTTGATTTCGGCTTCAAGGAAGACCTGGAATTCATCCTCGACGCCGCGCCGGGCGAGCGCCGCACGCTGTTATTCTCGGCCACCGTGTCGAAACCCATCGCGCGCATCGCCGAGACCTATCAAAGCGACGCGCTGCGCATCTCCACGGTGTCGGGACAAGGTCAGCACGCCGACATTTCCTATGTCGCCCACGTGGTCGCGCCGAACGATCGCGACCATGCCGTCATCAACGTGCTGCGCTATCACGGCGCGCCGCGCGCGCTGGTGTTCTGCGCCACGCGCGAAGCGGTGAACCGGCTGGCGGCGCGCCTTGGCAATCGCGGGTTTTCGTCCGTGGCGCTGTCGGGCGAGCTGTCCCAGGCCGAGCGCACCAAGGCGCTCCAGGCGCTTCGCGACGGGCGGGCGCGAGTGTGCGTGGCGACCGACGTGGCCGCTCGCGGCATCGACCTTCCCGGTCTTGATCTGGTGATCCACGCCGAACCGCCGACCAACGCCGAGGCGCTGCTGCACCGCTCAGGCCGCACCGGCCGGGCCGGCGCCAAGGGCGTCTCCGCCCTCATCGTGCCGTCGAACCGGCGCGGCCGGGTGGTCCGGCTTTTACGCGAAGCGAAGATTGAGGCCGACTGGGCCGACGCGCCGGGCCCCGAAGCGGTGCGCGCGAAGGACTCAGAGCGCCTGGCCGACCATCCCGCCTTCGCCGGCGAGATCGAAGAAACCCGGCTTGAGGAGGCGCGCGCCCTGCTGGAGCGCTTCGGCGCCGAACAGATCGCCGCGGCCTTCCTGTCCGAACTCGAGCAGCGCCTGCCGGCGCCGGAAGAACTGGGCGCGATCACCGACAAGCGCGAGCGCGGCGACCGGTTTGAGAAGAGCGATCGCTTTGAAAAAGGCGACAGGCCCGGCCGCCCCGAACGCGGCCCGAAGCCGGCCCGCGCCGGTTTCGAGCCCGGCCAGTGGTTCGAGATCAATGTGGGCCGCAAACACCGCGCCGAGCCGCGCTGGGTGCTGCCCATGATCTGCCGCATCGGCGACGTGTCCGGCGGCGATATCGGCCAGATCGATATCGGCGAGACCGCCACGCGCTTCGAGATCACCGGCCCGGCCGTGGCGCGCTTCGAAAAAGCCATGACCGAGCCGCGTGAGCGTGACGAGACGGTGCGCGTGCACCGCGCCGGTGAAGCCCCGCTCCAGCCCGCCGACGCGTCCGCGCCGCCGCCGCGTAAAAAGCCGGCGAAACGCCCGCGCCTGGGCAAGGCCGAGCGCCAGGCGGTGAAGGCCGAACGCTCCGGCGAGTCGCTCTACGAGGGCCCGTCGGGCGCCAAGAAGCCGCGCCCGGCCAAGGCCGCCGGCGAGGCCAAGCCCCGCAAAACCAAGCCCTGGCCGCCCGAAGGCGCGAAGAAGCTGAAGCGCGTCAAGCGCAAGCGAGACTAGGCGATCCCGCCCTCCCGGCTGCGCTGAGTCCTCCACCGGGCGATTTAATGGTTGAATGTTCGCAAAACACGCGGTTTAACCGGTGGCGCAGCAGGCTGGGGAGCCGCGCGGGGATCAAGCCGGCGGCGGGCGGTGAAACGCCTTCCGCCGGCTTTCCTCATTGTTTCAGCGCTTCGCCTGCTCGATCGCGGCCTGCACCTTCAGCGCCTGCACGGTTTCGCGCACGTCATGAACCCGGATCACCGCGCATCCGGCGCGCGCGGCGTGCAGCGCCGCTGCAAGGCTTCCCCCCAGCCGGTCTCCCGCCGCATCCGCGCTGTCGTCGATCGCCTTGATGAAACGCTTGCGCGAGGCGCCGAACAGCACCGGGAAGCCGAGACCTGAAAAACTGTCCAGCGCCGCCATGAGCGCCAGATTGTGCTGCAGCGTCTTTCCAAAGCCAATGCCCGGATCGATGAGGACATGCGCCCGGTCGACGCCATGGGACAGCGCGGCGCCGGCCCGCCGGCCCAGATGGCGGGCGACGTCGGTGACGACGTTCTCGTAAGCCGGGTTGGTCTGCATGGTCTGCGGCGCCCCCTGCATGTGCATGAGGCAGACAAGGCAGGACAGCTCCGCCGCCGCCTCCAACGCACCGGGGGCGGCGAGCGCGGTGACGTCGTTCCACATCGCCGCCCCGGCCGTCACCGCCGCGCGGGCGACGGCGGGCTTCATGGTGTCGATGCTGATCGCGGCGTCCGGCCGGGCCTTGAGCACGCCCTCGACGACAGGCAGAACACGCGCCAGCTCGTCATCTTCGCCGACCGGCTCGGCGCCGGGGCGCGTGCTCTCTCCGCCGATATCAAGCCAGTCCGCACCCTGATCAAGCAGCGCCAGCCCATGGGTGATCGCCGCATCAGCCTCATGAAACCGGCCGCCGTCGGAAAAGCTGTCCGGGGTGACGTTGACGATCCCCATCACCCGGGGCCGGCCGTCCTCATGGGGGGCGAGCAGTTCGTGCATGGACGAGCGGGTAGGCCGGGTGCGCGCCGCGGTCAAGGCGTGCGCGATCGCGTTGCCGGACCACGCGCCCGCGGCTAGGGTCCGCCCGCCATTGCGGAGCTCTTGATGACCGACCCCGCCCGCCAGAGCGATCCCCAGCTCGACGCCGGTCCGCATGACGCGGAGGCGGAGGCGCGCGGCGGTTTGATCGCCGCGCTGGAACAGATCGCCGGCGCCGCGCCGCCCGAGGGCCTGACGCTGGGCGCTTTCACCCACGCGCTGGGCGAGCGCGTGTTCGGCGTCCTCTTGTTCGCCCTGGCGATCCCGGTATGCATGCCCTTCCTCTATGGCGTGCCGCAGATCGTCGCCCTGCCGATGATGGCGCTGGCGCTGCAGATGGCGGCCGGGCGCGAGGAGCCCTGGCTGCCGAAGAAGTTCGCCGCGCGAACCATGGCGAAAGCCGATCTGGACACGATGGCCCGCGGCGCCCGCAAATGGTTCGGCTGGGTGGAGGCGCTCGCCCGGCCGCGGCTGCGCTGGCTGTCCGGCCCCACCGCAGAGCGCGTTGTCGGCGCGGTCTTCGTGCTGTTTTGCGCGTCGATCCTGGTCCCGCTGCCCGCCACCAACACCACGCCGGGCATCGCCGTGGCGCTGGCCTCCATCGGGCTGATCACCCGCGACGGCCTTCTGGTGCTCGCCGGCCTGGTGCTGGGCGCGGCGTGGATCGCGCTTCTGGTGGTCGGTTTCTCCCTGTTCGGGATCGCCTTCATCGATCTGGCCAAAGACTTCGTGACTGGACTGTTTTCTTCAAGCGGGGCGGGCGGCTAAGGCTCGCCTCGCGGTCCGGTTCGCGCTATTGAATCGGTCATGAGCCGTTTCACCGACGCCCTGTCCGCGCTGATCCGCCCCGACCGCTGGCCGCTGGCCGGCGCGGTGGCCTCGGCGGCGCTGCTTCTGGGCGCGCTGGCGTTCGAACACCTTGGAAACTACCCGCCCTGCCCGCTGTGCATCGACCAGCGCTGGGTGCATGTCTGGGCGCTCATTGCAGGCGTGGCGGGCTTCGCCGCGATGGCCGGCGTGCGCGCCCTGGGCCCGCGCGCGGCGCGCGACGCGGCCCGCGCCATGGAGCCGGTGGTCCAGGGCTCGCGGCTGAAGCGTTTCTGGCTCGCCCTGCGCGCCCCGGCGGGGATCGCGCGGACAGCCTGCGGCGCGCTTGCGGCGATCTTCGCCTGGTCGTCCTGGCAGGGCCTGCGCCACGCCGGCGCCGAGTATGGCTGGTGGCGCATCGACTGCCAGGCCGTGGATATGCCGGGCATGACGGCGCAAAGCCTGTTCGAAAGCCTTGGCGAAGCGCAGAACGTGGTGCTGTGCGACGAGGCGGCGTGGACGCTCCTTGGGATCTCCATGGCCGGATACAACGCCCTGTTCAGCGCGGCTTTGTGCGTTATCTCCCTTGTGGCCATGTCCCGCAGCCCCTCATGGAGGGTGTTATGAGTTTCAAACGCAAGACCGTGCGACGGCCCGGACGGGTGCGCGACGCGCAACGCATTGAGCAGATGGTGCGCGTGGATCACGCCGGCGAGTACGGCGCGGTGCGCATTTATCGCGGCCAGCGCGCGGTGTTCGCCGACCAGCCCAGCAAGTCGCGCATCGCCGGCCAGCTTCAACGCATGGAGACCGACGAGCAGCACCATCTCGACGCCTTCGACGATCATATTCGCGCCGGCCTGGCCCGCCCCACCCTGATGGGCCCTGTCTGGGACGCGGCCGGGTTCGCCCTGGGCGCGGTCACCGCGCTCATGGGCGAGCGCGCCGCCCACGCCTGCACCGAGGCGGTCGAAAACGTCATCGAAGGCCATTACGGTCGCCAGGTCGAAGAGCTGCGCCTGATGGGCGAGACCGGCCTGGCCGAGCAATTCGCCCAATTCCAGGCCGAAGAAGTCGAACACAAGGATCTCGCCGTGGACGAGGGCGCCAAAGACGCCTTCGGCTATCCGATCCTCTCCGCGGCGATAACGGCGGGATGCCATACGGCCATCGCAGTGACCGAACGGGTCTAATTCCTAAGCGCCTCGCGCGAAGCGCATCTCCTCGCCGATGCGCATGGCCGCCGCGCCGGGATCGTCGGCGGCGGAGATCGGTCGGCCAACCACCAGATGCGTAGCGCCGGCGTTGAGCGCGTCTGCGGGGGTTGCGATGCGTTTTTGATCGCCTGCATCCGCGCCGGCCGGGCGCACGCCGGGAGTGATGATGAGGAAGTCTGCAGGGACGCGCGCGCGGATCTCGGCGGCCTCCAGAGGCGAGGCGACGACGCCGTCCACGCCCGCCTCCACCGCCTGATCGACCCGGCGCATCACCAGGTCGCGCGCGCCCATCGCATAGCCCATCTCGGCCAGCATCGCGTCGTCATAGGCGGTGAGCACGGTGACCGCGAGGATTTTCAGCCCGGTCCCGGATCGGCCCTCCACCGCCGCGCGCATGACCGGCGGCTCGCCGTGCACGGTGAGCAGATCGCCGGCGCCGGTGTCGGCGATGGAGCGGGTCGCCTTCTCCACCGTGGCCGGGATGTCGTGCAGCTTAAAGTCCAGGAAGGTCGCGTAGCCCCCGCCCTTAAGCCGCGCAGCGAGCTCCATTCCGCCGACCGGCAGGAGCTGAAGCCCGATTTTATAGAACGAACACCCCGCGCCGATGCGGCCCACAAGGGTTTCGGCCTCTGCGACGCTCGGCAGGTCCAGCGCGGTGATCAGGCGAGGATCGGCGGCCATGGCGGAACTCCTTCAGCGGCGGGATGGTGGCGGTTTAGCGGCGGAGCGGCGGTGCGGCAAGGCGCCCCGAAGCGGACCCGTTTCGCGCCCCGGCGCAGCGGTCTAAGCTCGCCGCGCCTTCAGCCTGGAGCCGCTCATGACCGCCGAGACCGCGCCTTCGCCCGCGCCCGACTTCTCAGACATCCTGCACACCGACGACCGCACCCCCTTCACCGAGGTCTTCGACTTCGAAGCCGGCGGAACGGCCCACCCTGTTCTGGTGTCCGGCGACGGGCCCGGGGTCGTCCTGATGCATGAACTGCCCGGGTTCGTCAGCGAGTTCTGGCGCCTGGCGCGCTGGATCGAGATGGCGGGCTTTCGGGTCTACGCCCCGGCGCTTTACGACCACCCCGGCACGCCGCTTGAGGAGCTTCACCAGATCCATGGCCGCGTCGGGGGCATGGCTCGCGCGTGCATCTCGCGCGAGATGCGCCTGTTCGCCAAATCCGGCGGCAGCCCGGTGAGCGACTGGCTGCGCGCGCTCGCCCGGCACGTCCACGCCGAGCGCGGCGGTCCGGGCGTCGCCGCGATCGGGCTGTGCCTCACCGGCAATTTCGCCTGGTCGGTGGCCGTCGATCCGTCCGTAACCGCGGCGGTGGCCGGCGAGCCCGCCCTGCCGTTCAACGCGGCCGGCTCCATCCATCTCCAACCCGATGAGGCAGAGGCGCTCAAACGCCGCGAAGGGCTGGAGGTTATGGCGCTGCGCTTTGACGGCGACCCATCTTGCAAGGCCGAACGCTTCACCGCGCTGGAGCAGTTACTGGGCGAAAAGCTTCACGCGCGCGTCTTGCCCGACGACGCGAAAAACCCGGCGGGTAATCCCTTCCCCCACGCCGTGCTGACCAAAGACCTCATCGCCGAGGACGGCCAGCCGACGTTTGAAGCCGCGCGCGACGTGCTCGCGTTTTTGACCCGGCGCTTGAAGGGGTAAAGCCTTAAAGCGAGACGAACGGCTTCCGGGGCCAGGCGAAGCCCGGCGCGGATCAATCAAGACGGAGCGCGGCGCTCCAGAACTCCAAGCTGCGTCGACGCCCCCTCGCCCCCTTCAAGGGGGCTGAGGACACCAAGATCGATCCGGAGGATCGATCGACTGTCCGAAGGTACGAAGAGGGGGTCGGTGCACGATTGCGCTCCGGCG
>JAVJPX010000017.1:0-373157 GCA_040217555.1 Oceanicaulis sp.
CTGAAAGCATCTAAGCGGGAAGCCCCCCTCAAAACCAGGTATCCCTTGAGAGCCGTGGAAGACCACCACGTTGATAGGCTGGAAGTGGAAGCGCAGCAATGTGTGGAGCGGACCAGTACTAATTGCTCGATCGGCTTGATCACACGATGCTCATGTATGGCGATCGCTTCGTCCGTACGTTTGAGCCCTTAAGTCAGAATGTCTCTACGAAACACGCTTCGGACGCGCCGAGCGGGTGGTTATAGCGAGGGTTCCGCACCCGTTCCCATCCCGAACACGGCCGTTAAGCCCCTCAGCGCCGATGGTACTATGTCTTAAGGCATGGGAGAGTAGGTCGCCGCCCGCTCCGCACGTACGACACAATCCTCCATTTACCTTTGTTGGCTTGGCCAGCCCCCGGTTTCGGCCGGGGGTTTGTCATTTCAGCCCGCAGGTCCGTCATGGACCGTCACATAGAGCTGATGCGGGGTGGAGCAGCCCGGTAGCTCGTCAGGCTCATAACCTGAAGGTCGTAGGTTCAAATCCTACCCCCGCACCCAAATTCAACCCCCGCGCCGCTTGGCCGGGGGTTTTTTGTGTTCAGCCTTGCCAGGATCTGCTTGCCGCGTAGCCGGAGCGACACGCCAAGAGCAGCGCTTAACTCCGAAAAGCGCGGAGCGGCCCGGCGTCTGAGATCCGCCAGGCCGGCTCCGCTCGCTTCGTCTAAAGCTTCACATCATCCGGTCCGTGACGCTCGCGCACTTGGTCGGCTTCGTCGCCCCAGACCTTGTTCACGCGCCGGCCCCGCTTGGCCGCCGGACGATCGCCGATCTTCTCGGCCCAGGCGCGCACATTCTTGTACTCGTGCACCGACAGAAACTCGCCGGCATCATAAAGCTTGCCCAGCGCCAGGCCGCCATACCAGGGCCAGATCGCCATGTCGGCGATGGTGTATTCCTCCCCGGCGATCTAGGGCCGGTCGGCGAGGGTGGTCTCCAGCACGGGGAGCTGGCGCTTCCCCTCCAGGGCGAAGCGGTTGATCGGGTACTCGAATTTTTCCGGCGCATACGCGTAGAAATGCCCGAACCCGCCGCCGAGATAGGGCGCGGAGCCCATCTGCCACATGAGCCAGTTCATCACCTCGGTACGCTCCGGCCCGCTCGCGGGGAGAAACGCGCCGAACTTTTCGGCCAGGTGAATCAGGATGGACCCGGATTCGAAGACCCGCACTGGTTCCGGCCCGCTCCGGTCGAGAAGGGCGGGGATCTTGGAATTGGGATTGATATCCACGAAGCCGGAGCCGAACTGGTCGCCTTCGCCGATATTGATCAGCCAGGCATCGTATTCGGCGCCCGTGTGGCCCAGCTCCAGCAATTCTTCAAACATTACCGTGGCTTTCACCCCGTTGGGGGTGGCCAGCGAGTAGAGCTGAAAGGGATGCTCGCCCACGGGCAGGTCCTTTTCCTGCGTGGCGCCTGAAATCGGACGGTTGATGCTGGCGAACCGGCCGCCGCTTTCGCTGTCCCAGGTCCAGACCTTGGGCGGGGTGTAGGTCGTCATGGCGCAGTCTCCTTGCGGCGTTTCATCGCCGCCAAGGTGGGCTTTTGCGGCCCGGCTGCAAACCCCGCCGCCCATCGCGATCGCGTGATCAGGTCAGGTCCGCGTCACTTCGCCGAGCGCCTTGTGCAGGTCTCCGACGACCACGCCGCCTTCGCCCACCGAACTCGCCACGCGTTTAAGCGAGCCTGAGCGGACATCGCCAATGGCGTAGACCCGCTTCAAGCTGGTTTCGAACGGGCTCGGCATGCGCTCCAGATCCCAGCCGGCGCGCACGAGATCGCGCGGCTGAAGGTCTCCGCCGGTCTTGAGAAAGCCCTTGGCGTCCTTGGCGAGTTCCGCCGGGAGCCAGTCGGTGAACGGCGCTGCGCCGATGAACAGGAAGACGAAGGTCGCCTCGAGGCGCTCCGGTCCGCCTGGCGTCTTGAGGGTGACGGCGGCCAGGCGCGGCGCATTTGCGTCCGGGCAATGGGGGTGCAGCGTTTCGATCTCGGCCCCGGGGTGGAGGTGGATATTGTCGGTCTCCTCCAGGCGCCGCACGAGGTATTCCGACATGGTTTCGCGAATGTCGGCGCGCCGGTAGAGCACATGCACGGCCTTGGCGGTTTTCGCCAGAAACACCGCACCCTGACCTGCCGAATTGCCCGCGCCGACGACGATCGCCTCTGATCCACCGCAAAGCTGGGCCTCAAGCGGGGAGGCGCCATAATAGATTCCCGCGCCCTCGAAGGTCTCCAGATGCTCGATGTCCAGCTTGCGGTATTGGGCGCCGGTGGCGATGATCACCGCTCTACCCTTCAGCTTGCGCCCGTCGCTGGTCTCAACACACCAGGCGCCGTCTTCAAGCGGCGACAGGCGGGCGGCCCGCACGGGGGCGGCCAGCCGCACACCGAATTTCTGCGCCTGCACAGCGGCCCGTTCGGCCAGTTCGCGGCCGGACACGCCGGTTGGAAACCCCAGATAATTCTCGATCTTGGATGACGTCCCCGCCTGACCGCCCGGCGCGGCGGCGTCGAGGGTGAGCACGGTGAGGCCTTCCGACCCGGCATAGACCGAGGCTGACAGACCAGCCGGGCCCGCGCCCACGATGATCACATCCGCCGCGGCGCCGTCAGGCAGGAGGTCAGAGCCCATCTCGGCCGCGAGATCGTTCACCGTCGGCCGGATCAGGACGCGCTCGCCGCCAAGCAGAACCGCAGGCAGCTGATCGTCGCTCAGCTGCTTTGCCTCAACAATGCGGGCGCCGACACTGTCCAGCACCGGATCGCACCAGGTGTGCGGGGCGCCGTGGCGGGTCAGGAAGTCGCGCAGCGCGAACACCGAGCGATCCAGCGCCGAACCAATCACGAGCACCGGCGCATCGGCGCGCGACAGCGCAAAGGCCCGGCGCGCCGACAGAGTCCGGACAAAAATGTCCGACAGCCCGGAGTTTTCAACAAGCAAGCGCTGGAACCGCTCGAACGGTATGTGCAGCACCTCGCCGGCCTCGCCCATGGTGACCCGGGCCAGGGAGGCCTGGCCTGTCAGCACGCCGATGTCGCCGGCGAACTGGCCGCGCTCCATCCAGCCCAGCCGGGTGGGCCCGTCCTGGCCCTCGACAAATATATGGGTCTGGCCCGACAAGGTGATCAGATTGTCCACCCGCCGGTCGCCTTCGCGCACCAGAACCTCGCCTTGTTCGTGGCGGCGCACCTCGCCATAGGCCATAAGCGCCTTAAGGTCGGCTTCGGACAGGGTGACGTTCACGTCCGCCGGCGGCGGGGTTTGGTGCACGGTGGTCTTGGCGTCCATGGCGAGGCTCCCAGGTTGGATCCGCCTTGTTATAACCGCACCGCGCCGCAGCGCGCGAGCGTTCCGCCTTGCTTTCGCCGCAGAACACGTCCACATGATCGGCACGCATGCGGTCGGGTGCGTGGAGGGAGCGTGTTTCGCTCTCAAACCTGATCGCTATCGGATCGGCCTCGAGCTTACAGCTCCAGGAACTCCTGTCCGGGCGTTGGGCGCAAAATGCGCCTGCCGACGGCGGCTGATCTACGCAGTTGTCTCCTATGAATGACATCAACGCCGCACCCGGAAAATCGGGCGCGCGAGAAAGTTTGATATGACGAAATTTACTGATTTGAACCTGGCCGAGCCGGTTCTGCGCGCTGTTCTGGATGAGGGCTATGAGACGCCGACGCCGATTCAGGCGCGCGCCATCGCCCCGGTTCTGGCCGGCCGCGATGTTGTGGGCCTCGCCCAGACCGGCACCGGCAAGACGGCGGCCTTCGTGCTGCCGCTGATCACCCGGCTTCTGGCGCAGAACAAGCAGGCGCCCGGCCGTACCTGCCGCGCCCTGATCCTGGCGCCCACGCGCGAGCTTGCCGCCCAGATCGGCGCCAGCGTGGAGACCTATGGCAAGCATGCCGGGCTGACCCATGCGGTCGTGTTCGGCGGCGTGAAGCCGGGCCCGCAGATCAAGAAGCTTGCGCTTGGCCTTGATATCCTGATCGCCACGCCGGGCCGGCTTCTCGACCACATGTCCACTGGCAAGGTGCGCCTGGATCACACCAATGTCGTGATCCTGGACGAGGCCGACCAGATGCTGGATCTCGGCTTCATGCCGGCGATCCGCAAGATCCTGTCCCAGGCCGGCAAGCCGCGCCAGACGGTGATGTTCTCGGCCACCATGCCGTCTCAGATCCGCCAGCTGGCCGACGATTTCCTGAAAGACCCGGTGACCGTGTCGGTGAGCCCGCCCTCCATGCCGGTGGAGCGCATCGACCAGAAGGTCTTCTACGTGAACTCGGCCGACAAGCCGGAAGCTCTGGTGGACCTGATGGCGCCGGAAGCGGGCAAGAAGGCGATCGTCTTCACCCGCACCAAGCGCGGCGCCGACCGGGTCGCCAAGCGGCTGGTGAGCTACGGCCACAAGGCCGCCGCCATTCACGGCAACAAATCCCAGGGCCAGCGAGAGCGCGCCCTTGAGGCCTTCCGGTCCGGCAAGTCGCCGGTGCTGGTGGCCACCGACATCGCCGCGCGCGGGCTGGACATCGATGATGTGGCCGTGGTGGTGAACTATGAGCTGCCCAACGTATCGGAAAGCTATGTCCACCGCATCGGGCGCACCGCGCGCGCCGGAGCGGACGGCCGCGCCTTGTCGCTGGTGGCGCCTGATGAGCGCACCCTTCTGAAGGATATCGAAAAGCTCATCGGCAAGGAGATTGCGGGCCTCAACGACGCTCCGCCCATGCCCAAGGGCGATGCGGCCAAGCTGAAGCCAAATCGTGGCGGCGGCGGCGGCCGGGGCCGCTCCGGCGGCGGTCGTCCGCAAGGTCAGGGCGGCCAGAATCGCGGCGGCCAGGGCGGAAAAGGCGGTCAGGGCCGGGGCGGTCAGGGCGGCGGGCGTTCGCGCAGCCGCTCCAGCGGCAAACCCAGCGCAGCCGCCCAAGGCTAGGTCCGGGAAATAAGCCTGACCCCGAGGGGCCAGGCTTATTCAACCGTCCGCGCGCAGCCGCGATTGCGTCTCGTTGCGGTGTGCATCAGCGTGTAGCCTGCGCTGATACAGGCGCCGCCGATCAGCCAGTTAAGCGCGGCGCCTGCATCGCCCTCGGAGTAGGCGCGCCAGGCGTTGAGCGCGTAAAGCACCGCTGCGGCGAAGCCGATCAGGACCGGAAGCAAGCGGATAGTCATGACGTAACTCCTGTGTTGCGGGGCGCGTCGGCCCCGATCCTGACAGTCGCCGCTGCGCCCGATCTGTTACGCGGCGTCGTCAAAATTCCTCGTGCGCCGGCTGAGTTCTTCGATATCGGCCTTGCGCCACCGGGCCAGCAACACGCCGCCGGCGCTAACGCCTGCGCATATCAAGACGAGGCCGCCGATGAAGGCGATCTCGGCGGGCCGGTCCGGCCAGGCGAGGCCGCCGCCGGCGACCGCGCCCAGCGCATATCCCGACACCACGCCCGCCGGCACCCCGACATAGAGCATGCGCGCCAGCTTCAGCCCGGCGCGCGAGCGCCCGATCGCAAACGCGAGCATGGCCTTGGGCTCGGCGCTGAAGGCCGCCTGGAGATGCCGCTTGGCGCGCCGGTAGTGGAACCAGGCCGCGGCCATGCCCAGTGCGACGAGGATCGGCGCCAGATAGCCGGTGTCGACGGCACCGGCGAGTTCCGCGACCGCCAGTCCCGCCGCGGCGATCCAGCCAAGGGCGAAACTGACCTGGTTGAGCCGTTTGTGTGTGAGGTTGGTGCGTTCGAGGCGCGCGCGCACAGCCGCGGCGTCCACGGGCGGCGTGTCGCGCCACAGGGCCTGCAGCCCATCGTCTTCGGACCCAAAGGTCATGACAGCGCCTCCTTCAGCTTCGCCCGCGCGCGGGTCAGCCGCACCCCGGCATTGGTGGCGGTAAGACCCAGCGCCTCGGCGATCTCCGCCTGGGTCAGGCCCTCAAGATACAGCACCAGTGGCGCGCGTAACGGTTCGGGCAGGTCGCGCACGGCATTCAGAAGCCGCTCGCGTTTCAGCGTGGCGTCCGTGTCGCTTTCCGGGGTCTCGGCTGTCGACGACAGGGACTCATCCAGCGGCGTGCTGCGAAACCGGCTCGCCCGGCGCACGTGTGATACGGCGACATTGTGGGCGATGCGCGCCACGAAAGCCTTTTGCGAGCCGTCGCCGCGAAACCCCGGCAAGGCGCGCCAGACCGCCAGCAGGATATCCTGCATCAGATCGTCCACCAGCGCCGGGTCGCGCTCGCGGCTCGACGCCATGCGTCGGATCATGGCGCCGTGATCGGCGATGATGCGGTCGAACGCGTCCAAGCCCCGCTCCCCTGATCTTCACGAACATAGTCGCCGAGGCGCGGGATTTGTTACAGAGCGTCCGGCGAAAAGCCCAGCACGAAATCGACCACCTTCGTTTCCGGCATTTCGCAGGGCTTCAGCAGCGGGCCGCTGGCCAGCGCGTAGAGATTGAAGCTTACATGCTTCCCTCCGGCCAGGCGCTCGGCGTAGAGCTTGCGCACGCTGTCGCCTGGCCCGCCCGTCACGGTCACGCCCCAGCGTTCGCCGTCATAAAGCCCGTTGTGATAGCCGGGGGCGAGTGCGCCCAGTGCGGACAAGAAGTCGGGATCCATACCCGCCTGATAGCAAAAACCCCGGCGCGGCGCGCCGGGGTTTTTCATTGAAGGCCTGGAGCCTGCGCCTATTCGGCGGCTTTCGCCTCGCCGGGCTTGGGCGCGGCGGCGCGCACATAGGCGGCGACATGTTCTTCAAACTTTTCAAAGTTCGCCACGAACATGTCGGCGAGCTTCTCGGCCTGGTCGTCATAGGCGGCCGGGTTCGACCAGGTTTCGCGCGGGTTCAGGATGGCGGGGTCGACGCCCTCCACCTTCACCGGCACGGCGAAGCCGAACACCGGGTCGATGCGGTAGTCCGCGCCGGCCAGCGAGCCGTCCAGCGCCGCGTTGAGAAGCGCGCGCGTCGCCTTGATGGGCATGCGCTTGCCCTCGCCGTAGGGGCCGCCGGTCCAGCCGGTGTTCACCAGCCAGCAATCGGCGCCGTGCTCGGCGATGAGATCGCGCAGAAGCGCGCCGTATTCCGACGGGTGGCGCGGCATGAAGGGCGCGCCAAAGCAGGTGGAGAAGGTGGCGCTCGGCTCGGTCACGCCCTTCTCGGTGCCGGCCACTTTGGCGGTATAGCCGGACAGGAAATGATACATGGCCTGCGCCGGGGTGAGCCTGGCGATGGGCGGCATCACGCCGAACGCGTCGCAGGTGAGCATCACCAGATTATTGGGATGGCCGCAGACATTCTTGTCGCAGGAATTGGGGATGTAGTGCAGCGGATAGGCGCCGCGGGAGTTCTCCGCCAGCGTCGCATCGTCGAGATCGAGCTCGCGCGTGACCGGATCCATCACCACGTTTTCGAGCACCGTGCCCCACATCCTCGTGGTGGCGAAGATCTGCGGCTCGGCCTCGGCCGACAGCCGGATCATCTTGGCGTAGCAGCCGCCTTCAAAGTTAAACAGCCCGTCGGGCGACCAGCCATGCTCGTCATCGCCGATGAGAACCCGCTTGGGATCAGCCGAAAGCGTCGTCTTGCCGGTGCCTGAAAGCCCGAAGAAAATCGCGCTGTCGCCTTGCTCGCCTTTATTGACCGAGCAGTGCATGGGCATGATGCGGCGCTCGGGCAGCAGATAGTTGAGGATGGTGAAGACCGACTTCTTGGTCTCGCCGGCGTAGGACGTGCCGCCGATGAGCACCATGCGCTTGGCGAAATTCACCGCGATCACCGTCTCGCCGCGCGTGCCGTGGCGCTCGGGATCGGCCTGGAAGCTGGGCAGGTTCACGATGGTGAACTCGGCGGTGAAATCCTCCAGCTCGCTGGCGTCGGGCCGGCGCAGAAGGTGACGGATGAAGAGCGAGTGCCAGGACAGCTCGTTGACCACCCGGACCGGCAGGCGATGGGCCGGATCGGCGCCGCCGAACAGCTCCTGGACGAACAATTCGCGGCCGGACATGTGCGCCTTGAAATCGTCCCACAGCGCATCGAAATGGGCCGGCGACATGGAGGCGTTGAAATCCCACCAGATCGTGTTCTCGGTGGTCTCGTCGCGCACCGTGAACTTGTCGCGCGCCGAGCGGCCGGTGTGCTGACCCGTCTCCACCACCAGCGCGCCGCCCTTGGCGACGCGGCCCTCGCCGCGGCGGACAGCCTCTTCGTAGAGCGCTTCCTCGTTCCAGTTCACATTGAGTTTCAACGCGTCCGAAATCCCAAGATCGCTGAGATCGCGCGCCGTGATCATGCCGTCGGCCATGGATGGTCCCCCCATTCGGGCTGCCTGCTCGCCATATGCGGCCACGGTCTGAACGCCGGGGTCCGCCTTGAGGGGAACCGTTCTAGCGCCGGGGGCGGCTCAAATCATCCTAAAATCCATGCTGCAGCGCGTCATAGCGCACCTGGTCTTTTCCGCCCCCCGGCGTACGCATCGCTTCAGCTGGTGGGTTCCGCCTTTGTGCGCGGCGGCGGGCCCGGATCTGGATCGCCGGGCAGGGGTATGAATTCATCCTCGCTTTCAGGAAGGGCGAAGACCGTGTCCTGAAAGCCGGCCTCGGCGCTGGCGCGCCAATCGGCCTTGGCCTGTTCGATGCGGTCCTTTTTCGAGGCGACGAAATTCCATTCGATTTGGCGCTCGCCCAAGTCTGCGCCTCCCAGCACCATGACCCGGCTGTCGGCGCGCGCGCGGATCACCGGCGCCTCGCCGGCGGCGAACACCGCCATGCGCCCGGCGCTCACCGGCTCTCCGCCGGTTTCGATCTGTCCGGAGACGATATAGGCGGCCAGCTCGCCCTGACCGGCGGGCAGCTGGAACACCGAGCCGGCCGGGCATTCGGCGTGGACATAAAGCGTGTGAGAGTGTGTTTTCACCGGCGATCTGACGCCAAAAGCCTCGCCCATGATGACGCGCAGCACGGCGCCGCCCTGCTTTACTTCCGGGATGTAGGAGGCGGCCACATGCTGAAAATCGGGCGCCTGGTCTTCCTCGCCCTGGGGCAGGGCGATCCAGACCTGAATGCCGTGCAGATGATGACCGGCGGCCCGGGCTTTCGGCCCGGTGCGCTCTGAATGGACGATGCCGCGCCCGGCCGTCATCAGGTTCACCGCGCCCGGCGTGATGGTCCTGGCCACGCCCAGCGTATCGGCGTGGTCCATCTCCCCTTCAAACAGATAGGTGACGGTGGACAGCCCGATATGGGGATGAGGGCGGACATCGATTCCGTCGCCCGGCTTGAAAGTCGCCGGCCCCATCTCGTCAAAGAAGACGAACGGGCCCACGCGCCGCTTTTTCGCAATCGGCAACACGCGGGAGACCTGGAACCCGCCCAGATCCTTCGTGCGCCCAAGGATGATTCTATCCACACTCATGTCTTGTCGTCCCCCATGCCCGAAACTCGCCGGCGTCCCCTCCGGCGGCTGCGCGTGCGCGCCTATCGCACCAGAATAACGTTCATCCTGGTGTATTGTTGAACTTTATATCCCTTGGATTGCGCCAATGCAGCCGCGTCGGGCGCATCGCGCCCCGCCAGGTCGGCGCGTTCCAGCACCATGAGCTCCGGCCAGCGGTCGGCGTCGACCTGTTTGAAGAAGGCCGACAGGATGTCCAGCTCGCCGCCCTCCACGTCGATCTTCATGGCGTCGATCCGTTCGATGCGCAGCTCCCTCATCAGCGTGGGCAGCGTGGTCACCCGCACCGCCTCGCCGGAGGCTTCGCCGGGCCCTGTGAGCGCTGTCCGGCCCAGATTGCCCGCCACCATGCGCATGACATCCTCGCCTTCATAGTCGGCGAGGGCCACGCCGGTGACCTCAAGATTCTCCAGCCCGTTCTGGCGGGCGTTGAACAGCATGCGCCGGCGCATCTCGGCTTGGGGCTCCACGGCGATCACGCGGCTTGCCCGCCCGCCGGCCTTGGCCGCCACAAGGGCGTAGGCGCCGGCGTTCGCGCCGATATCCATGAACGTCTTGCCCGGCGCCATGACGGCGCGCACCGCGTCCAGCTCATCTGGATCAAAGCATTGCGGGGTGAGAAAAAGGCGCTTTTCCGACAGATTATCCCTCGGGTGGACGCGCAGGCGCAGGCCCAGCGCCTCCACGTCGCAGCGCCCGTCCTTGAGGCCTGAAAGCGCCAGCGGGCGCGCCGCGCCGGCGAGCCTTAGTCCGGCGCGCCCCTTGGGCAGGCTGCGCCCGATCGCCAGACCGACGCGCGCCACCATGCCCGGCGCAAAGGCGCCGTGGCCGGGCGGGGTGTCCGGGCTGGTGATCGCGGCGCGCGCCGCGCCCTGTTCAGCCGTCACGCGCTCTGCAGACAAGGGGGAATCGTCGTCATGGGTCGTCATCATGAACTCAGGTATAACCTTTCGTAGAGCAGGGGAACACCATCACGAACAAGCCCGCCTGCAGCCAGCGGCGTCTTCCTTGTCGGGCGCCTGCGCGCTAGGGTCTGCTCAAAGATATGTTTCGGAGATCGCCATGCTCAAATCCGCCCGCCGTGTCGCCGTTTCCATTCTGGCGCTGGGCCTCGCCGCCTCGCCGGGTCTGGCCCAGGACGAGATCCATCAGCTTGATCCAGAACAGGCTGCAACCGCTCAAGGCCTGGCCGATGCGGCTCTGGCCAGCGATCTGGCCTATGAGATCACTGAAAGCCTGACCACTGAAGTCGGCCCGCGTCTGGCCGGCACGCCCCAGGAAGCGCGGGCGCGCGAGTGGGGGGTGGCGATGCTCACCGAGCTCGGCTTTGAAAACGTGCGGGTGGAGGAGTTTCCGCTCGATCTGTGGACGCGCGGACGCTCAATCTATGAAGAGGTCGCCATCACTGCGCCATTCCCGCAGCCGCTCTACGCCACGTCGCTGGGCGGCGCGGCGGCGACGCCCGAAGGCGGTCTTGAAGCCGAAGTGGTGTTTTTCGACAGCTTTGACGCTCTGCTGGCCTTTGACGGCGCGGACGACGCGCTGGAGGGCCGGCTGGTCTTCATCAATGATCGCATGGTCGCCTCGCGCACCGGCGAGGGCTATGGCTGGGCCAATCGCAAACGCCGCGACGCCTGGCATGAAGCCGAAGACCGCGGCGCGGCTGGCGTGCTGATCCGCTCGGTGGGCACCAGCTCCAACCGTTTCGCCCACACCGGCATGATGGGCTTTCCCGATGATCGCCGTCCGGAGATTCCGGCGCTGGCGGTCTCTGCGCCCGACGCCGACCAGATCGAACGCATTGCGCAAAGCGGCGAGACGCTGCGCATCCGACTTCGCACCTATGCCGGCTGGCGCGGCGAGGTGGTGAGCGGCAATGTCATCGGCGAGATCGTGGGATCTGAGGCGCCCGACGAGATCGTCGTGATCAGCGGACACCTGGACAGCTGGGACACCGGAACCGGCGCCCTGGACGACGGGGCGGGCGTCGGCATCACCATGGCGGCCGCCAAGCTGATCGGCGATCTGCCCCGCCATCCAAGGCGGACCATCCGCGTGGTGCTGTTCGGCGCCGAGGAAGTCGGGCTGGTGGGCGCGCGCGCCTACGCCCGGGCGCGCGCCGCGGACGGCACGCTGGAAAACCACGTCATCGGGTCGGAGAGCGATTTCGGCGCCCGCGAAGTCTGGCGCTTCGGAACCAATGTCAGTGAAGAGGCCCTGCCGTTTTTTGACGCCATCGGCCGCGAGCTGGCGCCGCTCGGGATCATCCGGGGCGGCAACGAGTCCGGCGGCGGTCCCGACATGATCCCGCTGGCCTTCATGGGCGTGCCCATGGCGCGGCTGGAGCAGAACGGCGAGGACTATTTCGAGTTCCACCACACTCCGAACGACACGTTCGACAAGATCGTGCCGGAAGAGATGGCCCAGAACGTCGCCGCCTGGACCATCTTCACCTATCTGGTGGCCGACACCGACATGAACTTCCGGCCGGAGCCGGAGGCCGCGCCCAGCGAGTAGGTATTTCTACTCCCCCTATCTTGTCATCCCGGAAGCGCGATAGCGTGCTGCCGGACTCCTTTATCTGCTGCGACGCTCTGGGGTCCCGGCTCTGCGCTTCGCTTGGCCGGGATGACAGAATTTCAGCGACCCTAAAGCCGGTCCAGGACGGCGCGCATGGCGTCGATCTGCGCCGCGCCCATGTGCAGGCACCGCTCCGGCGACCAGCCCTGGGCCTCGTCGGGGGTGATGGCGCTGTCCTTGAACGGCATCTCCAGCGTCATGGCCAGGCATTTGAACGCCGGCGCCATGTAATTGGTCGCCACCGACGGATTGGCCGCGCCCGGCGCGCTAATCGGATAGCCGCGCTCGGTCTGGAAGTCCGGATTGAAGCGCATGAGCTCGCTTTTATAGAGCTCCAGCAACGCTTTGGCGTCGTCGTCCCAGCCCGGCGTGCCTTCAGCCCCGGCGATGAAGTTATAAGGCAGCGCCTCGTCGCCGTGCATGTCCAGGAAGAGATCAACCCCGGTCTCGCCCATTGCTTCCAGCACGCACGCCACTTCGGGGCTGTTCTCCGGCGTGGCCTTGTCCCATTCGCGGTTGAGATTGACGCCCTTGGCGTTGGTGCGCAGATGTCCTCGGAAGGACCCGTCCGGGTTCATGTTGGGCACCACATGGACCACGGCCCGGTCCAGCAGCGCCCGGCTCGCCGGATCGGCGTCGTCCAGCAGGCGATCCAGAAAGCCTTCGGCGGCCCATTCGGCCATGGTCTCGCCGGGATGCTGGCGCGCGATCACCCAGATCGTCTTCTTGCCCTCGCCCGCCTCGCCAATGGTGAGCCGGTCCATGTCGCGCCCGTCCAGCGTCTGTCCCAGCACGTCCAGCCTCACCCGCGGATGCTGCTGGCAGGCGGCGATCAGCTCGTCATGGCGGGTCATGGAGTAGGGGGCGAAATACGCGATCCAGACCGCGTCGGCGTCCGGGGTGAGGGAGATCACAAGCTCGCCCTTGTCATAGGACGTCTCGGCGCGCTCCCAGACTTCGCGGTCGCTGGAGACGCAGGCCTGATAGCCCGGCCAGCCCTGCTGATAGGCGGCGCCGCCGGCGTTCTCGATGACGAAGCGGCAGGGCTCGCCCTTGGCGCCGGACGCCTTGAAATAGAACCACTGGTAAAAGTCGGACCCGGTGTCGGTGCGGATCTCCAGCCGGACGTTTTTCGGGTCTTCGGCGGACTTCACGATGATGTTGCCGGCGTCGAACGTGCTGGAAATGCGCATGGGGAGCTCCTTTTGACGATGGCGCTCGCTTAGGCGATCGCAGGCCCGGCGCCAAGGGGAGGGGTATGACAGGGCCGGCGTAAAAAAGCCCCGCCGTCTCCGGCGAGCCTTTCGCCCGGCGCCGAGGCCTCAACCGGGCGCAGGTCTACTCGCCGGGGGAGCTGGCCATCGGCTCATTGCGCAGGTCGTGCAGAAGCGCGACGGCGGCTTGCGGATCGGCGCACGGAATGTCGAAATCACGTAGTCCGCCCCCGCTCATGCTGTGGGTTCGCGATCCATTACCCTCGACCATGAAGCCGACCCGTTCAGCGGCGTCGAACGGGTAAATCATGGCGAAGGACTCCTCTCCGGCCAGTGCGTCGCGCCAGAACAGCGGGGCTCTGTAGACTTTGATGTCGCCATAGTCGGCCTGCGCCGTTGCGACCGTCAGCAACACCATCGGTTCAATACTTCCCTCCAGGCTCTCGCCGGACATCTCGTTAGAAATGTCCGGTCCATAGCGTGCGTCGGGATCGAAATCCGCGGCGATCAGCGCCGGCTCCCCACTGGCCAGGTCGGCGACGCCGCGATCAGGCGTGCAGGCCTGAACCAGACCCAGCGGATCGCCGCGTCCGTAGACGAAGGCGTGCAGCCCTGAACGGATCGGATCGACCGCCGGGCCGAACGCCTGGAAGTGTGCGTTCAGGCGTTCAGCCGCCAGGGGCGCGTCCGAGCAGGTCAGCGCAAGGGATGTGCGCTCCAGCAGCGGCTCGGTGAAGGCGACCTCGCCCGCGTCATCAAGCATGTAGGTGCGCCCGCGAAAGCTCGCCGCCCCGTCCGCGCCGGTCTGAATGAAGAGCTCTTCGGACCCATATACGCTGTAGGCGATGAGAGTATCAGCCGAGGCGGAGAACCTGCGCAGCACATTGTCGCCGCCGGGCTCGGCGCGAGAGATGACAAGACTTTCGCCCGCCTCTCCCAGAAACAGCCTCGTGCCGCCGGGCTGCAGCGAGGCGGGGAACCCGCACGCAGCATTCACGTCGGAGGCCAGGTTATCGACGCCGGGCCGCCCATCAAACTGGTCGAAGACACTCTGCGGGGCGGGCTGCGCCAGCTCCGGCAAGACACCCGCCTCGCGAAGCGGTTCTGACGCCCACACGGCCGCCGCACCGGCGATGACCGCAACCGCGACGGCCGCAGCCGCCCGCAATACTGCACTCATGATGAGTTCCCCCTCGAAAACCGGCCGCAGTTAAGACGACACCAGCCCGGATGTCGAGGGAAAGGCGGCGCGCTGGGGCGATTTTCGCCTTAACAATGATCGAGATAAGCGTCGCCGATGGATGACGGCGCTGACTGTTGAAGCAGGCCTGATCCCGCATCCTTGCGGGATCAGCGAGGTCCAGACATGCCAACGAGGGGAGGGCCGTCAGACCCTTGCGCTAGTAGGCGCGCTCCACCACGAACTCGGCCAGGGCGGCCAGCGCGTGCGACCATTCGTTTTTGGGGGCGGCGTCAAGCGCCTCCACCGCGCGGCGTGCGTGGCCGCGGGCGGCCTCCAGCGTGGCGTCCAGGGCGCCGTGCTTGTTCAGCAGGGCGACGGCGGTTTCGAAATCGGCGCCGGTCTGATCGAGCTGACCGATCGTGCGCTCGAAAAAGGCGCGCTCCTCGGCGTCGGCGGCTTCGATGGCCAGCGCCAGGGGCAGGGTGATCTTGCCCTCGCGGAAATCATCGCCGGTGTTCTTGCCCAGATCCACCGCGATCCCGCCATAATCCAGCGCATCGTCCACCAGCTGGAACGCAAGCCCCAGCTCGCGGCCATAAATCTCCATGGCCTCTTCAAGCTCGGGCCCGGCGCCGGCGAGAATCGGGCTCACCTGCGCGGCGGCGGCGAACAATTCGGCCGTCTTGGCTTCGATAATGCCCATATAGGCTTGGCGCGAAACTGCGAGGTCGCGTACGGCGGCGAGCTGGCGAACCTCGCCCTCGGCGATCACGGCGGCGGCGCGGCTGAGCACTTTCAGGGCGGGCATGGAGCCGGCGTCCACCATCATCATGAAGGCGCGCGCAAACAGGAAATCGCCCACAAGCACCGAGTGCGGATTGGACCAGACCTGATTGGCGGGTTTCAGCCCGCGCCGCAAATCGCTGTCATCGACCACGTCGTCATGGAGAAGGGTCGCCGAATGGATGAACTCCACCGCCGCAGCCAGCGAGATATGCCCGTCACCCTCATATCCCAGCATGCGCGCGCTCGCCACGGTGATCAGCGGGCGGATTCGCTTGCCGCCAGCCTCCACAAGATAGCGCGCGACTTTGGGAATGATATCGGTCTCGCTCGCCATGCGATCGGCGAGCAGAGCCTCGACGCGCTTCATATCCGCGCCGCCGAGCGCCGTCAGGCGCGCGACGGGATCAAGCGCGTCGTCTTTCATATCCGCTTGCGGGAGACCGTTCACCCCTTGGCCCTCTTGCCGTCACCAGTGTCGCGCCTGCACAATAGGTAGCGCCTATCGCTGCGGCAAGCATACGGCGCCGCGTCAAATGGCGGGCGCGCTTCTGCGTCGCCGCCGCGACCTTTTTACATAGATCGGAGCTCCCGCGTGATCGAGGTCCTGACCACAAATGATCCCATCCGGCTCAATTTCGCCGAAACGGTTCTCAAAGACGCCGGCATCGAGACCGTGACGCTGGACGCCAACACCGCTGCGGTGTTCGGCGGGGCGCTGCCCTGGGTCAAGCGGCGGCTGCTGGTGCCCGAAGCGGACGGCTCGCGGGCCCGGCGTGTGCTGGCCGAGGCCATGCCCAAGGATGATCCAGAGACCGGGCCTGGGACCGGGGCGTGAGCACGCCGGTTCTTAACGCCTTTCTTGGCGGCAAAATCCGCCTTCACCAGGCGCCGGACGGATACCGGGCGGGTATTGATGCGGCTCTGCTGGCCACGGCGATCCATCTGAAACCCGGCGGCCGGGCGGCCGAGTTCGGCTGCGGCGCCGGCGCGGCGCTTCTGGGCGCGGCGGTGCTCAATCCAGGCGCCCGCCTGACCGGGGTGGAGCGTGATGGCGCAGCCGCGGCGCTGGCCCGCAGTAATACCGAACTGAACGCCCTGACAGACCGGGTGGAGATCATGGAGGCGGACGCCCTCGCAAGGCGCGCCGATCCGCCCCTTGATGCGGTGTTTTTCAATCCGCCCTTCTTTGATGATCCGAACGCCTTGCGCGCACCCAAAGCGGGAAAGACCGGCGCCTGGATGAACGAGGCTGGCCTTTCCGCCTGGATCGAAGCGGGGCTGCGGCGGCTGAAAGAGGGCGGGGTTCTCACCCTTGTCCACCGCGCTGATGCGCTGGCGGCGATTCTCGCTTCGCTTGAGGGCCGGGCCGGCGATATCGCCGTGCTGCCGGTGCAGAGCCGCGAGGGTGCGCCGGCCAAGCGGGTCATCGTGGCGGCGCGCAAGGTGAGCAAGGCGCCCTTGCGCCTCCTGGCGCCGCTCGTGCTGCATCCAGAGACCGGATCGGCCTACACCAGCCCGGCGCAAGCGCTGCTGAAAGGCGAAGCAAGGCTTGTACTTCACCCCTGAGCGGCCCAATTCAGAGGCAGGCTTACTTAGGAGCGGTCATGTCCTCTGTCTTCGAAACCCTCACCGACCAGGCGCGCAAGGCCGGAGCGGCTTTGCGAAAAGCGACCGGCTCGGACGTGCCCGTGGTCCCGCTTGTGCGCCTTGACGGCATGATCGCCGCCGGCGGGCGCAACGCCTCGGCGCTTAATCTGGCGCGGGTGGAGAAGCTTCTGGACAAGGCCTTCGCCATGGCCGACGCGCCGACGGTCGCCATCGCCGTGAATTCACCGGGCGGCAGCCCCGTCCAGTCGCGCCTGATCCATGACCGTATCCGCCATCTGGCCAAGAAGAACGACAAGACGGTGCTGATCTTCTGCGAGGATGTTGCGGCGTCGGGCGGCTATATGATCGCGGCGGCGGGTGATGAAATCTTCGCCGACCCGGCCTCCATCGTCGGCTCCATCGGGGTGATCAGCGCCAGCTTCGGCTTCACCGAGGCCATGGCGAAGCTCGGCGTTCAGCGCCGGCTGAAAACCGCCGGCAAGAGCAAGTCGCTGGGCGATCCGTTCTCTGAAGAAACCGACGAGCAGAAGGCGCGCATGACCCGCCTCATGGAGAGCGTCCACAAACAGTTCATCCAGCTCATCAAGGACGCCCGCGGCGACAAGCTCAACTCCACCATGGAGCTGTTCGACGGTTCGGTGTTCACCGGTGAAGAAGCGATCGAGGCCGGCCTGATCGACGCGCTGGGCGAGGCGCGCAGCGAGCTGGAGCGACGCTTCGGCGACAAGACCAGGATCAAGGTGCTGAGCCCGTCCAAGGGCGGCCTGCTCGCCCGCTTCATGGGCTCGGCGGTGGACGTCATCGAAAGCCGCCAGATCTGGGCCCGGTTCGGGCTTTAGACCGCGCGTCGCCCTCACACCAGGTCGCGCGGGATCGTCTCGTTCCAGCTTTTGCACGCGAAGCGGACATCGCCCTCATAGGCGTCCAGCTCCGCGGTGATGTAGAAATTCTTTTCGTCGCTGGTGAGCGTCGTGGTGGTGCGCGTCATCACCGACCAGTCGCCGCGCTCCAGTGTGCGCACCCATTCTGTGTGGCCGCGCACGCTGGTGAAATCGCCGGTGACGGCGGAATACACCTCCCTGGCCTTCGCGCCCACGGTGAGGTCGATATCGTCCAGACGGAATACGCCCCGGCTGTCGATCACCTCGAGCTGCGAATGCTTGCTGGCGAGATCGCGGTGAACCTTCCAGGTGTTCTCCGGCGGCTCGATGACTGTGGTGGCCGGCCCCGGCGCGGCGACGGGAGGTCCGAAGCTCCGGCCGTTCTCGCCGGACGCGCGCGCGGCTTCGGTGCGCACCGGCAGGGTCAGCGTGCTCACGCCGGTCTGAATTGTCAGCTTGGTCGCTTCCGGCGGCGTCCATGCGAGCGGCCAGTACACCGTGGAGACCGAGACGCGGATGCGGTGGCCCTTGGGGATGGTCTGGCCGATATGGTTCAGCGGGACCTGCACGGTGTAGCGCTGGCCCGGCTCCAGCGGGGCGGGATGCTCACGGCTCTTGCGGTGGGTGAGGTTGAGCATGCCGTAGGTGATTCGGGTGATCTGGTGGTCCGGCCGACGGTCCGAAAGGCGCACGGCCACCATGGCGATGGGCTTGTCGGAGGACAGCTCCAGCTCCACCACCGGGGCGCCCATGATGTCCAGATCCTCCTCTAAAGGCTCGGTCTGGAAGATCAGCGCGCCGCCGTCTTCGAAGCGCTGGTCGCCGGCGAGATCCGGCCCGTTGGCGTAGGAGCACCACTTGCCGGCGAACAGGCCCAGCGTCACCGGGGAGGCGACGTCGAGCCCTTTCTGCTCGACCTCGGCCTCGCGGTCGCACAGCGAACCGCCTTCGCCCAGCTTGAACACGCGCTCCTCAATGTCCGTGCTCGGCCAGCTTTGCGCGGTGACCCAGCGGCCAGGGCGGTGATCGTATTCGGGATTGGGCGGGGCGCTGTCCTGCAGGTAGACGCAAAGCGGCGGCTCGTCCTCGATCCCGTTACGCTCGCCCTTCAGCCAGCGGTCCCACCAGCGCAAGAGCTCGGAGAGAAAATCGATCGCCGGGCCGGGCCGCCCGATATGGGGATAGGTGTGTCCCCACGGACCCACCAGACCCTTCGTGGGCCCCGGCAAATTCTCCACCAGCCGGAACACCGTGTTGGTGTAGCCGTCCGCCCAGCCGCTGACGGCGTAGACGGGGATTTGCACATCGGAATAATCCTCGCAGATCGAGCCGTGGCGCCAGTACTTGTCGCGGCGCTGGTGTTTCAGCCAGTGCGACAGCCACAGGCCGGAATTGTCCAGCCGCTCGCGCCACATGTCGCGCCAGCGCTTTCCCACCAGCGCCGGGTCGGGCGGCATGGTGTTGAAGCTGAACATCACGCCCGACCACGAGAGGTTATCGCCCAGAAGCGCGCCGCCCATGTGATGGATGTCGTCGGCGTAGCGATCGTCGGAGGACGACACCGACACGATCGCCTTGAGAGGTTCGGGCTTGCGCGCGGCGATCTGCAGCGCGTTGAAGCCGCCCCAGCTGATGCCCATCATGCCCACATGGCCGGTGCACCAGTCCTGGTCGGCGATCCAGTTCAGCGCTGAAATCCCGTCCTGAATCTCGCTCTCGGCGTATTCGTCGTACAATACGCCTTCACTCTCCCCCGAGCCTCTTATGTCCAGGCGGATGCACGCGTATCCGTGCCCGGCAAGATATTTATGGGTGATCTCGTCGCGCCCGGCGGACCCGAAACGCTTGCGATAGGGGATGTATTCAAGGATCGCCGGAACCGGCCTGGAGGCGGAGTCCCTGGGACGCCAGATCCGGGCCGCGAGCTTCAGCCCGTCAGTGACCGGGATCCAGACATTTTCCTGCTCGATGACCTCATGGGGAAATTCGGAGACGGTCTTCATAGGCCGCTCCCTTCCGTTACAGCGTATCAGGGATCGGTTTCAGCCAGACCGGCAGGGAATCCACGCAGCGGCGGTAGGAATCCTCCAGCATCTCTGCATCGCGCCCGCCCAGATAGACGTCCACCAGCTCGTAGGAATAGCTGTCCTGGTAAAACAGGGTGGAGAGCTGCAGATCCTCGGTGACCAGCACCTTGGCCTCGACGTCCGGCAGGATGCGCTTGAGCTGCGCGATCTCGTCCTCGTTGGGCACGCGTTTGACGATCGCATCGGCTTCAAAGGAACGCAGGATGAATTTCGCGGCGATTCGGTCCTTGCCTTCGCCTTTGGGAAAATCCGGCTTGTTTCCCAGCGCCAGGTCGATGGCCACTTTGTGGTGGCTGCGCCCGTCGACCATGAAGAACTGGGGTGCGTGAGATTTCGAGATTCGGGCGTTGATCTCTAGAAGGTTCAGCGCGCCGGTGTCCGGATTCCAGAAGAACTCGATATTGAAGGGCGCACCGTCATAGCCGATCTGCTTCATCATCGTGGCGGTGATGTCCTGGCAGCGCTCCATCACCTCGTCGGGCAGCTCGGCCGGGTACTGGAAGCGCGAGAACGAGCTTTTCGCCTCGCCGAAGCGCACTGAATCCACTGCGCCGTAGATCACCGTTTCGCCGTTATAAACGTAGCCCTCCAGCGTGAACTGCCGCTTGGCGTCGATCAGGCCTTCGGCGACCGCGTAGTTCCCGTCGATGTCCCTAGGCTTGGTGTCGTCGTCCAGATGATCGAGGAACTGATTGAACGGCTCCCCGATGAGGTGGATCTTGCGCCGGCATTCGTGCAGCGCCCGGTCAAAATCGTCGTCGTCCTCGATCATGAAGCCCAGAACCGAGGAGTGGCCCTTCACCGGCTTCATCCAGAACGGGTATTTCGGCGCGCTCTTGTAGGCCGCGTCGATGTCGAAGGGATTGATGGCGCGCACAGGGGGCGTCAGGTCCTTGAGGACTTTTCTCTGCTCCTGGCGCATCCAGTATTTGTGTTCGCACTTGGCCACCGCTTCCGGCGTCGCTCCCGGCAGCTCGTAATGCTTCTGAAGCAGGGAGACGAGGGCGGTGACCGGAAAGTCGAGATCGCCGATGATCGCGTCCGGGCCGGACTCCAGCGCATCGATGTCCCGGCGGGCGCGGTCATAAAGCTTGTCGAAATCAACCCGGCCGTGGGACGGCTGGACATCGTCCTTTTCCAGGACCTGTACGAGCGCCCAGTCCTTCGCCTCAGGGATCGCGCGGATCAGATCCATATTGTAATCGTCCGTGCCGATCACACAGATGGTTTTTTGTGCGGTCATGGCGGCTCCTCGTGTCCACATGGCGAAAAACGGGCAACGTCTGCGGCCAGGGCTGGTTCGCCCGGCGCTGCAGACGGCGTTCCGGGTCAGGCTCTTGCGCCGGATTCACCCATCTGGCTTGCGCAGTGAGCGCAGCAGAAGATCGCCCCGCCATCGGCTTCAAGCCCGTGACCCAGCACCCGCACGCCGCAATTGGCGCAGGTCGGGGCGAGACGATGGGCGGCGCATTCAAAGCTGTCGAACGTGTAGCGTTCGCCGCCTTTTTCGATGATCAGCGGGTCGTGGTAATCGTGTCCGCACTGGTCGCATCGAGCCATGAGCGTTCCTCCTGAAAAAGCGGCTGTCAGAGCTATTGGAACCGCCCGCGGCCGCGCAAAGTTCCTGTGACGACCATCCTGCCGGGGCGGCGGGGAGAGCCATATTTCTGGAGGAACACCATGAAACCTGCGCGCCGCCTTGACCCGCACGCCGACGTCTTCACCGATCAGCGCAGCGCCATGGTGAGTTTTCATCTGGCCGGACGCGACGTGAAGACGCCCAGCGTGCTTCAGGCCATGGAAAAGACTCCGCGCGAGGTCTTCGTGCCGGAGGACATGGCCGAGTTCGCCTATTCGGACTCCGCCCTTCCGATCGACGCCGAGCAGACGATCTCCCAGCCTTATATTGTGGCGAAGATGATCGAACTTGCAGCGCTGACGCCCGGCGACACGGTCCTCGAAATTGGCGCCGGGTCGGGTTATGCGGCCGCGGTGATGAGCCATATCGCGCGCAAGGTCTATGGAATCGAACGCCATGACGTCCTGGCCGACAGCGCGCGCAAGCGGCTGGAGGACCTCGATTACGGCAATGTGGAGATCATTGTCGGCGACGGCACGAAGGGCCTGCCCAAGCATGCGCCTTACGACGCCATCGTGGTGTCCGCCGGGGGCGAACTGCCGGGCGCCCTGACGCGTCAGCTGAAGATCGGCGGCCGGCTGGTGATTCCTCTCAACCTTGAAAGCGGTGAGCAGATGCTCACCGTGATCCGGCGCATCGATGAAGATCGCCTGGAGGTGTCCGACCACGGGCTGGTCCGTTTCGTGCCGCTGATCGCTGAGGCGGGAGAAGACAATGAGAGCGCGCAGCCGGGCCTTGAGCAGGAACGTGTGAGCCAGCCGCGGCGCAGCGCCGCCGCTTCGGTGATCGGGAAGGCCGCCGAAGCGTTCGAGGATTTTGACGGCCTGGCCGGCCTCGCCGAGCGCTTTGCCGACCGCCGTATCGTGTGCCTGGGCGAAAGCACGCACGGCACCAGTGAATTTTACGCCGCGCGCGCCGCGATCACCGAGCGTCTTGTGCGCGACCATGGCTTCACGATCGTGGCGGTGGAGGCCGACTGGCCGGACGCGGCCTTCTATGATCACAAGATCCGCGACGGCGCGCGCGGGCGGCCCGCCGAGGATCCGTTTACGCGGTTTCCGCGCTGGATGTGGCGTAACGAGGAGACATGGGATTTGATCGCGCGCCTGCGCGATCTCAATCATGGCCGCGATCGCGAAAGGCAGGCCGGCTTCTACGGCCTCGACGTCTATTCGCTGTCCAACTCCATCGACGCGGTTCTGGCCTATCTCAAGGCGCACGATCCCGAGGCTGAGAAGATCGCGCGCGAGCGTTACGCCTGTCTGGCGCCTTATGCGGCGGATCCGGCGGCCTATGGCCGGATGCGGCTGAACGACGGCTATCGCGGCTGCGAGGACTCCGTGGTGGGCGTTCTGCGCGATCAGCTCACCGAGCGGCTGGACGGGGAGGCCCTGTTCGACGCCGAGCAAAACGCCCAGATCGTCGCGGCGGCCGAGGAATATTACCGCATCATGTACTATGGTGGGGCGGAGAGCTGGAATCTGCGCGACAGCCATATGGCTGGAACGCTGGACCGGCTGCTGGAGCAGCGCGGGCCGGACGCCAAGGCCGTGGTCTGGGCCCACAATTCTCACCTTGGCGACGCCCGCGCCACGGAGATGGGCTGGGCGCGCCGCGAGCACAATCTGGGCCAGCTCGTCCGCGAACGTCATGGCGAGGACGCCGCCCTGCTTGGATTTTCAACCGACACCGGCGAGGTGGCCGCCGCCGACGACTGGGGCGGCGCCATGCAGGTGAAGGCGGTGCGCCGCGGGCTGGAAAGCTCCATCGAGGCGGAGGCGGTGGAGAGCGGCCAGCGTCAATTTCTTCTGGATTTGAACCGGCTGAACGACGCGGACCGCTCGGTGATGAGCGAACCGCGTCTGCAGCGGGCCATCGGCGTGATCTATCGGCCCGAAACCGAGCTGCAGTCGCACTATCTGCATGCCGATCTCGCCGCTCAGTTCGACGCCTGGGTCTGGTTTCAAAACACCAGAGCCGTCGGCGCCTCGGGCCGTGAACCGGAGTCCGGCGGCGAAGATACGTTTCCTTTCGGCGTGTAGCGCGTTCTTGAAAGACCGGAAGCTGGAATTACCCTTGCAAACGCGAGGTGCGGCTTGCCATGATCCTCTAGCAAGCCAGTGGTTGAGCTGTGAGCGCGAGGACGCGCAAAAGGAGCCCTGATGCATCCCGCACTCGTCTACCGCGAGGAGCTAGGCGCGCGTGAGCGTTTGCTCCAGGCGTTTCGCCGCACCCGCGCCAACACCGAATCTCTGATCGCGCCGCTGACGGCTGAAGACATGCAGGTGCAGACCATTGAAGACGTCAGTCCGACCAAATGGCATCTGGCTCATGTCACCTGGTTTTTCGAGACCTTCGTGCTCGCTGAAATGTTCACCGAGTACAAGCTTTACGACGAGCGGTTCGGATACCTGTTCAACAGCTATTACGTGTCGGTTGGCGAGCGCTGGTCGCGGCCCAATCGCGGGCTTTTGAGCCGGCCTCTGCTATCCGACATCCTGGCGTATCGCGACTATGTCACCGCCGAGATCGTTTTGAAGGCGGAAAACTGCTCCGAAGAAACCTGGTCGAAAATCGCGCCGTTGATCGAGTTGGGGATCCACCACGAGCAGCAGCACCAGGAGCTGATCTGCACCGACATCAAGCATGTGCTGTCGCAATCCCCGGCGCCGTTCGCGCCGTTCGGCAAGGACGGGGCGGGGCTGGCGGACCCTGTCGATCCGTCGCCCTTGCGCTTTCGCGGCTTTGAGGGCGGGCTTGTGGAGACCGGTACCGACGGCGGCGGTTTTCTCTATGACAACGAATTTCCGCGCCACAAGACATGGCTCTACGATTTTGAACTGGCCGAGCGCGCGATCACAAATGGGGAATGGCGCGCCTTCATGGACGATGGCGGCTACGAGGCCGCGAGCCTCTGGCTGTCGGACGGCTGGGACTTCATCGACCAGAACCGGGTGCGCGCGCCGCTGCACTGGCGCCAGATCGACGGGGAGTGGTTTGAATACACCCTCCACGGCCTGATCCCGGTGCGCGACGATCTGCCGGTCTGCCATGTCTCCGGCTATGAGGCGTCGGCCTACGCTGAATGGGCGGGCGCCCGGCTGCCGCTGGAGGTCGAGCTGGAGACCGCCGCAGGACGTAGTTCAGCCTCGTCGAATTTCCTCTTCGACGGCCCGGTTCGCCATCCGCTGGCCGCCGACCCTGAGGCCGGCCTGCAACAGCTCGCCGGCGGGGTGTGGGAATGGACCTCGTCGAGCTATTCGCCCTATCCCGGCTTTTATCCGCCCGGCGGCTCGGTGGGTGAGTACAACGGCAAATTCATGAGCGGTCAGCTGGTGCTGCGCGGCGGCTCCTGCTTCACGCCCGCCGGACACTGGCGCGAGACCTACCGCAATTTCTTCCCGCCGGCCGCGCGCTGGCAGATGAGCGGCGTGCGCCTGGCCAGTAAGCATCGCGCAGGCTAGCCGCTTGCCCGCGCGGGCGGCGACCGCGATAACCTGCTCATGACCAATCCCATGCATCACCGCTTTCTGGAGACGGCCTCCGGGTTGAGCCCTGAGCTGGCCGAGGCCATGAAGCGCGTCGGGCCGGCGCCGTTGCCGCGGCGCGACGAGACGCCGTTTCCAGACTATCTGGCGCGCGCCGTCGCCGGGCAGCAGCTCAGCGTTATCGCCGCGCGCTCCATCTGGACGCGGGTGGAGGCGGCCGCAGAGGGCGCGCCGCTGCTTGAGGGCTTTCAGGCTGGGCGCGCCGAGGCTTTGCGCGCCTGCGGCCTGTCGAACGCCAAGGTGAAGACCCTCATCGCCATCGCCGACGCTGTGAAGGACGGCCGCCTTGATCCAGATCACCTGGCGAACATGAACGCCCAGGACCGCGCAAACGCGCTCTCCACGATCTGGGGCGTGGGGCAGTGGACCGCTGATATGGCCAACATGTTCTGGTTCGGCGAGGAAGACGTCTGGCCCGATGGCGACGTGGCCGCCCGCAAAACGCTGGCCCGCCTCACCAGCCCCCGCCGCAAGACCGTGCGCACAGCCGCCCGTTTCGCCCCCCATCGCTCGCACCTGGCCTATTACATGTGGCGGATCGTCGACGCGAAACCCGAGTGAGGGCGCCCGCCCATCTTCCGAAAAGGCCCGCAGCCGCTTAGGGTTCGCGGAGCCTTAGCTCGCCGGAGACACCCATGTCCGACGCCTTCCTCGTTCTTGCGCCTGAAATTGACGCGGGCGCGAATACTGCGCGCTTCAGCTATGACAGCCCGCGCTTTGGCCGGTTCACAGAGACGGTGCGCTTTCCTGGCGCGGCGCGCCTTGACGGGGTTGATGCGCCGGTTCGCGAGGGTCTGCTGGCGCTGGCCGCCATCCTTATAGGCACGAGCTATTTCAAGGCCGCTCCGGCGGGTGTCGTACGCTGCACCTTTGCGCTGACCCGCGCCGCGCGCCGTGTGGCCGAGCTGACCTACGGGCCGGGGCTTGGCGAGTTTTATGTGCGCAATGCGCTGTCCTATCCGCCTGATCTCATCATAGAGGCCGAGACTGCGGCGGAAATCGACCCGGCGACGCGCGCGGCGCCGGATCACCTTCGCGCGGTCACGGCGTTTGGCGGGGGCAAGGACAGCCATGTGGCGTCCGCCATCATCGCCGAGGCCGGCGGCGAGGCGGAGCGGGTGAGCGTGATCCTGTCCGGCAAGGTGGGCGACCGCCTGCAGTCCATGAGCGAGACGCCGGTCACGCTTATTCAGCGCCGGATCGATCCGCGTCTCATCGAGATTTCCAGATCCGGCGAGGCGCTGAACGGCCATATCCCCATTACCGGGATCAACTCGGCGCTTCTGGGCCTACACGCGGCGGCCACGGGGCGTGACTGGGTGGTGTTCGCCAATGAGCGCGCGGCCAGCGAGCCGACGATGGAGGCGAACGGCCATCCGGTGAATCACCAATTCTCCAAATCTCTTGCGTTTGAAGACGCCCTGCGCGCCGCCTTCGCTGCGGCGGGGGCGGGGTTTGATTATTTCTCGGTGCTGCGGCCGGTCACCGAGATCTGGACCGCTCACTATCTGGCGACGCGCGCCGAATTCGCGCTGGAGATTTTCGCCAGCTGCAATCGCAACTTCGTGTTCGCAGGCGACACCGCGCTGGAGCCCGGCCGGCGCTGGTGCGGGGACTGCGCCAAGTGCGTTTACACGGCCGTCTTGCTCGCGCCGTTTCTGCCCGTGGCGCGCCATGGCGAGATATTTCAGTCGCAGCCGCTCCACAACGCCGGCAATCTGGAGTTCCTGCGCGAGATCGCCGGGCTCACTGGCGCCAAGCCCTGGGAGTGCGTCGGCGAGATGCGCGAAGTGGCCGCCGCCCTGGCGCACCTTGGGGCCGCGCCGGGCTGGCGCGATGCGCCGTTGATCCAGGCGGTGCAGGGCGAGCTCCATGGGCGCTGGGAGCGAGACGAGCTTGCCGACACCTGGGCGCAGAGCCTGGATGCGCGGTCCGAGCATCGCATGCCGGACGCCGTGGCGAAGGTGGTGGCGCTTTAGCCGAACAGGGCGTCGACGCCAGCTTGCGCCGCGCTGCTGTCGTCCGCGTCCTCGCCTTCGATGCGTCCGTTGACGCAGGCGCGCGCTTCGGCGAGCAGAGGCTCCACATCGTTGGAGGCAATCTGCGCCGCCCTGGCGAAGTCGCCGCCGCGCACGGCCTCCTGCGCATCGGCGAGCGCGTCGTTCAGCGCCGCGGTCAGCGTTTCAAAATCAGCTCGCACACCTCGCGGCGCGGCGCGCCAGGCGGCGATGGCCACGTCCTTGCCGGTGTAATTTGTGTGCTCGAAATGGGCTTCATAGCTGCACGGCGCCCAGGCCAGCACCTCTTCGGCGAGGTCGGGCATGTCGCCGGCCATCTCGATCAACATGACCGCTTCATTGAAATGGTTGAGATAATCGGTCGCAAGCCCGGTCTCCGGGTTCACGTTGGCTCGCTTTAACGCCTCGGCGTCCAGCGCGCCGGCTCCCAATGTCAGTGCAGCATCCATGATCAGGCTCGGCGGCTTCTGGCGGCAGCTTCGCCGATCAGGCTGAACGAAGCGCTAACCGGCTTCACCGCCAAAGCGCTCCGCCCATTCAGCAACCTGATCGTCCTCGATCTTTTTGAACAAGATGGGCGGCGCTTCAAAGGCGAGGCCGCGCGGCAGGGCGTCCAGCAGCGCTTTTGCTGAGCCCGTCGGCCAGGTACGGTTGCATTCCGGCACGCCCAGCGCATCGAGGATTTTCGCGGCCGCCTCGGGGATCACCGGCTGGGCGACGATGGCCGCGATCACGGCCAGATTGACGCCGGTGCGCACGCCGAGCGCTGCGGCCTGCGGATCGGTCTTGAACTTCACCCAAGGCTCGGCGCGGGTGAGGTATTCATTGCCCGCCGCCCATAGCGCGCGCGTCTCCGCGCCGGCCTTGCGAAACTCCATCGCCTCATAATGGGCGGCGATGGATTTCAGGCGCGTCTCAAGCTCGGCCTCAAGCCAGGCCTCGTTCTCGCCAGGCTCGCCGCCGTCGGGAATCTTTCCGTCAAAGCGCGAGGCGGCGAACTTTGTGATCCGGTTGACGAAATTGCCCAGAACATTGGCTAGATCGGTGTTGATGGCGCCCTGGAAATGCTCCCAGGTGAACTGCGCGTCGCCGCCCTCGGGCGCATAGGCGGTGAGATACCAGCGCCAGTAGTCAGCCGGCAGAAGCTCCAGCGCCTGGTCCATGAAGACGCCGCGCTTGCTCGAGGTGGAAAACTTGCCGCCATACCAATTCAGCCAGTTGAAGGCTTTCAGCCGGTCCACTGTCTTCCAGGGTTCTTGCGAGCCCAGGATCGTGGCCGGGAAGCTCACCGTGTGGAAGGCGACATTGTCCTTGCCCATGAACTGCACATAGCTGACATCGTCCGCGCCCTTGTCGGTGCGCCACCAGCGCTCCCAGTCGCCGCCGGTCTTGTCGGCCCACTCGACCGTAGCCGAGATATATCCGATGGGCGCGTCGAACCAGACATAGAAGACCTTGTTTTCAAAGCCTTCGCGCGGTTCGCCGTTTTTGGTGACGGGCACGCCCCATTTCAGATCGCGGGTGATGGTGCGGTCGCGAAGGCCTTCATCGAGCCATTTATAGGCGATGGATTTGGCCAGGGATGGCCAGCCCTCGGCCGCGTCGACCCAGGCGCGGATGCGCGCCTCCATGTCGGTCTGTTTCAGCTGCAGGTGGCGCGTGTCGCGAACCTCCAGATTGCGCGAGCCGGAGACCGCCGAGTAAGGCTCGATCAGGTCCACCGGGTCCAGCAGCTTGCCGCAATTGTCGCACTGGTCGCCCCGCGCCTTTTCAAACCCGCAATTGGGGCACGTCCCCTCCACATAGCGGTCGGGCAGAAAGCGGGCGTCGTCGATGGAATATATCTGCTTCTCCACCACTTCGGCGATGAGGCCGTTGGCCTCCAGCGCTTCGGCGAGATGCTGGGTGAGCTGCTTGTTGTGGGGCGAGCTGGTGCGCCCGAAATGGTCCCAGGACAGGTGAAACTGCTCGCCCAGGCCTTTCTGGATCTCGTGCTGCTCGTCGCAATACTGCGCCACGTCCTGACCGGCTGCGGCGGCGGCCAGCTCGGCTGGCGTACCGTGCTCGTCGGTGGCGCAGATGGCCAGCACTTCGTGGCCCTCCAGGCGCTTGAAGCGCGCATAGACGTCGGCCGGCAGCATCGAACCGGCCAGATTGCCGAGATGTTTCACGCCGTTGATATAGGGCAGGGCGCTGGTGACGAGGATGCGGGCCATGGCGAACCTTGCTTGGAAGAACGAGAGGAGCGGGCTCGTCATAGCTTCCCCGGCGCGTCAGGGAAACCACGGCGCTCGGTTTGCTTCGCCGTGGCCCGAAAGCTTTGCGTATGCGACCGACGTCGCCGCCGGAGCCGTGCGTTCGCTTTAGTCCGTGAACTTTTTTTAATCCGGTCCGGCGCGGTCTGCGTCCTCCTTTCATACGCCTCATCAGAGAAGGCGTTCGAAGAGGAGACGTCCCATGCCCCATACCAAAACCGTCATTCAGTTTGCAGGCGCCGTCAGTCTGCTGGCTTTGAGCGCGCCCGGCGCGCTTGCCGACCCGACCCCCGACTGCAACGCGGCGGCGGGTGAGCCGACAGCTCTGGAGTGTGGCGTCGACGCGTCGGCCACAGGTGTGGACGCCCTGGCTGTGGGAACCGAAGCTGTGGCGAACGGCACGTCGACCACCGCGGTCGGCGGAGAATCCAACGCGACCGGGGTCGCCGCGACGGCCTTTGGCTGGCGCGCCAGCGCGACGGCTGAACGCGCCCACGCCCTGGGGCATCTGGCTTCGGCGTCCGGCGTCCGGTCGCTCGCGGTCGGTGAGGCGGCGAACGCCGCCGGCGAGCAAAGCGTCGCCGTCGGCAATCTGGCGTCCGCCGACGGCGTGGACGCCGTCGCGCTGGGGACCATGGCCACCGCCACAGGCCCGTCCACCATTGCAGCAGGCGGCGAGTCCGTAGCGAACGGCGTTGCGGCGACAGCCTTCGGCTGGCGGTCCAACGCCTCCGCCGAGCGCGCCCATGCGCTCGGCCACCTGGCGTCCGCGTCGGGCGAGCGTTCCCTGGCAGTTGGAGAAGCCGCCAATGCATCGGCGCTGGAGAGCATCGCGGTCGGCAATCAGGCTTCGGCCGACGGCGCTGATGCGGTCGCCATCGGCACGACAACGACGGCCACCGGCCCGTCCACGACCGCCGTCGGCGGCGAGGCGGTCGCAGCAGGTCCGGGCGCCACCGCCTATGGCTGGCGCTCCAGCGCCACCGCGGAGCGCGCTCACGCCATCGGGCATCTTGCGTCAGCGTCGGGCGTGCGCTCGCTCGCCGTGGGCGAGGCCGCAAACGCAAGCGGTACGGGCGCAGTAGCCTTGGGCAATGAATCCATCGCCAGCGGCGCCAACTCAGTGGCGATCGGCAATGGCGCAGAAGCCGTCCGCGACAATCAAGTCGCCGTCGGCTCCAGCCAGAGCACATACACCATGGCCGGGATCGGATCTGACGCCAGCCGCGCCGCCCAGTCAGGCGAGCTTGGCGTTGTCACCACCGACCGGTTCGGCAATCTTGCCGCGGACTATTCCCTGTCCGCCGGGATCGCCGGAAACGCCGGGCTTATCGCGGCCAATCGCGACGCAATCGGCGAGAACCGGGGCGGCATCGCCGCGGCGTTCGCGCTGGACACCGCCTATGTGCCGGCGGGCGAGCGCTTTGCGGTGAGCGGCGGCTACGGCTTCTACGATGATGAAAGCGCGCTTGGACTCTCGGCGGCCTATCGGGTGAGCCAGCGGATCCAGTTCAACGCCGGTCTCGCCAGCGGCGTCGACCGGGGTGAAACCGGCGGCCGCGTCGGCTTCGCGGCGAGCTGGTAGGCGTGCCCCGAGCCCCCCTTCGCATTGCGGCGTTCTGCATCCGGCGGCTTTTCGCCGCCGGATGTGGAGCGTTGCTCATCGTCCTCTTCGCGTGTTCAGGCCCGGCGTCGGCCCAGACTGCGGGCCCGGTCCCCGACGAGCCGGTTCTCTCGCGCCTGGTCTGGCAGACCCTCATCACGCTGGATAACGCCAACCGGATGAATGATTACGCCATGCTCCACGCGCTGGGCAGTTCCGGATTTCAGGAGCGCAATACGCCGGCGTCTCTGGGCGCTGTGTTCCAGCCCCTGCGCGAGGCGCGGCTGGATGTGGGACGCGCGGTTCTGGCCGCGCCGACCTGGTATGAGGCGCCCGTGATGCTGGACTCTCGCACGCTGCGCCTGCGCGGTGGATTCGAGTTCCGCCCGCGCTCGCTGCGCTTTGATCTGGTGTTCGAGAACGCGGGCGGAGCCTGGCGGCTTCACGGCGTTTCAGTGGCCGATCTGTCGATGGATGCGCCGCGCTAGCCTGAAGATCCGCCGATCGGCCGGCCGTCTGCATTCGATTCACGGTAGCCGCCGCGGACACTTGGCGCAGGCGGCGGCGTGTCGTATGGCTTTTCACGCGGCAGGCCGGTTTAGCTCAGCTGGTAGAGCAGCGGTTTTGTAAACCGAAGGTCGGGGGTTCGAGTCCCTCAACCGGCGCCGTTATTCTCTGTCCTCCCTCGCGTCCGCTCGGTCGGGCGGCCCATGAGGGGCCGGCGGGCGGTCGCCCTTGCGGACCCTTCGGGTTCGAAGCGGGCACGCCGGGACGCGCCGTTTCCTCCTGATGCTCGCTATCGCTCGCTTCGGCCATCAGTTCCGGCGCGCGGTCGCGCTTGCGAACTGGTTGGGTTCGCGCTTTTCCTCATGCTCAAGCCGGTCCGGGCTTTCGCGGCTCCCTCGATCCGGACAGCCGTTGGGCCCTTGTGGGCCGCCGCCAGGCGAGCGCGGTGGAAGATTGCGCCCCATCATTGCAAATGCTTCGAACGCGGCGGCGAAGGAACGGCGCTGACCGCACCCCGCAATGAAGCGAATGGATGCGGCCAGCACGTGTTCGTGTGGTTAGTCGTCGTCGCCTAACCCTCTGCAGCCCCAACCAAGGAACTGCCACTCGCCATCTGTACGCACCAGTGTATCTGCACACTGGGTGGCGTTTGTGCTGCGATCGCCTTTGTGGTCGGTCGAAATCACATTGGTGTAGTAAAAGGCAATGGCGGTGTCTCCAGCGAGGGAAATCCTCACGGGTGTCATTTCAACGAAAAGGATTTCACCCTCACCGCCCAGCGCGTCGGCGTAGCGTTCAATCGTTTCACGATCCCGGCCCATGGGATAATCGACCGAGCCCCAACCAAAACCATCCTCGTGAAGGACTTCATGCCAGGTGCCCCCCGCTTGGTGCTCGGCGTAAGACTCCTCAACGAAGCTCCATACCTCAGCCTCGGCGGCATCCAGGCTTTGCGCATTAGCGCCTGCAGACAAACCAAGCATGGCGAATGCAGCAATCGTCGCGGTGGTGAATTTCATAGTAGCGTCCCCGTTTTTTCGACCCAATCGGTCGACGTCACTGTAGCAAAGGAAAATAATCATGGTTAAGTTTTTTTAATATCTTCCCGAAATGTCTGGACCTTATTTTTGAAATTTTGATGTTTCGTTCCTGGATCGGTAATTATTTCACCGCCTTGTCTCGATGATGGCGGTCCTGATGCATGGGGTGCAGGGATAGGCGTTCTGGCTCCACTTCATGCCCCGGCTAGAATAGCCGGGGCTTTGGGCGGCGGGAGCTAGAAGACTGAAACCGCCTTGATGTTCACAAACTCCTTCTTCCCAAACCCGCCATGCTCGCGGCCATGGCCGGAATCCTTCACGCCGCCGAACGGCATGTTGGGGGTGGCGATATTGTAGCCGTTGATGAACATTATGCCGGTGTCGAAATGGTTGCGGGTGAGGCGGAAAGCCTTGTCCTCATCGCTGTAGAAAATCTCGCCGCCAGACCGCAGCGGCTGTCATTGACGATCCGCATGGCGTCTTCATCGTCTTTCGCCCGGATCACCGGGGCCACGGGGCCGAACAGCTCGTCGTCATAGGCCGGCTGGCCGGGCTGGACGCCCTCCAGCACGGTGACGGGATGGTAGAATCCGCGCCGGTCCGGGACCGGCGCCGCCACAGCGTATCTTCGCGCTCTTTTCCACGCTGTCATCGACCTGGCCGGCCAGCGCGTCACTCAGATCCTGGCGGGCGATGGGGCCCAGCTGCGTGGTCTCATCGGTGAGATCGCAATCCGGATCGCGTCCATGGCCCCCACGAAGCGCTCCATGACGGCGCCATAGACCGCGTCGGTGACGATGAAGTCCCAGGCGCTCTTGCGAAGCTCGGCGCCGATGGCGCGGATGAGTTGGGCGGGATCTTCAAGGCTGCGCGTCTTCCACTCCAGAAATGCTGTACGGCGGCGCTCGACGGCCTCCTCGTCGCTTATCAGATCTTAATCGGCGGCAGGCTCTTCGGTGGCTGGATTGATAGTGTGAAGTTGGCTCGCCATGGGCGGCTCCAATCGGTGGGGAAACGGGCAAGGCGGACGTCCGGGCCGCAGCGCCGTTCCGCGGCGGCGGCGGGAGCTGCGCAGCGATTTGACCTTTGCGCTTTGACACCGCACATCTGAGCCAAGCAAGACAAGCGCGGGAAGATCTTCATGGCCGAATACGACTACGACCTGTTCACCATCGGCGCGGGCTCGGGCGGGGTGCGCGCCTCGCGCATGTCAGCGCTCAAAGGTGCGCGCGTGGCCGTCGCCGAGGAGCACAGGCCGGGGGGAACCTGCGTCATTCGCGGCTGCGTGCCGAAAAAGTTCATGGTCTACGCCTCCAGCTATCCCAAGCATATCAAGCATGCCCGCCAGTATGGCTGGGACGTGCCGGAAAGCGTCTCGTTCGACTGGCCGAAATTTCGCGACGCCATGAACGCCGAGGTGGACCGGCTTTCAGGCATTTATGCGCGCAATCTGAACAATACCGGCGTGGAGCTGATCGAGGAGCGCGCCGAGATCACCGGTCCCCATGAGGTCACGCTGGCGGGCGGGCGGCGCGTCACCGCGAAACATATCCTGATCGCCACCGGCGGCACGCCGAACAAGGACTGGGATCTGGAGGGCGTGGAGCACACCATCACCTCCAACGAGCTGTTCCACTTAAAGAAGCTGCCCGAGCATCTGGTGATCGCCGGAGGCGGCTATATCGCCTGTGAGTTCGCGCAGATCTTCGCCGGGCTGGGTGTGAAGGTGTGCCTGGTCTATCGCCGCGACACCGTGCTGCGCGGGTTCGACGAGGATGTGCGCACCTTCATCCATGAGGCCCTGAAAGCCTCCGGCGTCCGGGTCATCACTCACACCGTGTTTGAAAAGATCCAGCCCCACCCGGAAAAGGACGGGTTCAAGACCGTCACCCTGGCCAATGGCGACGAGATCGAAGCCGACCAGATCGTCTTCGCAATTGGGCGAGATCCCTACACCAAGGGTCTGGGCCTGGACGCCGCCGGGGTGGAGACCGAGACCAACGGCGCCATCAAGGTGGACGCTTATTCAAAGACCAACGTGGACCATATCTACGCAGTGGGCGACGTGACCAACCGGGTCAATCTGACCCCTGTAGCCATCCGCGAGGGGGCGGCCTTTGCTGAGACCGTGTTCGGCGACAATCCCATCGCCTACGACCATGACGACATCCCCAGCGCCGTGTTCACCCAGCCGCCCGTGGGCACGGTGGGCCTCACCGAGCATGACGCTCGGCGCATCCACGGCGAGGTGGACGTTTACAAGTCCAAATTCCGGCCCATGAAGGGCATGCTCACCGACAATCCCGACTGGATGTTCATGAAGCTGGTGGTGCGCAGTACAGACCAGCGCGTGCTGGGTGTGCACATCGCCGGCGACGACGCGCCGGAGATCATCCAGGGCGTCGGAATCGCGGTGAAGGCGGGCCTCACCAAGGCGCAGTTCGACGCCACCTGCGCGGTCCACCCGACAGCGGCCGAGGAACTGGTGACCATGCGCGATAAATGGACTCCGCCCGAGGCTGCGTCGGCGGCCGAGTAGCGGCTCACTGCAGAGGTCCGCTCCCACTTGCTGGCGCGGCGGCCGCAGAGGGGGTGGGGCGACATCGTCTCGGCGTTGCGCTGCACTGGAGGTTCGCGCGTCTCTCTGCCGCAATGGGGTTATCGCGGCGCAGCATCGGCGCTATCTTCCAAGGCAAGGTCCGGACAAGCCCGCGGCCGATTGAGGAAATGATGACCGCCTGGAGCCCTGACAGCTGGCGCGCGAAGCCGGCGCTGCAACTGCCCAACTATCCCGACGCCGACGTGCTTGCGCGCGTGGAGGGAGAGCTTGCCCGCCGGCCGCCGCTGGTGTTCGCGGGCGAGGTGAAGCGGCTGAAACGCCAGCTCGCCAACGTGGCGGCCGGCCAGGCTTTCCTGCTTCAGGGCGGCGATTGCGCGGAGAGCTTCAAGGAGTTTTCCGCCGAGACCGTGCGCGACACTTTCCGGGTGCTGCTGCAGATGGCGGTGGTGATGACCTTCGCCAGCGCCAAGCCCATCGTGAAGGTTGGCCGCATCGCCGGCCAGTTCGCCAAGCCGCGCTCGGCCGACACCGAAACCATCGACGGGGTGGAGCTGCCCAGCTATCGCGGCGATTCCATCAACGACATGGCGTTCACGTCCGAAGCGCGCGTGCCCGACCCCGAGCGCCTTTTGCGCGCCTACGACCAGTCGGCCTCGACGCTGAATCTGCTGCGGGCGCTGGCGTCAGGCGGTTACGCCGATCTGCACAACGTGCACCAGTGGACGCTGGATTTCCTGGCCGGCAGCCCGGCGGGCGCGCGCTATCAGGAATACGCCGACCGGATCGGCGAGGCGCTGGCCTTCATGCGCGCGTGCGGCGTGACGCCGGACGCGGCGCCGAGCCTTGAGGGGGTGGATTTCTTCACCTCGCACGAGGCTTTGCACCTGCCGTTTGAAGAAGCCATGACCCGCATGGATAGTCAGACCGGGCGCTGGTACTCCACCAGCGCGCACTTGACCTGGATCGGCGATCGCACGCGCCAGCCCGGCGGCGCCCATGTGGAATACATGCGCGGCATCGAAAACCCGGTGGGTCTCAAATGCGGTCCGTCGCTGGATCCCGATGAGCTGATCCGCCTCATCGACACGCTGAACCCGCGCGACGAGCCGGGCCGGCTGGTGCTCTATGTTCGCATGGGCGCTGACAAGGTGGCCAACGGCCTGCTGCCGCTGGTGCGCAAGGTGCAGGCCGAAGGCCGCAACGTGGTCTGGTCCTGCGATCCCATGCACGGCAACACCCAGAAAACCTCCAACGGCTACAAGACGCGCGATTTCGAGAATGTGCTGCGCGAGCTGAAGACCTTCATCGAGGTGCTGCGCGCCGAAGGCGCCGAGCCAGGCGGGGTGCATTTTGAAATGACCGGCCAGGACGTCACCGAATGCGTCGGCGGCGCCGGGCATCTGTCAGAGGCCGATCTGTCCAGCCGCTACCACACCCATTGCGATCCGCGCCTCAACGCCGATCAGGCGCTGGAGATGGCCTTCCAGATCGCCGACGCGCTCAAACCCGCGCAGGGCTTACGCGCCGCTGCGGAGTAGGGGGTAGAGGAGGTGGGCGGTTGGCGTTCAACTTCCGCCATACGCTTCAAGGGCGCTCTGCAAAGTCACAATCGACCCCGTCGTTCGCTCTGAAACGGCTTCGGCGTACAGAGCCATGATGCCGGTATTGTTCGCGATGCCGTTTAAGAATTCGCCGTTCGCGCGCATGCCGGCGAGGTGGCAAGTCATCACCCTGAGTTCGGCCAGGCGCGCCGGCCGGATGTCGTTGGCTGTCAGGCCCTCTTCCGGTACCGCAAATTCTTGTCGGATGAGTTCCGGGTAGTCGCGGCTGAGATCGATCGTCTTGCTCCTCAGTTCGCGCGCAATTTCCCGGCGGGCCTCGCGTGTCTGTATATAGCTCGAAACTGCGGCGCTCAGCGCGGCGTCGCGCATGAAGCTCCGGTCGCCTGACGCGCTGATTTCTTCAAGCGCAGGCAAATCGGCCGGATCAAAAGCAATCAGATTAGAAACGATGATGAACGCGCATTCGTCGGCGTCCAGTTCGAGTGCGTCAGATTGAGCGCTCAGCTTTTCAAGAACGGATGCGTTCCTGGCCCGGTTCTGCGCAGCCATCCGTGCGATGCTGTTCCGCTCCTCGCTGAGCACCTCGATTTCACCGAGTAGGCGTCCCACGAACGCCCGCTCTTCGGCGCGCATCTGTCGGTCGGAGCCCCAGGCGTTTATCTGAAACCCGATCACGACCCCGGTGATGACGATGACGAACTCAACCCCGGCGGCGAGCCAGTTCTGAGTGCGAAGCGCGCGGGATATGTTGTCGAGGATCATAGGGCCGCCCCCAGCCTTGGCGGCAGGCCAGCCCACCTGCGGAGGTAGCTTGGCGCGTGGGAGGCGGCGGGGCAAGGCGCTCACTCAAGCAAGCGCCGCTCCTTTCCTCAAACAACAAAACCGCCGCCCGGTTGCCCGGGCGGCGGCCTGATACGCTCTTGATAAGCCTTGTTGGGCTTAGATGTCTTTCAGAGCCGAGGCCGGGCGGAACGCCAGGGCGGTCTTGGCTTTGGACATCATCTTCTCGCCGGTCCGCGGGTTGCGCACTTCGCGCGCTTCGCGGTGCTTGGCGTGGAACGTGCCGAAGCCGGCCAGTTGGACGGCGTCGTCCTTCTTGGCCGAGGCCACCACCGCGTCGACCAGGGCGTCGATCGCATCGCCCGCCTGGGCGCGCGTGATGCCGGCTTTGTCGGAGATGGCTTTGGCGAGTTCGGATTTGTTCATGAGAGGTATCCCCCCTTTTGGGTGTTTTTAAGCGCCGCGGGACGGATCATCCCATCGGCGTCGTCCTTGGACCGCGCCATGAAGCGCGATTCTTAGGGCGTATTGCAAGGCTATACAGGCGATTTCGCTGATTTAACCGCGCGGGGCGCCGTTCAATTGTCGGATATGGTAAACAAAACCTGTCAAAATCGGCCCGCTGTTTGCGTTTGGGAAACCATGACCCGTACAAGCGCACCATTTCTGAACAGACTCGCCAACACCGGCCTTGCGGTCGCCGTGACCGTGATGGGCTATGCCGGATTCATGCACATGTTCGGCCATGACCTTCTTGCCTGCCTGGTGGGCGCGGTGATGGGCGGTTTCACGCTCGGCCGTTTGAGCCGGACCGAGCGTGCCCGCCAGACGCGTTAGATCTTCACCAGCATCTTGCCGATATTCTTGCCCTCGAACAGGCCCATGAAGGCTTCCGGAGTCTTCTCGACGCCCTCATAGACGGTGTCGCGGGTTTTCACCTTGCCGGCCATCATCCAGCCGGAGAGGTCCTTGATGAACTGGCCCTGCAGGTCGAAATGGTCCGACACGATAAAGCCGCGCAGCGTCAGCTTCTTGGCGACGATCTGGGTGAGGTTGGTGGGGCCGGGCAGGGGGGTGTCGTCGTTATAGCGCGCGATCATCCCGCAGACGGCGAAGCGGCCAAAGGGTTTGATCACGTCCAGCGCGGCCTGCAGATGGTCGCCGCCGACGTTTTCGTAATAGGCGTCGACGCCGCCCAGCGGCTTGGCGGCCGCTTTCACCGCGCCGGCCAGATCATCCACCGCCTTGTAGTCGACCACGGCGTCGGCGCCGATCTCGGTGCAGAACGCGGTTTTCTCCTCGCCGCCCGCCGTGGCGACGACATTGGCGCCCATGGCCTTGGCGAACTGGATGCCGGCCGTGCCCACCGCGCCCGCGCCGGCGCTCATCCACAGGGTCTCGCCTTCTTTCAGGTCGATCATCCGCTTCAGGCCGATATAGGCGGTCATGCCCGGCATGCCGGCGACGCCCAGATAGGCTTCGGCGGGCAGAAGCTCGGCGTCGATCTTGGTGATCCCGGCCGCCGAGGCGGTCCAGCCCTCGCGCCAGCCGTTCATGCTCATCACCCAGTCGCCCTCGGCGAAGCCCTCAGCCTTGGATTTCACCACCTGGCCGACTGCGCCGCCCTCCATGGGGCCGCCCACCTGGAAGGGGTCTACATAGGTCTTGATGCCGATCATGCGTCCGCGCATGTAGGGATCGACCGAGAGCCAGGCGTTCTTCACCTGGATCTCGCCGTCCTTCGGATCGGGCAGCTCGACTTCGGATATCTCGAAATACTCAGGCTTCACGGCGCCGGTGAAGTGCTTGGTCAGGTGAATTTCGCGGCTTTTCATAACGGATCTCCCAAAGCTGATTTGGCGCGCACGGTGGCCCGGCAGGGCTGGCCTTGCAAGCGATGCTGCGCAATGCCGGGAAACCAAATGTGACGCGGCGCCTCGGTTGCGCGCCCGCGCGCTCCGTGCTTCTTGCGTGGCCATGAACACAGACACCCAGACCCTTCGCGCCGGCGTTGTCGGCGCCGGTGTTTTCGGCGGCTATCATGCGTCGAAATACGCCGGCTTCTCCGATGTCGAGTTTCTCGGCGTCTTCGATCCGGTTCACGATCACGCCGCATCCCTGTGCGCCAGGCACGGCGGTTCGCCGTTCGAGAGTCTGCAGGCCCTTGTGGAGGCCTGCGACGTCATCTCGGTGGCGAGCCCGGCGGTGTTCCACCATGACGCGGCCCGGCGGGCGCTGAACGCCGGCAAGGCGGTGCTGGTGGAAAAGCCCCTGGCGGCGACGCTGGAAGAAGCCCGCGAGCTGGTGCAGATCGCTGATCTGAAAGGCGCGGTGCTGCGCGTGGGCCATCAGGAGCGTTTTGTCTTCGGCGCCATGGGCCTGTTCGGTGACCTGCCCCGGATCCAGGCGCTGAACGCCCGGCGCATGGGGACGCCAAGCGCGCGCAATCTGGACGTCTCGGTGACGCTGGACCTGATGATCCACGATATCGATCTCGCCCTGGCGCTCGCCGGCGCGCGGCCTGACCGGATCGAGGCTGAAATGCTGGAGAACCGCGCCGGGCTCGCCGATCATGTGAAGGCGGTGCTGCACTTTCCCGGCGGCGTCTCGGCGCGTCTTGAATCCAGCCGCGTTGCGCCCGACCGCGACCGGGTGATGAAAATCGACTATGACGGCGGCGCGCAGGTGAGTGTGGACTTCATTTCGCGCGCATTTGAGAATAACGCCGGCCTGGCGCTGGATCCGGACTTCAATGACACCGCCATGGCCAAAGACAGCCTGGGCTCCAATGTCGCGGCCTTTGTCAGCGCTGCGCGCGGCCAGGACAGCCGGCCGGCGGCCGACGGCGCGGCCGGGCTCGCGGCGCTTGAGGCGGCGCTGCGCATTGATGAGGCCTGCGGCTCGCGCTCGCGTATTTGATTTCGAGCGTTTGATTTCGTCTTCGGCTGGGTCTAAAGCCAGCCGCCTTGCTTCCATCCGTCAGGCGCGCCGCAGCCCGCGCGCGCCGCAACCAATCTGGCGTCTCCATGACCGTGAAAGTCCGCTTCGCCCCGAGCCCCACCGGCCGCATCCATGTGGGCAATGTGCGCACTGCGTTGATGAACGTTCTATTCGCGCGAAAGCACGCCGGCACGGTGCTTCTGCGCATCGACGATACCGATCTGGAGCGCTCCACGGCCGAGTACGAGCAGGGGATCAAGGATGATCTCACCTGGCTCGGATTGCTGTGGGAGGAAAGCTTCAGGCAGTCAGAGCGCTTTGATCAGTATGAGGCCGCCAAGCAGGACCTCATCGAAAAGGGCCTGCTCTACCCCTGCTACGAGACCGAGGACGAGCTGGATCGCAAGCGCAAGATCCAGCGCGCGCAAGGAAAGCCGCCGGTCTATGACCGCGCCGCCCTTTTGCTCAGCGATGACGAAAAGGCGAAGCTGGAGGCTGAAGGCCGCCGGCCGCACTGGCGCTTCAAGCTGTCGGGCGGGCGTATCGAGTGGAGCGACCTGGTGCGCGGGCCGAGCCATATCGAGACGAGCTCTGTTTCCGACCCGATCCTGATCCGCGCCGACGGCAGCTATCTCTACACCCTGCCCAGCGTGGTGGACGACATCCAGTCAAGCGTCACCCACATCATTCGCGGCGAAGACCATGTCACCAATTCCGCCGCCCAGATCGAGATCTTTGAAGCCATCGGTGGCAAGGGCTCAGCGCCGCAGTTGGGCCATTTCCCGCTTCTGGTGGGACCGGACGGCGAGAAGCTCTCCAAGCGCCTTGGGTCGCTGGCCATCGCCGATCTGCGCGCGGTGGAGGGGTTTGAGCCGCTTTCGGTTCTGTCGCTACTGGCCAAGATCGGCACGTCGGATCCGGTGGAGATTCGGACCTCCATCGATCAGCTGGCCGATGATTTCGACCTGGCGAAGATCTCGCGCACCCCGGCGCGGTTCGACCCGGCCGAGCTGGAGCGCCTGAACGCGAAACTCCTGCATACGCTGGCGTACGCCGAGGTGAAGGCGCTTCTGCCTGAGCTCGACGCCGACGGCGGCGAGGAGTTCTGGCACGCGGTGCGCCCCAATCTGACCCGTCTGAAAGATGTCGCAGAATGGCGCCGCCTGGTGGACGGGCCGGTGGAGCCGGTGATCGAGGAGGCCGACTACGCAGCCGAGGCCGCCGCGCTGCTTCCCGCCGCACCGCTGGGGCCCGACAGCTGGTCTGAATGGACCAACGCCATCAAGGAAAAGACCGGCCGCAAGGGCAAGCAGCTCTTCATGCCGCTCCGCCTGGCGCTCACCGGTCAGCCGCGCGGGCCGGAAATGTCGGAATTGCTGCCGCTCATCGGCGCCGAGACCGCGAAAAGGCGCCTGGCCGGGGAGAAAGCGTAGCGCTTTCGCCGCTTTAACGGCCCTGTCTTCCTTGAAGGGGCGGGCGCGGTTTGCAGGCGTTCAGCCCCAGCGGCTTACTCTTGGGGCCTTGCGCGGGCGCTCTGTGGGATCTTCGGTGGCCGTGCCCACATAGATGAAACCGGCGACTCGCTCGCCGGGATCAAGGCCAAGCGCCTTCTTCGCCACCTTGTCATAGGCGTACCATTCGGTGAGCCATTGGGCGGCGAAGCCCAAGGCGCTGGCGGCGATCAGCATGGTCTGACACACCGCGCCGGCCGACAGGATCTGCTCCCATTCGGGGATCTTGTGGTTTTCCGAGGCGTCGCTGATCACCGCGATCACCACCGGCGCGCGTTCAAAGCGGCCCCGCTCCAGGGCGTAGCGCTCGGCCGGGCCGTCGGGCTCGATTTCGCGCAGCCGTGCTTCCAGGATTTCGCCGAACCGGGCGCGGGCCTCGCCTTCGAACACCACAAAGCGCCAGGGAAACAGCTTGCCGTGATCGGGCGTGCGCGCGGCGATTTGCAAAAGCGTCTCCAGCTGGTCGGGCGAGGGGCCGGGTCCGGTCATGGATTTGGCGGTGGTGGAGCGCCGGCGCGCCAGCAGCTCCAGCGCCTCTGCGCTGGGGTGGGCGGGCGCGAGGGTTTGCCCGGATTCGGGAAAGGTCGGCGCGTTCGTCATTTTGATGATCCCAAGGTCGGCGCGCGGCGCGGGATCGCTCAGCGCGCGGAGTTTTGTGGATTGCTTAGGCGCGGGATATACCTGAAGCTTGAAGAGTGCGCTTGCAAGGGTGCGCCACCGCAGGACAAGGGAATTTCACGCTCATGGCGGCCGAGACCATCAGCGAAGACGACCTCACCCCGGCCGAGCGCCGGCGGCGAAAGGTGCGCGATTCCATTATCAGCGCGGCTGAGGCGATTTTCGCCGAGGACGGCGAGGCGGGTCTGTCCATGCGCCGCATCGCCGAGCGCATCGATTATTCGCCGGCCGCCCTCTACAAGTATTTTGACTCCAAGGAGGCGCTGTACCGCGAGATCCGCGAGCAATTCTTCGAGCGCCTGCTGGGGCGCATGCAGCAGGTCTGCGTCGACCTTCAGGACGGTCCGCTGCTTTGCACCAAATGCATGCGCGCCTATGTGGAGACCGGGCTGGAGCAGCCCGCCCATTACAAGCTCGCCTTCGGCGGGGTGTGGGACGAGGCGGACGCGCCCCATGAGGACAGCTTCGCCTATGCCGCCGCCGAACACCTTCATCAGATGATCGAGCAGTCCATGGCCGCAGGCTGGTTCCGTAAGGCCAACCTGGAGCTCGCGTCCAACTCCGTCTGGGCCGCATCCCACGGCCTGACCATGCTGGCCGTCACCGTGCCGGACTTTCCGAAAGAAAAATTCCCCGGCTGCGTTGACGATCCCGCGCTCAGCCTGGACGCCATGATCGCCTTCCATGCCGAGATGGTGATGCGCGGCCTTGGCTCGGATCGCCTGATCGAGCGCTTGAACGCCGGGCTTAAGGTATAAAAAACAACGCCTTGTAAAATAAATCTGATTGTGAACACTGTTTACTTTCCGAACACCGGTAACTGACTTATATTCCCATTCGAAACTTGGGTGGGAGTCAGCGCCATGGCGCGCATTGCATCAATAGTCGGCGGCCGTTTCGCGCTCGGCGTGCTCGCTGCAGCCCTGGCGCTGGGGGTGGTGATCGTGGCGGTCAGTTCGCTGCGCGGCGCTGATGCAGGACCGGGGGCGGCGGTCACAGCGGAGCCGATACCCGTAGACGCCCTTTCGGCGGATTATTCTGACCTCACCCTCATCGAAAGCGCCTATCCGGGCCTTGTGGAGGCGCGCCGGTCCAGTGCGCTGGGCTTCGAAACCGGCGGGCGGGTGGCTGAAATCAGTGCCGATGTGGGTGACCGCGTAGTCGCCGGGCAGTCGCTTGCACGCCTCGACACGCGTTCGCTGGCAGCTTCGCTCGCCGCGGCGCGGGCGCAGGCTGCCGCCGCCGACGCCCAGGCCCGCCTCGCCGAAGTGACGCTGGAGCGCCGCCGCACTCTGGTGGAGCAGGGCCATGTCTCGGCTCAGGCGCTCGATCAGGCCGAAGCTGACTATAACGCCGCGCGCGCCAGCGCCGCGGCCTCGCGCGCCACGGCCGATCAGGTTCGCGTGCAGATCGATCTTGCGACGCTCACCGCGCCCTACGATGCGGTCATCGTCGCGCGCAGCCTGGACGAGGGCGCCGTGGCGGCGCCGGGCGGCGCTGTGCTGACCCTGGTGGAGGATTCTGCGCTGGAAATTCGCGTCGGCCTGCCCGCCGGGCAAGCCCGCAAGATCACACCCGGTGAGCTTTACCCTTTCGACATCGCTGGTGAGCAGCACACGGCGCGCCTTCGGGCTCAGACCGGGGTGATCAGCTCCGGCGCGCGCTCGGTGGAAGCGGTGTTCGACCTTGAAGACGCGGCGGGCGTGCAAAGTGGCGCAGTGGCGCGCCTGCTTCTCTCCACCGAGCTTCGTCAGCGCGGCTTCTGGGCGCCGCTCAGCGCGCTGTCCGAAGGCCGGCGCGGGCTCTGGTCGGTCTATGCTCTGGTGGCTGAAGGCGACGCCTGGCGTCTGGAGCCGCGGCCGGTGGAGATTCTGCACAGCGAGGGCGATCGTGTCTTCCTCACCGGCGCGGTGGAGGAGGGCAGCCTGATCCTGTCGGCCGGCGTGCATCGCGTGACGCCGGGCCAGCGCGTCGCGCCGCGCCGCGAGGGCTGACCCCATGGGCTCGCTATCCTCACTGTTTTTCCGCCTTCCTCGATTGACGGTGCTCACTCTGTTCCTCGTGGTGGTGGCGGGGCTCGCGGCGCTGGCCGTGGTCGGGCGCCAGGAAGATCCCAGCCTCACCGAGCGCTTCGGCAACATCATCGCTCCTTTTCCTGGCGCCGACGCGGCGCGGGTGGAGGCGCTCGTCACCGAGCCTCTGGAAGCTGCGCTCCAAGAGCTTGTGGAGGTCGACGAGATCGACTCGGTGTCGCGCGCCAATATCGCAGTGCTGGACATCAATATTCGCGAGGACCTCACCGGCGCCGAGGTCGAGCAGGCCTGGACCAAGATCCGCGACGCCGTGTCCGGCGCCGCAGCCGGCCTGCCTGACGGGGTCGGGACCGTGGAGGTGCGCCGCCAGTATACCGGCGCGGCGACGCTGGTGGTGGCGCTGACCTGGCCTGAAGGCGCGGACGCCGGTTTCGGCCCGCTGGGACGCCTGTCGCGCGATCTCGCCGACCGCATTCGTGCGGTGTCCGGAACCGACGAGACCCGCGTGTTCGGCGCGCCGGAAGAAGAAGTGCGCGTTACGCTGGACCCCGAAGCCGCCGCAGCGCTGGGCCTCACGCCCTCCGACATCGCCGCGGTGCTCGCCCGCTCCGACGCCAAGACGCCTGCGGGCCGCCTGACGGGTGGAACGCTGGATCTAACGGTAGAGGTGGACGGCGCCTTCGACAGCCTGGACCGGCTTCGGGCCGCGCCGATTTCGGGGTCGGGAGGAGACTTCGTTCGGCTGGGCGATATCGCCGACATCGAACGCGGGGAACGTCAGCCGGCCGCCTCACGCGCGCTCATCAATGGCGAGCGCACGATTCTGGTGGCGGGGTATCTTGAACCGGGCCTTCAGGTCTCGGCCTGGGATTCGCGCGCCCAGGAGGCGGTGACCGCCTTCGCCTCCGCCAATCCGGGCGTAGAGGTGGAGATCGTCTTCGCCCAGGCTGAATATGTCGTGGACCGGCTTTCAGGGCTCGCGATCAATCTGGGTTTCTCCGCGCTCATCGTGTTTGCGGTGCTGTTTGTGATGATGGGCTGGCGCGCCGCCCTGATCACCGGCTCGGCCCTGCCGCTTACGGTTCTGCTGGTGGTGCTGCTGATCAATCTGTTCGGCGAGCCCTTGCACCAGATGTCGGTGACAGGACTCGTGGTGGCGCTGGGGCTCTTGATCGATAACGCCATTGTCGTGGTGGACGATTACCGGCTGTTGCGCGCACGCGGGCTGGAGCGCCTGGCCGCGGTGGAAAAGGCGGTGAAGACCCTGTTCGGGCCGCTTCTGGCCTCCACGCTCACAACGATTTTCGCTTTTGCGCCCATCGCGCTCATGCCGGGTTCGGCGGGCGAGTTCATCGGCATGATCGGCACGTCGGTGATCTTTGCGGTGGCCGCCAGCTTCGTGCTCGCCTTCACCGTCATTCTCGCTTTGGCCGCCTGGTTTGACGATGGACGGGCCGGTCAGCCCGACCAGCCCTGGTGGCGCGACGGGCTGCGCTCCAAGCCTCTGGCGGGGATCTATCGCAAGGCGCTGGACGGGATAATCGCCCAGCCTCTGCTCGGCCTTGTGGCGGGCGTGATGCTGCCTGTGGCCGGCTTCGCCGCCGCCACCACTCTCACCAGCCAGTTCTTTCCGCAGACCGAGCGGGACATGTTCCAGCTGCGCCTGGTCGCGCCGCCCTCAGGCTCCATCGACGAGACCGAGCGGCGGGTCGTCGAAGCCACGGCGCTTCTGGAGCAGCGCGAAGAGATTCTGGATATTGTCTGGGTGCTGGGGGAGAGCGGGCCGCGAATCTACTACAACATGCTCGGCGGCGTCTCCGGCCAGCCCAATTTCGCGCAGGGCTTCGTTCGCACCGGCTCCACCGATGAAACGCGCCGGATAGTGGCCGACGTCCAGGCCGAGCTTCGCCGCAGCTTTCCCGACTCCCAGCTCCTCGCCCTGCCGTTCGAGCAGGGCCCGCCCGCCGACGCACCCATCGAGCTCACACTTGTGGGGCCCGATCTGGCGGTTCTGGACACGCTGGCCGACGATATTCGCCTGATCCTGGCTGCGACGCCCGGCGTGACCTATACCGAGGCTGGCCTGGCGCGGGGCGAGCCCATGGTGCGCCTTAACGCCGATGAGGCGGGCGCGAGCCTCGCCGGGCTGCGCCTTACCGATCTGGCGTCAAGCCTGCGCGGCCAGATCGACGGGGTGACCGGCGGCTCGGTGCTGGAGGGCGTGGAGGAATTGCCGGTCCGCGTGATCGCTCCGCAATCGCGCCGCGACCGCCCCGACATCCTCGGCGCCGCGCCGATGCCGGCCCGGCCCGGGCAGGCGCCGTCCAGCCTCTCCGCGTTTGGAGAATTCACCCTGTCTCCGGAAACCTCGGTGATCACGCGCACTGACGGCCAGCGCTCCAATGCGGTGTACGGCTTCTTGAGCCCTTATGTGCTGCCGGCGCCGGTGCTGGCCGATTTCTTTGCGCGCATGGACGCCGCCGGTCTGGAGCCGCCGGACGGCTATCGTGTCATCATTGGCGGCGAGGCGGAAAACCAGGGCGAGGCCATGGCCGATCTCATGTCCACCGCCGGGCCGCTTCTGGTGCTCATGGTCGCGGCGGTGGTGCTGGCGTTCAACTCGTTCCGCTACGCCGGAGTGATCTTCGTGGTGGGGTTTTTGTCGGTGGGGCTCGCCATGTTCGGTGTCTGGCTGTTCGGCACGCCTCTGGGCTTTAACGCCATTGTCGGCGCGCTGGGCCTTGTGGGGCTGTCGATCAACGGCTCCATCGTCGTGCTCTCTGCGCTCAAAGCCAATGACAAGGCGCGCGCCGGCGACCCCGAGGCGATCCGCGAGACGGTGGTGGACGCCACCCGGCACATCCTCGCCACGACGCTCACGACCATCGGCGGCTTCGCGCCGCTTTTGATCCAGGGCGACAGCTTCTGGCTGCCTTTCGCCGCCGCCGTGGCCGGCGGGGTGTCGGGCTCGGCGCTGCTTGCGCTGGTGTTCGCTCCGTCCGCCTTCGTGCTGCTGGCCCGATTTGACCGGCCGGCAATCGCGGGCGAGCCTCAGCCAGCTTGAAGCGGCCTGAAGCGGCCTGAAGCGGCCTGAAGCGGAAGGGGCTGAGCATGCAAAAACGCGGTCCCTGGACTATCCACGCCGAACAGCTCGCTTACCAGAACCCCTGGATGAGCGTGCGCGAGTATGATGTGACGCTCCCTGACGGCTCGCCCGGACTTTATGGCGTGATGGAGCCGAATTTTCATGCCGTCGGAATCTGCCCGGTCTTTGAAAACGGCGATACGCTGCTGGTGGGCCAGCACCGGTTTCCGCTGGATGAGTTCAGCTGGGAGCTGCCCGAGGGCGGCGCCCCCAAGGGCGAAGATCCGCTGATCACCGCGCGCCGCGAACTGGCAGAAGAAACCGGCTACACAGCAGCCCACTATCGCCATCTGACCAGCCTGGATCTATCCAATTCGGTCACTGACGAGCGCGCCGACGGCTATCTCGCCTGGGGGCTCACCGAGGGCGCGCCGGAGCGCGAGGGCAGCGAAGCGGACATGAAAATGAAACGGCTTCCATTGCAGAGTGCGTTGGCCATGGCCATGTCAGGCGAGATCCGCGATGCGTTTTCGGTGGTGATGCTGGCGACGGCGGATTATCTCGCCCGCACCGGCGCCCTTGATAAAGATCTCGCCCGAGCCATTCTGACGCGCCCGTAAGGATGCGAAGTTTTTCGGAGACCGCATGTCGCTTCTCAAACCCGCCCACCGAGAAGACCAGGGCCTTCAGGACCGGGTCTGGTCGCGCCTGCGCTTCGAGGCGGCCTCCGCAGCCGCCGGCGAGCCGGTCCTTGCAAGCTTCCTCAACGCGGCGATCCTGCGCCATGACAGCTTTGCCGAAGCGCTCGCCCACCGCATTGCGGAGAAGATGGCCGACGCCCAGCTCGATCTTTTACAGATGCACGATATCGCGAGGGAGGCTCTGACCGCCGATCCGAAGATCGCCACCTGCGCGGCGGCCGACATGATGGCGGTGGACGAGCGCGATCCGGCCAGCCGCTCGCTTCTCCAGCCCTTCCTCTACTTCAAGGGCTTCCACGCCCTTCTCTGCTACCGCATCGCCCACTGGCTGATGGGTGAGGAGCGCGAGACGCTCGCCTTCCACCTGCAAAGCCGGATGAGCGAGCGCTTCGGCGTCGACATCAATCCGTCGGCGCTTCTGGGCTGCGGCATCATGATCGACCACGCCACGTCGGTGACGATCGGCGAAACTGCGGTGGTGGGCGACGACGTTTCTATCCTGCATGAGGTGACGTTGGGCGGCACCGGCGCCGACGAGGCCGACCGCCACCCCAAAATCGGGCGCGGCGTGCTGATCGGCGCGGGCGCGAAAGTGCTGGGCAATATCACCGTGGGCGACGAGGCGCGCATCGCCGCCGGCTCGGTGGTGCTGCAGCCGGTTCCGGCGCGCTGCACCGTGGCCGGGGTTCCGGCAAAGCCGGTGGGCGGCTCTTGCGCCGAGCCCGCCCGCAGCATGGATCAGACCTTGCCCCAAGGGTGAGGATGGTGGGGATAACGCAGAGCTCGTGGTCTAAACCCCTACACCCAGAACTTCGCGGGCTTTGTCCCGGTGGTCTTCAGTGATCGATCCGCCGACCTGGGCGATGATGGTGGCCAGCACCGTGCCGTCGTCTGCAAAGCCCATCACCCCGAGGAAGTCGGGGATGATGTCGAAGGTCCACAGAAAATAGATCAGCCCGAACACCAGCGCGGCGCGCGCATAAAGCGGCGTCGCCGGATCGCGCATGGCGTAATAGGCCGCCAGCAAATCCTCCAGAAAAGGGACCTGGCGAGCGACACGCTTCAGCTTGTCCCAGAAATTCGCCTCGACCTTGGCCTGGTCCCTGGCGACCTCGGCTTCAGTTTTCTGTGCGGCCTCGGCGATTTTCTCCTGGGCCACATCTTCGGCGCGGTCCAGCGCCTTGGCGCGGCCGCCCTTGTAGAGGACCGCATATTCCTCGCCGGCGCGTTCTTCGATGCGCAAAAGTTCACGCCGTGCTTTGGCCGGCTTGAACAGTCGCAATGGCTTGTCGCGTCCGAACATGCACTCTTCCCCTCCTCACACGCCCCTTGGCCGATCATAGCGCGCCGCTGTGACGGCGTCATCACGGGCAGCCGGTGTGAACGAAGCTTAAGCTGTCAGGGGCTGTTCACACGGGCTGCGCCTTCTTAAATGGGCAAAGCGTTTGTTTATTTTCCGCGAGGCGTCTTCATGATCCGATCTTTAATTCTCGCCGCCGCCGCCGGCCTGTCGCTCATGACTCCGGCCTGCGCCCAGGAGCGCCCGGAACCGGCAAGGCCCGCCACCCCGGCTGAGCCCACGCCCCAAGCGGCCCCGCAAGGCGGGCGCGAGACCCCGCAAAGCCAGACCCAGGTTCAGCTCTCCTTCGCGCCCGTGGTGCGCCAGGCCGCCCCGGCGGTGGTCAATGTGTATTCGCGCCGGGTGATCAATCAGCGCTCGCCGTTCGCCGGTGATCCGTTCTTTGAGCGATTTTTCGGGCCTCAGGTGCGCCAGCGCGAGGTCAATTCACTGGGCTCGGGCGTGATCGTGGACGCATCGGGCGTCATCGTGACGAATAATCACGTGGTGGAGGGCGCGCAGGATCTGCGGGTCGTGCTCTCTGATCGGCGCGAGTACGAGGCCGAGCTTTTGCTGGCTGATGAGCGCACCGATCTGGCGATCCTGAAGATCAACGCCGGCGAAGATCTGCCGGTCCTGCCCTATGACGATGCGGGCGACGCGCAGGTTGGCGATCTGGTGCTGGCCATCGGCAATCCCTTCGGAGTGGGCCAGACGGTGACGTCCGGCATCGTCTCGGCGCTGGCGCGCACCGATGTGGGCATCACCGACTACGCCTTCTTCATCCAGACTGACGCGGCGGTGAACCCTGGCAATTCCGGCGGCGCGCTGGTGGACATGGACGGTGAGCTGATTGGCGTGAACACCGCGATCTTCTCGCGCTCCGGCGGGTCCAACGGGATCGGCTTTGCTGTGCCGGTGGAGATGGTGCGCACCGTGGTGGACGCGGCGCTGGCCGACGGCGCCATCGTGCGGCCCTGGCTGGGCGCGCGGCTGCAGCCGGTGACGGCGGATCTCGCCGGTTCCATCGGGCTGGATCGCCCGCGCGGCGCCATCGTCTCCGAGCTGTGGCCGGGTGGCGCAGCCGACGAGGCGGGCCTGGAACGCGGCGACGTACTGGTCGCGGTGGACGGGGTCGAGGTCAATAACGAGGCCGGCGTACGCTTCCGCTTCGCAACTCGCCGCATCGGACAAAGCGCGCAGGTCAGCCTCCTGCGCGACGGCGAGCCCATGGAGCTTTCCGTGGAGGCGCGCCCGGCGCCGGGCGAGACTGAAGGCCGGCGCCTTACTGTGGACGGCCGTAATCCGCTGGCCGGCGCCGAGCTGGTGCAGCTCTCCCCAGCGTTCAACGACGAGAACGGGATCGATCCCTTCACACGCGGTGTGGTGGTGATCGACGTCGCCCGGCGCAGCGCAGCTGATTATTTCGGCTTTCAGGCCGGCGATCTTCTGGTCTCGCTGGACGATGAACCCATCACCTCAATCGAAGACGCCGAGCGCGTGCTGGAAGACGCCGAGGGCGCGTCACGCTGGCCGGTGGAGATCGAGCGGCGCGGTGACCGCTTCAGCCGGGTGTTGAGTCTTTAGCCTGGCGGAGTGCGAGGCGAATCCTCCCGTTAACAGACTCACCCCATGATGGCCTCTCAATCCAGTGGGACGCCAGCGCATGAGCGAGCCTTTCCTGCCCTATGGGCGCCAGTCGATCGACGAGCGTGATCTGGCCGCCGTCGCGCGCGTGCTGCAGAGCGACTATCTCACCACCGGCCCGGAAATTCCCGCCTTCGAGACCGACTTCGCCGCCGCGGTGAACGCGCCCCATGCCGTGGCGTGCAACAGCGCGACTGCGGCGCTTCACCTGGCGCTGGACGGGCTGGGCGTGGGGCCCGGCGATGTCTGCATCGTGCCGACGATCACGTTTCTCGCCACCGCCAACGCCGCGCGCTATTGCGGCGCCGACGTGATTTTCGCCGATGTGGACCCGGAAACCGGCCTTCTCACCGCTGAGACCTTCGCCGACGCGCTCGCGCGGGCAGAGGGACGGGCCAAAGCGGTGCTCCCGGTGCATCTGGGCGGCGCCATGTGCGACATGGCCGCAATCGCCCCTGCGGCGCGCAAGGCGGGGCTGAAGATCGTTGAAGACAGCTGCCACGCCATCGGGTCGGTGGACGCATCCGGCGATCCTGCGGGCGCCTGCACGCGCTCGGACGCGGCGACGTTTTCCTTCCACCCGGTGAAGACGATCGCCAGCGGTGAAGGCGGCATGGTCACCACAAGAGACGGCGCGCTCGCCGCGCTCATGGCGCGCCGGCGATCCCACGGCGTGGAGCGCGATCCCGCGCGCTTTGAGCATACCGACATGGCCAAGGCGCCCTGGTGGTATGAACAGCGCGAGCTTGGCTGGAATTACCGCATGCCGGACATTCTCGCCGCGCTGGCGCGGTCCCAGCTCGCCCGCCTGCCGCAATTCGCGGCCAAGCGCCAGGCGCTGTGCGCCGCCTATGACACCGCGCTCACCGAATTTGCGCCGCTTGTATGGACGCCGGCCTATCAAAGAGGCGTCGATCCCTGCCGGCACCTGATGAATGTGCGCATCGATTTCGCCGCCGCCAGATGCACGCGCGAAGGCGTCATGGCGCGCTTGAGAGAGCGCGGCGTGGGCAGTCAGGTCCACTATATTCCGGTGCATGCCCAGCCCTATTACCGCGCGCTTTATGGCGATGGCGACCTGCCGGGTGCGCGGGCCTATTACGACAGGACGCTCTCCCTGCCGCTTTACCCTGACATGAGCGAGTCCGATGTGGGCCGCGTCGCCGATGCGCTGGCGTTCGCCCTGAAGCTATGAGCGCGCCGCGAGTGGAGATCGCCGTAGATGGCGGGGCGGGGCTCGGCTTCGGTCATATTTCACGCTCGCAAACCCTTGCGGCGGCGCTGCGTGACGCAGGGGCCATCGTGCGGTTTGATCCGCGCTCCGACGCGGCGCGGGGTTCGCTCGCCGGTCAGCTGGACGCGCCGGATGCGGCGCAAGCACCGGCCTCCGCCCCGGCTGACATTCTCGTGCTTGATCTACCCTATGGCGACGACGCCGCGATCCTTGGCGCCAGAGCCGCCGGGCGCCGGGTCGCCGTGCTAGATCATGGGGGCGAGGCGCAGGCTGACCTTGCGATCCGCACCGATCCGAGGCCCATCGCCATGGCGGCGACGCGCTGCGAGTACGGCCTCGCCTACGCCCTGATCCGCCGCGAAATTCTTGAGCAGGCGCCGCGCGACGAGGGTCATGTCCTGATCTGCGTCGGCGGCTCTGATCTGGGCGATCTGGGCGTCGAGGCGGCTGTGAAACTCGCCGCGGCGGGCGAACGCGTGATCCTGGTGCGCGGACCCATGGCGAGCCGGCTCACAGAGGCGCCGGCCGGCGTCGATGTGCGCGTCAGCCCGCCGAATCTGCCTGCGCTCATGGCCGGATGCCGCTTTGCGGTGACCAATTCCGGCACCACCGCGCTGGAATGCATGGCGCTGGGCAAGGCGGTGCATGTGCTTCCCCAGACAGACGCCGAGCGCGCCACCGGTGAACATTTCCTGTCTCAGGGCCTGATCCTGGGGCTTGGGCTGGAGGCGCTTGAGAGCCCGGGTCCGGACGCCGTGGCGCGCGCCGGCGCGGCCGGGCGCGCCCGCGTAGACGGCCGGGGCGCCGCGCGCATGGCCGCCCTGATCCTCGACCTTCTGGAGCCGACCCCATGACTGACAAGATCGACGCCTGGACCACCGGCGTGGTGGCCGGCGCCCGGCCGGCCAAAGCGCGCAGCTTTCCCAACGAGCTGATGCTCCACGTTTTGTTGAGCGAGCGCTATACCGGCTGGCCGGTGATCGTGGGAGAGGGAGCGCGCGTGCTGGACGTGGGCGCGCTGCACGGCGCCAATCTGGCGCCCTTCGCCGATAGGGGCTGTGATTGTTACGGGGTGGAGATCAACCCCGAGATGGTCGCCCTGGCGCGCACCGCCTGCGCCGAGCAGTCCATCGCCGCCGAAATCCGAACCGGAACCAACACGGCGCTGCCGTTCGAGGACGGCTTCCTTGATCTGCTTTTGTCGGTCAACGTGCTCCATTATGAGGACGACACAGACGGGCTGAAGGCCGGCCTCGCCGAATACGCCCGCGTGCTGCGCCCAGGCGGGCGCGCCTTCATCGTCACCGGCGGGCCGCAGCATTTCATCCGCGCGAGCGCGCAGCGTCTGGGCGCCAATCAGTACCGGCTCGGCTACGACGATTTTCGCAAAGGCCAGGTCATGGCCTACGCCGAGGACGAGGCGGATCTGAAATCCCTGTGCGCCGGCGCCTTTCGCCGGGTCGTCACCGGGCGCAGCACCGAGCATCACCCGGCCGCGTCGCTGGACTTCTTCTACGCCCTGGCCGAGCGCTGAGAGCACGCAAACTGGGCGCTGACTGGGCGCTGACTGGGCGGCGACGGGGCGATCACCGAGAGCCGATCCGCGCAGGCGTTTAACGATTCTCCCGCGAATCGCGCGATAAGCTAGGATGACAAGGCAGATTGGCGGACCTTCCATGGACGCGAGCGGCGCGCCTCACCCAAAGCATCTCACCATTGACGGCCGGCGCATCGGTCCGGGCGAGCCGCCCTATGTGATCGCGGAGGTGTCCGGCAATCACAACAAGGATCTGGCCAAGGCGCTTGCCATGATCGATGCGGCCAAGGCCGCCGGCGCCGATGCGGTGAAGTTCCAGACCTACACCGCCGACAGCCTGACCCTGCCCAGCGACAAGCCAGACTTCCAGATCACCACCGGGACCTGGGCGGGCTGGAATCCGCACAAGCTCTATCAGGAAGCCGCGACGCCCTATGAATGGTTCCCGAAACTGTTCGAGCGCGGGCGCGAGATCGGGATCACCGTCTTTTCTTCGCCTTTCGATGACGATGCGGTCGACCGGCTGGAAGCCTGGGGCGCGCCAGCCTACAAGATCGCCAGCAACGAGTTCACCGACTGGCCGCTGGTGAAGAAGGCCGCCGCCACCGGCAAGCCGCTTATCCTGTCCACCGGCACCGCGACGCTGGAGGAGATCGAGGCGACCGTGGCGTTTCTTTCAAAGATCGGCGCGCCGGATTATGCGCTGCTCCATTGCGTCAGCGCCTATCCCGCGCCGCTGATCGCGGCGAACCTCTCCACCATCCCGGCGATCGCCGAGAGGTTTGGAGTCGTGGCCGGCTTCTCCGACCATACGCTGGGGGTGACCGCGCCGATCACGGCGGCGGCGCTGGGCGCGGCGATCATCGAAAAACACTTCATTCTGGACCGCTCCGACGGGGGTCCGGATTCCAGCTTCGCCATCGAGCCCGACGAGCTGGCGCTATTGTGCAGATCAGTGCGTGAAGCCCATGAATGCCTGGGCCGGCCCGAGTTTGGAATGAAAGAGGCCGAGACCAAGTCCCCGATCTACAAGCGCTGCTTCCACACCACCCGCGCCATCAAGGCCGGCGAAATTCTGGGGCCTGACAATCTGCGCGCCATTCGCGCGCGCCAGGGCCTGCCAGCGCGCCGGTTCGAGGCGATCTTCGGCAAGCGCGCCGCAGTGGACATCGACGAGCATGAAGCGCTCACCAACGCCATGATCGGAGGCGCGGCGTGAGCAAGCCCCTGGTCATTTTCGGCTCCGGCGAGATCGCAAGTCTCGCCAAGTATTACTTTGAAAACGACGCCGGCCGGACCGTCGCGGTGTTCACCGTCGACGACGAATACGCCGGCGAAGAGCGCTTTGAGGGCCGGCCTCTGCTCGCCTGGTCGCAAGCCCTGAAGGAGTTTGCGCCCGGCGAAGCGGAAGTCCACGTGGCGCTCTCCTATCAAAAGCTCAACCGGCTGCGGCAAGCCAAATACGAGCAGGTGAAGGCGGCGGGCTATACCCTGCCGAGCTATGTCTGCTCAAAGGCCAGCGTCTGGCCGGATCTGGTTCACGGCGACAATTGCTTCATCCTGGAAGACCAGGTGATCCAGCCCACCTGCCGCATCGGCAATAATGTGATGCTCTGGTCGGGCAATCATATCGGCCATGGCTCGGTGATCGGCGACCACACCTATTTCGCCAGCCATGTGGTGGTGTCCGGCCATTGCACGATCGGCCAGCGCTGCTTCTTCGGCGTCAACGCGACGTTGCGCGATTTTTTGACCATCGGCGATGACTGCTTCATCGCCATGGGCGCCAGCATCGTGAAGGATATGGGCGATGGCGGCGTCGCGCTTGGCGCGCCTTCCACCTTGCTGGACGGCGATGACGCCAAGGCGATGAAAATCCGCAATCGCTATTTCGGACTTGAATGATGAGTTGGGACAAGCTCGGCCTCGTGATCAAGCCCGACCCCGCCCTGTGGTGGAGCCGCACCCACGCCATGTTGCCGACGCCTGAACATGTGGAGGGCTCGCTCTGGCGGATCTGGCAGGCGGGACGGAACGATCAGAACCAGTCCCATGTGGGCTGGGCGCTCATTGATCTCGAACATCCCGACCGCGTCATTGAGCGCTCCACCGAGCCGCTCCTGACGCCAGGACCTCTGGGCGCGTTTGATGATAACGGCGTACTGCCAAGCTGTATCATCAAGGATGGCGGCGAGACGCTACTCTATTATATCGGCTTCAAGCCCGGCGGCACGACGCGCATGGATCTCTATGGCGGGCTGGCGTCACGCAAGGGTGATGCGGGACCTTTCACCCGGCTGAACCGCGCGCCGATCCTGGAGCGCTGCCACGTCAATCCCTACATCAACACCGCCCCTTTTGTGGTCCGCCATGGCGATACCTGGTGCATGTACTATGTGGCCGGGACCGAGTGGGTGAATCCAGACCTGCCGCGCTACAATATCCAGATCGCCACCTCGAAAGACGGGCGCAGCTGGGACCGGCACGGGCGTGTCGCCATTGATTTCGCGGCCGGTGAAAACGCCCTGGCGCGGCCCTTCGTCTACCATGACGGCGCGCGCTGGGTGATGTGGTTCGCATCCAAAGGAAAAGCCTACCGGGCGCAGATCGCCTACTCTGATGATGGTCTCAGCTGGACGCGCGATCCGGACGGGCCGGGCCTCGCGCCCACGAAGGACGGACCGGACAGCGACATGCTAGAATACTTCATCGTGCTGCCCCACAAGGGCAGGCGGGTCGTTTTCTACAATGGAAATGATTACGGGCGCGCCGGCGTGTGCGCGGCGGTGGAGCGGTGAGCGCGAACGCCTCTCCCGCGCCGGTCGCCCGCGTCGAGACGCTAGCGATCATGCAGCCGACCTTTCTGCCATGGGCGGGGTATTTCGCGCTGATGGACCGGGTGGACCGCTTTGTGCTGCTGGACGACGTGCAGTTCGACAAGCGCTCCTGGCAGCAGCGAAACCGCATCAAGACAGCCGGCGGTCCGCTCTGGCTCACCGCGCCCGTGCTCACCAAGGGATTGCGGGATCAGACCATTGCGCAGGCCCGGCTCAATCCCGACGCCGAGTTCGCCGCCACGGCCCTTAAGACCCTTGAGCACGCCTACAAGAAAGCGCCGTACTATGCACCCGTGATGGAGCGCGTGGCGCCGGCGTTCGAGCAAGCGGGTGAAGGCCTGTGCGCGCTCAATATCGCCCTGATCGAGGCGCTCGCCGGCCTGATGGGGTTGAACGCGGATCTGGTGACCAGCTCGGCGACCCCGGTCGCCTCCACCAAAGCGCAGCGCCTGGCCGATCTTTGCGCCGCCCACGGAGCGGCGCGTTATCTCTCCCCGCCGGGCTCGAGGGACTATCTGGACAGCGATCCTGCGCTGGCTGAGGCGGGCGTGGATCTATTTTACTTCACATATGAACATCCGGTCTGGCCGCAGCTTCATGGGCCGTTCGAGCCCTATATGAGCGCGCTGGATCTGGCGATGAATGCGCTGCCTGACAGCCTTGAGATCCTGCGCTCGGGCGTCGGCGAGGACCAGAAAGCGTGAGCGTGCTGTGCGTGATCCCGGCGCGGGGCGGATCGAAACGCATCCTGCGCAAGAATATCCGCGATTTCGCCGGCGAGCCCATGCTCGCCCATGCGCTGACCGCGGCGCTTCAAAGCGAAGCCTTCGACACCGTCCATGTCTCCACCGAGGACGATGAGATCGCTGCGGTGGCCGCCAAGTACGGCGCGCCGCCGGACTTCGCCCGACCGGCCTCGCTGGGCGAAGATCACACGCCGATCCGGGACGTGGTGAAGGCGGTGCTGGCCGAATACGCCGCGCGCGGGCGCGCCTTCGACACGGTGGCGCTGGTCTACGCCACGGCCGTGCTGATCGAGGCGGAGGATCTTCGCGCAGCGCTCAAAGCCTTCGCCGCGGCGAGCCAAAACCCGCTTCTGTCGGTGGTGGACGCGGGCACGCCGCTGGAGCGGCTCATGGTGGAGGAGGGCGGGGTCTTGCGCCCCGTCTCTCCCGATCGGTTTGCAAACCGCAGCCAGGACCTGGCCATCGCCTACCGCGACGCTGGCGCGTTTGCGATCTTTTCCGCCGAGACCCTGCGGGCCGACACTGACGGCGCGCAGGCGCTGGCGTTCCGGCCGTTTTTATTGCCGCGCTGGAAAGGCGTGGATATCGACACCGAGGAAGACTGGCGCTTCGCACGGATCATCAAGGCCGGCCTCGCCGCCGTTTCAGGAGAGTTTTCATGAGCTATCGCACCGAGCAGGAGGCCTTCTGGGCCGGTGAATTCGGCGACGCCTACCGCGAGCGTTGCGCGCTGTCCGACGATCTTGTCGCCGCGCGCACAGCCTGCATGGCGCGCATGCTCAAATCGGCCGCGCCGGTGGAAAGCGCGTTCGAGATCGGCTGCAATATCGGGCTCAATCTTGTGGCCATGAAGCGGGTTTCTCCGGCCACCAGACTCAGCGCCATCGAGATCAACGAAACCTCCGCTGAAGCCGCCAGAAAGCTTGGCGTCGCCGAGGTGGAGACGGCTTCAGCGCTCGGTTATGAGAGCGACAAGACCTATGATCTGTCGATGATCTGCGGCGTGCTGATCCACATGAATCCGGAGGTTCTGCCGGAAATCTACGAGCTTTTGTATCGCACCAGCCGCCGGCACATCCTGTTGTTCGAGTATTACAACCCGACCCCGGTCGAGGTGACTTATCGCGGTCACACCGCGCGCCTGTTCAAGCGCGATTTCGCCGGCGAGATGCTGGACCGCTACGCCGATCTGAAGCTGGTGGATTACGGGTTTTTCTACCATCGCGATCCGATCTCGAAATCGGATGACGGCACCTTCTTCCTGATGGAGAAAACCGGCTAGAGAGATTTTCTGTCGCTTCTGATCGACCATTATCACTCCTAATCTTTGACTTGTCGCCTTTTAGAACCGCGAAACCGGTACCCACTTTCGCGCAAAAAGGCTCTATAGCCGCTCGCCCGTCACCGCATCGATGATGGTGCGCGCCGGGAGCGTGCGCGCCCTTATCTCCTCGGCGATCTGGGCGTTCCAGTTGGGCGAGCAGACCAGGAAGACCGCGCCGTCCACGCCGGCGACAGCGTCTGGATGGGCGACCGGTTCGGTGAGACCCGGGAACGCGCCGCCCACCTTGCTGGGTGATTTGTCGAGCACCTGCACCCTTGCAAAGTGTTGAGCGAGCAAGGGCGCCGCGCGCTCGGCGTATTCGTTCGCGCCCCACAAAAACACTGCAGCATCGTCCTCCCCGGCGCTGTCCAGCGCCAGGTTCGCCGCGCGGCGCGCCGCGTCTGCGCGGGCCTGGCGGGCGTCGCGGGCGGTGTCATAGGCCGCGCGGGCGCGGGCCAGCACGGCGGCGCCCTCGGCCCTGTCGGTTGCGGCGTGTTGGCGCGGCGTCTGCGCTGGCTCACCGCCGCTCTTTCGCGCCACCAGGCTCTGGCCGTAGGCGACGGTTCCTGAACCTGATTCGATTGGTTCAAGTCCGCTCAGGCGCGCAAGTCGGGTGAGGCTTTCCGGCGTGAAATGCAGCAGATGCTCCACATTGAGCGAGTCTTCCGGGTGCGTCTCGTAGTTGGGCGCTTCCAGGATCACCACGCCGCCCGGCTTCACAAGGCTCACCAGCTCGGCCAGCCAGGCGCGCGGGTCGGTGACATGCTCGACCACGTAATAAGCCGCCACCGCGTCGGCTTCCCCCGGCGCCGGCGCGCCGCTTCCATCGGCCACATAGCCTTTCGCCACGCCGGCGGCCTCGTCGGCCTCCACCGGGTCGAAGCCGAAGGCGTCGAACCCGGCCTCGCACAAAAGCTTTGTGAAGGCGCCGTCATTGGCGCCGATCTCGATCACCCGCCCGCCCTCGGGCACGTGGCGCGCCACCATGGCGGTGCGCGCCTGCGCGTCGAAATGCAGCTCCCCGCCGCGATGGCCGATATGGGCGTCGCGGTAATAGGCCATCAAGAACGCCTCATCCGGGCGTTCGGCGGCGCAGACAAAGCCGCAGGACGGGCAGACCGCGTCCTTGAACGCCATATGGAAATCGCTTGTCCGGCCGCGCACCAGATGGCTGCGTTCGCCGAGGATCTCCAGCCGGGGCTCGCCGCACAGATCGCAGGCGACCGACCGCCAGTGGGCGGTCTTCAGAGTGCGTTCAGCCCTCATGACGCGGCCCCTGTTTCCAGCGCCGCCTTCTGACGTTCTATCACCCAGCGCGAGAGCGAGGGCGTGAAGGTGGAGGTCATGGCGGCTGCCGTCTCCAGATCATTGTATCTCAGCTGGACCGAGACGCGGATGCGCGTCGATCGGTTCGCGCCGCTGCGATGGATGAGGCGCTGGTCGAACACCACCGCCTCATCCGGCCCGGGCGCCGTTGCAACAAAGGCGCTGTCCGGCGGCGGCGTGGCGCATTCAAACCATTCATGGCCGGCCTCATAGGGGCGGAAAGCGGCGACGCCGTTCTGGTGTGATCCCGGGATCACTTCCACCGGCCCCATCTCCGGGTCCACCGGGCCGAGGCCGGTCCAGATCACCACGGCGCGCTCCGACAGCATGGAATACCACCAGTCTTGATGGGCGGGCGTCGAGAATTTCGTGTCGCGGGGCCGGTCAAGCCGGATCAGGGGATTGGTGCCTGCGCACGGGCGCGCCAGTCCGGCGGCGCGCGCCGCCTGCTTGAAGGCGCTCCCATTGATCAGGGCGATCACCTCTGGAACGGTGGGAAAGACCTCATAGCAGGCGCGCGTTGCGGCCCGGTCGGTCTCGGCGGCGTTCATGTGAGCGAGCAGATCGCCTAGCGTCTCGCCGCGCGCTTCTCCCAGCACCCGCCGTGAGATGAAGGCGGCCATGTCGGTGAGGGCCGCAGTCGCCTCGGCTTTCGCCGCTGCGATCTCCGGCCCGCCGATTACCGCATAGCCCTCGCTGGCGAACCGGTTTGCGTCCAGCCCGGCCGTCATGCGGTCAGCCGGGCTTCCAGCAGCGATTGCAGGGCGCGGGCGTCCAGACGCTCCGGGTTGGTGTTGGAGGCGTAGGCGAAGCCGTCGAGCGCAGGTTTCGCGCCAGACGCAAGCCAGGCTTCGCGCACCTTGGTCTCGAAGGACGGCAGGATGACGTAGCGGTCATCCAGCTCCACGGTGGAGCGCGCGTCGTCCTCGGGCACCATCACCTCGTGGAGCTTTTCTCCGGGGCGGATTCCGACGATCTTGTGGGGCAGGTGAGGGGCGATTGTTCTGGCAAGATCGACTGTCGACATGGACGGGATTTTCGGCACGAAGATCTCGCCGCCCTTGGCCATTTCCAGCGCCGACAGGACGAAATTCACCCCCTGGCTCAACGTGATCCAGAAGCGGGTCATGCGTTCGTCGGTGATCGGCAGATGGTCGGCGCCGTCCTCGACGAGCTTTCTGAAGAAGGGCACCACGGAGCCCCGCGAGCCCACGACATTGCCGTAGCGCACCACCGAGAAGACCGGCCCGTCCGCCCCGCCCATGGCCTGAGCGGCGGTGAAGATCTTGTCAGACGCCAGCTTCGAAGCGCCATAGAGATTGAGCGGGCTCGCCGCCTTGTCGGTTGACAGGGCGCAGACATGGCGAACCCCGCGCTTGATCGCGGCGGTGACCACGTTCTGCGCGCCCATGACATTGGTCTTGATGCATTCAAACGGATTATATTCTGCGATCGGCACGTGCTTCAGCGCGGCGGCGTGGACCACCACGTCAACCCCGCGCATGGCCATATCGAGACGGTCCTCGTCGCGAACGTCGCCGATGAAATAGCGCAGGCACGCGTGCTCGGCCGGGCTGAAACGCTGAGCCATCTCGTACTGCTTCAGCTCGTCGCGCGAGAAGATAATGAGCTTGCGCGGCTTGTACTCCTTGAGCACCGTCTCCACGAAGAGCGTGCCGAAACTGCCCGTTCCGCCGGTGATCAACACCGTCTTTCCGTCCAGATTGATGCGCGGATCGGAGAAGTCGCGGTTGAGAAACATCCGGTCGAGATCGTGCGCCGTGCTGGTCATGGAGAGCCCCGCTGCCGGGCCGCCCGTATGGCGGCCGATTCGTTCACCGTTAACCTTTCTACGCGTCGGGTTAACGGGCCGTTAGGCGCGCGGCGCCATAGTGATCCGCCAAGTGCGATGAGGCAGGAGAGACCGCCCATGGCCACCGCCGTCGTGATCACCGCTTCTTCAGGCGCCGCCGGTTCGGCCGGCGTCGCGCTGGGCCTTCTGTCCAACCGTTACGCCATCGAAATCGCCATCGAGCGCGCCCGTGCGACGCCGGGCGCCGAGCTTGTCGCCTGCGTCATTCCCCACGGCGAGGCGGAAGAATCGCTGGCCGAAACCGCGCAGGACGCCGGCGCCTTCGTCACCCGCGCCCGGCCCGAAGCTCCGCTCTGGGGCGTGGCGAAAGCCGCGCGCGAGGCGGGCGCGACCCGCGTGCTTCACGTGCCAGGCGTTCAGCCGTTTTTTGATCCTGTCATCGCCGGCGGCGTGCTGGCGCTTCTGCGCGACGCGCAGGCCGACATCGCCACCAACGCCGCGCCGGCCCTGTTTCCCGATGGGCTGGATTGCGAAGCGGTGAACGCCGCCATGCTCGCGGAGATCACCGTGGATACGCCCGGCGCCCGGCTTATGGACGCGTTCGAGGGCGCCAGGCTCGCCAATCTGCGCGGACCGGGCGGCGGCATGGAGCGCCTGCGCTGGCGGCTCGATCACGAGGCTGATTTCGCCTTCGCCCGCGCCGTTCACGCCGCGCTGGGCGCAGCCGCCTGCATGGCGGGCGCCGCCGAGATCGCGGGGCTGTGCCTTCGCCGTCCCGACATCACCGCGCTGAACACCGATCTGGTCGACGCCGTGCGCCTCGGCGCCAGCGATCGCGGCGCGGCCCAGACCCGGCCGGTGAGCTTTCTGCGCGCTGCGTAATTGCTCCTTCAACCTAAATCCTAACGGTTTCTTAGCGGGTCCTGGCGCATCTTAACGGGTGGCGCAATGTGTGCGCCGGTCTGGAGGATTGAGAACGCCATGGTGTTCTCGGCGAGTTTGCTCGGCGCGTATTACAACGCGCAAGCCGCCCAGAGCCTGGCTCTGAGCAGTCCTCGCACGCCTGCGCCCCAGACCCAGAACGGCCAGACCACATCGCGCGACTCAGGCGTCTTGGCGCCCTGGGATCCGCGCGGAGAGATCGTGGCTCTGGAGACGCTGCGACGCTCGGTGCTCGCCGACGGCAATTTTTTTGATCAGAGCTTTGGCAGCTTCGCCGACCAGCAGGTGAGCGAGGACGAAAAGAAGCTCTTCGCCCTTCATCAGGGCCTGCGCCGCTTGCAATCGCTCGCCTCGGCGGCTGGTGAAAAGACCGCCAGCGAAACCGATCGTGCGTTCTGGCAGCGGCGTTTCGGCGAAGGCCTCGATCAGATGAGCGCCTATTTCGATGGGCTTGGACTTGAGGGCGTCTCGGTCCTGAAGGGCGAAGACCTCTCCAAAGCCGAGAGCACGCTGGCGATCTCGCGCGGGCGCTCGGAATATTTTGGCGGGACGATGCACACCGGAGCGTTCGACGCGCCGGTGGATGTGCTCGCCTCGCCCATGGATTTCACCATTACCGTGCGCAAGAACGGCATTGATACGCCGGTGAACATCTCTCTTGGCGCCGACGCCAACAGAACGCTTGATGATTTCGTCACGGCGGTGAACACCGAGCTTGAAACGGCTGGCATGCTGACGCGTCTTTCGCGGGTGCGGCTTGGCGAGCCGGGCGAGAACGGCATCGTTCCGGGCAACAACTGGGGCTTCAAGATCGAGGGCATTCTCACAGAGAAAATCAGCTTTACCGAGGCCGGCGGCGCGCCGGCGGTCTACACCGCCGGGATCAGCGGAACCGGCGACACGGCGGCGGGTCAGCTGTCCAGATTCATCAATCTGGCCGGCGGCGGCGAGCTCGATTTCGCCAAGCGGATCGAGGCCGATCCCACGGTGACTGAATCCACCGGTGAAGACGGCGAAACCTCCACCAGCCAGACCACCAATCCCATGGAGATTCTGGCCACCACGCGCGGTCCGGGCGGCGAGATCTATGTGGTCGGCCAGGCGACCAACAGCGTTGACGGTCAAGAGATCAAGGGCGAGGGCGATCTCGTCCTGATGCGCTACGACACCACCGGCAAGCGGGTCTGGACCCGCACGCTGGGCGCGGCCGGCGAAGCCAGCGGTGCGTCGATCGCGGTGGATCCCAGCGGCGATGTTGTGGTCGCAGGCTCGGTCAGGGGCGCCCTGGGCGAGACGACCCAGCTCGGCGGCCTGGATTCGCTGGTGGTGAAATTCTCCGGCGACGGTGTGGAGCAATGGGCGCGCCGTTTTGGCGGGAGCGCCGACGACAAGGCGAACACGGTCAGCTTGGGCGCCGACGGCACGGTCTATATCGGCGGCGAAACCAGATCACCCTTTGGCGGGGCCTCAGGCGGGGGGGGGTCGGACGCCTATGTTCGCGCGCTCGGCGCGGACGGCGCCACGCTCTATACGCGCGGTGTCGAGACCGGCGCCGGAACCGAGCGCATCAAGGCAAGCGCACTGGCCTTTGACGGAGGCCTGATCGTCGCCGCCGAAGTGGACGGGCGCGCGGTTCTGACCAAATACGCGGCCGGCGATGATGGCACCGGCGCGGCGGCCTGGAGCCTTGATCTGGGCGATCTGGACGGCGGGCGCATCGGCGGACTCGCGGTGGGCGATGACGGCGCGATCTATCTGTCCGGCGCGGCCGGCGCCAATTTCCAGACCGGCAGTCAGGTCAACACCAATCAGGGCGGGCGCGACGCCATGCTGGTGCGCATCAGCGAGGGCGCCGGCTCGGCCAGCGTCGATTACACCAGTTTCCTTGGCTCGGCCGAGGACGATTCGGCGAGCTCCGTCACCGTTTCCGGCGCGGGCGTCTATATCGCCGGCAAGACCTCCGGCGCGGTTCCCGGCGCCACGCAAGTGGGCGCGCGCAACGCCTTCGCCGCCGGGTTCGACGCCGCCACCGGCGCGGTGCAGTGGACCCAGCAGGTGTCAGGCCGGGGCGGGCTTTCGGAAGCGTCGGGCGTCATGGTGGACCCCACCGGCGACGGCGTGCTGGACCGGCTGGGCCTGCCGTCCGGTTCGGTCGCCTACGCTGACAGCCGCGTAATCACAGCGCGATCCAGCGTGCGCGAGGGCGATCATTTCTATGTCTCGGTGGATGGCGGGCGCAAACGCAAGATCACCGTCGATTCCGACGAGACCATGCGCTCGCTGACCTTCAAGCTGAACGCCGCGCTGGTGCTGGACGCGACGGCCGACGTGCGCCGGTCGGCAAAGGGCGACATGCTGCGAATCACCCCCAAGGAAGGCGTCACCGTGACGCTGTCAGCCGGCAAGGAGGGGCAGGACGCGCTCTCCGGTCTCGGCCTGCCTGAAGGGGGATTGCGCGGCAAGGCTTCGCTTCTGCGGCGCAATGAAGACACCACTTCGGACGCCCCCAAAGTCTTCGCGCTGGAGATTCCCAAAGCCCTCTCCATCGCCGACCGGGACGGGGCGCTTGCGGCCATGGAGGCCTTGTCCAACGCGGTCTCCAAGATCCAGCGCGCCCACCGCGAACTGACCACAGATCCAGCGCTCAAAGCCCTGCTGGAAGGCCCCCAGGCCGGCAGGCGCGGCGGGACCGTACCCGCCTATCTGCAGGCCCAGCTGGCCAATTACTCAGCCGGCCTGCAACGCCTCAACGGCGGCGGCGGCGGCTCGACGCTGGGACTGTTCTAGGCCTATCGGGCCGGCGGCGATCTCCGGGACTGGCTTCGTGTGAGGCCTTTGCAGACGGTAAGACCGAGTCAGTTCGGCGCAGGCGAAGGCGCCCAGCCTCCCTCAAGGTCTTCCGGGCGATAAAGCGGCTGCTGGGCTGCAACCCTTTGGAAGAGGTTTTCCGTCGCGGCCTCGCCGTAAAGGCCGTTGGCGGACAGGCGTTGGAACACCTCCAGGGCCGCGCCTTGGCGTTGCTGCCAGAGGTCCGCGTGCAGATAGATAAGAAAGACCGGCACGCGTAAGCCCGCGAAAGCGGGATCGAATTCAGCGCGCGCCAAAAGGTTGTTGCGTTCGGCGAAGGCGAGGTTCTGTGCGCGCATGTAGGTGACGGCGAGCGGGGGTGACAGCGGGCATGCCCGGCGCTCTTCGTTCATGGCCGGAAATGCGGCTTCTGTCAGACGTACCTCCAACTCCGCGCGTAAAACAAGCTCCCTCGCCACGCCGTCAAGGGAAACCAATGGGTCTTCCACCCCATAGCTCAGCATAAGCCCGTCCGACTGCACGCGGTTCGCAGCGTTCTCGAACGCGGCACGGAAGAAAGCCCTGCACGCGCGGCCGCCCGCTGGGTCCTCGACCAAACGGGCGGCCGCGTTTCGAACTTCAGCGCGTATGATGGCGATGTCGGTTTGGCTCAATGCGGCGAAATCGCATTCTGCTTCAATCTCCTGAGCTTGGCATTCGCCAGCGGCGCAATCGGTCAAACGGCTTTGGCACTCGGCAATCGGCGCCAAACCGTTGGCGGCCTGCGAAGCGAAAACGGAAAGGATCGACGCGGCGATGAGACCAGAAATCATCACAGATCAACCTTTGTGCTATTAATAAATCGATCATACACCGCCTGCGCGAATGATCGAGTCATAGCTCCATCAACCTTCTCGTCCAGCCAACCTCATTGGCCGTCTTCGTTGCATTCTAGAAACCACCAGGCGCCCTGCGAGTCGACTATGAAGTCGAAGCTTCCATAAAACAGGCCGAACGCCGCCAGAAAGCAGTCTATCCGCTCCATGATCGCAGGCGGCGTATCGCAAGGCTGGAAGTCGAGAAATCCAGATCCGTAACGCCAATCGACCTGGGTGTAAGGGTAGCTTTGGGAGGTAATCTGGAATGCGAAACATGCGCCGCGATGAGCAAAGACCCTGACCTCGTGGTCTTTGATGATGCGCTTTTGAAAGAAATGAGGTGCAGCCGCGATGTCCGTGTCGGCCGCGTCGCGCACTTCGGTGGGCTCACAGCTCATGGTCATGATAACCTGATCCTCCACGCCAGACTGTTCCTTAAATCTGACGCGCTGGCCTGCAAGTGATTTGACTATCATTGACCCCTGACGCTCAGCGAAGGTGATTGCTTCTGACCGTGAAGACGTCACGAGCGAGGCCGGCGTCGCGAATCCAAGCCCGGCGGCCACGACCCGCTGATGCGGTTTTGACATGCGCCACTTGGCAACCGGACTGTTGATGAATTGCTCCGGATAAAGGGCTCCAAGTAGGAGAAACGCCGACTTCCATTCCATTTCACGCACTGAGTGTCGGCGATGGCGCCGGCTCGACGCTGGGATTGTTCTAGCGGCCGGTCCCGCAATAGTCTTGGGCTTCCCGAGCCCGTCGACACCGCAGGGGAGCAGTGATGACCCAAGAAAAGACCCGTCCGTACATTCTCGGCGAGGCGTTCGCTAATTTGATCGACTCCGGCGGGGTCCTTGCCGTTCCGATAGACGAGCGCTTCTGGGGCGCCGGCGTTGCGCAGCTGCCGCCGGGGCGCCTCGTCAGCCTGTTCGACACCGCCGCCGACTGGACTGTCTGGGAAATGCATCCGGAAGGCGACGAATTCATTTTCGCCGTTTCCGGAGACTTCATTTGCCATTTCGAGCAGGCCGAGGACAGCTGGTCGCAGGCCCTTTCCGGCGGCCAGTTCGTGATCGTGCCACGCGGCGCGTGGCACACGGTCGACGTCGCCGAGCCCGGCCGGTGCCTGTTTATCACCGACGGCGAGGGCACCCAGCACCGCGAGCGCGAAAGCTGAGGGCGTGTCTGTTTCTTTTCAGGGCGAGGCTGTCGAATTCGACGTGAGCCGGTGGCTTCAGCGCTCCAGGTCTCAGGGCCTCGGTGGCAGATGCCGCCGACTGCGACAGCGTTGTCGTCAGCGAGGGGGACAGGGGCGCGACGCCAACGAAAACCGCCCCTCCCGCTTTTCGGAAGGGGCGGCTTCGTGTTCAGGCTTGTTGAGTGCGTCTAGCCTTCAAACGCCTTGATCAGCGCGCGAAGGTGGGCGCGGTGGGCGCGCGCTTCACGCGATCCCAAGAGGTCGGGCATCCAGTCGGGGCCCACCCAGCCTTTGATGTCGTTGATCGAGGCCAGAGCGGCCGACCGTGCGAACGGCGCGTAGCCGCTGGACGGGCTGGCGATGGAGGCCAGCTCCTGCAGATAGCCGATCTGCAGGTTCTGCCGGTAGGTGTTCGGCTCCCCGCGCACGTCGGCCGCGTACACGATCTCGGTGAGATCCTGAAGGTATTCAGCCGGCGCGTACTCGCCGCCATAGCGCGACGTGTCGCCCAGGCGGTTGAGCACATTGGGATGCAGCAGATGGGCCATGATGGCCATTTGCTGGGCGTAGGCGCGTGCGTGCAGGGACGGGTCCTCATCGGTCGGGAAGTGATCGAAGAAGCGCCGCTGACGCTGCAGGCGGTCGGCGAAGGCCTCCTCTGCGGTGAAGGCGTCCGGCCCGAACACTGCGGCGTCGAGAACCTCCAGCGCCTGCTCCTGCTTGTCGCGCGGGACCGGCACGAAGGGCGTCTGCGCGCCCTCCTGACCGATCACGGCGCGGTTGTTGTAGATCCCGCCCACATGGCGGCTCGCCACATTGGCCGCGCCGAAGCGCTGACCGGACAGGATCAGATAGCTGGTGAGCAGGGTCTGGTAGGTTTCACCGTCCTCCACCGCCGTCTCGGGCAGGGCGGCGATGGTCTGGTTGATGAGATCCACGCGCCCCTGGGCCCAGCTGACCGGATCGTCGGAGAGGTCGTTGATCATCACACGCGGGTCGATATGGCGGCCCGGCGCGCGCATGTCGTCAGCGTCATTGCCCAGGAACAGCTCACGCTCGGTGGAGCGCGCCAGGAGCTGCGGCAGTCCCGCATCGTCCTGGGTGTAGCCGTACTGGATCGCCCAGATGTCGTAGGCGCCGGGGATTTCCTGGGAATACTGAACGGTATCGCTCAGCTCCGCCGGCAGGTTCAGCGCCGGATAGTCCATGATGGAGTGGGTGACGGTCTCACCACTGGCCAGCGCCTCGAGGCTGACGCCCGAGCTGGCGCCCATATTGTGCATCAGGCCCAGCGTGTGGCCGATCTCGTGAATAACGAGATAGTGCAGGGACTGACGGATCAGCTCGTCCATCTCCACCGTGCTGGCGCCCTGGGCGCGCAGCGTCGCCAGACCGGCCTGGGTTTCAAACTGAAGATGTTCGGCGAAATTGCACATGGCGCCGTTTTCGTGGTCGTGCTCGAACATGTGCTGCGGTTCGCCGGTGAGTTCGGCCATCTGGTCGGCCGGCAGCCAGGCGGACAGGCCCGCCACGTCGAACAGCTCCGAATAACGGATGCGGTTCGTCAGGAAGACGTATTCCAGCATGATGTCCGCACCGATGATCTCGCCGGTGCGCGGATTGGTGAAGCTCGGCCCGTAGCCGCCAAACGGCGGGGTGGGCGAGGAGGTCCAGCGCAGCACGTTGTAGCGGATGTCGCCGGCGTCCCAGTCGGCGTCGTCGGGCTGCACGCGCACTTCGACCGCATTGGAGAACCCGGCCGCTTCAAACGCCTGGTTCCAGGTCAGGGCGGCGTCGCGAATGGTGTCGCGAAGCTCCACGGGCGTTGTGTTTTCAATCCACCACACGATCGGCTCCACCGGATCGGAAACTTCCGCGTCCGGGTCCTGCTTCACCAGGCGCCAGCGATTGATCACGTCGTCATAGGGGGTGATCGTGGTGTCGGTGAGATTGGTCACACGCTGGCCGAAATAGCCGACGCGGAAATCATCGGCGCGCGGCTCGAACCCGTCTTCGGGCATGGCCACGAAGGAGTGCTGCAGTAGCACCGCCACCGAACGCGCGTCGGTGATCTCGGGCCCGCCGCGATTGCTCGGGCTGCTCTCCTGGTAGACATACTCCACCACCACGTCGGTGTTCTCGGGATAGGAGCGCACATCGGTGATGCGGGTCTGGCCCGACTGCAGCCGGCCCAGGCCGAACGCGTCTTCAGCGCCGGGACCGCGCGGCGCGGTCGGCTTGATCTGGTGCAGATCCTCGCCTTTGAGAAGATCGCCGACATTGATCAGATAGCGCGCCGGGGTCGCCTCTTCGCCTTCGCCCGATGCGGGCGTCTCCGCCTCGATATCCAGAAGGGCCAGCGGGGCGCGGGTGATGTTGGCTTCCGAAGCCCGCGACAGGGCGTTGTCTTCGTCAAAGGAGAAGCTGGTGTTCTGCGCCGCGATCTCGATCTCGCCATAGCGCTTGGTGAAGGTCAGCACTTCATTGGCGCGGAACTGGCCGCGGAAATGGCCGACGCGCGGGGCGCCGTTCTCGGTGTAGGTGAAATAGATCACCTCGTCGCCGAGCTGGTCCTCGCTGATCTCCATAAAGAGATCGCCGTCTTCGGGATTGCGGTAGAGGGTGAAGAAGCCCTCAACCGCATCGAAATCCTCCACAAAGGTTTCGATCGTTTCCTCGGCTTCGTCTTCGTCCTCGTCTTCGCTGTCGTCGTCCTGCGCGAACGCGGGCGATCCGACCAGTGCGGCCGCCAACAGCGCCGCAAACCAGCGGCTGCGATATTGCGTCATGGGTTTGCTCCCCTCCCAAACATACTCATTCAATCTAGGGCGAGGTGGGCGCTTCGGCCAAGCCCTTGAGGGGTTACGATTTGGTCACAAAGCAGCACCTGTCACCTTTTATGCACAGGTCGAGGCGGCGCCGGGCTGGCTGACCTCAGGTCTTTTGTTCTATAAATGTTCTCAATGTCGATTTCCCTTAACCCAACCGAGGCGGCCCGCATGAGCGACCACGACAGCGATCTGCGCGACGCCCTGGCCTACGCGCTGTGGCGCTCGCCCTGGCGGACACGGCTGGGCGGGCTGGACGCCTGCCGTCTGGCGGCCGGCGATCTGGTGCGGCATTTGCGCCGGGCCGGCTATCAGGTCACGTCCGGCGAGCCGCTGACGCCCCATGGCGGACTTGGCCGCGGTCACGAGCCGGACAAGACCGGCTAATCCTGCGTCTCCGGCCCTGCGTCCCTAGTCTTCCGCCCACTGGCGCAGCAGATTGGTGCGCGTCTTCATCAGCCGGTCCACCTCCGCACTCTTGCCGTCGCGGGCGTGCAGCGCGCTGATGGTGAGCGACAGATCAAACAGGATGTCGCGCTGATCGGCCCGGCGCACAAAGCTGCGCACCCAGCCCACCACCGCCAGACGCTCGCCGCCGATCACCGGCTTGACCTGGTGCAGCGCGCCGGTGGGATAGAGCACTGCGTCGCCCGCCGACAGCTTGATCCCGGTCTCGCCCGAGGAATCCTGCAGCGCCAGCTCGCCGCCCTCATAGCTTTCAGGGTCGGCCACAAAGAGCGTGAACGACAGATCGCTGCGCGCACCGCCCATGATCGCGTCGTCCACGTGCAGCCCGTAGGCCTCGCCGGGGCCGTACAGGCTGATCAGCGTGCGCAGAATACGCGTGGGCTGGGCGGCGGCCTGAAACACGCCATGGCGGTTCAGCGCAGCTTCGCACAAGCGCCGGACCGCGTCGGCCTTCGGGCCCGGCGCCATCTGGCGGTTAGCCTTCACTGCGCGCGCTGCGGCGCCGGCTGTGGAGGCGCCGTCGATGAAGGCTGACCGGTCCGCCGTCAGATCGCGGATCGTGGCTAGATCCTCGGCGTTCAGGACTTCGGCGAGGCGATGGAGCATTGCGAGCCCTTCTTGCGATTAAGTCTCAGACGCGCTAGCACACGGGCGACACCATGCAAAGGACAACCCGATGGCCATCCGCAAATCGCCGCTGATCTGGACCGCAAGCCTGGCCGCGATCGCAGCCGGCTCGCTGAGCGCCTGCGGTGAGCCCGCCGGCCAGGACCGCGCGGCGGCCGAAACCGCGCAAGGCGCCGAAGATGAAGAGTACGGCGCCTCTGAAGCCGAGCCCGCGCCGGCAGATGAAGGCGGAGAGGCTGGAGAGGGCGGCGAGGGTGGCGGCGAGGGGGGCATTGATGCGTCCGTCGCGGCGGATGACCCGGTGGTTTATATCTCTGCGATCGAGGTGATGCGCGCCCACTACCTGGCGGGGCTTGCGGCCCTGCAGGCGGGCGAGCGCCAGGCCGCCTCGGCGATGTTCTCCCACCCCGTGTCTGAAATCTACGTGGATTTCGAGCCGGTGGCCCTGGAGCGCGGCGCGCCCTCCATGATGGAGGAAATGAACCGGGCCGCGGTTCTGCACTTCCAGGACGCCTCCGACGACGAAATCCGCGCGGCGGTGCAGGAAGTCCTGCGCCTTCTGGACGAAACCGAGGCCGCTGCGCCGGCGCCGCGCACCAGCCAGGCCCAGGTGGACGGCGAGGTGATTCTGGATCTGGCCGACCGCGCGGCCCTGCAATACGGCTTCGCCAGCGCTGCGGATTTCGCCGGCGAGTCCTGGCTGGACGCCTATGGCTTCAACGCCGCCGTCCAGTTTTACGCTCGGCGCAAGGCTGACGGACTGATGGAGACCATGCCTGCGATCGGCGCTCCGCTGTCCGACCTTCTGGTGACGCTGGAAACCGCGCTGGGCGATTTTGACGGTCCCGGCGAGTCCGCCCCGTCGCCGGAGGCGCTCGCGGCCTCGGTACGGGCCTATCGCAATGCGATCCTGCCCGAAGGCGACGAGGCGACGGCGCCCTAAGGCTGGTATTCGCTGACCGATCGTACGATCAGGGTGTAGGCCGCCGCCGCAAGTTCGGTGTCGACGCGCTCGATCTCCATGCGGCCCTCCACCCAGACCGGCTCCCACAGGGAGCTGTACTCGATGGGATCGGGGCTTCTCAAATAGACGATCTGGTTCGGCGGCGGCGGCGGATAGTGCACGCAAGCGCCGTGATAGGGCAGCAGCAGAAATTCGCGCGCCGAGCCTTGCTGGGCGTAATCCAGCGGCAGGATATAGCCGGGCATGCGCACCACCGCGCCGGCCAGATCCTCCACCACGTTGAACGTTCCGATCTGGTTCTCCACCGGGCTGGAGCCGGTGAAGCGGCTCATGAGCGAGGGATCCGCCCGGCCTTCGTTCAGCGCTTCCAGCGCATCAAGCTCGTCATCGGGCATCAGGTCACGCCAGCTGATCTGCTCGGCCTCGATGGAGGGATCCACGCGCTCCAGGCCGGTGTCGACGCCCTGCGTCTCGGGAGCGGCCCCGCGCCCGCATGCGGCGAAGCTTAACGCCAGGCCGGCGGTGAGCAACAGGTATAGCGGGGTGAGGCGCGAAGGGGCGATCACAGGGGCGGTCACGGGGGCGTCTCCACAGGACGGAACGGCGAACGGGCTGAAAATTCGGTCTTTCCAACAATGGGAAGGGCGAGGCGTTGCGACAAGGTGAACGGCGCGTCCACCGCGTTTTAAGACCTGTGTGCCAAGTTGACCCCATAGAACCGCAGAAAAGCGGTCAGCGATATGGGTGTGTAATGGGGTTCAAGACAGACGAAGGCGCAGCCGTCGCGGCAGAAACGCGCCGGACAAAGCGGCTGCTTGTGGCGCGCAGCGCACTGCGCGCAGTTCCGCTGAACATCATAAACGCAGTGCTGTTGAGCTTTTTGTTCATCGGCCATGTGGACATGGTGATGCACGCGGCCTGGTTTGTGGTGCTCAGCTTTGCGGCGCTGCTGCGCCTCGGCGCCATGTGGCGCGCTCACAAGGAAGACCGGGTGCCCACCGACCGCGAAATCACCGGCTATATCGTGATGTCCGGCGTGGTGGGCGTGTGCTGGGGTCTGACGCCGTTCCTGCTTGGCCCGAACGCGCCCGTGATCGCCAGCAACGCCGTGGCGATGGTGATCGCCGGCATGGCCGCCGGCGCCGCCATGACGAGCGCGGCCGAACACCGTGTCGTGCTGGCCTATACGATTCCTGCGCTGGGGCTGTGGGGTCTCTCGCTGGCCCTCACCGGCACCTGGGAAGGGCTTCTTGTGGCGGCGCTGCTTGTGGGCTTCTTCCTGGCGATGAATTCGCTGACCATGACCTACGCCTCCACGCTGAGCGACGCCGTGAAGGCCAATGTCGAACTGGACGAGGCGCGCCGCCACACCGAGGCGCAGGCCGCGGCCATGTCGAGGCTCGCTGACCATAACGATCAGGCCGCCCGCAAGGCCGAGGAGCAGGCCCGCGCCAGCGCCGCCCTTCTGGCCAATATGAGCCATGAGCTGCGTTCGCCGCTGAACGGCGTGATGGGCATGGCCCAGCTGCTGGAGGAATCCGCGGCCGGCGCCGATCAGCGCCGCATGGCTCTGCGCATCCGCGAATCCGGCGAGCAGCTCAACCGTCTGCTCACCGACGTGCTGGACGTCTCGCGCATCGAGGCCGGCCGCCTGGAGCTTGAGCTGGAGGACGTGACGGCCCGTTCGCTGGCCGACCGCGCACGCGCGCAGTTCGAGCCGGCCGCTTCGGCCAAGGGGCTCGCCTTTGAGGTTCAGATCGCCGGCGAGGCCGACATGGCGCTGCGCGCCGACGGCGACCGGATGATGCAGCTTGTGCGCATCCTGCTGGCTAACGCAGTGCGCTTCACCGACACCGGCGGCGTAGTCGCCACGGTCACCACGCGCACCCATGACAACGGCTCCGCGCGCCTGCGTTTTCAGGTGCGCGACACCGGCCGCGGCGTGCCTGAATCCGCGCGCAGCCACCTGTTCGACGCCCTGGCGTCCGACAAGATGGACAGCGCGATCCGTGAGGCCGGCACCGGGCTCGGCCTGCATCTGTGCAAGCGTCTGGCCGGGCTGATGGACGGCGAGGTGGGCTACAAGCCCGCCGGGTCCGGCTCTACGTTCTGGTTCGAAGTGGGGCTCAAGCCTTCGCGCCGTATCGACAAATACGCGGACGGCGAACAGCTCACCGTGGACGCGCGGCGCCTGCGCATGCTGGTGGCCGAAACCGATCCGGCGCGGCGTTCTGTGCTGCTGGGCTATCTCAAATCGTTCAATTGCGTCGTCACCTGCGCCGCTTCTAGCGGTGAAATGGTCGAAGCTCTGGGCGCTGCGGCCTATGACGCGGTGGTTCTGGGTCTGGCTCTGGACGACGGCGACACCGAGGACGCGGCTTCTGAGATCCGGGCTCTGGCCTCCACAGCGGCGATGACCCCCGTGGTGCGCTTGTCGCGCGATCTTGATACGCCGGTGCGGGCGGGCGCCATGGAGACGCTGGTGCGCGCGCCGGTGGCGGCCGAAGCTCTGCTGGAGGCGCTCAACACCGCGCTGAAAGGCGACGCCGCAGCCCAGGCCAATCTGCGCCGTATCGCTTGAGGCGCATCCGCGAACGCCGGTTTTGAATCCCTCGCAATCGAGGATCGACGCGCTGTGCCCTAGGCGCCGCTTAGCGCGGTCCCGGCGTCTCGCCGGCGACCCAGGCGGCGAAGGCGGGCGATGTGCCTGCGTCCTCTACGCCCAGCTGAACGATGGCCGGCTCGTCATAGGGGTGCAGGACCAGGAGCCGGTCGCGGACGGCCTGCGCCTGGCCCGCGCCGGTCTTGAACAGCACCACGGTTTCAGCCTCGCGGCAGGTTTCGCCCCTCCAGCGGAAGATGGAGCGCGCGGTTCCCAGGACGTTGGCGCACGCGATAAGCCGCTCGTCCAGAAGCGTTTCGGCGGCGGCGGCCGCGCTCTCCTCGTCCGGCCAGGTGGTGTAGAGGATCGCCATGTCGCTCATCGCCTTGCACTCCTTGCATCTCGGCGTTCAAGAGCGGATATAGCCCGCCATGAACGAACACCTCAAATCCGACGCGGCCCTGGTGCTGTTTTCAGGCGGCCAGGATTCCGCCACGTGTCTCGCCTGGGCGCTGGCCCGCTTTGAGCGGGTGGAGACGATCGGCTTCTCCTACGGCCAGCGCCACGGTGTGGAGATGCAGGCGCGCAGCTGCGTACGCACCGCCATGATGGACGCGTTTCCTGACTGGGCTGCGCGCCTGGGCGACGACGTGGTGGTGGACATTTCCGGCTATGGCGCGCTGGCTGAAAGCGCGCTCACGCGGGAGGCCGAATTCGCCATGAGCGAGAAGGGCCTGCCCACGACCTTCGTGCCGGGGCGCAACCTGGTCTTCCTGACCATTGCGGGCGCCCATGCCTATCGCCGCGCCACGCCTTATCTGGTCACCGGCGTCTGCCAGACCGATTTTTCCGGCTATCCCGATTGCCGCGACGAGACGATCAAGGCGCAGGAGCGCGCCATCTCGCTGGGCCTCGACGAGGCTGTGCAGATCGACACCCCGCTCATGCACCTGACCAAGGCCGAGACCTGGGCGCTCGCCCATGAGCTGGGCCGCGACGCGCTTGTGGATCTCATCGTGGAGGAGAGCCACACCTGCTATCGCGGCGACCGCGAGCACCGCCACGCCTGGGGCTATGGCTGCGGCGACTGCCCGGCGTGCGATCTGCGCGCCACGGGCTGGGCTGAATGGCGGGGCGGGGCATGACCTATTCGGTCAAGGAAATGTTCCTCACAGTGCAGGGCGAGGGCGGCCAGGCGGGCCGGCCTGCGGTCTTCGTGCGATTTTCCGGCTGCAATCTGTGGAGCGGGCTGGAGCGGGACCGCGCCAGCGCCGTCTGCACCTTCTGCGACACTGACTTTGTGGGAACCGACGGCGTCAACGGCGCCAAGTTTCGCCAGGCGGCGGATCTGGCGGCGACGGCCTTCGGGCTCTGGCCTGGCGGCGGGTGGCCCTATGTCGTGTGCACCGGCGGCGAACCGCTTTTGCAGCTGGACGCAACCCTGATCGAGGCGTTCCACCGCGAAGGCTTCGAGATCGCGGTGGAGACCAACGGCACGATTGAGGCGCCGGCGGGCATCGACTGGATCTGCGTCAGCCCCAAATCCAGCGCGCCGCTCAAACAGACCGCAGGCCACGAGCTGAAGCTGGTCTATCCCCAGGCCGACGCCATGCCGGACAGATTCGAGCATCTGGACTTTCGCGAGTTTCGCCTTCAGCCCATGGACGGGCCGAACCAGATGGCGAACGCGAAAGCCGCCTTCGATTACTGTCTGCGAAACCCCAAATGGAGCCTCAGCCTGCAGACCCATAAATGGATCGGCGCGCCCTGACGCGGCTCTTGGCGCGGCGGGTGTGTCAGTCGCGGCGCTCGCCGTCTTCATCCTCATCGTCATCATCGCCGCCGGGGGTGACGATCTTCACTGCGCCTTCGGCGACATCGCCCGCCACTCCGATCGTGGCGCCGGCGGCGCCGGCGGCGACGCCCACCGCCGTGGCGGCCAGGCATCCCTGCAGGGCGATGAGCGCAATCAGCGCGGTGAACACGGTGGCGAGACGGCCCATGGGTGAACTCCGGTCAGCAAAGGAAAAGCCCGCCACGAGCTAACGCGGCGGGCTTGAAGATGCGCTTAACGCGGCGGTTTATCTTGTGTCCACCAGCACGATTTCAGCATCTCCGCCGGCGGTGATGGTGAGCGTCGCCTCGTCCTTGATCGCGGCGCCGTCGCGGGCGTTCAGGGCGACGCCGTTGACCTTAACCGAACCCTTGGCCAGCCCCAGATAGGCGTGGCGGCCAGGCTCAAGCGTGTAGGTGACTTCAGAGCCTGCCGTCACCGTGGCGCCGAGCACGCGGGCATCGGCCCGGATCGGCAGGGCGTCTTCGTCTCCGGCGCGGCCCGAGGCCAGGACGACCAGCTCGTTCTCCCGCCCGGTCTTGGGAAATTCCCTTGCATCCCAGGAGGGTTGGCCGCCGCGTTCATCGGGCAGGATCCAGATCTGGAAGATCCGTGTGAGAGCGTCCTCCTTGTTGAACTCGGCGTGGCGGACGCCGGAGCCCGCGCTCATCACCTGCACGTCGCCGGCCAGCGTGCGGCCCTTATTGCCCAGGCTGTCTTCATGGCTGATGGCGCCGTCTCGCACATAGGTGATGATCTCCATCTCCTGGTGCGGATGGGGTGGAAATCCGGTCTGGGGCTGGATTTCATCGTCGTTCCAGACCCTTAGATTTCCCCATCCCATGCGCTTGGGGTCGTGATAGCCGCCGAAGCTGAAATGGTGCTTGGCGTTCAGCCAGTCGGTGCGAAAGGCGCCGAGGCTGTCGAAGGGGCGTAGATCGATCATGTCGCTCTCCCGTGTGTCTGCTGTGTTGAGATCGGATTTAAGCGGGGAGAGGCCCGGGTATAAGCGCAGCCAGTGACGGTTGAGTTTTTCCAGTCAGGAAACGCTCACCGCCCCTCCCGGCGCCAGGCGCCGGCGAGGAGAGCCAGGAGGAGAGCGGCGATGAGCAGGCCCGGCGCCAGGGGCGTGCGCTCGGCGTCGATCACCCGGTAGGCGCCCCGGCGCTCCAGCCCCAGCCAGTCGCTTCCAGCCGCATAGGACCCTTCAGAGATTCGGCGCACCGATGGTGGGGCGTTGTTATTCAACAGGAAAACGCCGCCGCCGGTCTCGTCCACCAGCTGGGCCAGCCCGTCAGGATCGGGGCGCAGATCAGCGAACTCGCGCGGGTTCAAAGGCCCCGAACTCACGACAGCGGTGAGGTCTCCCGAGCGCAGCCTTATGAGGCCGAGCTCGTCGGAATTTGTCGTGGAAACGAAGCGCCCGGTGCTGAAGCTGTTCATCTCCAGGGTTTCGGCGCGGCCGCTCGGCCACTCGATCTCCAGCGGCGGCGCGTCATCGGCGAGCGTCGTGCGCACCACCTCCAGCTCGCCATCAGAGACCGTCGCCGAGAGGCGTTCCTCGTCGAGCTCGGGTTCGCCCATGAGCCAGTGGGCGACACGCCGGAACAGCTCGTCATGGGGGCCGCCGCCCTCGTGGCCGCGCGCCCAGAGCCAGGCCTGATCGGAGAGCAGGATCGCGGCGCGCCCCTCGCCGGCGCGGGCGAGGGTGAGCAGGGGCTCACCGTCCGGGCTTTCCAGCAAAGTCTCGCCAGCCACCGCCCGCGCGCCGATGCGCCGGTACCAGGGGCCCCAGCCCGCCTCGCCGCCGGCCATGGGCGCGGTCACCGGATGGCGCGCGCCCACCTCGCTGATCTGCGGCGTGAAGGCGCCCTCCAGGATCGTCCCGTCCGGCGCCGCCGGCAGCACCGCGGCGAGCGGGGATCGCGCGACGCTTTCCAGGCCTGCAAAGGGCGGGCCGGTGGTCACAAGAAGCGCGCCGCCGCCTTCCACATACCGGGCGATATTATCGAAGTAGAGCGGGCGCAGAATGCCCCGGCGCCGGTAGCGGTCGAAGATCACCAGATCAAACTCGTTCAGGCGCAGCTGAAACAGCTCGAAGGTGGGAAAGGCGATCAGCGCCAGCTCGTCGGCCGGCACGCTGTCGTCCTTGTTCAGCGGGCGCAGAATCGTGAAGTGCACCAGATCGACGCTGGGATCGGACTTTAGAAGATTGCGCCAGGCGCGCGCGCCGTTATGGGGCTCGCCGGTGACCAGCAGGACCCGCAGCCGGTCGCGCACGCCGGTGACGCTCACCGCCGCGCGGTTATTGATCAGCGACAGCTCCTGGCGGCCGGGCTCCACCTCCAGCTGGATGGTGTTGGGGCCGCGATTGGCCAGCGGGGCGCGCACCGTGACGTCCTCGCCGATGCGCACCCGGCTGGTGATGGGATCGCCGCCGTCCACAGACAGCGTCACCTCGGCGGTACCGGCGGGCGCGGTCTCGTCCACCACGCGCAGGGTGAAGCTCACCGGCTCGCCCACAAGGCCGTAGCGGGGCGCTTCTGAGACCACGAGGCGGCGGTCGCCGGCTTGCGGGTCGCCGGTGAGCAGGTGATGCACCGGTGCGTCCAGGCCGTACTCATCGGCCTCGTGGGGCCCGTCATGGATCTGCCCGTCACTGATGGCGACGACACCGGCCAGACGCTCGCGCGGAATCCGCCCGAGGCCTTCGCGCAACGGATCGGTGAGGCGGGTGCCGTCCTCGGCGCGTCCGCCCGCCACTTCCACCAGCTCCAGCGAGGGATCGTCGGCGGCGGCCCGGCGCAGCGAGTCCAGCGCGGTGTCGGCCTGGGCGGCGCGCTCGCCGATCTGCATGGAGGCGCTGTCGTCGCGGATCACCAGAGCGATGTCGGACAGCGCCTCGCGCTGCTCGCGCACCAGAGCAGGGTTCAAAAGCGCGGCCAGTCCCAGCAGCGCGGCGAGGCCGCGAAAGATCCAGCCGCGGCCGCCGCGCGCCGCCGCAAACCCGCCCGCCAGCGCAGCCAGAATCGCCAGCGCAGCGATCAGCCCCGGCGCGATCAGCGGGGAAAGATCAAGGCTCGCCGCGTTCATTGATCTTCACCCAGGCGTTCGAGAATGGCCGGCACATGGACCTGATCGGCCTTGTAGTTTCCGGTAAGAGCGTACATGGCCAGATTGACGCCGAAGCGGATCGCCAGCTCGCGCTGAAACTCGCCGCCCTCCACCGGCGCCAGGGCGCGTCCGGTTTCATCCACCGCCCAGGCCGAGGCCCAGTCGGCCGAGCCGATCACCAGGCCGGAGACGCCGTCGCGGGCGCTGCCCTCGGGCGTGGCCTCAACCCAGACATCGCCGCCGGGATAGCGGCCGGGAAAATCGTCGAGCAGATAAAACGTGCGGCCGAGCACATGGTCGTCGGGGATCGGCTGCAGCGGCGGCGGACTGATGGCGTCCAGAATGCGCACCAGCCCCGGATGGGGCGCGCCGCCGGGGCGTTCAAGGCGGCCGTCGCGGGTGTCGAAGACAATCAGCCCGCCCGCCTGCAGATAGGCCGAGACTTTCTCCGCCGACGCTTCGGTGAGGGCGGGCGCATCCTCGCTCACCGGCCAGTAGAGCATGGGGAAGAACAGGATCTCGTCGCGCTCGATGTTTACGCCCACCGGCTCGGCGGGCTCCACCGCGCTGCGCCGCGTGCTCTCGCGCGACAATCCGGCGAGCCCCGCCCGCGACAGGGCGTCGGCGCGCGCATCGCCGGTAAGGACATAGGCCAGACGCACTTCCAGCGCCTGGGCGAGATCTTCGCTTTCCTGCGCGACCACGCCGCCGTTCAACAGGGTTGCGCCTAGCACCGCCGCCAGCAGCGCGGCTGCGCCGGAGCCGGCAGAGCGGGTGAAGCGCGGCATGCGGCCGGCCAGCATCAAGGCGATCAGCGTGTCGGCGATCAGAAGGATCAGCGCCAGGGCCAGAAGCGGCCCGGCGAAGCGGACCTCCCGGCTGTCGCCGCGCCGCTCCACCACCGCGCCGGGCAGGCTGCGGCTCATGGGGTCAAGCGTGTCGCCGGGCTGGACGGCGTTGAGCGCCGCGCTGGCGGCGCCAAGGCTCCATAGCCCCGGCGGCGTCGCGGCCGAGGCGCGCGCCTGGGCGAAGGCGTCGGCGGGAATGGCCTCGGCCTCGCCGTTGAAATCCACCAGCGTTCCATCCCCGCTTAAAAGCTGCTCCAGCCGCCAGGCGCCGGCGGACGGCGCGGGCGGGTTGGACCCGCCGGCCAGCGCCAGCGTGCGCTCCAGCATGGCCGGGAAGAGTCCCGACAGCGGCAGCGAGGACCAGCTCGGCCCGGCGGTGACGTGATAAAGCACCACCCAGCCGTTTCCGCGCCGCTCGGCGGTCACAAGCGGCGTGCCGTCTTCAAGCCGCGCCCAGACGCGGGCGTCCAGCGCCGGGCCGGGCTCGGCGAGCACCTGACGCTCCACCTGCGCCTCTTGCGGCGCGGTGAGGCCGGCGAAGGGGCTGTCGTCGGGAAACGGCGAGAGGCCCTGGGGCGCGTCCCACGCCATGGCGCCGCCGAACAGGCGTCCGCCCTGGCGCAGGCGCACGGGCAGCATGCCGCTTGGACCCGCCGCGAGGCGTGGCCCGGCAAAGCGCAGGATCAGGCCGCCTTCCTGCACAAAGGTCTCCAGCGCCGGATCACTGGCGTTGGCTGAATCGGTGAGCACCAGCGCCGCCGGGTCGGTCTCCAGAACGCTGGCGAGATCGCCGGTGACGATCTCCGCCGCGCCGATAAGCGCTTCACGGGTGTAGTGCTGATCAGATAGCAGCGGCTGGCCTTCGCGCCCGCCTTCAGGATCCACAAGCCCGACGCGGGGCCGCGCCCAGCCGCCGCCGGTGAGATGCACCGCGCCGGCAGACGCCGGCCCGTCAATGACCACGCGCGAGATCCGGTTTCGAAGATCCAGCGGCAGCCTCGCCGTAAGGCGGGCCTCGATCGCGCCGGCTTCAAACACGCCTTCAGCGCGCGCAATCGCGCGCCCGTCGGCGGCGAGGGCGGTGACGGAGACCGGTGCGGCTTGTCCGCTTTCCACCCGGCGGGCGATGGCGGTGAAGCCGTCAGGCACGGCTTCGATGCCGGCGATCGCGCGCACGCTTTCCTGCAGCGGCGGAAGCAGAAGCCGCACGGCGCCATAGCCAGAGGCCGCTCTTGCTAGCGTTTCATCGCCGTCGCCAGCGAGCCCGTCGCCGATCCACACCGTATCCAGCCGGCCGGGCGCGCCGTCTTCGGCCATGGCGGCGTCCAGGCGCTGGGCGGCGCGGGCGCGGTTCGCAGGCCAGCTGCGGGGCTGGTGGGCGGCCAGGCGAGCCAGCGCCTCGCTGGCGTCGTCAAAGCGCAGCGGGGCTGCATCCGGCCCGGCGGCGGTGAAAAGAAGCGCGGCGTCGCGCCCGTCGGCGCGCGCAGCCTCCAGGCGTGTCCGGGCGGCGTCTTCGATGGCGGGCCAGGCCTGCGCCCCCGCCCAGCTGTCATCGGCGATCACCAGAAGCGGCGCGTCTGTGAGGCTGGCCGGGTCCGGGCGCCAGACCGGGCGCGACAGGGCCAGAACGGCCAGCGCCGCCATGAGAAGGCGTAAGGCGATCACCCACCAGGGCGTCGTTTCCGGGCTTTCAGGCGTCTTGGCGATGCGCTGCAAAAGCCGGATCGGCGCAAAGATCACCTCGCGCGGCGCCGGCGGCGTGGCGCGCAGCACCATCCACAAAAGCGGCAGCGCCAGAAGCGCTGCGAGCGCGAACGGCGCGCCGAAGGCGATGGGGCCCAGACTCAGCATGGCGCACTCAGCATGTCAGCGGTCTCCCGCGATCGCCTGATAGAGCGCCATCACCGCGCTGGCCGCCGGGCGGTCGGTGCGGTGGGTGACAAGCTGGAAGCCGGACCGGCGCGCGATGGCGGCGAGCGCGGCGCCATGCTCGCTCCAGGCCTGACGATAGGCGGTGCGGGCGTCCTGGGCGCGGCCAAACAGCAGCGGCCCGCCGCCGCCCGCGGACTTGAAGCGAGTGCGGCCCTCGAACGGAAAGTCTTCCTCGGCCGGATCGATGACGCGCAAGAGCGCGCCGCCCGCCCCGGAGCCTGTGAGCGCGGACAGGCGCGCGGCCCAGGTCTCCGGCGGATCGAGAAAATCGCTGGCGAGAATCACGCGGGCGTGGCGCGGCAGGTCCGGCGCCTCCACATGGCTCACCGCGCCCGGCCCGTCGGCGAGGGCGCGTCCTGTGAGCTCCAGCCCCACACGGCCGGCGCGCGCGCGTCCCGTTTCGCCAAGGGCGGCGACACGCTCGCCGCCGCGGATCAGAAGACTCGCCGCCGCAATGAGACAGACGGCCGCGCGGTCGCGCTTGGAAGCCAGGCCCGGCGAGCCCGCCTCCATGCCGGCGCCGCCGTCGCGCCAGAGATGGACGGCGTTGGCCGCCTCCCATTCGGTTTCACGCACAAAAAGCTGGTCGCCGCGCGCCGACCGGCGCCAGTCGACGCCGCGCGCGCCGTCTTCGGGCCGGTGGTGGCGATACTCCCAGAAAGTCTCGCCGGAGCCTGATTTGCGGCGTCCGTGCACGCCGTGAGCGACGCTTGCGGCGATGCGCTCAGATTCGGCCAGCAGCGCGGGAAAGCGCGACGCCGCGTGTTCGGCGCTACGGCGCAGACGCGTGAAGCGGGGCTCAGCCATGGGGGTGCACCATCGGTGACCGATGTCTCCCCCCGTTCACGGGGGGAGTGGGCCGGACAGCGTCCGGGTCGAGGGGGGCGTCGCTGCGGTTCAGGCCGGCGCTCAAGGCAAGGCCGGCGCAGCCCCCTCCGTCACCCCGGCTTGAAGCCGGGGAGACACCTCCCCCGCAAGCAGGGGAGGACATCGCCTTTGTGGCGAGCCTCGAAGGAGCCTCCGCGTGCGGCGCCATGAGGATCAAGCCGCCTCGCTCGCCAGCCGCGCGATAAGTTTTTCCACCGACAGGCCGTCGGCTCTGGCGGCGAAGGTCACCGCCATGCGGTGTTTCAGCACCGGACCGGCCAGCGCCGCCACGTCCTCGGTGGAGGGCGCGAGCCGGCCCTGCAGCAGCGCGCGGGCGCGCACGGCGAGCACCAGCGCCTGGCCGGCGCGGGGGCCGGGACCCCAGGCGACGGCGTCGCGCACTTCGGCGTCGGCGGATCGGTCGGGACGGGCGCGCTCGAGCAGATCGAGCACGCTGGAGATCACTTCCTCGCCCACCGGCATGGCGCGCACCAGCTGTTGCAGGTCCATGACCTCTTCGGCGTTGAGCACGGTCGCGGCCGCCGCGTCCTCGGTCCCGGTGGTGGCCAGCAGGATCGCGCGCTCCTCCTCGCGGGTGGGGTAGGGCACGTCGATCTGCATCAAGAAGCGGTCGAGCTGGGCTTCGGGCAGGGGATAGGTGCCCTCCTGCTCGATCGGGTTCTGGGTGGCCAGGACGTGGAAGGGTTTGGGCAGGTCGTGGCGCTGGCCGGCGACGGTGACGAAGCCTTCCTGCATGGCCTGCAGAAGGGCGGCCTGGGTGCGCGGGCTCGCCCGGTTGATCTCGTCGGCCATCAAAAGCCGGCAGAACACCGGGCCGGGGATGAAGCGGAAGCTGCGCTCGCCGGTCTTGCCGTCCTCAAGCACCTCGGAGCCGAGAATGTCGGCGGGCATGAGGTCGGGGGTGAACTGCACCCGCTTGTCGTCGAGCCCGGTGACCTTGGCGACGGCGTGCACCAGGCGGGTCTTTGCAAGCCCCGGCGCGCCCACCAGCAGGCCGTGGCCGCCCGACAAGATGACGGCGAGCGTCTGCTCCACCACCGCGTCCAGGCCGATGATCTCGCGCGCCAGCGAGGCTTTGACCTCGCCAAGGCGCTCGGCGGCGGCGTCGGCGCGCGCATGGGTGTCTTTCTTCTCGGGGCTCATCGGCTTACATCCATTGGAAGACCTGTCCGTTCACGCCAAACATGGCCGCAGCCAGGGGAGGTGTCCATGGCCCCGCCCGCACCTGACCAAAATGCAATGCAGTCGCTCATCGAAGCCGCTGAAAGCGCCGCCGGCGAGGGCGGCTATCCGCCGGTGGAGCGCTGGGAGCCGGAGTATTGCGGCGAGATGGACATGGTCATCAAGCGCGACGGGTCCTGGTGGCATGAAGGCGCCCGCATCGGGCGCGAGAAACTGATCCGGCTGTTCTCGCGCATTTTGAGGAAGGACGCGGACGGGGAGACCTATCTGGTCACCCCGGTGGAGAAGATCCGCATCACCGTGGAGGCCGCGCCCTTCATCGCCGTGCGTCTGGATGTGGCCGGCGAGGGGAAGGACCAGCGCATCGCCTTCGCCACCAATATGGACGACCTCGTGGTGGCCGGCCCCGATCATCCCTTGCGCGTGGAGCTTGGAGCGGACGGCGAGCCGGAGCCCTTCATCCATGTGCGCGGCCGGCTTGAAGCGCTGATCACGCGCGCGGCGTTCTACGATCTTGCAGACCTCGCCGTGGAGGGCGTCGATGACGCCGGCGAACCGTGCATGGGCGTGTGGAGCCGGGGCGTGTTCTTTCCCGTGGGCCCCCGGGCGTGAGCGCACGGGCCTCGAAGGACGTCGACGCCGACGCGGTGATCGCGCGGCTTAAGACCGCGCTCGATCCCGTGAGCGCCCGGCGGCGGCCGCCGGCGTTTGGGGACGGCGACCTTAACGGCGCGCCGTCGCCCACGGGGCGCAAGCTCAAACCCGCGGCCGTGCTGGCGCTTCTGGAGCGCGAGGGCGATCAGCTGCGCCTGGTGCTCACCCGGCGCGCGGACCATCTTCAGGCGCACGCCGGCCAGGTGAGCTTTCCCGGCGGGCGCCAGATGGCGGGAATGGAGACGCTTGCCGAATGCGCCTTGCGCGAAACCGAAGAGGAGATCGGGATCGCGCCCGCGCAGATCACGCTGCTGGGAAGCTGGGAGCCTTATGAAACGGTGACCGGCTATGAGGTCACGCCGTTCCTGGGCCTCGCCGAGGGGCCGCTCGACTTCACCGCCGATCCCGGCGAGGTGGCGGAGATCTTCGCCACCCCGTTCGACTTCCTGATGAATCCGGCTAACCATCGCCTGGAGGAGCGCGAGTTTCGCGGCATGCTGCGGCGCTATTACGCCATGCCGTGGAAGGGGCGCTATATCTGGGGCGCGACCGCCGGCATGCTCAAGGCGCTGTCGGGGCGCTATGCGGCCGCGCGGCGCGGCTGAACGGAGGGGAGACCATGCTGCGCTTTGCGCTAATCCTGATTTTGGTGTTCGCGATACCCTTCGTGGTCTATTTCGCCTGGCGTCTGATCAAGGGCGGCCCCGGCGGGAAAACGCCGACGGCTTTGCTGCTCGGCGCGGGGTTTGCGTGCTCGGTGATCGCGCTTCTGGCTCTTGGCGTAACCGAGATCGGCCGCGACAACGGCGACGGCGCCTACGCCCCGCCGAGCCTTCAGGACGGGCAGGTGCGCCCCGGCCGCTTCGAGGAGCGCGAGCGCGAGCCGTCCAACGATCCGGCGCGATGACGCCGCGCCTCGACCCGGCCGAAAACGCCTGGCTCGACGCGCCGGACACGCGCCGCGTCATGGACGCGCTGAGCCCCGGCGACAGCGACCGGGCGCGTTTTGTCGGCGGGTGCGTCAGGAACGCGCTCATGGGCCGGCCCGTGGACGATGTGGACATCGCTACCCAGCTTGAGCCTGACGCCGCACGCGCGGCGCTGGAGGCGGCGCATATCAAGGTCGTGCCCACCGGCCTCGCCCACGGCACGCTGACCGCCGTGGCGGAAGGAAAGCCGTTTGAGGTCACGAGCCTTCGAAAGGATGTGGAGACCTTCGGCCGGCGCGCGGTGGTGGCGTTCACCACCGACTGGCGCGAGGACGCCCGGCGCCGCGATTTTAAGCTCAACAGCATTTATGCGCGCCGCGACGGGACGCTGTTCGATCCGTTCGGCGGGATTGACGACGCGCGCGCGGGCCGTGTGGTGTTCATCGGCCAGGCCCGCGAGCGCATCGGCGAGGACTATCTGCGGATCCTGCGCTTTTACCGCTTCAACGCCTGGTACGGGGCCGGGATCGACCCCGACGGCCAGGCCGCCTGCGCCGCGCTGGCCCACACCGTTCGCGACCTTTCCGCCGAACGGGTCTGGAAGGAGTTGAAGAAACTCCTGCTCGCCCCGGACCCGCGCGCGGCGGTGTCGGCGATGCACGAAGGTCACGTGCTTAAGGAAGTCTTGCCCGGGCGTCTCGACTTTAATCTTTTCGCAGGCATAATTAACGCTGATCGAGGGATGTCCCGCGAGCCCGATGCGCTGCTGCGCCTGGTGGCGCTCCTGGGGCGAGAGGGGAACGCCGTGGAAAGCGTCATGCAGAGCATGAAGGCCTCCAATGCGGAACGCACGCGCGCCCAGGCGATGACCGCCGGGGCCGGCCCGCGCGTGCACCCGTCCATGAGCCCAAGCCAGCGCGGCCGCGCCCTCTATGCGCTGGGCGCCGAAGCGGTCATGGCCCGCCTGCGCCTGGATGAAGCCGAAGGGCTTGGCGCGGCGGACGATCATTTCGCCGCGGCGCGGGCCTGGAGCCGTCCGCGCTTCCCGTTGAAAGGCAAGGATCTGGTGGCGGCCGGATTTGAGCCGGGGCCCGAACTTGGCGAAATCCTCGCCCGGCTTGAAGCCGAATGGATCGACAGCGCGTTCACCCTCGGCCGGGCTGCGCTTGTAAAGCGCGCCGGCGAGCTGAGAGGGGGGGCGGCGTGAGCGTCACCGAACTGTTCACCCAGCGCTATCGCGCGCGCATAGAGAGCGTCACGCGCTCGCCAAGCGAGGCTATCGAGCCGCGCGGCCTGTTCGACGACGATCTTTATCTGCACTCCTATCGCGAACTCGCCGAAGACGCCGCCGAGCGCCTGTGGTCGGAGGCGGAGACGGAAAACCACCACGTCTCCGAGGAAGGCGCCCTGCGCGCCCAGGTCTGGCGCGCCATCGCCAACGCCAACGAAAAGCACAAGGTCAAGGACCTGCCCCGGCGCGCACGCCAGCGCATGGCGGACGCCTATCTGCAATCGCGCGAGCCCTTCCGCGGCGCGCGCCCGACGCTGCTCACCAAGATCTGCGACACCGGGCTTGAATGGGTCTTCACGCCCGAAGGCCAGGCGCCGGACGAAGCGCCGTTCAACGGTTCGAAATGGTCGGTGGCCTCGAACTTGTTGGTGTTCGATTTCGTCGAGGTCTTCTTCGATCTGCTGCCGAGCGACGATCAGCTGGACTTCAGCCGTGACCTGAACACCCGGCTGCAGCGCGGCGCCTCGCGCTGGTATTTCCAGCTGGGCCGCTGGCGTCGGGACGACTGGCCACGCGACCGCGACGACCAGTTTGACCTCATCCTCTATTCGCTCAACCGCCAGGCCGACACCGCGCTGGAGCGCCGCCGCAACGCCGGCGCGGCGGGCGGCGACGGCTCGCTCTCCTCTGATCAGGGCGAATTCGATCCCGAAGCCGCAAGCGCGTCTCTGCAGGCCGCCGCGCGCGCGCTGTGGCAGGCAGACCGGCTGCTCACCTCCGATCTATTGTCCGACAAGGTGCGCCATAGCGCGGCCGTGCGCGCGGCGCGCATGGCCTTCGACGCCTGCCTGTCCAGCTTCGGCGGCGTGGTGCGCGGACCCTTCGTGAAAGGCAAGCCGCCGCGCGAGGTGCGACGCGGCGTGTTTGGCGGCCGGCTCTCGCGCCGCTCGAATGACGAGGGCAAGGCCGCGCTGAAAGGCGTCGAGCATCCGAGGGCTGCGGCGATACGCTTAAAGAGACTGGGCGAGGCTTTAGAGAGTGGCGCGCCTGGACTATCGCGTGAGGATCACATTCGGCTTCTCGAGCGCGCCAATCTCGCCGAATTCTTAGTGCGGCTGGCCCTGTTCGAGCTTCCGGCTGGTAAATCCGATCCCGAGGATGCCGAAGCCGAAGAAGTGCGTCGCTATTCAAAGCTCACCGCCGCACCCGGCGCGACTGGCGGCCCGCTTGTCGGTCCCCGGCTCAATCACGGCGCCGGCACGGTGCACCTGCAGCTGGAGGACAAGGCCACGGCGCGCCTCGCCGTGGATCTGCTCGCCCGGCTATGCCAGTTCTCCACCGGGGCTGCGACCCATACCGGCGGGGCCGAACCGGCGGGGCTGCTGGCCGAGGCGCCCGGCCTGCACCCGCGCCAGCTTGATCATCAGCGCGAAAAGGTGATGGGCCGTATCGCCATCGGCGCCGGCCTGGTCCTGGGCGCCGCCGCGCTGTTCGCCGCCGGGGTCGTGGTGGGCGGCGGCTTGCCGCTTTAGCGATACGAAGTCCATGAAACCGGTCCCCGGTTCGATCCCCGGCGAAGGCCGGGGGCGAGACCGGGCCCATGCACACTCTCAAACAGCGCGCGGAGCTTACGGCGCAAATCGCTGCGCGTTTCATCCTTTAAACGCCGTAGACCCCGGTCTTCACCCCGGCTCGAGGCCGGGGATGAAACCGGGGACCGGCTTATTTGAACCGGACCAGGAAGCGTTTGGCTTTTCCCACCGACAGGATCACGGCCTCGGCGCCGGCCTTGTGGGTGCGCAGATCTTCGGATTCGTCGGCGAGCTTCTGACCATTGGCGGAGACTGCGTTCTGCTTGATCAGGCGGCGGGCCTCGCCCTTGGAGGCGGCGGCCTCCACGCTGACCATGGCGTCGATGAGGGCGAGCGGTTCGCCGGCCGGGGCGTCGAGCGTGGGCACCGCGCGCGCGATCATGGCGACCAGGGCTGGCGAGAGGGTGTCCGCCTTGCCCCTGAAGATCACGGCGCTGGCTTCTTCGCTCAGCGCCGCCTGATCGGCGCCGTGGACGCGGGTGGTGAGAAGCTCGGCGAGCGCCTTTTGCGGCCGGCGTTCATGGGCGGGCGCGGCTTTGAGGTCTTCGAGCGCGTCCAGATCGATATCGGTGAGCCAGGCGAGAAATCGCGGCGCGTCGGCGTCGGCGGTGTTCAGCCAGAACTGGTAGAACTCGTACGGGCTCGTCAGGTCGGGATCGAGCCAGACCGCGCCCTTTTCGCTCTTGCCGTATTTCTTGCCTTCGGAATTTGTCAGCAGCGGATAGGTGAGCGCGTGGCCCTGCGCGCCCTCCATGCGGCGCAACAGATCCACCCCGCCCACGATATTGCCCCACTGATCCGATCCGCCCATCTGGATGGCGCAACCGTGCTCGCGGTACAGGTGCACGAAATCAAAGCCCTGCAGGAGCTGGTAGGAGAATTCGGTGAAGCTGATGCCCTGATCGCGGTTCTCGATGCGGTTTCGCACCGAGTCCTTGGTCAACATGGCGTTGACCGAGAAATGCTTTCCCACATCGCGCAGGAAGCCGATCACGTCCATGTCGCGGTACCAGTCGGCGTTGTTGACGAAGATCGGCGCGGGGCCGTCGGTCTTTGCAAACAGCGCCTCGAACTGCGCGCGCTGGCTTTCGATATTGGCCAGCACCGCCTCTTGAGCCTGAAGATTACGCTCAGCGTCCTTGCCGGAAGGGTCGCCGATCATGCCCGTGGCGCCGCCCAGAAGCACGATCACCTGTCCGCCGCGGCGGCGATAGCGGTCCATGCCCAGTAGCGGAATGAGGTTGCCCGCATGCAGGCTCGCGGCGCTGGGATCAAAGCCCACATAAAGCGGCGGGCGCTGGGCTGCGATCACCTCGTCGGTGAGTTCAGGAGTCTTCTGGTTGAGCAGCCCGCGCGCCTGCAGATCGGCGAGAAAAGGCGTGTCGGCGGGATTGGCGAGGGTGTGGCTCATGGAACGGGCTCTGTCGGGATATGAAAAGCTGCGCCGGGATTAGCCGGGGCGGCGCCGCATTGCAATGCGGGCTAAGTGCATCCAGTCTTGTGTCGGGGCGCATCCCTTAAGCGAATGCGATCAAAGCAGAAGGGCTGGGGCGGATGAAACTGATCTTGAAGATTCTGGGCGGGCTGTTGGCGCTCATCATGCTGGGGATCGCCGGGATCATCGCCTGGCCGTTCATTCCTGTGGTCCAGGACCGGTTTGGCGGCGCCGAGCATCGCGCCTGGCTGGAGGATCACCGCACCGAGATCGACCTTGGCGCAGCCGATGCCGGCTTTGATTTCGGACCGGAGGTTCATGGCGCGCGCTTTGTCGTGCTGGCGGAGCTTCACGGCTATCGCGCGGTACAGGCGCTCGATCTGGCGCTGCTGGAGCATTTCACCGAAAACGGGCCGGCGCGGACCTATCTGGCCGAGCTGTCGCCGGGACAGGCGTTCGCTTTCAATCAGATGGTCTCCGGCGGGGACGCGGCGCCGGCCCGGGCGGTCTTTGACGCCTGGGCGCAGACCCAGGCGCAATGGGCCAACCAGGAATTCTTCCAGAAGCTGGAGCGCATCCGCGACCTGAACGCGTCCCTGCCTGAGAACCGGCGCATCTGGTTTGTCGGCGTGGACGCGCCGGTCGATCGGGAGGGGCTGGCCGAGCTGGTCGCCGCGAACGCCGAGACGGGCGTCGAGCCGGGTTTTGACAGCTACGCCGCGGTCCAGGCGCTGAACGTTGAGCTGGGCCGCGACGCGCTGCAGCGCGAGAGCTCCAATCGCTACGTGCACATCCTCGCCAATATGGAAACCGCCGCCGGCCTTGATCCGCAGCGCGCTTTCTACGGGCTATGGGGCCTGTTCCACGGCAGCAAGACCACGATCAACGGCAGCGATCCGCTGGCCTTGCGGCTGAACCGGGAAGGCGGGGTGTTTGAGGATTCGCTGGCCAGCCTGACCACCCTGTGCGTCGAAGGCTGCCTGAACATGATGCCCGCGCGCGCCATGCCGGAGGTCCTCCACGGCGACGGCGATCCCGACTATATCTACATCCCGAACAATTTCGACAATGTGATGCTCGCGCGCGTGCGCGGCGTCAATGAGATCAAGGCTGCCGCGGGCGAAGCCGACATCGCCGCATTCCGCATCAACGGTGAAGACAGCCCTTACGCAGACGGCGTCAGGCTGAGCGCCTTGAGCGGTTATCTCATGCTCGTTCAGGGCTGGGAGTATGGCGGACCGGCGGCACGGGTCACCGACTATTACATCGTGATGCGCAACTCCGCCGGCCTCACGCCCTGGTCGGGAACGGTTCATGACGTCACCGGCGCAGCGCCGGAAACCGGCATTGACGCGGTCGCCGCCCGCCTCGCCGAGTAGGCGCGCCTCGTCGGTCAGCCGGGCTCCCTTGGATCGATCGCCCCCCCGCCCGGCCCTGCAATGAACAGGGTTCGGGTGGGGTAGGCGAAATCCACGCCCTCGCGCTCGAACCGGCGCATGATGGCGAGGTTCACCGCCTGGGTCTTGTCCATGAAGGTGAGATATTCAGGCTTCTCCACCCAGAACACGATCTCGAAATTGAGCGAGCTGTCTCCAAACCCGGCGAAATGGGCGCGGTCGAAGGTGACGGACTCGATCGGCTCCAGGTCCTCGCGGATCCAGCCGGGGATCGCCTCGATGACGTCGGCGGGCGTCTGGTAGAGCACGCCGATGCGCAGCACCTGGCGCCGGCGCATGAGGCGCTGGAAGTTATGCACGCGTTCGCTGGTCAGGTCGGTGTTCGACACGCTGATCTGTTCGCCCGAGAGCGCGCGGATGCGCGTGGTGCGAAGGCCGATCTCCTCCACCGTGCCGGAAATCGTGCCGAAAGTGACGAAATCGCCCTTCTTGAACGGCTTGTCGAACAGGATGGAGAGCGAGGCGAACAGGTCGGCGAAAATGCCCTGGGCGGCGAGGCCCACTGCGATGCCGACGACGCCGAGACCGGCGATGAGGGCTGTGACCTGAACCCCTGCGGTGTCCAGAAGGACGATGATCGTGATGATCCAGATCGCCCCGATGATCAGCCATTTCAGCACGCTGACCGCGCTGGACAGGTCAGACCCGGTCTCCCCGGCGCGCGCCGCCTTCCTTTGCAGGAGCGAGACCGCGATCTCCTGGGCGAGGGCGGAGACCTGGAGCACGGCGGCCACCAGCACCAGCCAGGATAAAATCTCGCTGAAAACGCCGGGCAACGGGTAGAAGCGCACCGTGATCGCGAGCGCCACAAGCAGAAGGAAGATCGAATTGATTTTCCCGATGGCGCGCCCGACGATGGCCGGAAACGCGGTGGCGTCGCGTTGGCCGAGCCGTTTGAGCGCCGCATGGCTGAGCATGCGCACCACCAGCATCACCGCATAAAGGCCCGCTGCGACGGCGGCCGCGGTCAGCGCCACCGTCTCGTTCGCCTGCGCCCAGGCCACCAGATCGGTGAAGGCCTGCATGACCCGTTCAAAGCCTTGCGCCACCGTCTCGGAGATTTCCTCGTCGGTGACGGGCGGTTCGGTTTGCGGGTTGTCTTGCTGCTGCATCGCGGCCCCCCTCGGTCGTCAGCCCTTTGTGTACACCATGGATCAACTCGCCGCGCCGCTGAAGGTTCGCTTCGCAAGCCCGCGCGGACGATGGGCTTTTCGTGGCGCGCTTTTCGTGGCGCGCCGCATCGGGGCTGCTAGCATGGCGGCGCGTTTAGGAGTCGATGCATGTACGAACCGGTCACCCTCAGCCCCGTTCAGGCGCTCGCCGAAGCGAACCCGGCCTTTGTCGACGCCAGCTGGTTCATGCCCGCTTCGGGCAAAAGCGGCGCCGAAGCGTTCAAGGCGCGGCGCATCGCAAAGAGCGTTCATTTCGACATTGATGCTGTGTGCGATCCCACCTCCGGCCTGCCGCACATGGCGCCGGGCGCGGCCCGGTTTGCGCGCTGGCTCAGCCAGGCGGGACTCACCGGCTCGGAGCGCTTCGTGGTCTATGACCAGAACGCCGGGCTCGCCGCCTTCCGGGTCTGGTGGACGCTGCGCCGGTTCGGCTGCGACGCCCGCGTGCTGGACGGCGGTCTTGAGGCCTGGCGCAAGGCCGGCGGCGAGGTTGAAAGCGGGTTCATTCACCCCAGAGCCAAGGCGTTCGAGCGCGGGATCCGCCTGATGCGCGACGATGCGCTCAACTGGGCCGACGTGCTGCACCATGTGAGCGCGGCGGACGCGCTCATCGTCGATGCGCGCTCGGCCGGGCGCTTTGCCGGAAACGAGCCCGAACCCCGCGAGGGGCTGGCCTCCGGTCACATCCCCGGCTCTGTCTCTCTGCCGTTTCAAAGCGTGCTCGACGATCAGGGCCGGCTGAAGAAGGAGGACCGGCTCACCGCCGTGCTGCCCGATGCGCCCAAGGATCGCCGCGTGATCTGCACCTGCGGCTCCGGGGTCACCGCGGCGATCCTGCACGCCGCCTTCATCTGCGGCGGCTATCGCGACGTGCGCCTCTATGACGGAAGCTGGGCTGAGTGGGGCGCGCGAGACGACCTGCCCATCAAGACCGGGGCGTGAGCGGGGTTCGGCTCTGCGCTAGGCGCCCGCGGCGAGGTGACCGAGAAGCACCGCCAGCGCGAGCACCGCGATCGTCATTTGCGGCGGGCGCAGGCGCGCCATGAACAGCGGCAGGCGTCCCGCGAGCGCCGCGGGCTGATCGGCGAACAGAAGCGTCGCATACCCGGCCACGAGAAGCCCCAGGCCCGCCGCAGGCCAGGGCGCCAGCAGCGCGGCCAGGGCCAGCGCGAACAGCCAGCCCATGATCACAAGCTGCGCCTTCGCCGGTCCGTGCTCTGTGCGAAAGCTCACGCCCCGTCTGACCCCTGCGAGAAAGGCGAGGATGAGCGCGCCCCACACGATCGCAAGCGCGCGGACCGCCGTTGCGTGCTCGGGCGCGACCCAGACCAGGACCGCCGCGCCGGCCAGCGGCGCCATGGCCGCGTAGCCCAGGACCAGCGACAGCTTGGGAACGTCGCGGCGCTCTGCGACATGCTGGGTGCGCGCGGTCTTACGTGCGCCTTGCGCGGCTTCGGCCATGAACGCTCCTTATACGATCAGAAAACCAATCCAGGGCGGGGCGGATGGTTCCGCCCGCCGGCCGATCTCGCCTGGGCGGTGTGGGCTGCGACACCCCTTGGACGCCCGGCCGGGGCGGGCCGCACAAACCCCCTTCCCATGCCCGCGAACCGCGCTAGCTTGGCGGCGAACACTGTTTACGCATCACCTATTCGCGGGGAGATCTTCATGGCGGGACTGGATATTCTGAACGGGCGCCTGAGCGTGCCGGTGATCGGCGCGCCGCTGTTCATCATCTCCAACCCCAAGCTGGTCATCGCCCAGTGCAAGGCCGGCGTGGTGGGCAGCTTTCCCGCCCTGAACGCGCGCCCGCAAAGCCAGCTGGACGAATGGCTGGACGAGATCACGAGCGAGCTCGACAGCTACAACGCCGCCAATCCGGACAAGCCGGCCGCGCCGTTTGCGGTGAACCAGATCGTGCACCGCTCCAACGACCGGCTGGAGGCGGACCTGGCCACCTGCGAGAAATACAAGGTCCCGCTGGTGATCACGTCTTTGGGCGCGCGCGAAGAGCTCAATCAGGCCGTCCATGCCTGGGGCGGCAAGACGATGCACGACATCATCAACATCAAGTTCGCCCGCAAGGCGCTGGAGAAGGGCGCCGACGGCCTCATCCCGGTGTGCGCGGGCGCGGGCGGGCATGCCGGCGAGCTGTCCCCCTTCGCCCTGATTGCGGAGATCCGCGAATTCTTCGACGGGCCGATCGCGCTGTCCGGCTCCATCTCCACCGGCGGCGGCGTCCTGGCGGCGAAGGCCATGGGCGCCGACTACGCCTATATCGGCTCGGCCTTCATCGCCACCGACGAGGCGCGCGCCACCGAAGCGTACAAGCAGGGCGTGGTGAAAGGCCGGGCCGAGGACATCGTCTACACCAACCTCTTCACCGGCGTTCACGGCAATTATCTGCGCGAGAGCATCGAGGGCGCCGGGCTCGACCCGGACAATCTGCCCGAAAGCGATCCCAGCGCGATGAATTTCGGCTCCGGGGGCGATACCGACGCCAAGGCCTGGAAGGACATCTGGGGCTGCGGCCAGGGCATCGGCGCGGTCACCAAGGTCCAGGGCGCGGGCGCCTATGTGAGCCAGCTCCAGGCCGAGTATGAAGCGGCGAAGCGTAGGGTGATGGGCGAGTAGAGGAGCCGAGCACGCTCGCCCCCATTCCCCGGCGAGCGTCCCGGTCCCGGATTAAGGCCGGGATGAACCGGGGACCGGCGATTTTGATCCTTGCAGACACCGGTCCCCGGTTTCATCCCCGGACGGAGGTCCGGGGGGAAGACCGGGGCCCACGGCGCTTGAAGTGTGAAGCGCAAAGCAAGCTTGGCCGCAGGTCCAGCGCTTTATTCTGGATCCGCAATGGGCCCCGGTCTCACCCCCGGCTTGAAGCCGGGGATTGAACCGGGGACCGGTAGCCTTGATCGTTGAAGCTCCGGCGCTCGTCTAAACCGACGTCAGCCAGCCGGGCGTCTTGAACGGCGCGCCCAGATCGTCGGCGACTTCCTTGTAGGTGATCTCGCCCTCGGCGACGTTGAGGCCGCGCGCCAGATGGATGTCGTCGTTGAGCGCCTTGCGCACGCCTTTGTCGGCGAGCGCCAGCGTGAAGGGCAGGGTGGCGTTGGTGAGCGCCTGGGTGGAGGTGCGCGCCACCGCGCCCGGCATGTTCGCCACGCAATAATGCACGATCCCGTCGACCACATAGGTCGGGTCCTGGTGGGTGGTGGCCTTTGAGGTTTCAAAGCAGCCGCCCTGGTCGATGGCGATGTCCACCAGCACCGCCCCTTCGTTCAGGATCGACAGCATCTCGCGGGTGACCAGCTTGGGCGCCGCGGCGCCGGGGACCAGCACCGCGCCGATCACCAGATCCGCATCGGCCAGCTCGTCCATGATCGCGCCCTTAGTGGAGTGGCGCGTGGTGACCGCGCCGCGGAAGAGCTGGTCGATCTCGGCGAGCTTGGGCAGGGATTTGTCCATCACGGTGACGTTGGCGCGCAGGCCCACCGCCATCTCCGCGGCGTGGCTGCCCGAGACCCCGGCGCCCAGGATCACCACCTTGGCCGGGCGCACGCCGGGCACCCCGCCCAGGAGGACTCCGCGTCCGCCAGCGGCCTTGTGCAGGGCGTTCGCGCCCACATGCACCGAGATCCGGCCGGCGACCTCCGACATGGGGCGCAGCAGCGGCAGACGGCCGGACGCGTCGGTGACGGTCTCATAGGCGATGGCCGTGCAGCCCGACTTGCGCAGGCCCTCGGCCTGCACAGGATCGGGCGCCAGGTGCAGGAAGGTGAACAGGGTCTGGTCCTCGCGCAGCATCGCGGTTTCGCTGGGCTGGGGCTCCTTAACCTTCACGATCAGCTCGGCCTCGCCGAAAACGGCTTCCGCGCCGTCCAGAAGGGCAGCGCCGGCGTCTTGAAATTCTTCGTTCGTGAACCCGGCGCCGATCCCGGCGTCGCGCTGAACCACCACCTCATGGCCGTGGGCGATCAGCTCGCGCGCGCCGTTGGGGGTCAGGCCGACACGGTATTCGTGGTTCTTGATCTCGGTGGGCACGCCGATGCGCATGGAAGAGTCTCCCGGGGCGGCGCGGCTTGGGACCGCGCGTCGTGAATTTGCGTGGAAAATACGCGCGGCGGGCCATATGCGGCAAGCATGTTTCGTATGACGCATAAATGTTGCGCCTGAAGTTCTCTTGGTGCATTTTTGATGCAATTCGTATCCGGAAAATCGTTTTCCGGCGCACGAGTTTGGCGGCCCATGAGTGCTTTCGACGATATCGACGCGGCGATCCTCGCTGAACTTCAGCGCGACGGGCGTGTCTCCAGCGCCGATCTCGGCGAGCGGGTTGGGCTGTCGGCGTCCGCCTGTCACCGGCGGGTGAAGGCGCTTGAGGCGTCCGGCCTGATCCGCGGTTATGTGGCGCTTCTGGACGCCGAGGCGCTGGGGCGCGGATTGACGGTGATCGTGCTCGCCACACTGGAGAATCAGCGCCGCGAGACGCTGGAGGCGTTCGAGCGCGCGGTCGCCGGGATCGAGGAGGTGATGGAATGCCACCTCACCACGGGGGCGGAGGATTATCTGCTGCGCCTGCAGGTGCGCGACGCGCGCGATTATGAACGCGTCCACCGCGAGCGCCTGTCCGGCCTGCCGGGTCTGGCGCGGCTTGTCAGCAACATCGCTATGCGCACCGTCTTCGCGCGCACGGCGCTGAAGGTGGATTAGGCCGCCGGCCGCACACGCGGCGCCGGGCTGGCCGCGTAACGGTCGTGCACGCGGCGCATCCAGTGCGCGATCTCGGCCTCCTCCACTCCGGCGAAGCGCAACAGCGCGGCGGCGAAATCCAGCCCCTCCGGCCGGGAGCGGTTGATCACCGCGGTCATGCCGAGCGCGCGGTGGCGTTCGGCCTCATCCTCGTCGGCGACGACGACGAAGCGGGCGAGGCCGGGGTAGGTTTCGCGCACATAGTCGGTGATCTCCTTCGAGATTTCATAGCGCGACCGGCCCAGCGCCAGGGCGCGCGCGTTGGTCGCGCCCACAGCCTTCATCAGGCGCAGATCGCTGGGATCTCCAAAGCTCACGTCATAGCCGTCGCTCAAGGCCGCCATGAACCGGTCGGCGTCGGACTCGATGGCCACCACCGGGATGTTGAAGGCTTTCAATCCGTCCAGCGCCATGCGGCCGGAGGGCGTCATGGCGAACAGCAAAATCGGTCGATCCCGCGCCGGCGCCGGAGCGCTGGGGCTCGCCCTGCGGCGAGCGAGGGCGCGCGACAGCTTCATCCCGATCCCCGTCCAGGCCGGGGTCAGGGCCAGAGACGCGGCGGTGGCCGCCACGAGCGCCCCGGCGGTCTCCGCGCCCAGCGCCATGCCTACGGCGGGCATGGCCAGCAACACCAGGCCGAACTCCGAGCCTTGCGCGATGAGAAAGGCGAGCTGGACCGCGCCCGGCCGGCTCCATCCGGCGATGAGCGCGGCGATGAAGCCGAGCACGGTCTTGCCCAGCATCAAGGCGGCGAGGGCGGCGAGGATCAGCCCGGCCTGATCAATCAAAAGCCGCCAGTCGAGCCCCATGCCTACGGTGATGAAGAAAAACCCCAGCAGCAGCGCGCCGAAAGGCTTGGCCTCGCTGCGCACCACGGCGCGGAACGGGGTCTGGGCCACGATCACGCCGGCCAGAAAGGCGCCTAGCGTCAGCGACAGGCCGAGCGCTCCGGTCGCCGCGGCGGTGGCCAGCACCAGCAACAGCGCGGCGGCGGTGAAGATCTCGGGGCTGTCGGTGCGCGCCAGAAGCATCAGGGCCGGACGCGCCGCGTAGCGCCCGATGACCAGCGCCGCGGCCGCGGCGAGCACGGCTTTCAGCGCGGCTTCACCCAGCGAGGCGGCCAGCGGCCCGCCATCGGCGCCCAGCGAGGCGGCGAACACCAGAAGAAAGATGCCGGCCACGTCCTGGAACACCAGAAGCGCCATACCTGACCGGCCGAGCGGGCAGGTCATCAGGCCGCGCTCGGCCAGCGTGGCGCTGACCACGGCGGTGGCGGAAATTCCGGCGCCGAGGCCCACCAGGATCGCCATCGCCGGATCGAGCCCGAAGGCGAGGCCGGCTGCGGCGAAGCCCGCGCCGGTAACCGCCATTTGCAGCGGGCCCAGCACCACCAGATCCCGCCCGCTCTCGCGAATCGCGCGGGTGTTGAACCCCAGCCCGATCTCGAACAGCAGAAACACCACGCCGAGCTGGGCCAGCAGGTTGGTCGTCGCGTTCAGCGGCGCCAGGCCCAGCGCGTTCGGCCCGATGAGAAGGCCGGCCGCGATGAACATCACGATGGGCGACGTGCGCGCCAGCCGGGCGGCCAGGATGCAGGCCAGCCCCACGCCCAGCAGCGTCACCGCCGGTAAAATCGCCATCGCTTCCGACATCCGGCCGCGCTCCGCTGAATATCCTGATTAAAACATAGGCTCAGGCGCGCGCCGGCGCCATGGCGGTCGCCCGTGGCGCCGTATCGGGTAGCCTTACATGGTATAAGGCTTATGCGACGAATAAGGGACCACGCCATGGTTGATCGCGCTCCGAGGCTTGCTAGATTTGCGAGAAAGTTGATGTTCATTTGAGCCGCGGCGATGACCCTTGAAACGTCGAAGGCGGATATTCCCGACCGCCTAAATTCTGACCATCTGCAGCGCCTGCCAGTGGCGGTGGTGGTGAGCGACCCCTCGCTTGAGGGCCATCCGATCATCTATGTGAACGACGCCTATGAGGCGATCACCGGCTATGACGCCGCCGAGGTCGTGGGCCGGGGGTATGACATCCTGTATGGCCAGGACACGGACCCGGCCGAGGCGGAGCGCTTCAGCGCCGCGCTGGACGGCGGCCGGGAGCTCTCCATCGATCTTCTCAACTACCGAAAGGACGGCGCGGCGTTCTGGAACCGGCTCTTGATCACCCCGGTCGAGGCCGCGCGTGTGGACGGGCACTATTATCTCGCGATCATGAGCGCCTTGCCTGCTCAGCCGGAGGCCTCCGCACGCGCGGCCGAGCTCGACGAGCGCCTGCGCGAGCTGCAGCACCGGGTGAAGAACCATATGGCGCTGATCGTGGCGATGATCCGCGGCCAGGCGGACCGGCTGCAGCCGAAAGAGGCCGCACTGCTCCTGGCCAAGCGGGTGGAGACGATCAGCCTGCTCTACACCCAGGTGGGCGTCGACGCCGAGGCGCGCGACACCATCGCGCTGGCCGACTACGCCATGCAGGTGGCCGGCGCGATGCAGGCGCTGTCGGACAGTGTGGCGGTCAAGCTGAACATCGAGACCGAAGACATCGTCATGGGCCTTGAGGATGCGGCCCGCATCGGGCTGATCCTGTCTGAAGTGCTCACCAACGCCCTGCGCCACGCCTTCGGCGATTCAACCGGCCGCACGCCGGAGGTGAGCGTGACGCTGACGCGCAAGGACGCGCGGCTGATGTTGCAGATCGATGACAACGGCGGCGGGCTGAAGGGGCGGCGCTGGCCGGATTCGGACAGCCATGGCGGCCAGATCGTGCTCGACCTGGTCAAACGGCTGAAGGGCGCGCTGGAGGTGGGCAGCAGCGGGGAGGGCGTGCGCGTGACGCTGACCCTGCCCGACCCGGCGCACGGCCCGCTTGGCGGGCGCGCCGCCGCGCGCTAAATGGCGCGCATGACCGATGAGCGCTATTCAAAACTCGAGCAGCTGGGCGCTGCGACCGACGCCCCGGACCGTCCCGAAGACGCCGTCCTGGAGCGGGTGGAGAACCCCACGCCGGACGCGGACTATCTTGTGCGCTTCACCTGCCCGGAATTCACCTCGCTGTGCCCGGTGACCGGCGCGCCCGACTTCGCCCATCTGGTGATCGACTACGCGCCGTCGAAATACCTGGTGGAGAGCAAGTCGCTGAAGCTGTTTCTGCAGAGCTTCCGCAATCACGGCGCCTTCCATGAAGCGTGCACCATGATGATCGGCCAGCGCCTTGTGGACGAGCTCAGCCCGAAATGGCTGCGCATCGGCGGCTACTGGTATCCGCGCGGCGGCATCCCCATCGACGTGTTCGGCCAGTGGGGCGAGGCGCCCAAGGGCTTGTGGATCCCCGATCAGGGCGTCGCCCCCTATCGCGGGCGGGGCTAGGCGGGCCGGTCTTCGCGGGACGTCGTCGCGAGACCTGACGGACCCATTCGCAAGCCCGGGGGACCGGCTAGGGTCATCCTCCCAGAATGCCTGAAAACCTGACAGGTTGTCAGGTTCTCTTGACTTCGCCTCGTGAAGTCAGGTATGCATGACATAAGGTCAAGCAGACCCGGCAAAGGAGGCCGTCATGTTCTGTAGAAAATCCAGGTTCGGCGCGGTGATCGCCATCGCTATCGGGATCGCGACGGCGCTCGGAGTAGCGGGGGAGGCTGAGCCGCAGACGCCGCGCGTTGCGCTCACCGTGGAAGGCGAGGGCGCCGACATCGTTTTTGTGCCCGGCCTTGCTTCGCCCGGGACCGCGTTCGCCGATATCGGCGACGCGCTGGAGGGGCGCAAGACCTATGTCGACCTCGCCGGGTTCGCCGGAACGCCCCCGGTCGGCGCGGTGGAGGCGTTCCTGGAGCCGGCCGCGCGCGATCTCGCCGCGGCGCTTGCGGCGAACCAGATCGAGGATGCGGTCCTTGTCGGCCACAGCCTGGGCGGTCAGATCGCGGTAATAACGGCGGCGCTGGCGCCGGAGCGCGTGGGCCACCTCGTGCTTATCGATTCCGCGCCGTTCTTCGCAGGTCTGATGCAGCCCGGCGCTGATCCGGCCTCGGTCACGGCGCGCCGGCAGGCGATGGTCGATCAGTTTATGGCGATGGAGCGGGCCGCGCTGATGGCGATGATGCGCCAGGGCTTGCCCATGCAGGTGACGAGCGAGGCCGATCAGGCGCGCGTCATGGGCTGGATCGAAACCTCCGACCAGCGCGCGCTGGCCGTGGCGTCTTCAGAGATTTTCGCCGGCGATTTGCGCGCCTGGCTCGACGAGGTGCGCGCTCCGGTCACCCTGATCTATCCCGGCGAGCCGGGCGGCCCGTTCAAGGCGCGTTACGCCGCGCAATACGAGCGCCTGGACCGGTTCGAGATGCGCGCCGTGCCCGACTCGCGCCATTTCGTGATGCTGGATCAGCCAGAAGCCGTGATCGCGATCCTGCAATTGGTGCTCGACGGAGAGGTGCAATGACGAAGGCGGCCAAACGCTACACCCGGCGCATGGCGATTTTCGCGGTGGTTTACGCCGCCGCGATCTTCGGCGTGAACCTCATCGACGACGCCCTGGCGCTCTCCGCGCCGGCGCGGGTGGGGCTCGCCCTGATCCCGGTTCTGCCCGCCCTGTACATGGTGTTCGCCGTGATCAGCTTCGTGCGTGACATGGACGAGGTGCAGGCGCGCATCATCATGGAGTCGGTGCTCGCGGGCGCCGCGATCGTGTCGCTGGCGAGCTTCACCTACGGCATGGTGCGCGGCGCGGTCGAGCTGCCCGCCATCGAGGCCTACTGGTATCTGCCCGCGCTCGCGGCCTGTTCGGGGCTCGCCCAGATCGTGATCGTGAGGCGATTCCGGTGAAGAACCGCATCCATGTTCTGCGCGCCGAGCGCCGCTGGAGCCAGGCCGCGCTCGGCGAGCGGGTGGGCGTTTCACGCCAGGCGATCAACGCGGTGGAGACCGGCAAGCACGATCCCTCGCTGTCGCTGGCGTTCAAGATCGCCGAAGCCTTCGAACTGGCCATCGAAGACGTCTTCGACCCGAAGGCCTGAGCCGCGACCGGCGAAGCCGATCAATCGAATCGGTGGCTCGACTAAAGCGAGCGCACGCCTCCGCGCGCGCCCGTTCATCTAAGCGCACCGAAGCTGAACGGCGCGCTCATCTACCCCAACCCGGTGTGAACGCCCCGCTCCGCTTGCGTTCACGGCGGGCTTGCGAGGCTCCTCTTCGACAGGCGGACGCCGCCTGCGTTTTGCGAAAGAGGAGACTTCGCCATGAAATTGAAGATGCTTCTGGCCGCTGGGCTCAGCCTTGCCACGCTTGCGGGAACCGCCTCGGCCGCCGAGGCCCAGCAGCGCAACCGCGTGGACATCAACCAGTCGGGCTATTCCAACGAGATCGGCGGGCGCCAGGTGGGCTACCGCAACCGGCTCTCGGTTGAACAGCGCGGCTCGCGCCAGTTCGTCTCCACCTATCAGGACGGTCTGCGCAACGGCGCCACGGTGGCGCAATACGGGCGCGGCAACCAGGCGGGGCTGGATCAGTACGGCCGGGGCAACTCCGCCGTCATCGGCCAGGACGGCCGGTACAACCGCGGCTACGCCTATCAGCAGGGCTATCGCAACCAGGCGGGAATCGCCCAGTTCGGCAGCGGCCATCGCGCCGTCACCGACCAGGCCGGCTCGCGCAACATGGTGGGCGTGATCCAGGCCGGGCGCGGCCAGAGCGCCAATGTGCGCCAGACCGGCTCGGGCAACGTCACGCTGGTGATCCAGGGCGATCACTAGCGCGCGCTCCATTCCATTTCGGCGCCCGCCCCGCTTGGGCGGGCGCCGGCTCGCCTCCCGTCCCTGAAAGGAGATTGTTATGAAAAGCTTGCTCATCGCCGCGGCGGCGTTCGCCGCTCTGGGCGGCGCTGCTTCGGCCGACCGGCCCGGGCGCATCGCCCCGCCCACCCTGGTGGAGGTCCATGGCGAAGCCGCCTGCGCCTTGCGCGTCCAGGGCGGCGCCGTCGACGCGTTCGGCGCGCCCTGGAACGCGGACAGCTGGAGCCTGTCGGTGCGCGCGCCGGGTTTGACCGTGGACCAGGGCGGAGGCTTTGTCGGCGACGAACGCCGCATGGAGCGTCTCAGCCGCATCTATGCGATCGATCAGGACAAGCCGCTGAACCGCTGGTCGCGCGGGACCGACATCATCAAGCGGCCCTTGCGCGCCGAACTGGTCCTGCATGACGAAACCGGACGCGTCGTGTGCGAGGACCAGCTGCACCTGCGCCCCGGCCGGCGCTAGGCTGCGGCGATCTGCTCGTCGAGGGCGCGCAGGGCGTCCTCGACGCCGCCGTGGAAGCTGAGCCCGGTCATGATCTTCGGATCGGCGAAGCCGGTCTCCACCACGTGGCGCAGCAAGGTCTCCAGCGGCCCCCAGAACGCGCTGTCGAGGAAGGCGGCGGGTTTGGCGTGGCGGCCGAGCTGGGCCAGCATGACCATGTCGAACACCTCCTCCAGCGTGCCCGCGCCGCCCGGCAGGATCACAAAGCCGTCGGCCTCCTCCACCATCATCGCCTTGCGCGCGGCCATGGTGGCGGTGATGCGGATCTCCGCACCCTCCTGGCGCCCCTCGACGGGGATCAGAAACTCGGGGATGACGCCGAACACCTCGCCGCCGGCCTCCAGCGCGGCGCGGGCGGTCACACCCATGAGTCCGGCTTGCGCCCCGCCATACACAAGGCGCATCCCGGCCTCGGCGATCGCGCGTCCGGTCTCGGCGGCCAGCGCCTCATAGCGCGGTTCAAGGCCTGTCTTTGATCCGCAGAAGACGCAGATGCTCCGCATTTTCGCCTCATGACATGCTGAGAATAGGCTGTACGACGCATTGAATCGCGCCAGTTTGCGCGCCAGTCTACGCCAGCCCGAGTTGACGGCGCGAGCCTTGCATGGCGCGCCCTCACGGGGAAACGCAGCCGGGAGACGCCCATGGCCGCCACGCGGTCCTTTCTCATCGCCACCGTTCTTCTGATCGCCGCGCTGGCGGCGGCGGCGGCCTTCATCGTCACCCGGCCCGGTCCCGGCGAGGTCGAGCCGGCCCAGCCAAGTCAAAGCGTCGCGCCCAGCGAGCCGGCTCCGGCGAGTTCGGAGCGCAGCGCGCTCGCCCCGCCCACCTTCGATATCGTGCGCGTCGATCCGCGCGGCACCGCCGTGGTGGCCGGGCGCGGCGCGCCGGGCGCGCGCGTGGCGCTGATGGCCGGCGAGCGCGAGATCGCCGCGGTGGACGTGGACGAGACGGGTGAATGGGTGATGATCATCAACGATCCGCTTCCCGCCGGCTCGGCCGAGCTGTCGCTTCTGATGACCACGGCGCAGGGCCAGGAGATCCGCTCCGAGCAGATCGTCGTCGTCGCCGTGCCCGAAAGCCGCGACGAGACGCCCCTGGTGGTGCTCGGCCGTCCGGGCGAGGCGAGCCGGGTTCTGCAAAGCCCGTTCGACGGGGTTTCCACGGGGCCTCTGGCGCTGGAGACCGTCGACTATGACGAGAGCGGCGCGGTGATCTTCTCCGGCCGCGCGACGCCGGGCCTGCGCGTGCGCGTGATCGCGGACGGGGAGACAGTGGGCGTGGTGCGCGCCGACACCGACGGGCGCTGGACACTTGAGGCCGGCGCCGCGTTCGAGCCGGGCGTTTATGACCTGCAGATCGACATGCTGGACGAGGAGGGCCGGGTGACCGCGGTCATCGCCCTCCCGTTCGAGCGCGCCACCGCCGAGGAAGCGCTCGAAGCGCGCCGCCAGGGCCGGATCGTGGTGCAGCCGGGCAACTCGCTCTGGCGCATCGCCCGGCGGCTTTACGGCGACGGGTTCCAATACACCGTGATCTATGAAGCCAACCGCAGCCAGATCCGCGATCCCGACCTCATATATCCCGGTCAGGTCTTTAACGCGCCGGGCGAGGGCGGGTAGGGCGTTTTTGCGGTGGCGCCGAGGCCGCGCGCGCCCTAACTAGGCGGTTATGAGTCCGCCCTCCTACAAAGATGTTCTCGACGGACCCGCGCCGGAAGGCCGGCTCTCCGAAGCCGTCGCGCGCCTGTTCGACATCCTGCGCTCCGACGATATGCGACGCTGGCGCCCGCGCATGGCGATCGCCTTCGCCATCACGCTTCTGGCCAAGGGGTTCTCGGTCTCCGCACCGGTGGCGTTCGGGGAGGGCGTCAACGTCATCGCCCGTGCGCTGGAGGCCGACGGCGCGGCGATCGCAGCGGGCACGTTCGCCGCCGCCGGCGCGCTGTTTCTGGGCTACGGCCTGTTGCGCTTCGCCTCCACCGGCGCGCCGCAGCTCAGGGACGCGCTGTTCGCGCCGGTGAGCAACGACGCCCAGCGGCTTACCGCCGTGAACGGCTTTTCTCACGTGCAGTCCCTGTCGCTCGGCTATCACCAGACCAAGCGGACCGGCGCGGTGAACCGGATCATCGACCGCGGCGCGAACGCGGTGGACTTCCTGTTGCGCTTTCTGGTGTTCAACATCCTGCCTGCGCTCGTCGAGCTGGCGCTGGCGGCGGGCGTCGCCTTTGTCCTCTACGGCTGGGAGTTCTCCGTCGTCATCGTGGCGGCGGTGCTCGGCTATGCGGTGCTCACCTGGTCCATGACCGAATGGCGGGTGAAGCTGCGCCGGCGCATGAACGAGGCCGACACCGAGGTGAACGCGCGCGCCGTGGACGCCCTGTCCAATTTCGAAACGGTGAAGGCGTTCGCGGCGGAAGAGCGCGAGGCGGAACATTTCAACGAGGCCAAGTCGCGCTACGCCTCGGCCGCCTCGGATTCCCAGCAGAGCCTGGCGGCGCTGAACGCGGCCCAGGCCGCGATCATGAACGGCGGGCTGCTGGCCGTCGCGCTTCTGGGCGCGTGGAAGACGGTGAACGGCGAGATGGAGGTGGGCGATATCGCCGCGCTCACCTTGATGCTGATGCAGGTCTATCAGCCGCTCAACATTCTCGGCTGGGCCTATCGCGAGATCAAACAGGCGAGCGTGGATCTCGAGCGCCTGTTCCAGACGCTGCGCCTGAAGCCGGAGGTCGCCGACGCCGCCGCCGCCCGGCCGCTGGCGGTGAAGGGCGGCGCGATCCGGTTTGAAGGCGTGAACTTCGCCCATGACGGGCGCTCGCGCAGCGTCGACGAGGTGAGCTTCGAGATCCCGGCCGGCGCCTATGTGGGCCTCGCCGGCCCCTCGGGCGCGGGCAAGTCGACGCTGCTGCGCCTCTTGTTCCGGTTCTACGACCCGGACTCCGGGCGCGTGCTGATCGACGGGCAGGACATCGCCGGGGTCACCCAGGAGAGCCTGCGGCGCAATCTGGGTCTGGTGCCGCAGGAGGTGGTGCTGTTCAACACCACGCTGCGCCAGAACATTCGCTACGGCCGGCCCGAAGCCGACGAGGCGGCGCTGTGGGATGCGGTGGAGCGGGCCCGGCTGAAGGACTTCGTCGACCAGCTTCCCGACGGGCTCGACACCCGGGTGGGCGAGCGCGGCCTGAAGCTCTCCGGCGGAGAAAAGCAGCGCGTCGGCGTGGCCCGCGCCATCTTGAAGGACCCGCCGATCCTGATCCTTGACGAAGCGACCTCCGCGCTCGACAGCCAGACCGAGGCGGAGGTGCAGGACGCCCTGGCCGAAGCCGCGCGCGGGCGCACCACCATCGCGGTCGCCCACCGCCTGTCCACCATCGCCAAGGCGGATCTGATCCTGGTCATGGAGGACGGCAAGCTCACCGAGGCCGGTCCGCACAGCCAGCTGCTCGACGCCGAAGGGCGCTACGCCGCCATGTGGCGCAAGCAGGCCGAGGCCGCCTGAGGGACGCGCCGTTTGCCGCGACCGAACGCCGCACTAGGTGTTATGATGCAGGCAAACGCAAAGGACGCACCCATGGCGACGACCGCACAAGCCGCAACCCAGGCCACACCCACCACGGCGCGCGAAGGGCTCAGACTGCGCGACCGCCCCGAATTCACCAAGAAGGGCCCGCCGCTGACCATGGCCGGCGACACCCTGGTCAAGGACGCCGTCGCGGAGATGTCTTCGCGCAATTACGGCTCCGTGATCGTGGTGGACGCGGAAAACAAGGTGGAGGGCGTCGTGACCGAGCGCGACATCCTGCGCCGGCTGGTCAATCAGGGCCGCGACCCGGCCGCGACGAAACTCGCCGACATCATGACTCGCGACGTACGCTGCGCCAAAGCCGACGACGACATGCTCGACTGGCTGCGCATGATGAGCAATGAGCGCTTCCGCCGCCTGCCCGTGGTGGACGAGGAGGGGCGCATCGTCCAGGTGCTCACCCAGGGCGACTTCGTCAGCTATACCTGGCCGGACCTGATCGGTCAGGCGACCCAGCTGGGCAAGGCGACATTGCTGCGCAACCTGCCGGTCGCCCTGATCATCGGCGCGTTGGTGGTCTACCCGCTGATCATCGCGCTCGCGCTGGGGCTGTTCAGCTAACCCCTCATCCTAGGGGATCAGCTTTTGCACCCGCTCTAGCGCAAAGACCCGGCAGGCGCTGGACAGCGGCTGGTCGGGCTCGCGCGCGACGCGGTCCTCGTCGATCCGGGCGATGAGCCGGGCGAGGGAGAGCTGGTCCTCCTTCGCCGCCCGGTCGATCACCGCCCAGAACTCCGGCTCCAGCGCCAGCGATGTGGCGTGGCCGGACAGGGTGAGCGAGCGCTTTTCAAGCATTGGAAGGCCCTTCATGAATTCCCGGCCATGGCCGAAGGCCGCCGAGCCGGGACCTCCATCCCCTTATAGCGCGCTATCCTGAGCGAGGTCCCGGATCATCGCCCCCGGACCAAGTCCGGGGCCTCGTCCGGGAAATCAGGTTTGATCGCTGGGTTCGTCGCGCCGATGCCCGTCCACGCGCTTGGCCAGCGCCTCCCGCCGACCGGCTTCAAGATCGCGCACCGCCTTCGGCGTGCCGTGGGTCACGCGGTTGGCGTCGGCCTGCTTGTCTTTCTCCGCCCGCGCGCGGCGCTTGCGGGCCTGGCGCAGGTTTATGGGTTTGGTCATGGCGGGTCTCCGGGTCCCGGTTCGGTCCCCGGCGAAAGGCCGGGGGCGAGACCGGGATCCATTTACGCGTCAGGACAAAGCGCGAAGCAAGCGGCGCCTGCGGCTTCGCGTTCACCGCGGCGAGCGCTGTAGATCCCGGTCTTCCTCCCGGACCTTACGTCCGGGACTGAAGCCGAGACCCGGCTTACTTCGGCCCCACCATATTCTCCGGCCGCACCACCGTGTCGAATTCTTCCTCGGTGACGAAGCCCAGCTTCACCGCTTCTTCGCGCAGCGTGGTGCCGTTTTCGTGGGCGGTTTTGGCGACCTTGGTGGCGTTGTCATAGCCGATGGTGGGCGCCAGGGCGGTCACCAGCATGAGCGATTGCTCCATGATGGCCGCGATGCGCTTTTCGTTGGCTTCGATGCCCACGACGCAGTTTTCGGTGAAGCTGCGCGAGGCGTCGGCGAGGAGTTTCGCGCTGGTCAGCACATTCCAGGCGATCATGGGCTTGAAGACGTTGAGCTGGAACTGGCCCTGGCTGCCGGCGAAGCTGACGGCGGAATTATTGCCCATGACCTGGGCGCAGACCATGGTCATCGCCTCGTTCTGGGTGGGGTTCACCTTGCCCGGCATGATGGACGAACCCGGCTCATTGGCGGGCAGAGCGAGCTCGCCGATGCCGCAGCGCGGGCCGGAGCCCAGCAGGCGAATATCGTTGGCGATCTTGAACAGGGAGACCGCCGCCGAATTCAGCGCGCCATGGGCCTCCACCATGGCGTCCTTGGTGGACAGCGCCTCGAACTTGTTCGGCGCGGTGATGAAATTGAGCTTGGTGAGGCTCGCGACTTCCTCGGCGAACTTCTCCGCAAAGCCCTTCCTGGCGTTCAGGCCGGTGCCCACCGCGGTGCCGCCCTGGGCGAGTTCGTAAAGCGAGGGCAGGGCCTGCTCCACGCGGCGGATGGCGTTGTCGACCATGTGGGCGTAAGCGGAAAACTCCTGACCCAGGGTCAGCGGCGTGGCGTCCATCAGGTGGGTGCGCCCGATCTTGATGATGTCTTTGAAGGCGTGCGCCTTGTCATTGAGCGCATTGCGCAGGGTCTGCAGCGCCGGGGCGAGGTCATGGACGAACACTTCCGCCGCCGCGATGTGCATGGCGGTGGGGAAGACGTCGTTGGATGATTGCGACCGGTTCACATGGTCGTTGGGGTGGACGGGATCTTTCGAGCCCACCGCGCCGCCCAGCATCTGGATGGCGCGGTTACTGATCACCTCATTGGCGTTCATGTTCGACTGGGTGCCCGAGCCGGTTTGCCAGACCACCAGCGGGAAATGATCGTCGAGCTTGCCTTCGGCGACCTCCAGCGCGGCCGCAGCGATGGCCTCGCCGGTCTTCGCGTCCATATTGTCCAGCGCCATGTTGGCCTTGGCCGCGCAGTGCTTGACGATCCCCAGCGCGCGGATCAGCGGCAGGGGCTGGGTCTGCCCGCCGATCTTGAAGTTTTTCAAAGAGCGCGCGGTCTGGGCGCCCCAGAGCTTGTCGGCGGGGACGTCCAGGGGGCCGAAGGAATCGGTTTCAACGCGCATCTCGGTCATCAAGCTCTCCAGGGATTTACGCCGCCGCGCTTGCGTGAAACGAAGCGCAGGCGGATGCTGTGAATGTCGCGAATCGGGTGTGTAGCACCGGGCGGGCATGGATCAAGCCGGTCATGATCGGGGTTTCCCCTTCGCGCCGCTACAAAAAGGCTCGCCGATGCGCGCGAACGTCGACTGGGACGCGCTGGACTGGACCGGGAGAGGCAAAGTGCAGGCTGTGCAACTGAAAGACTCGCTGCATGTGCGCGTGGACGCGCTCACCAGCCAGAGCCGGCAGTTCAAATCGCTCGTGGGCGAATTTTTCCGCACCGAGTTCAAGCGCGTGCGCCCGAAATACGGCCCCTATGAAGTGGTGATCGAGATCGAGCGCACCCCCGACAGTCCGGTCCATGATGTGGACAACGTGGCCAAGGCGATTCTCGACGCGCTGACCGGCGTGGTGTTCCACGACGACAGCCAGGTGGAGCGCCTGCACGTGGAGAAGATCACCGGCGAGCGCGCCCGGGTGAAGGTGCGCGCCCGCCCGATCAAGGCGCCCGAAGCGGCGTGAGCGAGACGCCCGACCTCAATCCGGTGGAGGCCTACCGCCTGGACGGGCGGGGCGGCGGCGAAGAGACCAGTTTTGAGGCCCTGCGCGAGGCGCTGCAGCCGCCGGTGGATCTGGGCGGCGAGGGCACGCCGGGCGAGCCCTTCGCCTGGATTCATGTGCGCCGCGAGGACGAAAACTGCCTTGTGATCCTCAAGGAGACCGGCCTCGACAGCTTCGTCACCGACGCGCTGCTGGCCCAGGAGACACGCCCGCGCTGCACGGTTCATCAAGACGGGGTCGTTCTCAATCTGCGCGGGGTGAATCTTCTGGAGGGCGCGGAGATCGAGGACATGATCTCGGTGCGCTTCTGGATCGACCGCCGGCGCGTGGTCGGGGTCTGGCTGCGCCCGCTTTACGCCGTGGCCGACGTCATGGCCGCCATTGACCGGGGCGCGGCGCCCACCTCCACCGGCGATCTCATCGCGCGCCTGGCCCTGCGCCTGGCCGACCGCATGGAGCCGGTGATCGCCGGCGAGCACGAGCGCATCGACGCCCTGGAGGAATGCCTCGACACTGAGAACATCGAAGAGGCGCGCACCGAGCTCGCCGATATCCGCCATGAGGCGATCATCCTGCGCCGCTTCATCGCGCCCCAGCGCGACGCGCTCAGCACGCTGTCCATCGAGGACCTAAGCTGGCTAGACGAGCATGACCGCGCGCGCATCCGCGAGGCCGCCGACCGCACCACGCGCATTCTCGAAGAGCTGGAAGCGGTCCGCGAGCGCGCCGCGCTGGTGCACGACCAGCTTATGGAAAAGCGCGCCGAACAGATGAACCGCTATACGCTGGTGCTCTCGGTCGTGGCCGCGATCTTCCTGCCGCTGGGGCTGATCACGGGGCTTTTGGGCATCAATGTCGGCGGCATTCCCGGTGCGGATGAAGGCAACGCCTTCTGGATCGTGTGCGCGCTTCTGGTCGCGATCGGCGCGGTGCAGCTGGCGATCTTCAAATGGATCAAGATGATCTAGACGCGAACGCCTTAGACGCCGGCCGCGTCCAACTCCCGGAACAGGCGCTCGCAGGCCAGCAGGTCGCGCTTCTTGTTGGTGGCGGCTTCGGCCGCTTCGGCGTCTTCGCCCCAGCGTGCGATCTGGTGATCCTCTTCAAGGCGCGAGGCGGCCCACACGGTTTCGCCGTCGGCTTCCTCCTCCAGAAGCGCGAAGGCGAGGATCGCCGAGGAGAGGATGGGCGCGGCGCTCACCAGCGCGGTGAGGCGCAGATCGTCCAGCGCCAGAGCGCGCAGGCGCAGCGCCTCGATCGAGCTGTCCGGCTGCTCCAGCGCGGTGAGCGTGGCGGCGGCCTTCAGCGGCGCGTCCAGCGCGGTGTCCGCCCATGTGAGAAAGGGGTCGAAGGCTTTCGCCTGCTTCTCGGCCAGCTCCGCCTCTTCGGCGCGGTGGGAGAGCAGATCGGTGGTGGCGAATTTGGCGACTTCAGCCGCAGCAGCCTCGCGCGCTTCGGCCATGCGATCCAGCGCCACATGGCACAGCCGGGTGAGCGGCATGGTGAAGGGATCGATATGCTCGCCCTGGTCGGCCCATTCGCCCGCGATCGCTGCGGCGAGGCCTTCGGCGGGCACGTGCAGGGTCTGTTTCGCCGGCGTCTTCACCGCACGGCCGTCGAGCACGATGCGCCAGCCTTCGTCGGTCTGTTCGTAGGCGGCCTCCTTGTAGAAGCGCCGGGGCAGCGGGCGGTTTTCGGCTTTCGCCTTCGACATGCTCATGCGGTCTCTCCCTTGGCGCGTCCCGGTTCGAAACCGTCGAGCCAGGCGTTGAGCGCGTCGAACTGGTGATGCACCGCGTGGGCGCCGCCTTCTTCAATCTCGTCCGGCGTATGAAAACCCCAGCTCACGCCCAGGGCATGGGCGTTCGCGGCGCGCGCCATGCGCATGTCCCAGCTTGTATCGCCGATCATCACCGTCTCCTCGGGCCTCGCGCCGGTCTCGCCCATGGCGTCGAGCACCATGCGCGGGTGCGGCTTGCCGGGGCCGTGGTCGACGGTCTGGAACGTCTGAAAGTGTTTATGAAGGCCGTGGTGCTCGAACACGATGTCGAGCCCGCGCCGCGCCTTGCCGGTGGCCACGCCCAGGAGCCAGCCCGCATCGGCGAGGCGCTCCACGGTCTCGCGCGCGCCTTCATAGAGCGGCTCGTTGAAGCCGTCCTCGGCGCGCATCTCCACAAAGGCGCTGCGATAGAAGTTCGCAAGCTCGGCCACGCGCTCGGCCGGGTAATCCTCCGGCGCCAGGCGGGCGACGGCTTCATCCAGGTGCAGCCCCACGATGGTGCGGGTGCGCTCATAGCCGATCTCTGGCAGGCCGGCGCGCGCAAACGCCCGGCGCATGGCCTCGGTGATCACCTGGCGGGAATCCACCAGCGTGCCGTCAATGTCGAAGACGGCGAGCTTCAACGTCATTCCAGCGCTTCCTCGACCAGGGTCAGGTCGTCGTTCTGGTTAAAGCCGAGCGCGGCGAAAGTCTCGGCCATGTGGGGCGGCAGCGGGGCCTCGATAACGAGCGGACGCTTGCCCTCGCGCGGGATTTCCAGCTTGCGCGCGTGCAGGTGCAGCTTGTGCGACAGGCCTTCCGGCGTGGGGATTTCGCACATGTATTTGCCGTCGCCCAGAAGGGCGTGGCCGGCCGCGGCCAGGTGGACACGCAGCTGGTGGGTGCGCCCGGTCTCAGGCCGCAGCACCACCCAGCAGGCCCGGCGCGCGGCGGTGTCGGCCACGGCGTAGCGCGTGATCGCGTGCTGGGCGCCGTCCTCGCCATGGCGCGCGGCGACCATTTGTTCGCGGTCGCCGTCCGGACCGGCGGCCTTTTTCATATAGCCCTTGATCTCGCCGGCCTTGGGCGTGAGGAGCCCCAGCGCCACGCCCCAATAGGTCTTTTTCAGATCGCGGGTCTGGAACAGGCGGGAGAGTTTTTTCGCGCTCTGCGCGGTCTTGGCGACCACAAGTACGCCGGAGGTGTCCTTGTCGAGCCGGTGCACCAGGCGCGGCTTCTGATCGCCCTTGCCGAACGCCTCCAGCAGCCGGTCCACATGGCGGGTGGTCTTTGATCCGCCCTGCACGGCGAGGCCGTGGGGCTTGTTCAGCGCGATCAGCGTCTTGTCTTCATAAATCACCAGCGAGCGGGCGTAGCGCGCATCGTCGGCGGACAGGGGCGGGCTTTCCTTGACAGCCTTGGGATCCGGCAGGGGCGGAACGCGGATCTGCTCGCCCGCCGCCACGCGCCGGTCGCCCTTGGCCCGCCCGCCGTCGACGCGGATCTGCCCCTTGCGCAGGAGCTTCTCCACCATGGCGTGGGGCACGTGGGGGAAGTGCTTCTTGAACCAGCGGTCCAGGCGCATGTCCGCCTCGTCGCCGGTGACTTTCAGGGTTTGGACGCGGCTCATGGCGCGATCAGTTTCCTTGCGATCAGCAGGCCCACGAACACTGCAGCGACGCTCAAAGCCAGCGTGCCGAGCCCGTAGGCGGCGGCGCTCACATAGGCCTTTCTCTCGATGAAGAGAACCACGTCCAGTGAAAAGGCGCTCATCGTGGTGAAGGCGCCGAGGAACCCCACCCCCAACGCGAAGCGCAGCTCAGTGGCGTCGGACCGGCCGGCGAACGCCAGCCAGCCCACCAGTACGCCGATGGCGAGCGAACCGGCGACGTTCACGAACAGCGTGCCCCAGGGGTATTCCGGCCCGATAAGCTTGAGCGCGCCCTGATTGACCAGGTGGCGGGAGACGGCGCCGAGCGCGCCGCCAAGGGCGATGAGAACCAGGTGCGGCATACGATGAGGGGTAGGGCGCGCTGCGGGGCGAGGCAAGGGCGCGAGCCAAACCCTCGCCTAGCGCCGCACCAGAAGCCCGCCGCGTTCCGGCTTGCCGTTGAGGCTGGGGTGGGGGAAGGGCGTGAAGTCCTCGTCCGCGGGCCAGGCCCAGCGCTCTTCAGGGAACAGCGTCCGCATCGCCTCCAGCGCGCAGCCATAGGGCGGACCGCCGCGCTCCTCCTTCTGCATGAACAGGGCGATGAGCCGGCCGCCGGGTTTGAGCACCTCGTATGCCATGCGCTCATAGCGCGCCCGGTCATGGGGATGGATGGCGCACAGGAAGGTCTGTTCCCAGAGGAGATCGAAGGGGACGGGCGGGCGCCAGTCCAGCCCGTCGGCCTCGAACACCGCGCCGTCAAGGCCGGCGGCGGTGAACTGCTCCTTCTGCCGGGTCACCGCGCTGGGCGCCACGTCGCTGGCCGTCACGCGCAGGCCGAACCGGGCGAAGGCGACGGGTTCGGGGCTGCGCCCGCAGCCGGGCACGTATATGGACTGGCCGGCGGTGAGCACGCCGGCCGCCCGAAAATGCGCCACGGCCGGATGCAGCCCGTCGCGCTCCCAGGGCGCGTCGCCGGCCTTGAAGCGGGTCTCCCAGTCAAAAGGCGTTCGCGCTTCGCTTTGCGTCATGACAGTCTCCCCGCGCGGCACCGCCGCATGCCTCGCGGAGGGTATAACGCAGAAACGGTCATTGCGGGGAAGGCGGGCGCTCAGCCCAGGAGCATGCGCACCGCCAGCGCCGCGATGATCACCGCCAGGACGCCGCCGAAGACGATGAACTGAAACCGGCCCGACGTGTCCACGCGCGGGGCGGGGTCATCATCCGGGGCGGCGCGGGGGGCGGTTTGCAGCGGCTCGAACGGTTTTTGATCGCCGCCGGGCGCGGAGGCGCGCGACATCGCGACGCGTTCGCGCTCGTGTTCGGCGGGGAAGCCGGCGGCTTCATCGTCGGTGCCCAAAGGCGAGGCGCCGGGATCGGGATAGGCGACCTTGTCGCGGTGCGCGCCGCGCTCATGGTCGCGCTTGAGCTGAGCGACGTTGGGCGCGTCGCCGTCAGCCTCGAACTTGCGCACTTCAGGATCAGGCTCGGTCTCCGGCGCCGGATCGGGCGTGGTGTCCGGGCCAGGGTCTTTCGCCGGGTCCGCGCCGGGTCCGCCGGGCGTGCTGGGTGCGGGATCGTCTCCCGGCCCGCCGGGCTGCGGCGCGCCGGGGTCCGGCCGTGCTGCGGCGTCGGCGTCGGTCGTGGAAGCCCGGTTCGTGGAAGCCCGCTTTTGCGGTTCGGCCATGGTTCGCCCCCTTTCTCGATTGCTGGCAAGGGCAACGGGCGGACGCGCCGCCCGTTCCCCGTCAGCTAGGCGGGCGAACCCGAGCGTCAAACTCGGCGCCCGTCAGCCCTGCGTCATCACGAAGGCGTTCAGCTTGTTGCCGTCGGGGTCGCGGAAATAAGCGGCGTAGAACCCCTCGCCGCGCGGGCCCGGCGCGCCCTCATCGGTTCCACCATTGGCCAGCGCGGTGTCGTAGATCTCTTTCACACGGGCCTCGTCGCGCGCCAGAAGCGCGACCATCACCCCGTTGCCCACGCTCGCCGGCTCGCCGTCGAACGGCTTCATCACGCCAATCCCGGCGCCGCCGTCCATCGCGCCCCAGGCGACATAGGTCTCGCCCTCCATCATGCGCGGCGTGTCCAACAGCTTGGCGATCTTGTCGTAGAAGGCCACCGCCGCCTCAAGATCATTGGTCCCCAGCGTCACATATCCGATCATGGCCCTGTCCTTTGCAATTTTGTTCGGGTTATGTTCCCGCTCGGATAGCGCCACAGCCGCCCGGCTTGCGCAAGTTAATTCGCGCTCGCCGGCGTGCGTTATCCACGCCCGGGCGGCGCCGCGCGGCTTTAACGAATCGCCCGGCGCGCTAGTGTTGAGGCTCACTGCTTGAAGGAGGCCGCCATGGCGCTCGCCGACGTTTCGCCGACCCCCGGCTCGCCCATCGAGCGCGCCTATCTCGATCTCCTGACCGAGATCCTGGAGGCGGGCGAGGACCAGAGCGACCGCACCGGCACCGGCACGCGCGGCGTGTTCGGGAGGCAGATCCGCTGCGATCTGAAGGACGGCTTTCCCCTGCTGACCACCAAGAAGGTGTTCTTCAAGGGCGTGGCGGTGGAGCTTCTCTGGTTCATCAAGGGCATGACCAATGTGCGCTGGCTGCAGGAGCGCGGGGTGCGGATCTGGGATGAATGGGCCGATGAAACCGGCGAGCTCGGCCCGGTCTACGGCAAGCAGTGGCGGCGCTGGGAAGGCCCCGGCGGGAAAGAGATCGACCAGCTCGCCGGGCTCATCGAGCAGATCAAGACCAGCCCCGACAGCCGCCGCCACGTGATCAGCGCCTGGAACCCGGCCGACGTGCCCTCCATGGCGCTGCCGCCGTGCCATACCCTGTTCCAGTTCAAGGTGCTCGGCGGACGTCTGCACCTGCAGCTTTATCAGCGCAGCGCCGACATGTTTCTCGGCGTGCCGTTCAACATCGCCAGCTATGCGCTGCTTCTGGCCATGGTGGCCAAGGTCACCGGCTATGAGCCGGGCGAATACGTGCACACGTTTGGCGACGCGCACATCTATTCAAACCATGTGGACCAGGTGAAAGAGCAGCTCGCGCGCGACCCGCGCGCGCTGCCGGCCCTGCACCTGAACCCGGAGGTCAAAGACCTGTTCGCGTTCGAGTACGAAGATATCTGCGTGGACGGGTATGACCCCCATCCCGCGATCAAGGCGCCGGTGGCGGTGTGAGGCTGCAAGGACTTGAGGACGGACAACGATGGCGCATCCGCCGCTTGGTAACGAACGCGACGAGACAGGCGTGCGCGCGCTCGCAAATCTCGATGTCTACGGTCATTCCATCGTTGCGATGTTCTGGGCCTATGACGCCGCCGACCGTGACTGGCGGCTCGTGATCGTTCCGCAGGACATCTCCAGTCGGTCCGCCGACTTTTTCGCGGTGATGAGAACCTTGCTGACCCACCATGTCGAGATCGACAGGAAAGAGATAAGGATTCTGCCCCGTGATCACCGCGACGTCGTAGCCGTTCGTACCCGCATGCACGCTGGCGAGCTTGAGGACGGGCGGGCGCAGGATGTCGTCGTCTACAGGATGGACCCATGACCCGCCCCAAGCTCGCCATCGTGGTCGCCGTGGCGAAGAACGGCGTTATCGGCGCCGGCGGCGATCTGCCCTGGCGCATCCCGTCTGATCTCAAGCGCTTCAAGGCCGCGACGCTGGGCAAGCCGGTGATCATGGGACGCAAGACCTGGGAGAGCCTGCCGCGAAAGCCGCTGCCGGGCCGGGCGAACATCATCGTCAGCCGATCCATGCGCGCGGCGGGCGGCGCCCAGGTGGTCTCCGGCGCCGATGCGGCGCTGGACGCCGGCGCGGCGGCCGCGGCCGAGTGCGGCGCCGGGGAGATCTGCCTGATCGGCGGAGCGCAGCTTTACGCCGACATGCTGGCGCGGGTGGACCGCATCTATCTCACCGAAGTCGATCTTGAGCCGCAGGGCGACGCGGTGTTTCCACAGCTCGATCCCGCGCAGTGGCGTGAAATCAGCGCCGAACCCGTCGCGCCGGGCGAGGGCGACGACGCCGGCTTCACCGTGCGCCTTCTGGAGCGGCGCTCCGCATAAGGATCAGCGGTCAGGTGAGACGCCAAGCCGCGCCGCGACCGGTTTTACTTGAACCGGAGCGCTCAACCCGCCACATACGACACCAACGCGCGTACGGCGCGATATCCATTGCAGGAGCGGGGAGATATATGCCCTGGAACGATAATTCTGGCGGCGGGGGCCCGTGGGGCTCCGGCGGCGGCGGCGGCAACAACAACAACCCCTGGGGCAACGGCCCGCGGCGTCCCGGCGGCGGCGGCGGTCAGGGCGGCGGCAACGAGCCCGACCTTGAAGAGCTGATCCGGCGCTTCCAGCGCTGGCTGAACGGCATGGGCGGCAAGGGCGGCTCAGGCGGCGGCTCGGGCAAGGGCGGCAAAGGCGGCGGCGGGCTGATCGGCCTTCTGGTGTTGGCTGCGGCCGTGGGCTGGCTCGTCTGGCCGGGCAATTTCTATTACATCGTCGGCGCCGATCAGGCCGGCGTGGTGCTGCGCTTTGGCGAGTACGCGCGCACCACCACCTCGGGTCCGCACGTGAAGCTGCCCTACCCGGTGGAGACCGTGCTGCTGCCGGAGGTGACCACCACCAACTCCGTCTCGGTGGGCGCCACGGACGCGGAAAGCCTGATGATCACGCAGGACGAGAACATCGTCGACGTGGACTTCGTGGTGCAGTGGCGCGTCGATCTCTCCTACGCCGAAGGCGTGCGCGACTTCCTGTTCAATGTGCGCGATCCCCAGGGCACGGTGAAGGCGGTCGCCGAATCGGCGATGCGGGAAGTGGTCGGCACGTCCGACCTCATTCCAATCATCACCACGGGCCGCGCCGAAGCCGCGACCCGGGCGCGCGACATCATCCAGGAAACGCTGAACAGCTATCAGGCCGGGATTCAGATCCTGGAGGTTCAGCTCAGCGAATCGTCAGCCCCGGCCGCGGTGATCGACGCCTTCCGCGACGTCGACCGGGCCCGCCAGGACGCCGAGCGCATCCAGCTGGAAGCACGCCGCGACGCCAACCAGGTCGTGCCCGAAGCGCGCGGTGAGGCGGTGCGCCTTCTGGAAGAAGCCCGCGGTTACCGCGAGCAGGTGGTCGCACAGGCCGAAGGTGAAGCGGCCCGCTTCAACTCGATCTATCAGGAATACGCCCAAGCGCCCGACGTGACGCGGCGGCGCATGTTCCTGGAGACCATGGAGCGCGTCCTCGGCCGCTCCGAGCTGATCATTCTCGACCAGAACGGCAACGGGCAGGGCGCTGTGCCGTACCTGCCGCTGGACCAGCTGGGCCGCAATCGCGGCGCGCGCTCCGAAGCCGCCGGCTCCGGCCAGGGCGGCGCAGGCATGCGTTCGGACACCACCCGTCCCAATCAGGGAGGCAACTAGACCATGCGCATCATAGCCATCATCGCAGGCGCCCTGGTCATTCTCGGCGTCATCGCCGCTCTGACCGCCACCTACACGATCAACGAGCGTCAACAGGCGCTGGTGCTGCGGTTCGGGACGGTCACGGCCGTGGTCAACGAACCCGGCGACGAAGATCCCGGCCTGCACTTCAAGGCGCCCTTCGTCGACGACGTGATCTACTTCGACAAGCGCAATCAGGAATTCGACATGCGCCCGGCCGAGATCCTCGCGGCCGACCAGGAGCGCCTTGTCGTGGACGCCTTCCTGCGCTTCCGGATCACCAATCCGCTGCGCGTCTACCAGACGGTGCGTGACGAGCGGGGCCTGCGCGAGCGGCTGCGTCCGATCATGGACGACGCGCTTCGCGGGGTGATCGCCTCGATCCCCTCCAACGAGGTGATCTCCGGCCAGCGCTCTGTCCTCATGGACCGCATCGAGCAGGCCGTGGCCGCCCAGGTGGCCAATCAGGATCTCGGCGTTGAAGTGGTGGACGTGCGCATTCTGCGCGCCGATCTGCCCCAGCAGGTCGCCGAGCAGGTCTTCCAGCGCATGTCGTCGGAGCGTCAGCAGGAGGCCCAGCTGATCCGCTCTGAAGGCGAAGAGCTCGCCCGGGAGATCCGGGCCGGCGCCCAGCGCGAAGCCACGGTGATCCGGGCCAACGCCCAGGCCGAAGCCGACCGCATCCGCGGTGAGGGCGACGCCCAGCGGAACCGGATCTACGCCCAGGCCTACAGCCAGGACACCGAGTTCTTCGAGTTCTACCGCTCGATGATCGCGTATGAGAACGCGATGCGCGACGGCACGCCCATCGTGTTGCCGCCGGACAACGAGTTCTTCGAGTACTTCGGGAGCCAGTACGGCGCCCGGGAGTAGGGTCCGCGCAGGGACAGCCCCATGGCGGAAACCTTGCTGCTGGGCCTCGGCGTGGCGCTCGCCCTTGAGGGCGCGCTCTACGCCGCCGCGCCCGGCCTGATGAAACGCATCGCGGCGGCGGCCGGGCTCTCAGAGCCCGGCCGTCTTCGCATGGCGGGCCTGTTCGCGCTGGCGTTCGGCGTTGCGCTGGTCTTTCTGGCGACGCGGGGCTGAAACACATCCGCCTCATGGCGGAGCGCAGGCCGGGCATGTTAGAGAGTCGTTAATCGATTGACCCCGACGGACCGGAGCCGCGCCATGCGCTTGATCGCCGTTCTCTGCGCCCTGCTGCTGTTCACCGGCGCGGCCGCTCACGCCCAGCCCAATGACGGATTCGCCGATCTCAATGATCGCCTGAGCCCGGCCGTGGTGAACATCGCCACCGCCCAGCGCCTGGGCGAGGAGGACGGCATGCCGGTCTTCCCGCCCGGCTCGCCGCTGGAGCGCTTCAACGATCTTCTGGGCGAGGGCCCGCGCATGGCGCGCTCGCTGGGCTCGGGCTTTGTGATCGACCCTGACGGGCTTGTAGTGACCAACAACCACGTCATTGACGAGGCCGACGAGGTGGAGGTGGTGCTCCAGGACGGCCGGGTTCTGCCCGCCGAGATCATCGGGCGCGATCCGGCGACCGATCTCGCCGTGCTGCGCGTGGATGCGGGCGAGGGCCTGCCCTTTGTGGACTGGGGCGACAGCGACGCCGCGCGCGTGGGCGACTGGGTGGTGGCGATCGGCAATCCGTTCGGGCTCGGCGGCTCGCTGTCGGCGGGGGTGATCTCCGCGCGCGGGCGCGAGATCGGCGGACGCTATGACGACTATCTGCAGAGCGACGTCGCCATCAATCGCGGCAATTCCGGCGGCCCGCTGTTTAACATGGACGGCGAGGTGGTCGGCGTGAACACGGCGATCTTCTCGCCCACCGGCGCCAGCGTCGGCATCTCCTTCTCGGTTCCCAGCGCCGTCGCCGAGCCGGTGGTGGCCCAGCTCATCGAATACGGCGAGACCCGCCGGGGCTGGCTCGGCGTCAACGTGCAGCCGGTGACCCCGGAAATGGCCGAGGCCATGGGGTTGTCCGCGGCGCGCGGCGCGGTGATCACGCGCATCGATCCTGAAGGCCCCGCGTCGAGCGCCGGGTTCGAAACCGGCGACGTGGTGCTCGCCTTCGACGGGCGGCCGGTGGAGGACGACCGCGCCCTGCCGCGCATCGTCGCCGAAACCGCGCCGGGCAGCGAGGTCGCCGTGGAGGTGTTCCGCCGCGGCCAGCCGGTGAGCCTCACCGTCACGATCGAGCGCCTCGACGAGGGCGGTGCGGCGCGCGCCCCGGCGAGCGCGGAAGCCGACGACGCGCCCGCAGCGGCCCGCTCCGGCCAGGCGCTGTTCGGCATGACGCTGGCGCCGATCTCCGACTCGCTGCGCCGCCGCTTCCGCATTCACCCCGACGCCGAGGGGCTGGTGGTCACCGAGATCGACCCCGCCAGCGACGCCGCCGGCAAGGTGCGCCCCGGCGACGTGATCGAGGAGATCGCCTGGACGCGGGTAGAGACCGTGGAAGCCGCGCTCGATCTTGTGGAACAGGCCGGCGACCGCCCGGTGCTCTTCAGCCTCAACCGCCAGGGCCAGTACGTCCTGGAGACGCTGCGGGGCTAGGCTTGCGGGCGAGGGAGTGCGCTTGACAAATGAAACGCGCCGCTGACGTCCCCCTCGCCCCACTCCGTGGGGTGAGGGAGAGGGAGAGGGAGAGGGAGAGGGAGAGGGGTTGGGACCGACTTGCCTCGGCCGCGCCTGTTCGAACCGCACCCCTCTCCCTTACACTCTCCCCTCTGAGAGGGGCGAGGGGGATTTCGACGCCGGGAATGATCCGGCAAGGCCGTGCCTCGCATTGGCGACAACGCCCATGAGCCCCGACATCCTGCTTCTCGCCGGGCCTACGGCCAGCGGCAAGACGGCGCTGTCTCTACATGCGGCGCGCTCGCTGGACGGCGAGATCGTCAACGCCGATTCCATGCAGGTCTATCGCGGGCTCCATGTGATCGCCGCCGGGCCGAGCGAGGCGGAGCGTGCCGCGGCGCCCCATCATTTGTTTGAGACGATCGACCCATCCGAGCGCTGTTCGGCGGGGCGCTGGGCGCGCCTGGCGCTGGAGCGAATCGAAGCGATCACCGGGCGGGGGAGCACGGCGATCCTGGTGGGCGGCACGGGACTCTACTTCAAGGCGCTCACCGAAGGCCTCGCCCCGGCGCCGGACATCCCGCCGGGCGTCGCCGCCGAGGTGGAGGCGCTCTATCACGAGGGCGGGCTGGACGCCCTGCGCGCCGAGGCCGAAATCGCCGACCCTGAGGCAGCGGCGAAGGCGCTTGATCCCCAAAGGCTGATGCGCATCGTCGCGGTGAAGCGCGCCAGCGGAGCGACCCTCACCGAGCTGCAGGCGCAGACCAAACCCCTGATCGATCCGGCGCGCTGGCGCGGCGTGGTGATTCAGCCGCCGCGCGCGCTTTTGTATCAGCGCATTGAAACCCGGTTCGACACCATGGTCGCCGCCGGCGCGCTGGAGGAGGCGCGCGCGATCGCGTCGCGTGATCTGGACGCGTCCCTGCCGGCCATGAAGGCGGTGGGTTTGCCGCCGCTCCTGGCGCATCTCGCCGGAAAGATCGATCTGAAGACCGCCGTGGAGACCGCCAAGCGGGACTCCCGGCGCTACGCCAAGCGGCAATACACCTGGTTCTCCAACCAGCACCCCCGCTGGCCGCGCATCGAAAGCCTTGACCCGGACGGCCAGCGCGAAGAGCTTGCGCGCCTTCTCGACATCGAATTCGGAGCCCGGTGATGCCGCTTTATGACGCCGACATCGATCTGGAGCCGGTCCTGACGCGCACCGTGGCGCTGGTCGGCTACGGCAATCACGGCCGGTCTCACGCGCTCAACCTGCGTGACTCCGGCGTCGAAAACGTTTTGGTGGCCCTGCGCGAAGGCTCGGCGTCGCGCGCAAAGGCCGAAGCGGACGGGTTCAAGGTGGTGAGCCTGGAGGAGGCCGCGGCGCGCGCCGACGTGCTGTCCATCCTCGCCGCCGACGAAGCCCACAAGGATATCTGGGAAACAAAGCTCGCGCCCAACGCCCGCGCCGGCCAGTGTTTGATGTTCTGCCACGGCTTTTCCGTCGACTACGGCCTGGTCGATCCGCCGGAAGACTTCGACGTGGTGCTGGCCGCCGCCAAGGGGCCGGGCGGGGCGGTGCGCACGGCGTTTGAAAAGGGCGGCGGGCTTGTGGGCTTTTACGCCGTGCATCGCGACGCCACCGGCGCGGCGGGCGAAATCGCCAAGGCGTACCTCAAAGCGCTGGGCTGCGGCCGGGCCGGCGTGCACGAGACCAGTTTCGCTGAGGAGGCGCTGGCCGATATCCTGGGCGAACAGGCGGTGCTGGTGGGCGGCATGTGCGCGCTCGCCCGCGAAGGCTTCGAGCAGCTGGTCGAAGCCGGGATTAGCCCGGAAATGGCCTATATCGATACGGTGCACGAGCTGAAATACATCGCCGAGCTGATCCACGCGCGCGGGATCCACGGCATGTACGCGGCGATTTCCGACACCGCCGAGTTCGGCGCTCACGAGGTGGAGGGGCCGATCCGCGAGGCGGTGCGCCCGGTGTTTCAGGCGATCGTGAAGGACGTCACCGCCGGCGATTTTGCACGGCGCTGGGTGGCCGATTATGAGAACGGCCGGGCGCGACTGCTCGACATGCGCGCGAAGGCGGGGGATCATCCCCTTGAGAAAGCCGGAGAGACAATGCGCGGCGCCGCGCGCAGACGCGCCGAATAACCGCCGCAATCAAGGCGCCTAAGCGCGCCGCACGCGGCCCGGAATTTGCTGCGGCCGAGTCCGCTTTTGATGATTTGAAGACTTCACCGCCATGGACGCTTTTCTCCGCTTCATCACCCGCCTTGATTCCCGCGCCGTTCGCGCGGTCTGGATCACGCTGGCGCTGTTCGCTCTGGTGGCGGGCGTGTTCGTGGTGGGACGCTTCGTGCTCGACATCGAGCCGGCGACGGTGCGCGACTGGTTCGCCAGCGCCTCGAGCGAATGGTACGCGCTGCCCGCCACCATCGCCCTATTCACCGTGCTCGCCTTCGTGGGCGCGCCGCAATTTGCGCTGATCGGCGCGGCGGTGTTCGCCTTCGGGCCGGTGCTGGGCTTCATGTATTCCTGGATCGCCACGGTGGTTTCGGCGACGGTGAACTTCTATCTCGGCCAGGTGCTGGGCGCGCAGACCGTACGCCGCTATGGCGGCAAGACGGTGAATCGGATTTCTGAATTCGTCGGCAGGAAGGGCTTCTGGGCGAGCTTGATCGTCCGCATCGTGCCCAGCGCCCCCTTTATCGTGGTGAACATGGCCGCAGGCGTGTCGCGCATGGGCTATCTGCCCTTCGTTGCGGGTCTGGGGGTGGGGATCGTCCCCAAGACCGCGATCATCGCGTTTTTCGGCGGCTCGTTGATGGGCCTGTTCGCCGGCGGCGGCTGGGAGGCCGGTCTCGCATTGGCCGGCGCGGCGGCCGCCTGGGTCGGCTTCATGCTCTACGCCCGCAAGCTGCTGCGCAGCGATGAGGGGCTCGCTGCGCCCTCGCCCGCAGGGGAGGGCGCTGACGCGTCTGAGGAACAGGGCGAAGCGGCTGAGCGTAGTGAGGGCGGACGGCTTGCAATCGAAGACGCGCCGTCGCACAAGGAACACACTTGAAAATTAAATCCCGCTGCGACACCCGTCGCCGGCGGGCGGCCGCATGAAACGGGATAGCGCATGTTCTCAAGCGTGTTCGGGCTCCTCTCCGCTGACATCGCCATCGATCTTGGCACGGCGAACACGCTTGTTTACGTGAAGGGGCGCGGCGTCGTCCTGAACGAACCCTCCGTGGTCGCCTTCAAGATCGAGAAGGGCCGCAAGCAGGTCCAGGCGGTGGGCGCGGAAGCCAAGCTCATGCTCGGCAAGACCCCCGGAAACGTCGAGGCGATCCGCCCCATGCGCGACGGCGTCATCGCCGACTTCGACGTCGCCGAGGAGATGATCAAGCACTTCATCCGCAAGGTCCATAACCGGCAGACCTTCGTCAGCCCGCAAGTGGTGATCTGCGTGCCGTCGGGCGCCACGGCGGTGGAGCGGCGCGCCATCCATGAAAGCGCCGCCCACGCCGGCGCGCGCAAGGTGTTCCTCATCGACGAGCCCATGGCCGCCGCGGTCGGCGCCGGGCTTCCCATCGACGAGCCCACCGGCTCGATGATCGTCGACATCGGCGGGGGCACCACCGAGGTCGCGGTCATGTCCCTGTCCGGCATCGTCTATTCGCGCTCGGTTCGAGTCGGCGGCGACAAGATGGACGAGGCGATCATCAACTATATCCGCCGCTCGGCGAACCTTCTCATCGGCGAGACCAGCGCCGAACGCATCAAGAAGGAGATCGGCTCGGCGACCCCGCCGCCCAAGGGCGAGGGGCTGACCCTGGAGATCAAGGGCCGCGACCTGATGAACGGCGTCCCGCGCGAGATCGTTGTGACCGAAGCCATGATCGCCGACGCCCTGTCCGAACCGGTCGAGCAGATCGTCGAGGCGGTCAAGCAGGCGCTTGAAGCCACCCCGCCCGAGCTCGCCGCCGACATCGTCGACAAGGGCATCGTGCTCACCGGCGGCGGCGCGCTTCTGCGCAATCTGGACACCGAGCTTCGCGACCGCACCGGCCTGCCGGTGAGCCTGGCCGACGAGCCGCTCTCCTGCGTGGTTCTGGGCTGCGGCAAGGCGGTGGAGAATCTGCGCATGTGGCGGCCGATCCTGGCCGAGGCGGTCTAGGCCGCGCTGCAGGGAGGAGCGCGCGACCGTGGCCAGACGACCCGGGCGGCGACAACAAGATGAAGGCGTGCGCTTCCCCTGGCTGCTGACGGGGTTCTGCATGATCCTCGCCGCGCTGCTTTTGTGGCTGGACCGGCCGGGATCGCGCGTGGAACCGCTCAGCAACGCCCGGGCCGGCTTCAACGACGCGGTCCTTCCCGTTCTCGAACTCGCAGGCCGTCCGCTCCAGGGCCTTGAGAACATGGGCCCGTGGTGGCGCCGCCAGCTGGAGCTCGCCGAACAGAACCGCGCCTTGCGCCTGCAGGCCGCCGAGCTGCGCGCCTGGCGCGACGTGGCGCTCTCCCTGCAGGAGCGCAACCGGCGCTATGAGGACATGCTCAACGTCCACGGCCCGGACGTGGGCGCGCGCATCAGCGCCTGGACGGTCGCCGACCAGTCCACCGACTTCGTGCGCTCGCGCCTTGTCGCCGCGGGCCGCGAGCAGGGCGTGTCGCCCGGCTATCCGGCGGTGAACATTTACGGGCTGATCGGGCGCACGGTGGATGTCGGCCGGCACAGCGCGCGCATCCTCATGCTCACAGACTTCAACAGCCGCGTGGCGGTGATGAGCGACCGCTCCAATGCGCGCGCGCTTCTGGTGGGCGACAACACCGATTTTCCGCGTCTTGATTATCTCGGCCGCGGTCCGGACCTTGTGGAAGGCGACCGCATCGTCACCTCCGGCGACGACAACGTGATGCCGCGCGGGCTTCCCGTGGGCGAGGCGGTGCGCGATCGCGACGGACGCTGGCGTGTGGCGCTCTACAGCCGCGCCGCGCCGGTGGATCTTGTCTGGATCTGGCCGTTCGACCCGGTGGACGCGCCCGGCTCCGCGCTGGAAGAGGGGGCGATCCCCATGGCCGGCGCCGGCGCGCCAGCCGAGCCGTTGCAGGCTGAGCCCGGCATCGTACCGCTCGCCCCGCAAATCGACGACGCGGGTTCGGAGGAGGAGGGCTGATGCGCGCTGCGATGGAGAACCGCCCGGTCTGGCCGGGGCTCGCCGCCTTCGCCCTGACTTTGATCCTGGCGCTTCTGGCCTACGCCGTGCTGGGCCGGGCGGGCGCGGGCGGGCCGGTGCTCGTCAATCTGCCGCTCATCACCCTGTTCATCTGGTCGCTACGCCGGCCCTGGTTCGTCTCTCCGCCCGTGCTGTTGATCGTCGGCCTGCTGCAGGATCTGATGATCGGCGCGCCGCTGGGCGTATGGGCGCTGGCCTATGTCGCCGCCTTCACCGTGGCGCGCGATCGCGAGGCCGACGGCGCGGGAGGCGACGTGGGTCCGGTGAGCGCGCGCTTCGCCGCGCTTGCAGCGATCGCCTTCTTCATCGCCTGGGCGGCGGGCAGCGCAGCCATCGGCGCCCCTGCGGCGTTTGGGGCGTTGATTAGCGAGGGATTGCTCACCATCCTCTTGTTTCCGGTGTTCGCCTGGGCCTTCGCCCGGCGCAAGGAGCGTTCGGCGTTCTTCTAACGGGTTCGGGCAAGGTGACGCCCTCGGCGGCGTGAGCGGATAAGCGAGGCGCGATGCAGCGCGAGAAACAGGAAAGCCAGGCCCGGTTCAACCGGCGCGCCCTGCTTCTGGGCGCGGCCGGCGCCGCCGTGTTCGCCGGGCTGGGCGCGCGCCTTTATGCATTGCAGATCCTGGAGCAGGACCGTTACCGCACCCTGTCAGACGACAACCAGTTCAATTACCGCCTTCAACCGCCCACGCGCGGCCGGCTTCTGGACCGGTTCGACCAGCCTATTGCGGAGAACCGAGACAGCTACCGGCTGATGATCGTGCCTGAACAGGCCGGCGACCCGCGCGCCGCGCTGGAGCGGCTGTCGCGCTTCATGCCCATGAGCGAGGCGCGCATCGACCGGCTGGTCGGAGAAATTCGCCGCTCGCCGCGCTTCCAGCCGGTGACCATCGCCGAAGATCTCGACTGGGAGACCTTCACCCGGATCAACCTGCACCTGCCCGAATTGTCGGGCATCACGCCCGATGTGGGCGAGGTGCGCACCTATCCCCACCCCCAGGCCTTCGCCCATGTCTCCGGCTATGTGCAGTCGGCGCCGGCGAACCAGGCCGAGGACGATCCGCTGCTGCTCCATCCCGGCTTCCGCATCGGGCGCTCGGGCGTGGAGGCCTACGCCGAGGACACGCTGCGCGGCGAGGCGGGCCAGCTGAAGGTGGAGGTGAACGCCTTTGGCCGGGTGATCCGCGAACTGCCCGGCCAGTCCGTGCCCGCCGTGCCGGGCCGGGACGTGCGCCTCACCGTTGATTTGCGCGCCCAGCGCGCGGCGCTCGCCGCGCTTGACGGCCAGGCGGCCGCGGCGGTGGCTCTCGACGTCACAAACGGCGAAATCCTGGCGCTCGCCTCCTCGCCGAGCTTTGATCCCAACGCGTTCGTGCTGGGCATCGCCCAGGACGATTTCGACGCCTTGAACACCAACCCCTACCGGCCCTTGTTCAACAAGGCGACGACCGGGCTTTATTCGCCGGCCTCCACGGTGAAGGGCATGGTCGCGCTCGCGGCGCTCACCGAGGGCGAGTTCGACCCCGACGAGACCGTGGTGTGCAACGGCTCCACCCGGCTCGGCGACCGCACCTTCCACTGTTGGCGGCGCGAAGGCCACGGGCGCGTGAACTATCACGAGGCGGTCAAGACCAGCTGCGACATTTATTTTTATGAAGCCGCGAAGCGCCTCGGCATCGAGCGCTGGCGCAACATGGCGATCAGATGCGGCATGGGCGAGCTGTTCGACATCGGGCTGCAGATCCCGCGCCGCGCCGAAGGCCTGGTGCCCAGCCCGGCCTGGAAGCGCGCGCGCCGCGGCGCACCGTGGACCACGGGCGACATGTACAATGTGGGCATCGGCCAGGGCGATTTGCTGGCCTCGCCCCTGCAGCTTGCGGTGATGACCGCGCGCGTGGCCACCGGAAAGGCGGTGGAGCCCACCCTGTTTCCGCGCGGCCCCGGCCACCAGTTCGAGGATCTGGGCTTTAACGAGGAAAACCGCCAGCGCGTGCACCAGGCGATGCGCGCCGTGGTCCATGAGCCGGGCGGCACCTCCTACTGGACGCTCGACGCCGGGCGGGGGCTGGGCATCGAGGGGGTGGAGATGTGCGGCAAGACCGGCACCGCCCAGGTCTATTCCATCAGCGCCGAGGAGCGCGCGGCCGGGGTGCGCGACCAGGAAGACCTGCCCTGGCGCTTGAGAAATCACGGCCTGTTCGTCGGTTATGCGCCAGCCGCGGCGCCGCGCTATGCGGTGGCGGTGGTGGTCGAGCACGGCGGGGGCGGCTCCACCGCCGCGGCGCGCCCGGCGCGCGATATCCTGCGCGACCTGGTGGAGCGCGACCCGGCCTCGCGGCCTGTGGGACCCATCGCCGACGTCGCGCGGCCCGCCAACGACACCGCGGAGGGCTGAGGCCATGGGCGTATTCACCCAGTCGGTTCCGCGCGGTTTTCGCGAAAAGCTCTTTGAGGTGAACTGGGCCTTCGTGCTGCTGATCGTGCTGATCGGCTTAATCGGTGTGGGCATGCTGTACTCGGTGGAGGGCGGCGCCTGGGATCCCTACGCGTCCCGCCACGCCGTTCGCTTCACCGCCGGGCTGACCCTGATGGTGGCCGTGGCGCTATTCCCGCCGCGCTTCTGGATGGGGATCGCGTATCCCGCCTATCTCGGTGCGTTGATTCTTTTGATCGGGGTGGAGCTGTTCGGCGTCACCGCCATGGGCGCCCAGCGCTGGATCGATATCGGTCCGATCCGCATGCAGCCCTCGGAGCTGATGAAGGTGGCGCTCGTTCTGGCCTTGGCGCGGTATTATCACGACCTGCCCGAGGAGCGGGTCTCCAGCCTTGGCGGACTGATGATCCCCGCCGCGATGATCGGCGCGCCCATGGCGCTCATCGTCATGCAGCCGGACCTGGGCACGGCCGTGCTGCTGGCGGCTACGGGCGCGGCCATCGTGTTCATGGCGGGGCTGTCCTGGAAGGTGATTATGGGCGCGCTGGGCTTCGCGCTCACCGGCGCCTGGGTGTATCTGCAGTATTTCATCCAGCCCTATCAGCTTTCGCGGATCCAGACCTTCCTCGACCCTGAGGCCGACCCCATGGGCGAGGGGTATCAGATCCTGCAGTCGAAGATCGCGCTGGGCTCCGGCGGCGCGACGGGCAAGGGCTATATGCAGGGCAGCCAGGCGCACCTGAACTTCCTGCCCGAAAAGCAGACCGACTTCATCTTCACCATGCTGGGCGAGGAGTTCGGCTTTGTCGGCGGGGTGTTCGTGCTGGGCCTTTACGCCCTGGTGCTGGCCAACTGCGTGCTCATCGCCGCCTCGTGCCGCTCCACCTTCCTGCGCCTCACCGTGATGGGTGTGGCGACGACGTTCGCGCTCTACGTCTTCATCAATGTGGGCATGGTGATGGGGCTTCTGCCCGTGGTCGGGGTGCCTTTGCCGATGATCTCTTACGGCGGCACGGTGATGATGACGGTGCTGTTCGGCCTGGGTCTCATCCTCGGCGCCCACGTCCACCGCGGCGCCGAACCCCCCAAGGGCGCGGGTCTGTTCGGATAGGGGCGCTCCGCTCCTTCGCTCCCGCTCCGATCTGGCAGGCATGCTTGATCTTTCGAGCGGTTTCGCTCACGCTCCGCGCCAATCCGCCGCACCTTGCCGTGCGGTGTTTGAAGGTGCGCGCGGAGGGCGCAGCGCCCGGGGAGGGGAGAACATCACATGGCGGGTCCTGCGGCGCATGGCACCTGGAATACACGCTTCGGCTTTTTGATGGCCGCCATCGGCTCATCGGTGGGTCTGGGCAATTTCTGGCGCTTTCCCTACACCGCCGGCGAGAACGGGGGCGCGGCCTTCGTTCTGGTCTATCTGGTGTGCGTGGCGCTGATCGCCTTCCCGATCCTTCTCGCCGAACTGTCTGTGGGCCGCCATGCGCGCGCCAGCGCGGTGGGTTCGACGCGCAAGATGGCGTTCGACGCCGGCGCGTCGGAACTGTGGTCCATCGCCGGCTGGGTCGGCATGGCCGGCGGCGTTCTGATTCTTTGCTTCTACTCGGTCGTGGCCGGCTGGGTCGCGGCCTATGTCTTCCAGATGGTCCAGGGCGTGTTCGTCGAAATGGATCCGGTCACCGCGGCTGAACAATTCGGCCTGCTCACCGGTGACACGAACACCGTGATCATGTGGCACGCCGGCTTCATGCTGGTGACGATCGGCATTGTCTGTCTGGGCGTCACCGCAGGCATCGAACGCGCCGTGACGATCCTCATGCCGCTCTTCTTCATCATGCTTGTGGGCATGGTGATCTACGGCGCGGTGGCCGGCGATGTCGGCGCGGCGGCGCGCTATCTCTTCGTGCCCGATCTCACCCTGTCCGAGGAGGAGGTCGCCCTGCTGACCGCGCGCGGAATCGCGCCGGAGGATCAGTCCAAGGCGATCATCTCCTTCTTCAACCCCGCCACCATCTCGCTGATCACGCCGAACACCGTGCTCGAAGCGCTGGGGCAGGCCTTCTTCTCCATCGGGGTGGGCTCGGCGATCATGATCACCTACGGCTCTTACCTGCGCCGGGAAGACAATCTGCCCCAGTCCTCCGGCATCATCGCCGGCGCCGACACCATGGTGGCGATCATCGCAGGCTTTGCGATCTTCCCGTTCGTATTCGTCTTCGGCATGGACGCCGGCGCCGGGCCGGGCCTGTTCTTTGAAACCATGCCCGCCGCCTTCGCCCAGATGCCCGGCGGCCAGTGGGTGGGCACGGCGTTCTTTGCGCTCGCCTTCATCGCCGCGCTGACGAGCTCCATCTCGCTTTTGCAGGTGATCGTGGCGTTCGGTGAGGAGCACACCGATTTCGGCCGCGTGGGCTCCGCGCTGTTCTTTGGCGCGATCATCTTCCTTCTGGGAATCGCGGCTGCGATGTCGGGAAGCTTCTTCGATCTGCTGGACGTGGTGTCGGGCAAGTTCCTGCTGCCCATGGGCGGGCTGCTGATCGCCCTGTTCACCGGCTGGGTGGTTTCTCGGGCGCTGATGCGCAAGGAGCTGGAGGAAGCCTCCAACGGCTTCTTCGGCTACTGGCGCTTCACCATCCGCTATCTCGCGCCGATCGCGGTGGCGCTGATCATCATCGCCGGCCTCGCCGACACGTTCGGCCTCACCCTGCCCTTCCTGGGTCAGCCTGAGGTGAGCGGCGGCTAGACATAAAGCCTTCATCCAGACCGCAGACGGCCCCGCTTCCGGCGGGGCCGTTTTCGTTTCAAGGCGTGCAGCCAAGTATGAACGGCTTCACCCCCACCAGCGCCGCTTCGACGCATTTCGCGCACGGGCGCCGGCTAGTTGAGGACCGTCCCCAGCTCCGCCTCGCCGCGGCGCAGCCCGTCCGGAGCGGCCCTGAGATTAGTGAGAAGATCGTCGAGAAAATCGGGGGATTTCTCGCTGAGCGCCACGACGCGGGGATGGATGTAGCTGGCCCGCGCAATGGCGGGGGTGTTCTGCAGGCGCTCGGAGGCGGCTTCGCTCATCGCCTTGATCGTGGCCGGGCGGGTTTCAAGCGCGGCGAGATAGGCTGCATGCGTGCCGTGCCAGGTGCGCAGGGTCTTGGCCGTAACGCCGTCTCCGCACACGCTTTCCAGCACCTGGTTCAGCGCCTCGGAGCGCACCCTGTGGGCGGTGTCGCCGTCATCGAGCCAGGTCAGAAGCTCCGCGCCGGGCAGGTCCGCGCTCTCCTCCAGCACCTCAGCCAGGCGGGCGCCGCGCAGGCGCCGCGTCACCGCGCGTCCGCCCTTGGCGGTATAGTCGAGCCGGATCGACGCCCCATTCACCGCCACATGCGCCTCACGCAGGGTGGTGGCGCCGTAACTCTCGTTCTCTTCGGCGTATTCCGGCGTGCCCGCCCGCATGGCGCCGCGGTCGATCAACGCCAGCGCCGCGGCGATCGCAGTGTCGCGCGCGCCCACCTCGCCCTTCAGCCGGTCGGCGATCCAGCGGCGAAGGCTGGGCAGGGCGCCGGCGAAGTCGGCGAGGCGATCATACTTCGTCGCGGCCTGCGCCGCGGTCCAGTCCGGGTGATAGCGGTATTGCTTGCGCCGCTTGGCGTCCCGGCCCGTGGCCTGCAAGTGCCCGTTGGGAATCGGGCTCATCCAGACCTGCTCATAGGCCGGCGGCACCGCCAGCGCCTTCAACCGCGCGCGCTCTGCGCCGTCGGTGATCCGGGCGCCGTCGGGATCGAAAAAGGTGAAGCCGCGCCCGCACTTGCGCCGGGTGACGCCCGGCCGGTCGTCGGGATAGTAGATGAGGTCCATGCCCCGCCGAACGGGGGCGGGCGGACGGCGGTTCCGCGCCTCACGCCTCCCAGCGCTTGACCTCTTCGCTGAGGAACTCGCTGAAGGCGGCGATCCGCCGGGAGCCGCGCAGCTCCTGGGGGTAGAGCATGTAGACCTCGAACGGCGGGCCGGCGTGGTCGGGCAGGACGCGCTGCAGCTTGTCGTTCTCGCGCGCCACGTAGTCGGGAAGCCCGGCGAGCCCCAGCCCCGCCTCGGCCGCTTTCATCATGCCGTTGATGGTGTTGGCCTCGATCACCGGTTCGCGCGGCGCCGCGCCGGGGGTGAGGCCGAGGCTCAGCTGCCAGTTCAGATTCGGAATCGGCGCCATGTGCTTCGGGCCGTAGGCGACGAAGTCGTGGCGGTCGAGATCGTCAAGATCGGGCGGCGCGCCCTTGCGCCTGAGATAGGGCTCGCTGGCGTAGAGGTGCTGGTCCACCTGCATCAGCTTTTTCTGGATCACGTCGTTCTGCGTCGAGGCCCAGGGGCGCAGCGCGATGTCGGCCTCCAGGTTCGCGATGTCCAGCTCGTGATCGACCAGCAGGAGCCGGATGCGGATCTGCGGAAACTGCTCACGGAACCGGCTCAGGCGCGGCGCCAGCCAGATTGCGCCCAGCGCGGTGGGCGCGGTGACCCGCAGCAGGCCGGAGGGCTCGTCGCGAATGTCCTGCAGATGGGCTTCAGCCAGCGCGATCTTGGCGGAGACTTCGGCCGCGGCGGTGAACAGCACCCGGCCCGGCTCGGTGGGCAGAAGGCCGCGCGTATGGCGGTGAAAGAGCTTCACCCCCAGCTCCGCCTCCAGCGCGGAGATCTGGCGGCTCACCGCGGACTGGGAGAGGTTCAGCAATTCCGCCGCGCCGGTGAGCGAGCCCGCCTCGGCCGCGGCGTGAAACGTCTTCAGCTTGTCCCAGTCCATGAAATGTCCGACTCCGTCCGCCGCCCGCGCGCGCATTATGGCGGTGCGATCGATGAATGGCGAGATAAGCGCAGGCGGATTTCAGCCGGCCTTTAAAGCCGGACCGTCATCCCGTCGGCGAGCGAATTGCGATAGGCGCGCCAGGCCGGAAGCAATCCGAGCACCGACGCGGCCAGGGTCACCAGGGCGATGATCGCCAGGTCGTAAAGCCCGGGAACCAGGCCTGGCAGAAGTAGCCCGAAGCGCGCTTCGATCAGCGGCGCGCCCAGCGCCAGCCCGCCATATGTCAGCCCTGTCCCGATCACCGCGCCGGCCAGCGCCAGCAGCGCGCTTTCGGCCACGAGCAGCGCGAAGACATGGTGGGGCCGCGCGCCGAGGGCGCGCAGGATCGCCATTTCACGCCGGCGCTCATTGAGGCTGGTGAGGATGGCGGTGAGGATCGAGACAAGGCCGACCGCCACCACGAAGGCCGCCACGGCCGCCAGCGTTCGCTCGGCCGCGCCGACCACGCTCCATAGCTGGGCGAGCGCCACGCCGGGCAGCACCGCCTGCAGCGGCTCTTCAGGATAGGTGTTCACCTGGCGCTGCAGGCGCAGCGCGGCGACGGGGCTGGACAGGCCCACATAGAATGCGGTGATCGCTTCGGGCGACAAGTCCATGGCGCGCAGCTCACCGGCCGGCAGGCTTGAGCCGGCCCCGGTCGCGCCTTCCAGATGAATCGCTTCGATGGCCTCCAGCGTGACGAACACCGAGCGGTCGAGCGGGGTGCCGGTGGGCGCCAGAACGCCGGTGATCGTGAACGGATTATTGTCGTGCTCGACAAAGCTCACCGCGCCCATTCCGTGGGCGACTATGATCTCCTGGCCGAGATCATAGTCCAGCTCGCGCGCCAGTTCCGCGCCCACGACCGCCTCGAACAGATCGTCGAACGGCCCGCCTTGGGCGAACCGGACGGGCCGCCCGTCGCCATACTGGTAGTGCTCGAAATAGCCTTGCGTCGTGCCCACCACGCGGTAGCCGCGATGGGAATCGCCAAGGCTCACCGGCACCGTCCAGGCCACGCCCGGCGCGCTGGCGACGGCTTGATAGCTTTCCCAGGTGATGTTGTTGGTGGCGTCCCCGATATGGAAGACCGAATAGAGCAGCAGGTTCACCGGGCTTGAGCGCGCGCCCACGATCAGGTCCACGCCCGCGATGGTGTTTTCAAAGCTCGCGCGCGCACCGTGACGCACCTTCTCAACGCCCAGAAACAGGGTCACCGAGATGGCCACGGTGAGGATGGTGAGCAGCGCCGTGCCGGCCCGGTTGGAAATCGAGCGCAGCGCCAGCGACAGGATGGGAAATCGCCCGCTCATGGCGAAGCTCCTGCACGCTCGGGATGGGCTGCGTTCAGCTCGGATAGGTCCAGCGCCCGGTCGAAATGATCGGCGAGGCCGCCGTCATGGCTGACGAACAGAAGGGCCGCGTTGGACGCCTCGCACTCCTCCTTCAAAAGAGTGATGAAGCTGTCGCGGCTGTCGGCGTCGAGGGCGCTGGTGGGTTCGTCGGCGAGAATAAGCCCCGGCCCGCCGATGAGCGCGCGCGCCGCGGCGACGCGCTGTTGCTGGCCCACTGAAAGCTCGCTGGCGCGCCGCGTCCACACCGCGCCGGGGTCGAGCCCGAGGCCGGACAGCAGGCGGCGGGCTTCAGCGTCCGCGCCGCCGGCCGCCGAGGCGGCTTTCGCGCGCTCGGCGGAGAACCGGCAGGGCAGGGTGACGTTCGCGCCCACCGGCAGGTAGGGCAACAGATTGAACATCTGAAACACCACGCCCAGGCGCGCGGCGCGCAGCCGGTCTCGGGCGGCCGGAGCCATCGCGTGCATGGGCTCGCCCAGCACGCTGACCTCGCCCTGGCCTGCCTGAAGGATGCCGGCGATCAAACCCAGAAGCGTGGATTTGCCCGAGCCGCTGGCGCCTTTGAGAAACACGCGCTCGCCCGCGGCGATCTCGAACCGCGCAATGTCCACGACGACCGGCCCGCCGCGCCGATAAGCGAAGCGGAGCTGGTCCAGGCGAAGGGCGGGGGCGGCGTCTTTAAGCATCATACCGGTGTTAGCGAAGCGGGCACGGGGCGCCAACCGGTTTTGAACGCCTACCCTTCAGGTTCGCGTTCGCTCTGCCCCACCAGGCTGCCGCTGGCGCCGCCGGAGCGGGAGTGGTCCTCGTCTTCGGTCGCGACATCGGTGATCACCACCCGCCCCAGCGCACCGTCGCGGATCAGGCGCAGGCGGCGCTGTTGAACCTCGATCGTGAGATTGCGCGCCGTCGGCGGCAGGGGCGTGCAGGACGCCAGGCTCGCAGCGCCGCCCCCGGGACCGGAGGAGATGTCCTGCTGAACGTTGCGCCGGATCCCGCCGCCGCACTCGCCGGCGCCGTTCGTCATGTCTGCGATATCCCACTCGAACGGTATGGCGCGGACCCGGTCCGCGGTCTCGACCAGAGCCGAGACATCTTCATCGGCGAACGCGTCGAGATGGGCGAACAGGTCTTCGGGCCAGTTCGGGAACAGCCTTTGGTTGTCAAAATAGATCTGTGAGACGCGCAGCGTGTACTCGGAATTCTCCACGCCGCGCAGGGCGTTCACGTATTCGCGGGCGTTCCGGCTGAGCACTGGGCGCAGGCTCGAGCCGGTGAAGGCGCGCGCCTGCAGGCTCGGCCCGCCGATCGCCCCGTAGTAAAAGCCGTACATGGCCAGCGGGGTGTCCCAGTAACGCCCGACAATATTGTTGCGAATATCGGTGAGGGTGAGGGGCACGCCTTCAATCGTGGCGACCACGCTGTCGTGCAGGATTTCGCCATCGTCCATGCGCACCCGGTTGAGCGCGCGCATCGGATAGCGTTTCGCGATCTCGTCGATGACGATAACGTTGTGAAGGTTCAGCCAGTAGGCGAGCTGCTGATCTTTGTTGAGGCGGGCCAGGGACACCTGATCGGGCAGCGCGGTCAGGTCGGCGCGGTAGGCGCTCAGCGCTTCAAGGTGAAAATCCTCCAAAAGGTGGAAGATCACCCGATTGCCCTCGGTGCGATAGCGCGAGGTGCTTTGACCGGTGACGCGGCTGCCTGTTTCGATGATTCGGCCCTTGGGGATGTAGCGGTCGCTCATCCCGACGTCATAGACGATGGCGCGCAACATCTCGGTCCAGACCGAGAAGTCCAGCACGATCTCGCTGTCCGGGTCATGCTCGGCGAAGCGTCCGAACCGGTCGGCGGGCCCCTGAGCGGCGGCTGGCGCGATGAAGGCGGCGACCGCCGCGATGAGAACGAAAACTCGCCAACCCTGCGTCATGACGCGCCCCTGACAGCGAAACCAACAATGACGCAGAGTTGAACCAAGCCGGCGTCGAAATCAAATGACCGTTTCGTCATTTAGCCCGAATGCGCAGTTCGCCTACGCCGCGTCGGTGGCTTTTTCGCTTTCTTCAGCGGCTTTTACGCCCTCGGTCTTGCTGTCGTCGGGGCCGTTCATCGCCCCCTGCTCGGCGAGGAAGCGTTCGGCCTCCAGCGCAGCCATGCAGCCCATGCCGGCGGCGGTCACCGCCTGGCGGTACTTGTCGTCGGTGACGTCGCCGGCCGCAAACACGCCGGGGATGGAGGTGGCGGTGGAGTCCGGCTTGGTGATCAGATAATCGCCGGTTTTGGTCTCCAGCTGGTCCTTGAAAAGCTCGGTGGCGGGCGCATGGCCGATGGCGATAAAGACGCCGTCGGCGGGCCGCTCGGCGATTTCGCCGGTCTTCACGTTCTTCACCCGCACGCCGGTGACGCCTTTGACCGGCTTGTCCTCGCCGGTGATCTCCTCAAGCACGCTGTCCCAGACCACCTCCACCTTGGGATGGTTGAACAGGCGGTCCTGCATGATCTTTTCCGCGCGCAAGGAGTCGCGGCGGTGCACCAGGGTGACCTTGCTGGCGAAGTTCGTCAGGAACAGCGCTTCTTCAACGGCGGTGTTGCCGCCGCCGACCACGACGACCTCCTTCTCGCGGTAGAAAAACCCGTCGCAGGTGGCGCACGCCGACACGCCGAAGCCCTGGAAGGCCTGCTCGCTTTCAAGCCCCAGCCATTTGGCGCTGGCGCCGGTGGCGATCACCACCGCGTCGGCGGTGTAGACCGTGCCGGAATCGCCTTTCATCGTGAACGGGCGTTTCGACAGGTCCGCCTCCACGATCAGATCGTCGGCGAAGGCGGTGCCCACATGCTCGGCCTGGGCGCGCATCTGCTCCATCAGCCAGGGCCCCTGGATGACGTCGGCGAAGCCGGGATAATTCTCCACGTCGGTGGTGATGGTCAGCTGGCCGCCCGGCTGCATGCCGGAGATCAAAAGCGGCTCCAGCATGGCGCGCGCGGCGTAGATGGCGGCGGTGTAACCGGCCGCGCCCGATCCGATGATGACGAGCTTGGCGTGACGGGTCTCGGCCATAGAATCGTGTCCTTTATTGTCTTGCGGGCGCAGCCTAGCAGGGCGCGCATCAAAGCGTGAGTCGGCGCCGCGTGCAGGCGCGCCGTTCATGGCGCTATAGCTCGGCTTTCCGCTCCAAGATTTCAACCACGTGCTCAGCGGCGCGCCGGGTCTCGTGAAGCGGCGGGTAGTCCCAGTCATGCAGCACGCCCAGCCAGGGGCGCAGGGCGCCGTGGCCTTCAAGTCCGGCGTAGAGATCGCGGAACTTGCCCGGATCGCCGTCGACGCTCAGCCTGAACACCGGTCTCCCTGTGGCTGCGGCCTCGGTGAGCATGTTGGTGCTGTCTTCGGTCACGAAGATATGGTCGGCGCCGGCAAGGAAGGCGAAATAGGGGTTCGGCCCGTCGCCGGAATGCAGCCAGACATCTTCCGCCTCGCCATAGCGCTCGGCCAACGCGGCGGCCAGCGCAGGCGGGGTGCGCCGGCTCGTGGTGATCATCAGGGACTGGCCCATCTGGCGCACTTGCTCGATCCGGCCCAGCAGATAATCGCACGCCGCTGTGGAAAAGCGGTGATGCTTGCTGTCGCCGCCGATGAGAAACGCGGCGCGGGGGGCGGGAAGGCGCTCAAGCTCGGCGGCGAAGCTCTCGCGCGCCTCATCAAGACGATCGGCCTGGATCCGGTTCGGCGAGCCGAGAATGGGCAGAACGTTGCGCCCGGAGAGCCGATCATGGCGCGGTGGTACGATCAGGTCGAACACCTCGTGGTTCGTGCGCGGGTCCTGGACGTAGACCATCACCGCCTTCGGGTGGGCGCGCCGGAACGCCGGCGCCGCCTTCACCGCGGCGCGCCCGCACCCGATCCACAGATCCGGCGCGATCGGCCCCGGGTCGGGCGGATCCCCGCCCTTGTCCAGATGGATCGGCAGGATGCGCAAGGCCCGGCGCCGGCCCACGGCCTCAGCCAGCCCCAGCGCCTGGTTTTCGATGCCGCGCCGCCCGTCGGACACCACGAAACAGGAAAGCTCTTTCATGGCCGCCATGGTCCGCGCACCGACGCGCGGGTCAAGCTCCGGACGCGGACGCACTCGCCGACAAACCCGTTTCCCGGTCCGTCTCCCGGCGTAGGCCGGGTGCGGAACCGGGATCCTGCAGCGCTTCAATCAAGAACGCCGGAGCGAACCGCCCGGCCGCACCGGTGCTCTATCCGGGGCGGCGCCAAGGCCCCGGCCTCGGTCCCGGCTTTCGCCGGGACACTCGCCGGGGAACGGGTGTGGGGATCAGAGCAGAACCGTTCCCCGGATCATCCCCCCGGGCCTAATCCGGGGTGAGACGGGGATCCTGCAGCGCTCATTAATTCCGGGACGCTCGCCGGGGAACGGTAACGTCTGACGTGGAAGCGGCGCGCAACGCACGCTTGCCTCTACTTCCACTCGACCTTCAAGATCTCGTAGCTCTTCACGCCGCCGGGCGCGGTCACTTCGACCACGTCGCCGGTTTCCTTGTTGATCAGCGCGCGCGCGATGGGCGAGGAGAGGGAGACCTTGCCTGATTTCACGTCGGCCTCGTCGTCGCCGACGATCTTGTAAGTGCTTTCAGTCTCGGTGTCCTCGTCCACCAGGGTCACCGTGGCGCCGAACTTCACCTGGTCGCCGCCCATCTTGGAGGTGTCGATGACCTGGGCGCGCGCGAGCTTGTCCTCAAGCTCCTGCACCCGGCCTTCGATCCAGCCCTGGCGTTCCTTGGCGGCGTGATACTCCGCGTTTTCGCTCAAATCGCCGTGCTCGCGCGCCTCGGAGATCGCCTGGATCACCTGGGGGCGTTCAACGGATTTAAGGTGCTTAAGTTCTTCGTCGAGCGCCCGATGGCCCTCGGCGGTCATGGGAATCTTCTGCATGGATGTGCTTTTTCTCGCGTCCTAATCACGCATTTACGCCCGGCCTTGGGAATGGTTTCAGCCGGCCGCCGATCCATTACGATATGACTGGAGCGAGCGCGGTTCAAGCTGTCCCGCGTCGATTGCGGCGATGGACTTCACCGCGGCGCGTGCGGCGCTCGCGGTCGTATAGCACGGCACCTTCATCTCAAGCGCCGAGCGGCGGATGGTGAAACTGTCCGAAAGCGAGCGCGCGCCTTCGGTGGTGTTGAACACCAGCTGCACTTCGCCGTTCTTGATCGCGTCCACAATGTCGGGCCGGCCTTCATAGACCTTGTTGACCCGGCGCACCGTCACGCCGGCGTCCTGGAGCGCCTTCGCGGTGCCGCCGGTGGCCAGGAGCTCGAAGCCCATTTCAGTCAGCGTGCGGCACGGCTCGATCATGGCCGCCTTGTCCGGATCCTTCAGCGACACGAACACCGCCCCGGTGCGCGGCAGGTTCACCCCGGCGCCCAGCTGGGCCTTGGCGAAGGCGCTTTCGAACGCGCTGTCGATGCCCATCACCTCGCCGGTGGAGCGCATCTCCGGGCCGAGAACGGGATCGACGCCGGGGAATTTGGCGAAGGGCATGACCGCCTCTTTCACCGCGATATGGCCGGGCTCGTCGGGCGGGGTGTGGATCTTGGCCAGCTTCGCGCCGGCCATGACCTGGGCGGCGATCTTCGCCACAGGCGCGCCGATGGCCTTGGCGACGAAGGGCACGGTGCGGCTGGCGCGCGGGTTCACCTCAAGCAGGTAAATGTCTTCGCCCTTCACCGCGAACTGGACGTTCATCAGGCCTTTGACGCCGATGGCCTTGGCCAGCGCTTCGGTCTCGCGGCGCAGCTCCTCGACGATATGGGGCGCGAGCGAGTGCGGCGGCAGCGAGCAGGCGCTGTCGCCAGAATGCACGCCGGCCTCCTCGATATGCGCCATCACCCCGGCGATCCACACCTCGTCGCCGTCGCACACCGCGTCCACGTCCACTTCCGCCGCGTCGGACAGGTACCGATCGAGCAGAAGCGGCGCCTTGCCGGAGACGTGCACCGCCTCGCGGATATAGCGCTCGAAGCTCTCCTGCTCGCGCACGATCTCCATGCCGCGCCCGCCCAAAACATGGCTGGGGCGCAGGACCAGCGGGAAGCCCAGCTGTTTCGCCGCCACGGCGGCCTCGGCTTCGGAGCGGGCGATGGCGTTGGGCGGTTGTTTCAGCTTCAGCTCGTCCAGAAGCGCCTTGAAGCGCTCGCGGTCTTCGGCCAGGTCGATGGCGTCCGGCGCGGTTCCCAGGATCGGCACCCCGGCCTCTTCAAGACCCGCCGCAAGTTTCAGCGGCGTCTGCCCGCCATACTGCACCACCACGCCCAGAAGCTCGCCGCTCCGGCGTTCGGTCTCGATCAGCTCGAGCACGTCTTCAATGGTGAGCGGCTCGAAATACAGCCGGTCGGCGGTGTCGTAGTCGGTGGAGACGGTTTCGGGGTTGCAGTTCACCATGATGGACTCGATGTCCATCTCCTCGAACGCGAAGGCTGCGTGGCAGCAGCAATAATCAAACTCGATGCCCTGGCCGATCCGGTTGGGGCCTCCGCCCAGGATGATCGCCTTGCGGCGGTTCGTCGGCCGGCTTTCGCATTCCCCTCCCGGCTCGTAGGCGGAATACATGTAGGGCGTCGCGGCCTCGAACTCGGCCGCGCAGGTGTCCACGCGCTTGAACACCGGGCGTACGTCCAGCCGCCAGCGAAGCGCCCGCACGCCGTCCTCATCGGTCTTTGACAGCACCGCCAGGCGCGCGTCGGAAAAGCCCATGGCTTTAAGCGCGAACAGCCCGTCGGGGTCCTTGGGCAGCCCCAGCATGCGGACCTGCTCTTCGGCCGCCACGATGTCCTCGATCTGGCGCAGGAACCAGGGCTCGTAGGAGCACGCCTGGTGCACGTCCTCGATCGTGAGCCCTTCGCGGAAAGCCTGGGCGATGACGCGCAGCCTGTCGGGCGTGGGTTGGGAGAGGGCGGCCATCACCGCGGTGCGCCGTGCGCTCTGGTTCTCGGCTTCTTCAAGACCCTCAATGGCGATCTCGTCAAAGCCGGACAGCCCGGTCTCCAGGCTGCGCAGGGCTTTTTGCACCGACTCCTGGAAGGTGCGGCCCATCGCCATGGCCTCGCCCACCGACTTCATGGAGGTGGTGAGGCTCGCCTTGGCGCCGGGATATTTTTCAAACGCAAAGCGCGGGATCTTGGTGACCACGTAGTCGATCGTCGGTTCAAACGAGGCCGGCGTGGCGCCGCCGGTGATGTCGTTGTCGATCTCATCCAGCGTGTAGCCCACCGCCAGCTTGGCCGCGACCTTGGCGATGGGAAAGCCGGTGGCCTTCGACGCCAGCGCGGACGAGCGCGACACGCGCGGGTTCATCTCGATCACCACCATGCGCCCGTCTTCGGGGTTCACGGCGAACTGCACGTTCGAGCCGCCGGTCTCCACCCCGATCTCGCGCAGCACCGCCAGCGAGGCGGTGCGCATGCGCTGGTATTCCTTGTCGGTGAGGGTGAGGGCGGGCGCCACGGTGATGGAATCGCCGGTGTGCACCCCCATGGGATCGATGTTCTCGATGGAGCACACGATGATGCAATTGTCCGCCTTATCGCGGACCACCTCCATCTCGTACTCCTTCCAGCCCAGAACGCTTTCCTCGATCAGCACCTCGTTGACCGGCGAGTTGTAGAGCCCGGACGCGACGATCTCGCGGAATTCCTCGATATTGTAGGCGATGCCCCCGCCCGTGCCGCCCATGGTGAAGCTGGGGCGGATGACGGTGGGAAGCCCCAGCTCGGCCAGCACCGCCTCGGCTTCGGCCATGGTGTTCACCGAGCGCGATTTCGGGCTTTCAAGCCCGATCTTGTCCATGGCGGTGCGGAAGCGCTCGCGATTCTCCGCCTTGTCGATGACGTCGGCGCGCGCGCCGATCATCTCCACGCCGAACGCGTCCAGAATGCCGCGCCGGTCCAGCTCCAGCGCGCAGTTCAGGGCCGTCTGCCCGCCCATGGTGGGTAGGATCGCGTCGGGGCGCTCTTTCTCGATCACCTTGGCGACCATCTCCGGCGTGATCGGCTCCACGTATGTGGCGTCGGCCAGCCCCGGATCGGTCATGATCGTGGCCGGGTTGGAGTTCACCAGGATCACCCGGTAGCCCTCCTCCTTCAGCGCCTTGACCGCCTGGACTCCCGAATAGTCGAACTCGCAGGCCTGCCCGATGACGATGGGCCCGGCGCCGATGATCAGGATGGAGGAGATATCGGTGCGCTTGGGCATGGGGCGAGCTCTTTCGTCTTTGCGCGCGCAAACGCCCGGCCGGAGGAAAGGGCTCCGGTCAGGGGGTCGCACGTCGATGAACGCTGAAACCCGTCTCTAACGCGTGGGCGCGGGTTTGGCGAGGGGAGAGTCAGGGGGAGGCGGGGGACAGTGCGCGCCCGACGCTTTACAGGCGCGAAAACTTGTCCAATGCTCAACCTTGGAGATTTTTCGGGGGGATGACCATGATTTCGCTTGCAGTCTCAGGCGCGCTGGCCCTTGCGGCCCAGACGCCGTCGCTCGACGCTTACACGCGCCTGCCTGATTTCGAGCAGGCTGAAGTGTCCGCAGACGGACGCTGGCTCGCATTTTCCTGCCCGACCCGAAGCGCGCGCCGCGTCTGCGTCGCCGACACCGAAGGCGGCACGACGAGCCTGCCTATCCCCGACGGGGTTGCGACGGGCGGCTTTTACTTCGCCAGCAACACCAAGCTCGTGATGGAATTCGGGTTCATCTCCAGCGTCACAACGACCGCCGGGCGCCAGACCTGGCCGATTTGGCGGGCTCTGATCGTCGATCTGGAGACCAAAGAGACCCTGCCGATGATGGACAATCAGCGCGCCTATTCCTCCAACGCCAACGTCGTATCCTTGCTGCGCGACGATCCCGATCACGTTCTGGTGGAACTCACGGTGGTGCGCGAAGGCTATTCGCGCACCTGAAGCAACATCCCCCGTGACGCGGAGCCGATGAACTCGCTCTTCCGCGTCAATCTGGACAACGGGCGCGGCCGCCGGATCGCACGAGACAGGTCCTATCAGCGAATCATCGACGCCGACGGCGAGATTGCTGCGGAATTGTTCTACGATTTCGACGATGGCGATTTTGAAATCCGCAGCGAGCGCGGCGGAACGATCTACGTGGGCGAGCATAGTTATGATCGGCCTTATGTGGCTGGCTTCGTTGATGAAACCGGTCTCGCGCTGATCGGTGTGGATGACCCGTCGGTCAAGCGGCTTGACCTTGAAACCGGTGAAATCACCCCGGCCTACGACGTGCCGGAGGGAGAGTATCAGGGCCCCTTGCGTGACCGCTACGGTCAGGTCTGGGCGCTGCGGCCGCGCACTTTCGGGCAGTCCCACTACATCATTGATCCGGCGCTGCGCGCCGATCATGACGCCCTGCGCGAAGTGATGGGCGAGGACATCTGGATCGAGAGCTTCAGCGACGACCGCAACAAGATTCTTTTCGCCACGCGTGCGCCGACCAAGCCGCCCGAATATCTGCTCTACGACCGTGAGGCGGCCGACATCCAGTTTCTCGGGCGCGCCTATCCCGATCTGGCCGAACGGCCTCTGCCTGAGCGCAGCATGATCACATACGAGGCCGCCGACGGTCTGGAGATCCGCGCTGTGCTGACCACGCCGCCGGGTCATGACGGCGAGCCGGCGCCGCTGGTGGTGCTGCCCCATGGCGGACCGGCCGCCGCCGACGGTGTTCGCTTCGACTGGTGGGCGCAGGCGATCGCCTCGCAAGGGTACGTGGTGCTGCAGCCCAATTTTCGCGGCTCGGCCGGCTATGGCCGCGAGTTTCGCGAAGCGGGATTCGGGGAGTTCGGCGGCCTGATGATCGAGGACATCCTTGACGGCGCGCGCCATCTTCAGGCCGAGGGGATCGCGCGCGAGGGCGGTTTCTGCGTCACGGGCGGGTCCTATGGCGGGTACGCCGCGCTGATGAGCGCGGTGCGCGCGCCGCAGGAAGTGGCGTGCGTCGTGGCGGTGGCCCCGGTGACCGAGCCGCTCACCATGCTCGGCCGGTACACCGGCGACGGCGCAGGGGCGGCGCTCGACTGGTGGGAGGATTATATGGGGTCGCGCTTTCAGGACGCGGAAGCGGCGGCGGCCATCAGCCCCGTCGCCCAGCACCATCGCCTGACCATGCCCGTGCTGCTGGTGCACGGCCAGCTCGACGACGTTGTGCCGGTCACCCATTCGCGCCGCCTGGCCGAAGTAATGGAAGGGGCTGACGGGTTCTCCTATATGGAGCTGGCGACCGAGAACCATTTTCTGCAGATGCCGCGGACCCGGCGCGACCTGCTGCAGCGTTCGCTCGCCCTGTTCGACGAAACACTGAGCGACGGCGCGCCTTAGCCGCTTACGCCCGCATCAGGTCAAACCCGATGGGCGCGGCGACGCCGTCGCCGTCATGGCGGTGGATGGCGTCGGCGTAGAAGGCGCAAAGGTCCTTGAAGATCAGCGCGCACAGCTGGTCGAGGCTGTCGGGATCGTCGGGGCGGTGCTCGAAGTCGAACCGGTTTTCGATTCGCCCGCGGATGATCTCGCCGGTCACTTCGGCGCTAATCTTGGTGCGGATCCACCAGACCGTGTCGGTGTCTTCGTGGCGCACGCGCACGGCCAGGGCGAACTTGATCGGATCAAGGCTGGGATGTTCGGGGCGGGCCTGGCCGAACATCTGCTCGCCCCAGTCTTTCTTGGGATCCCAGGCGCCCTCGGCGGGCACCCCCACCACATGCCCGCCGCGCGGATCGAGATAGCGGTCGAAGCCCGCGATCAGCACCCGCGCGAACGCGGAGACAGCTTGAAAGGCCCGGCGTCCGCGCGCCTCGTACTCCAGGATCGTGCCTGCAAGCTCATCCAGGCGCGTCGCCGGCTCGCCGATCTTGTCCACCGCATCGGAGCGCAGGGCGCGCGCGTCGTCATGGTCGAAGCGCACGACCACCGGCCAGGTCAGCTGCCCGTCCGCATCAGCGCTGGGGCGGGTGTCCAGGTCGATCACCTCGCCCTCGCCGAATTTCGGGTGCGCCACCCGGTCTCCGATGCGGAGCAGTTTCATATCCGCCACGAACGGCTCTCCCAACACCTGCAAGGCCGGGATAACGCGGCGCGGCCGGGGGCGTTCAGCCCCGCGCCGCGTCCAACGCCTGAATCAGCGCCCAGAGCGCAGCTTCGGCCGGGACCGATTGCTCATTGACCAGAACTGAAACGAACACCTGGTGGCGCGGCGACCAGGCCAGGGTCGCCGCAAACCCGTTCACGCCGCCTGAGTGCAGAATGAGCGGGCCGGGGCCCGGTTCGACGTCGGCGATCTGGACGCCGCGCCCATAGCCCATCTTAGCGGCGCCGAACATCGGCCAGGCCTGCGCCGTCATACGATCCAAAGACGCCTGGCCGACAACCTCGCCCGCCAGGAGCGCCCGCCACCAGGCCACAAGGTCGGCTGCGGTGCTGGACACCGGCGCGGCGGCGTAGGGGCCGGCGACCATCATCGGGTCCGGCGCGCCGGGCCTCAGAATGTGGGTCTGGGAAAGGTCCAGCGGTCCCAGGATACGGCGCTGCAGCACGGCGGCGTACGGTTCACCCTCGACCTTCGCAATGATGTCGCCCAGCAACATGTACCCGACGTTGGAGTACGCCCAGCCCGCGCCCGGTTCGAACACAGCGCCCACCTGTTTCAATCGCGCGAACGCGGCCTCGGGCGGGGCATATTCGCCAGGCGGCATATCGCGCTGGAGCGCATAGCCGGATCGATGGGTGAGCAGATGATCAAGGGTCACAGCGCCGGCGTTCGGCAGATCCGGACGCCAGACGCTTACGGTATCTTGCAGCGACAGGCGGCCCTCCTCGATCAGCTGGAAGACGATCGCCGCGGTCATCGACTTGCCGATGGACCCTGCGGCGAAGCGCGCCTGCGCGGGTGCGCCGCGCGTCGCGGTCCACGTCACGTCCGGCCCCACGACGGCGAGGCTCCAGGCCGGCGCGCGGTCTGCGAACCCGTCCGCGGCCTCGGTGAGCGCGGCCGCGAGCGCACCTGAGTCCCCTGGTCTGAACGCCTCCACCGGAAGTGTGATCGCGGCCGGCCGGTCAAAGGGCGCCGGCGGCCCGTCCGGCGGCGCCTCAATCGCTGCGCACGCGGGGCGGACGCGGTTGCAAGCGCGCCGGCCAGAAGAAAAATGCAGGAACGCATGTACATGGCGAGGCCTCCTTACGGCTTGACCTTCCATAAATTTGCAGGATAAAAAATTAAAGTTAAACTTTAATAAGGCTCCGATAATGACACGCTCTGCTTCCACCGACACCCAGCCGGCGGGCCTTCGGCCGAGCTATCGCAAATTTGCGCGCGCCATGGGCGTGGCGAGCCTTGCGGCGGCTCTGGGCGTGCCGCTGCTGCAGGTTTTGCTCTGGCTGGGCGTGGGGGGCATGGAGACCGGGCTCGAGCTGTCCATAAGCCGGCAACTCGGACTGGACGCGGGCTGGCTTGAAACGCCCTTGCGCCTGGGCGCCCTGGCGATCGTGACGCCGCTTACGCTGGTGGGCGCTTATGGCAGCTGGCGATTATCGAAGTTCTTTTTCGCCGCGGCGGACGGAGCGGCGTTCCGCCCGTGGAGTCTGGGGCATTTTCGCGCCTTCGCGACCGCGCTTTTGCTGGTGGCGCTTGTGCGCCCGCTTCAGGGCGCGGCTTTGACGGCGTATCTCACCCATCTTGCGCCGGGCGAGCGAGGATATGTCCAGATTGCAGTGGGGACCCCGGAACTCGCCGCGATCTTCACCGCCCTGTCCATTTTCGTCGTGGCCAATTTGCTGGCGGAGGCCGGGCGCGCCGAGGACGAGCTGGAGCGGATTCTGTGAGCCTGCGCGTGGAGATGCGGCTGGATGTCTTGCTTGCGGAGCGCCGCATGCGCTCAAAGGACCTCGCCGAGCGCATAGGCGTGTCCGAAGTGGCGCTATCTCAAATCAAGACCGGCAAGATCAAGGGCGTACGGTTCGAAACGCTGGCGCGCATCTGCGAGGCGTTGGAGTGCGAGCCCGGGGACCTGCTGCGTTTGGTGCGTGACGAGGATTAGCGCGCGGCGACTGCGAGCCGCCTCACCTGAGCACCAGATCGCGCCAGAGCTGGGGCTGGAGGGTGTCCGGCGCCTCAACGCGCGAGCCGATCATCCAGTAGGCCCTTTCAAACAGGAGCGGGATCGAGCTCGCCTCCTCTAGAAAGATGCGCTCGGCTTCCGACAGCAGCCCTCGGCGCCGCGCGGCGTCAGGTTCGCCGTTCGCCGCCGCGATCAGCGTGTCGAACGCCTCGCGCTGCGCGCCGGTCCAGTTGGTGTTGTCGGCGAAGCCGGTGCGCGAGAACGGTTGGATCATGAAGTCCGGGTCGGATTTCAGCCCGCGGTTGAAACGGGCTAGCGCCAGATCGAAATCGCCCGCGTCCACGGCCTGGTAGAGGTCCAGCGGATAGCTCGCCAGAAGGGTCGCGCGCACGCCCGCCGCGGCGAGATCGTCCATCATCGCCACCGCCACCTCGTCGCGGTCGCCGGCGGTGGCGCGCACCGTGACGCTCAGCGGGCGGTCCGGACCGTAGCCGGCCTCGGCGAGCAGGGCGCGCGCCGCGTCGGGGCGGGCGCCGGACGGGGGTGGTGCGTCGGGATCAGGGATCACCCGGTCGGTGGGCGCGGCTTCGCCGTTGAAGAACTGCCGGTTCAGCCGCTGCCGGTCGATCGCCAGAGACAAGGCGCGCCGCACCCGCGGATCCCCGAGATGGGGTTTTGCGCAATTGACCTTCACGTAAGACAGGATCGGCGCATCGTACGCGCGCAGCTGGTCGCCCAGCCGCTCGCGCAAAAAAGCGATCTGATCGCTCGGCGGCCGGTCGGCGAGGTCGAGATCGCCCGCCCGGAACGCGCGCGCCCTCGCCGCGGCGTCTTCGATGACGGTCACTTCAATCGCACCGACGGCGACACTGTCGGCGGCGTCAAAGCGGGGATTCTTCTCCAGGCGATAGCGCAGCGCGCCGTTGTCCGCGAGCGTGTACGGCCCGGCGCTGACCCAGTTCGCGGCCCGAGCCCAGGTTTCCGGGCGCGCCTCCACGGCGTGGCGCGGCAGAGGGTAGAACTCGCGCATCAAGACCGGGAACAGGCCGACGGCCCGGTCCAGCTCGAACACAACGGTGCGCGCATCGGGGGCGTAAACGCCGATATCGTCAGGTGAGGCGTCCCCGCGCAGCGCGGCGGCCGCGCCCTTCACCGCGAAAAAATCGCCCAGATCAGCGAAGCCGGTGCGCGGATCCACTGCGCGCCGCGCGGTCCAGACCACGTCCTCGGCGGTGAGCGGGGCGCCGTCCGACCAGAGGAGCCGGTCTCGCAGCGTAAAGCGCCAGGTGCGCGCGTCCGCGCTGCGCCAGGTTTCAGCAAGGCCCGGCGCGAGCCCGCCTGACGGCGCGTACTCGGTGAGCGGGGCATGCAGCTGTTTGTAAAGAAGGGCGCTCGAGGCGAACTGGCCTTTCAGCGGATCGAGGCTGTCGGCCTCGGAGTCGATGGCGACACGCAAGAGCCCCGAAGGCGGCCCGTCGCGCCCGGCGCACGCCGCGGCCCAGAGCGCTGTCGTGGCGGCGATCAGGCTGCGGCGGGTGAGGGCCGGGCCGAAGGACGCCATCGCTTACCCCGGCAGAAAGACGAAATTGTTCACATAGCCGGGCTTGCCGGCCCGTGCGCGATGATCCGCGTCCACGTCCAGGCGCGCCCTTTCGATCAAGCGTCCGTCTTTCAGCGCCAGCGTGCGGTAGCCGAGGCCTTCGACGAAATCGAGTTCGCCGTCGAGGTCGCGCCCGGTATGGCGCTCTTCGATCTCCACGATCATCACAGGCTTGTCGCGCGCGATCAGCCCGCGCGCGCCGTCCAGCACCGCGCGTTCATGACCTTCCACGTCGATCTTCATGAAGCCGGTAGGGGGCGGTTCAAGATCGTCGAGGCGCGCGGTCGTGACCTGGACCTGCATATGGGCGCGCCCGCCCACCTTGTCCGGGTTCAGGCTGGCGCCCTGATTGGAATAGCGCCCCGCTTCGCCGGGAATCAGAAGCTCGGCCGTTCCGCCCGCATCGGACAGCGCCTCGCGGCGGCAGGTCACGGCCTTCGAGGCGGCGCTCTTGAGCACCGCGTAGAGCTTCGGGTTCGGCTCGAACGCCCAGACCGCGCCGCAAACCTGCGCCATCTCATGGGCCCAGATGCCGCGATTGGCGCCGATATCGAGACCTGCGCGCGACGGATCGAGCAGGAAGGGCAGAAGCCGCAGGCCGGCTTCGCCCTTGCGCTTTTCGCGCGCCACGATGCGTTTCAGCTCCAGGCGGGCCGGGATCAGCGCGCGCTTGAGCCGCTCCTCCAGCGTCGAGGGCGGCCCGGCGGCGTCTACCACGTTGTGCGAAGTCCCATCCACAATAGGCCCTCATCCTTCGCGCCGGCGATATGGCCGGGCTCGCGGGTGAAGCGCGCGGCGATGTTGGCGGCCGTGCGATCGTCCAGCGCCACGCGCCAGCCGGCTTCCAGCGACACCTCCCGGCCCGACGGGCTGAGCGAGGCGCTGCGAATCTCGTAGCCGAGCCAGCCGTCCGCGTCCACCGAGATGGGGATGCGGGTGGTGATCGCGCCGGCCTCCACGCGCAGGGGCTGGGAGACGGTCAGGCCGAATACGCCGCCGGCGAAGCCTCGCTCGGCGCCGAAACTCCAGGCGCTCGCGGCCACGTCGCTTTCCAGCGCGACGAAGCCGGGAAGCGCGATGTCGGCCTCGGCGTACTCAAAGCGCGCCGCGCCGCGCCAACCTGCGGGCAGAGGGCCCGACCACAGCGCCGCAGCGAAGGTGGAGCGCGCCGCGTCCTCGGCGCCGAAGCGCGCCGCGAACAGGCCTCCCAGCGTGCGTTCGGCCTCGCGGCCCGCCCCGGCCTCCACGCCCAGGGCGTGATCGCCGAAATGATAGAGCGCGCTGGCCGCCGAGAACGCGTCCTCGCCCGCCCCGGCGGCGCGAACGCCCACCGAGACGTCGCCGATCCGGTAGCCGAGCGAGGCCCAGTCGCGCTGGCGCGTAAGGCCCGCCACGGCTCCTGAGAACAGGGCGGGCGACAACGCGCTCAGCCCCGCGGCGTCCACCGGCGCATCGGCCGCGAAGCCGCGCCCGGCCGCCAGCGACAGCCCGCCTGAGGTGAAGGCGAAGCGCATGTCGGCGGTCTCGCCATAGGTCTCCGCCGGCAGGTTCTTCAGCGCGTGAAGCTGCGGCTCGGCGTAGCGCAGATTGATCTCGGCGGGCCCGGCCACGGTGCGCGAGGTGCGCGAAAGCGCGCCGTCCGCCGCGGTCTCCATGGCGCGCAGCCCGGCGGATTCAGCGGCGGCGCGCGGCGCCTGCGGGCTGATGTCGAAGGCGCGGCGGTACTTGTCGCGCATCACCGCGCCGTCCAGCAGGCCGGAGGTCCAGACCCAGTCGCCGGCCGCGCCCGACGGCGCCATGGTCAGCGTGTTGACGCTCACCGCCCGGCCGCGCGATCCGCCCATCTGAACCGAGGAGGTCCCCACCGGCTGGAACGCGGCTTCAAGATCCACCATGCCCACGCCGTAGATGGAGTCCGGACCGGGATCGCCCAGGTCTTCGGCGGTGTCGAACAGGATCGACAGCGCCTCGTTGCCGGTAAGGCCGGGGAAGGCGTCCAGCAGCAAGGCCAGCGCGCCGGCCACATGCGGCGCGGCGAAGCTGGTGCCCGACCAGCGAAAGTACTGAATATCGCCGTTCTCGTCGTCTTCGCCGGGCGAAACGATCCGCACGCCCGGCGCGACCAGGAAGGCGGTCTCCGCGCCCTGGGCCCGGTTGGAGAAGTCTGCGATCACCTTGTTTTCGTCGATCGCGCCCACCGCGACCGCGAAGCCGCCCGCATTCAGGTCGTTGACGAAGTTCGCCGGAAAGCCGGGATTGGGATCGGGCTCGTCCTCGTCATCGTCCTGGTTGCCCGAGGCCACCACGAGGAAGACGCCCGCCTGGGCCGCGCGCCGCATCGCCGCAAATGTCAGCGTGGCGTCGTCGTTCAAGGCCGCGTCGCGGCCCAGCGACAGGTTGATCACCTGAGCGCCGCGGCTCACCGCGCCGTCGATCGCCGACGCGACGCTGGCGTCGGAGAAGGTGCACCCGTCCCCGCCGTCGGCTTCGCACGATCCCGGCGTGTCGGCGCGGATCGGCAGGATCGAGCTTTCGAACGCCACGCCGTGCACCGCGAAATTGTCCTTGTTGGCGGCGATCACGCCCGCCACCCCGGTGCCGTGACCGTCGCCGGTGTCGCCCGGCCCACGGTCTCCGGCGCTGTCGAAGCCGGCCACCAGGCGGCCGGTGAATTCGCGATGGTCGAGATTGACCCCGCTGTCGACCACCGCAACGACGATCCCCTCTCCGGTGCCGCCTTGGGAATACGCCGTCGCCGCGCCGATCAGGCCCAGCCCGTACTGCTCAGTGTACTCGCCCGTGATGAACGAGCTCGGCGGCGGGGGCGGAGGTGGCGGAGGAGGCGGGGGCGGAGGAGGCGGTGGCGGCGGGGGAGGGGGCGCCGGCGGACTGGTCACAGGGCCGCCCGCGGCGCCGCCGCCTCCGCCGCCGCAGCCGGCCATGGCCACGGCCGCGCCCAGAAACACCGCCGTCAATAGCGCATTCTTGTACGTCATCTTGTTCCCCTCGCACGTGCGCCGGTTCAACATCCAGCGTCACCCGTTTGCGTGAGGTTAGCGCGAGAACGCCCGCCGCAGAAGCCTTCCAAGGCGCCGGCGTCAGGAAATTTCTGCGACGAACTTCGCGAAAACGTTGAAACTATCCTGCGGCCCGGGGCTGGCTTCGGGGTGGTGCTGCACCGCCACGACCGTCTTGTCGGTCAGCCGGAACCCGCAATTGGTACCGTCGAAGAGGGAAACATGAGTCTCGATTGCGGCGGGAGGAAGGCTGTCTCTGTCCACCGCGAAGCCGTGATTCATCGACACGATCTCCACCTGCCCGGTCTCGATGTTTTTCACCGGATGGTTCGCGCCGTGATGGCCCTGGGTCATCTTTACGGTCCTGGCGCCGATCGCCAGCGCCAGCATCTGGTGACCCAGGCAGATGCCCAGAACCGGCACGCCCGCGTCGATCACGCCGCGGATCGTGTCGAGGGCGTACCGGCCCGTCGCCGCCGGATCGCCAGGCCCGTTGGAGACGAGCACGCCGGCGGGGTTCAGCGCCAGAATGTCTTCCGCGGTCGCCTTGGCGGGAGCCACGTGCACGCGCGCGCCCGCCGAGATCAGCCGGCGCAGAATGTTCGCCTTCACCCCATAGTCCAGCACCACCACAAGCGGGCCGTCTTCGGGGCCTTTGGCGAACCCGTCCGGCCAGTCCCAGCCGCCTTCGTCCCACTCGCCGGCCGTGGCTCGCGAGACCGCGCCGGCAAGCTCGGCGCCTTCCATCGAGGCGGCGTCGCGCGCCGCCTTGCGCGCGGCGTCGAGGTCCAGCTTGCCGTCTCGGGCGTGCTGGACCGCCGCCATGGGCATGCCGTTTTCGCGAATGGCGCGGGTGATGGCGCGCGTGTCGACGCCTGTGATCGCCACCACGCCGCGCGCGGCGAGCCATTCGGTGAAGCTCTGCTCGGCGCGCCAGCTGGCCGGCGGGGTGATCTTCGCCCGGCTGACCATGCCGGTGGCGGCCTTGCGCGCCAGCTCGCTGGCGGCCTCCTCGTCCTGGCTGTTGGCGCCGGTATTGCCCACATGGGGGAAGGTGAAGCACACGATCTGGCCGGCGTAGGAAGGGTCGGCCAGGATTTCCTGATGCCCGGTCATGGCGGTGTTGAAGCACAGCTCGCCGATCGCGGTCCCGCTGGCCCCGGCGCCGTGGCCGTAGAACACGGTACCATCGGCCAGCGCCAGCACCGCGCTCGCCCATTCCGGCGCCGTTTCATCGCCGCCAGAGCGTGACGTTGATCGGGCCTGGTCTTGATTCTCGGCCGCTTCCGGCATAGGTGCTCGCCTCCGATGTGCGCCGGCGCCGAGCGAACGCTCCAGGCGGCGGGCGGATAAACGCGCGGAACCTAGGCTCGAACGGGTATCGGGTCAAGAAATCCGAGCGCAATAATAAACGTGTTTTTTCAAAAGCTTAGATCTCCGCGGAGGCTAAGCGCTGACGAAAGGCGCCCCATGTCGCTTCGCGACCGGATCATGGCCGACCTCAAAGACGCAATGCGCAGCAAGGATCAGGTGCGCCTGGCCACGCTGCGCCTGATACAGGCTGCGGTGAAGGACCGCGACATCGCCGCGCGCGCCGAGGACCGTTGCGGCGGCTGCGATCAGGGCGAGATCATGGCTCTGTTGCAGAAGCTGGTGAAGCAGCGCGAAGAAAGCGCGGACACCTACGAGCAGGCCGGCCGGCTGGACCTTGCAGAGCGCGAACGGCGCGAGGCCGAGATCGTGCGCGAATACCTGCCCGAGCCCATGGGCGAGAAACAGATCGCCGACGCCGCGCGCGAGGTGGTGGACGAGCTCGACGCCTCGGGTCTGAAGGACATGGGCAAGTGCATGGGCGCGCTTAAAGAGCGCTATACCGGCCGCATGGATTTCTCCCAGGCGGGCAAGGAAGTAAAATCGCTCCTGCAGAACCGGGCCTAACGCAAGTCGGGCTGGCGGCGCGGCTAGCCGGGCCCTGTCTGTGCGCGTAAGCTGTCCTGCTTCGGTTCCAGCGGGCTTTCATGGCGATCCCTGACGGTTTCATCGACGAGATCAAGGCGCGTATCCGCCCGTCCGACCTGATCGGGCGGACGGTGGCGCTGAAGCGTCAGGGGCGCGAGTTCGCCGGGCTCTCGCCGTTCAAGAAGGAGCGCACGCCGAGCTTCTTCGTCAATGACGAGAAGGGCTTCTACCATTGCTTCGCCAGCCAGGAGCATGGCGACATCTTCACCTGGCTGCAGAAGACGCAGGGGCTAAGCTTCATGGAGGCGGTGGAAGCGCTCGCCGCCGAAGCCGGGCTGGACGTGCCCAAGAGCGAGCAGCGCTCGCCTGAAGCCGAGGCCCAGCGCAAGTCGCTCTTTGAATGGATCGAGGCGGCTCAAGCCTGGTTCGTGCGCCAGCTGCAGAGCCCGGCCGGCGAGGAAGCGCGCGGCTATCTTGAGCGCCGGGGGCTGACCCCGAAGGACATGGAGCGCTTCGGCCTGGGCTTCGCCCCCGACAGCCGCCGCGGCCTGACGAGCGCGCTGCGCCAGAAGGGCGCGAAAGCCGACGAGCTTGTCCAGGCGGGATTGATCATCCAGCCCGATGACGGCGGCGAGCCCTATGACCGGTTTCGCGGCCGCGTGATGTTCCCGATCACCGACGCGAGAGGGCGCCTGGTGGCGTTCGGCGGCCGGGCATTGTCGAAGGAGGCGCGGGCGAAATACCTGAACAGCCCCGAGACGCCGCTCTTCCACAAGGGCTCGATCCTTTATCGCTATTTCGACGCGCGCGCCTTCGCCAGCGATCCCAAGGTCAAGGCCAAGGGCCTGATCGTGGCGGAAGGCTATATGGACGTCATCGCCTTCGCGCGCGCCGGGCTTGGTCACGCCGTGGCGCCGTTGGGCACCGCGCTGACCGAAAGCCAGATCAGGCTCCTCTGGCGCGCCGGGCCCGAACCGGTGGTGTGCCTGGACGGCGATGCGGCCGGGACGCGCGCCGCGGCGCTGGCCGCCGAGCGCGCCCTGCCCCTGCTGGAGCCCGGGAAGACGCTGCGCTTTGTGTTCCTGGACGACGGGGCCGACCCGGACGATCTCTTGCGCGACAAGGGGCCCCAGGCGTTGAAAGACGCCGTTGGGGCCCCGCGCCCGCTCATCGACGTGATCTGGGAGCGCGAGGTGGCCGCCGAGCCGCTGGACGATCCTGACCGGCGCGCCGGATTTAGAAAGCGTCTGCGGGCGCTCGCGGCGAAAATCGAGGACCCGGACGTGAAGGCGGAATACCGCGCCGAGCTGGACGCGCGCATGGAGACGCTTTTCGCCCGGGCTCAGCCCGCGCGCGCTCAGCGCGGCGGGTACCGGCAGGGCGCGGGCGGATATGGCGGCGGTTACGGGCGTGGAAAATTTGCTCCGCCGCCGCGGCCCACGGGTGAGCTTTTGAAGTCCCGCAAGCAGCGGCACGCCCATCCGCTGGCCCGCCAACTGCTTTTGGGCGTGATCGAATATCCCGAGATCGCCGAGAATGAAGCCGAAACCCTGGCCGAAACACCGTTCGGGCCGCTTGACAGCCTGCGTGACGCAATACTAGACGCCTGCTTGGATGGGGATTCCGTGCTTGACGGCGGTCTGAGAGACGCTTTGATTCGCCGAGGGTATGGGCCCGAACTTGCGCGGCTTTCGGTCGATCTCGCGCCGATGCGCGCCAGCCTTGGGGGTGATGAGTCTGATGCCGATAGCCGTAACGAGGCTTGGCGCAGGCTTTCAGCCTCCTATATGGAGCGAGTCGCTCGAGACGCCCGCATCGCCGAGGAGCGTGCACGCCAGGCCGACGTATTCGAAAAGGGCGATTCCGACGCACTCAATTCTTTCCTCGCCGCCGTCCGGCGGGGCCGCAAAAGCCGCTGACGCGCGCGCCGCCGCCACGCGCGCCATGACACTGCTTCCGGGAGCACGTATCACCGTATGAGCAAAGCCGCCGAAACCGCCGAAGCGCCCGCCGAGACCCAGGACGGGCCGCTGCTGGACCTGACCGACAAGTCCGTCAAGGCGATGATCAAAACCGCGCAAAAGCGCGGCTATGTCACCCATGACGAGCTCAACAAGGTCCTGCCGAGCGAGGAGTTCAACTCCGAGCAGATCGAGGACATCCTCTCCCAGCTTTCGGAGAAGGGCATCACGGTCGTGGATTCCGAGGACGACGTGGACGGCGAGGACCAGACCGCCGCCGACGCCTCCGAGGAGGAGGAGGACGAGGACAAGCCGCGCGCGGTCGCTGCGAAGAAGAAGACAGAGGTCGCCGGCCAGAACACGACGTCCGCCCAGGACCGCACCGATGATCCGGTGCGCATGTATCTGCGTGAGATGGGCTCGGTGGAGCTTCTGTCGCGCGAGGGCGAGATCGCCATCGCCAAGCGCATCGAGGCCGGCCGCAACGCGATGATCCGCGGCTTGTGCGAGAGCCCGCTGACCTTTGAAGCGATCATGGTCTGGCGCGAGGAGCTGCAGGAAGGCCAGGTGCTTCTTCGCGACATCATCGATCTGGACGCCACTTATGGCGGCGTGCGCGAGGACGCTACGGCGACCCCGGGCGAAGACTCCGACGAGGATGGGGACGCGGACGAGACCGCGGGCGAAGGCGAAGAGGCCGAAGCCAAGTCGAAATCCGACGACGAAGACGACTCCGAGGAGTCTGAATCCAAGGCCGAGGGCGAAAGCTCGGATGAGGATGACGACGACGATCAGGGCGCCATGTCTCTGGCGGCCATGGAGGCGGAGCTGCGCGACGGCGTCATGGAGACGCTGGACGCCATCGCCTCGGATTTCGACGCCTTCCGCCGGCTGCAGGACAAGCTGGTGGGCCTGCGCCTGTCGGGCAAGGACTTTTCCAAGAAGGACCGCGAGACCTATGAGGGCGTGTTCGAACGCATCGTCGCCAACCTCAACTCGCTGCACCTGAACAACGCCCGGATCGAGGCGCTGGTCGAACAGCTGGACGCCATCAACAAGAAGCTTGTCGGCCTTGAAGGCAAGTTGTTGCGCATGGCCGAGGCGCATGGCGTGCCGCGCCTGGAGTTTCTGAAGGCGTACCAGGGTCATGAGCTGGACCCTGACTGGGTCACCGACATGGCCGGCAAGTCGAAGGCCTGGGACCGGTTCGTGGAGCGTGAGGCCAAGGACGCCGCCGTGCTGCGCGACGAGATCTCTCAAATTGCTCAGGACGCCGGCGTGCCGGTGGACGATTTCCGGCGCATCGTCGCCACCGTCCAGAAGGGCGCGCGCGAAGCCAGCGTCGCCAAGAAGGAGATGGTGGAGGCCAATCTGCGCCTGGTGATCTCCATCGCGAAGAAATACACCAATCGCGGCCTGCAGTTCCTGGATCTCATCCAGGAGGGCAATATCGGCCTGATGAAGGCGGTGGATAAGTTCGAATACCGCCGCGGCTACAAGTTCTCCACCTACGCCACCTGGTGGATCCGGCAGGCGATCACCCGCTCCATCGCCGACCAGGCGCGCACCATCCGCATCCCGGTGCACATGATCGAGACGATCAACAAGATCGTGCGCACCAGCCGGCAGATGCTCCACGAGATCGGCCGCGAGCCGACCCCGGAGGAGCTGGCCGAGAAGCTCTCCATGCCGCTTGAGAAAGTGCGCAAGGTGATGAAGATCGCCAAGGAGCCGATCAGCCTGGAGACCCCCATCGGTGATGAAGAGGACAGCCATCTCGGCGACTTCATCGAGGACAAGAACGCGGTCCTGCCCATCGATGCGGCGATCCACTCGAACCTGCGTGAGACCACCACGCTGGTTCTGGCCTCGCTCACCCCGCGCGAAGAGCGCGTGCTGCGCATGCGCTTCGGCATCGGCATGAACACCGACCACACCCTGGAAGAGGTGGGCCAGCAGTTCTCCGTCACCCGCGAACGCATCCGCCAGATCGAAGCCAAAGCCCTGCGCAAGCTGAAACACCCGAGCCGGAGCCGCAAGCTGCGGAGCTTCCTGGACAGTTAGGAGCGGGATCATGGATGGCGTCGAGGGTGAGTTGGTTGCCGAACTACTCAACCGAGTTCAGGACCCCGATGTTAAAGTCGCTTTCCTTCACGCGCTGATCACATTGCCTCGATTGGAAGGGATTCGTGTCGAACCAGAGGGCCACGGCTACATGAAGTCGTTGCGGATTAGACGTCATCATGACTGGTGCTTTTCTCTCGCACCGGCTCGGCGCTGGCTGCTTTTATATGTCAGGAAGCCTGAGCTTGCGCGCGGGAACTTCGGTCGGCGCGAGTGGACCGAACATTTTCCAGGCATTGCTGACCGCGGCGATGGCGAACTTACCGTCAGGCTTACGGCTAGCCGCGAGATCGACGAGCTCGCGAAGGCAATACAGCTATCGCGCTAGCCGCAGCTTGAAACTGCGTAGCTTCTTAGAAAATTGGGCGGACGCCTCATCCAACGAAAAAACCCCGGCCTGCGCGGTCGGGGTTTTTTATTGGCCGGGGCGGCCGTGAAAAAGCCCGGCGCAGGTCCCCGCGCCGGGCTTCGTCATAGCCGACTCTGAAGTGCTACCAGATGCGCACGCGCTGTTCCGGCGGCAGGTAGAGGTCGTGCTCCTCGGTGACGCCGAAGGCGTCGTACCAGGCGTCCAGATTGCGCACCACGCCGTTGATCCGGTAGCGCGGCGGGGAGTGCGGGCCGTTGACGAGCTGCGAGCGCAGGGCGTCGTCGGTGTACTTGTTGCGCCAGACCTGGGCCCAGGCGAGAAAGAAGCGCTGGTCGCCGGTGAAGCCGTCGATGACCGGGGCTTCGCCGCCATAATTCGCGTCCACATACTCGCGCCAGGCGGTGTAGGCCATCTGCAGGCCGCCCAGATCGCCAATATTCTCGCCCATGGCCAGGCGCCCGTTCACGCACAGATCGTCGATCGGGCAGAACTCATCGTACTGCTCGCCGAGCCGGCTGGAGCGCTCCACGAAGCGTTCATTGGTCTCTTCGGTCCACCAGTCGTTCAGCGTGCCGTCATAGTCATAGCGCCGGCCCTGATCATCGAAACCGTGACCGATCTCGTGGCCGATCACGCCGCCGATGGCGCCGAAATTGATCGCCGGGTCGGCGGCCGGGTCGAAGAAGGGCGCCTGCAGGATGCCCGCCGGGAAGGTGATCTGGTTCTGCAGCGGGCTGTAGCTGGCGTTGACGATTTGCGGCGGCCAGCTCCATTCGCGCGGATCCACCGGCGAGGCGAGGTCTTCAAGCTGTTCGGCCCAGCGGAACTCGCTCATGGCGATGCGGTTGGCGAAATAGTCGCCGGCCGTGATCTCCAGCCCGTCATATTCGTCCCAGATCTCCGGATAGCCGATGCGCGGCTCGAAGGTGGAGAGCTTGCGCAGGGCGCGCTCGCGGGTTTCCTCGTCCATCCATTCCAGCTGTTGCAGCCGGCCTTCAAACGCGGTGGTGAGGTTCTGCACCAGCCCGTCCATCTGAGCCTTCGAGCTCGGCGGGAAATGGCGATCCACATAGATCTGGCCCACCGCATGGCCCAGCGCGCCGCCCACAAGCTGCACGCCGCGCTTGTCGCGCGAGCGCTGCTCGGCCTGGCCGCGCAGGGTCTTGCCGAAGAAATCAAAGCTCGCCTCGTCGAACGCGGCCGGCAGCCAGCTGGCGCGGTCGGAGAGGAAGTGGAACGCCATCCACGCCTTGACGGTCTCGAGATCGGCCTCGGCGAACGCCGCGGCCGTGCCTTCCACCGCGGAGGGCTGAACCACGATCAGCTCCTCCACGTCCAGGCCCAGCTGCGCCATGCCTTCAGGCAGGTTGAAGGCCGGCGCCAGGGCGTCCAGCTCGGCCACGGTCATGACGTTGTAGGTCTCGGTGACCTGGCGCGAGCGCTCGCGGGTCCAGTGGGCCTCGGCGATGCGGGTCTCGAAGTCGAGGATCGCCTGCGCCGCATCCTCGCCGACCTGAAGCCCGGCGAGATCGAAAATCTGGTTGATGTAATCAAGATAGGCGGCCCGGTAATCGGCGAAGCGCTCGCTTTCGTCGAGATAATAGGAGCGCTCCGGCATGCCGAGACCGCCCTGGAACAGGCGCAGGGCGTTGACGTCCGGATTGGCCGGATCGGCCCACACCGCAAAGCCGTAGGGGCTGTTGTGGTGGACGGTGGCGAACAGGGCCGCCGCGTCGTCATGGCTTTGCAGCGCCGCGATCTCGGCGAGATAGGGCTCGGCCGGGGCGACGCCCGCCGCTTCGATGGCGTCGGCGTCCATCCAGCTGGCGTAGAGATCACCCACGAGCTGGCTGTTGGAGCCCTCCGCGCCGGCTTCGGCCGCGGCGTCGTCGATGATCGCCTGCACCTGCTCCTCGGCCTCTTCGGCGAGCAGGGTGAACATGCCGTAGCGCGAGCGATCCGACGGAATGTCCGTGGCTTCAAGCCAGGCGCCGTTGGCGAACCGGTTGAAGTCGTCGCCCGGCGCGACGTCGCGGTTCATGCCCGAGGCGTCGAAGCCGAACGTGCCGAAGCGCGGGCTCGCGGCTTCGACGGCGGCGGTTTCGGTCTCGGCCGGCGCGAGCGTGTCCACAGGCTCGCTCGGCGTGCTGTCCGGCGCGCAGGCGCCGAGCACGGCGGCCGAGGCGGCGAGAAGAAGAAGGCGTTTCATGAAGGCTCCCCTTGAATTTTATCGCGCGCCAGCATCGTCGCGCGCCGCCGCCTTGCAAGTAAAAATGCTGTAAGGCGCGGGCCTTGAGCGGCGAGCCGGGCGCCGTACGTCTTCCTCAAATCCGGGCGCCCCGCTTCAGCATTTCACGCGGCGTCAAAGCCCCCTCGCCCCTCTTTAGAGGGGAGAGGTGAGGAGAGGGGAGCGGCGCGGTGTTCAGCGCCGCGCTTGATGGTGGCGCGGACCCCTCTCCCTCACCCTCTCCCCACGTGCGTGGGGCGAGGGGGCCTTCAGCGCCGCAAACCCTCTTTTGAGCAAGGCGCCCGGCTTCAGCATTTCACGCGGCGTCAGGGGCCCGCTCCGCCGAACGGTTCGAAGGGCAGGGGGCGCGTGTCTTCGGAGCGCTCGCCCACAAGCCCGGGGAAGTGCTCAATCATGGGCGTGCCGCCCAGCGGCTTTCTCTGGCCCATATGGCAGGACATGCAGTTGGTGAAGTAGGGATCGCCCGTGGGGCCCAGGCGCTCGGGCGGGAAAAGCTCGGCCAGAGGCTGGATGTGGTCGTGATTGATCGCCTGCGTCTGGTTGATGGCGTGCCAGCCGGTGACCCGGTGCGGCGTGCTCTGCTCCCAGTCATAGAATGCGCGGGTGTTGTGGCAGAAGGTGCAGTTCTGCCCCAGCGCGTCGGACATCTGCATCATGACGAGATAGGTGTTTTCCGCCCGGGTGAAGAGGGGCATGTCTTCCGGTTCGGGCGCGTCTTCAGGCGGCACGCGGACCTCGCGGGTCTGCAGGCCGGCGGCGCGATTATCCTCCAGAAGGAAAAGCTCGAAGGCTTCGCGCGGGAAGAACTCGCGGATATTCGTCGCGGTGCGGATCCAGGGGGGCGGCTTCTGGTACCAGCGCTCGTCCGGTCCGGGCCATTCGCCGGCCTTGTACCAGCCGTACTCCGGCACGTTCTCGCCGCGATGGCAGGTGAAGCAGGTGACGCCCTGGGGCTGGACATGGTTGTCGCTTGCATTGACCGAGCGCACCATGCGCATCATCTCGCGCGCCACATCAAAGGTGTAGGGCGGCTCGGCGCCGAAATCGGGGTCTCCGTCCGCGCCTTCCGCGTGGCAATAGGTACAGCCCTCGTCAGGGGCGACCCAGCGCGTGATCGCCAAGTGCAGCCGGTCGAACTGCGCCTTGTCGAGATTGGCGAGCACCTGCACGTCGTCATAGGCCTCGCCCGCGGTGATCCCGGCGTTCTCCACCGGCTCAGGCGTGGGAAAGTCCAGCGCGTTGAGCGGGTTGGCGGCGCGGTCGCGGTTCATGGCGTACATGGAGATCGCGGTCGGTCCGAGCTCCTCGGCGACGAACGGCTCGGCGGTCACAGGCGGCGCGTCCCAGTCGGGCACGAACAGCACCACAAGAAGCGCGCCGCCGCCGAAAAGGGCGAGAAGGGCGAAGAAGAGATACCGGCCCTGGGGATCGCGTTTCATGGATCAAGGCTCTCCCGGTTGAGATCTTCGGGAAGCGCCATGTCGGGGTACAGGTCCGGGTATTCCGGCGCCAGGCCCCACTTGACGCCCCACAGATACCAGTTGTCGACGGCCGTGCCGGTGAGCAGGATACCGATCCCGCCGGTGACGCCGGTGAGCACGGCGAACCAGTAAATCCATCGGTGGATGGACTCGAAGTTGGCGTTGAAGCCCATGGTCCAGCGCCAGAACAGCGCGCCGCGCTCCGTCGCCGTGCCGCGATCGACGATCTCTTCGGCCTCGCGTTCAGACCCGAAGCGGGCGGTGGCCAGGATCGTGCCGCCGTGCATCGCCCACAAAAGCACCGAGCCATACAGGAACACGATGGAGAGACAGTGGAACGGATTGTAATAGAAATTCCCGTAAAGCACTGAAATTGTGGCGGTCCAGTTCAGGTGCGGGATGATGCCGAACGGCGGCGCCTCCTCCCAGCTGCCCATCAGAAGCGGGCGGAACAGCCCGATGCACAAGAACAGCCAGATCGCCGAGGCGAACGCCCAGGCCACATGGGTGCCCATGCCCAGCGCCTTGGCGCGGGTATAGATGCGCGCCCACCAGCACAGGACCGAAATCGTCAGGGTGAAGCCGGCCCATTGCCACCAGCCGCCTTCGTTCAGCGGGCGCAGATGGAGGCCGTCTCCGGTGGGCGGATCGAGCCGGTGCCAGGCCATGCCGCGGATGAAGCCGATGAAGTTCCAGTCCGCCTGGGCCCAGAAGTTGAACCCCATGATGCAGATCGAGATCGTCCCCGTGATCAGGGCGGCCCAGCCCCACCAGCCAAGATAGGAGCGGCCGATCTGCGGATCGCCGATCCAGCCAAGCCAGGCGGAGAAGTACGGCCCCAGAAAACCGAACCGGTCGCGGCCCTTGACCGGGATCGGCCTGTCCACCGGCCCGCGGATCTGAATCTGGGTGTAAAGCGAGCGAAAACGGGCCATCAGGCGTTCTCCATCTCGCGTGAGAGGCCGGGCAGGCCCAGCTCGTCCCAGAAGGGAAGCTGCAGATACCAGTCGTACCAGTACGGCCAGCCGCCCGACCAGAACGGCCCGGCGATGAGCATGCACAGCGCGCTCCAGAGCCCGGCGTTAATGGCGCAGATCCATCCCAGCCGATGAATGCCCAAGGGTCCGATTGAATAGAAGATGATGTCGCGAAAATACTGGTTTTCGTGCTCGCCGAACTTGGTGGTTTCACCCGGCTGCGGATTGACCGCGGAGAGGATCACCCCGCCGTGCATGGCGAGCAGTAACGTGGTGCCGAAAAAGAACGACACCGCGATCATGTGCGCGGGGTTGTAATGAAAATGCAGGCCCTGATAGCCCACGTTCGAGACCCAGTCGAGATGGGCGAAAATACCGTACGGAAAGCCGTGCCCCCAGGCGCCCAGAAGCACGGGTCGAATGACGGTGAGCGTGGTGTAGGCGATGATCGCGGCGCTGAACGCGAACGGCACATGCAGGCCCATGCCGAGCTTGCGCGCGATCTCCACCTGCCTCAGCGCCCAGGATATGAAAGCGCCGTGCGCGCAGATCGTGACGATCTGCCAGGCGCCGCCCTCGTAAAAGGGCGCCCAGGCCAGACCATAGGACAAAGCCGGCGGCGAGACCGTCATCTGCCAGACGTTCCAGTTGCCTTGCGCGGCGATGTCGAGAAACAGGCACGTCACCCCGACAATCGTGAACAGGATCGTCGAAACGCCGAACGCGCCCACATAAAAAGGTCCGACCCAGAAGTCGAACGGTGTGCCCCGAAGTAAGCCGCCGCCTGCGGCGCGATACCGGGCTTCATACGAAAGAAGCGCCATAAATCTGTCCAGTTAATCTTACACGAAAACCGTAAACAACAGCGCACGCCGGGCGGTTCCTGAATAATGTAAATTTATTGGAACAATTTGACCGTCAGACGATTTAGACAGTCAGTGCAATCGAAGTCTCGGGGCTCGCAATGGACCAGACAACCGCCGGACCGGCGCTCGACGGCGCGATGGTCGCTCTGATCATCTTCGCCGGATTTTTCTTCTGGCTGGTGTTCTTCCACCTTCGCCCGGAGGACAAGCGCGAAGGTTATCCCACGATCAGGCCCGACGGCCAGGTCCCGTTCTTCAAGGGGCGCGGCATATTCCCGATGCCGCTGAAGAAGACGTTCAAACGCCCCCACGGCCAGCCGCCCGTGTCCACACCGCGCGCAGAGCCGCGGGCGGGAGACCGCCCGGCGGTGATGCCGCGCAATGACAGCAAGCCCATGCGTCCCGAGCGCGACGGCCTCGCCGAAGGGATCGGGCCGGCGGCCTGGGCCGAGCGCGAGGACGTCGCCGACCTCAATGTCGAAGGCAAGCCGAAAATGGGCCCTTTGTCCCATGAGCCGGAATACTCCATTCTCGAGGGCTGTCCCGATCCACGCGGCTGGCCGGTGCTGGGATCGGACGGGGAACGCGCGGGAACGGTTCGCGACATCTGGTTCAACCGCGCGGAGTTCTTCCCGCGCTATCTCGAAGTGGAGGCGCCGACGGGAGATTTTCTCCTGCCGCTTTTCTTCGCGGTCGTGCACTCGGGGCGGCAAACCGTCACCGTGCGCGACATGCCGGCCGGCCGCCTGGCCGACGCGCCGTTCCGCCGCCATGACGACCGCATCACCTTGCGGGAGGAGGACCGGATCAACGGCTTCTATGGCGGTGGCGTGATGTACGGGCGAACGCCGAATGGAGACCCTGCATGACCCGTGTTCCCGCAAACGAGGCGCGCGAGGCGCTGCCGGGCCCGCTTCCCGAGGGCGAGCGCGTGCTTTGGGCGGCCCGACCGCCGTTCGGCGCGATCCTGCGCCACATGTTCAAGGGGCGCTGGCTCGCCGGAGCGGCGGGGGTGCTGGCGATCTGGCCCGTGCTCGCCGCGCTGGACGCCGGCTATCCGTTCGCGCGCGCACTCACCGCCATCGTCCTGTTTGCGCCGCTCGCCCTGCCGGTGGGGGTGCTGCTCTGGATCGCCGCGCGGCTGATGGCGCGCCACACGCTCTACGTCGCGACGGACCGGCGTGTGATCTTACATGTGGGCTATGTCTTTACGCGTACCGTGAACCTGCCGCTGAGCCAGGTGCGCGACCTGTCCGTCCGGCCGCTGAAGGGCGGCTTCGGCGACCTTCAGCTGACGATCGATCGCGCCGCTCCGGTCGGCTATGCGGCGCTGTTTCCCCATGTGCGTCTGGGGCGGCTCTTCACTCCGACGCCGGTCTTGCGGTGCGTGCCGGAGGCGGACGGCGCGGCGGACGCGCTGGCCGAGGCGCTGATGCGCGTGCGGCCCGGATTTCGTTCAGGCGAGGACGAGCGCGCGGCGCGGGCTGACGGGGAGGCGGCGGCGTGAACGAAGACTTCAACATCACGCCCGGCGCGCTGATCGCGGTCGCCCTTTTGGCTGCGGCCTGTTTCGCTGTGGCGGCGCTTTCGCCGCGCGGCGAGGGCGCGCCGTCCATGGAGGTGCTTAGCGACCGGGTGTTTGCGATTGAGGACACGGTTCAGGACGGCATGACCATTCGCGATGCGCAAACGGGCGCGGTGGTCGCCCGCCTTGAAATCGAAGGCGATCTGTTCGCCATGACCGCGCTGCGTTCGGTGACGGGGCGCGTGGGCGCCCGCCCGGAGGCGGGGGGCTTCACCGTGCGCGTAATCCGGCAACCCGACGGGACGGGGTTTATCCAGGATCCTGCGACAGGCCGGACCATGCCGCTGTCCGGGTTCGGTCCCGACAACGCCCAGGCGCTCTTGTCCCTTGTGGAGGCGTGAGCGGTCAGTCGCTGGTGGTGATCCGCCGCATGGCGTGCCAGGCGTCGCGTTGCTGGATGCGCTCCAGCCAGGTTTTGACCGGGCTGTCCTTGTCGATCGCGCCGGCGCGGTCGGCGCTTTCCAGCTGGAACCCCATCATGATGTCGGCTGCGCTGAAGGCGTCTCCGGCGAAATAGGCGTTGGCGGTGAGGTGGGCCTCCACCGCGCCCAGCGCCTTGGCGCGCTCGCCGGCCATGTACTGGGCGAGCAGGGAGTCGGTGAGGCCCGTCGCCTGCAAATAGGTGTTCATCAAGAACGGCAGGAAGACCGCGCCTTCGGCCGCGTGCATCCATTCCAGAAACACCGCCCGGTTCGCCGCGCCCGGCGCGGGGTGGAGCGCGTGCCCGGTGTCGAAGGTCTCCAGCAAGTGCTGGGCGATGGCGCCGCTCTCGGCGACGATCTGGCCGTCATGCTCGATCAGGGGCGCTTTGCCCAGCGGGTGCAGGCGGGCGAGCGAATCCGGGGCGAGGCGGGTCTGGACGTCGCGGTTGTGACGTTCCAGCACGTATTCGGCGCCCAGCTCTTCAAGGAGCCAGATGATGCGCTCGGAGCGCGAATGGTTGAGATGGTGAAGGGTCAGGCTCATGGCGCGCTCCGGTCAGGTTACACGCGCGAGCCTAGACCGGCTCGGCAGCGCCGCCTAGCGCCGTTCGGCCGGTACCGACCGAACGGGCGTGCGCCAGGCTTTTGATTGGACGGCTTTCCGCGCTGTGAACCCGGTTTGAGGGTCCGATAAAAAGGTTTAGCGCCCGGCCGGGTCTTCGGTTTCGCTCACCGTCTCGGCCGGGTCGATCTCCACGTCAGGCGCGGCGTTTTCAGCGCCGGCCGGATTCATGTCCGGCGGCGTCTCCGAAAGACCTTGGCCGGACGCCTCGGGGCCGGTGGCGGCCGGTTCGGGATCCGGGCCCTCCACAGCCTCGCGGGCGGGCGGGATTTCGGCGCCTTGCCGGTTCACCACCGCGTCGGCGGCGACCACGACCTGTCCGTCCTCGCCCATGTCGTTCGCGCGCTCGGCGGCCTGGATCGAGCTTGCCGGATTGTCCGGCCACAGCACCGCGCCGACGCCGACGACGCACACCACCAGGATGGCGCCCAGCGTCACGCGCGCGCCGGTCTGGCCGGAGCCGTGGCCGCCGCCGGCGCCGCTGACGCCGTCGCGGGACGGGCCCACCCCTGCGCCGGCGGTCTGATCGGCTTGGTCTGCGCGCTGGGTCATGGCGGTCTTCCTTTCAAAGCTTGCGTTCAAGGGCAACCGCACCGCCCGCGCGTCAGTTCCGCCCCTGTTCCAGACGCCGCTTGAGGTCCATATTCGCGCCATGGCCAAGATCACGACAGACGATACTGCGCTCACCCCGCCCGGCGTGTCCGACATGGGCCAGGCCGATTTCGTGCTCGACGAGACCGCGCCCGGCGCCGACGTCAAGGACCCGCTCTCCCTGCCCGCCAACTGGACCCCGCACCGCCCCGAGCGCCCGGAGAAAAGCGAGGGCGGGCAGACGTTTCAGGTGGTCTCCGAATACGAGCCCACCGGAGATCAACCCGAAGCGATCAAGGAGCTGGTGGAGTCCGCCTCCACGGAAAGAGACCAGGTTCTCCTTGGAGTCACCGGCTCGGGCAAGACGTTCACCATGGCGAAAGTCATTGAAAAGCTTCAAAGACCGGCGCTGGTGCTGGCGCCGAACAAGACGTTGGCGGCGCAGTTATACGGGGAGTTTAAGAGCTTTTTTCCCCATAACTCGGTGGAGTATTTCGTCTCCTACTACGACTACTACCAGCCCGAAGCCTATGTGCCGCGCACCGACACCTACATCGAAAAAGAGTCCTCCATCAACGAGGCCATCGACCGCATGCGCCACGCCGCCACGCGCGCGATCCTGGAGCGCGACGACGTCATCATCGTGGCCTCGGTGAGCTGCATTTACGGCATCGGCTCGGTGGAGACCTACACCGCCATGGTATTCGACCTCAAAGCGGGGGAGGAGAAAGATCCCCGCGAGGTGATGCGCAACCTTGTCGCCCTGCAGTATCAGCGCAACGACGCCGCCTTCCAGCGCGGGACATTCCGGGTGCGCGGCGACACCATCGAGATCTTCCCCGCCCACTATGACGAATACGCCTGGCGCGTCAGCTTTTTCGGCGACGAGATCGAGTCCATCACCGAGTTCGAGGTCCTCACCGGCAAGCCCACCACCGAGCTGGACAAGGTGCGCGTCTACGCCAACTCCCACTACGTCACCCCGCGCCCCACGCTGAACCAGGCCATCAAGGCCATCAAGGCCGAGCTCACAGAGCGCCTCGCCTGGATGGAGGCCAACGGCAAGCTCCTGGAGGCCCAGCGCCTGCAGCAGCGCACCGAGTTCGATCTGGAGATGCTCGAAGCCACCGGCAGCTGCAACGGCATCGAGAACTATTCGCGCTATCTCACCGGCCGCAAGCCCGGCGAGCCGGCGCCCACCATGTTTGAATACCTGCCCGACAACGCCCTTGTGTTCGTGGACGAAAGCCACCAGACCATCCCCCAGCTCGGCGCCATGTTCCGCGGCGACTTCAACCGCAAGCGCACCCTCGCCGAGCACGGCTTCCGCCTGCCCAGCTGCATGGACAACCGCCCCCTCAAATTCGAGGAGTGGGAGGCCATGCGCCCCAACACCATCCACGTCTCCGCCACGCCGGGAAAATGGGAGCTCAATCAAACCGGCGGCGTGTTCACCGAACAGGTCATCCGCCCCACCGGCCTGGTGGACCCGCCCGTGGAGGTGCGGCCAGTTCAAGCGGAGCATGCCAATCAAGTCGATGACATCATCGAGGAGGCGCGGCAAACCGCCGCCAAGGGCTACCGCACCCTCGTCACCACCCTCACCAAGCGCATGGCCGAAGACCTCACCGAATACATGCACGAGCAGGGCCTCAAGGTCCGCTACATGCACTCGGATGTGGACACGGTGGAGCGCATCGAGCTGATCCGCGATCTGCGCCTTGGCCATTACGACGTGCTGGTGGGCATCAACCTGTTACGCGAGGGCCTCGACATCCCCGAATGCGGCCTGGTGGGCATTCTCGACGCGGACAAGGAAGGCTTCCTGCGCAGCGAAACGAGCCTCGTCCAGACCATCGGCCGCGCCGCCCGAAACGCCGACGCCAAGGTCATCCTCTACGCCGACCGCATCACCGGCTCCATGCAGCGCGCCATGGAGGAGACCGACCGCCGCCGCGAGAAACAAACCGCCCACAACATCGAGCACGGCATCACCCCGCGCACCATCGTGCGCGGCGTCTCCGACGTGCTGGAAGGCGTCATGGAAAAAACCGCCAAAGGCCGCGGCCGTCAGCGCAGCCAAAAGCGCGCCGGTGTGGCCGAGGAGCAGGCGAAATTCGAGCCGAACAATCTCAAGGCCGCGATCGCGGATCTGGAGAAGCGCATGCGCGAGGCTGCGGCGAATTTGGAGTTTGAGACCGCCGCGTCGCTAAGGGACGAAATCAAGCGTCTTGAGTCGGAAGCGGCGGGCTCATCCTGAGGTGCTTCCCCTGGATTTGATCCGGGGGAAGCCGCGAAGGGTGAGGAGGCGGCGCGGCTGCGCGATGAGGTGAAGCGGTTGGAGAAGGAGGCGGGGTGATGGGGGGTGAGCGGTTGGGGCCTTACGCCCCGGCCCGCACGAGGTGTTGGCGGCGGGGTTGAGGCTGTGCCGGACTTGAGCCGGTACAATGGAGGAGGCGGGAGCCGTTGGAATAGGAGGCTAGTGAAGTAAATATGCGCCTTAGCGCATGAAGGCGAGACCAAGTGATAGCATAGACCAAAACAACCTAATCAATTCCATATCCAACTAGGAGCTACTCTTTCTTCTTCATAGGCATACGCTTGAGCACTGGGAGAATAGGCAGGTCCGCCCCCGACTCCCAACTCAGCTGTGATACATGCTGCCTGAAATACGGATATGCGGTGAATTGCGCAATGTGAGTGCCAAACGATTTCGCCGCTGCTTCCGATATATCACTTTCACCAAATGCATAAATTACGTTGTAATCGCACTTGCACTTCAAAAGCTTTTTGTTTGATTCTTTGGCCTCAATCACAAAACGGACTAAAAGAATTAGATGGCTTCCATCAAACGAACAGTCCACCAACGTGTAGTCTGATGAGAGACGCCTAGCCGTATCATTGGGAGAAAAGTACTCGCTTTTGAGCGTAAAATTCGATGCCGTAAGGGCAACGTCGAGTAGCCGCGCAGCTTTAACTGCGCGGTTATACTCTTCGTGATCAAACTCCGCCGTATTTTTTTGTTCAGTCATGCTCAAGCGGCCGTGAGCCTAGGCTTGGTTCTAGGTGAAGGGGCAATGTCGAGTTCTTCAAAACCCCACACAGAGTCGTAGTTATCGTTCGCACCGGCGGCACTGGAGCCCATATACGAAAGCTCAGCGAATTCAGCAGCTTCCTTCGCACGCCAAAGCTTTCCCCGGTCGCCTCGCTCCTCAGACACTTCAAACATGTCGCCAACGTGAGCGCGGGACTTGCGCTCACAGATGGTCGCTTTCTCGCCAAGCAGCGCCGCAACGCGAGCAATGCTGCGCAAGGTGAGGTTCGAATCAGGCGCAAGCATTTGGGAAACCGACGCTTTCGAAACACCAAGGAGACGAGCAAGCTCTGCTTTGCTGACCCCGGACTCCTTCATGAGAAGGTGAATATACATTTGGCAGTCCGCGATCAGCTCTTCCTCCGCAACGAGCAGTTCGAACTCATCCATTTCGGCCTCCATTACAAGCTTGCCCCCTCCACAGACCCGGCTAGGTGAAGAGCGCGCTCCGCAGCGCGCTTCAGTTGCACCGGGTCTGCCCCGTGCTTCTTCTTTCTAGGTTCAACTTCTGAAGCGAAAAAAGCCCTTTTACCCTGAACGCTTCCCTCCACTCCGTAGATCCGAAGTTGGAAATCTTTAAACGCCCAGACCATGAGTTTTCTCCCACCGACCGAGTGGCGTCCTTCGTTCCTGTTGAGCCTCTCTGAGCCGCCAGGAATATTGTCCGGTCCATACTGGCAGTACATCCGCGTCAGCACCGCTTGGAGCTTAGCCGCGCTTTTCGCTTCAACCTTCCGGGACCGGAAATCATCCTCATAGCTTTCGTTCCAGTAGACGTCGCAGGCCGCCCCTACGTGCCACGGCTTGCTTACATCTCGCTTGTTTGCTTTCGCCATGTAAGCAGCCAGAGTTAGGTTAGAGCTTAACTGTTGACAAGAGGTTTTTCATCGATTCGTTTCTGCGAATCGCCCACGCGATTGAGATCAATCGAACTTTGCGTTGCGCCAATTGTCAAATGCCGATGCTCCTGCTGCTCATCTCGCGAACGATTCTAACTCAGCGATAGCATGCCGGAATTTTGGCGCATGTCGGACTATAGATGAAACCGTATGCGAACACTTTTCAGCGATGGTCAGCGGTGACGTTTCATCCTGAAGTTATCGGGCCATGTCGGAAAAGTCGCATCTTAATCTCGGCTTCGAAGAGACGCAGGCGCCGTTTGAAAGCCCGTCCCAATCCGCACGCGTCTGGACGGAGGGTTGGGCGGAGCGTGAGCTTTACTGCCCCGCGTGCGGCGCGGATCGGCTGCAGGCCCATCCCAACAACGCCCCGGTCGCAGACCTCTTTTGCGGGGCCTGCCGCGAGGACTACGAGCTGAAATCCCAGAAGACGAAGATCGGGCGCAAAGTGCTCGACGGCGCCTGGGCGACGATGCTGGAGCGGCTCGCGTCGGCGTCGAACCCGAGCCTCTTCGTCTTGCGGTATGACCGGGACCGCCAGGCGGTCAGCGATCTGATCGTGGTGCCCAAGCACTTTTTCACGGCCGACCTGATCGAGAAGCGCAAGCCGCTCGCGCCGACCGCGCGGCGGGCCGGGTGGGTCGGGTGCAATATCCTGCTTGAGAAAGTGCCACCTTCGGGGCGCATCCAGATCGTGCGCGACAGCGTTCCAGTGGACCGGCGCGACGTGATCGAAAAATGGAGCAAGACCGCTTTCCTGCGGGACGCCAGTTCCGGCGCACGCGGCTGGCTCGTGGAGATCATGGCGCAGATCGAAGCGCTGGGCCGGTCTGATTTCACGATCGACGATGCCTACGGCTTCGCTCCCGCCCTGGGCGCGCTTTATCCTGAAAACCGGCACGTCCGTGAGAAAATCCGCCAGCAGCTGCAGGTGCTGCGCGACCGCGGCTGGCTGGAGTTCGTCGGACGCGGGCGCTATCGCCTGACCCCGTGAACATCTGGCGAACGCCGGTTCCATGCAGTAAGCTTCGACTGGTCAATCAGGGAGCGAAGCCATGGGCCGTTTTCTCGTAAAGTCCCGCGTCGATGCATTCATTGACTACGTCGCTGAAATCGAAGCCGACGACGCCGATGAGGCTGCGCAGATCGCCTATGACGGCGGCGAGGGCGTGGTCTGGAAATGCGAGGGCGTCAGCGAATTCGACGACCGGCGCGTGGTGACGCTCGACGCCGACGGCGAAGAGATCGAAGCGACGGCGCGCGGGGAGCTTTAGCAGGAGTCGTTCCCGGTGCTTCCCTTAACCCCCACGCCGAGTCTCCCGCAGCTTAAGCCGGACGCGTCAAGGCTGACCGGGCTTCGCCCGGTCACCGCTTCGCGGCGGCCCGAAGGGCCGGCCGTTCGCGCCTTCAATTGATCTCCCAGATCAATTGATCCGCTGTCGCGGACCGGCGCTCACCCCGCCCGGCGCGCTGGGGTGAGGCCCAAAGAACGATCTGGGGGATCGTTCGACGGGCCGAACGGCTGGCATGGGGTTAAGGGGGAGTTTGGCGCAGACCTGGGACCTGCCGGCCCGTTCGCCTCCTTCAATCGATCCAATGGATCGATTGATGCGCGACGCGCACCGGGGCTCACCCTCCCCTGCTTGCGGGGGAGGTGCCCGCGAAGCGGGCGGAGGGGACTGCGGCGACATTACAGGGTCAGGCGAGGCGGCTGGGTGAGCGTCGGCGCCGCCCCCTCCGGTCCCTTCGGGCCGTTCGACCAGTCGATTGATCCCCCGGATCAATCTTTGTGGTCTCACCCCCCCGCAAGCAGGGGAGGACATCGCGTCGGCGCTTGTGATTGATCGGCGCCCAGGGCGTGACCGAGCGGCGGCCCGCCGCACGCAACCGGGCTGGGCCGCGCGCGCCGCCAACTTATCCTCCCCCGCCCGGGCCGCGCGTATACTGGCGCCCATGCCTGGAACGCCGCGCCATCCTGAATTTCGCGCCGAGCTTGAAGCGCGCGCCAAGGCGCTGCGCGAGGGCGGGGCCTCCATGAGCGAGGTGGAGCGCGAGACCGGGGTGCCGGCCTCCACCCTCTATCAATGGGCGGCGCGCGGCGGCTGGCGGGCCTGCGACCTGGCGCAGGAGGCCGTGCGCGCGGCCATGGAGGATCAGCACCCCGCGCAGGACGCGCCGGACCCCAATCCGGACTCGCGCGAGGGGCGGGCGGACGGGGCGGACTCGCTCACCCCCGCCGCGCTGAGCGCCGAGGCGGATCGCTGTGCGGGCGCGGCCATGGTCCTGTCGCGTCAGGGGCGGATGAAGGCGGCGGAGGCGGCGCTGAAACTCGCTGAGCGCTATCGCGCCCTGGCCGGGGAGGGGGCGGGCGCCGGGGCGGGGCTCGCCGCGCTGAGCGCGAACGAGAAGCTGATCCTGAGCAAGGCGCGCCTGCGCCACGCGCCGCACGTGATCTATGCGATCAATCTGGTCACCGCCATCGACGAGCGGCGCGCGCGGGCCGGCGAGCCTTTGTGGCTGGAGCGCGATTACGGCATGGGCCCGTGGGCGCCGGCCGAGCAGATCGCCGCGTTCAAGGCCGCGGCCCTGGCCGGGCCGGTGACGCCGCCGCGCCCGCTGCCGATCTGGGATTTGCCGGATTTCGACTGGCGCTGAACGCACGCGCCCCTCCCGGCTGGGGAGGGGCGCTGGTTTCGCCGAACCTCGCCGCTTATGGGCGAGCGATGCGGCTCGGGAGGCGCTACTCCGCCGGGGCGGGGGCGGGGCCGCTGTCTCCGGGGGTGTCTCCGGGGGTGTCTCCGGGACGCTCGCGGGCTTCGCGCTCGCGGCGCTTGGAGTCCACCGTCTCGCCGTCATGGCCCACGTCCACCGCGGCGTCGCCGGTGCTCTCATGGCCGGAATAGCTCGACCCGATGGAGGGCTGCCAGCGTCCGGTCCACAGCGAGACCACCAGGCGCTTGATGTCCACGCCGATGGCGTAGAGCGCGGGCACCAGGAACAGCGAGAGGAACAGCGCGAACAGCACCGCAAAGCCCAGCGCGATGACCATGGGTTTCAGGAACTGCGCCGCGGTGGAGCGCTCGGCGATCATGGGAAGCACGCCCAGGAACGTCGTCACCGTGGTCAGAAGGATCGGGCGGAAGCGCTGCACCCCGGCGTCCACCAGCGCCTGGAGCGCGCCCACGCCGCGCTCGCGCAGGCGGTTGATGAAGTCCACCAGCACGAGATTGTCGTTGATCACGATCCCCGCCGCGGCGCCGATCCCGAAGAAGGAGAACAGCGCCATGGGGGTGCTCAATATCAGATGCCCGAACACCGCGCCGGCGAAGGCGAAGGGGATGGCCGTCATGATCAGCAGAGGCTGGGCGTAGGAGCGGAAGGCGATCGCCAGCAGCACGTACATCAGCCCGATCATGATCAGCTGCAGACCCATGATCTCGCCCATGAACTGCGCCTCGTCCTGGGCCGCGCCGATGGCGCCGGTGGACAGGCCCGGATAGCGCTCCTTCCATTGCGGGAAGAAATTCTCCTCCAGCTCCCGGCGGATCTCGGCGGCCGCGTCGGGATCGGTGAGCTCGGCGCTTACCGACACCGTGCGCTGGCGCTCGCGCCGGCGGATGCGGTCGATGCCCGGCGCGTAGCTCACCTCGGCCACCGCCGCCAGCGGCACCTCACGCCCCTCCGCGGTGCGGATGCGCAGCGTGTTGACCGCGTCGAGATCCTCGCGCGCCTCGCGGGGGTAGCGCACCATCACCCGCACGTCCTCGCCGTCGCGCGGCAGGCGCTGGACCTCCAGCCCGAAGAAGGCCTGGCGCACCTGGGTCGTCACGTCGGCGAGCGTCAGCCCCAGCGCCTGGGCGTCGGGCCGCAGAGACAGGCGCAGCTCGTCGGCGGAGGCCTGGAGATTGTCCACCACGTCATAGGTGGTCTCATAGCGGCGCAGCTGCTCCTTCAACTCGGCCGCGGCGGTGCGCAAGATGTCCAGATCGGGGTGGTTGATGGCGAACTGGATCGCCGGGCCGGTCTGGTTCAGCGTCGCGTCGAAGCGGATCTCCTCGGCGTCCGGGATCGGTCCCAGCGCGTCGCGCAGGCGCTGGGCCACGTCCGCGGTGGGGGTCAGGCCGGGCCGGTTCTCGGGCGGGGCGATGGTGATCCAGGCCCGCACCGAGGCGCCGAACGCCATGGTGGCGCGCGACAGGATCATCTCCTCGCCGTCAAACTCCTCGCGGTAATGCTCCTGCACCTGCGCCTCGACCCGGTCGAGCCGGTCGCGGATTTCGCTGGTGCGGCTCCAGGGCGTGCCCTCGGCGAGCTGGATGTTCACCCGGATCATGTCGCTCTCGATCTCGGGCATGAAGCGCATGGGCACCCGCCCGCTCATCATCAGCACGATGGCCAGGGCGAACAGGCCCACGAAGACCGCCAGCGTGGCGTAGCGCATGCGCACCGCGCCCGCCAGCGCCGGGCCGTACACCCGCCGGGCGAACCAGGTCAGGCTGTCGGCCAGGCCGCGCTGGACTTTCAGCACCGGGGCGAGGAAGCCGTCCTCCTTCTGCGGTTTCATGTGCGCCAGGTGCGCCGGCAGGATCAGCAGCGACTCGATGAGCGAGAACACCAGGGCGCAGATCACCACCAGCGAGATCTGGCTGGTGAACTGACGCTCAGGGCCCGTGAGCAGCATCCAGGGCCCGAACGCCATCATCGTGGTGATCACCGCGAAGACGACCGGCTTGGCCACCATCTGCACGCCCACCACGGCGGCGGTGAGCCCGGTCTCGCCGCGTTCCACCCGGTTGTGGATGTTTTCGCCGACGATGATCGCATCGTCCACGATCACCCCGATGACGATCAGGAAGGCGAAGAGCGACAGGAAGTTCAGCGTCACCCCGAAGAAGGGCAGAAGCAGGAAGGCGCCGGCGAACGCGGTGGCGATGCCCACCGTCACCCAGAAGGCCACGATCGGGCGCAGGAACAGCACCAGCACCAAGAGCACCAGGGCCAGGCCGATCAGGGCGGAATCCCCGATCACCTTGAGCTGGGAATTGTACTGATCCGACCCGTCCCACCACTCCGACAGCCGGACGGTCTCGGGCAGCTCGGCGTTCTTGCGCTCGGCATAGGCGTGCAGGCCCTGGGACAGGGTCACGATGTCGGAATTGCCGGTGGTGCGGATCGAGATCAGCACCATGGGCTCGCCGTTGAACGTGGCCTGGAAGTCGGCGTCCACCAGCCCGTCGATGACGGTGGCCACGTCACCCACGCGCACCACGCCGCCGCCAGGGGTCTGGCGCAGCACGATGTTTTCAAAGTCGCGTGCGGTGTCGGCAAGCTCGCGCGACGTGATGCGTACATCGCCGAGATCGGTGCGCACCGAGCCGGCCGACGCGTTGATGGAGGAATTCGACACCGCACGGGCGATCTCGGAGAACGTCACGCCGTAGCGGCGCATATTCTCTTCGCTCACCTCGATGGAGACTTCCTCTCCAAGCGAAGCGTCGACCTCCACCAGGGTGGCTTCGGGCACGGTGGAGGAGATTTCGTCGCGGATCTCGCGCGCCAGGCGCTGCAGCTCGCGCCGGTCGATGTCGCCGTGGAGCGCGAAGCCGGCGACCTGTTCGGAGTTCTGCCAGCGCTGCACCGTGGGGCGGAAGCTGTCGCGCGGCAGGTTGTTGACGGAGTCCACCCTCAGCTTGATCTCGTCGATGAACTCGCCGACATCCTGATTGGGCAGGCCGTTGACATACACCGAGCCGGAGCCTTCGCGGGCGACGGCGGTGAGCTCGTCCACGCCGTCCAGGTCGGCCAGGGCCTCCTCGATGCGCACGATGATCTGCTCCTCCACGTCGCGCGGGCTCGCGCCGGGCCAGGCCACCGAGATCGAGGCGCCGGGGAAGGCCGCGGCGGGGTTGTTCTCGCGCTGCATGGAGGTGAAGCCGATGATCCCCCCGACGATCGCGATGATCATCAGCAGGTTCGCGGCGACCGAGTTGCGCGCCCACCAGGCGAGCAAGCCCTTGTGGGTCTGGTCTTCAGGACGTTCCACCATGGGGTCTCTCCTTCGATACCCGGCCTAGCGCAGGGCGCCGGCGCCGGCGGCGGCCATGGGCGCGGACTCGCCGGCCTCGGTTTCAGTCGTTTCCGCGCCGACAGGATCGCCGTCGGCGTCGAGGGGCGTGACGGCCATGCCGTCGGCGGCCGCGCGCAGCGGCGACGTGACGACCCGGTCGCCACCCTCAAGCCCGGCGATGATCACGACGCGCTCCGAGCTGCTGTCCACAACGGTGACGTCGCGCACGTCCAGCGTGTCGCCGGCCTCGATCACATAGACCTCAGAGGCGCCGCGCAGGGCGCTGCGGGGCAGGGAATAGGCGGTTTCGATCTCGCGGCCCTGAATATGGGCGTCCACGAACAGCCCCATGGCGAGCGGGGCGCCGCCGGCTTGCGCGGCCGCGCCATAGGGATCTTCGACCTGAACGATCGCCTGCAGGGTGCGCGTCTGCGGATCAATGGCCGCTGCGGTGCGCGCGATATGCGCGTCCCAGGTGCGCAACGCGCCGGACACGACGGCGGACAATCGCACGCGCGGACCCTCGCCGGGCTCGGCTTCGAAGGCGAGGGGAATGCCCAGAAGGGACAGCTCGCGATCGCTCAAGGGCAGGCTGACCTCGGCGAGATTGGTCGAGAACACCCGGCCGAGACGCGATCCGGCGCCGACGAACTGACCGAGATCGGCGGCCTTGGAGCGAACCCGGCCGTCGAACGGCGCGGAAATGCGGGTGCGCGACAGGTTCAGCCGGGCTTCGGCGAGGCTCGCTTCGGCGCCGGCGAGCCGGGCCTGGGCTTCGGCGAGCTGCGGCTCGCGCAAGGTCAGCGGGCTCGCGGCGCCTTCGCCGAGGGCTTCCCATTCCTCGCGGGCGAGATCGGATTCGGCCTGTTCGCGCACCAGAAGCTGGCGCATCTGGGCCACCTGGGCTTCGGCGCGCGTGACCGCGAGGCGGTAATCGGCGTCTTCAAGCTGGATGAGAATTTCATCTTCTTCAAAGAACCCGCCTTCCACAAAGGCCGGGTTCACATAGGCGATCCGGCCTGAGACCTGGGCGGTGAGATCGATCTCGGTGACCGGCCGGACCTCGCCCTGCGTCCTGACGCTGAGCTGTACCGGCTCCGCCTGCGCGGTGGCGAAGAAGACCGCCGAGGGGCGCGCGACCGTGTCGGCTTCCTCGGGCGTGGGCCGGGTTGCGAAAATGATCGTGAACAGGAGGCCGAAGCCCACGAGGATCAAAAGCGGGGTCCCGATGAGGATGATGCGTCCGATGAGTTTCATAATCGACCTCTATTGTCTTTAAATGCCCGGGTCTTTGCGCCCGGTGCGGTCTTAGTCGTCGGTCTCGGTCGCCGGGGCGTACCCGCCGCCGGCCTCGAAATCGCCCGCCACGGCCAGGTGCAGGCCGACGCGGTTGTCCACGCGCGCTGCGCGCGCGGCGATGAGCTGGCTGTCTGCATTGATCAGGCGGGTCTGGGCGTCGATCAGTTCAAAGATCGTCGCCACGCCGGAGGCGTACTGGCGCTCCACAAGCTCCAGGGCGGCCTGGGCTTCTTCGGCGGCTTCGGCGAGCGCGGCGACGCGTTCGTTCAGGCGCAGATCCGCGTCGATGGCGTTCTCCGCCTCGCGCAGCGCGGTGAGCACCGTATCCACATAGCGCGCGGCCTGCTGGCGGGCCTGGGCCTGGGCCTGGTCGGCTTGAGCGCGCAACTGACCGCCGCGGAAGATCGGCGCCAGGATGGAGGCGGCGACCTGGCTCACCAGATTATCGAAGTCGAGCACGTCTTCGAGATCGCGCGCGCTGTCGGTGATCGAAGCCGACAGCGAGAGGCTGGGATAAAGCGCCTTGCGCGCGGCGTCGGCGGAATAGCCCGCCGCTTCAAGGCGCGCCTCGGCCGCGACGATGTCGGGCCGGCGCGTCACCAGGCCTTGCGGGGCGCCGGGATAGGGCAGGGCGCCCAGTTCAGGAAGCGCGTTCGCCGCCGCGATGGAAGCGTCGGGATAGTCCGCGATCAGCGTTTCCAGCTGGCGTGCGGCGGCGGCCTCGGCGCGCTCGCGCGAGGCGAGGGCGGCGCGGCTGGAGGCCAGGGCCGAGCGCGCGGTGCGCACGTCGGAGGACCGCGCCACGCCGCGCTGGAAGCGGCGTTCGACGATGTTGAGCTGGCGTTCGCGCGTGTCCACGTCCTGGCGCGACAGCGCGGTCTGGAGCGACGCTTCGGTGAGCGAGAACCAGGCCCGGGCCGTGGCCGCGGCGATGGACAGGCGCGCCCCGCGCCAGTCGGCCTCGGCGGCTTCGGCGTTCAGATAACCGGCGCGCGCCTGATCGGTGAGCCGGCCCCAGACATCGGCCTGCCAGCCCGCATCAAGACCCAGTGAGAAGCTGGAGCCCGATTGCATGCCGCCTTCGGTTTCAGCGGCGCGAAAATTGGCGTTCAACGTGGGAAGCCGGCCGGCGTTGGCGATGCGCGCCTGGGCGCGGGCCGCGGCCAGTCCGGCGCGGGCGGCTTCCACGTTGGGGTTGTTTTCAAGCGCCTGATCGACGAGGGCGACCAGCTGCGTATCGTTGAAGGCGGCGATCCAGTCATCGTTCGCAGGGCCGAATTCGGCCGGCAGCGCGGCGTAGGAGTCCTGAACCGGAACCTGAGCGGACGGATCAAAGTCCGCCCCGCCGGCGCAGGCGGCGAGGGCGAGGGCGGCGATGGCGGGCGGCAGGGCGCGAAGCAAGGCGGACTCCTTAAAAGGCGTGGGCGGCGGTCTGCGTCATGGGCGAACCCTACGCAGGCCTTCGCGAAAGTCAATCAAAGTTTATCGAAAAACGAGAAACATTTCTCGAATTACGAAAAATTCATCTGGCGTACGGGCGGGTGTAATGTTGCGCGCCCGGGGCCGCGCGCCGGGATGTTATGGAAAGATGCGCGTTCAAGAGTAATTGGATGCACGCGCGCTGCAGGTCAATTCCCCTTACCGGACATGGGGAAAATGCGGCGCCGCTGGGCGCTCGGGTCTGCGCGCTGTCACAATTTCATGGTACTGAGGCTTATGGCCGATTTGAGACGCGCTTCGAATTCCTCCGCCGCCCGGCCACGCCGGCGCGACATCGTGGTCACCGCGACGCTGGGCGTGGCGGTGCTGGCGGTGCTCGGCCTGTCCGGCGAGCTGTCCGCGGCGGCTTTCCTGGCGAGCGCTTTGGCGGTCGCGGCGCTGGCGACGGTGTATTTCCTCACCGCCATGAGCGCGGCGGAGCCGGCCCCGCGGCCCAGCGCGGCGCTGGCTACGCGTAATGTGGAGGCCGAGGCCAGCGAGAGCATGCTGGAGCGGCTCTCGATTCCGGTGCTTTTGATCGGGCCGGGCGGGCGCATCGAGCGCGCCAACCCGGCCGCGCGCGCGTTCCTCGGGCTCGGGGCGGAGCGGGGGCTGCTGTCCACCGTGCTGCGTCAGCCGCGCGTGCTGGAGGCGGTGAGCGCGGCGCTGCGCGGGGAGCGGGGCGCGACGGTGGAGTATTCCACCCTGGCGCCGCTGGAGAGCCATGTGCGCGCCTTCGTGGAGCCGATCCGCCTGCCGGTGACCGGGCCGATGCCGTTTCGCGCCATGCTGGTGCTCGCCGACGACACCAGCTCCAAGCGCGCCGAGCGGATGCGCGCGGATTTTCTGGCCAACGCCAGTCACGAGCTGCGCACCCCGCTGGCCTCGCTGTCGGGCTTTATCGAGACGCTCACCGGGCCGGCCAGGGACGACGAGGAGGCGCGCGAGCGCTTCCTTAACATCATGCGCGTGCAGACCGAGCGCATGCGCCGGCTGATCGACGACCTGCTGTCGCTGTCGCGCGTGGAGATGAACGAGCACATGGCGCCCACCGGGGCGGTGGATCTCAATCAGCTCGCCGGGGAAGTCGCTGAGGCGCTGGCGCCGGTGATCACCGCGCGCGGCATGACGCTGAACCTGGAGCTTCATGACGGCGCGGCGCCGGTGAAGGGCGATCGCGACCAGATCTACGAGGTTGTGGAGAACCTGATCGAGAACGCGGTGAAATACTCCGCCGAGGGCGCCTCGATCTGCCTGTGCGTGCATCACGGCCGCACGCGCGACGGGGCCGAGCACCTGAGCGAGCGCCTGAATCCGGACTCCGGGCGTCTGACCATCGCCGCGCCCGCGCTCGATCCGGACGCGCGCTACGGTCTGATTCGGGTGAAGGACGAAGGCGCAGGGATCGAACGGCGCTACCTGCCGCGCCTGTCGGAGCGATTCTTCCGCGTCGACGGCCAGAAGAGCGGGCCGGCCTCGGGCACCGGGCTGGGCCTGGCGATCGTGAAGCATATCGTCAGCCGTCACCGCGGCGGGTTCACCGTGGAGAGCGCGCCGGGCGTGGGCTCGGTGTTCACGGTGTTCTTCCCCGTCGCCGAAGCGCGCGCGAAAGCCCGGCCGGAAGAGGGCGAAGCGGCCTCCGTCTCGCCGGGCGACGCCGCGGAGTAGGCCGGCCGTCCACACCCGCCGCCGACCTTGTCACAAAACAGTTGCGTGACTGTCATATTCAATTGACCGATCCCGCACATGGTCGCGCACCAATTCAAGGCCCCGCGCGGCGCCTCCGGCGAGACCCGCCGGGGGCGCTCAACGCATAGAGACGTTTGATGCAGCTTTCCGTCCTGGTGACGCTCACGCTTCTGGTTCTGACCGCGTTCGGCTTTCTGGTCGGACGGCGCCGGGCCGCGTCCGCGTCGGGGGCGGGGCCGGCGGCGCTGCACTCGCTGCCGAACTATTACGGGTATTATATCGCCCTATGGACCGGCGCGCCGGCGCTGTTGCTGGTGTGCGTGTACGCGGTGTTCGGGGCGGGGCTGGTGAACTCGGTGACCATGGCCGGGCTCGAACGCGAGGCCGCCCCGCTCGTCGCCGCCTATGAACAGACGCTGGAGGCCGACGCCGCGCTGCAGGACCTTGGCGAAGAGGCCCGCCAGATCGAGGCGGAGATGCGCGCGGCCCGCGACGAACTCGCCCGCGCCCGCGCCGAGGGCGGCGACACGGACCGCTGGGCGCGCGAGCTGGCCGATCTCACCGGGGCGCGCAACCAGGTGAACGCCGCCATCGCCGAGCGCCGTGACGCGCTGGCCGCGCGCACGGCGGCGCGCGCCCCGCGCAGCGAGCCGGGCTATCGCGCCCGCGCCGGCTTTGAATACTGGCGCGACACCGCCGACGAGCGCGATCTGTTCCTCGCCGATGCGCGCGCCATCGCTTTCAACGAGGGGCTCGCCAGCCGCGACACGCCGGAGCTGCGCGCCGCCGCGCGCGCCCTGCGTCCGTGGGAGGACATCTTCCGCTGGTCGCTGGCTGCAGCCGCGGCCGCATTGGCGGTGGCGGGGCTGACCTGGGGCCGCTCGCGCATTCATACAGGCTTTCGCGCGCGCAACCGGGTGGAGGGGGCTGTGGGCGTGGTGCTCGCCATCGCGTCGGGCATCGCGATCCTGACCACGCTGGGGATCGTGTTCTCGCTCTTGTTTGAGTCGATCCGGTTTTTCGCCTCCATCGACTGGCGCGTGCACGAGTTCCTGTTCGGGACCCAGTGGAGCCCGCAGATCGCCATCCGCGCCGACCAGGTGGGCCAGTCGGGCGCCTTTGGCGCGGTGCCCCTGTTCGCCGGCACCGCGCTGATCACCGTGATCGCCATGACGGTGGCCGTGCCGGTGGGCCTGTTCGCGGCGATCTATCTGTCCGAATACGCCGGGCCGCGCTTTCGCGCCTGGGCCAAGCCCTTGCTGGAGATTCTCGCCGGCGTTCCCACCGTGGTCTACGGCTTCTTCGCGCTGTTGACGGTGGGGCCGTTCCTGCGCGATGCGGCGCTGTTCCTCGGCTATGAGGACGCGGTCACGCAGAGCGCGCTGTCGGCGGGCCTGGTCATGGGGGTGATGATCATCCCCTTCGTGTCCTCGTTGTCAGACGACGTCATCAACGCCGTGCCCCAATCTTTGCGCGACGGCGCCTACGCCATGGGCGCGACCAAGTCGGAGACCGTGCGCCAGGTGGTGCTCCCGGCCGCGCTGCCCGGCATCGTGGGCGCGGTGCTGCTGGCGGTCAGCCGGGCGGTGGGCGAGACCATGATCGTGGTCATGGCCGCCGGCCAGGGCGCGAACCTCACCGCCAACCCGCTGGAGAGCGTGACCACGATCACCGTGCAGATCGTCATGCTGCTCACCGGCGACCAGGAGTTCGACAGCTCCAAAACCCTGTCCGCCTTCGCGCTGGGCCTGGTGCTGTTCGCCCTCACCCTCATCTTGAACATCATCGCGCTGCGCGTGGTGCAACGCTTCCGGGAACGCTATGAGTAACGATCAGCGCTCCATCCGAGCCGCCGTCGAGGCGCGCCTTGCAAAGCGCCACCGCGCCGAGAAGCGCTTCCAGCTCTACGGGCTGGGCGCGATCGGGCTCGCCGTGGCGTTTCTGGCGCTCTTGCTCATCTCCATCATCGCCCAGTCGGTGACGGCGTTCTCGGCCCATCGCATCACCCTGCCGGTGACGCTTGAGGCCGAGCTGGTCGATCCGCGCGGCGACGGGTCGCAGGAAAGCCTGCGCGCGGGCCGCTACAACACGGTGATCCAGAACGCCCTGCGTGCGGAGTTTCCCAGCGTAGAAGACCGCACCGAGCTGCGCGAGCTGTTCGGGCTTTACAGCGCGGTCAACGCCGCAGGCCTTCTGCGCGACGTGGTGGAGACCCCGGCGCTGGTGGGCGAGACGATTCCCTTCACCGTGCCCCTGGGCGACGACGCCGACCTTTATCTTAAGGGCGCCACGGTGGAGGAAAGCGTCCGCAACGGCGCGGCGCCGCTGACGATCGCGCTCGACGCCGACGGCGCGCGCCTGTCCTCGGACGCGGCGGTGTTCGGCGATTTCGCCGAAACCGTGCGCCGCGCCGCGCAAGGCCGCATCGACATCGCGCTGCAACGCGCGGCGGCCGCCGAGGCCGAGGCGGAGACCATGGTCGACGCCGACGAGCGTGAAATCCTGCTCGCCGAAGCCGAGCGCGCCCGCGCCCTGGCGGACACCCTCGCTGCGCGCGTCGGCGGTGAAGACGGCCTCGTCCTCGGGCCCCAGACGCCGAGCTTGATGATCCGGGCCGCCGGCGGCGTGTTCAAGGTGGAGCGCATCGCGCCCGGCGCCGCAGCGGCGCGCGCGTCGGTCATTGTCACGCCCGGCGGCGCACCTGCGGGTCCGGTGGCCGACTGGACGCTGTGGAGCCTCGAGACGCCGCCCGCCGCGCGCCTGATCACCGACGAACAAGTGGTGTGGACCCGTACGCTGCAGGAGCGCGGCCTCATCGAGAACGGCTTCAACCACTGGCTCTTCACCAACGCCGACAGCCGCGAGCCGGAGCTCGCCGGCATTCTCGGCGCGCTCATCGGCTCGATCCTGACCATGATCGTGACGATGTTCCTGGCCGTGCCCATCGGGGTGGGCGCCGCGATCTATCTTGAAGAGTTCGCGCCGAAGAACCGGTTCACCGACTTCATCGAGGTGAACATCAACAATCTTGCGGCCGTGCCCTCCATCGTGTTCGGCTTGCTGGGCCTTGCGGTGTTCATCAACGCCTTCGGCATGCCGCGCTCGGCGCCGGTGGTGGGCGGCATGGTGCTCGCCCTGATGACCCTGCCCACGGTGATCATCTCCTCGCGCGCGGCGCTGAAGGCGGTGCCGCCCTCTATCCGGGAGGCGGCGCTGGGCGTGGGCGCCTCGAAGACCCAGGCGGTGTTCCACCATGTGCTGCCGCTGGCCATGCCCGGCATCCTCACCGGCTCGATCATCGGTCTGGCCCAGGCGCTGGGCGAGACCGCGCCGCTTCTCATGATCGGCATGGTGGCTTTCATCGCCGATCCGCCAAGCCTCGGGGTTGAAGGCTTCACCGAGCCCGCCACCGTCATGCCGGTGCAGATCTTCCTGTGGTCCACCGGCGCGGAGCGCGCGTTCGAGGCGCGCACTGCGGCGGCGATCCTGATCCTGCTTTCGCTGATGATCCTTTTCAATGCGGTCGCGATCTATTTGCGCCGCCGGTTCGAACGGAGATGGTAGTGTCCGACACTGCTGATCACGACAACGCGCAGACGCCGCGCGAAACGCTCTATCACCCGGTCCCCGGCGGCGACCCCGTGAAGGTGGCGGTCAAGGACGTCGCGGTGAGCTATGGCGGAAAGACCGCGCTGCATGAGGTGGCGATGGACATTCCCGATCGCGCCGTGACGGCGTGCATCGGGCCGTCGGGCTGCGGCAAGTCCACCTTCCTGCGCTGCATCAACCGCATGAACGACACGATCGACACCGCGCGCGTGACCGGCTCGATCCGGATCGACGGCGAGGAGGTCAATGACCGTTCGGTGGACCCGGTGGTGCTGAGGGCGCGTGTCGGCATGGTGTTTCAGAAGCCGAACCCGTTTCCCAAAACCATCTACGAGAACATCGCCTACGGTCCGCGCATCCATGGCCTGGCGTCCAATCGCGACGAGCTGGACGCCATCGTGGAGACCAGCCTGAAAAAGGCGGGGCTCTGGGCCGAGGTCGCCGACCGGCTCGCCGCGCCGGGCACGTCGCTGTCCGGCGGCCAGCAACAGCGCCTGGTGATCGCGCGCGCCATCGCGGTCAATCCCGAGGTCATCTTGATGGACGAGCCGTGCTCGGCGCTGGACCCGATCGCCACGGCGCGCATCGAGGAACTGATTGACGAGCTGCGCGAGAACTATTCACTGATCATCGTGACGCACTCCATGGCCCAGGCCGCGCGCGTCAGCCAGATGACGGCCTTCTTCCATCTGGGATCGCTCGTGGAATACGGGCCGACCGAAGAAATATTCACCAATCCCCGCGACCAGCGGACTCAGGATTATATCACCGGACGCTTCGGATAGCCCCACCCTGAAGCCGTACCCCGTTGCAGCGGGCAAGAAAGGCGAAGTTCATGGCCGGTCAGGTCAAGGCGCCGCATATCGTCAAAGCCTTCTCCGAAGAGCTTGAACAGCTCTCCGCGGAGGTGTCCGCCATGGGCGGCATGGCTGAAGCCATGGTGGCCGACTCCATCGAGGCGGCGACAAACCGCGACGGCGACCTCGCCGCCGACGTCGTCGCCCGCGATGTCCAGGTGGACGACATGCAGCGTGATATCGAGAAGAAGATCATCCGGCTTCTCGCCCTGCGCCAGCCCATCGCCCAGGATCTGCGCGTGTGCATCGCCGCGTTGAAGATCGTCGCGGATCTTGAACGCGTAGGCGATCTGGCCAAATCCATCGCGAGGCGCGTGCCGACCCTGAACGAGAACGATCCCACCCCTTTCGCCGGCTCGGTGGACCGTATGGGCAAGCTGGTGCTTGGCCATCTCCATCAGGTGCTCGACGCCTACGCCACCGGGGAGACTCATAAGGCGGTCGGCGTGTGGGAGCGCGACGACGATGTGGACGAGCACTATAACGCCCTGTTCCGCGACCTGGTCTCGGCGATGACCGACGATCCGCAGATGACCGGCACGGGCGCGCACTTGCTTTTCGTGGCGAAGAACCTGGAACGCATCGGGGATCACGCCACGAACATCGCCGAGGTCATCCATTATCTGGTGACCGGACGGGAGATCGCGTCGGAACGTCCGCGCGGCCCCCGGCCGGAGACGTCATAAGGGCAGGGGTCGACAATGCAGCCGCACGTCTTGGTCGTCGAGGATGAGGACGCTCTGTCCGAACTCCTCCAGTACAATCTGAAAAAGGAAGGCTTTCGGGTCTCCGTCGCCGCCGACGGGGAGGAGGCCATGATGCTGGTGGAGGAGCGCCAACCCGACGTGGTGGTGCTCGACTGGATGCTGCCGAAAATCTCCGGCATCGAGGTGTGCCGCCGGCTGCGCTCGCGCCAGGAGACGCGCAACCTGCCCATCGTCATGCTCACCGCGCGCGGCGAGGAGGCGGACCGGATCCGCGGCCTGGACACCGGCGCGGACGATTATGTGGTCAAGCCCTTCTTGATGAAGGAGCTGTTCGCGCGCATCCGCGCGGTGCTGCGCCGCATCCGTCCGGGGCTCGCCGAAGACAGGGTGGTGGTCGGCGATCTGTCCATCGACCGGGTCGCCCACCGGGTCACCCGCACCGGCGAGGAAGTCCATCTGGGCCCGACAGAATTTCGCCTGCTTGATTATCTCATGCAGCACCCCGGCCGGGTGTTCTCGCGCGAACAACTGCTCGACGCGGTCTGGGGCTCGGACGTCTATGTGGAGGCGCGCACCGTGGACGTGCATATCGGCCGGCTGCGCAAGGCGCTCAACAAGGTCGGCCAGGGCGAAGACCCGATCCGCACCGTACGCTCGGCGGGGTATGCGCTTAACGCGGGGTGAGCGCCGGTTCGCGAAGCGAATGAATCGTCCCTGTGGGACGATTCAAGGCGCGAACGGGCCGGCAGGCCCCGGGAGAGCCGCCGGTTCGCGAAGCGAATGAATCGTCCCTGTGGGACGATTCAAGGCGCGAACGGGCCGGCAGGCCCCGCGAGAGCCGCCAAGCCCTGTCCCTCCCCTGGATGGGGATGGTGGGCCGGCGCGAAGCGCCGGGTCGGGAGGGGTGGAGCGGCTGGGCGCCAAACCGATCAAACCTCGCGCCACCACCCCCTCCGTCCCTTCGCTGACGCTTCGGGACACCTCCCCCATCAAGGGGGAGGACAGACGGCGCAGCATCTTTATCCCTCCGCTGGATGGGGAGGGTGGGCGCGCCGCAAACGCTGTTCCTGAAAGACTTTCGACATCCCCGTTTCCCGGTTCATCCCCCGGTCCCGGCTTAAAGCCGGGATGATCCGGGGGTGAGACCGGGACCCTGCGCCGCTTCAAGCCCAAGCGCTGCGCACGCGTTCACCGGCGCGCCTGCGCTTGATCAGGAAACGCTCCAAGGCCCCGGCCTCGGTCCCGGATCAAGTCCGGGACACTCGCCGGGGAACGAGGTGGTGTTTTATGCCCCCCCCGGTGGCTTCCGGCCCGTTCGCGCGCTTCGCGGACACCGCCCCCATCAAGGGGGAGGGGAGGAACCCCTGTTATTAACGAGTCCTTATCACCGGTTGGGTGAAGGTTAACGGTGTTGATTCGCTTGCAGAACGGGGCGCATTCGCCGTGTCCGACATTGAAGCCGCCAGCCAGCTGAGCTTTTCGCCGCGCCGCGTCATCGCCGACGCCGCGCAGCGCACGGGCGCGGATTTTGATTTTCTCATGCGCACGGCCGCGCGCGAAAGCAGCTTTGACGCCGGAGCTGAGGCGCGCACCTCCAGCGCGGCGGGGCTGTTCCAGTTCATCGAACAGACCTGGCTCTCCATGCTGCATCGCCATGGTGAAAAGCACGGCTATGGCGAGTTCGCCGCGGCGGTGACCCGCGAGGGGAACGGCCGGTTCCAGATCGCCGACCCCGCCATGCGCCAGCGCGCGCTGGACCTGCGTTTCGAGCCTGAGGCCGCCAGCGTCATGGCCGGCGAGCTTGCGGCCGAGAACGCCGATCATCTGCGCACGAGCCTGGGGCGCGAGCCGAGCACGGGCGAGCTTTATGCGGCCCACTTCCTGGGGGCGGGCGGGGCGGCGCGGCTCATTCAGGCGGTGGAGGCCGAACCCGGCGTCAACGCCGAAACCCTGTTTCCCGAAGCCGCCGCGGCGAACCGGGCGGTGTTCCGCCCCGAAGGCCGGCCGATCCGCGCCAGCGAGCTTCTGGCGCGCCTGAGCGGGGAGGGCGCGCCCGTGCGCGCGCCTGACGAGGTGGCCCTTGCGCGCAAGGCGGAGCCCTCAAGCGACGCTCCGGCGCGCCCCGTCCGCGCGGGCGTGTCCGGCTACGCCGCGTTTGGAGCTGGCGCCAGCGTGCTGAGCCCGGCGCTGGTGGAGCTGCTCGCCTCCCTCGACGCGCCCGCGCCGGCGCGCCGAAGAGGGTAAGCGCGCGCTTAAATATACGGCGAAATGGGCCGTTAAGACTTCAGGCGCACTCTTTAACGCGCGTTTTAGACATGAGGTGAGCCATGGCCGTGCAGACGCTCCGCGCCCGCTTGAACCGCGCCGACATCGACCGGCTGGTCAACCAGAGCGATGCCGAGGCGCGCGCGCTCGCGGCGCGCAAATTCTGCGCCCGTTTCGCCGAGAGCGATCTCACCGACGCCGATCGGGCGCTGGGGGCGGAAGTGGTGCGCATCCTTGCAAGCGACGCCGCCGAGCTGGTGCGCCGGGCGCTGGCGGTGACGATGCAACGCTCGCCGCACCTGCCCTGCGACGTCGCCCGCAAGATGATCGAGGACGTGGACTCCATCGCGGTGCCGATCATCGCCGGCTCGCCGGTGCTGGACGAGGACGCGCTGATCGCCCTCGCCGCCGACGCGCCGGCCGCCCGCCAGGTGGCGCTCGCCTCGCGGGCCGAGCTTTCCGAGGCGGTGGTGGAGACGCTGGTGGAGCACGGCGCGCGCGACGCGGTGCGCACGGCGGCCGCCAATGACGGCGCGGCGTTCAGCCCGCGCGCCTATGCGGGCTGTTTCTCCCGGTTTGAGGCCGATCCAGACGTGCTTGAGGGCTTCGTGGAGCGCCGCGAACTGCCGCTGGAGGTCACCGAGCGCCTGGTGGCGCACATCTCCGACACCGCGATCCAGCGCCTGGTCCATCGCCACGCTTTGCCGCCGCAGCTCGCCGTGGAGCTGGCCGAGGGCGCGCGCGAACGGGCGACGGTGGATCTGGTCGATCAGGCCGGGCTGTCGGCCGATCCGCGCCGCTTCGCCCAGCAGCTGCAGCTCAATGCGCGCCTGACGCCCTCTTTGATGCTGCGCGCCCTGTTTCGCGGGCACATGACCTTCTTCGAGCACTGCATCGCCGAACTCGCCGAGATCGACCACGCCAAGGCCTGGCTTCTGATCCACGACGCCGGGCCGCTGGGCCTGGAGGCGGTGTTCAAGCGCGCCGGCCTTCCAGAGCGCGTGCTGCCGGCGGTGCGCGCGGCGCTCTCGGCCTGGCATTCGCTGGAGATGGGCGGGGGCGGGGCGCGTGACGTCGTGCGCTTCAGAAAGCAGCTCGCCGAGCGCATCTTCACCCAGTTCCAGGGCGCGCCGGAAGGCGAGCTCACCTACGTCATGGACCGGCTGGAGATGGACGAACGCCTGGTGGCCGAGCCGTCCCGAAAAGGCGCGGCCTAGGGCGTCCCTCCGTTAAGGGGCAGGACTAGGCGCGCCGCCTATTCGCGCTCACCCACCAGCGCGATGACGCGGCGTTCCAGTTCTTCGGCGAGCTGGGCGCCGATCGGGTCCTGGTCGTCGCGGATGTTCTGGTTCACCGCCGCGCGGATGGCGCCCACATGGGCCTCGACAAGCGCCATGGGCACCTGGTCGCGCTGCTCGGGCGTCTCGATGAGTTTCGACAGCGAGGCGGCGATGCGGGTGATGATGGGGAACTCATAGGTCGTGCCAAGGCCCCGCAGGTCGTGGGCGCAGGTGAACAGCATCTCGCCCATCTCCCCGGACATGCCCTGGGCCTTGCACGCCTTGAGGTATTCCTCAAGCTTGAGGACCTCTTCGCTCAACCAGTCGCCGAACTCGGTCTTTAGATTGTTGAGCGCGTTTTCGGCGCGCTGGATCATCGCTTGGTCGGCGCTCGGCAGCTTTCCGCCCACCTTCACCTTCAGCATGTTCGGCGGGGTGATGATTTCGATGGGCTTTTCACGCTGGGTCATAAGGGTCTCCGGGCTCGGGCGTTAAGAGATCGGCGCGTCTTCGCGGCGTTCCGGGCCGTCATAGGCGGCCTCCAGGCGGCGGCGGTCGGGGCCGAAAAAGGCTTTCGTGCGCACGAACGGGCGCGGACGGTTGATGATGACGGCCAGGCGCCGGTAGAGCGCTTCGGCCGAAAACGGCTTGATCATGAACTCGGTGACCCCGGCGTCGCGCGCTTCGCGCACCTTGGAGGGCTCGCCGTAGGCGGTCAGCATGATGATCGGCAAGAACGGGTTGGGGCTGGTTTCAGGATCGCGGATCATCTTCACCAGCGCCAGCCCGTCGACCGGCTTCATCTTCCAGTCCAGGATCACGATGTCGATGCGCTCGACCTGCAGGATCGACAGCGCGCTCTTGGCGTCGGCGGCTTCATGCACGGTGTCGCAGCCCAGGGACGCGAGCACCGTGCGCACGATGCCGCGCATCGCCGCATTGTCGTCGACGACGGCGATCTTCAGCTTGGACAAGGCCTCATGCGGGTCGACAGGCTCTGCGGACATGGTGAATCCACGACGTTCAGCTCGCGAGGGACCCTAGCCGGATTTGCTTAATGGCGCGCTAAGCGCCCGGCGCGCGCGTCACTCCGGCGCGAACTGTTCGACCAGAATGCGCTCCTCCAGAGCCCGGCCTTCGTCGAACAGCATGGTGAGCATGCGGTCGCGCGCCTCGCACACGGTGACGGTCTCCGCGTCGCGAAACTCCTTGTTGTCCGCCACCACCGAGACGGGGCGCTTCCTGGGCTCGAGCACGTCGAAGCGCACGGTGCTGGAATGACGCAGCAGGGCGCCGCGCCAGCGCCGGGGGCGGAAGGCGCTGATCGGGGTGAGCGCCAGAAGCTGGGCGTCCAGCGGCATGATGGGCCCGTGGGCGGAGAAGTTGTAGGCGGTCGACCCCGCCGGCGTCGCCACCAGCACCCCGTCGGCGACCAGCTCTTCAAGCCGGGTTCTGCCGTCCACCGAAATGCGGATCTTCGCGGTCTGACGGGTCTCGCGAAACAGCGACACCTCGTTGATCGCCAGGCTTTCAAAGGTCTGCCCGTCACAACGCCGCCCCACGGCGCGCAGGGGATGGATGCATGCGCGCTCGGCCCGGGCGAGGCGGTCGGGCAGGTCCACGCCGTCAGGCTCGTTCATCAAGAACCCCACCGAGCCGTAATTCATGCCGTAGACAGGGATGTCGCGGCCCATCACCTGGTGCAGCGCGTCCAGCATCACCCCGTCGCCGCCCAGCGCGACCAGAACGTCGGCCTCCTCAAGCGCCGCTTCGCCATGGCGCGCCTTCAAGCGCTCCAGAGCGGCGCGCGCGTCGTCGCGGTCGGCGCAGTGATAGGCGAGGCGCATGGCGGCGGATCCTTGGATGAGCGGCGGTTGCACGCGAAGGGCTAATGGATTGAACCGCCTGCGCCAAGCCTGTGCAAGGCGCGCCGGGCCATGTCCCGGTCATAGCCGGCATAGACGTCCGAACACGCCGCGGCCAGGCGATCGGGGGCCATGGCGTGGGCGCGTCCCGACGCGGCCAGCGCCGCGTGGAGCCGCGCGGCCTGGTCGGCGGGCAAGGCCGTAGCGCGCGCACACAACAAGGCCGCGCGCAAAGGTGAGCGCGACAGCGCCCGGCGCCAGTCGGAAAGCTCCAGACCGGTCAGCCGCGCGGCGACCTGGTCGGCCATCGCCTCGCGCCCGCCCTCGGCCGCGCGCACCAGGTCGGCGGCGCTCAACAGGCCCTGGCGCGCCAGCTTGTCGACGGCGGCCGCGCTCTCTTTATCGGTCGGCGAGGCGGAGATCGCAGCCTCGACCACGGTCTCAAGCCGGTCCGGCGCCAGATCCGGCCAGCGCGCGGCGAGCTCGGCTTTCACCGCCTCGCCTGCAACGGCCATGAGCGCGCGCGCGAGCCCCGGCTTCAGATCGCTGCGCTCGGCCAGCCGGCGCTGCAGCTCGGGCGCGCCGCGCGCCACGCTGGCGAAATCGGCCGCCGAGGCCTCGCTCAGCGCCGCGCCCGGGTTTTCGGCGAGCAGGATGAGGCATTCGCTCTCGCGCTTGGCGGCGATCACCGCACTGACGCGTTCGCTCAACACCGGGCGACCGGCGAGGGCGCAGCGGCGGGGCCGGTCGAAGTCCGCGAGCAGTTCAAGATCGGCTTCGGCCAGGCGGCGTGATCGCTCCAGCACCGGCCGGGCGATCTCGATGTCGTCAAAGGCGAGCATGCGCACCGCCTCCACCGGCGCCCAGTCGCAATCGGCAAGGCGTGCGGCGATGTCGGCGCGCACCTGCGCCATCGCCTTGGCGAGAAAGCCGGTCAGCGCCGCGTCCACTTCGCGCAAGACCGGCTCCGGCAAGGGCCGCAGAACGCACAGGCGCGACAGCGCGTCGGCCCTGGCGTCGGCCGTGTCGGCATGCTGGCTCACGCGGCGTGTCCCTCCCGAAACTCCTCCGCAAACCATCGCCTGAACACGGTTAGCAATGTCTTAGCTCTGCGGCGCGAGGCGTTTGACGCACGCGGCGGGAAGCGCGATCCTGGTTCGCGAATTGAACGCCCGTCTCCGACGCCAGGGAGGATCCCATGGATGACGCCGCCAATATTTCCGTCAAAGATCAGGTGAGCGAAGAGGAGTGGAAGGCGCGCTGCGACCTGGCCGCGCTTTACCGGCTGGTGCGCATGCACGGCTGGGACGATCTGTTCTTCACCCACATCTCCATGCGCGTCCCGGGCCCGGACGAGCACTTCCTGATCAATCCGTTCGGCCTTTTGTATGAGGACGTCACCGCGTCCAACATGGTCAAGGTGGATCTTGAAGGGAACGTCCTGCCGCCCAGCCGTTACGGCATCAACCCGGCCGGGTTCACCATCCACTCCGCGATCCACCACGCCCGCCCGGACGTGAAGGTCGCCATGCATCTTCACACCGATAACGGCGTGGCGGTCTCGGCCCAGAAGCGCGGGCTTCTGCCGATCAGCCAGCTGGCGATGAACATCCTCGATGACGTGACCTATCACGATTACGAGGGCCTGGCGCTTGAGGAGTCCGAGAAGGAACGTCTGGTCGGCGATCTCGGCGACAAGCACCTGATGATCCTTCGAAATCACGGGACGCTGAGCGTCGGCGATCATCCCTTCAGCTGCTATTTGCGCATGTATCTTCTCGAGCGCGCCTGCGCGATCCAGACCAAGGCGCAAGGCGCGAACGCCGAGCTGATCGAGCACGACCAGGCCATGCAGACCCGCGTGTTCAAACAGGGCAGCGAGGGCGTGACCAACGAGCTGTTCCTGGAGATCGCCTGGGCCGCGCTGCAGGACCGGGTGCGCCGCGAAAGCCCGGGCTTCGATCAATAAGCGCCTAACGCGAAGCGCTCTGGACTCTTCGCCTTGTCGGCGTGTTTAATCGCGCTCTGGTCAGGGGAGGGGGCTTGTGGCGCGCATTCACGCCGCGATTGTCGTCGCTTGCGCCGCGGCGATCGCACCGGCGCAAGCGCCCGCGCACGCCCAGTGGCCCCGGCCGGTGGAGGACTCGCTCACCATCGCGACGGTCAGCTTTCACTGGCTCGACAGCGCGTCGGGGCGCCCCGACCTCATCAAGGAAGAAATCGCCGTCTACACCGAACAGGCGATTGATGACGGCGTCACGCTGATCGCCCGCAGCGCGGCCCAGTCGGTGCGCGAAGACGTCCCGATCCAGCGCCGCCGCGTGGTCGTCGACGGGAAGGAAACAGAAGTCGTCATCGCTCCCGAGCGTGAGTTTGGTGTGGGCGGGATCGAGCTGGGCGCGCGGGTGCGCCTGCGTGAAGCGGGACCCTGGATCATCTCGGCCCAGGGGGTTTTCGGCGTGCCGGGCTCGGGCGAGAACCGGATAAACGAACGCTTCGGCGAAGGCGGCGGCGACACCGATTTGCGCCTGCAGGCGGGGCGGGCGCTTAAGGACGGCGCGTTCGTAGCTGCTTCGGGCGGATGGCGAAACCGGCGCGGCGAGGATCGCGACGAGATCCGGCTCGACCTCACCGCCGGCCGGCCGCTGGAGCGCGGTGTTCACATTTTCGTGCAATCTTATTCGGTCTGGTCCACGCGCGGCGGGCCGCGCGCGGCCTCGGACTATTCCGGCCACCGCCTCCAGGCCTCGATTTTGCTGCCTGTGACGCGCAGATCGCGTTTGCAGATCGGCGCGCTGGCCACGGTGCGCAGCGACAACATGGCGCGCGAACGGGCGGTGACGATCTCGCTCTGGCGCCGCTTTTGACCGGCAAAGCGCGCGGGCGCTTTGATTTTTCGGTAAAACGGAGCATATCCGCCACCATACCAAACCCAGCCGCGAGTCCGTCCATGCGTCGCTACATCTTCATCGCCGTCGTCGCCGTCGCCTTCACCGCCATGGCCGCGGCGGTGGCGCTTCGTGCGCTCACCGGCGAGGAGGAGGCGGCCCGAGGCTGGGGCGGGCGCGAGACGCCCGTGGCGGTCCACACCGTGGAAACGCACGAATTCGCCGACGTGGTCGAGGCGCTGGGCACCGCGCGCGCCAATGAAAGCGTCACCATCACCGCGAAGGTCTCCGACGTGATCGCACGCCTGGAATTTGATTCCGGCGAGCGCGTGGAGGCGGGCCAGATCCTGGTGGAGCTGGCCGACGCCGAAGAGGCGGCCGGGCTTTCCGAGGCGCGCGCCACGCTGCGCGAGACGACGCGCGATGTGGAGCGCACCCGCGATCTCACCGAGCGTGGGGTGGCTCCGCGCTCGCGCCTTGATGAAGCGGTCGCCGCGGTGGAGCGCGCGCGCGCGCGTGTGAGCGCGATTGAGGCGCGGGTCGCCGACCGCATCATCCGGGCGCCGTTTTCCGGCGTGGTGGGGCTGCGCAACGTGTCCGAAGGCGAGCTGGTGCGCCCCGGCGACGTGATCGCCCGGCTCCATGACGCCAGCGTGATCAAGCTGGACTTCACCGTGCCGGAGCGCTTTTTGTCGGTGATCGAAACCGGTCAGACCGTGCGCGCCCGCTCCGACGCCTGGCTGGAAACCGTGTTCGAAGGCGAGGTCGACCAGATCGACAGCCGTGTGGACGAAGCCACGCGCGCCGTGACGGTGCGCGCGCTGATCGACAACGCCGACGGCCAGCTTCGCCCGGGCATGCTGATGACGGTGAGTCTGCGCCGCGCCGAGCGCGAACGGCCCGCCGTGCCCGGCGCCGCGATCGTGCGCCTGGACGAGGCGGCCTATGTCTTCATGCTGGATGAAAGCGGCGACGGCGCGCGCGCGGTGCGCCGGGATGTGGCGCTGGGCCAGCGCACGGCGGGCGTGGTGGAGGTGGTCGAGGGCCTGCAGCCGGGCGACCGCATCATCGCCGAAGGCGTGCACCGGCTGTCCGACGGCGCCCCGGTTCAGGTGATGCGTGAAACCAACGGGACGGGCCGGGGCTCGGGCGCAGAAACCGCCGCAGGCCCCGTCCCCGCGCCGGCCGCCGGTTAAGGGACGCCCGCCATGACCCTCTCAGATGTCGCCGTCCGCCGGCCCGTGCTCGCCTTCGTGGTGAGCGCTCTGATCATCGTGTTCGGGGTGCTGGGCCTGCGCGGCCTGCCGCTGCGCGAACTGCCCGACGTGGACCGCCCGGTGGTGTCGGTGGAGGCCGCCTATCCCGGCGCCAACGCCCAGGTGGTGGAGAACCGCGTCACCCAGGTGATCGAGGATTCCCTGTCCGGCATCGACGGGGTGGAGACCATCACCTCCCAGTCTGAAGACGGGGAAAGCGACGTCACCATCACCTTCACGCTGAACCGCGACATCGAGGCCGCCGCCAACGACGTGCGCGACGCCATCAGCCGGGTGCGCCCGCGTCTGCCCCAGGACGTGGAGGACGTGCAGGTCGCCAAGCAGGACAGCGATGCGCGGCCGTTCATCTGGTACAATCTGCTCTCCGACCGCATGACCAGCGAGGAGCTCACCGATTACGCCGAGCGCAATATCGTCGACCGGTTCTCGGTGGTCGACGGGGTGGCGGCCGTGCGCGTGGGCGGTTCGCGGCGCTACGCCATGCGCATCTGGCTTGATCCGGCCGCCATGGCCGCGCGCGGGGTCACCGTCACCGATATTGAAACCGCGCTGAGAAGCGAAAACATCGAAGCGCCCGGCGGCGCGGTGGAGACGCAGGACAGCCAGCTCTTCGTGCGCGTGGAGCGCCTGTTCACCGAGCCGGAGGCCTTCGCCCGCCTGGCGATCCGCGAGGGCGCGGACGGGCATGTGATCCGCATCGGCGAGGTGGCCGACGTGGAGCTTGCGGCCGAGGAATACCGCTCGGTGTTCCGCGGCAACGGCCAGAACATGATCGGCATCGGCTTCGTGCGCCAGTCCAAGGCCAATTCGGTGGCCGTCGCCGACGGCATTCGCGCCGAGGCGCAGCGGCTCATGCCCCAGCTGCCCACTGGGATGGAGCTGATCGCGGCGAGCGACGATACGGTGTTCATCACCGAATCCATCCGCGAGGTCTGGCGCACGCTTCTGGTGGCGGCGATATTCGTGGTGCTGACGATCTATCTCTTCCTGGGCAGCATCCGCGCGGCCGTGGTGCCCGCCGCGGTGGTGCCGGTGTGCCTTATCGGCACGTTCGCGGTGCTGGCCGCCTTCGGCTTCTCCATCAACATCCTCACCCTGCTCGCCCTGGTGCTGACCATCGGGCTGGTGGTGGACGATTCCATCGTGGTGCTGGAGAACATCCAGCGCCGGGTGGATCTGGGCGAACCGCCCGAGCTCGCCTCCCTGCGCGGCGGGCGCCAGGTGTTCTTTGCGGTGATCGCCACGACCGCGACGCTGGTCGCCGTCTTCGTGCCGCTGATCTTCCTGCCGGGCCTGATCGGGCGCATCTTCACAGAGCTCGCCGTCACGATCACCGGCGCGGTGGTGTTGTCCAGCTTCGTGGCGCTCACCCTGTCGCCGATGATGACCTCGAAGCTGTTGAAGCCGTCGACCCAGGCGCGCGGCCCGGCGCGCTGGGTGCAGTCGGGGGTCGACCGGCTGCGCGGGCTCTACAAGGACAGCCTGGATCTGATCTTGAAAATCCCCGCCAGCGTAATCCCGCTGGTGCTGGTCTCTGTGGGCGGGGCGGCCTTCATGTTTCAGTCCCTGCCCGGCGAGCTCACCCCGCCGGAGGATCGCGGCAGCTTCTTCGGGCGCTATTCCGCGCCGGAAGGGGCGAGCTTTGAATACCTCGCCGAGCAGGCCGACAAGGTCGAGGAGATCATGCTCGGCTATCTCGAAGCGGGCGAGCTGCAGCGCGTGCTGGTGGTGGCGCCGGGCTTCGGCGGCGGGTCCAGCTTCTCATCCGGCCTGGTGATCGGGACCATGGTCCCCTGGGATCAGCGCCGGCCGGGCGAAGAGATCATGGCCGACATGAACCGCGAGCTCGGCCAGCTCACCGGCGTGCGCGCCTTCGCCTCCATGCGCGGTTCCTTCGGCGGCGGGGGCGGCGGGGACGACATCGAGTTCGTGCTGCAGGGCCCGGATTACGACCAGCTCTACGCCTACGCCGAACAGCTGATCACCGACATCCGCCAGGAAAACCCCGGCCTGCAGCGTCCGCGCACCGATTACGAGCCCACCACGCCGCGCCTCATCGTCGATATCGACCGCGAGCGCGCCGCCTCGCTGGGTGTCGCCGTGGCCGATATCGGGCGCACGCTGCAGACCCATCTGGGCTCGCGCCGGGTGGGCCAGTTCATCGACCGGGGCGAGGCCTATAACGTGATCCTGGAGAACCGCCAGGCGGACCGCTCCGCGCCCACCGATCTTGAAAGCCTTTATGTGCGCGCCGACACCGGCCGACTCATCGCCATGTCGAACCTGGTATCCCTGCGCGAAGTGGGCGAGGCGGCCGAGCGCAACCGGGTCAACCGCCAGCGCGCCATTTCCGTGAACGCCACGCTCACCGAGGACTACACGCTGGGCGAGGCGGTGGAATGGCTCGACGGCTGGGCCCAGAGCGAGCTGCCGCCGGCGCTCAGCTCCACCTATCTGGGCGGCGCGAAGGAGTTCCTTGACGCCAACCAGGCGGTGCTGTTCGCGTTCGCCATGGCGCTCCTGATCGTGTTCCTGGTGCTGGCCGCCCAGTTTGAAAGCCTCATCCAGCCCGCCCTGATCATGCTCACCGTGCCGCTGGCGGTCGCGGGCGGTCTGTTCGGGCTGTACATGGCCGGCTCAAGCCTGAACATCTACTCCCAGATCGGATTGATCATCCTGATCGGGCTGGCGGCCAAGAACGGCATCCTGATCGTCGAGTTCGCCAACCAGCTGCGCGAGGAGGGGATGGGCGTGCGCGAAGCCACGCTGGAAGCCGCCGCCACCCGCTTCCGCCCGATCTTGATGACCGGGGTCTCCACCGCCATCGGCGCTTTGCCCCTGGTGCTGTCCACCGGGCCGGGCAGCGAGAGCCGCTTCACCATCGGCGTGGTGATCTTCACCGGGGTGATGGTGGCCACGCTCTTCACCCTGTTCGTAGTGCCGGCCGCCTACGCCGCGGCGGGCAAATACACCAAGACCCCCAACTGGATGACCCGCAAGCTGGAGCGCCAGGCGGAAAGCTCAAGCGACGCCGGCGCAGGGTCGGGCGCAGGCTCCGGCGCCGCGCCGGCGGAATAGGCTCAGGGCTCTTCCGCCGGCCCGTACTGGAACACCTCTTCCAGCCCCACGCCGAACACCTCGGCGATCTGGAAGGCGCTCTCCAGCGAGGGCGAGTACTTGCCTTGCTCGATGGCGAGCACCGTCTGGCGCGTCATGCCGATCCTCTCGGCGAGCTGGGCCTGGGTCATCTCGCCGGCGTGGAAACGCAGCTCGCGAATCCGGTTCCTCACCCGGGTCTTGCGGCCCATCAAGCGCCCCCGAACCGGTAGGCGAGGGCGCGCCGCAGCCCCTTGTAGATCTCCGATGCGACGAGCGATCCCAGCAGGGCATGGGCGATCCAGAAGCCGGAGACGCCGGTGATCAGAAGGATCAGCGTGGTGATCACGCCGAAACCCAGCACGTAGCCGGCCTCGGCGTCGGCGCGCATCTCTATGCTCCGGTCGCGCTCGTCCGGCCCGGCCTCGGCCTCGCGCGAGAACAGGGCGGCGAGCACCACATGGGTGACGATCATCCAGATCACCAGCCCCACGACGAGCCCGAAAAAGACCGGCCCGAAGGCCAGGCCCGGCATCGCGCCGGGGGCCGCGCCCTCTGCGGCGGCGAGGCCGAGCTTGGCGAAATAGCCGCCGAAGATCAGCACGAGGACGGCGAGGCTGGCGAGGTTGGATTTTTCTTCAAATGACATCATAGCCTCCCTTACGCCGTTTGACCGACGCGGTAGTCGATCGCGCGCATTACGCCCTTTGAAATCTCGCCCAGCACCAACCCGGCGAGGATCGTGTGGACGATCCAGAACAGGTGCACCTCCATCAGCGCCAGGCCCAGGGCCAGGATCGCGCCGGTCCCCAGCACATAGCTGGAGCGCGCGTCGGCGCGCATTTCGATCATCTTGTCGCGCTCGTCGGCGGCGTCGGACTCCTTCGGCGCCGTCATGGCGATGAGGATGTGGGCGACCACGCCGCCGAACACCAGAAACACCACCGCGGCGAACAAGAGCGGCCCCACCGCCTCCATGGATGGCCCGTCCACCACCGCGCCGGGCAGAACCCGGCCGAAATAGGCGCCGTAGACGACGGCGAAAATCACCGTCATGGCCAGATTGCTTTTCTCCTGAAACGACATGTCCAACTCCTTTGACCCAATGTCGAAAATCTTTGACTTCCACAGATGTAAGAGATCATCGACCCCGTGTCAAATATTTTCGACAAGCTCCCGCGCGGCGCGCAAGAAAAAACCCGCGCTCGGCTGAGCGCGGGTTTGTCCGGTGGACGGCTGAGGACGCTTCAGGCGGCGGCTTTTTTCTGCGCGGCGGCGTCGGCGATGCGCCGGCGGGCCAGTTCGTCGGCGACGGTGTTGGCCGGGCGGCCTTCGTTTTCGGCGGTGTCGAGAATCTCGCCCAGGGTGGATTTAAGGGTCACCAGCTTGCCTTCGACCCATTTGGCATCGAAGCGGGTGTCGATCTCGCCCATCACGTTGATGATGCCGCCCGCATTGATGACGTAGTCGGGGGCGTAGAGGATGCCGCGCTTTTGCAGCTCGGCGCCCATGTCGCGGGTCAGCAGCTGGTTGTTCGCCGCGCCGGCGACGATCTTCACCTTCAGCCGGTCGATCGTATCGGGATTGATGATCGATCCCAGCGCGCAAGGGGTGAAGATGTCGGCGTCCACGTCATAGATCGCGTTTGCGTCCTCGACGACGGTCGCGCCGGTCTCTTCAGCGATCTTTTTCAGGGCCGGCTCGTTGATGTCGGCCAGGAACAGATCCGCGCCCGCCTCGGCGAGATGGCGCACCAGATAGGCGCCCACATGGCCGGTGGCGCCCTGAACGGCGATCTTCTTGCCCGAAAGGTCTTCAGAGCCCAGGCCGCGCTTGGCGCAGGCCTGAATGCCCAGGAACACGCCCTTGGCGGTCACCGGCGAGGGGTCGCCCGTGCCGTCGGGCAGGCCGACAACGTGGCGGGTCTCGCGACGGGCCGCGACCATGTCGTCGGGCGACACGCCCACGTCTTCGGCCGAGATGTAGACGCCGCCAAGCCCTTCCAGCGCACGGCCGAAGGCTTCAAACAGCGCCTGGCGGTCGAACTCGCCTTCGGGCCGCATGATCACGGACTTGCCGCCGCCGATGGGCAGGTCGGCCATGACGTTCTTGTAGCTCATGCCCTGGGACAGGCGCAGCACGTCGGTGAGCGCGTCGGCGGAGCTGTCGTATTTCCACATGCGGCATCCGCCCACGGCCGGGCCGCGCGCGGTGGAGTGCACCGCCAGGATCGCCTTGAGACCCGTCACGGGATCGCTGGCGAATAGAATTTTCTCGTGGTCGTCGAACGCGGGGTGTTCGAACACGCTCATGGGCGGGAAGTCCTCTGATGCGGATGTTCTAAATGTCGCCGTCCGGATAAAGCGCGGCGCGCGCGTCCGGGTCTGATCCAGGATGTGCGCCATGCGCTCCGCTGAACGCGGGCGCGGTCTACCCTCCCGCCGGGCCGGGCGCAAGTGCTGGATATATATGCGAATTTGTCCGGTCAATCGCGCGCGGCCAGGATGCTGCGGATGCGCTGACGCAAAGCCGGCAAAACATCGTGTGCGAACCATGGGTTACGCGCCAGCCAGACATTGTTGCGCCCGCTGGGGTGCGGCAGCGCAGCATGATGCGCCATGTGCAGCGATTGCTGCGCCACGGTCTCGGTGAGGGTTTTCGCGGCTCGCTCGCGCAGCGCCCAGCGCTGGGCGTGGGCGCCGATCAGGAGCGTGAGCCGCAGGTTCGCCAGCGCCGCGTCGCAGCGCGCCTGCCAGAGCGGGGCGCATTCGGGGCGCGGCGGCTTGTCGGTCCCGTTGCGATGGCCGGGATAGCAAAAGCCGATCGGGGTGATCGCCACGACGTCCTCGTTGAAAAAGTCGGCCTCGCTGATCCCCATCCAGTCGCGCAGGCGCGCGCCTGAAGGGTCGCGGAACGGCTCGTCCTTCTCCTGGGCGGTGGCGCCGGGCGCCTGGGAGATGATGCGGATGAGGCTGTTGGAGGTTCCCCGGATGATCGGCCGGCAGGGATGTTCAAAGAAGGGCTGGCACACCCGGCAGGCGCGCGCCTCGGCCTTGACCTTTTCGAACGGCTCGGGCGCCTCAGCCATTCATCAGCTCGCGCACGCGCGCCCTCAAGACTGGCAGCAGCTCGGCCTCGAACCAGGGATTCTTCTTGAGCCAGGCGTTGTTGCGCCAGCTGGGATGCGGGGTCGGGAAGACCGCAGGCGCGAAGCGCCGCCAGTTCGCGACGGTTTCGGTGAGGGTTTTCGACGCCGCGCCGCCCAGATGCCAGGCTTGCGCGTAGGCGCCGATGAGCACGGTGAGCGTCACATTGGGAAGCGCGGCGCCGGCGCGCGTCTGCCAGAGCGGGGCGCATTCTTTTCTTGGCGGCTTGTCGCCTCCCTTGGCGTCGAGGCCGGGAAAGCAGAAGCCCATGGGCGTGATCGCCACGCGGCGCGCGTCGTAAAATTCATCCTGGCTCATCTGAAGCCAGTCGCGCAGGCGGTCGCCCGACGGGTCAGTGAAGGGAAGGCCGCTTTTCTGCACCCGCGTGCCGGGCGCCTGGCCGATGATGCGGATCACCGCGCTGGAGGACCCGCGCAGCACCGGGCGCACGGGATGGGGCAGGTGAGGCTGGCAGAGCGTGCAGGCGCGCGCCGCGGCGGCGACCTCCTCGAAGGTTTCAGCGATCAGCGTCTCGCCGCGCAGCGGCGTCCCTCTCAGCTCTCGTAGAAAAACTCTTCACGCGCGATCCTGTTGTCCTTGACGGTGTAGATCGCCACCTCCGCGCTTTGCATGCGCTCACCGGTGTTCCTGTCGGTCACATCCATGGTGTATCGCACCGCGAACCGGTCAGGTTCGAACAGGTAGGGGCCTTCCACATCGCCGCCGTGGAATTCCATGTTTTCATTCCACCAGGCGTGCTTGCCGCGAATGGCGTCCAGCCCCGCCGCTTCGCCCATGGGCGCCGCCTCCACCGAAACGCAGTCTGTGGCGTAGCGTGTTTCGAGCAGCGCATCGGTTTCACCGGTGCGATTGGCTTCCACCACCGCGTTGGCGAGGTCCTTGAGGGTCTGATTGAACATGAAGAAATCTCCGGCCAGCGCCCAGCGCGCCGCGGAATTCTCCTATCGCTTGGGTGCATCGTCCAGAGATGATGCGGCGGACGGTCAGGATTCGCCGATCGGCGGGGCGAGCGACAGGCGGTAAACGCCCTTGAAGTTTTCCGGGTCTACTGGCTTGCCCTTCCTGAGGATGGAGATCTTGCCCTGGCGCGCCAGATGCACGGCCGCCGAGCGCACATGGCGCATGTGCGCGTTCCAGTCCTCGCCGAAGGCTTCGCGGGCGGCTTCGGACGGGCAGATGGACTTCTGCGGCCCTCGCTGTTCGACAAGGGTGAGAATCGCGGTTTCGATGCGGTCTTCGCTCATGACCTTCAGATAAGGCCTGCCATGCGCCGTGACCACCGCCCTTACTGGATGCACGCCGCGTGGGAGGGCTTCGAAAACGCCTGGACGGCGCGGTTTCTGGCGCCCCATTTCGAGGCGCTGGGCGATCACGCCAAGATCGTGCGGCCCTGGAATGTGGAGGTGTTCGGGCCCAATGTGCGGGCGGGCCGGGCGATCCATATCGTCAGCCGGTCCGATCAGCCGGTGAGCTTCACGGTGTGGTCGCCCAAAGACGCGCCGGGCGAGATCACGATCGGCGATTGCTGCTTCTTCGCCGGCGGAATCCGCATCCTGGCGGCCGAATCCATCCGCATCGGGAACGCGGCTTTGATGGCGAAAAGCGTCACCATCACCGATTCCGACTGGCACGGGCTCTATAACCGGATCGATCCGGCCCCGCCGGCTGAGCCGGTGGTGATCGGCGATAATGTCTGGATCGGCGACGGCGCCTTCATCGGCAAGGGCGTGACGATCGGCGACAATAGCGTGATCGGCGCGCGCAGCGTGGTGACCAAGAACGTGCCCGCCAACACCGTGGCCGCCGGCGCGCCCGCCCGCCCTGTCAAGACGCTGGACCCGGACGGGCCGTTCAAGACCCGCATGGAGATGATGGGCGACCCTGAAGGCCTGGACGCCTTCATGGAGGCGGCCTATCGCGAGGTGCTGGGCGGCAACTCTACGCTGGGCTGGCTGAGGTCGAAGCTGTTTCCCCGGCGGGGCGATTAGAACCTCGCCAGTTCACGCTTTTCTGAGGCTCCCAGGATGAAGTTTCTGCAGTTCTGCCAGTCACGCGCCGCTGGCATCGCCGGACATGAACGGACCCGGGTGACGCAAGCGGCGACCCATTTGCTTGTGTGCATTCACTGAAATTGTGCAGAACTATTTCCTTATTAATTTCATTGACATAGGCCCGGCTTTGACGCTTGGCAGCAGCTGTGATTTATCTTAATTGTAGTATGGAAATGCGACGCGTCCGCACCAGTGCGGTGTCATAATCTATATGCGATATATTCTTAAGCTTGATCATCAAGTCTTTGAATAAAAAATTCTAACCTTGATCGTTTACATTCCTTTTACCGCAGGCGTGCCCGGTTCCGTGCTGGATCTGTCAAGCCAGCGACGCTTGAGGACAAGTAACGGAGAAGGTGCGTCATTGATGAAGAACTTGCCTGTGAGTGTAAAGCTGCTCGCCGCCATGGCGATCTTTATCGGAGGCATGGCGGTCGTTCTGGCGACCAATTGGTCTTCGTTGTCGAGGCTGGAGCGGTCGGTGGAGCAAATGGCCGCCACCGCCGGCGACCTGAAAGAAGTCAGTGAGATCACCGAGACCTTCATCGTCCTCAACCGCATGGAATACCGGCTGGCTCTTGCGCCGGAAACCGTTGCGGAGACTACGAACGAGGTCGGCCGGCGCACAGCGCGGATCGAAGAGAATCTTGCGGGGCTGGCATCATCCGACCCGCAAGCCGCCGCGCTGATCGAGGAATTACGTACGCTTTACACGGCTTATCGCAACGAATTGGACGGCACACTGTCGGCCGCGGCGGCCTACAACCCGGCGAGCGGCGCGCCAGTGGCCGTCATTGCGGCCGTCCGGGAAAGCCGCGATGTCGTCAGTCAAATCCGCGATATTGGCGATTCACTTAACGAGATCATGACTGAGCGTGCGAGAGATGCAGCCGCAGCCACGAAAGACCGGGCCGCGGGTGCGAAAGCCGCCTCGCTCGTGATCGGTCTCATCACCGTGCTCCTGGGCGCCGTTGTGGCGGGAGCCGTCGCGCTCCTAGGTGTGGCGCGTCCGCTGGGCCATGTGAAGGGCCTCATCGAAGCGATCGCCCAGGGTGATCTATCGCGCAGCGCCGGGGCCGCCAAGCGCGGTGACGAGATCGGTCTTCTTATGCGCGCGGCCGAGACGCTTCGCACCACGCTGAAGGCCAACGAGGCTGAGCGCGAGCGCGCGGCTGCCGCCCTTGAAGAGGCCGAGGCGCGTCGCAAGAGCGATTTGGAGGCGCGGGCGCAGGACTTCGAAACGGTTATCGGCGAGGTGGTGACTTCGCTGTCCACGGCGTCCGCTCAGCTGAAGGCAAACGCGGCGTCCATGGCTGCGATCTCTGAAGAGACCAACCAGCAGGCCGCCACCGTATCCGCAGCGTCGGAGCAGGCCGGAGCGAATGTCGAGGCGGTCGCCACCTCGACCGAGGAACTCGCCTCCACCATCGCTGAGGTCGTCCAGCAGGTAACCGGCTCGAGCCAGCGTGCCCGGGCCGCTATCGAGGACAGCGCCCGCGCGAGCGATGCGATGAACCAGCTCAGCGCCGTGATCAACCAGGTCGCCGAGGTTACCGGCGTAATCGCCGATATCTCAGAGCAGACCAACCTGCTGGCGCTCAACGCAACCATTGAGGCGGCCAGAGCTGGCGAGGCGGGGCGCGGCTTTGCGGTCGTCGCCACCGAAGTGAAGACACTCGCCGAGCAGACCGCACGGGCCACCGAGGAGATCGCGGCGAAGATCGAGGCGGTTCGAAACGGGGCCGGCGTGTCCATCGCGGCCGTGGACAAGGTCGCAAAGCGCATTGAAGAGATCGCGGAGTCCGCCCAAGCTGTGGCCGCTGCGGCGGAAGAACAGCAGACCGCGACCAGCGAGATCGCCAAAAATATCGCCCAAGCGTCTTCGGGCGCTAGCGAAGTGTCGCGCGGTATCGCAGGGGTGGCTGAGGCTTCGAGCGAGGCCGGAATGACTTCGACCCAGGTCAAGGACGCCAGCGAAATCCTTAGCGAGCATGGCGAAGAGCTGCGTGCGCGTGTGGACGCCTTCCTCAACCGGTTGAGAGCCGCCTGAAACAGGGCGTCCGGCTCGCCCCGGATTTGCTTACGGGCTGGGGCGAATTCGTCCAGACCAGAGCACCACACCTTCAGGAGTACGCTATGGACCTCTACCGGCTCGCCTATCGAAGCCGCCCGACCTTTCCGATCCGTACCGGCTGGCTGGTCGGCAAGTTGCGCGACATCGCGATGGTCGGACTTACCCGCAATACCGAAATGGAATTGACAGGCGTGTTATGCATCGAACGCAATGCGTTCGTCCAAGTTCTCGAAGGACCGTCGGAAAGGCTGAGAGCGGTTTATGACCGGATCATCTTGGACAAGCGCCATTTCGCGGTTGAGGAACTATGCTTCGAGAAGATCGCCGAGCGCAGCTACGACGACTGGGCTGTCGCTTTCGCCATGCCGGTCAAGCTACCGCAGGAGCAGCGTTCGGTAACGGACGTCTATGATCTTGATGCGGCGAGGCTCCTCGAACGGGCCCGGCTGTTGCGCCAGACAGGCGTCGTGGCCGAGCGCTCGATAGGCGGCCAGTCGATCGCGTCATGAAAGCGAATAGAGGGCGGCCTCAGGCCGGCGTTTTCGCGCCGCGCCCGCGCCAGCCGAGCACGATCTTCATCGCCACGCCGAACAACACGCCTGCGGCGACGCCTGATCCCGCGCCGATGGCGGCCACATAGCCCAGCGGCGCGCCGCTGAAAAAGTTGATCGCGAAGAAGACCGGCGTCATCAGCCCGCCGAAGAGCAGCCCCATGCGCAGCGCCGAGGGCGGCGGCGCGTTCTCCGCTTTGGCCGTGTCGGCGCCGGCGAGCTTGGCGCGCTGACGCGCCAGCAGGCGTCCGCCCACCGGGCCTTCAAGCGGCTTCCAGATCGGCCAGGTGATAATCAGGACAAGCCAGGTGAGCGCGTTCTTCAGCGTCGGGATTTTCTCTCCGCAGGCCGCGCAGACCAGCCCGGCATAGGCGCCGAAGGCCACATGCTTGTAGAGCATGCCGTGATTGAGCGCATGGCAATGGGGGCAGGGGACGTATTGGCGTTGAAGCAAAGGCCGCGAAGCGTCGCGTTCGATCCATAGCACGGCGGGCTGACGCTGCCCGAGGATCAGCTCGTTGACCGCCAGCGCCGGGTTGAGCCGCCAATGCAGGTTCAGCGGGTGGTTCGGCCCCCACACCGCATAACGCGCCTTGTCGACTTCGGGATACGCCATGTCCGCCTCCTTTGCTCGCGAGGATAGCAAATCGCGCGCCTGTCTTGAACTAAAACCGGCTAGGGCCGGTAGCGCACGCCGGGTTCGTCCTTCATGCGCAGCTTGGCGGTGAGGTTTGCGAACTCGGTGAGCACGGCGCGGGTCTCGGCCGGGTCGATGATCTCCTCGATCCAGTAGCGCTCGGCGGTCTTGAAGGGTGAGGCGAGGGTCTTCATTGCTTGAGAGAGCTCGGCTTTCATCGCCTCGGGGTCTTCGGCCTTTGCAAGCTGCGTCTTGAAGGCGGCCTCCACCCCGCCTTCCAGCGGCAGCGAGCCCCAATCGCCGGACGGCCAGGCGTAGCGATAGCGAAAGCGGGTATGGTCCATCATCGCCGCGCCCGCCACGCCGTAGGCCTTGCGCACAAGGATCGTGCACCAGGGCACGCTCGCCTGGTAAATCGCCGAGAGGGCGCGCGCGCCGTGGCGGATCGTGCCGGCCTGCTCGGCGCGCCGGCCGATGACGAAGCCGGGCACGTCGACGAAATGGACCACGGGCAGGCGGAAGGTTTCAGCAAGATCGACAAAGCGGGTGATCTTCTGGGCCGCCTCCGCCGTCCAGCCGCCGCCATAGACTTGCGGGTTGCTGGCCAGCACCGCCACCGGCCAGCCGTCCAGGCGGGCGAAGGCGGTGATGACGCTGGCGCCGAAATGGCGGCCCATCTCGAACAGCGACCCCGCGTCGAGGGTGGAGGCGAGGATTTTGCGCATGTCGTAGCTGTAGCGCTTGTCGCGCGGCACGATCTCGCGCAGGGCCTCGTCGCCGCGCTTAGGATCGTCGCCCGCGCTCTTGCGCGCCGGCGCCTCGCCGACGCTGTCGGGCAGGTAGGACAGAAACCATTTCGCCGCGGCCATGGCGTCGGCTTCGCTTTCATAGGCGTCGTCGGCCGCGCCGGCGGCGAGCTGCAGATCCGCGCCGCCCAGCTCCTCCTTGGTGACGGTTTCGCCGATCCCGGCCACCACGGGCGGGCCGGCGATGAACATTTGCGACAGCCCCTTCACCATGACGCAGTAATGGCTGGATACCGCGCGCGCCGCGCCGAGCCCCGCCACCGGGCCCAGCGCCAGGCTCACCACCGGCACGCGCGAGAGGTTGGCCACCACCTGGTCCCAGCCCGGATTGAAGGGGACATAGCTTGCGCCCATGTCCAGGATCGACTTCACAGAGCCGCCGCCGCCCGTGCCCTCGATCAGGCGAATGAGCGGCAGGCCCAGCTCGCCGGCCATTTTCTCGGCCTCGATCTGCTTTTCGATAATCGCCGCATCCGCCGCGCCGCCGCGCACGGTGAAGTCGTCGGCCACCACCGCCACGGTGCGCCCGTCGATTCTCCCGCGCCCGAACAGGCAGTTGGCCGGGGTGAAGCCTTCAAGGTCGCCGTTTTCGCCATGGTGCGGCGTGCCGGTGATGGAGCCGATCTCGGTAAAGCTCTCCGCATCCAGCAAAAGCTCGATGCGTTCGCGCACGTTAAGCCGGCCCGCCGCCTTCTGCCGGGCGAGCTTTTCCGGCCCGCCCATGCCGCGCGCCAGCGCCTGACGCTTGCGCAAGTGCTCGATTTCGTCTTTCCAGCTCATCCAAAGTCCGTTCGCCGCGAGAAGCCTTGAGTGTGATGAGCAGTTTCCCCTTTGAGATCGCAGCCGTCGACGGCGCCGCACGCACCGGGGTGTTGAAAACCCCGCGCGGCGACATCGCCACGCCCGCCTTCATGCCGGTGGGCACGGCCGCGACGGTGAAGGCGCTCTATCCAGATCAGGTGCGGGGGACCGGAGCGGACATCATCCTGGGCAACACCTATCACCTCATGCTGCGCCCCGGCGCGGAGCGGGTGAAGCGGCTGGGCGGGCTGCATGACTTCATGCGCTGGGACGGGCCGATCCTCACCGATTCCGGCGGCTTTCAGGTCTGGTCGCTGGCCGGGCTGCGCCAAATGAGCGAGGAGGGGGTGACCTTCAAGAGCCATCTCGACGGCTCGAAACACCAGCTCACCCCGGAGCGCTCCATCGAAATTCAGGCGGACCTGCTGGGCGCCGACATCTCCATGCAGCTTGATGAATGCACCAACTTTCCCGCCACCCGCGAGGAAGCGGCGAGCTCCATGGCCATGTCCCTGCGCTGGGGCGAACGCTCGAAAGCCGCCTTTGGCGAGCGCTCAAGTCAGGCGCTGTTCGGCATCGTTCAGGGCTCCACCTTCGAGGATCTGCGCCGGGAGAGCGCGGAAGGCCTCGTTGCGACCGGCTATGACGGCTACGCCGTGGGCGGGCTCGCGGTGGGCGAGGGGTTTGAGATGATGTGCCAGGTGCTCGATGTCACCACGCCGCACCTGCCTCATGAGCGCCCGCGCTATCTCATGGGCGTTGGAAAGCCCATCGATCTGGTGGAGAGCGTGGCGCGCGGGATCGACATGTTCGACTGCGTCCTGCCCACCCGCTCGGGCCGCCACGGCCAGGCCTGGTCGGACTTTGGCCCCATGAACCTGAAGAACGCCCGCTTCGCCGAGGATAAAGACCCGATCGCGCCGCAGATCGACTGCCCGGCCAGCCGGGATTATTCAAAAGCCTATATCCACCACCTGATCAGAGCCGGCGAGTATCTCGGCTCCATGCTGCTCTCCTGGCACAATATCGCGTATTATCAGGATCTGACCCGGCGCATGCGCGCCGCGATCGCGGCCGGTGAATTCGAGACCTTCCGCAAGGATTTCCGCGCAAAATGGGAGGCGGGGACGTCCTAAGAGCCGCCTCCCGGTTCATCGCCCGGCGAAAGGCCGGGGGTGAGACCGGGATCCTGCAGCGTGTCCGGATCAAGCGCCGGAGCCGGGGGGCTCCGCTGCTCCGGCGCTCGATCCTGAAGCGCGCCAAGGCCCCGGTCTCGGACCCGGCTTTCGCCGGGCCCCGAACCGGGGAGCGGGGAGGGGGCTGTCTTAAACAAACCGCGTCCCGGTTCATCCTCCGGACTTGATCCGGGGGTGAGACCGGGATCTTGCAGCTTTTCCGGATAAAGCGCTGAGCTGACGGCGCCGCCGCTCCAGCGCTCGATCCTGAAACGCGCCAGGGCCCCGGTCTCGCACCCGGCTTTCGCCGGGCCACGAACCGGGGAGCGGGGTCAGGCGGTGAGGTCCAGGCCAAGGTCCAGCCAGCCAGGATTCATGTCTTCGATGAGGCGGATCTTCCAGGCGCGCCGCCATCGTTTAAGAAGGTACTCGCGCTGAGCGGCGGCGGAGAAGTCGTCATGTGCTTCATACCAGACCAACCGCGTGCAGTTGTATTTTCGCGTGAAGCCGGGATAGACGCCGGTTCGGTGCTCCCAGGCCCGCTTCGCCAGGTCGTTGGTCATGCCGCAGTACAGCGCACCACAGGGCCGGTTCGTCACGATATAAACAAAGCAGGCCGCCATCGAACTCCCCCGATTTCGTTTTCCCCTAATACACGAAATCGCGTCCCGGTTCATCCCCCGGACTTGATCCGGGGGTGAGACCGGGATCCTGCAGCTTTTCCCGATGAAGCGCTGAGCTGACGGCGCCGCCGCTCCAGCGCCTGGGCCTCCGAGGCGCCAGGGCCCCGGTCTCGGACCCGGCTTTCGCCGGGCCGCGAACCGGGGAGGGGGCTGCTCTAAAGTGCAGCGGCCAATCGCCTAGTACGCGCGTTCCACCACGAATTCGGCCAGCGCCGCCAGGGCCTGCGACCAGGCGTTCTTCGGCGCGACGTCAAGCGCCTCCACGGCGCGGCGGGCGTGGCCGCGGGCCTGGGCGAGCGTGGCGTCGAGGGCGCCGTGCTTGGTCATCAGGCGCACGGCCTCTTCAAAGTCGCCGTCGTTCTGATCGAGATCGCGGATCGTGCGCTCCCAGAAGACGCGCTCTTCGGCGTCGGCGGCCTCCAGCGCCAGGGCCAGCGGCAGGGTGATCTTGCCCTCGCGGAAATCATCGCCGGTGTTCTTGCCGAGATCAGCCTCCACGCCCCCATAGTCCAGCGCGTCGTCCACCAGCTGGAAAGCGAGGCCCAGCTCGCGGCCATAGGTCTCAAGCGCGGCTTCAAGCTTAGAGCCGGCGCCGGAGAGGATGGGGCTGACATGGGCTGCCGCGGCGAACAGTTCGGCGGTCTTGGCCTCGATAATGCCCATATAGGCGTCGCGCGAGACGGCGATGTCGCGCACCGCGGCGAGCTGGCGGACTTCGCCCTCGGCGATCACGGCGGCGGCGCGGCTTAAGACCTGGAGCGCCGGCATGGAGCCTGCGTCCACCATCATCATGAAGGCGCGCGCGAACAGGAAATCGCCCACCAGCACCGAATGGGGGTTCGACCAGACCTGATTCGCCGGCGTCTTGCCGCGGCGCAGATCGGAATCGTCGACGACGTCGTCGTGCAGCAAGGTGGCGGAATGGATGAACTCCACCGCCGAGGCGAGCGCGATGTGGCCCTCGCCCTCATATCCCAGCATGCGCGCGCTCGCCACGGTGATCAGGGGCCGGATGCGCTTGCCGCCGGCTTCGACCAGATAGCGCGCGACTTTAGGAATGATGTCGGTTTCGCTCGCCATGCGCTGGGCGAGCATGGCCTCGACCTCGCGCATGTCGTCGCGCGCGAGCGTCACCAGCCGCGCCACGGGATCGAGCGCGTCGCCTTTCATATCCGCTTGCGGGAGACCGTTCACCCCGAGCCCTCTTGCAGTCGTGACTGTTGCGGCGGCACAATAGGTAGCGGCTTCCACCCCGGCAAGCGCAGGGCGCCGCGCAACGGCGCACCCGCGCCTTTCGGTCGCGGGGGTGTGAGCGCAAATCGAACAGGGAGACCACGCGTGATCGAGGTCCTGACCACCAATGATCCCATCCGGCTGAACTTCGCAGAAACCGTGCTGAGGGACGCCGGGATCGAGACGATGACGCTGGACAACAACACCGCGGCGGTGTTCGGCGGCTCACTGCCATGGATCAAGCGCCGCCTTCTCGTGCCTGAGGAAGACGGCGCGAAAGCCAAGCGCCTGCTCGCCGAAGCCCTGCCCAAGGACGACGGCGAGCCCGGCGCGTGATCGCCGCCGATCCCGACGCGTATCTCGGCGGCAAGCTGCGCCTGTCCCAGGCGCCGGACGGGTACCGGGCGGGCATCGACGCCGCCCTGCTGGCTTCGGCGGTGAGGCTGACGCCCGGCGCGCACGCTGCGGAGTTCGGCTGCGGAGCCGGCGCGGCGCTTTTAAGCGCGGCGGTGCTCAATCCGGGCGCCGCGTTCACCGGGCTGGAGCGCGACCCGGCCGCGCTGGCCCTGGCCCAGCGCAATCTCGCCCTGAACCGGCTTATGGCGCGCGTCACCCTTGTAGAGGCCGATGCGCTCGCCTGGCGCGGAGATCGCCAGCTTGATGCAGTTTTCTTCAATCCGCCCTTTTTCGACGATGCGAACGCGCTGCGCGCGCCCAAGCCGGGCAAGACGGACGCCTGGATGAACGAGGCGGGCCTTCCCGCTTGGATCGACGCCGGGCTTAAACGTTTGAGGGAGGGCGGGGTGATCACCGTTATCCACCGCGCCGACGCGCTTAGCGCCGTGCTCTGCGCGCTAGAGGGGCGCGCGGGCGATGTCGCTGTTCAGCCTGTTTATCCCCGGCCCGGCGCGCCGGCCAAGCGGATCGTGGTCGCCGCGCGCAAGGTGAGCAAGGCGCCGTTGCGCGTCCTGCCGGGTCTCATCCTGCATCCCGAGGCCGGCTCCGCCTATACGGCTGAGGCCGACGCGCTGCTGAAAGGCGAGGCGAGGCTTGCGCTTCACCCCGGCTAGGGCCAGTTCAAGGGCGAGAGTCAAAGCGGAGCGTCCATGTCGTCATTTTTCGATACTGTCGGTGATCAAGCCGGCAAGGCCCTGAAAGGTCTTCAGAAAGCCACAGGATCCGACGTGCCGGTCGTCCCGCTGGTGCGCCTTGAAGGCATGATCGCGGCGGGCGGGCGCAATTCCGGCGCGCTCAATCTCGCCAAGGTGGAGAAGCTGCTCGACAAGGCCTTCGCCATGGCCGACGCGCCGGTGATCGCGATCGCGGTGAACTCTCCGGGGGGAAGCCCGGTGCAGTCGCGCCTGATCCACGAGCGCATCCGGCTTCTGGCGAAAACCAAGGAGAAGACGGTTCTGGTGTTCTGCGAGGATCTCGCGGCGTCGGGCGGCTACATGATCGCCGCGGCGGGCGACGAGATTTTCGCCGACCCCGCCTCCATCGTCGGCTCCATCGGAGTGATCAACGCCAATTTCGGCTTCACCGGCGCCATGGAGAAGCTGGGGATCGAGCGCCGGCTGAAGACCGCCGGAAAGAGCAAGTCCCTGGGCGATCCGTTCTCCGAGGAGACCGACGAACAGAAGGCGCGCATGACCCGTCTGATGGAGGGCGTGCACAGGCAGTTCATCCAGCTCGTCAAGGACGCGCGGGGCGACAAGCTGAACAGCGAGATGGAGCTGTTCGACGGTTCGGTCTTCACCGGCGAGGAGGCGGTCGGCGCCGGCCTGATCGACGGGCTCGCCGAGGTCCGCAGCGAGCTGCAGCGCCGCTTCGGCGACAAGACCAAGATCAAGGTGCTGGCGCCCGCCAAGGGCGGTCTGCTCGCCCGGTTCATGGGCTCGGCGGCGGATACGCTGGAGGCGCGGGAGATGTGGGCGCGCTTCGGGGTTTAGGCCTGGCGCATCGCGCGCCGATCGATCTCGGCGCTGAAGTCCCCTTCGCCCCCTTCAAGGGGGAGAAGGTGAGGAAGAGGGGGACGGTTCATCATCAAGCCTTGGCGTGAACCGGGTCCGGCGCCCCTCTCCCTTACCCTCTCCCCACGTCCGTGGGGCGAGGGGGACGTCAACGCCGCACAACGCCGGTGAGGATCGCGTCTGGCTTCGCCCTCACACCAGATCGCGCGGGATCGTCTCGTTCCAGCTTTTGCACGCGAAGCGCACGTCGCCTTCATAGGCGTCGAGCTCGGCGGTGATGTAGAAGTTCTTTTCGTCGCTGGTGAGCGTGGTGGTGGTGCGCGTCATGATCGACCAGTCGCCGCGCTCCAGCGTGCGCACCCATTCCACCTGGCCGCGCACGCTGGTGAAATCACCGGTGACAGCGGAGTAGACCTCTTTCGCGTGGGCGCCCACGGTGAGGTCGATGTCGTCGAACCGGAACAGGCCGCGGCTGTCGACGACCTCAAGCTCTGAATACTTGCTGGCAAGGTCGCGATGGACCTTCCAGGTGTTCTCCGCCGGCTCGATCACGGTCGTCGCCGGTCCCGGCGCGGCGACGGGCGGGCCGAATTCGCGGTCGTTCTCCTGCGAGGCCTTCGCCGTTTCGGTGCGCACCGGCAGGAGCAGCTTGCTGACCCCGGTCTGAATGGTGAGCTTGGTGGGCTCAGGCGGGGTCCAGGCCAGCGGCCAGTACACGGTGGAGACCGACACCCGGATGCGGTGGCCCTTGGGGATCGTCTGGCCGATATGGTTGAGCGGGACTTGAACGGTGTAGCGCTGACCCGGCTCCAGCGGCGCAGGATGCTCGCGGCTCTTTCTGTGGGTGAGGTTGAGCATGCCGTAGGTGACGCGGGTGATCTGGTGATCGGGGCGGCGGTCCGACAGGCGCACGGCGACCATGGCGATGGGCTTGTCGGAGCTGAGCTCCAGCTGCACCACCGGCGCGCCCAAAATCTCAAGATCCTCTTCAAGCGGCTCGGTCTGGAAGATCAGCGCCCCGCCGTCTTCAAAGCGCTGGTCGCCGGCGAGATCGGGACCGTTGGCGTAGGAGCACCATTTGCCCGCGAACAGGCCCAGCGTCACCGGAGACGCCACGTCCAGGCCGCGCTCGTCCACCTGAGCCTCGCCCGGGCATAGATGACCGCCCTCGCCAAGTTTGAAGACGCGCTCCTCCACATCCTTGCTCGGCCAGGATTCGGTGGTCACCCAGCGGCCGGAGCGGTGGTCGTATTCAGGGTTCGGCGGCGCGCTGTCCTGCAGATAGACGCACAGCGGCGGCTCCTCCTCGATCCCGTTCTCCACGCCCTTCAGCCAGCGATCCCACCAGCGCAGAAGCTCTGAGAGAAAGTCGATCGCCGGGCCGGGGCGGCCGATATGGGGGTAGGTGTGGCCCCAGGGCCCGATCAAACCCTTGGTGGGGCCGGGCAGGTTCTCCACCAGCCTGAAGACTGTGTTGGTGTAGCCGTCCGCCCAGCCGGAGACGGCGTAGACGGGGATCTGGACGTCGGAATAATCCTCGCAGATGGAGCCGTGGCGCCAGTATTTGTCGCGGCGCTGATGCTTCAGCCATGTCGACAGCCAGAGCCCGGACCCCTCCAGGCGTTCGCGCCACATGTCGCGCCATTTCTCGCCCACCAGGGCGGGATCGGGCGGCATGGTGTTGAATGAGAACATCACCGAGGACCAGGACAGGTTATCGCCTAGCAGCGCCCCGCCCATATGGTGGATGTCGTCGGCGTAGCGGTCGTCGGAGGAGGACACCGTGACGATCGCCTTGAGCGGCTTGGGCTTCATCGCCGCGATCTGCAGGCCGTTGAAGCCGCCCCAGCTGATGCCCATCATGCCCACCGCGCCGGTGCACCAGTCCTGATCGGCGATCCAGTTCAGCGCGCTCACGCCGTCGTCGAGTTCAGACTGCATGTACTCGTCGGTGAGCACGCCCTCGCTCTCGCCCGATCCGCGGATGTCCAGACGGATGCAGGCATAGCCGTGGCCGGCGAGATACTTATGGGTGATCTCGTCGCGAACGGTGGATCCGAAGCGCTTTCGATAGGGGATGTATTCCAGGATCGCAGGGACCGGCCGGGACGCGGAGTCCTTCGGCCGCCATATCCGAGCGGCGAGCTTCAGCCCGCCGGTGACGGGGATCTCGACGTTTTCCTGCTCGATGATCTCATGGGGCAATTCGGAGACGGTCTTCATCGCCGCTCCTTCCGTCGTGTTAAAGCGTGTCGGGAATGGGCTTCAGCCAGACGGGCAGGGAATCCACGCAGCGCCGGTAGGAATCCTCCAGCATCTCCGCGTCGCGCCCGCCCAGATAGACGTCCACCAGCTCGTAGGAATAGCTGTCCTGATAGAACAGGGTGGACAGCTGCAGGTTCTCGCTCACCAGCACATGGGCCTGCACGTCGGGCAGGATTCGCTTCATCTGCTCGATCTCGCCCGCGTCGGGCACGCGCTTGACGATGGCGTCGGCTTCAAAGCTGCGCAGGATGAATTTCGCGGCGATCTTGTCCTTGCCTTCGCCTTTGGGAAAGTCCGGTTTCTTCCCCATGGCCAGGTCGATCGCCACCTTATGGTGGCTGCGCCCGTCGACCATGTAGAACTGCGGCGCATGGGACTGGGAGATGCGCGCGTTGATCTCCAGAAGATTGAGATCGCCCGTCTGTGGGTTCCAGAAAAATTCGATGTTGAACGGCGCATTGTCATAGCCGATCCCAGTCATCATTGTTGCGGTGATGTCCTGGCAGCGCTCCATCACCTCCCTGGGCAGATCGGCCGGGTATTGGAAGCGCGAAAACGAGCTTTTCGCCTCGCCGAAGCGCACCGAATCCACTGCGCCGTAAATCACCGTCTCGCCTTTGTAGACATAGCCCTCCAGCGTGAACTGGCGTTTGGCGTCGATCAGGCTCTCGGCGACGGCGAAATTGCCGTCCACGGCCATCGGCTTGGTGTCGTCTTCGAAATGATCGAGGAACTGGTTGAACGGCTCGCCGATGAGGTGGATTTTCAGCCGGCACTCATGCAGGGCGCGATCAAAATCATCGTCGTCCTCGATCATGAAGCCCAGCACCGAGGAATGGCCCTTCACCGGCTTCATCCAGAAGGGGTATTTCGGCGCGGTCTTGTGGGCGCCGTCGATGTCGAATGGATTGATCCCGCGCACCGTGGGCGTGAGGTCGGGCAGAACCTTTTTCTGCTCCTGACGCATCCAGTATTTGTGCTCGCACTTGGCCACGGCTTGCGGGCTCGCGCCAGGCAGGCCGAAATCGCGCTGCAGCAGGCTGACGAGGGCGGTCACCGGAAAGTCGAGATCACCGATGACGGCGTCGGGCTTCGCGTCCAGCGCCTCGATCTCCTTCTTGGCGCGCGCATAGAGCGTGTCGAAGTCGATTCGCCCGTGGGGCGGCTGCATGTCGTCGGAGTGAAGCACCGGGACCACGTCCCAGTCCTTTGATTCGGGGATGGCGCGGATCAGGTCGAGATTATACTCGTCCGTGCCGATCACGCAGATGGTCTTGCGCGCGCTCATGGCGGCTCCTCTTTCGCGTTGGACGTGGGCAACGTCTCTGCAGCGCAGGCGGTCTCACCCCCGCTGCAGACGCGGCCGCGTCACGCCCGCGCCTGGGGCGCGCCGGCGGTGTCGGCGCAGTGGGCGCAGCAGAAGATCGCGCCGCCTTCGGCTTCCAGGCCGTGGCCCATCACCCGGACGCCGCAATTGGCGCAGACCGGCGCCAGGCGATGAGCGGCGCATTCGAAACTGTCGAAAGTGTATCGCTGGCCGCCTTTCTCGATGATCAGCGGATCGTGATAGTCGTGTCCGCACTGGTCGCACTGGGCCATGGAGACCTCCTCTTCGTTCGGCTTCGCCAGCGGGAACCGGCGCGCGCGCCCGCTTGTTCCTGAACTCTGAAATGGTGAGCGGATTTAAGCGGCCGGCCCGGCGGCGCGTTTCGCGTGCGGGGCGCGCTTGAAAGCCGCACCGACAAGTTTAGCCTTGCGTATGCGGGGTGCGGTTCGCCATGGTCGGGCGAGCCGGTGATCCATTTTGAGCGCCGGGCGCGCTCGGTCAGGAGGCCCTATGCATCCCGCACTCGACTATCGCGAGGAGCTCGGCGCACGCCACCGTCTGCTGAGCACGTTTCGGCGCGCCCGGGCGAACACCGAAGCCTTGATCGCACCGCTCGAAGCTGAAGACATGCAGATCCAGACCATGGCGGACGTCAGTCCGACAAAATGGCATCTGGCCCATGTCACCTGGTTTTTCGAGACGTTCGTCCTGGACGCGGTGTTCAACGAGTACAAGCTCTATGACGAGCGCTTCGGCTATCTGTTCAACAGCTATTACGTCTCGGTGGGCGAGCGCTGGTCGCGGCCCGAGCGCGGGCTTTTAAGCCGGCCGCTGTTGGCCGACATCCTGGCCTATCGCGATTACGTCACCGAAGAGATTCTTCTGAAGGGCGAGAACTGCTCGGACGCCACCTGGGCGAAGATCGCCCCGCTGATCGAACTGGGCGTCCACCATGAGCAACAGCACCAGGAGCTTCTGCTCACCGACATCAAGCACGTGCTGTCCCAGTCGCCCGCGCCGTTCGCGCCCTTCGGCAAAAACGGCGAAGGCCTGGCTGAGGCGGTGACGCCCGCGCCGTTGCGGTTTCACGGCTTTGAGGGCGGGCTGGTCGAGACCGGCTCGGACGGCCGGGCCTTCATCTACGACAACGAGTTTCCGCGCCACAAAAGCTGGCTGTACGATTTTGAACTTGCCGAACGGCCGGTGACGAACGGGGAATGGCTCGCCTTCATGGCCGACGGCGGATACGCCGCGCCGGGGCTGTGGCTGTCGGACGGCTGGGATTTCATCGATCAGCACCGTATCAGGGCGCCGCTGCACTGGCGCGAGATCGACGGGGCGTGGTTTGAATACACCCTGCACGGCCTCGCCCCGCTGCGCGAGGATCTGCCGGTGTGCCACGTCTCTGGCTACGAGGCCGCCGCTTACGCCGAATGGATGGGCGCGCGCCTGCCTGACGAGGCCGAGCTTGAGACCGCCGCGGCGCGCTCAAGCGCGCCCGGTGCGAACTTCCTGTTCGACTCCCCCTCACGCCATCCGCTTCCCGCCGACCCCGAGGCGGGCCTGCAGCATCTCGCCGGCGGCGTATGGGAATGGACCGCGTCGAGCTATGGCGCCTATCCCGGTTTTTACGCGCCCGGCGGCGCGGTGGGCGAGTACAATGGCAAGTTCATGTCCGGCCAGCTTGTGCTGCGCGGCGGCTCCTGCCTCACCCCGACCGGGCACTGGCGCGACACCTACCGCAATTTCTTCCCGCCCGGCGCCCGATGGCAAATGAGCGGCGTGAGGCTGGCCAAAAAACACGGGCGCTGAGCACTTGCCGCGGCGCCCGGCGCCGCGCGATAACCGGGCCATGACCGCGCATATCCACGCCCGCTTTCTGGACACCGCCGCAGGCTTGAGCCTGGAGCTGGCCGAGGCGATCGGCCGGGTGGGGCCTGCGCCGCTGCCGCGCCGGGACGACACGCCGTTTCCAGTCTATCTCGCGCGCGCGGTGGCCGGACAGCAATTGAGCGTGAAGGCGGCCCGGTCGATCTGGGGGCGGGTGGAGGATGCGGCGAAGGCCGAAGGGAGCGACCTGCTCGCAGGCTTCCGGGCCGAGCGCGCGGAGACCCTGCGCGCCTGCGGATTGTCGAACGCCAAGGTGAAGACGCTGCTGGCCATCGCCGGCGCGGTGAAGGACGGCAGGCTTGATCCCGCGCATCTCGCCGAGCTGGATGCGGAGGGCCGGGCCGCCGAGCTTACCACCATCTGGGGCGTCGGGCGCTGGACGGCGGATATGGCGAACATGTTCTGGTTCGGCGAGGAGGATGTCTGGCCGGACGGCGACGTGGCGGCGAGGAAAACGCTGGAGCGGCTGACAAGCCCGCGCCGCAAGACCGTGCGCACCGCCGAACGCTTCGCCCCGCACCGCTCGCATCTGGCTTATTACATGTGGCGGGTGGTGGACGCGAAGCCGGACTGACCGGCGCCGCAGGCGCTTCCGGAACCGCGCGCGCCGGCCTAGGGTTCGCCCCGTCCGACCTGACCGGAGACCTTCATGGCCGACGCCTTCATTCTGCACGCCCCTGAATTCGACGCCGATGCGAACGCGCTTCGGTTCGCCTTCGAGATCCCCCGGTTCGGGCGGTTTGAGGAGACGGTCGCGTTTCCAGAGCCGGCGATTCTGGCCGCGGTGGATGAGGGGCTGCGCACCCGCCTCGCGCAGCTCGCCGCGATCCTGATCGGGACGAGCTATTTCAAGGCCGCGCCGACGCTAAAGCTGCGCTTTGAGTTCGCACTGAGCGATGAGGCGCGCCGGCTCGCCGAGCTGGCCTATGGTCCGGGCCTGGGGGAGTTCTACGTCAGGAACGATCTCGCCTATCCGCCGACGCTGAGCTTCGACGCCGAAACGGCGCCGAGCGCAGACGCCTCGCGGGGCGCCGCGTCTCAATCGCCGCGCGCCGTCACCGCCTTCGGCGGCGGCAAGGACAGCCATGTGGCCAGCGCGATCGTCGCCGAAGCCGGCGGAGAGGCCGAACGGGTGAGCGTCATCCTGTCGGAGACCGTGGGCGGGCGCCTGCAGTCCATGAGCGAGACGCCGGTCATCCTCATCCATCGCACCATCGACCCGCGCCTGATCGAGATTTCAAAGTCGGGCGAGGCGCTGAACGGGCATATCCCGATCACCGGGGTGAACTCGACGCTTCTGGGCCTTTACGCCGCCGCCGCCGCGCGCGACTGGGTGGTGTTCGCCAATGAACGCGCGGCCAGCGAGCCGACGATGGAGGCGAACGGCCATCCGGTGAACCATCAGTTCTCCAAATCGCTGGACTTCGAGGACGCCCTGCGCGCCGCGTTCAAAAGCGCCGGCGCCAGGTTCGCCTATTTCTCCGTGCTGCGCCCGGTCACCGAGATCTGGACGGCGCACTATCTGGCGACGCGCGCGGAGTTCGCGCTGGAGATCTTCGCCAGCTGCAACCGCAATTTTGTCTTTGCGGGCGAGAACGCGCTGGAGCCGGGGCGGCGCTGGTGCGGGGCTTGCGCCAAGTGCGTCTATACAGCCGTGCTGCTGGCGCCCTTTCTGCCGGTGGAGCGCCACGCGGAGACTTTTCAGTCCAAGCCTCTGCACGATCCGGATAATCTGGAGTTCCTGCGCGAAATCGCAGGCCTCGCCGGCGCCAAGCCCTGGGAGTGCGTGGGCGAGATGCGCGAAGTGGCCGCTGCGCTCGCCCATCTGGGAACTGCGCCGGGCTGGCGCGACGCGGCGCTTATCCGGTCGGTGCAGGGGCCTTTGCTGGAGCGATGGGACCGCCATGAGCTGGCGCAGACCTGGGAGCACAGCCTCGACGCGCGCTCCGAGCACCGCATGCCGGACCCTGTGGCGAACGTGGTCGGCGCTTAGCCGAATAGCGCATCTACGCCGGCCTGGGCGGCGGCGGAATCGTCCAGATCCTCGCCCTCGATCCGCCCGTTAATGCAGGCGCGCGCCGCGGCGAGCAGCGGCTCCACATCGCTTTGCGCCACCTGCTTCGCCTCGGCGAAGTCGCCGGCGGCGACGGCGGCCTGGGCGCGCGCGAGCGCATCATCAAGCGCGGCGGTCAGGGTTTCGAAATGCGCGCGCACCGGCTTGGGCGCGGCGCGCCAGGCGGCGATCGCCACCGCCTTGCCGGTATAATGCGTGCGCTCGAAATGGTCCTCATAGGCGCACGGGCGCCAGGCGAGCACCTCCTCGGCGAGGTCGGGCATGTCGGAGGCCATCTCGATGAGCATGACCGCCTCGTTGAAATGATTGAGATAATCGGTCGCCAGCCCGGTGGAGGGGTTGACGTTCGCGCGCTTCAGCGCCTCGGCGTCAAGCGCGCCGGATTTTAGTTCGATCGTCGCCATGGCTTTCGCCCGTCAGCTGAAGCGGCGACCTTCGCCGATCATGCTGAACGAAGCGCTAATGCGCGGCCGGCGAGATGCGGTCCCCGGGCCCATCCGTGAGCAAAGCCCCCCAGGGCCGTCAGGATGAAGCGCCCAAGCGTTAGGGCTGCGCTCCGCCGAACCTCTCCGCCCATTGCGCCACCTGATCATCCTCGATCTTCTTGAACAGGATGGGCGGCACCTCGAACGCCGCGCCGCGGGGCAGGGCGTCCAGCAGATCCTTCGCCGGGCCGGTGGGCCAGGCGCGGTTCTCATCGGGCACGCCGAGCGCGTCCAGGATCTTGCCGGCGGCTTCGGGAATCACCGGCTGGGCGACGATCGCGGCGATGACGGCCAGGTTGACGCCCGTGCGCACGCCCAGAGCGGCGGCGTCGCGGTCGGTCTTGAACTTCACCCACGGCTCGGCGCGGGTGAGGTATTCGTTGCCGGCGGCCCACAGGGCGCGGGTCTCGGCGCCGGCCTTCCTGAACTCCATGGCGTCATAATGGGTGCGGATCGCGTTCAGGCGCAGATCCAGCTCGCTTTCCAGCCACGCCTCGTCCTCGCCCGGCGCGCCGCCGTCGGGGATCTGGCCGTCGAAGCGCGAGGCGGCGAACTTGGTGATGCGGTTGACGAAATTGCCCAGCACATTGGCGAGATCGGTGTTGATGGCGCCCTGGAAATGCTCCCATGTGAACTGTGCGTCCGCGCCTTCGGGCGCATAGGCGGTGAGATACCAGCGCCAGTAATCGGCCGGCAGAAGCTCCAGCGCCTGGTCCATGAAGACGCCGCGCTTGCTGGAGGTGGAGAACTTGCCGCCGTACCAGTTCAGCCAGTTGAAGGCTTTAAGCGTGTCCACCGTCTTCCACGGCTCCTCAGAGCCCAGAATGGTCGCCGGAAAGCTCACCGTGTGGAAGGCGACATTGTCCTTGCCCATGAACTGGACGTAGCTGACATCGTCCGCGCCCTTGTCGGTGCGCCACCAGCTTTCCCAGTCGCCGCCGGTCTTGTCGGCCCATTGTGCGGTCGCCGAGATGTAGCCGATGGGCGCGTCGAACCAGACATAGAAGACCTTGTCCTCAAAACCCTCGCGCGGCGCTCCGTCCTTCGTGACCGGCACGCCCCATTTGAGATCGCGGGTGATGGTGCGGTCGCGAAGGCCTTCGTCGAGCCATTTATAGGCGATGGATTTGGCCAGCGGCGGCCAGTTCTTCGCCGCGTCCACCCAGGCGCGGATGCGATCTTCCATCTTGCTCTGGCGCAGCTGCAGATGGCGCGTATCGCGAACCTCCAGATTGCGCGAGCCGGAGACCGACGAGTAGGGCTCGATCAGATCGACCGGGTCGAGCAGCTTGCCGCAATTGTCGCACTGGTCCCCGCGGGCCTTCTCATGGCCGCAATTGGGGCAGGTCCCCTCCACATAGCGGTCAGGCAAAAAGCGCTGGTCGTCGATGGAGTAGACCTGTTTTTCCACCACTTCGGCGATGAGGCCGTTTTGCTCGAGAACCTCGGCGAAGTGCTGGGTGAGGCGCTTGTTGTGGTCTGAGCTGGTGCGGCCGAAATGGTCCCAGGCCAGATGAAAGCGCTCGCCGAGATCCTTCTGGACCTCGTGCTGCTTGTCGCAGTATGCGGCCACGTCCTGACCGGCCGCGGCGGCGGCGAGCTCGGCCGGCGTGCCGTGCTCGTCGGTGGCGCAGATCGCCAGCACTTCATGGCCTTCAAGCCGCTTGAAGCGGGCGTACACGTCGGCGGGCAGCATGGAGCCGGCCAGATTGCCGAGATGCTTGATCCCATTGATATAGGGAAGGGCGCTGGTGACGAGGATGCGGGCCATGGCGGTGTCCGGTGCTTTTGAGCGTGCGCCAGACATAGCCGCGCGCGCGGCGCAGGGAAACCACGGCCGCTCACATCCACGACGTGGCGCGCGTCAGCTGCGCGAATCCGGCTCCGGCCCGGCGGGCGGCTCCTGGGCGAAGTCCAGCCGAGCGCGCACCCCGTCCTCGGCGTATTCAAGCTCGATCGTTCCGCCGATATCCTGACTGGCGAGGCGCTGGATCAGCGTCGCGCCGAAGCCGGGCTTTTGCGGCGCGCGCACCGCCGGCCCGCCCTGCTCGCGCCAGACCAGCGAGATCTGCGCCCCGGTCTTGTTGCGCGTCACCTCCCAGCCAAGCGAGAGCGCACCATCCCGGCTGGAGAGCGCGCCGTACTTGGCCGCGTTGGTGGCCAGCTCATGCAGCACCATCGCCAGGCCGAGCCCCTGCTTGGGCGACAGGGGCAGATTCTCCCCGTCCACCGTGACGCGCTCGGCGCCCGCTTCGGCGTAGGCGGCGAGGCTCTGCTGGGCGATGTCAGCCATGCCCGCATACCGCCACTGAGTTTGCAGCAACAGGTCGTGCGCCACGCCCAGCGCCTGCAGCCGGCCGATGAATTTGGTGCGGAACGCCTCCACCGTGCTCACGCTGCGCCCGGTCATCATGGCCAGGCTCTGCACCACGGCGAGCGTATTCTTCACGCGGTGGCTCAGCTCGCGCGTGAGCAGTTCGCGCTGGGTTTCGTCGGCCTTGCGCGCGGTGATGTCGTTGAACAGCACCGCCAGCTGATCGGGGCCGGCCTCGCCATGGGGGGTGGCGAACACCTCGTAATGGCGGCCGAGGGCGCTGATTTCCCCCTCGCGCCGGTCCGCCTCGCCCTTGCCGCTCACCTGATCGAAAAAGGCGAACCAGTCCGCCTCCAGATCGGGCAGGAGCGCGGAATTAAGCCGGCCCGCAACCTTCTGCAGGCCGGTCTGGCGCTCCAGCGCGGCGTTGGCGTCCAGATAGCAAAAATCGATCACCACGCCGTCGCCGTCGCGCACCAGCTCGACCACGCAATAGCCCTGGTCCATGGCGTTGTAGAGGCTGCGGTAGCGAAGCTCGCTTTCTTTAAGCTGGCGCTCCATCTCGCGGCGCCGGGAGATCTCCACGAAGCTCACCACGGCGCCGTCGATCCGGTCCTCCATGGTGCGGTAGGGGCGCACCCGCATCATGAACCAGCGCCCCTCCTTGGTGCGCAGCTCGGTCTCCACCGGAACCAGATCGCGCAGCACCTTGCGCACGTCGGCCTCCAGCCGGTCGTAATCGAGCTGGTGGGTGAAGTCGGTGAGCGCGCGGCCCACGTCGCTCTCCTCGATATTGAACAGGTCGGCCACCGGCGGGGTGAACATGCGGATGCGCATCTTGGCGTCCAGGAACAGCGTGCCGATCTCGGTCGCCGCGGTGAGATTGCGCAGATCGTCATGGGCGCTGGAGATGCTCTTGAGCTTCTCCTTCAGCTCCGCGTTCACCGTCTGCAGCTCCTCGTTCATGGACTGAAGCTCCTCCTTGGAGGTCTCCAGCTCCTCGGAGGTGGACCGGTATTCTTCGTTGATCGACTGCAGTTCTTCGTTGGCGGCGCGCAAATCCTGGATCGCGGTTTCGTGCTCGGAGCGGCTCGCCACAAGCGCTTCGTTGGCGGCCTTCAACTCGGCGTGCAGGCGCCGCGTCTCGTCGGGCCGGGCTTCGTCGTGATGTGTATCGCCCTCATCCGGCTCGATTCGGCCGCCGTCCAGGAACACCACCAGCGCCTGGGCGCCGTGAGCATCCCCGTCGGCGATTTTCGCCACGTGCAGGCTGATCCGGTTGTGATGGCCGTTGAACGCCACCGGCGCCGGCGCGGTGATCACCGGCGCGCCGCTGGAGAAGGCGCGGTCCACGGCGTATCTGAGGTCCAGGCGCAGCTCCGGGCGCACGACGTCGCCGATGCGGCCGCTGAACGGACCGCCCGAATGTAAAAGGAAGCGGCCGGCGTTGGCTGAAAGGTGAACGATGTGCTGGTCTTCGTCGATCAGGACGCTGGGCGGCGCGGCGGCCTCCAGCGCGCCGGCGTGCAGCTGGCTGGGCGCGGTCGGCTCACTGCGCGGACGCGGTCCGGGCGCGGCCTCGGCGGCGGGCTCCTCGCGAAAGCCGTTGCGCACCTGGGCGAGCACCGGCATGGCGGTGCGGCCGCCCGGCTTGGCTCGGTAGATCCGGGAGTCGCGCGCCTGCGCGGAGAACAGCTCCGGCGCGCTGTCGCAGGTTTCCGCACTACCCAGAAACAGTGCGCCGCCGGGCTTCAGCCCGTAATGGAACAGCGCGCAGAGCTTTTTCTGCAGCTGGCGCTCCATATAGATCATCAGATTGCGGCATGCGATGAGGTCGAGCCGCACGAAAGGCGGATCCTTGAGCACCGAATGGGAGGCGAACAGCACGATGTCGCGCACTTCCTTACGGATGCGGTAGTGATTGTTTTCCGAAACGAAAAAGCGCTTCAGCCGCTCCGGTGAGACGTCGGCCTCGATGGATTTGGGATAGCGCCCGGCGCGCGCCACCTTCAGGGCGCCCTCATCAAGATCGGTGGCGAAAATCTGGATCGGGGCGCTGACCTTGTGTTTCTCGGCCTGCTCCAGGACCACCATGGCCAGCGAATACACTTCCTCGCCGGTGGCGCAGCCCACCGACCAGGCGCGCAAGCCCTCCTCGGGTATGTCCGCCATGAGCGGGGCGACCACATGCTCGGCCAGGGCCTCGAACGCGTCGGCGTCGCGGAAAAACTGGGTCACCGAAATCAACAGGTCGCCAAACAGCTCGGAGGCTTCGTCAGGCTGATTCTCAATCAGCTCGGCGTAGGCGGACAGGGACGTGACCGCGCACATATGCATGCGCCGGCGCACCCGGCGCAGCACCGTGGCGCGTTTATAGCTGGAAAAGTCATGGCCGGTGCGCGCGCCCAGAACCGACAGGATCTTGCGCAGCGCGTCGGAGGCGTGATCTTCGTCGATATCATTGATGCGCGTGCGGTTGCGCGCCATGTCGGCGATCCGCGAGGCCAGCTCGGCCACAGGGGCGACGAAATCGGCGCCGCCGGTGGCGATGGCGTTCTGCGGCATGGATCCGAACTCGGCGTCGGCCGGGTCCTGCACGAAGATCAGCCCGCCGGCCTCCTTCACCGCGCGCACGCCCACCGCGCCGTCCGAGCCCGCGCCGCTCAAAACCACCGCCAGGCTGTCTGAGCGCCCGTCCGCGATGGAGCGGAAGAACAGGTCGATGGGCGCGCGGTGGCCGCGCTTGTCGCGATGGGGCCGGGCGCTGAGCCGGTCATCCTCCACCGTGAGCTCCTGCTCGGGCGTGATCACGTAGACGATATCGGCTTCAAGCGGGGTGGCCTTGTCCACCTTGCGCACCGGCATGTCGGTGGCGCTGGCGAGAATTTCGTCCAGAAGGCTGGGGTGATCGTCGGGCAGGTGCATGACGACCACGTACGCCAGGCCCAGATCACCGGGCAGTTCCGCGAAAAACTGCTGGAGCGCCTGCACGCCGCCGGCCGAGGCGCCGATACCGCAGACCGGTATGGTCTTTTTGGCGCCTGATTTCGCCTTCGCCATGAGTACGCCTTGCGATGATCGCCGCCTTTCGTGCGGAAAGGCGTTGAAAATGCGTGAAGGCAGCCGCCGACGCGGCGACCCGCAAGGTTTGTCGATGGTGCGGGCACGCTCCCAACATCTACCGAAAACTTAAGTCTTTGGAAACCCGAGGGGACGCCGATTGAACGGCTTCAAGCCCTTGGCGCACGCGAGCGCGTGTCGTATCAGAGCGCGTACGGCAGGCCGGTTTAGCTCAGCTGGTAGAGCAGCGGTTTTGTAAACCGAAGGTCGGGGGTTCGAGTCCCTCAACCGGCGCCGTTATTCACTGTCCTCCTTCGCTCCGCTTCGTCGGTCGGCCCATAAGGGGCCGGCGGATGGTCGCCCTAGCGGCGGCTTCGCCGCCGGTTTTTCTGGTTTCACGTTGATACGGTCGAACAACGCGTTGGGGCGCGGGCGCCGGGTCGCGCCGGCGGCTTGGAGGGAACTTGCGCGGGCGGCCGAGGTTGGCCCTGACGTTTCGCGGTTCAGGAGCCCGCCCATGTGGAGCTGGATCACCGAGCATTCCGGCGCGCTGACCGTTCTGGTCAATGTGGTGATGGCGTGCATCTGGCTCGCCTATCTGCAGATATTCCTGGTCAGCTTCCAGCGCTCGAACCGCGCCGTGGTGCATATCGGCATGGCCGACGAAGGCGAGGGCGACGCGCGCTGCATCGTCTCGAACATGGGCTCGGATACGGTCTACATCATCGCCGTGCTGGTTGAGGTGTCCTGCGGGGACACGACCTACGACGCCATCGTCACCGACCGGACCGAGCGCGACCGGTCTGAGGCCGGCGACTTTCGCGAGCGCACCAATCAGGGTCCGCTCGGCGGCGGCGAGGCGGTCGATATCGGTGATTTTCGCTCCATCGCAGAGCGCGCCTCCAGAAGCCGGAACATCGACCTGAATCTGGAGTCCTGCGACTCCCTCACCATCACCGTCGCCATGGCCGCCCAGCAGGCGCAAAAACTGCACGGCGGGTTCAAGCGTTTTGACATTGCGCGCGATGAGGACGGCGATTTGCGGTTCTCCTCGCCCGACCTGCTCACCCGCCAGATCAAGAAGCGCAAACACCGCAAGCAGCTCTACGCCCGGATCACCGGCACGGGCGCGCGCGGGGCCGAGGAGCGCTAGCGCCCGGTGGATCGCCCTTGTCGCGTTCGCCGGGCAGAGGCGTCAGCGTGTTCGCGCAAATGTCGCGCAGGGCCGGTTTGAGCCCTTCAACCGGCGCCGCCGAGCCGCTCTTCGATGTGGGCGATCAGATGCGCGGTCTCGGCGACATCGGCGCGGGCGCGGCCGCCTTCAATGGCTTCGAAAGCGGCCAGCACCGAGGGCAGCCAGGCGAGCGAACGGTCCAGGAAAAGGCCCCGCTCGCGCACCAGGTCGCCCATCAGGATGAGGCGCATGCCCGGCACGCTGCCGGGATCCTCCAGCGCCATCGGGTCGTATTCGCCGAGCGTCTCCATCACCGTGTCGAAATTGTCCTCGGTGATCTGATCGAGGATCTGCTCGATCATCTCGTCAAAGACCATTTCGTCCTGTGGCTTGTGAATGTCGCGCAGCAAGGTCTCCAGCGCGGTGTCCTGCGGCCGGTGCACGCCGCGCCAGACCGGCGACCGGCGCAGCGTTTCGGTAAGCGCCCGCGCGATCGTGTCATAGTCTATCTCGCGCGCCTTGAAGGCGGTCATCATCTCGAAATGGACCGGCCATCCGCGCGGATCGGCCGCCAGGTCCTTGCCGGAGACCGCGCCGTACGGTCGCCCAAGCTCCAGAAAGCGCTGCAGGTCCGTGCGGGTCGTGAAGCGCAGAAACATCCGTTCGGGGCAGTTCAGGCGAAATAAGAACAGCCGGCCGTCATCAATCAGGAAATCCAGAACGGGATGGGGTTCGGGATGCTCCGAGGTCCTGGCGAGCCCTGCACGCATCGACAGCCCCGCCACACCGTCCAGAGCGTCCAGGATCGTGACCGTAGCGCGATAGGTCGGGTAGTCGCGATAAAGCCGCTCGCTCACCTCGGCGGGCAGGGTGGCGGCGAAGGTCTGAACGGGGCCCGTCATCATCGACACAGTGGACAAAGCGCGCGACTATCGCAATCGCAAGCGTGCGCAGGCCGTGGCGATGCGCCGGGCCGACGCACGGATCGCAGGAGGGGGAGCATGGGCATACGCGAGGAGATGGAGCGTCAGGAGAAGGCGCGAAAGCAGGAGGCGGAGGCGAAAGCCGGGGCGCCGGAAAAAGCGCGAAACGCCCTCGCGCCGCTCATCGAGACGCTTGAAGGCCAGCGCGAGCCCGAGTTCCGCAAGTACGGCGCCTTCGTCTTCGATCCGTCCCAGGCCGCCTGGGTGGTAAGGTTTCCGAGCCTCTGGTCCGGCGATGATCCCCGGCGCACCAAGCGATCGGTCGCCATCGCCGATTCCCGCTCGCCCTGGCATACAATTAAAAAGACTGACGGGATGTTTTCGCTTCAGCAGCGTATCGAGCGCGATACCAGCACTGGCGTTTACAAGATCGAGCACGAGGAAGACGGGCGGATCCAGATCTCGGTTCAGCGCTTTTTCGCCGAGGAGCCCGTGCCCAAGAGCGTCAGGGTCTGGGAGCGCTTTGATCGCATCGGCGTGTTCAGTGATCATGACGCCGCGTTCGAGGCGTTCTTTCCCATTTATGCCCGCGCCGTCGCGAACGCCGAAACTGATATCACCGAGAATGAAGCGCTTGGGGCGCAGATTGACGCCTGGCTGGCGAAAGACCGGGCCGGACCTGCGGCGGCTCCAGGGAGTGACGGCGCGTTGGACGAGGCAACGCGCGCAGCGTTCGCAGATGTCTTCGGCGACGCGTTTGCGAGGAAAGACTCTCTCTTCGCCTGTCCGCGCTGTGGTCAGGGCCACCGGCTGAACAATGCGCCGAAGACGGGCCTTCTGGAGGTGAACTGCGCTGGCTGCAAGACGCCGTTTCGTATCAAGGACGGGGCGGTTATGGCTCAGGAAACGCCGGCCGCCCGCACCAGGGCAAACGCCGGATACATGGCGGTCTCCATCATCACCCTGATCGCAGTCGCGGCGGGAGCGTTCTTTCTTCTCAACCAATAGGCGCCGGCGCTGGCGGACGGGCTGTGGTGACTTTCCGCGCGCGCCTCAAGCGCCGGGCGGATCGCCCTTGTCGCGGTCTTCGGGCAGGCTCGTCGGCGTGGCGGCGCAGATGTCGCGCAGGGCGGGTTTCAACCCTTCCAGCAGGGTGGGGTGATACATCGGCAGTTTCAGCATCGCCGAGGCGGTCTCCCCGCGCTCGATGGCCCAGGCGATCAGATGGGCGGCGTGGTCGCCGCCGGGCATCGCCATGACCGCGCCGGTCAGCCGGCCCTCCTGCGGTTCGGCGTAGAGCCGGGCGAGGCCTTCATTGCAGGCTTCCACCTTGGCCCGGCCCTGATCGCGGAACTCCGCCTCGCCGATCACGTGGCGGTCCTGCGGCGGCGCGCCGATCACCGCGATGGGCGGATCGGTGAAGATGATCTGGAAATCGACGCAGCGCTCGGCCTTCGACACCTCGGGAAACGCCGCCGCGTTGCGCCCGGCCATGGCGCCTTCATTGGAGGCGGCGTGCAGCACCGGCGCGTCGGCGTTCGCATCCCCGGCGATGAACACCGGCGCATCGCCGCATTGCAGGGTCTGTGCATCGAAGACCGGCACGCCGGCCTCGTTTAGCGTCAGCCCGGTGGTCTCAAGGCCCAGCCGGGCGACTTGCGGCGGGCGCCCGGCGGCCACCAGCACGCGCTCGAATCTCTCATCGCCGCCGTCCCAGCTTATACGCACGCCGTCTCCGTCAGGCTCGGGCTTTGGATCGGCGCCCAGATGAACGGCGAACGCCTCGCCCAGCACCTCCTGCATGCGCGCGGCGATCACGGGATCGGGCAGATGGCCGATCGTGTCGGCCTGATCGAACTGGGCGACACGCACGCCCAGACGGGCCATGGCCTGAGCCAGCTCCAGACCCACCGGTCCCGACCCGATCACCGCCAGCGAGGCGGGAAGATCGGGTAGGTCGAAGACGGTTTCGTGGGTGAGAACCCGATCGCCCAAGCCCTGAAACTGCGGCGGGATTTGCGGCGCGGCGCCGGTGGCGATCACCACCGCGCCGGCGTTGAGCAAGCGGCCGTCGTCCAGCTCCAGCGTCGTCGTATCGCTGAACTTCGCGCGCGCCCTGATCTTCACCGCGCCCGGCAGATCGGCGATGCCCGACTGCGTCGCCTCCACGAAATGATCGCGCATACGATGCACGCGCGCCATCACCGCTGCGCCGTCGATCTGCGGCTCGGCCCGGATCCCCAGGCCTTGCGCCTTGCGCACGTCCTTGACCGCGTTCGCCGAGGCGATGAGCAGCTTGGAGGGCATGCAGCCGGCCGTGGCGCACAGCGTTCCGGCGAAATCGGGGTCGATGAGATGGGTGCTCGCCCCGGCTTCGCGCGCGCTGCGCTCGGCGGCGAGGCCGGCGGTGCCCGCGCCGATCACCGCCACGTCGCAGGAAAGATCAGCCATCTAGAACAGGGCGATGGCTTTGATGTTGACGAACTCCTTCATGCCGAAGCCGCCGTGTTCGCGGCCATAGCCGGAGTTCTTCACACCCCCGAAGGGCATGTTGGGTTGGGCGATGTTGAAGCCGTTGATGAACACCATGCCGGTGTCGAAATGATCGCGCGCCATTTTCAGCGCCTTGTCCTCGTCCCTGGAAAAGATGCCGCCGCCAAGCCCGTAGCGGCTGTCATTGGCGATGCGCATGGCGTCGGAATCGTCCTCAGCGCGGATCACCGAGGCGACGGGGCCGAACAGCTCGTCGTCATAGGCCGGCTGTCCCGGCGTCACGTCCGCGAGCACGGTGGCGGGGTAGTAGAACCCGGTCATGTCGGGGATCCGGCCGCCGCACTTTATCGTGGCGCCGTTATCGACGCTCTTCTCCACCTGGTCGGCCAGCGTGTCGCGAAGGTCTTCGCGCGCGATGGGGCCAAGCTCGGTCTCGTCCGCAGTGGGGTCGCCCATCTTGATGGCGTCCATGGCCGCGACGAACTTTTCCATGAAGGCGTCATAGACCTTGTCGACGACGATGAAGCGCTTGGCGTTCACGCAGGTCTCGCCGTTGTTGAACAATCGGCCCTGCACGCAATACTTCACCGCGGTGTCCAGATCGGCGTCCTCCAGCACCAGGTAGGCGTCGTTGGAGCCGAGCTCCAGCACCGTCTTCTTCAGCGCTTCGCCTGCGGTCTTGCCGACGATCTTGCCCGCGCCGTCGCTGCCGGTGAGCGTGACGCCGCGCACCTTTTCATGGGCGATGATCTTGTCCGACTGGTCATGGTCGATGAATAAGAGGGTGAACAGGTTCTCGGGCAGGCCCGCGCGCTCGTAAAGATCGCGCAGGAAGATGCCGCTGCCGGTGCAGGATTCCGCGTGCTTTAAAAGCACGCCATTGCCCGCCATCAGATTGGCGATGGAGTAGCGCACCGCCTGGTAGCACGGGAAATTCCACGGCTGGATGCCATAGATCACGCCCACCGGCGCATAGCTCACCAGCCCCTTCTTTCCGGGCGAATACTCGCGCTCTTCATCGGCGAGCTCGCGCGGGCCGGTGTCGGCGGTGTAGTCGCAGATCGCCGCACACAGCTCGGCCTCGGCCTTGCCGTCGGAGAGCAGCTTGCCGGTCTCCTGGGTCATCAGCTCGGCGAAGGCTTCGGCGCTGTTGCGCAGCTCCTCGCCGATGGCGCGGATGATTTGCGCGCGCGCCTCAAGGTCTTTCAGCCGCCAGTCGTCGAAGGCGGCGTGGCAGCGCTCGACCGCGTCGAACGCCTCCGCGTCGCTCATCAGGTCATAGGTCTTGATGACCGCTTCGGTGGCCGGGTTGATGGTCTGAATCTGGCTCGCCATGGCCGCGCTCCGTTAAGGGGAAGGAGCGGGGCGAACGTGCGGGCGCAAGGGCGCGTTCCGTGCGGTTCAGGGCAGGATGGGGGTGACGAAGCTGGACGGCTTGACCGCGATCACCGAGCCGGCGGCGGCGTTGAGAATGTTTTCCGCGGTGTTGCCGATGATCACGCCGCGAAGCCCGGTGCGCGCCACGGTGCCCATGACCAGCACGTCCGCGCGCACGCGCCGGGCCGCCTCGGCGATCACCTCGTGCGCCGGTCCGCGCATAAGGCGCTTGATCACGCGCGGCCCCGGCTCGCCCTGCGGATAGCCGGCGGCGAAGGCGTCGAGCGCGCGCCGCCGGCCCGTCTTCACCGCGTCGGCATAGGCCTGGGAGGCCTGTTCGCCGTCGCCGCCGAACGCCCAGAACAGACCCTGGTCCTCGGCCTGCCAGGCGTGGACCAGATGAATCTCGCCGTCCGGTTCGCAGACCGTGCGGGCGGCCTCCATCACGCGTGCGTTCACATCTGCGAGCGTGTCCGGCTCGGCGGCTTCGGGATCCACGTCCACCGCCGCCACAACGGTGCGCACGTGCGGCGCGCCGCCTTCGGGAACCAGCCAGACCGGGCAGGGGCATTTGCGTAAAAGGTGCTGATCGGTGCTGGCGAACAGCCGCATCGCCGCGCCGGTGAACGGATCGGGGGCCTTGATCACCAGGGCGGCGTGCACCTCCACCGCGCACAGGATGATCTCGATGAACGCCTTGCCGCAGCGCACGGTGACCGGGACGTCGAGGTCGCCGGGCAGCGCCGCTTCGATGTCGCGCTTAAGGGCGCCGGTGAGCCGGTCGATCAGCGCGTCGGGGGAGAGGCCGGCCGCTTTTGCGGCCGCGCGAAGGTTGCGCGGCGCCTCGATCACGCCCAGCACCTGCAGACCCAGGCCGCGCCGTTCGGCCTGGCGGCGCGCGGCGGCGATCACCGCAGGCGCGCTCTTCGGGTCGACCACGGCGAGGATCGGACGCTCAGTCAACGGGCAGCTCCTTCCAGGCGTCGGGCGTCGGCGCGCTTGGCGGCACCGTCTCTCTGCCCAGGATCAGCCCGGCGGCGGCCAGGGAGGCGTCTCGATAGGGCAGGAGCACCAGATCGGCGCCGGCGCTCTTCAGCGCCTCGATGCGGTCAGGCTTGTGGGTGGCGACCGCGATGCGGCCTTGAAAGTCAAGATCGCGCGCGGCGCGCATCAGGGCGCTGCGCGGATCGGAATGGGTGACGCCCACATCGTGTTCAGGCACGGCCATGACCAGCCATTGCGCGCGCGAAAGCGGCAAATGGCCAAGAAATTCCGGGTCCGTGGCGTCGCCGAACACCACGTCGTAGCCGCGTTCGCGGGCCCGCCGTACGGCGTCCGGGCTGAAATCCACCCCGAGTACGTGAAGCCCCGCCTCCTTCAGCCCCGCCGCGATCCCGAGGCCGTAGCGGCCGAGCCCGAACAGGATGACGTCATGCTCGGCCGCGCCGCCCGCGCCGGCGTCCTCGGCCCGGCCCGCGCCGCGCCGCTCGAACAGTCCGAGCAGCGGTTCAAGGCGCGCATAGATCTGATGGGAGTAGGTGATCATGTAGGTGGAGGCCGCGATGGTCACCAGACCCACAAGGGTCACAAGGCCCAAAGCGCTTTCGGTGACATGGCCGATGGTCACGCCCATGGTCATGAAGATCAGCGAAAACTCGCTGATCTGCGCCACGGTGAGCCCAGCCAGAAATCCGGTGCGCTTGCGGTAGCCCATGACCGACATGATGGCGAGCACGATCAGCGGATTGCCCACCAGCACAAACAGCGACAGGACCAGCGCCGGGACGAGATTGGCGCCCAGCACGGAGAGATCCAGCGAGGCGCCCAGCGCGATGAAGAAGAACAGAAGCAGGAAATCGCGCAGCGAGGCGAGGCGCGCGGCGATGGCCTCGCGAAACGGGGTGGAGGCCAGCGACACCCCGGCCAGAAGCCCGCCCAGCTCTTTGCCGAAGCCCAGATAATGGCCCAGCGCGGCCAGCAGGGCGGCCCAGCCGATGGCGAACGAGACCAGAAGCTCCGGCGCGCGCGACAGGCGCTCCACCAGGGGGGTGGCGGCGAACCGGGCGAACACCGCCACGCCGGCCAGCATGGCCAGGCCGTAGCCCAGCACCCGGGCGACATCGCCCAGCGCGCCGCCGCCTCCGCCGCCGGCGTTGATCGCGGAGAGCACGATCATGGCGGTGACCACCACCAGGTCCTGCACGATCAGGAAGCCCAGGGCGATGCGCCCGTGCAGGGAGTCGATCTCGCGTTTGTCGGAGAGCAGCTTCACGATGATGATGGTGGACGAGAAGGTCAGCGCCACCGCCACATAGACCGCGGTGAGCGCATCGAGCCCGAGCGCCGTCGCGATAAGGAAGCCGAACACCGTCGTGAACAGCACCTGGCCGAGCCCTGTGACCAGCGCGACCGGGCCCAGCGCGCGCACCAGGTTGAGATCGAGCTTGAGGCCCACCAGGAACAAAAGCACCGCGATGCCGAGCTCGGCGAGCAGATCTATGGGCTCATGCGAGCGCGCGATGTCCAGCACCGACGGCCCCGCCAGCACGCCCACCGCGATGAAGCTGACGATCAGCGGCTGGCGCAGCAGCAGGCCGATGAATCCCACGCCCGCCGCGAGCACGAGCAGCGCCGCGACCTCGTAAAAGATATAGCCGTAGATCGCGTCGCTCATCATTCGCCGGATATGCTGCGGAACCCGCCGAAAGCTGGCCCGATTGCGAATGAATGTCACGAAAAACCGGACCTCGCGGTCTCGTGACCGGGCGGCTGCCGGGCGCCATTTGACCTTTGGCCTTCGACGCCGCACATCTGAGCGCGTTAGCGAGATCAGATGCGGGACGATTTTTCCATGGCCGAATATGACTATGACCTTTTCACCATCGGCGCGGGTTCGGGCGGGGTGCGCGCCTCGCGCATGAGCGCGATCAAGGGCGCGCGCGTGGGGGTGGCCGAAGAGCACCGGCCGGGAGGCACCTGCGTCATTCGCGGCTGCGTGCCGAAGAAGTTCATGGTCTACGCCTCCAGCTATCCCAAGCACATGAAGCACGCGCGCGACTATGGCTGGGACGTGCCTGAAAAGATCGGGTTTGACTGGCCGAAATTTCGCGACGCCATGAACGCCGAGGTGGACCGGCTGTCAGGCATTTACGCGCGCAATCTCAACAACGCCGGGGTGGACCTGATCGAGGAACGCGCCGAGATCACCGGCCCGCACGAAATCGTGCTGAAACCCTCCAACCGCCGGGTGACGGCCAAGCACATCCTCATCGCCACCGGCGGCACGCCTAACAAGGACTGGGAGCTTGAGGGGGTGGAGCACGCCATCACCTCCAACGAGCTGTTTCACTTAAAGGCCCTGCCGGAGAAGCTCGTGATCGCCGGCGGCGGGTATATCGCCTGCGAGTTCGCGCAGATTTTTGCGGGCCTGGGCGTCGATGTCTGCCTGGTCTATCGCCGCGACACGGTGCTGCGCGGGTTTGACGAGGACGTGCGCACCTTCGTCCATGAAGGGCTGAAGACCTCCGGGGTTCGGGTGATCACCCACACCGTATTTGAAAAGATCGAAGCCCATCCCGAGAAGGAGGGGTGGAAGACGATTACGCTGGCCAATGGCGACGAGCTGGACGCCGATCAGATCGTCTTCGCGATCGGGCGCGACCCTTACGTCAAAGGGCTCGGTCTGGAAAATGCGGGCGTAGAGCTCAATGAGCGCGGCGCGATCAAGGTGGACGCCTATTCGAAGACCAATGTGGACCATATCTACGCCGTGGGCGACGTGACCGACCGGGTGAATCTGACGCCGGTGGCGATCCGCGAGGGCGCGGCTGTGGCCGAGACCTTGTTCGGCGACACGCCGGTGGCCTACGACCATGACGACATTCCCAGCGCCGTCTTCACCCAGCCGCCGGTGGGCACGGCGGGCCTTTCCGAGCATGACGCCCGGCGCATCCATGGCGAGGTGGACGTCTATAAAACCAAGTTCCGGCCCATGAAGGGCATGCTCACCGACAGCCCGGACTGGATGATCATGAAGCTGATCGTGCGCGCGGGCGATCAGCGGGTTCTGGGCGTGCACGTGGTCGGCGACGACGCGCCGGAGATCATCCAGGGCGTCGGCATTGCGGTGAAGGCGGGCCTGACGAAAGATCAGTTCGACGCCACCTGCGCGGTCCATCCCACCGTCGCCGAGGAACTCGTCACCCTGCGCGAAAAATGGGTCCCGCCCGAGCTGCAGGCGGCGGAGTAGGCGGTTCAGGACGTTTTGAGCGGCGCCCTTTCAAACCGCATGCCCGGTGTCGCTTCCGCTTAGGCGGTGGTTAGCCGAAGGCGGCCTGGGCTTCGCTGAGAACGCGGTCAGCCGAATGCGGGCCGGGCCTCGCAGGCCCAGGCGCCGCCGCGGGCGGCGTAGAGCCTCTTTGCAAGCGTCAGCACCTCTGCCGGACAAACGCTTAGCCCAGACGGGTGTTGACGCGCCGCGCTTGACCCGCTCTGTCATTTTGTGCTTTACAAAATAAAGTACTTATTTGGGTGCCGAAAGGGCGTGCGTTTCACACAAGGCGAACCTGATGAGCATGCAGGCGGAGACGGCGTTTTTGGTAAGCGAGCAGGAGACCGCGGCGCTGCGCGCGCGCCTGCGCGAGGTGCGGCTGGCCCAATATGCCCGCCTGCGCGGCGGGTTCCCCATACCGCTGGCGGGGATGGTCTACTGGCTTGTGCTGGCGGGCCTTGGCCACAGCCTTCAGCTGGGAGACTGGGCGAGCGTCGCATTCTTTGGATCCGGCGCCATCTTTCCGCTGGCGCTGGTGTTTTCCAAGCTGTTCAACACCCCCTTTATGAAGGACCGCTCCCCGGTGGATTCGGTGCTGTTTCCCGCCTTCGTCTCCATGTTGTTGTTCTGGTGCTTCATCGCCGCTTCGGTCTCCGAGGCGCCGAGCCTGGTCCCGCTGATCCTGGCGGTGGGGATGTCGGCGCACTGGCCGGTGATCGGCTGGAGCTATGGGCGCACGGCGCTGTTCACCGCCCACGCGGTGGCCCGGTCGGTGCTCGCCACGGTTTTGTGGATCGCGTTTCCCGACGAGCGCCTGACCTGGCTGCCTCTTTCCGTGGCGGCGGCCTACGCGCTGACCGTGATCGCCCTATGGGTCGACAGCGCGCGGGTGCGGCGCAGCCTGGCCGGCGCGTCCGCCGCTGCGCCCGCCTGAGCGCGCTCAAATCAGGCCTGAGTTATCCACACGCATTCATAGAGCGCCGATGCAGGCGCGCTTCGCAAAACTTAACGACTCGGCCATGCTTGTTAACCTTTAGGGGCCAAGGGCACGCGCCGGGAGAGATCGTCATGACGCGTCTTTGCGAGGACGGCCGCACCACCTTCGTCATTCTCGACGAAGATCCGCTTTACGCTGAAGCCGACATCGCGCGCATCTGCACGCGCCACGGCGTACCCGAAGCATTGCGCGGCCGGCTCTGGCGGCGGCTGGAGGAGGCCGGGCGCTCCTTCCTCGACCGGCGCCGCCTGCAGTCTCAGCCCGCCAAGCTCGCACGCATTCGTCAGGATCTGCGCCTGGGCCGGCAGATGGCCCAGCAGCTCGCCGAGTTTACGCCCGAGGCGGGCCAGGTGGGCGCGGACCGGGCGAGCGTGGCGCTTAACCGTTGCCATCTTTCCGCCTTGCGCGAGGGCGAGCGCCGCGTCGGCGGCGGGGCTGCGGGCGCGCGCCTTGATGAAGTGCGCGAGACCTTGAGCTGGCTGGCGGATGTGTATGACGCGGCGCTTGAGTCTTGCACCCGCTCCGGCGAGGACGCGGCCGAGGCCTGGCGCGCGGACCTGACGGAGTTCTACACCCGCGTGCTCACCCGGCCCTGGACCGGCGACGGCGATGCGGGCGGGGAGCGCTTCCTCGCGGACTGCCGCGCGCCGCTGGAGCGGGGCGAGGCGCTGGACGCCGCGCCGATTCCGGCGGTCAGCCTGGCGGCCGGGAGCTAGTCGTCCTCGTTTTCGCGCGCGGCGATCTGTTCGGCTTCTTCCACGCTTTCAACCTCGACCACGGTGTCGATGGCGCAGCGCCAGCCGTCGTCGGGGATGACGTACTCCACCATGGGCGGGCAGAGCCGGGCGTTGTCGCCGAAGCTGGTGCCGATCTGGGCGCCGAAGCGCAGACCCGAGCAACGCGTGCGCGTGGTGATGAGGTAATAATCGCTCGCCCCGCCGGTGAGGATCAGGTGCTTGTCGTCGATCACCTGATAGCCGTTGATATTGCGCAGCGATACGCAGCGGGACTCCCCGTCATCCTGCGCGGCGGCGGCGGCGCCGGCGCTGAAAACGGCGGCGGCGAAGGCGAGTGCGGTCAGGCTTGCAGTTTTGGCCATGGGAATGGGCCTCTTTCGCGTCTATCTGTGCATCAACGCCCGCTCGACCCGAAGGTTCGCACGACCGTATGCCCCCTAATATAGGACGAAATAAGGCTCTGCGCATCGCCGTGCTGGGCGCCGGGGCCGCCGGGCTCGCCGCCGCCTGGCGGCTTGCGCGCGACGGCCATGCGGTCACGGTGGTCGATCGCGGCCGTGAAGAGATGAGCGCGCTGTGGGCGTCGGGCGGCATGCTTGCGGGCGGATTTGAAGCCGGCGCCGAGCTTGATCCGTCTCACACCCTCGCCGAACCCTTCGCTGAGTTGGCGCGGCGCGGCGCGGACCTGTGGCCGGACTGGACGCATAGGCTGGAGGCGGAAACCGGCCGGGCCCTGGGCTATGAGCGGCGCGGATCGCTGCTCCCCGCCTTCACCGCCGAGGAGAGCGAACGCGCCAGCGCGGTGATGGAGCGGGCCCGCGCGCTGGGCTTTGAGGCGAACCGGCTGGCCGCCGACGCCGTGGCGCAGGAAGAGCCGGGCCTCGCGCCCACCTTGGGGGCGATCGAGTTTCCAGGCGACGGGCAGCTGGACAACCGGGCCCTGCGCGCGGCGCTGATCGACGCGGTCACCGCCGGAGGCGGCGTTTTTGAGACCGGCGTGGCCCGTCTTGAGGGCGAGATCGGGCGCAGGGTGCTCTTGCTTGACGGCGACCGGCGTGTGGAGGCCGACCTCATCGTGCTGGCATCGGGCGCCTTCGCGGTGGACGGCGCGCCGCAGATCGCTGCGGCCGAGCCGGTGAAAGGCCAGATGGTGGCCTTCGCCGCCACCCGGCCGCTGGCGCCGAATCGGGTGGTGCGCGGCTTTTCCATCTATCTCGCCTCAAAACCGGGACAGCGCCTGGTGGCCGGCGCCACGAGCGAACCCGGCGCGGCCAGGCTTGAGACGGATGAAGCTGCGGTCGAGGCGCTGGTGGGCGCCGCGCGCCGCGCCGCGCCGGGCCTTTCCGCCGTGCCGGTGAGCGAGCGCTGGGCGGGTCTGCGGCCGCGCTCGGCTGATTCCATGCCGGTTATCGGCGAGGCTGAGCCGGGCCTGGTGCTCGCTGCGGGCGGCTATCGCAACGGGGTGCTGCTGGCGCCCGCCATCGCCGAAGCGGTGGCGGCCTACGCCGCCACCGGGCGCATTGAGGGCGCCGCCGCCCCGTTCACGCCGGATCGGCCAGGGTTGAAGCCTTAAGGCTATTCTTCAAGCCGGCGCACCGCGTCTTCCACGGCGGCGGAGCGAAACGTGACGGCGATCTCCAGAAGGTCTTCGGCGCGTGCGCGCATGGCGGCGTCGAAGGCGGTCTGCGTCTCCATCCTCGCCGCGGCGCGCAGCTGGGCGAGCGCTTCGTCGCCATGGGTTTCCGCATCGTGGGCGAGCAGGGCGAGCGCGAAGTGATAAGGGATGGCCGGGCTTTCGGCGATGGTCGCAGCGGCCCGGTAGCGCTCAAGCCCGGTTTCGCTGTCCGCGCCGAAGGTGCGCTCACCGGCCCGGCGCACGATCTCCATATGCCAGGCGCCCAGAAGGGCGTGCCCCCAGGCGCTGGCGGGGTCGAGCTCCAGCGCCCGCTCGATATGCATGCGGCCCCGCTGAGGCAGGCGGGCCAGGGCGGCGCGCAGCGGATTGGAATAACGCGCCTCGTATCCAAGCGCGGCGGCCAGAGCCAGATGGGCGCGGGCGTGGCCGGGATCGATGTCGAGCGCCTCGCGGGCCAGGCCGGCGGCGGTGCGCGCCTTCATGCGCTTATCGTAGCGATCGGCCTCGGTCATCCGCCCCAGGATCAGCGGCGCCAGCGCGGCTTCGGCGGCGTAGGTTTTCGACGCTGCATCTTGCGCCTCGGCCGCGAGGGTCTGCGCATAAGCCCAGTCACCCGCCTCATACGCCTCGCGCGCGCTGGGCTGGGCGAGCGCGGGCGCTGCGAGCATCAAGGCGAGACAGGCGATCACAGAGCGCATGCCATACACTATGGCGGCGGGGTCGCGGCGAGGCGAGACCCCAGGTGTCCAGGCTTGGAAATTGGGCATGGCCCGACAACGCGAGACCCGCCCGCAGGGTCCGCTCAGAGCGGCTAAAGCACCCGTCCCGCCACCGCGTCCAGCCTTGCGACAAGTTCGGGATCGCGATGCTCCGGTGCGGTGAGGATGGCGTAGTCGAGCGCGCTCTCCACGCCTTGCGGGGAGGGGGTGCGCTCGGTTTGCGCCATGGCCCTGGCCAGGTGGCGCACCAGGGCGTGGGCGGTTTCGGTATTGGCCTTCATCACCTTCAAGATCTCGGTGACGTCCACATCGTCGTCCGCCGAGCGCCAGCAATCGTAATCGGTGACCATGCAGATGCTGGCGTAGGGCAGCTCGGCTTCGCGGGCGAGCTTGGCTTCGGGCATGTTGGTCATGCCGATCACGTCCAGCCCCCAGGCGCGGTAGAGCGCGCTTTCCGCGCGGGTGGAGAATTGGGGACCCTCCATGGCGAGATAGGTCCCGCCGCGCTGCACGCGGGCCGCGCCGGCCGCTTCGGCGGCGTCTGCGGCGAGGGCGGAGAGGCGTTTGCAAACCGGATCGGCCATGGCGACATGGGCGACGCACCCCTCGCCGAAGAAGCTTTTGTCGCGCGCGAAGGTGCGGTCGACGAACTGGTCCACCGCCACGAAGGCGCCCGGCGCGAGCTCTTCTTTCAGCGACCCGCACGCCGAAAGCGACAGCACGTCGGTGACCCCGGCGCGCTTGAGCGCGTCGATATTGGCGCGGTAGTTGATGTTCGAGGGCGGGATGCGGTGGCCCTCGTCATGGCGGGGCAGGAACACCAGCTCCGTTCCCTTCAGCGTGGCGTGGACCAGCGCGCCCGAAGGCTCGCCCCAGGGCGTATGCAGGCGCTGCGTCTTCATATGTTCTAGGCCCGGCAGGGCGTAAAGCCCCGATCCGCCGATGATTCCCAGCTTCCAGCTCATGTTCCGCTCCTCCAGAAGGCGTCCGGCGCGCTGGCCTGCCAGCGGTTCAGCTCCGCCCACCCTTCCGCCGCGCGCAGGGCGGTGGCGATGAAGGGGCGCTTGATCCGCTGATAGGCGTCGCGATCCTTTTTGGTTTTCTCCGCCAGCGCCAGTTTGAAAGCGCCGTAATCGCGCCGGGCGGCGTCGTCGTCGCGCAGATAGTCGCGCAGAAGGAAGGTGTTGCGCGCGCCCGCACCGCCGTTGCGGCGCACATGGACGTGGACCCGCCGCTCGCCCTTGGGCTCGCGGAAGAACAGCTTGCGCCAGTCGTCTTCTCCAAGGATCGGCGCGGTGTCTTCGTGCGGCGCGTCGCCCCCATGGTCCGGCGCGTGGCGGAAGCCCGCCTGCGCCATGCGTGCGATCAGGGCGTCGAGCGCGTCGAAGCGGATGATCAGCGCCTGGACGTCGATCACGTCCTTGGCCGCGAGCCCCGGCACGGCGGTGGAGCCCACATGGTCGACGCGCAGGGCGGTGTCCCCCATCGCAAGGGCGATGCGCTCGGCCCAGACAAGGCCCTCCTCGGCCCAGCCGGGCTGGTGCGCGGAGACGATGATGGGATCCTTCTTCATGCCCTTTGGTCTTAAAGCGGTTCTTTTAAAACGAAAACGGGCCGCCTGCGCTGCAGACGGCCCGTGTCCGTTTTATCGCTCAGCGATGAGGCCTAGTGCTTCACCCGGCTCCAGACCTGACGGTAGGAGGCGTAGAGCAGGCCGGCCAGGATCAAGAGATAGATCATGACCATCAGACCCATCCGCTTGCGCGCCTCCATGTGGGGCTCGGCGGCCCAGGTCAGGAAGGCCGTGACGTCGTGGGACATCTGCTCGGGCGTCGCCTCGGTGCCGTCCTCGTACTGAACGAGATCGGGATAGAGCTGCGGCGGCATCGCGATGACCTGACCGGACATGTACGGATTATAGTACTGGCCCGGACGGATATCGAGATCGGCCGGCGGCTCCTGATCGTAACCCAGCAGCAGCGAGTAGATGTATTCCGGCCCGCCCTTGCGCGCCTTCACGATCACCGAGAGGTCCGGCGGATAGGCGCCGCCATTGGCCGCGCGGGCCATCTGCTCGTTGGCGTACGGCTGAGGCAGATCGTCCGCGGGACGGCCCGGGCGTTCGAACATGTCGCCCCATTCGTCGGGCCCGTCCTCGACCACCGCCTGGGCGGCGATGGAGCGCACGACCGGGTTGTCGTTCGGGTTGGGAAACTCCTCCATGTGGAAGGGGCCGCCCTCCATCCCGAGATGACGGAAGTCGAGCTGGCGCATGGCGTGGCACGCCGCGCAAACTTGCTCGTAGACCTGGAAGCCGCGCTGCAGCTCGGTCTGGTCGAACGTGCCGAATGGACCTTCGAAGGACCATTCGTGCTCGCGCGGCTTCTTATACTCGCCGGCGGCCCAGGCCAGCGGGGCGGCGAGGACGAGGGTCCCCGCGGCTGCGGCGAGGAGGCGGTGGATCGTCTTCATCTATCGCTCTCCTATTCGGCGGGCGCGGTGGCGGGCGGCGGGGAGGCCGTGCCGCCGGTCTCGGTTTTCTTGCCGGTTCCCAGCACCGAGTCCTCAATGGAGGCCGGGCGCGGGGTCGGCTTCTCGATGAAGCCGAGCACGGGCAGGATCACCAGGAAGTAGGCGAAGTAGTACAGCGTCAGGACCCGCCCCAGCAGCAGGAAGTCCACGCCGATCGCGCCCAGCACGGGCACCTTGTTGTCCGGCAGCTCCGCGCCGGCCCAGCCCAGACCCAGGCACGCGACGACGAAGAACAGGAAGAACCAGCGCGCCAGCGGGCGGTAGCGCATGGAGCGCACCTTGGAGGTGTCCAGCCAGGGCAGGATGAACAGCACGCCGATCGCGCCGAACATCAAGATCACGCCGCCCAGCTTGTCGGGCACGGCCCGCAGGATCGCGTAGAACGGCAGCAGATACCATTCCGGCACGATGTGGGCCGGCGTCACCAGGGCGTTCGCCTCGATATAGTTGTCCGCGTGGCCGAGCGCGTCGGGCCAGTAGAACACGAAGAAGGCGAAGATGATCATGAAGACCACGATCGCGAACCCGTCCTTCACCGTATAGTACGGGTGGAAGGGCAGGGTGTCGTTCTTGGTCTTCACCGTCAGCCCGGTCGGATTGTTGTTGCCGGGCACGTGCAGCGCCCAGACGTGCAGCCCCACCACGCCCGCGATCAGGAACGGGATCAGATAGTGAAGTGAGAAGAAGCGGTTCAGCGTCGCATTGCCGACGGAGAAGCCGCCCCACAGCCATTCGGTCACCGGTCCGCCGATCAGCGGCAGCGCGCCGAACAGGTTCGTGATCACCATCGCGCCCCAATAGGACATCTGGCCCCAGGGCAGCACGTACCCCAGGAAGGCCGCGGCCATCATCAAAAGGTAGATGACGACGCCGAGGATCCACAGAAGCTCGCGCGGCGCCTTGTAGGAGCCGTAATACAGCCCGCGGAAGATGTGCAGGTAAACGGCCAGGAAGAACATCGAGGCGCCGTTGGCGTGCACGTTCCGCAGAAGCCAGCCGAAATTCACGTCCCGGTCGATGCGCTCCACTGAGTCGAAGGCGTAGTCGATATGGGGCACGTAGTGCATGGCGAGCACGATGCCGGTGATGATCTGGATCACCAGGCAGATCGTGAGGATGCCGCCGAACGTGTACCAGTAGTTCAGATTGCGCGGGGTGGGGAAATCCACGAAGGAATCCCAGCCCAGGCGCACGACCGGCAGGCGCGCGTCAAGCCAGCGCGTAAAGCCGGATTTGGGTTCGTAAGTGCTTGGTCCGCTCATGGAACTCTCCTAGCCGAGCCGCAGCGTCGTCGCCGAGATGAAGGTCATCGGCGGGATCGGGAGGTTTTCCGGCGCCGGGCCGCGGCGTATGCGGCCGGACGTGTCGTAGTGCGAGCCGTGGCACGGGCAGAACCACGCGCCGAACTCGCCTTCGCCCTCGGTGGGCACGCAGCCCAGGTGCGTGCAGCTCGCGCTGGTGACCAGCAGCGATGCGCGCACCGCCTCGTCGACCTCCACGCCGTCATCCAGCAGGGCGGTCAGCGCCGAGCGGTTCTCATCGGTGGCCGGGGCGCCGGAGTCGATATTTATGTTGCGCGCGTCCCGGTCGGGCAGGGCCGACATGTCGGTGCTGCGCGCCGCCTCGATCTCGCTCGGCGTGCGCCGGCGCACGAAGTGCGGGCGCGAGCGGAACATCACGGTCATTTCCGTGCCTTCGTCCAGCTCGGCGACATTGATCTCGGTGGTCGCCTCGGCCAGCGTATCCGCGGCCGGGTTCATCTGGTCGATGAACGGCCAGATGGCGAAGGCGCCGCCGACCGCCGTGGCGCCGATGGCGGCGATATGGATGAAGTCCCGGCGGCTGGGCTGTTCGCCCGTCTCCGGATTGCTGTTCACGTCCGTCACGTGCCGACCTCTCGATTGGAACCGTCCGCCGAAACCCGGGGGTCATCCCCGCGATACGCCGGCGGCAAGCCAGACATAGAGCCGGGGCGAGCCGCGCCGATGCGTCGCGCTGACGCATCACGAGTGCCGCGCGCAGACCCCGTCATCGGGGCGGATTAAAACGACCCCCGGTGTTTTTCAACCGGCTTCATGCGTGATGCGGCGGTATTGCACAGGCAAAACACCGCCGGCGCCCCCGAACGGCGCGCGAACGCGACGCGCTCGCATAAATCGGCGCTGCGCGCGGGGTTCGCGGCTGCCGCGGTCCTTGGTGAAGTCGAAGCTGGCGGAGTAGCTGGTCCCGTCGCCGTAGCTCACCGAGGAGAGCGCGCCGGAGGGGTAGTAAAGGGCGGACGCGGCGCGCTGCTGGCCGCCGACGTTCAGGACGCGCGCCCGGCCATGGGCGCCCGGCCAGAACTACATGAGCCGCCCGCCCGGCGAGGTGCGGTGAGAGATCCGCCCGTCGGAAAAGCGCTGATAGCTGTTGATGTAGACCCGCCCGTCAAGGTTCGCCGGTGGCGGCGTTGTCGCCCCATGGGCCGGTCAGCGCCGTCCGTCGAGCGGCTCGCGACGGTCACTTCGGGCTGCAGGCTTTCGGTCTGGATCCACTGGCCCGCGCCGTGAGCGACGCCGACCGGCGCGTTAAAATTAAGCCGGTGAGAACTCAGGTTCTGTCGCTTCGCTGGTGTAGGCCGCACGTTGGACACACAAGCGTTTCTTGAAAGCGTATATCGAACTCGAAACCGTCATCGCATCGAGGGCATTGATACCAATCACCCTCTAAGTGCCGCGCCATAGGCAGCGTAGGGTCTGAGAATTCAAGGTCCATAAGCTCGCGATATCGTCTCCAGATTGCGCTCACGGTCGGATCGCCATCCGACAGTTTTTCAAGGAATCCCGCATCATGCGCCAACTCTGGAAAGGAAATCATAAGCCTGCGCGCTATTGGCGGCCCAGCTCCGGGATGCGGGCCGCGCATCACCCAATATCTCGAGAGTCTTCCATCAATAATTTTTGCGTCGTCCTCGCTCACAAATGATGGAAATGAGCAGTGATTGTTAGACTGGAAGCAAAAATTAATTTCTTTGTCGAGTGCGACTGCATAGACCGTCACCGGCGCACTCACGTCAAAAAATTCTTCCTTTTTAGCATCAATTATTTTGATTTTCATAACGGCGTTCGCCTACTCCGGCCCGCGGCTTCGATTGTTGTCGGGAGGATCTTTGAATTTGACGTCAGATATCTCTCCCGTTTCCCGATTTCGGTCTCCATGGACCTCCGTCCGCGTGCCGTCAGGATGAACATGGTCTCCGCGTAGCTTATCATGTGTTCCAGTGTCGGCATCGTATCGAGGGTCCTTCATTGGGCCACTGATATCTACTCCTCCACCAGCCTCGAATTCACCCAGTATTTCTTCTCCTGCCAGCTGCTCGGGCAGATCCACGGGCTGATCAATGGGGCGTACATTCCGTCCGCGCACGCCGCCTTCGTCTTGCGATCCGGACCCATTGTCTGCATCCGAGTGCAGTGCGCCAAGCGCGCCGCCGACGGCGGCAGCTTCGGCGCCAGCCCTTCCAGCCCGCCACCCGCGGAAGGCTCTGTATCCCATAAGGGTAAGTCGTGCTCCGCCGACGGCACATGGGACGAGCGCTGGGCCGAAACAGGCGCCATGGGCATCTGTATAGTTCGCCGGATCGTTCGCCGTATACGCGTATCGCTGGAAGTACCGCCAATCCCCGCCCATATCCGCGAACCCCACCGGATCGGGCGCCAGGAACCGTGCGGTGACCGGGTTGTAATACCGCGCCTGCGCATAGGTCAGCCCGGTGGCGTGGTCGCGGATATGGCCGGTGAACCCGGCCTCGTCGCGGTTGGCGGCGGGGTTTTGCAGGGCCTCTCCGAACGGGGTGTAGCTTTCGCGCCAGGCCGCCTGGCCGGCGGCGTTCACGCCGAGCGAGGCCGAGCCCAGATGATCGGAATGGGTCCAGGTGAAGACCGCGTTTTCGTCGAACCGGCCGAGCCTCGGCCCGCTCGCGCCGAGATAGATATAGTCGGTCTCCTCGCCCGTGGTGGCGTTGTCGCGGTAGAGCAGCGTGCCGTCCAGGCCGTAGACGGTGTAGATCGTCTCTCCGTCCAGGGTCTGCTTCACCCGGCGGCCATGGGCGTCGTAGACAAAGCTTCCAGACGCGCCGCCGGAGAGGCTGACGGGGCGTTCGGAGCGGTCGTAGACGCTTCGTAGCCGGTCGCGCCAGCGATCATTCGACCCGGTGGGTCGAATGAAGGCGCAGAAGGCCCGGAGGGCCGTGCACCCCGTCGCCGGTGACGTTGCCCCGGTCGTCATAGGTCTGATACCGCCATGCGCCGCCGTCGCCGGTGTCGCGATAGCGGCTGAGCCGGCCTCCGGCGTCATAGTCCAGGTCCACGGTGCGCAGGCCCAGAGTCTTGGCGTGGATATTGTTCAGAGGATCATAGCTGTAGCCGCCCTGGCCCCAGGGCCCCGACGCGCTCACCAGCCGGCCCAGCGCGTCATAGGTGAAGCTTCTGTCCTCGGCGGCGTCGATGCGGTCGTCGATCCCCGTCACCCGGCCCAGCGCGTCGCGGGTGTAGGACAGATCCATCAGATCGGCGGGGCTCGCCGCCAGGCGCTGCGCGATGAGCTGCTGGCGCGCGTCGAAGCTGGCGGCGTAGCTGGTCCCGGCGCCATAGCTCACAGAGGAGAGCTGGCCGGAGGGGTGGTAAAGGGCGGACGCGGCGCGCTGCTGGCCGCCGACGTTCAGGACGCGCGGCCGCCCGTGGGCGTCGGGCCCGAACCACATGAGCCGCCCGCCCGGCGAGGTGCGGTGAGAGATCCGCCCGTCGGAAAAGCGCTGATAGCTGTTGATGAAGACCCGCCCGTCAAGGCTGAGCGCCTCGGCCAGCATCCGGTCCAGCGCGTCATAGCTGTAGGTCCACACGCTGGGCCCGCGCGCGGCGCGGGCGAGATTGCCGTTCGCATCGTAATCAAAATCGATGTCGTCGGGCGTGCCGGGAAAGTCCACCGTATCCACCCGGCCCAGCGCATCATAGCTGGTGCTCACCCGCTTGGAGGCGGGAAGCGCGGCGCAGCCTGCGCCCGCCGGCGCGCCGCGCGCCAGGCCGATCACCTGGTTCGCCGCGTCATAGGCGTAGAGGGTGTGCCCGCTCTGCGGCGTTGCATGGCGGCACAGGCGGAGCCGGGAATCGTAGGCCCAGCTTTGCGTCTCGTCGACGGTGAGGCCTGAATGACTTCCGTGCTGGCGCGCGGTGAGCAGATTGCCCCAGGAATCGTAGGTCATCCGCGTCGTCAGGCCGAGCGGATGGTCGATGCGCACCGGCGCGCCGTCGTCGGGCGCGCCATAGCCGGAGCGCCAGGTGGTGGTGACGTGTCCGGCCGGATCGGTGACCCTGACCCGGTTGGAGGAGAGGTACGCGGTGAGCGTCTCGGCATAGGGCGAAACCGTTTCGGCTGTGCGCACCACGCGGCCCAGGCCGTCATACTCGGTCTCAACTCCGGCGGAAGGGTTGGGCGCGGCGGACGGGAAGGACTCAAACACCGTGCGGTTCTCATGATCGTACTCGAACCGCGTGAAGATGGATCCGCCGCCGTTCCAGCGCGGCTGGAGCTCCACCCGCACCGGGCGCAGGAAGGCGTCATGTTCGGTGATGGTGCGCAGCGCGCCGGTGTTGACGGTCTGCACGATGCCCGAGCCGAGGCCGGAATAGGTGATGGCGGTGTCGGCATAGCCCGCCGGCCGGTCGATGAAGGTCAGGCGCCCGCCGGGATCGTACCGATAGGCGTAGACCGCGCCGCGCGCGTCGGTGCGCCCGGTCACCTGGCCGAAATCGTCAATGACGCTGGCGACCACCGAGCCGTCGGGCCGGGTCACGGTTCGCGGCGCGCCCCGGTGATAATCGGCAAGACTCCAGCGGCGCTGCAGCGCATCTTCGGCCCAGGCGAGGGTTCCGTCCGGGTGATGGCCGTAGGTGGCGGCCCGCGCGCCGAACCGGTCGGTCCAGATGCGCCGGCCGAGGGTGTTATAGCCCTGGGTGGCGGTCTCCAGCCCGTTGCTCACCACCCGTGTGGGCAGGCCCAGGATCCAGCGCGTGCGGTCATGGTGCAGCTCGGTGCTGACGGTGCGCGCGCCGGCCTGCAGCGTTGAGTAGCGCGTCGTCGACAGCGCAATCGCGAAGGAATACCCGGCGGAGAACAGGTTCGAATCGAAGGTTCGGTGGGTGGTGTAGACCGCGCCGCCCTGGGTCAGCGTGGTGCGCCGGACCGGACGTTGCGAGGTTCGCGGGGTGTCGAACTCGAATATCGTCGTGGTGTCGCCGAGGCTCGGCATGATCTCGTAGGTGTAATCGGTCGCCTGCAGCATGACGCCGCCTGACCAGCGCTCGGTGCGCACCCGCAAGCCTTCGAGATCAGAATTGGCGCGCCTGTTGTACCAGGAACGGGTCTCGTCGCCATTGGGATCGGTGACGACTCGCTTTTTCAGATCCCGGCTCGCCGGGCTGTTGGGGAAGTCGTAATAGCCTTCGTCCTGCTCATACCAATAGCTCCAGACATCGGTCGAGCCGTCGAGGTGGATGAGGCGCTTTTCGGTGACGGCGCGCGTGGTGCGCCGGGCCGGGTTTTCCCAACGCTTGCAGGGGTCGGAGCTTGGGACACTGCTGTAGTACTGCCCCCCCATCGGTGTTGTTGCGCCCGTTCCAGATGCGCGCGAACTTAAACTCGGCGCGCATCCCGTCTGGATGGGTGATCGTGGCGATGTCCGCGAGCGGCCCGGCGCTAAAGCAGGGAAAGCCCACATAGGCTCCGTGGGCGCCGGGCAGGGTGAAGGTCCAATCGCGCCCGTCGGGAAGCTCGATACGATTCAGCTTGTTGTTGTGGGGGCCGCCATAGCTGTAGCGCCAGACCCGGCCATGGGCGGAAACGGTCTCGATACGCCCGGGCATAGGGCCATTGAACGAGGGCTGCGCGGCCTGATAGCTGATCGTGATTTCGCGCCCGTCGCTGCCGCGAATGGCCAGCAGGCGTCCGCCGTCGTCGTACTCGTAGTCTACGGTATTGCCATGGACGTCCTCGACGCGGGTGGCGTAGAGATTCAGGTCGTAGATAGGGACGTCGGTGTATTCCAGGCCCGGGGTCGGCTGCTCCACTGTCATGCCGCCGTGTTCGTCGTCGTTATCTCCTGTGGCGCCGATGCGCTCATACCGGCCAGTGAAGATCTCCGCGGCGAAGTCGTAATAGTATTTCACCCCGTTCGGCGCGGTGGCCACGAAACCTTCGCCCTTATTGTTCTGGGTGGTGGGAAGGCAGTCGATCTTCCAGTGGTCTTCGGTGATCCACGCCGGCTTGGCGCCGCCATAGAGCGAGGCGGGGCCTGCCGGCGCGGTGAGCATCATTCGCCCGCCGCGCCCTGGCGAATACAGCTTCCAGCCCGACCAGTATCCGGGCTCCACGTTCGGCGTGGGACCGATCCTCGCCGGCGCGCCGTTGGAGCAGCGATCAAAGCGCATCGCATACCCGGCAGCCGAAGCGTCAAGGCGCTCGGTTCCCGAGCGCGCGGAGATGAAGGGAATGTCGTAATTCCACCCGCCGAGCCGGCCGGCGTGGAAGTCGGGCGCATCCAGTGTGAAGGTTCGCACGAACTCCACCGGCAGCGGGAAATCGCCGGGCAGGCTGACGTCCACATGGCGGATAGAGAGCCCGCCGGCTTCGAGGTCGATGCTTTCGCCCATCAGCCCTTCGTCGAGGCGCTGAAGCCCGACGCTCAACTCAATGTCGAGATTGGGCTCATGGAAGTCTTCGATGGAGTTTTCAGCAAGACTGGGCGCGGCGAGGCCCGCGGCGAGCAGCGCGGCGGCGCAGGCGCGCAGTCCGCGCACACGCAAAAATGATAACCGATCCATGCGACACTCCCCGTTTGACGCAACGCACACGTTTTCAGCGATAAATTGTCCTTTAACAAGATTGTGTTCCGCAAAAATATTGTGCAGGTTGCGGATTCGCGCACAGCTGTCACGGTCGTTCTGCCCGTCGGTCTTCTGGCCGCAATCATCAGCGCGCGGACGCGGCTCGCCGGTGTCGGAGCGGCGGCTCCTCATGATTTGCGGTCGTGTCTGATGACCAAGGAGGAGCGCGCTTCGATCTCCAGAGCGATGACCACAGCGACGCGGAAGCTCAACGCCCGCAAGTGAACCGGAACTGCATCGGTGTTGCCGATGATCGCAACGGGGAGGATCAGGGCGACGATGGCCTTTCTATTGCAATAGGATAGGCTCGTTTATTAACCTCGAGCTGGCTTGGTGAAGCGCGTTGCTCGCGCACTCACATGATGATAACGGGCATCGTGTGACGGGTATGGCTCAGGCGACAGCTGCCTTGACGGCGAAGCGGCTTTGGCTCGCCCGTGTCGAGAAAGACAGCGGCCGGTGCGGGCCGGAGGCGGGCAGATTTCGCAGCTGATCGGGCTCGAACCTGGAACTGAGGCTGGGGTCTGAATGCTCCGGCGAGCGGCGGCGAAGCCGTAGGCGGGGTTTTCAAATCGCGTGGAGCGTCACACCAGCCCCGCGCGCTGCAGCGCCGCTTCCACCGGTTCGAAACGGGCGCCGACGCGTTCGTGCACGCCCACGGGGTCGGCTTTGAGCGCGTCGCTGCGCAGCCAGGCTTCGGCGGTGACCGCCTCGGCGTCGACGCCTAGGAAGCCCGCGAGCGGTTTCAGCGCGCCCGCCGGGTCTTTGCTCAACGCTTCGTAGGAGACGGTGTGAATCCGCTCGCCGAACAGCGCTTCCCAGCGCGCGCACAGCCGGTTCTGGCAGGCGAGCACGCGGGCGATGTCGTCGGGGTGATAGCTCCAGTTGCGACCCTGGCGGAAACGGCGCGCATAGATCGCCCAGGCCAGATCGCGCGGATCGCGCGTCAGGCGAATAAACTTTGCGGCCGGAAGCGACAGCCCCATCACCCCGGCGGCCATTTCGGTGAGCGAGGAGGGGTCGATCACCCGGCGCACGTCGCGGCCCAGGCGCTCGCCGACGCGCTGCAGATAGGTGTGGGCGATTTGAGTGAACAGGCCGTCGCTTTCGCCGGCGTCCAGCTCGCGGAGCAGGGCGGCGCTGTCATGGTCGCCCAGCGGAGAGGCCGCCATCCAGAACACCGCGTTGCGCCGCTCCAGGCGCGCCACGCCCTCGGCGGCGCACAGGGTTTTTGAGATCCAGTCGGCGCCGGTGCAGGGCGGGGCGATGATGAAGACCGGGCGCGCATCGATCACGCCGGCCTCCTCGTTGGCCTGGGCGAACCGGTCGTCATAGGTCGCCACGATATGGTCCATGGCGTGTTCGTGGCGGTCCATCTCGAACGGGGCGCTCTCGCGATAGAAGGCCGCCGCCTCCGCCACGCGGCGCGCGGCGATTTCGTGATCGGCGATGGCGTCATAAGCCCGCGCCACGGCGTAGGACAGGATCCCCCGGTCGCGCGCCGCAGTTTCCGGCGGAAACCCGATGCGCAGCTCCTCCATGGCGAGCAGGGCGTCGTCGCCGCGCTTGAAGTCGCGGGTCTCCGACAGGCCTTCCAGCGCAAGAACGTCCATGCCGTTCAGGTCGATGGCGGCTTTGAACCGGTCATGGGCGGCGGATCTGCGCCCCAGATGAACCAGGGCCCGCCCGGCGCGCCGGTGCAGCTCGCCCACCTGGGGGTGGCGGGCGAGCTGGGTCTCCAGAACCGCCAGCGCGCCGCCATGGTCGCCCATCGCCGACAGGGCTGAGGCGACCCAGACATGGGACTGGTAGTGCTCCGGCGCGGCTTCCACCAGAAGGCGCGCCGCCTCAAGCGCCGTCGGCTCGTCGCCCGCCTCCATCGCCGCGGATGCGACGCCGGCCCAGTCCGTGCCCAGCGCCGGGGCGGCCCTGACCAGCGCGCGGGCGGCTTCGGACACGGCGAGCATGTTCTGGGATTGCAGGGCGGATTGAAACTGGGCGACGGGGTCGGACATGGCGAGGCGATGCGATCTTCTAGAACGGGTTTGAATCTCGGCGCGACCCTAGCCGCGCCTTTTCTCCCGCGCCAGCACGGGGCGCCGCGCAATCGTTCGGCTTGCCAAACGCGCCGGTGCGCGCTTGTCTCGCACGTCGAACGATTTCAAGGACGCGCCATGACCGATCTCGCCCAACCCGCCGAAGCCACGCTGGAAGAGCGCCGCGCGCGCGCGAGCGCCTGGTTTGAATCCCTGCGCGACCGGATCACGGCGAGCTTTGAGGCGCTGGAGGACGCCGCCGACCCGGCGATGTATCCCGGCGAGCCGGGCCGCTTCGAGATCAAGCCCTGGACCCGCGGCGAGGGCGGTGAAGATTTGGGCGGCGGCGAGATGGGGATCATGCGCGGGCGCCTGTTTGAAAAGGTCGGCGTGCATATCTCCACGGTCTACGGCGAGTTCAGCCCGGAGTTCGCGGCGCGGGTGAGGGGCGCACAGGACGATCCGCGCTTTTTCGCCACCGGCCTCTCGCTCATCGCCCACCAGCGCAATCCCCACGTGCCGGCGGTGCACATGAACACGCGCTTCATCACCACCACGGTGAACTGGTTCGGCGGCGGGATGGATCTCAACCCCACGCAGGACTATCAGCGCGACAAGAGCTTCAAGGACAGCGCCGACTTCCACGCCGCGGCGGAGGCGGCCTGCGACGCCCACGGCGCGGATTACTATGAGCGCTTCACCAAGTGGTGCGATGAGTATTTCTGGCTGAAGCATCGCGCCGAGCCGCGCGGCACGGGCGGCATCTTCTATGATCACCTGGACACGGGCGATTTCGAAGCCGACTTCGCCTTCACCCGCGATGTGGGCGAGGCGTTCGCGGACGTCTATCCCAAGCTCGTGGAGCGGCGCATGGGCGAGGCGTGGACGGATGATGATCGCCGCGAACAGCTGATCCGCCGCGGCCGCTACGCCGAGTTCAACCTGCTCTATGATCGCGGCACCAAGTTCGGCCTGGAGACCGGCGGCAATATCGAGAGCATCCTCTCGTCCATGCCGCCCGAGGCGATCTGGCCTTAGGGATCAGTCGAAATTTTCTTTCTGTTAACCCAAATTGGGGCCGAAAAAACTACGAAATAAGGGAGGCCTTTTAATCAATCAAAACAGATATTTAGATTTAGGTCTCGATTCGTTCCGGGCGAAAAAATTACGAAACCCATATTGGTACGTATCTCGCGTTCCGATTTCCTTGGTTGTCGTCTCTGGCTCGAATGAGGCGTTCCTCAATTGCTTCGGATATCAGTTTTGAAGCCTGTGGGTGTTGTTTGTCCGACATACCAAGGCGCTTCCTCAAGGAGGCGTTTGACATAGAGTCTCCGCTTTCCCACCGAAGGCAGGCGTGTTGGTAACAAGCTCTTAGTCGATCTGATCGCGACATCTCGGAAAATCTTCTCGGGCCAAAAAGTGTCACCACCGTCGCATTCTCCTCCTTTTGGAATATAGGTGGCGGTAGCACAGCACGTTCGATGGCATCTAAAGCTCGATCAATCCCGCTGCCTCGTTCCTCGCACAAGCCCGCGCGTCGCATGTAGCTCGCAAGATGCTCATTTCGAGATCTAGACGGGGCGTCAATAAATCTTTCGGGTTCGACCAGCGGTGCGCCCGGATTAGAAAACACTACTCGATCCGAGAAAATTTCCACTTTTGGACCTGTACCACCAATTGTAAGATCCTGATGTATAAGTGCATTCGCTAGAATTTCACGTATAGCGATTTCCGGTATGTCGTACTGCTTAGATCTAACTCCGTGGCGCATAACCTCTTTATGTGAGATTTTTCCCATAATGAAATCTAATATCCGAGTAAACGCGACTGCTATACCTATCTTGCCAGTAATTTCATCTAACCCCTGAATCTTTGAGCGTCCTTGGTACATAATTACGCGTGCAGATTTGTTCGAGAGCAACGGAAATTCGCTTAGATTTCTGGCTGCTAGTATAGCCATTAAATTTGTTGCATCGAAGCCGTTTTGACGGTTGTCTGTTATCAGTTTTTCCCGAATTAGAGCGTCTATGTAAGCTGCTTCACTTTCTCGCTTAGTTGCAATTTTCTCGATTAAACTTTCGATGTGAAATTTTTCAAATAACTCCTGTTGTTTGAGGTTCGCTCCGGCTATTCCAGACTCAAAATTAAAGCGGGAAGTTATCAGCCACAGCGCCCTTTCTCGCTCAGGAAATTCAGACAGTTTCTTCTGAACCGAGTCGACTCGGACGAGCGCCTCTGATCGGAATTTTACCGGGGCTTGATACCCTGGGTCGATTGCGATCAGTTCAACACGACGGCCTCCATCGAACTTTGCGCTACAAAATTCAAAATTTATTCGTGGGCTGAGAAGGCGGGCAAGCCAGTTTTCGAAAATCTCATTTCCAACTGTGAGAGCCTTGAGTTCGACGTTCGTACCGACAACTTCATGCGTCTTATCATTCACCCCAAAGACGAGGAAAGCATGTTTCTCGTTTGCAAGCATTGCTGCGTTCGCAAGGCCAGAGATATACCTGCCGATACTCTCTGGCTCCGCGTTGTTCTCCTTAAACTCGAACCATTCCGTTTCTCGCGGGAAACGGCATAGGTTTTCGATAAGTGCCTTTACATCTTGTACTAGCATTTCGCCCTCCCTACTGACTCGCCCACACGATGCGCGCCATCCAGACGATGTCGGCCGGGTCCAGCACGCGGTCGTCGTAATCGGGATTGAGGCTGATGAGCTCCACGGTGCGCGCGGTGCTGCGGCCGAGCTCTTTCGCCATGACTTCACCGCCGCGGGTCTTCACCACCACCCGGTCGCCGCGCCGGGGCGGGGCGTCGGGCGCCACCACGATGCGGTCGCCGTCGCGATACACCGGCGCCATGGAGTCCCCTGAGATTTCCAGCGCATAGGCGTTGTCGTCCTCCACGCCGGGAAAGCGCACCTCCTCCCAGCCGGCGCCGGCGGGGAAGCCGGCGTCGTCGAAAAAGCCCTGGCTGCCGGCTTGCGCGAACCCGATCAGCGGCACCGAGCGCCCCGCCGAGCCGCCGGCGGCGAGGGCGGCGAAATCCTCAAAATCGACCCGCGCCGCCGCAAGCGCCTTGGCCAGGCTCTCGGTGGAGGGCCAGCGCGGTTTTGCGCCGTCGGTGCTGAAGCGCTTGGAGGGATTGAACGTGGTGGGGTCGAGCCCCGCCTGACGGGCGAGCCCGGACGGGGACAGGCCGGCGCGTTGCGCCAGGCGGTCGATTCCGCGCCAGATCTGGGCGTGGGTGAGCATGGCGGCTCCCTCGTGGTTTGCGATCCTTTAGCAGGAAAATTTTCCTGTGGCCAGTGTGCAGGCGGATTCAAAGCCGCGAGCGGCGGGGCTCCCTTGCGCGGCGGCGCGTGCGGAGCTACGCGGACACCCATGACTGATCCGATATTTCGCATCGCCGCGCCGGATGCGCTGGCGGCCGCCGCCGCGGCCGGGGCCTATGAGGGCGAAGCCCATGACAAGGCCGACGGCTTCATCCACGCCTCCACGCGCGAGCAGCTCGCCGGCACGCTGATGACCCATTACGCCGAGGCGCGGCGTCTGGCGGTCGCCGAAATCGACGCAGGCGCTCTGGGCGCCACGTTGAAATGGGAGGCCTCGCGCGGCGGGGAGATGTTTCCTCACATTTACGGCCCGCTGCCGTGGAGCGCGGTGCGCGCGGTGCATCTGATCCGCCGCGGCGAGGACGATGAATGGCGCCTGCCCGAGGAACTCGCATGAGCGATTTCGGCGCGAAGCTGCTCACCCTGCTGCCTCCCGAAACCGCGCACCGCATGGCGCTGAAGGGGCTGAAGGCCGGCTTCGGGCCGAAGCCTTCGGGGGGCCCCGATCCGGTTCTGCGCACCGCCATCGGCGGCATCGAACTCGCCCATCCGGTGGGGCTGGCGGCTGGATTCGACAAGAACGCCGAGGCGCCCGACGCCCTGCTCAACGCGGGCTTCTCCTTCGTTGAAGTGGGCGGGGTGACGCCGCGGCCGCAGTCTGGCAACCCGCAGCCGCGCCTGTTTCGCCTGCGCGAGGACGCCGCGGTGATCAACCGCATGGGCTTCAACAATGAGGGCCTGGATGCGGTCAAAGCGCGGCTTGAAGCGCGCCAGGAGAGCCCGGCCCCGGGCGTCGTCGGCGTCAACCTGGGCGCCAACAAGGACTCAGAAGACCGGGCGGGCGATTACGCCATCTTGCTGAAGGCGCTGTCGGGGCTCGCCGACTTCTTCACGCTGAACGTCTCCTCGCCCAACACGCCGGGTCTGCGCGGCCTGCAGACCGGCGAGGCGCTGAATGATCTTTTGCGCAAGGTCAACGACGTGCGCTGGGCCGAGCCGGTGTTCATCAAGATCGCGCCGGACATCGAGGACGCGGACGTGGACGCGATTCTGTCAACCATCACTGAATACAAGCTGTCCGGCCTGATCGTCTCGAACACCACGGTTCAGCGGCCCAACACGCTGAAGAGCGATAAGCGCGAAGAGCAGGGCGGATTGTCGGGCAAGCCGTTGTTCGAGCGCTCCACCGCGGTGCTGCGCGCTTTCAGGAAGGCTGCAGGGCCCGACCTGCCGATCATCGGCGTCGGGGGCGTGGACGGGCCGGAGACCGCCTATGCCAAGATCCGCGCCGGGGCGAACGCCGTCCAGCTGTACACCGCACTCGTCTATGAAGGTCCCGGGCTCGCCCTGCGCATTCGCGACGGGCTCGCCGAGCTATTGAAACGCGACGGATTTGAGCGCGTGGCCAACGCAGTGGGCGCGGACGTCTAGCCGAGAAACCGTCTTAGACGCCCGGCCAGCGCATCCACGTCCTTCAGCTCGCATTCCCAAAGCACAAGCGCATCCCAGCCCAGCTCAGAGAGCGCCGCCTGCGCCGCGGCGTCTCGGGCGCGATTGCGGGCGATTTTCGCGGCCCAGTAGTCGGCGCGCGTTTTCGGTTTCCTCGCCCCTCTCGCACACGCATGGCCGTGCCAGAAGCAGCCATGAACGAAGATCACCTTCCTGCGGCCTGGAAAGGCGAGGTCCGGCGTGCCGGGCAGGTCCTTGCGATGAAGGCGAAAGCGATAGCCGAGCGCATGGGCGAGGCGTCGAACCTTCAGTTCGGGCTTGGTGTCCTTGCCTTTCACCCGCGCCATGACGCGCGAACGCTCTTCCGGGGAGAAAACGTCGTGGCCCTTCGCGCTCACTCCGCCGCGAGCGCAGCTGTGCGCGCATGGTCGAGCACGGGTTCGAACAGGTGTTCGCAGAGGAAGCGCACCACATCCACCGCGACCCCGTCGCCGGCCAGGTGCAGCGCCGCGCGTTCCGAGCCGGGCAGCACGTAATCGTCGGGCAGGCCCATGAGCCGGGCGTACTCGCGCCCCGTCATGGGCCGGGTGCGCACCCGGCGCCCGGTCACCGCCACCACGAACTGGCGCGAGGACCCGCCGCCGGGCGTCCTGAGACACCCCGCAAGCCCGTCAAAGCGCACCTCGGCGCGCTGCACCTTTTCGCCCTTCTCCACGCGCATGCGCCGGTAAAGCGCGCCGATCCGCGGCGTTCCCGATTTTTTGACCGCGGCGAGCTTCGCCTTCGTCGCCGGGCTCATCAAAGAGAGCAGGCGCCGGGTTTCTTCCGGGCTGTGCCATGGGACGCGCCGGGCCGGTTCGAGAACCTGGGCAAGGCTCTCGTTGGGGACCGGCGGCACGGGCAGCGCCCACCACAGCCAGCTCGCGTTTAGATCGGCGGGCAGGTTGGCGGCGGCTTTTTGGACCGCCCGGGTGTGAAACGGGGACAGACCCTGCGGCGCGGCATCAAGCACCAGGTCTTCGGGGATCTCCAGATCCTTCCTCAGCGCTGTGACGAACAGGCGCGGGCGCGACTGGGGCAGGAACCAGCGCGCATCGATCTCCAGCGCGCCGACCCGGTACCCGCCCTCATCAAGGGCGCGGCACAGGGCTTCGAAATCGGCCCCGCCCGAACAGGTCAGCAGCCCCGGCACGTTCTCAAGCCCGATAAGGCGCGGCGCGCGGCCCTCGGCCTGCAACCCCTCTATCAGGCGCCAGAATTGATAAAAGGCGCTGGAGCGTCCGCCCGACAGCCCGGCGCGCGGGCCGGCGAGCGACAGGTCCTGGCAGGGAAAGCTCGCCCAGGCGAGATCCGCTTCGCCGGGCAGCTGGGCGGGCGTCACCTCGGCGACGTCGCCGAAATGGAACTCCTCGGCCGAATAGTTGGCGCGGTAGGCTGCGGCCTTGTCGCGGTCGAAATCATTGGCGAAGTCGCACCGCCAGCGCGCGCCCAGCCCGCGCCGGGCCATGCCGCCGCCGCAGAAGAATTCGTAAAACCCGTATCGTGATCGCGCGTCCATGAGCAAAGCGTAACCTTGCGGCCCTTCCTGAGGCGCGGCGCGCCGTGTAGTTTCACAAGCGAACCTGGAGGGGTGGCGTCATGGCCCGCTTTAATCTTGTTATCAGATTCGCAGCCCTTGGCGGCGTTCTCTCGCTCGCCGCGTGTACCGCCGGGGGACCGCCTGCAGCCATTGATGTGAGCCAGGGATTCGCCGCGCCGGCGCAGTCGTCCGGAGCCGCGTCCGCGGCGGCGGTCTCGGCGCTGCCCGGCTACGCCCTCGCCGGGACGGCGTTTTCCGGGTTATTGGAGTTTGAAGAGCAAGAGGGCCGTCCGCTCATCTTGTACCAGCACGCCGTGGACGGCGCGCCGACTCTGGTGGCCGAGCTCGACCCCGCGCCCAACTGGTTGTCTGACGGCGTGCGCCGGTTTGAAGGCCTCAGCGATCGCGGCGTCGCGGTGAGCGTGGAGCTGGTGTCCGGCGTGTGTGAGGCGGGCGGGCGCACCTATTCGCGCTTTGCACGGGTTCAGGCCGGCCGGCTGAGCTATGAGGGCTGTGCGCGCGAAACCGGCCCCAGCGTGCGCTGGAGCGAGGCCCTGCCGCGGTTCACAGCGCCGATCAAGGCTTGCCTTGAGGCCTCCCAGGCGAGTGCGGTGGCGGCGCTGCGCGCCGGCGGTCCGGCGCGCGTTCTGCACGCGCGCAGCGAGTCCGGCACGCCGGTGATCCGCTTCCAGTTCGGCGAGACCGGGCGCTGGGACTGCCGCGCGGAGGCGCCCCGCCCGCAATGGAGCGTCGTGGCGGACGCCGCGCCGAAATTGGCAGGCGAGGGCGATCCGGTCTATGCGCCGGGCCGCCCACCCGAAGCCGGGCAGGGGTGCTATCTCTGGGAGCATGTGCGCGGACCGGACGGCGCGGTGATCGGCGCCTTGGGCGAAGATGTATGCGCCACCGGCGCCGGCGCGCCGCCGCCGGTGACTGGATTTCCCTGACGGCTAGTCGCACCGCGGCGACTCGCGCCAAACAGGCTCCATGCGCTGCTCAATCCGATGTCTGCTCACCGCCTGCGCCGCCGCTTTGACGGCTGGCCCTGCCTTCGCCGGAGAGGTTGAGGACGTGCTCGTCCTGCCGGGCGGAGCGGTGTTCGTGGCGATGGATGAAACACCTTCGGGCCTCAGTTTCGAGGCGTCGACTGACCAGCTCTCCGTCGCACTTCCAGGCTGGAGCGGCGCGCCGCGGACGATTTCGCCTTACGGGCCGGCGGGGTTTTCAAGGTTGCGCGTGACCGCGGACGGGTTCGTGCTCGACGGAGCGCCGGCCGGTGCGTCCGCTGAGCTGGTCCAGGGCGGTGTGCTGCTCCGCCTCGGCGGGAGCGATCCGGCATTGACGGCTGACGCCGCCGCCGAGGCCATGCCCGCGCCGCGCATCTATACGATTGCGCAAGCCGATTCGGAGTCCGCGCCCGCACAGGCGCCGGCTTCGGGTGAGGCTGCGCCGGACCCGGACGCCAGGCCCGAACCCGCACGGCGGCAGGCCTGGCCCGCCGATACGGGCCGAACCGCCAGCGCTGCGGAGCTGGGTGCGCCGAACGCTGCTTCGGCGAACGCCGCCCCGGCGGCTCAAGCCGAGCCGGATGTCGCGCCCGGGCCCTGTGACGCCGAAGCCGCCGCGCTGGCCGACGCGCCGTGGGATCTCGATCTCATCGTCGCCCAGGCTGACTGCCTGTTGGAGGCCGGGGAGCGCCGAAACGCTGCGGGATTGTATGAACGGGTGCTCGCTTTTCAGCCGGAGCATTTTCGCGCGGCCCTGGGCCTTGCGCGCCTGCGTCAGCAGGCGGGGCGCCATGGCGACGCTGCCCGCCTTTTCGAAACCGCGGCCGGCTCTGCGCTCACCGACGGCGAGGCTCTGGCCGCGCAAGCGGCCGCCCGGCGCGCGCGCGAAGCAGGCGAGCGTTAACGCGAACGGTTATCCCATTAATGCTTCGTTCCCGAAGCGTTCGCGAAAGTCCTAATGATCTTCGAAGCTTGGCTTAACCCGCGATTAAACAACGCGGTCCATTCTCCCGAGATAAACGCCCCTTAACCATTCCGCTTCGCGACGGAGCCCGCGCCATGCCTCTGAATCTTTCTGCGCCCGAATCCACTGAGCTGAAGCCGCGCATCCTCGTTTTCGGGGTTGGCGGGGCCGGCGGCAACGCGGTCAACAACATGATCGACGCCGATCTGGAGGGCGTGGACTTCGCCGTGGCGAACACCGACGCCCAGGCGCTGGTGCGCGCCAAGACAGACCGGCGCATCCAGATGGGCGCGGGAATCACTGAAGGCCTGGGCGCTGGGGCGCGCCCGGAAGTGGGCGAGCAGGCGGCGGAAGACTCCCTGGCCGAGATCACCGAGCAGCTGCAGGGCGCGCACATGGTGTTCATCACCGCCGGCATGGGCGGGGGCACGGGCACCGGCGCGGCGCCGGTGATCGCCCGGGCGGCGCGCGAGCAGAACATCCTGACGGTGGGCGTGATCACCAAGCCGTTCCACTTTGAAGGCACGCGCCGCATGCGCCTGGCCGAAGCCGGGATCGAGCGTCTGCAGGAGCATGTGGACACGCTCATCATCATCCCGAATCAGAACCTGTTCCGCATCGCCACCGAGAAGACCACCTTCGCCGAAGCCTTCGGCATGGCCGATCAGGTGCTGCACTCTGGTGTTCGCGGGATCACCGATCTGATGGTCATGCCCGGCCTGATCAATCTCGACTTCGCCGACGTGCGAACGGTGATGAACGAGATGGGCAAGGCGATGATGGGCACCGGCGAAGCCTCCGGCGAGAAGCGCGCCGTGGAGGCCGCCCATAACGCCATCAACAACCCGCTGCTGGACGACGTGTCGATGAAGGGCGCCAAGGGCGTGCTCATCAACATCACCGGCGGCATGGACATGACGCTGTACGAAGTCGACGAGGCGGCCAACGAAATCCGCAACGAGGTCGATCCGGACGCCAACATCATCGTGGGCTCCACCTTCGATCCCGAGCTGGACGGCGTGATCCGCGTGTCGGTGGTGGCCACCGGCATCGACGCGGAAGAGCAGACCCAGCCCGTGCGCCGGCCCGAGCCGGTCGCCCAGGCGTGGAAATCGCGCGAGACCCGCCCCCAGCGCCAGGCCGAGCCCATGGTGCGCCGCGCCGCTGACGCGGTGGCGGTGAACGAGACGCGCGCCCAGGGCCCGTCCGCCTCCGAAGCCCAGGCCGCGCCGGAGGCGCAGATCGCCGAGCCGCAGACCGAAGCGTCCGCCGAACCGGCCCGCTACGAAGCGCCGGCGCCGAAACCCGCCGTCGTGGAAACCCGCGAGCGTCTTGAGCGGGAGATCAACGCGCCGCGCGGTGAGCATCCGCGTGCGCGGGAAACCGAGGCCGAGCAGCCGCGCCGCGGCCTGTCGCTTTTCGGCCGCCGACCCAAGCCCGCGCCGGAGCCCAAGCGCGATCCGTTGAGCTCTCGCCCCGCCGAGCCCGCGCCGCGGACCCAGGCTCAGCAGCCGCAGAGTCGAGCGGATCTGTTCGGCGAGCCCTATGACGAGGACGATCTGGAAATCCCGACCTTCCTGCGTCGCCAGGCGAACTAGGCCGACGCAAATCCTAGGCGAACACAGCCCCGCGCTTCTGGCGCGGGGCTTTTTCGTGTCTGCAAACAACGGCTTGCCTTGAAAGGTAAGCTGGACGGCAGACAGGTTGACATATCGAGTAGATTTAAAATACAAACATGTTGTCTGAAACAAATGGAGGAGACGACATGAAAACGCTAATCGCCGCATCCGCCGCAGCGCTGCTGGGCGCCGCAGCCCACGCCGCCCCGCTGACCGTTTCGCTTAACGGCGTGGAAGGCGGCGGGCCGCTCTACATCTCGGTGCAGTCCGAGGCTCAGTTCATGCAAAACACCGGCGTCGCCGGGACCATCGTGCAAACCCCGGAGTCCGGCGCGCACGAATTCACCTTCGACGTGCCGCCGGGCGCCTATGCGGTGTCGGTCTGGCATGACGACGGCAATCAGATCTTCGACCGCGCCGAGAACGGCTGGCCGCTTGACGGTTGGGCCATGTCCGGTCCCATGGGCGCCGGTCCGCCGGGCTTTGAAGATGTCGCGGTCACCGTGGGCGCCGAGGGCGGCGCGGTCGAGATGACGATGGTTTACCCTGATTAAGCGACTCAGCCCCGGGCGCGGCGCGCCCGGGGTTTCGCCACCAACCGGGAGACGGGCATGAGCGAACACGACACCAATGATCCCAAGGCCGATCTCGCCTATGTGCGCGCCATGACCGAGCGCGCAGCCAGGGCGCCGCTTCTGGGCGGGCGCTATCTGGTGTTCTGGGGCGGTCTTCTGACCCTGGCCTACGGTGCACACTATCTCGTCAGATCCGGGTTCGCCGGCGCGCCGGGGTTCATTCCCTTTATCTGGATCGCCTTCGGCGTCATCGGCGCGGCCGGCATGGCGATTTTGTCGATCGGGATGAAACGCAAGCCGGGCCAATCGGCGGTGGGCAACCGGGTGGAGCGCGAAGTATGGCGCGGCGCCGGGCTCGGCATCTTCTTTTTCGTCGCCGGGGTGGTCGCTGCGGTGGCGTTCAAAAGCGGGTCCTACTTGCTGTTCGACCTCATCGCGGCGGTGGCGCTCGCGCTGTACGGCGCAGCGTTCCTCGCCACGGCGGCCGCCTCGGGTGAAGGCTGGATGCGGGCGCCGGCGTGGCTGTCGTTCGTCGCCGCGGCGATCGTGCCGCTGCTCGCCGGAACGGCGGTGCTTTATCTCTGGCTCGCCGGTGTCGTGGTCCTGGTGGGCGTATTGCCGGGCCTGCGCTTGCTGCGCGCAGAACCACCGGCGCTGAAGGACAACGAGGCTGCGTGATGGCCGGGCTGAAACCGGACAGTCTCGACGATGTCATCCACGGCCGCATCCGGCTGGGCGTCATGGCCTATCTCGCCCAGACCGGACAGGCGAGCTTCGCCGAGCTCGCCAAGGCGCTCGAGACCACCAACGGCAATCTTTCAGTACATCTGAAAAAGCTCGACGCCGCCGGCTATGTGGAGATCGACAAGCGCTTCGTGGACGCCAAACCGCTGACCACCGCGCATCTCACCGCGGCCGGGCGTGAGGCCTGGCGCGCCTATCTTGACGCTTTGGGCGTTCTGTTCCGCGATCAGGACTGACCGCCCGGCTCCGCCAAGGGCGGAACGCCGGCGCCGCCTCTGTGTTTCGCCCGGTAACATCACGCAACAATCGTTTAATTGCTGCGTGTGCGCCGAGGCGTAAGGTGCGACGCGTATCAGAGGGGCGCGTCGGGTCGTAAGGCTGTGAGCAACGGTCAGGACCGGCGCGGAGAGCGACAAGAAAGACCGGTTTGATGTCCCATCGCACCACACTGGAGCAGGCTGCGGTCTGCGCCGGAATCGGCCTTCATACCGGGGCGCGCGTGCGCATGGTCATGAAGCCTGCGCCCGTGGGTTCGGGAATCGTGTTCGAGCGCACCGACCTTGATCTCGACGATGCGCGCGTTCCTGCGCGGCGCGATTATGTGCGCTCCACCGATCTCGGCACCACGCTTGTCAACGACTCCGGCGCTTCGGTGGCCACGGTCGAACACCTCATGGCCGCGCTGGCTGGGCTGGGCATCGACGACCTCATTCTCGAGCTTGACGGCCCGGAAGTCCCCGCCATGGACGGCAGCTCGGCCCCGTTTGTGGAGCTGATCCTGCACGCCGGTCTGAAAACTGCCCCGGCGCCGCGCCGCGGCATTCAGGTGCTCAAGCCGGTCGCCGTGGAGGACGGGGCGCGCCGCGCCATGTTCCTGCCGTCGGTCAAGCCGGCGATCGACGTGGAGATCGACTTCGAGGACGAGGCCATCGGCCGCCAGCATTTCGCGTTCGAAGTCAGCCGCGAGGCGTTCGCTGAAGCGGTCGCGCCGGCGCGCACGTTCGGTTTTCGCCGCGATCTCAATGCGCTTTTGAAGGCGGGGCTTGCGCGCGGCGGCTCGCTGGAGAACGCCGTGGTGCTCGACGAAGGCAAGGTGGCCAATCCCGAGGGGCTGCGCTTCGCCGACGAGTTCGTGCGTCATAAGGCGCTCGACGCGCTGGGCGATCTTTACCTCGCCGGCGCGCCGATCCTGGGCCTTTACCGCGCTGTTCGCCCCGGCCATGGCCTCAACGCCAAGGCCGTGTCGGCCCTGCTCGGCGACGAGAGCGCCTGGCGCTGGGCGACGATCGAGAACGACGCGCGCCTCGAAGAACGCCTGGTGCGCTCCTGACGGGCGTTGAGGCGGGCGCTTCGTCAAGAGGCGCCGGCCGCGCCCTGAACTGATCAACAAACCACCTGACACCGCGCTTTCGCCTGCGGCCCGCATCGGTTAAACCTCTAGCGAACCGTAAACTCTCGCGCCGGTGCGCCGCGCCGAGGGACGTAAAGAGGCCCATCGCCCATGACGCACGCCGTTCGCGCTCTACTCCTCACCGCCGTCGCCGCTCTGGCTCTGACCGCCTGCGCCGGAGACAATGACGCGGAGCTCGCTTACGTGGAAACGCCGGTGGAGCGGCTCTACAATCTGGGTTTCGAGGCGATGGAGCGCCGGCGGTTCGACGAGGCCGCGCTGTATTTCGACGAGGTGGAGCGCCAGCACCCGTTCTCCGAATGGGCGCGCCGGGCGATGCTCATGGCCGCCTTCGCCAATTACGAGGCCCAGCTTTACGAGGAGGCGATCTCCGACGCGGAACGGTTCATCGCGTTGCACCCGGGCAGCGCCAACGCGCCTTACGCCTATTATCTGATCGCCATCAGCCATTACGAACGCATTTACGACGTTGGCCGCGACCAATCGACGACGCGCACCGCGCTTAATTCGCTGCAACAAGTGGTGCGCCGGTATCCTGACAGCCCGTACGCCGCCGACGCGCGCCTGAAGATCGACATGACGCGCGACCACCTCGCCGGCAAGGAGATGAGCGTCGGCCGCTGGTATCTCAGAAACGGTTATTATCTCGCCGCCATCAACCGTTTCCAGAACGTGGTGCGCGATTATGAAACCACCAGCCACACGCCCGAGGCGCTGCACCGATTGGTGGAGTCCTATGTGGCGCTGGGCGTCGACGAAGAGGCTCGCCAGGTCGCCTCGGTGCTGGGCTACAACTTCCCCGGCTCGAACTGGTATGAGGACAGTTACGACCTCCTGACCGCCCGCGGGATCGCCATTCCCGGCGCGGAAGATCTCGATCGCGACCCGTCGCTTCTGCGCCGCGCGCTCGATCGCATCTTCGGCTAGGGGCGGAGTTGAAGGGCGGGCGGCGTGCTGACATCGCTCACCATTCGCGACATCGTTCTGATCGACCGGCTCGACCTGCAGTTCGAGGCCGGACTCTCCGCGCTGACCGGTGAGACCGGGGCGGGCAAGTCCATTCTTCTCGGCGCGCTGGGTCTTGCGTGCGGCGACCGGGCCGAGCGCAGCCTGGTGCGCTCCGGCGCCGATCAGGCCATGGCCGCGGCCGTGTTCGAGCCTGCGCCGGGCCATCCCGCCTACGCCGTCATTGATGAGGCCGGCCTCGCGGTGGAGCCCGGCGAGCCGGTGATCCTGCGCCGTACGGTGTCCGCCGACGGCCGCTCGCGCGCCCATGTGAACGACCAGCCCGCCAGCGTCGGACTGCTTGCGCGCCTGGGCGAGCTTCTGGTGGAGATCCACGGTCAGCATGACGGGCGCGGCCTGCTTGATCCCAAGACTCATCGCGGCTTGTTGGACGCCTATGCCGGCGTCGAGGCCCAGCGGCGATCGGTGGAGGCGGCGTTCAAGGCGCTCAACACCGCGAAGACCCGGCTGGAAGACCTGACCGCGACGCGCGACCAGGCCGCCAGTGAAGAAGCCTTCCTGCGCGACAGCGTCGAAGCGCTGGACGGTCTTGGCGCGAAAGCCGGCGAGGAAGCCGAGCTTGCTGAGGAGCGCAAGTTCCTGCAACAGGCCGAAGCCGCGCTCACTGAGCTGCAGGACGCGGTGGATGCGGTCGCGGGCGGGGAGGGGCTCTCAGGCCGGCTCAACACCGCTTTGCGCGGGCTGGAGCGCGTGCGCGGCGCGATGGGCGAAACCGAGGTCCCCGACGAGGCCGGCGAGGGGGAGCTCTCGGGCGCCGCGGCGGCCCGCGCGGCGGTGGAGCGCGCAGCGGGTGCGCTGGACCGGGCGCTCATCGAGTTCAATGAGGCCGAGGACGCCCTTACCGACGCCGCCCAGCGTTTCGAAGTGGAGCCCGGACGGCTCGACGCGGTGGAGGAGCGCCTGTTCGCCCTGCGCGGCGCGGCGCGCAAGCATTCGGTCGAGGTCGACGAGCTGGCCGCGCTGCGCGACCGGCTCGCCGAGCGCCTGGACATGATCGAACATGCCGACGACCGGCTGAAGGAAGCCGAATCCGCGCTCAAAGCCGCCCAAGCCGATTACGCCAGAACCGCGGGCGCGCTCACCAAGGCGCGCAAGGCCGCCGGCGAAAAACTCGCCGCCGCGGTGGAAGCCGAGCTTGCGCCGCTGAAAATGGACAAGGCGCGCTTCCGCGTAGCCGTTGAGCCGGACGAGACCCGGCCCGGCGCCAAGGGCTGGGACCGGGTGGCGTTCGAAGTGGCCACCAATCCCGGCGCCCCGTTCGGGCCGCTGGACAAGATCGCCTCGGGGGGCGAGCTCTCTCGCTTCGCCCTGGCGCTGAAAGTCTGCCTGGTGGAGCGCGGCGGCGTGAAGACCATGGTGTTCGACGAGGTGGATCAGGGCGTGGGCGGCGCCGTCGCCGACGCGGTGGGCCATCGCCTCGCGCGCTTGGCGCAAACCGGCCAGACGCTGGTGGTCACCCACTCGCCGCAGGTGGCGGCGCGGGCCGGCGCCCATTTCCGCATCGAGAAGGGCGAGAGTGGCGACGGCGTGCGCACCTCTGTCCGATTGCTGCCGGCTGGGGAACGCCGCGAGGAGATTGCGCGTATGTTGTCCGGCGCGGAGGTCACCGACGCGGCCCGCGCCGCAGCCGATCAGCTGATGGCGAGCTAGACCGTTTTGCATTTGCGCGACGCCCGACACGGCGATCTGGTCCCGCTTTACGAGCTGTGGCAGGCGGCCAGTCACGCCAGCCCTCACCACCTCACTGATGATCAGCGCCGCGAGATGGCGCTCGCCTTTCGTGACCGGCATATGCCCAGCGCGACGCTGTTGGTCGCCGCCGGCGAAAACGGCCGCCTGCTCGGCTGCCTCGGCTATGAGCCGAGCGAACATGGCGCGTTGATCGACGGGATGTGGATTGATCCCGCCCACCAGGGCGAAGGCGTTGGCCGCAGCTTCATTGATCAGCTCAAGGCGCAGTTCCACCGGGTGGAGGCGACGGTGAATACCGGCGCGCGCGATCTGCGCGGCTTCTACGCGGCGTTGGGGTTTGAAGAGGCGCGACGGGACGGCGCGGACGAGGAGGGCGCCTATCCCGATGTAACGCTGGTATGGAGCCGCAATCAGCGCTCTTGAGCATTGCGCTCCAACCCCACACGGCGTGACCGCCGTATGCGCCCTACGCTTCGCGCTCTGCGATCAGAAGCTGGCGTTCGGAGCGGTTGGGGAAGCGGTAGAAGATGTGGGCGCCGATGCGGCGGGTGCGCACCAGCGACTGGTTCCAGATCGGGTTCACTTCGGTAGTGTGATAATGGGTCGCGCGGCGCGTCACCGGCTGAGCGAATCCCATCAGCGCGTGTTCGGCGACAAGCTGGGCTTTGGTCCAGGTGCGGCCGTAAGGCTCACGCTCAAGCGAGCCGTCACAGGTGAATGTGAACTGGCACCCGGTGGTGCGTTCGCTGCCCTGATAGACCACGCCGCATACGCTGTCGGGATAGGCGCGGTGGCGCACCCGGTTCAAAACGACCTCGGCGACGGCGGCCTGGCCGGCGAACCGTTCGGAGCGCGCTTCATAAAAGATCGCTTCAGCCAGGCACCGGCGTTCGCGCGCGGCGGCGCGGGCGGCGTCGAGATGGGAGGTGTCGAAGCTGCGCAGGTCGTCGAGCGCGCGCGCTGTGATGCGCGCGCCGAAACGCTCGTCGGGCTCCACGGTGAAGCTGGCGAACTCCAGCGCGGCGGGCGCGGTGTCCCAGCCGGTCTCGGCGGCGGTCTCAAGATAGGCGCCGGCGAGATCGCGCCACACTTCGCGCTCGTCCTGATCGCGCACGGCTTCAGGCGCCAGCGTCATCGCGCCGGTGACGAGCACCAGGGCGGACGCGGAGGCGAGGCCTCCAAGCCAGCGCTTGCCGCGCGAAAGGATAGAGCCAGCGGCCATGTCGCCTTCTCTCCTCGAAACGGTTACCGGCGCGTAGCGCACGCGGTCGAACCTGGGCGGTCCGCCCCTGATCGGGACGGTCTCGGCGTGCATGCAAGCAAAGCGCCGAGCGGGCCGAGCTTGCTACGCGCCGCCCTGACGCCGGTCAATACACCCGGCGACCGGGCTTAAATGTGGCGAAGCGCGCCACATTTAAACCCAACTCGCTGTAATCGCCTTTTGTTCCAGGAAATTCCGGCGCAGCCTAGCGGTCCTTGCGCAGCGCCGCCTGGGCCGCCGCGAGTCGCGCAATAGGCACGCGGTATGGCGAACAGGACACATAGTCGAGCCCCGCGCCCTCGCAGAAGCGAATCGAAGCGGGATCGCCGCCATGCTCTCCGCAAATGCCCAGTTTCAGCTCCGGCCGCGTCTCGCGGCCGCGTTCCGCGCCGATCCTGATGAGATCGCCGACCCCGTCCTGATCCAGGCTGACGAACGGGTCCTTTTCGAAAATGCCCGCCTCCAGATAAGCGCCCAGGAATTTTCCAGCGTCGTCGCGCGACAGGCCGAACGTGGTCTGGGTGAGGTCGTTGGTGCCGAAGGAGAAGAACTCGGCGTGCTCCGCGATCGCCCCGGCGCGCAGGCAGGCGCGCGGCAGTTCGATCATGGTCCCGATGAGATAGACCGGCGCGGTCCCGGTCTCCTGCTCCACCTTCCGGGCGATCGCCTCGATGCGGACTTTCAGGATCTCCAGCTCCTTGGGCAGGGCCACGAGTGGGATCATCACCTCGGCTACGGGCTGGACGCCGGTTTCGGTCTCCACCTTGGCCTGGGCCTCGAAGATGGCGCGCGCCTGCATCTCGTAGATTTCAGGATAGGTGATCCCCAGCCGGCAGCCGCGATGGCCCAGCATGGGGTTGGTCTCGTTGAGGTCGCGCGCGCGCTGGAGCAGCGCGTCGGCGGGCAGGCCCGTGGCCTCGGCGACCGCCTTCACGTCCTCTTCGGTGTGGGGCAGGAACTCGTGCAGCGGCGGATCCAGAAGGCGGATCGTGCAGGGGCGGTCCTCCATGATGCGGAAAATCTCCGCGAAGTCGTCGCGCTGCATGGGCAGGATTTTCGAGAGCGCCTTGACCCGGCCGCCCTGGTCTTCAGCCAGGATCATCTCGCGCACCGCCGCGATGCGGTCGGCGTCGAAGAACATGTGCTCGGTGCGGCACAGCCCGATGCCCTCGGCGCCGAATTCCTTCGCCGTCTGCACGTCGGCGGGGGTTTCCGCGTTGGTGCGCACTTTCATGCGCCGGGCCTTGTCGGCCCACACCATGAGGGAGGCGAAATCGCCGGTGACTTCGGGTTTGATCATGGGCGCTTCGCCGGCGAGCACCTCGCCGGTGGCGCCGTCCACCGTGATCATGTCGCCGTGATTGATAGTGCGTCCGCGCGCGGTGAAGCTCTTGGCGGCCGCGTTGATCTTGATCTCCCCGGCGCCGGAGACGCAGGGCCGGCCCATGCCGCGCGCCACCACCGCGGCGTGGCTGGTCATGCCGCCGCGCGCGGTGACGATGGCTTCAGCCGCGTGCATGCCGTGAATGTCTTCAGGGCTGGTCTCCACGCGCACCAGGATGACTTTCTCACCCTGGGCCTTCATCGCCTCGGCCTCGTCGGACTCAAACACCGCCTTGCCCACCGCGGCGCCCGGAGAGGCCGGCAGGCCCTTGGCGATGACGTCGCGCTCATAGCCGTCGTCGATCATCGGGTGCAGCAGCTGATCCAGCGCGCCCGGCTCCACGCGCAGCACGGCCTCCTCCTCGCTGATCAGGCCCTCGGCGACCATGTCCACGGCGATCTTCAGGGCGGCGCGCGCGGTGCGCTTGCCGTTGCGCGTCTGGAGCATCCAGAGCTTGCCCTGCTCCACCGTGAACTCGATGTCCTGCATGTCGCGATAGTGCTGCTCGAGCTTCTCGAACACCTCCACCAGCTGGGAGAACACGTCGGGCAGGGCGGTCTCCATGGAGGGCAGGGTGTCCTCCATCTTCTCGCGCATGGTCTCGGTGAGGCATTGCGGCGTGCGGATGCCGGCCACAACGTCCTCTCCTTGAGCGTTGATCAGGAACTCGCCGTAATAGCCGCGCTCGCCGGTGGAGGGGTCGCGGGTGAACGCCACGCCGGTCGCCGAGGTGTCGCCCATATTGCCGAACACCATGGCCTGCACGTTCACCGCCGTGCCCCAGCTGGCCGGGATGTCGTACATGCGGCGATAGGCGATGGCGCGCGTGTTCATCCAGCTGCCGAACACAGCCGAGATCGCGCCCCAAAGCTGGTCGCGCGGATCGGTGGGGAAGGGCTGGCCGAGCACCTTTTCGACCACCTTCTTGTACTGAACGATGACCTCTTCCCACTCTTCAGCCGTAATCTCGGTGTCGAGCTGGTAGTCGCGGTCTTCCTTGAAAGTCTCCAGCACTTCTTCAAAGCGCGAATGGGAGACGCCCAGCACCACGTCGGAATACATGGTGATGAAGCGGCGATAGCTGTCCAGCGCGAAACGCCGGTCGCCGGAGAGCTTGGCGAGGCCTTCGGCCGTCTCGTCGTTGAGCCCGAGGTTCAGGACCGTATCCATCATGCCGGGCATGGACGCGCGCGCGCCCGAGCGCACCGACACAAGCAGCGGGTTGGCCGGATCGCCGAATTTCTTGTCGACGAGCGTTTCAAGGCGCTCCAGCGCCGCTTCGAACTGTTCGTTCAGGCCTTCTGGATAGGTCTCGTCATTGTCGTAATAGGCCGTGCAGACTTCGGTGGTGAGGGTGAACCCCGGCGGCACGGGCAGGCCCAGCGTCGCCATCTCAGCCAGGTTCGCGCCCTTGCCCCCAAGCAGGTTCTTGTCGTCCCGGTTCCCGTCGGCCGACCCGCCGCCGAACGCGTAAACCCATTTGGCCATTACAGCTCACCTCTTATCTTTTGCCCGGCAGTGTATACGCGAAGACCGGCGCGTCGATGCGTAAGCGCCTCAGCCTTCCAGCCGGGAGAAATCCGCCACCGCGTCCACCGCCGCGCGAATCCGCGACAGAAGCAGCAGCCTGTTGCGCCGCACAATAGGGTCTTCGGCGTTCACGACAACCGTTTCGAAGAAGGCGTCCACCGGGGTGCGCAATTTCGACAGCGCCGCCATGGCCGCTTCAAAGTCCTCATCGGCCAGCGCCTTGCCCGCAACCTCTTCGGCGCCCTGGATCTCGCTTATGAGGGCGCGCTCCTCGTCGGCGTCGGCGGTCTTGGCGATGGCGATGAGCAGGGCGGAGGCCTGGTCTTCGGAAAGGGCGCGCCCCCCCTCCGTCCGCTCCGCGGACACCCCCCCCGCAGGCGGGGGAGGAAAATCACTTGAAGCGCCCGCACCCTTTCCTCCCCCGCTTGCGGGGGAGGTGGCCCGGGCTTCGCCCGGGACGGAGGGGGGAAGCGCGTCGCTCAACGCCTTTGAGAGATCAAACCCCTTCTTCTCCTCAGCGCTCAAGATATTCGCCGCCCGCCGATACCCGGCCAGCAACGCCGTGCCGTCGTCTGTCTCGATAAAGCCCTGCAGCGCGCGGGATTTCTTGGTGACGCGGACCAGGTCGTCATCACCCAGCGCGAACACCGCGTCGATCACGTCATGGCGGACACCTTCATCGCGCAAGTGGACCTTGAGGCGGTCGGCGAAGAAGGCGAGGAGGCTCTTAGCTGTTTGGTATGCCCGTCTTTTGACCAAACTGGCAAAGTTTCGCCGGAGGTCATCCCAGCTCATCTCCGGGGCATCAATTACGAACAAGCTGCCTTCAGTTGCTTTCAAAACTCCAGTGATTTCCTGAGTTGAGCCAGTCTCGTTCGCTGTTGTGCGGAAATTCGCCTTGGTGAAGGCACTGAACCAAAATGAAGACGGTGCGTCGATCGCCAAGCTTGCTCGCTTTTCCAACAGCACCCGAATAACCCCCAGCGCCGCCCGCCTCAGCGCAAACGGGTCCTTGGACCCCGTGGGTTTTTCGTCGATGGCCCAGAAGCCCACCAGCGTGTCGAGCTTATCCGCCAGCGCCACTGCGGCGCTCACCGGCGCTTTGGGGACGGCGTCGGAGGGGCCTTGGGGTTTGTAGTGATCGCGAATGGCGTCGGCGACGACCTGGCGTTGCTCGTCCGACAGACCGTCGAGCAGCCCCCCTCGCCCCTTTGGGGCACTCCCCCCGCTCGCGGGGGGAGACATGGCTGCTTCGCCCTCGGCGCGATGTCCTCCCCCGTTTACGGGGGAGGTGTCCGCGGAGCGGACGGAGGGGGCTGCGCCAGCCTCCAGCGCATAATAGCGCCCCATCACCCCTTGCAGCTCGGGGAACTCGTAGACCATCTGGCTGACGAGATCGGCCTTGGCGAGCTTGGCGGCGGTGTAGGCGAGATCCGGATCGGCGCCCACGGCCGGGGCGAGCTCTTTCGCCAGAGCCGCCACGCGCTCCACTTTGTCGGCGACCGTGCCCAGCTTTTCGTGGAAGGTGACCTTGGAAAGCTCGCCCGCCATGGCCTCCAGGCCCTTGGCGCGATCGAGATCCCAGAAATGGCGCGCGTCGGACAGGCGGGCCGACAGCACCCGGGAATTGCCCGCCGCGATGGCCTTACCGCCGTCAGGCGCATCCTGATTGGCGATCACCACGAATTTCGAGGTGATCTTCCCCTCGCCGTCCGCCACCGCGAAGTATTTCTGGTGGGTCTTCATGGTCAGCTGGATGACTTCCGGCGGCAGGTCCAGGAAGGCCGGGTCCATATCGCCCAGAATGGCGTGGGGATGCTCCACCAGCCCCGTCACCTCTTCGAGCAGGCCCTCATCCTCCACCAGGGTCAGCCCGGCGTCGGCGCAGACCTTGCGGGCGTCCAGAAGGATTCTCGCCCGGCGCTCGGTGCGCATGAGGATGACGCCGTTCTCGGCGAGCTTCGCGCAATAGTCGTCCCAGCCGAAGACCTCGAACGGGCCGTTCCCGTGAATGCGGTGGCCTTCGGTGATGTTGGAGGCGGAGATGCCGAACACCTCGGTGTCCACCACCTGACCGCCCAGCAGCGCGAGGATGCGCTGCAGCGGGCGGACCCAGCGCTGGGTCTTGTCGCCTTCGCCGAACTTCATGGATTTCGGCCAGGGGAAGGCTTTCGCGATTTCGGGGATCGCTTCGGCGATCACCGCGGCGGTTTCGCGTCCGGGCTTTTCGATCACGGCGACGTAAAACGCGCCCTTCTTGCCCTCTTCGACCCGGCACTGACCGGTGCTCGTAAGCCCGGCGCCGCGCAGAAAGCCTTCGATCGCCTTTTCCGGCGCGTCGACGCGCGGCCCCTTGCGCTCCTCGCGCACGTCTTCGGTCTTTTCGGGCAGGCCGGTCATGACAAGGCCGACGCGGCGCGGACCGGAGAAGGTCTCCACGCCGTCCCAGGCAAGCCCCGCCTCTTTGAGCTTGCCGGTGAACAGGCGCTCCAGATCGGCTTCGGCGCGGGCCTGCATGCGCGCGGGAATTTCTTCGCAGAAGAATTCAAGAAGGAAGTCAGACACGGGGTGAAGTCCTAAGGGTTTGCGGCCTGCATGCGGTCATGGGCGATCCTGTTTACCGAGCGCCCCGTCCACGTGACGGACACGGCCTTGAGACGCGAACGCCTGCGCGCGTTCGACAGCAAAGCTGTCAGACGGGCCGGCGCGAAGCGCCGGGTCGAGGGCGGCGCACCTGCCCGGTGAAGGCGGAGGCCTAGGGTCCCCAAGCCCATCACGCCGCCCCGACGGTCTTGGCGAAGGCCGGACGGCTGGTGACGGCGTCGACATAGCGGGTCATCGCCGGGCGCGCCTCGAACAGCCCAAAGCGCGTCGCCCACATCAGGGAGCCGCCCACCAGAAGATCGGCGGCGGTGAACCAGTCGCCTAAAAGATAGGGGCTGGCGTCGGATAGCCGGGTCTCAAGCGCATCGATCACCGAGGCGACGTCGCCCCAACCGGCCTGTTGGCGCTTGGTTTCGAACTTCAGGCCGGCCTGCAACATCGCCGGATCGATGGCGGTGCCCTGAAAGATCAGCCAGCGCAGATACTCGCCGCGGCGCGGGTCGTCGATCGCCGGCGCCATGTCCACCGGCGACTTGTACTTGTCCGCCAGATAGATCGCGATGGCCGGGGTGTCGCTGACGCTGACCTCTCCATCGACGATGGCGGGAATCTTCCCCAGCGGGCTGGCTTTCAAAAATTCAGGCGTGCGCATGGAGCCGTCTTCGTACTCGACCGTCTCCAGCGCGTAGTCGACGCCCAGCTCCTCGAGCAGCCAATGGGTCATCGTCGCGCGCGACTGCGGGTTATGGAACAGTTTTATTGTCATTACGCCAAGTCTCCACTCACCGCGCCCTGGTGGCCGGACGCCGACCTGTTCCGGCAAGCGCCGCACCCCCTCCGCCCCGCGCTGCGCGCGGCGCACCTCCCCCGTGAAGGGGGAGGAGTTGAGCTGCAAAGCCGATCATGCGGCCTCGCCTTTTTCGCGTTCCAGCGTCACCCACGCATCCGCGCAGCCCTTGGCGAGCTCGCGGACCCGGGCGATCCAGCTGGCGCGTTCGGCCACCGAGATGGCGCCGCGGGCGTCCACCAGATTGAACAAGTGGGAAGCCTTCAGGCAGAAATCATAGGCCGGCAGCGGCAGGGGTTTTTCCAGCGCCAGCAAGGCCTTGCACTGGTTTTCCGCGCCCTTGAACCACTCCATGAGCATGTCCACGTCGGCGTGCTCGAAATTGAATTCGGAATGCTGGCGCTCGTTTTCCAGGAACACGTCGCCATAGCTCATCCCGGCGCCGTTGAAATCCAGATCGTAAACATTTTCAACGCCCTGCACATACATGGCCAGGCGCTCCAGCCCGTAGGTCAGCTCGCCGGAGACCCGCTCCACATCCTGGCCGCCCACCTGCTGGAAATAGGTGAACTGGGACACTTCCATGCCGTCGCACCAGACCTCCCAGCCCAGCCCCCAGGCGCCCACGGTGGGGTTCTCCCAGTCGTCCTCCACGAAGCGCACGTCATGGAGCTTGCGGTCGATGCCGATGGCGTCCAGCGAGCCCAGATACAGATCCTGCAAATTGGCCGGCGACGGCTTTAGGAGCACCTGGAATTGATAATAGTGCTGCAGCCGGTTGGGGTTCTCGCCATAGCGACCGTCGCCGGGGCGGCGCGAGGGCTGCACATAGGCGGCGCGCCACGGCCTTGCACCCAGCGAGCGCAGGGTCGTCGCCGGATGCAAGGTCCCCGCGCCCACCTCGGTGTCGTAGGGCTGCAGGATCGCGCAGCCCTGATCGGCCCAATAGCGCTGGAGGGTCAGAATCAGATCCTGAAAGGACGGGGCGTTCGGGTTTCGCATGGTGGCTTGAAATCTTCACGGTTTGAAAGACGCGCGAACCTAGGCGCGGCCGCCAATGCGATCAAGGCGGGATGGCGGGCCGCCGCGCCTAAACCGCGTCCAGACCCAGATCGAAATTCGTCGCCGAGTGGGTGAGGGCGCCCACGCTGATCACGTCGACGCCGGTTTCCGCGATCTGGCGAATGGTCTCCAGCGTCACGCCGCCGGACGCTTCCAGATTGGCGCGGCCCTTCGCCTGCTTCACAGCCGCGGAAAGATCGGCGAGGGAGAAATTGTCCAGGAGCACGCTTTCCGCGCCGGCCTCCAGCGCCTCATCAAGCTGGTCGAGCCGATCCACCTCCACCGCCACGCGAATCATGTGGCCGGCGAAGGCGCGGGCGCGGCGCACGGCTTCGCCCACCGACCCGCCGCACATCGCCACGTGATTGTCCTTGATGAGGATCGCGTCATCGAGGCCGAAGCGATGCGGAGCGCCGCCGCCCGCGCGCACGGCCTGCAGTTCAAGGCCCCGCAGGCCCGGCGTGGTTTTGCGGGTATGGGCGACGCGAGCGCCGGTACCCTCCACCGCGTCCACATAGCGGCGGGTGAGCGTGGCGACGCCGGACAGCCGGCCCATGAAGTTCAGGATGGAGCGTTCGGCGGTGAGGATCGCGCGCGCCGGCCCTTCGAGCACGCCCACTATTTGGCTTTTCGTGATCAAGTCGCCGTCCTTCGCGCGCCAGTGGATGACGAGATCACCGCTGACCTGGCTCGCCACCTCGTCGGCGGCCTGGACCCCGCAAAGGACGCCGGCCGCGCGGCTGACGATCTCGAACCGCCCGCGGGCGTGTTCGGGTATGGTGGCCAGCGAGGTGAGGTCGCCGCGCCCGCCTAAGTCCTCATCCAGCGCGACGGCGACGCTTTCCGCGACGACGCCGCGCGGCACGGGCGGGATGGCGACGCTCATTGCGCGTAGCCTGCGACGCGAGGGGCGGGGCGGGTGACGGCGCGGGCGTCTTCAAGGCGCATGCGGGTTGCGACTCCTTTGGGGGCTGTCTGAGGGTGATCGGTGCGGAAGTGGCCTCCTCGACTCTCGAGGCGCGCCAGCGCGCCTGCGGCGACGAAGCGCGCCGCGACAAGGGCGGGCGCCGCGCCGTATTTCGCCTCCAGCTGATCAATGACGGTGATGAGTCTCGAAAGCCCCGCCCCGTCGCGCTCCACCCCGGCTTCAGCCGCCATGACCTGGCGCAGGCGCTGCAGCGCCGGGCCGGGCAGGGCGGGCGGTGCTTCTGCGGCGAGCGGTTCAAGCGTGCGCGGTGCGGCGCCATTCAGACGCTCTGCAGCGCGGCGCCCGAACACAAGCCCGTCCAGCAGCGAGTTGGAGGCGAGGCGGTTCGCGCCGTGCACGCCGGTGGCCGCGCATTCGCCCACCGCCCACAAGCCGGGAACGCCGGTGAAGCCGTCAAGACCGGTGGCGATCCCGCCCATGTGATAATGCGCCGCCGGCGCTACGGGGATGGGCGCGCGCCGGGGGTCGACGCCGGCGCTCATGCAGGCGGTGAAAACGACGGGGAAGCGGTCCGGGAACGCGTCGCCCACCGCAGCGCGCGCATCGAGGAACGCGCCCTTGCCGGATTTCACCTGGCGGTGAACTGCGCGCGCGACCACGTCGCGCGGGGCCAGTTCGGCGTCCTTATGCACCGCCTTCATGAAGCGCGCGCCGGTGGCGTCGATCAGCGTCGCGCCTTCGCCGCGCAGCGCCTCGGTGGCGAGCGGGGCGGGGTCGCGCCCGATATCGATGGCGGTGGGGTGGAACTGCACGAACTCCGCGTCACGGATTTCTGCACCCAGCGCGGCCGCCATGGCCAGCGCCTGACCCTGGCTGGTCCACGGCGTGGTGGTGACCGCGTAGAGCCCGCCCAGCGAACCGGTGGCGAGTACGGTGTCGCTCGCCACGATCCGGTGCAGCGCGCCCTCTGCGTCCCGCGCCAGCACGCCGGCGCAGCCGCCGTCAGCGTCCGGGATCAGGCTTTCCGCGCGCCAGCCTTCGCGAATGTCGATATGAGGCGCGGCTTTCACCGCTTTGATGAGCGCAGCGAGGATCCCCGCCCCGGCCTGGTCGCCTTTCACCCGGGCGACGCGCGCCTTTGAATGCGCGGCTTCGCGCGACAGCGCCCAGGCTTCGCCGTCTTTTTCGAACGGCGCGCCCAGGGCGAACAGGGCTTCGATCTCGCGCGGTCCGGCCTCAGCCAGCAGGCGCGCGGCCGCCTCGTCCACCAGCCCGGCGCCGGCGGCGATCGTATCGGCGGCGTGAAGCGCGGGCGTGTCGTCAGCGCCCAGGGCCGCGGCCACACCGCCCTGCGCCCAGGCGGTGGACGCCCCCTCGCCAAGCCGCCCGCCGGTAAGCAGCACCACCGGCCGCGGCGCGGCGTGCAGCGCCGTCCACAGGCCCGCGATCCCGGCGCCGGCGATGATGAGGGGGTGGGGCATTCATCGACTCCGAAAATGGGGAGCGTTTCCTCCCCCGCCTGCGGGGGAGGTGGCCCGGACCGCCAGGTCCGGGGCGGAGGGGGGAAGCCGCGCTCGCCGCCATCCCCCCTCGACCCGGACTTCGTCCGGCCCACTCCCCCCGTGAACGGGGGGAGAAACTGCGCTTCCGGCTAGATCGCTACATACGGCACGGCCACCGCATCCTTGCCGGTATCGAAATGCGGCGGCGTCGCGGCTTTGGGCAGATCCAGCATGGCCTGCAGGCTGGCGCGGGCCATTTCGGCGATCACCGGGTCGACCTCGACGGCGTGCTTCATGTCACGAAGCGACTCATAAAGGCCGGTCAGCGTGATGCGCTTCATGTGCGGGCAGAGATTGCAGGGTTTCACGAATTGAACGCCGGGATTCTCCACCGCCACATTGTCGCTCATGGAGCATTCGGTGATCAGGATCGCCTTTTGCGGCGCATGGTCCTTCACATAGCCGGCCATGGCGCCGGTGGAGCCGGCGAAATCGGCCTTCGCCATCACCTCCGGCGGGCATTCAGGGTGGGTTAGGATCACCGCGTCCGGGTGGGCGGCGCGCAGATCGTCAAGGTCTTCAGGCGTGAACTGCTCGTGCACCTCGCACGAGCCTTTCCAGGTGAGGATCTTGATGTCGGTCTGGGCCGCGACGTTTTTGGCCAGATACTCGTCGGGGATCATGATCACCGTGTCGACGCCCCATTGCTGCGCGACCGCCTCGACCACCTGCACGGCGTTGGAGCTGGTGCAGCAAATGTCCGAATACGCCTTCACGTCGGCGGACGTGTTCACATAGGTGACGATGGGCAGATCGGGATAGGCCGCCTTGATACGCTGCACGTCCTGGCCGGTGATGGAACTGGCCAGCGAGCAGCCGGCCTCCATGTCGGGGATCAGTACGGTCTTGTGCGGCGAGAGGATCTTTGCGGTCTCGGCCATGAAGTGCACGCCGGCCTGGACGATGACGTCCTCTTCCGCCTCGGCGGCGACCTGGGCGAGTTTCAGCGAGTCGCCGGTGATGTCGCCAACGCAGTTGAAGATTTCCGGCGTCATGTAGTTGTGCGCCAGGATCGTTGCGCCGCGCTCCACCTTCAGCCGGTTGATGGCGTCGATAAGCGGCGCGAATTTCGGCCATTCCATAGGCGTGACCACGTCTTTCACGCGCTCATACAGGTGATCGACACGGGCCTTCACGCCGGCGTCATAGGTGAGCGCATCGGCCTCGGGCCAGATGTCGGTGGTGAAGTTCATGCCGTCCATGGTCGCCTCCCGTCCGGCCCGTCGAACGCCCGCCTCAAGCGGTTTTGCTCCAAGTGAGCATTAGTCGGGCCTAAAGAATGGCGGCGAAGGGGCCGCCGCCGGGCTTTTGCTCCAGAGGAGCCTAACGTGGGGCGGGACTATACGCCTGACAAGGCCCGACGCAAGTCAGATTTATGAAGCGGCGTCGCGCAGCCGCGAAATCGTCAGGCCCAGCGCGCTTCCCGACTTCAAAGTCTCGCGCTTGAAGCGATGCAGCTCGGCAGGGCGCCCGCCGGTGCGGCTCTCCATGCGCCCGGTGCCCTCCACGAACCCGGCGCGGTCCAGCGCGCGGCGGAAATTCTGCTTGTGCAGGGGGAAGCCGGCGATGCTTTCCACCAGTTTCTGCAGATGGGAAAGGGTGAATTCGGCCGGGGTGAGTTCGAACACCACCGGGCGATACTTGATCTTGCCGCGCAGGCGCGAAAGCGCGGTGGCCAGGATGCGTCGATGGTCCGACGCCATGGCCTCGCCGGCGGCCTGGTTCGCGGGCGGTTCCCCCCGGTCGCGCGCGGCTTCGGCGACGAGCCCGGCCTCGTACAGAAGCTCGTAGCGGTCCAGTGCGCGCTCCTCGTTCCAGGCCGCGCCGTCCAGCCCGAAACATACCCGCACCCGGTCGTAACGCGCCGCGCGCCGGCCCGGAGCAGCGGCCTCGTCGCACCAGCTGCGCAGGGCCGGTTCTAGAAACTCGTCGAGCATGGCCGGCCGGCCGGCGCGGTGATCTTCCCAAGGGAAAAAGCGCGACCAGTCCGCCCAGCGCGCCTCGTCGCCTTTCAACGTGCGCGCTTGAGGGGTGAGGCCCAGATAGCCCACCGAGATGACGCGCGCATCTTCGGCGCCGGCCAGCGCCGCCACGGGCGCTTCGCGGCCCCGGTCGCCGAACGTGTAGAGCTGCTCCACATACCCGAGCTCGAATCCGGTCTGGCCGCGCACCCATTCGCGCAGGCCGATCTCGAACGTGCGGTGGGTCTCCGGATCGAACGGGCCGAAGGGCAGGGCGGTCTGGCCGCCGTCCAGGCTTTCAGTGACGAGGACTTGCAGCTCCGCCTCGCCGGCCGCGAAGATCACCGCGTTCAGACCCACGACGATGCGGCCCAGCGCCGCCATGTCGATCTCCGGCCTCATGCGCGTCGCTCACGTTCAGTCCGTTTGAGCAGCGCCTCAAAGCGGTCCTCAAACAGCATTTGCGCCTCGCGTGCGGGCAGGGGGTTGATCTCGATCGCAAGGCCCTTTGGCGGGCGCCCGAAGAAGCTGCGCGCCTCCTCCACGGTGAAACCGGCGATCTGGGTCGCTTCAAAGAAGGCGCAGATGCGGTCGGCGCGCTTGATGGTTTTCTTCACCTCAGCCGGAAGCTCGGGCGGCAGGCCGTAGCGCATGTGGATCGCCCCCTCCAGCCTGGCCTCGAACGCCTTGTAGTCATAGCCCAGCGCCGCCTTGAAGGGTGAGATCATATCCCCGATCACATATTCCGGCGCATCGTGAAGCAGCGCGGCGAGGCGCCAGCCGGCCGGCCAGTTCGGCTCCAGCTCGGCGCACAGCGCCTCCACGATCACAGAGTGCTCGGCCACGGAGAAGGCGTGGTCGGTCGCCGTCTGCCCGTTCCAGCGCGCCACCCGCGCCAGGCCGCGCGCAATGTCTTCGATCTCCACGTCGAACGGGGAGGGGTCCAGCAAATCGAGCCGGCGTCCCGACAGCATTCTTTGCCAGGCTCTGGGTTTTTTCTTGTCGGAGGCTGACCGCGCCACTTTGTCCCGCCCTGAAAAGCTTTCCTCCCGTCCTAGCGCGAAACCGCGTAAGTTCAAGCAAAGCCCGCCTATCAGAAGGGGCTTTCGACAGGGAGAAACGACATGAAACGCGAGCGCATCCTCGTCGCGCTGCAGGGCTCGGACGCCGATACCCCGCCGACCAACGCCGCCAAAGCGCTGGCCCCGCTGTTTGACGCCGATATCCGCGGCCTGTTCGTGGAGCCCGACCCGGCCGCCTACATGCTGTGGACCGGGCCCGGCGCGGCGGGCGCCTCGGTGGTCAGCTCCGCCCTCGACACCGTGCGCGAGGAGGCCGACAAGGCGAGCGCCGCAGCCGAAGAGCGCTTCCGCGCCGCCATGGACGGCGAATTCAGGGACGGGGCGAGCTATAAGCGTATCTGCGACAGCCCGTCCGACGCCGCTCAGCAGGCTCGCCTTGTCCGGCTCATGGTCACCTGCCCTGAGGCCGCCGCGGGCAAGGGGCCGCTCGCCGACTTCACCGCCGCCTGCCTGGTGGACGAGGGCTGCCCGGTGTTCGTGCCGCGCGTGGGCGCCCAGCCGCCGAAAAAGATCGCCATCGCGTGGGACGGCTCAAAAGAGGCCGCCCGCGCCGCCTTCGCCGCCGAACCGCTGCTGCGCGAGGGCGTTTCGGTGACCATTCTGCACAGCCCGAAAAATCTCGATTACCACGACCGCGCCGCCGCGGCGCCGAACCGGCTGACCAACTGGCTGGCCGGGCGGGGGATCGAAGCGACCTCCACCGAGGTTCCCCCGTCGGGCTCTCTCGGCGAAGGCCTGCTCAAGGCGGCCGAGGGCTTCGATCTTCTGGTGGCGGGCGCCTACGGCCAGTCGCGCATTGCTCAGTTCATCTTTGGCGGGGTCACGCGCACCCTGCTGTCCGCGACGGCCGGTCCGTCGCTCCTCATCGCCCACTAAAGACTTCACTCAAGGGAGATTAGACCATGGCCCTCACGCGCCTGACCCTTCGCCTGTCGCGCAATCCTGATTACGGCATCGTCGACGGCGACGATGATCGCGGCTATGTCATCACCGCGCCGCTGGACAAGGACGGCAAGCTCGACGCTGATCTTTGGCGCAAGCATAAAAAGGCGTGCACGGTGATCCGTTTTTCACCCGACGAGGACGAGCGCGCCGACGGCTGGCTCACCCATCGCGGTTCGAACTGGTTCTTCCATTATGACGAAGAGCACGAGGGCCCCGACGAGCCGGTCTACAAGCTCGGCGACCACACCCTGCGAATGGGCGACTACGTCACCATCCACGAACATGACGGCGACGACCTGGTGCACAAGGTGACCGAAGCGGTCGAGGTGCACGGCTAGGGCTTTGGCGAAACGAGAAATCCGGCCATGCCGCTGATCCGCCTGGCAATGGGTGATCCGGACGCGTTGCAAGGCCCCGGCCTCAGTGCCGGACGACATCCGGGACGCTCGCCGGGGAGCGTTTTAACATTCGAACCAGGCCGTTTCCCGGTTCATTCCCCGGCGTAAAGCCGGGGGTGAGACCGGGATCCTGGAGCGCTTCAAGCACGAGCGCTGGAGCAATCTTCACCGCAGCTCCAGCGCTTGATCCGGACGCGTTGCAAGGCCCCGGCCTCGGTCCCGGATCATCCCGGCTTTAAGCCGGGACCGGGACACTCACCGGGGAACGGCGCAAAAAATTCGGGTTGATGAACGCTAAGCGCGTGCGTAGGGCGGACAATCCAGCCCGGCCGGGCTTTTTGTGAAGATCTCCACGCCGTCCTCGGTGACGCCCACCGAGTGTTCGAACTGGGCTGAGAGGGACTTGTCGCGGGTCACCGCGGTCCAGCCGTCGGAGAGCACTTTCACGCTCGGCTTGCCGGCGTTGAGCATGGGCTCGACGGTGAAGAACATGCCCGGCTCCAGCACAGCGGTCTTCATGCCCGGCTCGTCGAAATGAAGAACGTTAGGCGCGTCGTGAAACAGGCGCCCCAGCCCGTGGCCGCAGAAATCGCGCACCACGGCGAAGCGCTGGCTCTCGGCGTACTCCTGAATCGCCCGGCCGATATCGCCGAACGTGGCGCCCGGCTTGATCTGCTCGATCCCGCGCATCATCGCTTCGTAGGTGACTTCGACCAGGCGCTCGGCTTTGCGGCGCACATCGCCCACCATGTACATGCGGCTGGTGTCGCCGTGCCAGCCGTCCTTGATGCAGGTGACGTCGATATTGACGATGTCGCCGTCTTTAAGGGGCTTGTCGTTGGGGATGCCGTGACAGACCACGTGGTTGATCGAGGTGCAGCTTGATTTGGTGTAGCCTCGATAGAAAAGGGTCGCCGGCACCGCGCCTTCCTTCAGGAAGTGCGCCCGCACCACGTCGTCGATCTCCTGGGTGGTGACGCCGGGCTTGACCAGGTCCACCAGCATGTCGAGCGCGGTCGCCGAGATCCGGCCCGCCTTGCGCATGCCTTCAAACCCTTCAGGTCCGTGGCGTCTGATCTGGCCGTCGCGCACCGGCGCGGCGTCTGTCCCGGTCTCGCTCACCGTTTCACTCCTAATGCGTCTGGCGTCTGTTTATCATGGGCGCATCCAAAAGAAACGCCCCGGCGCGTGGAAGGTCCGCGCCGGGGCGTTTCAAATGCAGCCCTGTGAAGGCGCTTAGTCCGCCAGGCTTTTGAAAAAGCTGTCGTCGTTCCAGCTGGGCGTTTCGTCCGCGTTCGCGACTTCGCGGATGATCTCCATGTTGATCTCGGCGAACTTGGCGCCTTCTTCAAACAGCACCTCGCTCACCTCGTCGCCGGGGCCGTGGTAATCCCCGCCGAGAAAGCGCAGAAAGCCCTGGCCTTCGTCATCCTCGGCGTCGGGGCTGGAGAAGCCCGTCATGAGAAACAGCGAGGGCACGCCGGCGCGCACAAAGTGATAATGGTCCGAGCGCGTGAACAGCGCCTGCTGGGGCAGGGGATCGGGGGTGAGCGCGACATCGCGGCGCGCCGCGGCGGTCTCGGCGAGGGGCCCGAGGCTGGAGTGCTCGGCGCCGAAGGCGATCATGTCGGAGAATCTGTAGCGGATCACCGGCATGTCGAGATTGATGTTCGCCGCCATGCCCACCATCACCGGGGTGGGGTTCGCGGCGATATGGGCGGCGCCCAGAAGGCCCTGCTCTTCGGCGGCGAGCGCCACGAACACGACAGGCCGGGCGAGCGCGGGGCCTTCTGAAAGGGCGCGGGCGGTCTCGATCATGATCGAGGTCCCAGACGCGTTGTCGAGCGCGCCGTTACAGATGCGGTCCTCGGCCTCCTCCAGCCGGCAGATCCCCACATGGTCCAGGTGAGCGGTGACGATCACCGGCTCGCCCGCGAGCGCCGGATCGGCGCCGGGCAGGACGCCCACGACATTGTCGTCGTACACTGTCTCACGTGAAGTCGCCTGGGCGAGCGTCACGGTCTTGTTCAGGGCGAACCGCTCAATGGATTCGCCCGCGCGCGCCGCCGCGATCACCGTCTCGAAGTCTTGCGGTGCGCTTTCGAACAGCCGCGCGGCGGCGGCTTCGGACATCGCCGCCTCCACCTGCAGGTTGTCCGGCGCGCCGGCGGCCGCCACCGTCATGGAGGGCTGCCGCGCGCGGGCCGCCCGGCGAGCATAGGTGTAGCGGGTCAGGCCCTCAGCCGGGATCATCACGATCCCCGCCGCGCCGGCGTCCGCGGCGAAGTCGGCGCGCGTGCCGGAATTGTTCAGGTGCGCCGCGACGTCCGATGGCGCGCCTTCGGGCACGCCGGCCAGGATCACCACGATCTTGCCCGCCACATCCAGACCTTCGTAATCGTTCAGCCCCAGCTCCGGCGCCACGATGCCATAGCCGGCGAACACCGCTTCGGCGGTGATCGCGCTGGCGTCGTGATGGGCGGAGGCCTCCACGATGAAGTCGTCGCCCGGGGTCAGCGCCTCGCCCTCGATTTCAAAGCGGGCGGCTTCGGGATCGGCGGTCACCGTCTGAAGCGGAACTTGCGCGCGATAGCCTTCCAGCCCGCCCGGCTGGAGGCCGATGAGGCGATACTGCGCCTCCACATAATTGGCGGCGAGGTCATAGCCGCGCTCGCCGGCCTCCCGGCCCTCCATCAGATCGTCGGCGAGGAAGCGGATATGGGCTTCGACGGCGCCGGCGCGCACGGATTGAGCCGGCTCGGCCGTCGGCGTCGCTGTTTCTGGCGCGGCGGCGGTGGGCGTGCTGGTGCAGGCGGTAAGCGCAAGGATGCTGGCCGCGGCGGCGAGATGAAGACGCATGGATACCCCCAAAGCTCTCAAAAAACCGCGCGACTATAAGCCAGAGCGGCGGAAGGCTAACGTTTCAATTCAGTCATGAACCGCGCGGCAGCCTCGGCCAGCGCCGCGTCCGGCTTGGCGTAATGGTCGGCGAAGGCGGGCTTCATGCGCGCCGGCTTGCCGGTGGACAGGGTGAAGCAGACCAGCTTCGTCACCGCGCGAAACACCGTGGCGCTGTCGCTCAATCGGCGGAACTGGTACCAGCGCTCGGCGCGCAGGCGGCCGTCGGAGACCGGGATCCAGACCGCGCAAGCCACCTGATCGCCCTCGCGCACATGGCCGAGATAATCGGCTTCGGTGCGCACGATCGCCATGCCCTGGTCAAGCGCGCGGCAGGTCGCCGTGCCGTAGCCCGCCTGCTCCCAATGCTCCCACGCGGCCTCGTCGGCCCAGCGCAGATAGACGGCGTTGTTCACGTGGCCGAACACGTCGATGTCGCCGCGCGAAGCCATGACGGTGCGCACATGGGGGTCGGGGAGGTCCCAGCCGGGAGCGTCGGAAGCAAGAGTCAAAGCGCGATCTCCATGGGGGCGGCGAGGGTCACCCCCTCAAGCGTCACCTCGCATCCATAGGCGAAGATCTCCACCCCGTTCACCGCCGCCGCGCGCAGGGCTTCGGCGTAGGCCGGGTCCAGGTCTTCGGCCGGGGCGAGCTTTGAACAGTCGCCGCGCTGGACGATGAAAAGCTGCACCGCGCGATCGCCTGCGCGCACGCGCTGTGTAAGCTCATAAAGGTGCTTAGCGCCGCGCTTGGTGACGCTGTCTGGAAATTCGGCAAGTCCCGGCGTGCGCATGAGGTGGCAGTTTTTCACCTCCACATAGCAGTCAGGCCGCTTCGGGTCGGTGAGCAGCAGATCAATGCGGGAGTTCTCGCCGTACTTCACCTCCCGGCGCAAGGCGGCGTAGCCGGAGAGCGCTTCGATCTCGCCGGCGCGGACCGCGGCCTCGGCGATTTTGTTAGGGCTCATCGTGTTCATGGCCACCAGCGTGCCGTCCGCCTCAAGGACCTCCAGCGTATGCTTGAGCTTGCGCCTAGGATCGGTGCTTTCGCTGACCCAGCAGCGGCTTCCGGGCGCCTTCAGACCCATCATGGAGCCGGGATTGGGGCAGTGGGCGGTGATCAGACCGCCGTCCTCCAGCGCCACGTCGGCGAGGAAGCGCTTGTAGCGCTTGACCAGCCGGCCAGGCTGCAACGGGCTGGCGAACTTCATGAAAGCGTTTGGACTTCGGCCATGGGCGCACCATAGTTCCCGGCCTGAAGCGCGCAAGCAGACGAGGACGGGCATGGCCGATCAGGTGAGCGCGGGCGTGGTGGTGATCGGGGATGAAATCCTCTCCGGGCGCACCCGCGACATCAACATCCAGCAGATCGCGGAGTTTCTCGGCCCGCTGGGGATATCGCTCACCGAATGCCGCGTGGTCAGTGACGATCACGACGCCATCGTCGAGGCGGTGCAGGCCCTGTCGCGGCGCGGCACTTATGTCTTCACCACCGGCGGCATCGGGCCGACCCATGACGACATCACCGCCGATGCCGTGGCCGCCGCGTTCGGCCGGTCCATCGATGTCCGCGATGATGCGCGCGCAATTCTTCAAGCCTGGTACGACAAGAGCGGGACCGAGATCACCGGCGCCCGCCTGCGCATGGCGCGAATCCCCGAGGGCGCGGTGCTGATCGACAATCCCGTCACCGGCGCGCCGGGCTTTCAGCTGGAGAACGTCTTCGTCCTCGCCGGCGTGCCGAAGATCGCCCGCGGCATGCTGGAGGACGTCGCGCCGCGCCTGACGCGGGGCAAGGTCACCCACTCGGTCACCGTGCGCCTGGAGGGCGCGCGGGAGGGCGACATCGCCGAGGCCCTCAAAACGATTGAGGAGCGCCATGAGGGCGTGTCTCTCGGCTCTTATCCCTGGTTCGAGGACGACGGTGAGGGCGGCTTGCGGCGCGGGGTGGCGCTGGTGGCGCGCGGGACCGACGAGGCGGCGCTGGAGCGCGTGCGCGCCGAGCTTGAAGGCCTGAATACCTAATTCACACCCCATTCCCGCCGCATTCGAAGCGGAGCGTTGGCGTGCTCATCGGCAGGATAAGGGGACCGATAATGAAGACGCTTCGTTCCACGCTCACGCTCGCCGCCGGCGCGCTGGTGCTACTCGCCGCCTGCACCACCGAAAGCGCCGAAGCGCCGCCCCCGCCGCCTCCGCCGCCGCCTCCGCCCATGGCGCCGCCGCCGCCGTCGCCCTCCTATGCGGCCCAAGACGCCATCACTTTGACCGGCGCGCGCATGATGAGGCCCGAAGCCGCCGAACTCGCCTCCGTCCCGCCCGGCTGGGCCGAGGACCGCGAGCGCTACGAGGACGTGGATCCCAACCCGGTCAAAGCCGTGGCGGAAGAGCCGGTCTCCACCTTTTCCATTGATGTTGACACGGCCAGCTACGCCCGCGCGCGCCGCGCTCTGCAGAGCGGCGTTCTGCCGCCGCGCGACGCGATCCGGCCTGAGGAGGTGATCAACTATTTCGATTACGCCTATCCGCTGCCGGACACCCGTGAGGATCCGTTCCGCGCCTCGGTCACGGTGACCGATACGCCCTGGAACCCGCACACCCAGCTCATGCATGTCGGCGTGCAGGGCTATGACGTGATCCCCGAAGAGCGTCCGCGAGCGAACCTTGTGTTCCTCATCGACACCTCCGGCTCCATGCGGGGCGCCGACAAGCTGCCGCTGGCGCTGCAGGGCTTCCGCATGATGCTGGCCGAGCTGGACCCTGACGACACGGTGGCCGTCGCGGTTTACGCCGGCTCGGCGGGTGTGGTGCTGGAGCCGACACCGGTTTCCGAGCGCGGCCGCATCGAAGCCGCGCTGGACGGCCTGTCGGCCGGCGGCTCCACCGCCGGGGGCGAAGGCTTGCGCCTCGCCTATGCGCTGGCGGAGCGCAATTTCGACGCGGAGGCGGTGAACCGGGTGATCCTGGTGACCGACGGCGATTTTAACGTCGGCGTCACCGGCGATGAGCGCCTGGAGGATTTCGTGGCGAGGAAGCGCGAAACGGGCGTGTATCTCTCCGTCATGGGCTTCGGGCTCGGCAACTATAACGACGCCTTGATGCAAACCATCGCCCAGGCCGGCAACGGAACGGCGGGCTATGTGGACAGCCTCACCGAGGCGCGCCGGCTGCTGGTGGAGGAGGCTTCATCCACGCTGTTTCCCATCGCGAACGACGTGAAAATCCAGGTGGAGTTCAATCCCGCCCGCGTCGCCGAGTACCGCCTTATCGGCTATGAGACGCGCGCCCTGGACCGGGCCGATTTCAACAATGACGCGGTGGACGCCGGCGAGATCGGCTCCGGCCATTCCGTCACCGCCATTTACGAGATCGCCGCGCCGGATAGCGAGGGCCGCCTGCTTGACGGTCTGCGCTACCAGCCCGAGACCTCGAGCGGCGACGCCTCGGGCGAGTTCGCCTTTCTGCGCATGCGCTACAAGCAACCCGGCGAGGATGAGAGCCGGCTGATCGAGACCCCGGTGACGGACGCGCAGGTGACGCCGTTTGCGAGCGCGCCTGAAGACGTGCGCTTCTCCGTGGCGGCGGCCGCCTACGCCCAGCTTTTGCGCGGCGACGCCTATCTGGACGGGTTCGGCTTCGAAGACGCCGCCGACATCGCCCGCAGCGCGCGCGGCGAGGACCCGTTCGGCTATCGCGCCGAATTCGTCCAGCTCCTGGCGCTGGCTGAGAGCGCCGCGGCGCAGGAGCGCCTGCCGCAGCCGGGCCGGGGCGAGTGAGCATGACCGGGCGCGTGCAGCGAAGGCGCGCGCCCGCCTTGCCCAGCCTGATGACGCGCCCTAGGGTCCCTTGGTGAGATTTCAGAGCGCGGCGGGTCTCGCCGCGTCTCTCCCGACGCCCGATTTTGACGTGAAGGACCGGTCCATGGCGCACCATTTCGACGACCGCATCATCAAGAATGACGACGAAGAGGACGAAGACGTCGACAAGCAGGCCACGAAGCCGGAAGACTTTGTCGGCAAGGCGCTGTTCGACAATCGCACCATCCTTGTGACCGGCGGCATCAACGACAAGGTCGCCGCGCGCGTGTGCGCTCAGCTTTTCGCCATGGCGGCCAAGTCCGACGAGCCGATCTTGATGGTGGTCTCCAGCCCAGGCGGGCACGTTGAGTCCGGCGACATGATCCACGACACGATGAAGTTCATCAAACCGCGCGTTATCACGCTGGGCTCGGGCTGGGTCGCCAGCGCCGGCGCGCTGATCTATGTCGGCGCTGAGAAATCTGATCGCTATGCGCTGCCCAACACCCGCTTCCTGCTGCACCAGCCGTCGGGCGGCGCCGGCGGCATGGCCAGCGACATCGAGATCCAGGTCCGCGAAATGCGCACCATGCGCGAGCGCTTGAACCAGATCTTCGCCGACGCCACCGGCCAGACCCTGGAGCGGGTGCAGACCGACACCGACCGCGATTTCTGGCTCAGCGCGAAAGAGGCGGTGGATTACGGCCTGTGCGGCCAGATCATCACCAGCCAGGACGAGATCAAGCGCTAGGAGCGTGATCAGGCGAAGTGGGAACCGGTTCGCCGGTTCGATCACGCGACCGTCAAGCGAGCGTGATCAGGCGAAGTGGGACCCGGTTCGCCGGTTCGATCACGCGCCAGGTTAATAATGGGCCGCCTGATCTGTAAAAGCCTTGCGGGCCGGTCTTCCTAAAGACCGGCCCGTTTCGTATGAGAGTGGGGCGTTCATCGCACACGCGGGCGTGGCGGAATTGGTAGACGCACCGGACTTAAAATCCGTTGGGAGGCGACTCCCGTGCCGGTTCAAGTCCGGCCGCCCGCACCATTCGAACCGGTCATGCGAAGCATGAGAAATCAGTCCGGGGGACTGATTTCAGGTGAGAATGCCCCGGCAGGGGCCAAGAAGCCGGTCATGCGAAGCATGAGAAATCAGTCCGGGGACTGATTTCAGGTGAGAATGCCCCGGCAGGGGCCAAGAAGCCGGTTCACCGCAGGTGAAAAAATCGATCCGGGGGACTGATTTCACGTGAGTGCGCCCCGGCAGGGGCCGAGAACCGGTTCTTCGCAGGTGAAAACATCAATCCGGGGGTTCGATTTCAGGCGAAGACCGCCCCGCCAAGTATCGGCCTGCGCGGCGGTCCGACGCGCCTGGTTAAGTGCATTTGCAGACGCAAGCGTGCCTAAGCATTTAGGGTTCAAACTTGTGGAGAAAACGTGTCTTAGCCGCCGTTGACTGGTTGACGCATTGCTACGCGCATCGTTAAGTAGTTTCGCGTTAAGAGCGCATCACTCAATCAGGGGCTAATATCCATGAATCGTCTTATCGTCAGCGCCGCAGCGATCGGCGCGCTGTTCACCGTTTCGGCCTGCACGTCCGCGCCGAAAGTCTCGCCGCGCCAGCCGGGTGACGCCAACCTGTCCTGCTCCGAGCTGGAGAACGAATTCGTCAACCTGGACCAGGTCGCCGAAGAAGCCGAAAGCAATCAGGGCGTGAATACCGCCAACGTGGCCGCGGTTGTCTTCTTCTGGCCGGCCGCCGTGGGCAACTACATGGACTCCGAGCGGGCGCTGGAGCTCGTCGACGAGCGCCGCGACCACCTCATGGACCTCTACGAGGCCAAGAACTGCGACGGCATGTAAGCCGCGCACATCGAATCGGAAAAGGCGGGCCCGTCCGGGTCCGCCTTTTTTGTACGTGCATCTCGGCGCCTCATCGCAAACCCGATCTTAAGCCTCGTCTGCGAGCTTTCCTGTTCAGCTTCGGAGGCACGCCATGGACGCGCCTGTACTCGATCGTGATCATCTCGCGCGCTACACCGTCGGCGATTCCGGCCTGGAGGCGGAGTTGTTCGCGCTGCTGGACGGTCAGATCGAGGCGTGTACGCGCACGCTTCGCACCACCGCCGACGCCGAGGCCTGGGCTGCGGCGGCCCACACGTTGAAGGGCGCGGCGCGCGGGGTGGGGGCGATGGCGCTGGGCGCGGCGTGTGAACGCGCCGAGGCCCGCCCGCTGGACCCGTCCGCGCTCGCCGCGGTGCTTGCCGCCGCCGAAGACGCGCGCGCGGCGATCATCGCCGCGCAGGCGGCGGCTTGAGCGGAGCGGTACTGGGGTTAGGACTCAGCCTTCCCGGCGCGCGTCCCACACAGCGAATTCGTACTGGATGGAGCGTTCAATCAGCTCGCGCCAAACCGGCTCTGCGATCTCCGCCGGCAGGCCGGCGGGCGCGGCGGCGGCTTTCACCTTGGCCACCACGTCCTCCACGCGGTCGCTGTCGCGCACCACGTCACGGCTGGGCTTGATTCGCGCGGCCGCCTCCATATAGCGCGAGCGTTCCGCAATCAGCGCCACCAGGGCGCGGTCCAGCCGGTCCACCCCGTCGCGCACCTCCGTCATGGAGGTGCAGGCGTCCGGCGCGGTGCGGGCGTTCAGGTCGTCGAGATCGAAGGCGGGAGGCGTGTTCATGGCCGCGTTATAGACGCGGGGGGGCGCGGTCTCCAACCCGGGAATCACGCGTGCCCGCGCCGGGTTGCACGATCGGGTTCAGACGCCGCCGCTTCGTTCGGCTCTCCCGCCCCGCAAGGGGGTACAGGGGAGGGACTATTTCACCTCACCGTCGGGGGATTGCTTGGCGCCGCTTCGAGGAAAGCGCAGCTGCGTCTAGGCAGGGCGGGTTAAACCCCCTAACACCGCCGCCAGACTTTCAAGGAGTGCCCCCATGTCCACGATCTGGCGTCTGCGCGTCGACGGTCCCCTGGAGCCGCTGAAGGCGGCCAACGATGCGCTGTCGCAGCGCGACGATGCGCCTGCTCTCGGCTGGTCGCTGTTTGAGACCGAGGGCGATCCCACCACCGGCTATCTCGAGCTTCTCTTCGCTGAGCGGGTGGACGAAGCGGCCTGGCTCGACGCGCTGGGCCTCGCGGGCGAAGGGCTGGAGGCGCACTACGCCCCGCTGCCCGATGAGGACTGGGTGATGATGTCGCTGCAGGGCCTGCCGGCGGTGGAGGCGGGGCGCTTCGTGGTCTATGGCGAGCACGAGAAGGACAAGCTCAAAGACGGCCAGATCGGCCTGTGGATCGAGGCCGGCCCCGCCTTCGGCACCGGCCATCACGGCACCACGCGCGGCTGCCTGGAGGCGCTGGACAAGCTGCACGCCGACGGGCTTAATCCGCAGCGCATCCTCGATCTGGGAACGGGCACCGGCCTGCTCGCCGTGGCCGCCGCCAAGCTCTGGCCCGGCGCCGACATCCTCGCCACCGATATCGACGAAGAATCCGTCATCGAGACCGAAGAGAACGCGAAAAAGAACGCTGTGACATTCGAGGCGGTCACCGCCGACGGCTTCGACCATGAGGTGTTTGCGGGCCGCACCTTCGACCTCGTCCTCGCCAACATCCTCGCCGGCCCGCTCATCCACCTCGCGCCGGAAGTGGCGAAGGTCACCGAAGCCGGTGGGCTCGTCGTGCTGTCGGGGCTCTTGGAGGAGCAGGCGGACGGGGTGACGGAGGCTTACATCGCCGAGGGGATGGCGTTGAAGCGGCGCGAGGTGATTGAGGGGTGGGGGACTTTGGTGCTCGCCAAATAGTTGCCTAGAGTCCCTGTTAACCAAATTCTCTGAAGCTCACGCGCAGGAGGCGAGTATGCTCTACACGATCGGTTATGAAGGCGCGTCGCTAGACGATTTCGTTGCAACGCTGCAGGCCGCCGGGGTTCAGACTCTGGCCGATATTCGTGAGCGCGCTCAGTCGCGCCGTAAAGGCTTCTCGAAGACTGCTCTCAGAGAAGCCCTTGCTTCAGCGGGAATTCAGTACGTTCACTTCCGCGCGCTTGGTGATCCTAAGGAGGGGCGGGACGCTGCACGCTCCGGAGATTGGGCGAAGTTCCGCGCGGTTTTCTCTACGGTCATGAAAACCGTGGAGGCCAAAACTGCGCTTGAGGAAATTGGCGCGCGTGCATTGCAGGAATCTGTGTGCTTGCTCTGCTATGAGCGAGACCACCGCACGTGTCATAGAAAAATCGTTTCGGAAGCTCTCGAAGCACGCTTAGATGTTCGAGCGACCCATTTGGGAGTTCAGCGTGTCGAAGCTCGGCGAGCAGCGTGAAGACGAGTGCTTTATCCTGGTGAAGGCTCAGCCTCACCGGTCCAGCAATTATTTTGAGACGGTTTGTTGCGCTGGTGTAGGGCGGAACGGCAAATGGCGCCGTCAGTACCCGGTGCCTTTTCGGATACTGCAGAGGCCTCAGCAATTTAAACGCTGGAGTTGGATTAGCTATAAGTACGTTCGAAGCGATAAGGACCCCCGCCGAGAGAGTCAGCGGGTCCTCCCGGAAACGATCTCAGTTGGTGAGAAAGTGGCCGAGGTCGAGCGGGCGCGATTTTTGAATCCGCTCATTCGCGGTGACTTGAATGAGGCGGACCAACGTGGCGATTCTCTAACGCTCGTGCGCCCTAAGTCTCTTTCTTTTAAAGCCAAAAAGCTGCCATCCGATCAACTCGATTCCGAGCGTTCAGAACATGCTGCGCTCGCGAACCAGATGTCGATGTTTGATGAGACTGCAAAGCCGCTTGAACCTTGTCCTTATGAGTTCAGGGTTACGTGGAGTGATCAAGCTGGCGTCAAACACGAGCACATATGCGACGATTGGGAGAGTGCTGGAGCATTTTTCAATTTCCGCAATCGGTATAGTGAAGAGGACGCACTTCGGATTCTGCGGGAGAAGTACGAAGAGGAGTACTTCGCGAAAGGGTTAGCGTTTGCATTTAGCACACACAAACGGCGCAATTTGCATTTCGCTAAGGTAAATCAATGGCTTCTGGTCGGCCTGATTCGACTGGACGACAATCCCCAGAATGATCTGTTTTTGACAAATCAATAAGCCGCTTCTTCAAACACCGGCTCCACGCTTTCGCCCCAGGCGCCGTAATAGCGCTCCAAGAGCCGCTCGGCCGGGCAGACGCCCGTTTTCGCGATCTCGTCGAGATCGTCGAGGAAGAGGGCTTCGTGTTCGCCGTGGCTGTTGAGACGCGCGCGCGCTTTCAGGCCCTTGCGGGCGATAGCGAGCGCCTGCTTGGCGACGTCTTGCAGGGTTCCTGAGCGGAACGGGGTTTTCAGCGCCTGTTTCGCGGCGCCGGCGCGTAAGGAATCGCGCTCCTCGGCGGTCCAGTCCTTCACCAGCGCCCAGGCTTCGTCGAGGGCGGCCTCGTCATACAGGAGGCCCACCCAGAAGGCGGGCAGGGCGCACAGCCGGTTCCACGGCCCGCCGTCGGCGCCGCGCTGTTCGATGAAGGTTTTGAGGCGAACCTCTGGAAACAGCGTGGAGAGGTGGTCCTCCCAGTCTGAAAGCACCGGGATCTCGCCGGGCAGGGCGGGAAGCTCGCCTTTCAGGAAGTCGCGGAAAGACTGGCCGGAGGCGTCCAGGAACTTGCCGCCGCGCTTGACGAAATACATCGGCGCGTCCAGCGCCCAGTCCACGTATTGCTCATAGCCAAAGCCTTCGTCGAAGGCGAAGTGGAGCATGCCGGTGCGGTCGTTATCGGTGTCGGTCCACACATGGGCGCGATAGCTCATGTATCCGTGCGGCGCGCCGTCCTTGAAGGGGGAGTTGGCGAACAGCGCCGTGGCCACCGGCTGCAGCGCCAGCGAGACGCGCAGCTTTTTCACCATGTCGGCTTCGCTGGCGAAATCCAGATTGGTCTGCACGGTGCAGGAGCGGAACATCATCTGATGGCCCAGCGTGCCCACCTTGGGCATGTACGCCTTCATGATCTGATACCGGTCTTTGGGCATCAGGGGCGTCTCCTCCAGCGACCATTTGGGCGAGAAGCCGAGCCCCAGGAACCCTGCGCCGATCTCGTCGGCCACCTCGCGCACCTCGCGCAGATGCCCGTTCACCTCCCGGCAGGTCTCGTGCAGGGTCTCCACCGGGGCGCCGGACAGCTCGAACTGGCCGCCAGGCTCAAGCGTGATGGACCCGCCCTCGCGTTTCAGCGCGACGGGCTTGCCGTTCTCTTCAATGGCCTCCCAGCCGAACCGGGTGAGGCCTTCGAGCATTTTGCGCACGCTTGCGCCCTCGGCCTCGTAGGGCAGGGGGTTATGGCCGTCCGTGGTGAAGCCGAACTTTTCGTGCTCGGTGCCGATGCGCCAGGCCGCGGCGGGTTTTTCGCCGGCCGCGATATGGTCGATCAGCTGGGATTTAGTCTCGATCGGGGCGCCTTCGCCGCCGGCGTTGTAGGTGCCGCTCATGGTCGCCCCTTTTGCGGATTCGTCGTCGCGCGGCACAGTTAGGCCGGTCAAAGCCCTATCGCAAGACGGGCCTGCTCACGCCGGCGTGAACTCACCGGCCCCGCCAGTCGCCCAGAACCGCCTGCCACACGCTCATGGCGGCGGCGACGGCGGTGTCGGCGCGCAAGATGCGCGGGCCCAGCGTGACGGGAACGACGAAGGGCTGGCCGCGCAGAAGCGCGCGTTCGGCCGGATCAAATCCGCCCTCCGGGCCGATGAGAATCGCCCATTTTTGAGGGGCGGCGCGCCCCCCGTTCCGGCCCTCCCCTTCAGCGGAGGGAGGGCTGCTGCGCTGCTTGCTCGCATCCTGAGACGCTTGCTGATCCGCGTCGTCCGACAAAGTGTTCGGCGATCTCGCCGCATCCCTCACTCCCCTTGAGGGGAGGGCCGGGGTGGGGTGGGGGGCGTGAGACAAAAGCGCTTCCAGGATCGGCTGAGCCCGTCCGGCCTCGCCGCCCCAGGGCACGCCATCCTCGTCGCCGGCTTCATCGCAGAAGATCAGCTTACGCTCGGCGTCCCAGCCCTTGAGCATCTGGGTGAGCGAGACCGGCTCTCCAACCGGCGGAAGATCGAGCCGCTCGGTCTGTTCGGCCGCCTCGCGCACCAGGGCGGTGAGACGGTCGGTGCGCACCCGGTCGGCCATGGTGCGCCGGGTCATCACCGGCGTGATCACGGCCGCGCCCAGCTCTGTGGCTTTTTCAACGATGAAGTCGGTACGCGCCTTCTTCACCGGCGAGAAGAAGAGGTGCAGGTCCGGCGCGGCGGTCTGATCGCGTGTTTGTTCAAGCAGGTGCAGCGAGGCGCGGCGCTTGCTCGCCTCACTGATGCTGGCGCGCCATTCCCCGTCGCGCCCGTTGAAGACGCGCACGGTGTCGCCGGCGTTGCGGCGCATCACGTTGACCAGATAGTGCGCCTGATCCTTGTCCAGATCGAGCCGGGCGCCCGCCGAGAAGGGCGCGTCGAGAAAGAGGCGGGGTTCGACGGTCATGGGGGTCTTCTAACCGGTGTCGCAGGCGAACGGAACGCGGGTTGGCCGCGTTGACTCGCTCGCACCATCGAAGGGAGGCGCGCCATGGGCAAGATCACCGTCACCAACCCCGCAACCGGCGAGCAGGCCGGCGAATATGACCGCCACACCGAAGGCGATGTGGACGCGGCGCTGGAGGCTGCGTTCGAGGGGTTTCAAACGCTCTGGCGCGCTGGTTTCGACAACCGTGCGCAGCGCCTGATGAAAGCGGCCGAAATTCTGGATGCGGACAAGGAGACGCTCGCCCGTCTCGCGGTCACCGAGATGGGCAAGCCGATCAGCCAGGCCCGCGCCGAGATCGATAAATGCGCCTCAGCGTGCCGCTTCTACGCCGAGCACGGGGAGGGGTTTCTGGCCGACGAACCGCTGGAGGCCGAAGAGAAGGGGCGCTGCTTCATCCGGCGCCTTCCCCTGGGGCCGGTGTTCGCGGTGATGCCGTGGAATTTCCCGTTCTGGCAGGTCTTTCGCTTCGCCGCGCCGAACCTGATGGCGGGCAATCCGGGAATCCTGAAACACTCCTCCAACACGCCCGGCTGCGCGCTGGCGATCGAGGACGTGCTGAAACGCGCCGGGTTCGAGGACGGGGCCTGGTCGAGCCTTCTGATCGGGTCCGATCTCTCCTCGAAGATCATCGAAGACAGCCGCGTGAGAGGGGTGACGCTCACCGGGTCTGAAGGCGCCGGCGCCAAGGTCGCCGAACAGGCGGGCAAGGCGATCCTGCCCAGCGTCATGGAGCTTGGCGGCTCCGACCCCTTCATCGTCCTGCCCAGCGCGGATCTCGATGAAGCCGCGAAAATCGGCGTGAAGGCGCGGGTGCAGAATAACGGCCAGTCCTGCATCGCCGCGAAACGCTTCATCGTCCATGAGCAGGTGTATGAAGAATACCGCGACAAGTTCATCGAGCAGATGAAGGCGCTCACCGTCGGCGATCCCATGGACGAGGACACCGATGTGGGCCCGCTGGTGGAGGTCGAGGCCGCGGAAAAGCTCATGGGCCAGGTCGAGGAGACCGTGAAGGCCGGCGCGAAGGAGACGCTGACGCCCGAACGCGGCGAGGGCGCCTGGGTCAAGCCCGGCGTTCTGGAAGCCATTCCAAAAGGCACGCCGGGCTATGAGGACGAAATGTTCGGGCCCGTCGCGCTGTTTTTCTCCGCGCGCGATCTCAACGCTGCAGTTGGGATCGCCAATGATCACCGCTACGGGCTGGGCGCCAGCGTCTGGTCGCGCGACGCCGGCGAGATCGAGCATGCGGCGTCGACGATCGAGGCCGGCTCCACCTATGTGAACCAGATGGTGGCCTCCGATCCGCGCCTGCCCTTCGGCGGAGTGAAGAAATCCGGCTATGGCCGCGAGCTCGCCCGCGACGGCATCCACGCCTTCACCAACGCCAAGACGGTGGCGATCACGGGGATTTAGGGCGCTTCAGGCCGGCATTCAGAGACGGCGCCAACTCCTCCCCCTTAACGGGGGAGGTGCGCCGCGCGCCAGCGCGGGGCGGAGGGGGAGCGGCGCCAGCTTGTTCAGCTGAAGTGTTTCGCCCCATACCCCCACCCGACCCGGAGCTGCGCTCCGGCCCACCCTCCCCGCAAGGGGGAGGGAGTAAGAGCGCGGCGACGCGTCCCGCCGCCGGCTAGATTCTTCCGGGCGCCGCGAAAGGGGCCGCCGCAAAGCCCGATTTTTTCGCCGGTGGCGCCTGCGCTTCGCGATCTCGGGGCTAAAGGGCGCCCGACACGAAGCCGGGTCCCGGTTCGATCCCCGGCGAAGGCTGGAGGGCGAGACCGGGATCCATCGCCGTTTGCCTGCACTCACGCCAAGCCGGCCGCGCCGCTGGCTTGGCGTTTTGACATTCAAGCGCGGTGGACCCCGGTCTTCCCCCCGGCTTAAAGCCGGGGATGAAACCGGGGCCCGGCTTTCCCGTCGGGCGCGCCTGCGCTATCCCCGCCCCATGAGCACGCTTCAAGATGATCGCCGCGTCGCCGACTCGTTGCCCGCAAGCTGGGTGGACCGTGCGCCCGAGCCGCTGCGCCCGTTCCTGCGCCTGGCGCGCTATGACCGGCCGGTGGGGTTCTGGCTGCTGGCGCTGCCGTGCTGGTTCGGGCTCGCCGCGGCGCGGCTGGAGACGGGTTTAGGCTGGATCGATCTGTGGTGGGCGGTGCTGTTCGGCGTCGGCGCGGTGGCCATGCGCGGGGCGGGGTGCACCTATAACGACATCGTGGATCGCGATCTGGATGCAAAGGTGGCGCGCACCGCCAACCGGCCGCTGGCGGCGGGCACGGTCTCGCTTAAGAGCGCCTGGATCTTCCTGATCGCGCAATGCCTTGTGGGGCTGGTGGTGCTGATCCTCCTGCCGCCGGCCGCGATCTTCACCGGGCTCGCCGCGTTGGTGCTGGTCGCCGCCTATCCCTTTATGAAGCGGATCACTTGGTGGCCGCAGGCCTGGCTGGGGCTCACCTTCAACTGGGGGATTCTTGTGGCCGGCGCCGCGGCGCTCGGCTCGCCCTTTCATCCGGCGGTGCTCCTGCTCTACACCTCGGCGATCCTTTGGACCATCGGCTATGACACGATCTATGCCTGCCAGGACAAGGAGGACGACGCGCTTGTGGGCGTGAAGTCCAGCGCGCGCGCCCTTGGGCCGGGCGTGAAGCCGGGCGTGACCGCGTTCTACATCGCCTCGGCGCTGCTCGCCGCCGCGGCGGGCGTTGTCGGCGGCGCCGGTCTGTTCTTCGCTTTGGGCTTTGCGGTCTACGCCGCGCACCTGCTCTGGCAATCGGGCGGGTTTGATCCAGAGGACGGGAGTGACTGTCTGAAGCGCTTTAAATCGAACCGCACCACGGGGCTCTTGCTGACAGCGGCGTTTCTGCTGGGCGGCGTTTAGCCGGTCCGCTTCAGAACAAGGCGCAACACTGAAGTCCCCCTCGCCCCGCTCTGCGGGGAGAGGGTGAGGGAGAGGGGCGGCTCTCCGCGCGCTTATCCGCCGGTGAGGATGCGCCGCCGTCCCCCTTGGAGGGGGAGAAGGGGGCGTCAGCGCGGCGGTTCGCTTTCGAGGGATTGAATCTGGCTTCGCCCCTAAGGCGCCGCCCCCACAAAGCTCGCCACCACCTTCTTCGTCCCGGCCTTGTCGAAGGCCACGGTGAGCTTCGCGCCGTCGGTGATCTTCACCACGCCATAGCCGAATTTCTGGTGGAAGACGCGGTCGCCGGGGCGCCAGCCGGAGCTGCCGCCCACCGAATTGGCGTCGCCGCTTTCGATGAGCTGGGCCTTGCCTTCGATGACGCCGGGATCGGCGCGGCGGCCGGCGGCTTTGCTGGCCTGAAATCGCTTCCAGCCGGGGCTTTCATAGCTTGACCGGAACGGGTCGGCCGGTTCGGCGACGCTTTCAAAGCCGGGGCCGGCGTCGTAATACCCGGTCTCCGATTTCGCTTCGCAATGGGCTTGCGGCATCTCGTCGATGAAGCGACTGGGAATGACGCTTTGCCAGCGGCCATAGATCATCCGGTTGGCGGTGAAACTGATGACGGCCCGCTCTCTCGCGCGGGTGATGCCCACATAGGCCAGGCGCCGTTCTTCCTCCAGCGCGGCCGTGCCGCCTTCATCCATGGAGCGCTGGGAAGGAAACACCGTCTCCTCCCAGCCTGGCAGGAAGACCAACGGAAACTCCAGCCCCTTGGCGGCGTGCAGCGTCATGATCGACACCTCGTCGCCGTCTTCGGCCCGGTCGGCGTCGCTGACCAGGGCGATATGCTCCAGGAAGGCTTCAAGGCTGTCGAAGCCGCCCATGGAGCGCACGAGCTCTTTCAGGTTATCCAGCCGGCCTGCCGCCTGCGGACTTTTGTCCTCGCGCCACATGGCGGTGTAGCCGCTTTCATCCAGGATCATCTCGGCGAGCTCGTCATGGCGCATGTCGCGGGATTGCTCGCGCCAGCGGTCCAGATCGCGCAGGAAGGCCTGAACACCCGAACGCGCCTTGCCCTTGATCTCGTCGGTCTGGGTCATCAGGCGGGCGGCTTCGACCATGGGAACCTGGCTCCCGCGCGCCACGGCGGCGATCTTCTGCACGCTGGTGTCGCCGACGCCGCGCTTGGGCGTGTTGATGATGCGCTCAAACGCGAGGTCATCGGTCTCTGCGCGCACCAGGCGCAGATAGGCGAGCGCATCGCGGATTTCGGCGCGTTCGAAGAAGCGCGGACCGCCGATCACCTTGTAGGGCAGGCCCAGCATGATGAAGCGGTCTTCAAACGCGCGCATCTGCCAGGAGGCGCGCACCAGAATCGCGATATCGCAATGCTTGCCCTCGCCGCGCACATGGGACTCGATCTCGTCGGCGACAAAGCGCGCTTCGGCCTCGCCGTCCCAAAGCCCGGAAACCTGCACCTTTTCGCCGTCGGCGTCCTCGGTCCACAGCGTCTTGCCCAGGCGCGCCTTGTTGGCGGCGATGAGGCCTGAGGCCGCGCCTAGAATATTCGCGGTGGAGCGGTAATTGCGCTCCAGCCGGATCACCTCCGCGCCGGGGAAGTCTTTCTCAAAGCGCAGGATGTTGTCCACTTCCGCGCCGCGCCAGCCATAGATGGACTGGTCGTCATCGCCCACGCAGCACACATTGTTGGAGCCGCGCGCCAGCAGCCGCAGCCAGAGATACTGGGCGACGTTCGTGTCCTGATACTCGTCCACCAGAAGATAGCGGAATTTGCGCTGGTAATCGGCCAGGACGTCTGCGTTTTCTTGGAAAATCGTGATGTTATGCAGCAGAAGATCGCCGAAATCGCAGGCGTTCAGGACGCTCAAGCGTTCCTGATAGAGGCGGTAGAGATCACCCGCCTTGCCGTCGGCGAAGCTCCACTTGTCCTCTTCGGGAATGCGCTTGGGAGTGAGCGCGCGGTTCTTCCAGCCGTCCACCAGGCTGGCGAAATGGCGCGGCGTCCAGCGCTTGGTGTCGATCCCTTCAGCTTCCAGGATCTGCTTGATCAGGCGCAGCTGGTCGTCGGTGTCGAGGATCGTGAAGCTGGATTTCAAATCCACCAGCTCGGCGTGGCGGCGCAGGATCTGGGCGGCGATGGAGTGGAAAGTGCCAAGCCAGGGCAGGCCCTCCACCTGCTCGCCGATGATCGCGCCCACGCGATGCTTCATCTCGCGCGCGGCCTTGTTGGTGAAGGTCACCGACAGGATCTGCCAGGGCTGGGCGCGGCCGGTGGCCAGGATATGGGCGAGCCGCGTGGTCAGCACGCGCGTCTTGCCCGTGCCCGCGCCGGCGAGCACCAGAACCGGCCCGTCCACCGTCTCCACCGCCTTTTTCTGCTCCGGGTTCAGCCCTTGCAGATAATCGGCGTCGGCGCGCGGAGGGCGCGCGGCGGCTTGCTGGGACAGCGGCAGATCGGACATGCACGGCCTCGCGGCGCTTCGATTCGAAAGGAGAACGAAACTAGCACGCGGAGGCGCGAAGGGCAGGGGGTGAGGTGTGCGCGCTCAGGCTGAGAGCGGGCGGACCTCCGCCTCGATTTCAGCCCAGCGCTCTGATCGAAGCGTCGCGAGATCGTAGGCTTGCTGAAGGTTCAGCCAGAATTGCGCCGTGGTGCCGAACGCCGTGCCGAGCCGCACCGCCAGTTCGATGGAGACCGACTGCTTGCCGGCGATGAAGCGGGAGAGGTTCGCCGCGCTGATGTTCATCGCGTCGGCGGCCTTGCGCCGGCTCAAGCCCATCGGCGCGAGGTATTCCTCGGCGAGGTATTCGCCGGGGTGGACCTGAAGGCCGATCAAGCCGGGCTGTGCGGGAATGCGGGTCATCCGGCGCCTCAATGATAGTCCGTCACTTCAACATCGTCTGCGGCGCCCTCCGACCAGCAGAAGCAAATGCGCCACTGGTCGTTCACGCGGATCGAATACTGACCGTTCCGGTCGCCGCTCAGCGCTTCGAGCCGATTACCCGGCGGAGACCGCAAATCATCAAGCCGTTCGGCCGAAGCCAGAGCCAGAAGCTTGCGCGCGACGACGCGGTCGAGGCTCGCCCAGCCGGCTCCTTTGGGCGCTCGCCCGGTCTCGAAGAACGCCTTCGTCTTTTTGTCCGCCCAGCTCCGGATCATGGTGTAACGTAGTGCGTAACGCGTTCCGGCGCAAGGGGGCGCGCCTAGCGATGCTCCTCCTCATGGCGCATCTGCAGCGCTCTTGCGTACGCCACGTGAGCATCCGCCTTGGTGATATAGCCGGTGATGGGCTGGTCGCCGGTGCGTGAGCGCACCGGGGCGCCGTCGATCTTTTCGGCTGAGAAGAAGCCGATCACCCGGCCCAGATAGTCATCTTCATAGACATGGGGCTCGTCCATCTCGGCCTTGGCGTCGGATTTGTCCAACGGAGTCATGACGTCTCGCGCGCGTATGGTCTGCAGGATGACGCGCGCATCGCCCCTGGTCAGGTCATAGCCGTGGCGCTCCACCATCTTGTGGAAGAAGCTGCCCTTCGTCACCGAGGTGGAGATCACCGTGGCCAGCGAGACCGCCACCAGCAGCGCTATTGAGGCTTCGTAGTTGGCGGTGAGTTCGAACACGATGAGCGTGGTGGACAAGGGCGCGCCCAGCACCGCGCCGGACACTGCGCCCATGCCCACCACGGCGTAGAACGCCGCACCGGAGGTCTGCTCCCCGAACAGCGTCGTCGCCACCGCGCCGAACAGCGCGCCCAGCATGGCGCCGAGATAAAGCGAGGGTGAGAACACCCCCCCGCCGAACCGGAAGGCGAGGGTGGTCACCGTGGCGATCAGTTTCAGCGCCAGCAAGCCGGCGAGGAAGCCGATCCCGTATCCGCCGGCCAGCGCCGTGGCGGTGGCTTCGTACCCGACGCCGAGGATTTCCGGCGCGGCGGCGGCCATCAGCCCCACAAGAAGCCCGCCAAACGGCGGCAACGCCCAGAGCGGCCAGGCAAGCTTTTTGGCTTGATCGGCGACCAGGCGCGGCGCGTTTGCGGCGCCGGAGACGAAGAGGATGGCGACCCCTGCCGCCGCCGCGCCCAGCGGGACCATGGCGGCGAAGTCCAGAAGGCTCGCCGGATCGAGCTCCGGGATGGCGAAGGCGGGCTGGGCGCCGAAATGAATGCGCGAGATCACCGCGCCCGTGACGCTCGCCACCGCCACCGGCGCGATGGAGCGCAGGGCGTAATGGCCAAGGATCACCTCGAACGCGAACAGGGCGCCGGCCACCGGCGCGTTGAAGCTGGCGGCCACCGCCGCCGCCGCGCCGCAGGCGAGCATGATGCGCGCCCCGCGCGCCGGCAGGCCCAGGGGCCGCGTGACGAGGCTCGCCAGCGTGGCGCCCAGATGCACCGCCGGACCTTCGCGTCCCGCCGAAACGCCCGAGCCGAGCGACACCGCCGCGATCACGGCCGAGAGCAGGCCCGGCGCGGCCTCCATCTTGCCGCCCGTGACCGCACGCGCCTCCATCACGTCGCTGACGCCGAGCGCGCGGGTCTCTTTCAGCCAGCCCATGCGTTCGCCGAGATAAAGCAGGCCGGACACCGCCACCCCGCCCAGGATCGGAGCGGCGATGATATGCAGGGCCGACAGCTCGCGCGCCGCGCTGGCCAGGCGTTCGCTTCCATCCTGAAACCAGACAAGCTGCACGCCTTCGATCGCCAGGCGCAGACCCACGGCGGCGTACCCGGCGAACAGCCCCACGATAAGCGCGGCGAGCCACAGGGCGGGCGAGCGACCGTCGGAATAGCTTTGCTTTACAAACGTCCCCAGGCGCCCAAGCCAGGCTTTCGGTCCGGAGCGCCGGACTTCCTTTGATCCCGATGCGGGTGCGTCGCTCATGGCGCGGTGATGGCCGGGCGCGGCGCCAGCGTCAAGGCGGCCCTGCGTGCTGAAGCCTGCTTTCCGGCTACCGTTCATGGGCGCGGCGGGCTAAGCTTGCGTCTTGCGTAACCGGCTGGGGGCCGATCATGATCGAATTGGCGGGGGCCGTGCTGGCGCTTGCGGCGCATACGCCGGACGGCGAGGTGCAGAGCGCCTATACGCGCCTTGAGGACTGCGTTGAGATCGAAGGGTCCGCGCTGGTGAACGAGCGCTGCGAGGGCTATGCGGGCTGGGCGGTGTTCGTCGTCGCCAGCGAGCACTCGGCCGGCCTCGCCTATTCCCAGCGGACGCGTGTCGAACAGCAGGCGCAAAGACCGGTTAGGCGCGGCGCCTTCCAGTCCTTCTCGCCGGTTGTCGAGTGGCGGGTGCGGCGCGAGGCGGACGCCTGGGTTCCGTTCGCGACCATTCATCGCTGGACTTCAGCGACGCCGGTCTATGACCCGGACGCCGGGGCGTTCACCGGCGAGACGCAGACCGAGGAGCAGGTGCTCGTGGTCACGGCGCTGCGCGAGGCGGGCCCCATCGGCGCGTGCCATATCGCCTATGTGGACGTGACCGAAGTGTATGACGCGAACAGTGTGGCGCGCGCGGTCGCCGATCTTGACGCCGATGGGTTCCGCTGCGGCTACGAGGACCCGGTGCGCATCGGCGCGGGCGAGGCGGTGCGCGTGATGGCGCGCGCCGGGCGGCCCTACTGAGGGTCGAACACGGCTTCAAGCGCGTCGAGATCGCCGCGCCAGTTTTCTTCCGACAATCCGCAATCGGTCCGTGCGCCCATCAGGAGCTGTTCCACGCGCCAGCGCAGGCCTTGCCCGGTCACCCCGTCCGCGACGGCGCGCCGAAATCGGTCTTGCGCGGCGATCTGGTCAAGATGGCCAAGGAAGGCGTGAGCGAACGCCCGGCCGGGGACTCCGCCGCATTGCGCACCGCGCGAATCGAGCTGGGCCTGCGCCTCGGCGAGCATCGCTTCAGGCAGCAGGACGAGCAGGGCGGGGTCCGCCTGACCGGACGTGGAGAGCGCCATGGCCGCGCCGTAGCCCGCCGCGCCATCGGGGCCTTCGGCGTATAAAGACACCGGGTCGAGATAGACCCCCGACACAGGCAGGAAGTTTGCGGCGTAGTGCTTGCGCACGGTGAAGGCGAACGCGCCGTCGGGGCCGCTCACCGCGGCGCCGTCACGGTCTTGGGCCTGGACGCGGACGCCGGATACGGCCGCGCCTTCAAAACCTGCGAAGGTTCCCTCGATCTCCACGGTGCGCTCACCGCCGCCGCAACCGGCGAGGAAAAGCGCCGCCGTCAGAATAATCGTCTGTGGTTTCATGGCTTGCTCCCCCCGGCTATGCGTCAGACCGCCAGCTTATACTGCGCGTCCAGCCCCGGCGCGCCGGGCGTGACGACACGGCCCTGCTCGACCAGATGGATGATGTGCGCCAGCACCGAATGGGCCGCCGCCGGGTGCAGGCGCTTGTCCACGTCGGCGTACATGGAGGCCACCATGTCTCGGATCGTCGTCCTGCCGGCCTCGATCTCATTTAGGATTTGGCGCTCGCGCGCGCGGCGGTGCTCGATATAAGCGTCCAGGAAGGCGCGCGGCTGTTCGATCGCCGGGCCGTGGGTGGGGCGGATGACGTCGAAATCGAGCGCGCGCATACGCTCCAGCTGGGCGATGTAATCGCCCATGGAGCCGTCCGGCGGGCTGACCACCGATGTGGACCAGCCCATCACGTGGTCGCCGGAGAAAAGCGTGTTCTCCTCTTCCAGCGCATAGCAGACATGGTTGGAGGTGTGGCCGGGCGTGTGAAGCGCTGCGAGCGTCCAGCCCGGTCCGGTGAAGACGTCGCCGTCGGCCACCTCCTTATCCGGGCGGAAACCGACATCGTCGCCCGCCTCCATCCGCACCTCGCCGCCTTCCGGCGCCGCGCCGGGCGGGCTCATGCCGTGGACTTTTGCGCCGTGCTTTTTCGCCAGGACATGGGCGAGGGGCGAATGGTCGAGATGATGGTGGGTGACGAGGACATGGGTGACCCGCTCGCCCTTCAAGGCGGCGTCGAGCGCGGCTTCATGCTCGGCCATGGCCGGGCCGGGGTCGATCACCGTGACCTCGCCGTTTCCCACGATGAAGACGCCGGTGCCGGTGAAGGTGAATGGGCCGGGGTTCGGCGCGATAACCCGGCGCACAAGCGGGCTTAGCCGATCGCAGCGCCCGTATTCGAACTCGAACTCGCGCACAAAGGGGATGCTCATTCGTGTCCTCCAGCGCCGGTCAGGCGCTCGGCGTAGGCGCGCAGAGCCAAAGCCAGCGTGCGCGACGCGGCCATTTTATCCGACAGGGGCAGCGCGGTGGGCGGACCCATGTCGGTCTTGTTCACGTCGACGATCCAGATCATGCCGTCGCGCCGGTCGCGAAGCACGTCGAGACCGCCCCACTCAAGGCCCATGGCCGCGCAGAAGCGTTTGATGAGGCGGCGCTCCTCGGCGCTGAACACGGTGCGAGGGTCAAGCTTCATCACTTCAGCATTGGCGTTGGCGAAGCGGGTTTGCGCAGGGCGGCGCTTCATGAAGACCACGGGAATCTCGCCGTCAACGGTGGGACAGCGAAGGTCCTCCACCAGCCCGTCTTCGGCGAGATTATCCACAAGACGCTGATAGACCAGACCCAGCGCGCGCGGGCAGGGGCCGTTGACCACCCGGCCGTCATGGGCGCCGTTCTTCTCCGACTTCACAGCCATGGCGCCGGCGAAGGTTTCCGGATCGACCGCGAGCGCGCGTCCCGACACCTGCTCGAATACGTCCGACACGTGCGATTTCGAAACATCCTTGCAGGCGCCGTTCATCATTCGCAGGCCCGGAGGGGCAGGGGGAGATCCGGTGGTGGCGTCTTCAAAAAAGAAGCCGATATCGGCCGTTTCTGGCGTATCCGCGATGTTCAGTCCGGCCAGGCGCATCACCGGAGCGATCAGATACCATGCGCGCGGAGCATCCGGGGCGAACCATACCGAGGGCCCGTCCGCGCGCCGGGCCGCCGTGCTCGCCGCCACCGCGAGGTGAAACCGAAGCCAGGCGAGCACTTCGCCGACGACGCCGGGCTCTACGGGCACCAAAGCGCCGGTCTTGCGCACCCGCACCGCGCCGCCTTCCAGGCTGAAATCCCGCCACCAGGCGCGCGCCGCCATTAGAATCGCTCCGTCTTCATCCCTGCCAGGATACGCGCCGCCTACGCGCGTGCAATTCACACTGCGTTCAGCCGCGATCACGCATCTGAGAGCGGCAAGCTTCCTGCATGGGCCGAGGCGCACGGTTCTGGAGCCCTGGTCATCATGCCTGACGCCGCCCGCCTCGCCGCCTCCGCGTCCCGCCGCCTCCGGCTTGCGGCGTTGACGGTGATCGCCTTGTTCGCGGTCAAAGTCGCCGCAGCGGCGCTGGCCGGCCCGGCGCCGGCCGTGGCGAGCGCCCACATCGACACGCGCGGCGCAGACTCGTCCGCGCCGGAAACACTTGAGCGTATGGAATAAATCGCGCCTACTGCGGGGCGTTCTTGATCAAAACGGCTACGCAGCCCACAAAACCGTCATCTTCCCACAGCGTCATCGGCTTCTTCATGCCCGCTTACATCGTCCGCCGCATCCTTGTCGCCATCCCGACGATCCTCGTGATCATCACGCTGGCGTTCTTCATGATGCGCGGGGCTCCGGGCGGTCCGTTCGATCTGGAACGGCCCATGCCCGAGGAGATTCGTCAGAACCTTCTCGCGGCTTACGGCATGGATCAGCCGGTCTGGAAACAGTATGTCGATTACCTCGGCGGGCTGGTTCAGGGCGATCTGGGGCCCTCGCTGAAATTCCGCGACAAGGACGTCGCCGACATCATCGCCGAGGGGTTTCCGGTGTCGGCCACCGTGGGGCTGCTCGCCATGTCTCTGGCGGTGGTGATCGGCACGGTGTTCGGCTCCATCGCCGCGCTGCGCCAGAACACCGGCGCCGATTACGGCGTGGTGGCGTTCGCCACCGTCGGGATCGTTATTCCGCCGTTCGTGGTGGGTCCGATCCTGGCGCTGACCATAGGCATTTATCTTGGTTGGCTGCCATCCGGCGGGCTTGATCCCAGACACGGCATGACGTTGGACAGGCTGATTCTGCCGGTCGTCACGCTCGCCTTGCCGCAGATCGCGATCATCTCAAGGCTTATGCGGGCCTCGATGATCGAGGTCATCCGCTCCAACTATATTCGCACCGCCAGGGCCAAGGGGCTCTCGGCGCCTGCAGTGATCTTCAAGCACGCGCTGCGCAGCGCGATCCTGCCGCTGGTGAGCTATTTGGGGCCGGCGTCCGCAGCCCTGCTCACCGGCTCCATCGTCATCGAGCAGGTCTTCTCGCTGCCCGGGATCGGGCGCCAGTTCGTGTTCGCCGCGCTGCAGCGCGACTATACCGTGGTGATGGGCGTGGTGATCCTTTACGCCAGCCTGATCATCATCCTGAACCTTGTGGCCGACCTGCTGTATGCGGCGCTGAACCCGAAAGTGAAGTACGACTGATGGTTCTGACCTCCACGCCTTCGGAAAAGGAGCGCATGCTCGAAGACGCCGCTGTGAAGGGGCGTTCGCTCTGGGACGACGCGCGCACGCGGCTTCTGCGCAACAAAGCGGCGGTGGCCGGCCTGATCCTGCTCTGCGTTCTGGTGTTCCTGGCGTTCATCGGCCCGCTCTTGTGGGTGCACGACTCCAGCTTCATCTACCGCGACCGGGTGCAGATCGGGCCGACGTTTGAAAACCTGCACCTGTTCGGCACCGACGCGCAGGGGCGCGACCTGTTCGCGCGCGTGCTGGTCGGTCTGCGCATGAGCCTGATGGTGGGCGTGGTGGCGACCATGGTGTCGCTGGCCATCGGTGTTCTATGGGGCGCCACCGCCGGTTTCGTGGGCGGGCGCGTCGATCAGCTGATGATGCGCATCGTCGACGTGCTCTATTCGCTGCCCTTCATCTTTTTCGTGATCATCCTGATGGTCGTGTTCGGCCGGAACATCATCCTGATCTTCGTCGCCATCGGCGCGGTGGAGTGGCTGACCATGGCGCGCATCGTGCGCGGGCAGACCATTGCGCTCAAGGGCATGGAGTTCGTCGAGGCCGCCCAGGCGGCGGGCGTGTCGCAGTTCTCCATCATCCGGCGCCATATCGTGCCGAACGTGCTGGGCCCTGTCGTCGTCTATGTGACGCTGACCATCCCCGTGGTGATCCTGGCGGAGAGCTTCCTCAGCTTCCTCGGTCTGGGCGTACAGGAGCCGCTGACCTCGCTGGGCAATCTGATTTCGAACGGCGCGCGGGACATGGAGATCGCGCCGTGGACCCTGATCTTCCCGGCGCTGACCATGATGATCACGCTGTTCTGCTTCAACTTCATCGGCGATGGCCTGCGGGACGCTATCGATCCGAAGGATCGATAGCGCGCGCATGAAGTGAGACTCGGGGCGACGCGATCGATCCGAAGGATCGATAGCGCGCGCATGATGTGAGACTCAGGGCGACGCGATTGATCCCAAGGATCGACAGCGCGCCGGTTGCGCCGATCAAAACGGCGTCGCCGACCCTGCGGCCGGACGGCGCGCTAATTGCGCCGTTCCACCGAGAAACTGCGCCGTGTGTGGCTCAACTCCATGATGTGAGCGCCGAACATCCGCGTGCGGATCCGGGCGGTGAGGCCCTCGTCGTAATGGCGCGGGCGCACGCTCGGCAGGCGGGTGGAATCGGTCTGGACCCAGACCTGCCCGTTCTCCAGCGTGACGATAAGCCGGTCGAAAGGGTCTTCCTCCACATTCGCCACCGGAAGGCCGCGAATCTCGGCCACTCCGCCGCCGCGGGCGTATTCAACCACCGCGCCGTCCTCCAGCGTTTCTTCAGTGGGCGTCTGCAGCTCCGCGTCCGCGTCATCTCCGCGGGCGAACAGGGCGCCGAGCGCGCCGACGCGAGGCAGCGCGAGGCCGAAGCTGTCGCGCTCCACCGCACGCACCACTTCGCGCTCCACCACGGCGATGCGCCCGGAGGTCAGGGCGGCCTCAAAGTCGGCCAGCGCCGCGTCCTGGCAGGCGAGCCTGGCCGGCTCGGCTTCGATCGTCTGACAGTTCAAAAGCGCGTCCACCGGACCGGCCTCGGCCGACGGTGACTGGGCGGAGGCCGCGGCGGGCGTCGCTGCAAGCGCTCCGGCGAGCATGAGCGTGTATCGAAGCATGGGCGGTCCTGTCGGGTCTGGCTCTATCGGATGCGGCGAACATCGGTGCGTGCGCCGCGGTCGTTGATGGATAAAACGTAGCCGCCCATGGTCAGGCGGCGAATATGCGCGAACGCGTCGCTGTTGCGCGGCATGCGCATGCGCTGTGTCTCGGTCTGCTCCCAGACCTGGCCGTTTTCCATGTGGAAGCGCCCGCGTTGATAATCGAACTCGTGATAGCGCTCGATCGCCATCACCACCACGGTGGCTTCGCCGGAATTGTTGCGCTCTTGCACTGAGACGCCGGTGGCTTCTTCGGCGCGCGCGCCCGCGTCGGCGCCGGGGGCTTCGGCGCTTTGGGGCTGCGGCGCGGTGTCGGCCCGGGCGGCCGGCGTTTCGACAGGCTCGCTGCGCGCCGGCTCAGTCCGCTGCGGTTCGGAGACGTCCATCGCGGCATGGTGCGGTTCCGGCGCCGACGGCTCGGCGGGGAACATCCCCGCCATCGCCTCGGCGAGCGAGCTCATGCCCGGCACCGAGAAGCCGAAGCTTTCGCGCTCGACCTGTTCAATCTGCTCGCGGCGCACCACGACGATCTCGCCGGCCTCGTCTTCGCCGCCAAGCGCGCTCGCCGCGGCGTCGAAGCAGGCGAGGCGTTCGGCGTCCTCGCCGATCGACCGGCACGCGAGAATGGGATCGAGCGGGTCGGCGCCCTGCGCAAGTGCGTGCGGGGCCGTTGCGGCGAGACACGTCACGGAGACGGCGAATAACGCGAAATGTTTCATAAAGAAGCCCCTTCTACGCATGGCGCAGCGCGCGGCGGCGTCGCCCGGCCCGCCGCGCGCGCGGTTCTCGTGCGCCTCGGCGGGATCGCCGCGACATCGCACCTGGAACAATGATCGCGCAATCGCGGCGCGCCGCCAAGGCGCCTATGCGTCCGGCGATCAGGCGAGCGCAGCGCCGGCAGATGCGCAGCATCTTTCGGTTTTGCTTGAAATCAGGGGGCGTTCTCGAAGAGATTGCGTCTACAACGCGCCGCCGCCCGTTCATCGAACGCTCACAGTCGTGGGTTCAAGATGGCGGGGACGGAGCCTTTCAACGCGCCTGAAGACCGGGCGCCCGGGCCTTCACACCGCCGCTCCCGCCCGCCGGGCTGAGCGGCGAAACGCACACACGCGGAGCCGAACGGCCCGCATGCTTATAAAAGCAGGGGAGCACGCCTCTATGAATTTCACCCGACGTTTCGCTCTGGCGCTCGCAGCCGGCGCCTCCGCCCTGACCCTCGCGGCCTGCGGCGGCGGCGGAGACTCCGCCGACAGCGACCTCGTGGTCCTGCACCGCGGCAACGGCGCCGAACCGCTCTCGCTCGACCCGCACAAGGCGTCGGGCACGTGGGAGAACAACATCATCGGCGACATGTTCATCGGCCTGTTCACCGAGGACGCGGCCGGTGAGCCGATTCCCGGCATGGCCGACAGCTGGGAGGTCTCCGAGGACGGGCTGACCTGGACGTTCACCTTGCGCGAAGCGCAGTGGTCGGACGGCGAGCCGGTGGACGCAACCGACTTCGAGTTCGCGCTGCAGCGCATCTTGAACCCGGAAACGCTCGCCCAGTACGCCTCGCTGCTTTATCCGATCAAGAATGCGCGCGGGGTCAATACCGGAGAGCTGGCGCCGGAAGACCTCGGCGTGCGCGCCCTCGATGCGCGCACCCTTCAGATCGAACTGGAGTTTCCCGCGCCGTACCTGCCGGGGCTGCTGACCCACTACACCACCTTCCCGGTGCCCCAGCACGTGGTGGAGGAGCATGGCGACGCCTGGATTCAGCCTCAGAACATCGAGGTGAATGGGCCCTACAAGCTGGTGAACTGGCGCGCCAACGACTTCGTGTTCGCAGAGCGCAATCCGAACTTCTGGGATAGCCAGAATGTCTGCGTCGACGAGGTTTTCTACTATCCCACCGTCGACAACCCGGCCGCCGAACGCCGTGTACGCAACGGCGAGCTGGACCTGAACGTGGACTTCGCCGGGGCGAATCTCGACTTCCTGCAGCGCGAGATTCCCGACTATGTGCGCATCCACCCCTATCTCGGCATCGTCTACTTCTCGTTCAACACGACTGAGCCGCCGTTCGACGATCCGCGCGTGCGCAATGCGCTGGGCATGGCGATTGATCGCACCTTCATCGCCGAGGAAATCCTGCAGGCCGGCCAGATCCCGGCGTACTCCTTCGTGCCGCCGGGCGTGAACGATTATCCCGACACCGCGCGCATCGAGTGGTTCGAGACCCCGGTGGAAGAACGCCGCGAAATGGCGCGCGAACTGCTCGAGGAAGCCGGTTACGGCCCGGACAATCCGCTGCAGTTCGAGTACGCCCACCGTACAACCGGCGACAACCCGCGCATCGCGCCCGTCGTCCAGCAGGATTGGGAGCTGATCGCCGACTGGGTGGACGCCGAGATAATCGGCATCGAGACCCAGATTCACTATTCCAACCTGCGCGCGGGCGATTACGAGCTCGGCGACGGCGGCTGGATCGGCGACTATAACGACGCTTACAATTTCCTGTTCCTGGCGGAGACGGGCTCGATCCCGATGAACTATTCGCGCTGGAGCAACGAGGAGTACGACCAGCTCGTGGACCGGGCCAACCGCACGCTCGACGCCGAAGAGCGCGGCCGCATGCTGGCCGAAGCCGAGCAGCTCATGCTTGACGATTTGCCCTACATCCCCATCGTCTATTACGTGAACAAAGCGTTGGTGAATCCTAACGTGACCGGCTGGGAGGACAATCTGGTCCACATCCACCGCACGCGCTATCTGTGCAAGGCCGACGCCGCCCAGACCGATGAGGGCGAGGGCTAGACCCGCCGAAACCCAGGGGAGGGCGGCTTGAACGACGATCTCGAGCAAGCCGCCCAAACCGCGGCCGAGCATGGCGCCGCCGCCGCAGCCGCGGCAGGCGGCGCCGGCGCGCGCGCCCGGCCGTCTCGCCCCGCCGCCCTCGAACCGGATACGCCGGAGGGTGCGTGCGCCAATTGCGAGACGGACCTGCAAGGGCCCGTTTGCCACAATTGCGGTCAGGTCGCCGACGAGTACCACCGGCCGGTTCGCGGTCTCCTGCAGGAGATGATCGAGGGGCTGACCGCGCTTGACGGGCGCGTGGCGCGCACGCTTCCCAATCTTCTGCTGCGGCCGGGAAGGGTGACGCGCGCCTACCTCAAGGGCGCGCGGGCGCGCTTCATGCCGCCTTTCCGTCTCTACATCATCGCCTCTCTGATCTTCTTCCTGCTGATGCCGGCGCTCGACCGGGCGTTCAACGCCGACGGGCTCGCCGATATCGGGGACGCCTCTTCCGCCCAGCTCGCGGAAGAGCTGGACGCCGCCGTTGAAAGCGGGGAGCTCACTCCAGAGGAGGCGGCGAGCGCGCTTGAAACCCTGGAACGGGTCGGCGCGGTCGTGCGCCCGCCGGCGGCCGAAGGCGGCGCGGGCGAGGCGGCCGCCGAAGAGGTCACGGAGGCGGCGGCGCCCGGGCCGGGCGCGCCGGAGGACGATTCGATCTTCAGCGGACCGGCGATCGATGTCGGAAGTGACGGCGAGGATCTCGCCACGCCGGACGCCATCCGCCACTTTTTCGTGCCGGAGGATTTTGGCGAGCCGGCGCCGGACACGATCTGGCCGCTGGCGCTGCGCCGGCATTTCGGCGAGCGCTTCGCGCAGGTGCAGGGCGACCCCGGCGGCTGGCTTGAGCGTGCGGCGCAGTGGGTGCCGCGCATCATGTTCGTCATGGTGCCGGTCTATGCGCTGCTTTTGTCGCTGACCTACGCCTGGCGGCGGCGCTTCTTTTTCTACGATCACTTGATCGTATCGCTGCACTTCCATTCGGCGCTGTTTCTGACCGCCTCGGCGCTCTCCATCCTGTCAGGCGTAATCGGAGCGGGCCTGGCCTGGTTTGTGCTGCTGATCTATTCCAACGTCTATCTGTACCGCCTGCAGCGCGTTGTGTATGCGCGCGGACGCTTCGCCAGCGTGATGCGCACGCTGACGCTCGACGCGCTCTATTTCATCGCGCTGTTTTTCGGCTTCATCGCGGTGCTGCTTCTCGGCGCGCTTGTCTAGTCGCCCGCTGCGCCGCGCTCGGCTTCATAGCTTTCCAGACGGACCCCCGGCGCGCCCAGGCGTTCGCGCTCGCGCAGGGCGGCGCGCACTTCGGGCAGTTCCAGAAGCGCGTTGAGCCGGGCGGCGGCTTGCGCGCCTTCCGCCGATACGCCGAAAAGCTGCTGAAACGCCTCCAGCGGCGTCGGCTGGGCGGGAAAGCGGCGGATGCGGGCGGGTTCGTCGCTCGCCAGGCCGGCCAGGGCGCGGGCCTCTTCTATGGCGTCGGTAAGCCCTCCGATTCGGTCCACGAGGCCATGATCGAGCGCCTGGGCCCCCGTCCAGACACGCCCGCGGGCCAGCGCCTGCACGCGCGCCAGCGGCAGGTCGCGGCCCATTGCGACCTTCTCGGTGAAGTCCTGGTAAGTGTCCTCGATCAGACCGAGATAGGCCGCTCGCTGGGTCTCGCTCCAGGGCGAGGCTGAGGAGAACGCGGTGGCGAACTCGCCGCCGACGGAGAGCGGTTCGATGTTCACGCCAAGACGCTGCAGCGCGCCGTCAATGACCACCTTGCCGGCGACCACCCCAATGGAGCCGGTGAGGGTGGAGGCGTTTGCGACGATCCGGTCGGCGGGCGCGGCGATGTAATATCCGCCTGACGCAGCCACCGATCCCATGGAGACGACGACGGGCTTGCCCGCCTGGCGGGCGCGGACCACAGCGTCCCAGATCTGATCCGATGCGATCGCCGAACCGCCGGGGCTGTCGATGCGCAGCACGATCGCGCGCACCGAGGACTCCCGCGCCGCCGAATCGATGGCGCGGCTCAAACGGTCAGACCCGATCGCCGCGCCGCCGCCGAATCCTGTGTCGCCTTCTCCGGTTTCGATGGCGCCTTCGCCGCCGATCAGGGCGATGACGGGGCCGGCGGCCGCCGGCGGGCTGGACCGGACATAGTCGGCCGCAGTGACGAACCGTTCAGCGCCCGTGGCCGCACGTGCCGCGTCCTCGGCGGCGGGCAGGTGGCCCAGCGAATCGACGAGCCCGGCCTCCAGCGCCTGTTCGGCGCTGTAGGGTCCTGATTCGATCACCTCGCGCAGGACCGCTTCGGTGACGCCGCGGTCGGCGGCGGCGCCAGCCATGGCGGTGTCGAAGAGCGAGCCCAGCCAGGACAGTGTCGCTTCGCGGTGAGCCTCGGTGTAATCGGCGCTGACGAAGGGATCGGCGGCGTTCTTGTATTCGTAAAGCTGCAGGAATTGCGCCTGGGCGCCGGCGCGTTCGATGGCTTCGCCGAAGAACACCGTTTCGGTGGCGTAGCCGGTGGCCGAGAAGGTGGCGGTGTCCTGCAGCCAAAGCTCGTCCGCGCCGCTCACCGCAAAATAATTCGCCACCGCGGGACCTTCAAAGCCTTGAGCGTGGACGATCACCGATTTGTCCGCCTCAGACAGGGCGCGGAGGGCGGCGCGAATCTCTTCAGCGCGGCCCGGCGCCATGGAGATCGCATTGGCGCGCACGAACGCCCCGGCGACCCGGTCGTCGTTGCGGGCGCGCTCAAGGGCGAGGAGCAGATCGGTATGGGTGAGCGCGGGCGAAAAGGCGAAAGGGTTGGCCGACGGCTGGTCCAGGCGCGGCTCGCGCAGGTCGACCTGGATAATCACCGCGCCGGCTGCAGAGAGCGGGCTCCGGCTTGGTTCCGCGTTCTGCACCGCGGAGGCGATCAGGCCTCCGATGGCGAACACGATGAACAACCCGAACAGCGCGGCCGCGACCACCAGTCCGGCGATGGTGCCAAAAAAGCTCGACCAGAAACCCTTCATCATCCCCTCGCGCGCCGTCTTTGCGACGTCCTTGGCTCACACCCCACGAATGTGAGCCTAGGGCGGGGATTCGGCCGGGTCGAGCATCGACGGGGCGACGGGAGCGGGTAAGCGAGCGCCTGTCGCCCTGGCGCAACGCAAAACGCCCGCTCGAAGCGAGCGGGCGTCTGGGCCGCGAAGCGGCGGCGTTTAGCTGGTCGGAGTAGCAGGATTTGAACCTGCGACCCCTGCCTCCCGAAGACAGTGCTCTACCAGGCTGAGCTATACTCCGAACCGAGGCGCGGCTTATAGCGGGGCCGCCCCGGCGATGCAATCGCCTGACGGCGTGAATGTGCACATGGAATGAAGCTGCAGCCGCGCCGTTGCATCGGCGAAAAAGCCGGGCTACATACCGCGGCCCGTGACCGGCCCGCCGGTCCTGCTGGGGCGTCGCCAAGTGGTAAGGCAGCGGTTTTTGGTACCGCCATTCCCAGGTTCGAATCCTGGCGCCCCAGCCATCTCTCCTTTCCCGAAAGCCCGCCATGACGCCCGAACGCCCGGCGCGGCGCACCGCACTTGGCCGCCGCATTCGGCGGACCGCCGCTGCGCTTGGCCGCGAAATGGCCGCAGCTCATCGCAGGCGCAGCTCGAGCGCTGGTTCGCGGGCAGCAAATTTTTCTTTTAAGGTCAAAGGCCTGGGGGTGGCGCCGGTGCGCCCTGCAGGGCTGTCGCAAAAAGGCCACCCTATCGGGGTAATAACAAGGGGAGTCGGGGTATCACCCCCCGGCGGCGCTGCATGAGCGGTTGATCGGTTCGTAAAGCCGGTGCTAGCGTTCATCCAAATGAAAGAGACGGCGGGCTACGCCGCGATACGAGGGGATGACGAAAACTCGCGTTATTTCCTCACATCCATTCCGCTGCGGTCGGTTGCCGACCGCGGCTGCGCGGTGCGCCGCGTTATATTTGTTTGGGGGGCCGAAGCCGTCGCGGCGACGTTCGGCGCACCGAAGAGCGAGGGAAAACGGAAGCGCGCGGACACTGCGTCCGCGCCGGCTACTGTGAGGCGAAACATGTCCAACACGATTAAAGGTATCCGCACGACGCTGGCGGCCGGGGTCACCGCGCTGGTCTTCGTCGGCGGGGCGCAGGCCCAGCTCGACACCGCGCTTCAGGTGGCGCGCCAGTCGACGCAACAAGGCGCCCAGGCTCAAGAGCAGATCGACCGCCTGGCCGACGACGCGGACAACGCGGAGCGTCAGTATCTCGCTCTGCAGGAGCAGATCGAAGGTCAGCGGGTCTTCCTCGAGCAGCAGCGGGTGTTCCTGCGCTCGCAGCAGAACGAACTTGACGCGCTGAACAGCCAGCTTGAGCGCGTCGGCAGCCTCGAGCGCGACCTCGCGCCGATGCTCCTGGACATGTTCGTCCAGCTTGAGGACTTCGTGGCGCAGGACCTGCAGTTCCAGATGGATGAGCGCACCGAGCGTCTCGACGAGATCCGCGAAGAACTCGGCGACGCCCAGCTGCCGCCGGCGGAAAAATATCGCCGCCTTCTGAACGCCTATGAGATCGAGGCCTCCTACGGCCGCTCGCTGCGCGCCTATTCAGAAGAGGTCATGATCGACGGCACGCCGACCCAGGCTGAGATTTTGCAGATCGGCCGCGCGGCTCTGATCCGCAATGTGGGCGGCAATATCGAGATGCGCACCAAAGACAATCCGGAATGGCGTCCGGTGCCGGGCGGCATGGCCTCCAACGTGCAGCGCGCGTTCCGCATCGCCAATGAAGTGACCACGCCGGAGGTCTTCGTGGCCCCGCTGCCTGGGCCGAGCACGGCTCAATAACCGGACGAGACGGGAGTTTACAGACCGATGAAGACGCTCATCAAAACCATTGCGGCCGTCTCGCTCGCCGCGGGGCTTGTCTCCGCGCCGGCGTTCGCCCAGGCCGAACGCGAGCCGGTGACCTCGATTTCCCAGCTTCTCGACCGGGTGCGCGAAGACGCGCGCCAGGCCGATGCGGAAAATCAGCGCCGCATCCAGGAATTTCGCCAGAACCGCGACCGTCAGGCCGCGCTTCTGCGCCAGGCCCAGCAAGAGCTGGCTGGACTGGAAGCCGAAGGCGAGCGCGCCCAGGCCCAGTTTGAAGAGAACCAGACGCGCATCCAGGAACTCGACGCCCAGCTGCGCGAAGAGCAGGGCGCCTTCGGCGAGCTGTTCGGCGCAGCCCGTCAGGCCGGCGGCGATTTCGGCTCGATCCTCGAATCCTCGCTGATCTCGGCGCAATATCCGCGCCGCGCCGAAGACCTGCTGGATCTGGCCGAAAGCCGGACCCTGCCGGAGCGTAACGAGCTGGAACGCATCTACACCACGATGATCCAGGAAATGAACGCGCAGGCCGAAGTGATCACCTTCAACAGCCGCGTGCTCGGCCTCAACGAAGGTCAGCCCACGCCGGTGACCCGCGTCGGCCCGTTCATCGCCATGACCGACGGCCCGCTGTTCTTGCGCTGGGACTCCGAGCAAGGCGCCCTGACCACGCTTGAGCGCCAGCCCCCGGGCTCGCTGCTCTCGGCCGCCGGCACCCTGCTGAACGCCGAGCCGGGCGAAATCGTCGCCGGTCCGGTGGATCCGTCGCGCGGCGCGCTGCTCGACATCTACAAGTCGGTTCCCAACCTGTCCGAGCGTTTCGAGCAGGGCGGCATCGTCGCCAAGATCATCGCGGCGCTGTTCGTCTTCTCCGCGCTGTTCGGCATCTTCCGCCTGATCATGCTTCTGCTGACCACCTCGGCGATCAACGCCCAGAAGCGCCGTTCGACCGCGTCGAAGTCCAACCCGCTGGGCCGCATCATGCTGGCCTATGAAGAGGTCAAGGATCGTCCGGTTGAGACCATCGAGCTGAAGATCGACGAAGCGATCCTGCGCGAGACGCCGAAGCTGGAGTTCGGTCTGAACTTCCTGAAGCTGGCGGCCGGCGTGGCTCCGCTGCTCGGCCTTCTGGGCACCGTGACGGGCATGATCCGGACCTTCACCCAGATCACCCTGTTCGGCACCGGCGACCCGCAGATCATGGCGGGCGGCATCTCCGAGGCCCTGGTGACCACCGTGTCGGGCCTGATCGCGGCGATCCCGCTCCTGTTCATCCACTCCTTCGCGGCGAGCTTCGCGCGCGGTGCGCAGCAGGCCCTGGAAGAGCAGGCGGCCGGCATCATCGCGCGTCACGCCGAAGAAAAGTCCGCGGGCTAAAGGAAAAAACCCATGGATGTTTCAGGCGCCCTAGCAGATCTCCAGCAGTTTCTGGAGCGCGGCGGCCCGATCCTCAACTGGATCATGCTGCTGACCTTCGTGATGTGGGCGTTCATCCTGGAGCGACTGGCCTATTTCGGTTTCGCGCACAAAAGCGTGCGGAACCGGGCGCTGAAGGAGTGGGGGGCGCGCAGCGACCACCACTCCTGGCACGCCCTGGCCATCCGGGATCAGCTCATTTCGGAAGTAAAACAGAAAGCCGAGCAGAACGTGGAGCTCATCAAGACCCTGGTCGCGGTGGCGCCCCTGTTCGGGCTGCTCGGCACGGTGACGGGCATGGTTGCGGTGTTCGACGTGATGGCGATCTCCGGCTCCTCGGACGCGCGGGCGATGAGCTCGGGCGTGGCGCGGGCCACGATCCCCACCATGGCGGGCATGGTCGCGGCCCTGTCTGGTCTTCTGTTCTCCAATCAGATCGAGCGCATGGCCAAACGCCGCGTGCACGAGCTGAGCGACGAGCTCGAGGTGGAGTAAGTCATGCGCAGAAAAACCAGACGCGGGAACGACAACGCCGACGTCAACATGACGCCGATGCTGGACATCGTGTTCATCCTGCTCATCTTCTTCATCGTGACCGCGACGTTCCTTCAGGAGGAAGGCATCGATCTGACGCCTCCGCCCGACAGCGATGAGGAAGCGCCGCCGGACGCCCCGACGCCCATCCTGGTGCAGCTGACCGACGAAAATCGCGTGTTCGTCAATCAGGACCCCACCAGCGCCGGCCGCGTCATGGCGGCGATCTCGCGCATTCGCGCGGAATCGCCCAACTCGCCGGTCGTGATCGAGGTGTTTGACGACGCCGAACACGGCACGCTCGTCATGATCATGGACGAGCTTCGCGCCAACAACATCCCGGCGTCGTTCACGCGCCCGGATGACGAATAGACGGCAGGGGAGGACCAAGCATGGCTCGCCGACAAAGCCGCGTATTGAACGACGAGGAAGATGTCGAGCTGGACATGACGCCGATGCTGGACGTCGTGTTCATCCTGCTCATCTTCTTCATCGTCACCGCCGTGTTCGTGAAGGAACCCGGAGCCGAGATCGTCCGTCCGGAAACCGTCACCCAGGTACGGGAACGCCCGACCATTCTGGTGGCGGTCAATTCGGAAGGGGAAATCTATGTCGACGGCGACGTTTACGAGCAGAACCAGCTGCGCAGCATCCTGGAACAGCTTCGCGAGGCCAATCCTCGCGCTGAGGCGATGATCCAGGGCGACAATGAGGCGCCGGCCGGGACTGTTCTGGACGTCCAGGAACTTCTCATCGACATGGAGATCCCCGTGACGATCTCCACTGAAGAAGGCTAGGGAGGAGACAAGATGGCCAGCATCATCCGTCTATTGATCGGGGTTCCGATCGCGGGCGTCGTCACCTTCCTGCTCTTCATGCTGATGCAGGTGCTGATCTTCACCGACGAGGTTCCGCTTGAGGAACGTCCGGAGGATATCCGCATCGTCATCAACGAGGAGGTCGAGGAGATCGACATCCGTCAGCGCGACGTGAGCATCGACGACGTGGATGCGGTGGAACCGCCGCCCCCGCCGCCGCAGATCGAGCGCGAAGTCGCCGATCAGCCCAGCGAGGATCTGTCCACGCAGATGGGCGATCTGCCCGAGTTCGAAACGCCTGAGCTGAACAACGACAATGTCAGCTTCGACGTGTCCGACCGGGACGCCCAGCCGATGGTCCGCATCCCGCCGCAATACCCGCCGCGGGCCGCCGAGCGCGGCACGGAAGGCAGCTGCGAGGTCACCTTCGACGTGACCCCGGACGGCACGCCGACCAATATCCGCATCCTCGACTGCTCGAGCTCGCTGTTCGAGCGCTCGACGATCCGGGCGGTGGAGCGCTGGCGCTACGAGCCGAAGGTTCAGGGCGGCAACGCCGTCTGGCGCCGCGGGGTGGTCACGCGCCTCGACTATCAACTGACCGAATAGTCGCGCCACGCGGCGTGCGGGCCGGGGCGTCCGGCTCGCACACCGCGCGCGCAGGAGAGAGACGATGACCCGATCTCAAACATTCGATCCGAAGAGCCTGTTGCGCGGCGCCAGCGCGCTCTTCGTCGCCGCGGCCCTCGGGCTGACGCTGATCCCCGCCGCCGACGCCCAACGTTCGCGCGACCGCGACAATGAAGAAGAACAGGCCCAGGAAGGCCGCCAGCTGAGCGCGCGGGTCGGCGAGGTCGTGCTCGAGGCCCAGGATGTCATGGAGACGGAGAACTATCAGCAGGTGATTTCGCTGCTGAACCCGCTTCTGAACTCTGAAATGACCGCCTATGAGCGTTCGATCGTCCTGCGCCTGCGCGGTAACGCGTACTATCAGGCCGACAACACCAGCCAGGCGATCCAGGATTTCCTCGGCGCCATCAACACCGGCGCCCTGGTGCAGGACGAGATCATCGCGCTGCGCACCAATGTCGCCCAGCTCTACATGGTCTCCGAGCAGTACGAGCGGGGCATCCAGCAGTTCCAGCTGGCCATCGAGGCCGGCGCCGAGCTGACGCCGCGCCTGTCGAAACTGCTCGCTCAGGCCTATGTGCAGACCGCTGAAGAGGCCGGTGAAGGCCAGCGCCTGCGGTATTTGCGCGAAGGGCTGGAATACGCCGAGCGATTCTATCGCGGCGAACCGAACAAGGCTGAGAGCGATTACAACCTGCTCCAGTATTACTACATCAATCTGGACCGGCCGCAGGACGAGCTGCGCGTGGTGCGCGACTCGCTGCAGGCCTTCCCCGGCTCGCGGCGGTCCTGGGCGAACCTGGTTTCGCTCTATGCCCGCCTCGGCCGTGAGGAGGACGCGTTCGAAGCCAATAAGCTGATGTATCTCAACGGCTTGTTTGAGGAAGAGGAAGAACTGAACCGGCTGGTGCAGTACTATTCCTTCTACGGCAATCCCTATCGCGGTGCGACGATCCTTGAGCGTGAAATGAACGCCGGCCGGATCCCGACCAATGAGCGGTATCTGGAGCAACTGGCGAACATGTGGCGCCAGGCCGCCGAGTTCGACCGGGCCATCCCCGTGCTTGAGCGTCTTTCGGAGCTTCTGGGCGACGGCGAAACTGCGCTGAAGCTCGCCGAGGCGCACTATCAGCTCAACAACCTCCCGCAGGCTGAGAACGCGCTTGAGCTTGCGCTGGAGCGCGGCGGGCTCGACGCGACGGGTCAGGCCTGGGAGCTTTTGGGTAATGTGCGCTTCGACCAGGATAAGCGCCAGGAAGCGCTGGCGGCCTTCCGTCAGGCGGCCCAGTTCCCGCGCAGCCGGTCCACGGCTAATCGCTGGATCGGGTTCGTGAACTCCCAGATCGAGGGCGAGGAGCGCCGGCGCATCCAGCGCATCCAGGTCCAGATCGAGGAATGCGCGCTGACCATCGACGCCGAACGCCGCCAGCTGGTGCTGATCGGCGAACGCAACGCCGACGGCTCGGTGACCTTCCCCGAAGGCACGATCCCCGATCGCTGCGAACCCTGGTTCGACATGCGCACCGGTGATCAGATTCGCGAAGCCGACATGACGGACGAAGAGTTCGAGCAGGCTCAGGCCGAACGCGAACAGCTGCGTCAGCAGCAAGGCGAAGGCTAGGCCTTCATTCGAAAGCCAGCATGAAACGCCCCGCCGCGAGACATCGCGGCGGGGCTTTCTTTTATGCGCCGGCGTCAGGGAGCCGTCGTGCTGAACGCCAATCATAAGGTTATTGGTGTTCACGCATTCGCCCTTAAGGCGATATTGGGTTAAGCTTTGTCCATGATCCGCGCCGCTGGCGGCGCGCTGTTATGGGAGAGCCGAGCCATGTCGCCTGCATCATCCATGTCCGCCGCGCCCGTCCAGCCGTCGCGAGGCGGCGGCGGGCGCTGGCTGTTCGCCGTTTTCGCCGCCGGTGCGGTCACCTTCGCCCTGTTCGCCCTCATGCAGCTGCTCGTCGCCGTGGATGTGATCACCATCGAGGAGCCCGCCGAGGGCCCGCCGATCCAGATCCGAATTGATGTACCGGATATCGACCCGCGCCCGGATCGCGAGCCGCCGACCCTCGAAGCGGTCGATCCTCCGCCGCCCGCGCCGCGCATCGACGCCAGCACCGACACGCCCTCTCAGGCCCCGACAGCTTCGCCGTCGCCGCCGCCTGTGGACGTGGAAGCCGCGACCGGTACGGTGGAGGTGGCGCTGCCACCGCCGCCGCTGGACATCCGGGTGCCGCCGGCCTATCCGCGCCGCGAGCAGATGCGCGGCGTCGAGGGCCGGTGCACGGTGCGCTACGACATCCTCGCCTCGGGCGCGACGGCGAATATCCAGGTGCTGGCGTGCGACAGCGCCGGGTTCGCCGACGCCACCGTCGAGGCGGTCGAGCGTTGGCGCCACGCCGCCCGCCGCGGCGGCGCTCCGAACGAGGTGATGGTGCGCGGTCACACGACCACGCTGGACTTCACGCTGGAGCGCTGAGAACAAAAACGGCGCGGGGATCGCTCCCCGCGCCGCTTCAGTCCCTGAAGGGGCGTCGGCGACTACTCCGCCGCGTCGTCTCCAGCGGCCGCTGCGGCGGCGCTGGCTTCGGCGGCTTCGGCGTCGGCCAGCCCCACCGTCATCAGGGCGAAGGCGTACTCCTCGGCGCGTTCCTTCAGCGCGTCGAAGCGCCCCGAGGCGCCGCCATGGCCGGCGCCCATATTGGTGCGCATCAGCGTCAGGCCGTCATCGGTGCGCCGGGTGCGCAGGCGCGCAGCCCATTTGGCCGGCTCCCAATAGGTGACGCGGGGGTCTGTGAGCCCGGCCGTCGCCAGCACATGGGGATAGGCTTGCTCGCTCACCTGATCGTAGGGCGAGTAGCTGAGAATGTAGTCATAAGCCGCTTCATCCTCGATCGGGTTGCCCCATTCGGGCCATTCCGGCGGGGTGAGCGGCAGGGACGGGTCGCTCATCGTGGTGAGCACGTCCACGAACGGCACAGCGGCCATGGCGCCGGCGAAAAGCGAGGGGTCCTGATTGATCGCCGCGCCCACCAGCAGCCCGCCGGCCGAGCCGCCATGGGCGACCACCTGACCTTCGCTTGTATAACCCTCATCCACCAGGAAGCGGCCCGCATCGACGAAGTCGTTGAACGTGTTCTGCTTTTTGTCCAGCTTGCCGTCGAGATACCACTGATACCCCTTGGCCTGACCGCCGCGGATATGGGCGATGGCGTAGACCATGCCGCGGTCCACGAGGCTGAGGCGTGAGGTGGAGAAGCTCGCCGGAATGGTGATGCCGTAGGAGCCGTAGCCGTACAGCAGGACCGGCGCGGAGCCGTCCAGCGGCGTGCCTTCGCGATAGAGCAGGGTGACGGGCACTTCGACACCGTCGCGCGCGGTCGCCTGCAGGCGGCGCACCACATAGTCCGACGCATCATGTCCCGAGGGGATTTCCTGGCGCTTGATCAGGGTGCGCTCGCGTGAGCCCATGTCATAATCATAGGTCTCTTCCGGCGTCGACGGGCTCTCATAGGAGAAGCGCAGCGTGTCGACGGCGTACTCGAACCCGCCGTCCATACCCAGCGCATAGGCTTCCTCGTCGAAGGCGATCTGGTGTTCTTCGTCATTGGAGAGGTCGCGCACGATGATGCGGGGCAGGGCGTTGGAGCGCTCCATGCGCACCAGCCAGTTTTCAAAACCCATCAGCCCGTTGACCAGAACGCCGGGGCGGTGGTCGATCAGCTCGCTCCAGTTTTCACGGCGCGGGTCGGCGAGGGGGGCCTCCATGATCTTGAAATCCACCGCGCCGCCGGCGTTGGTGCGCACAAAGATCTTCCCGCCCGCTTCAGTCAGCGAGTACTCCACGCCCGGCTCGCGCTCGGAGATAAGGACCGCCTCAGCGCTCGGATCGTTGGCGTCGAACACCCGCATTTCGCTGGTGGTGTGGTCGCCGGTGGACAGGACGATCCAGGTGTCGCCGTCGGTCTTGCCGACGCCGAGGAAATAGCCGCTGTCTTCTTCCTCGTAGATCAGCTCCGGCTCGGCGTCGGTGATCTGCTGGCGATAGACGCGGCGGGGCCGGTTGTTGTCGTCGCGCCAGACCCAATAGAGCGTCTCGCTGTCATTGGCCCACACCATGGAGCCGTAGCCCTCGTCGGTGAGGGTGGCGACATCCTCGCCGGTCTCCAGATCGCGGATCTTGATCTCGTAGAATTCCGATCCCGCGGTATCGACGGCGTAGGCGAGATAGCGATGGTTCGGGCTGTGCTCCACCGCGCCGATATCGAAATATTCGCTGTCCGCGCCCTCGGCGTCGCCGTCGAAGATGATCTGCTCTTCCCCGGAGATCTCGCCGTTCGCGCCGGCCGGGCGGCGGGCGAACACCGGATACTGCCCGCCCTCACGGTAGCGGGTGTAATAGAACCAGGGGCCGTCCTTTTCAGGCGGGCTGGCGTCGTCTTCCTTGATGCGGCCGCGCATCTCAGAATAGAGCCGGTCCTCCAATGCGGACAGCGGCTCCATCACGGCGTTGTAGTATGCGTTCTCCGCTTCCAGATGGGCCCGGATGTCGGCCTGCAGGACAGAAGGGTCGCGCATCACCTGCTGCCAGTTGTCGTCGCGCAGCCAGGCGAATTCGTCAGTGCGCGTGCGGCCCAGCTGCTCAATGGTCACCGGGCGCGCGTCCGGCGTCGGGGCTTCCAGCCCCTGGGCGCGGGCGACAAGGTTTGTGTGCGGTGCGGGCGCGTCCATGGCGGTCTCCGAAGTCTGGTCGTCGGCGGGCGCGGCGGCTTGCTGGCAGGCGGTCAGGGCCAGCGCCGCGGCGCCGGCGAGCAGCACGGCGCGCCGCGCGCGGGTGAAAATCATCTGTGTCATATCCGTCAATCCGGTCCGGGGTGTCCGGCCGGTCCCCTTATGAGTCTTGGCGACGTCAGTCTTCGCCGCGCGAGGGCTGGAAGTCCAGCACCATCCCGTTGACGCAATAGCGCAATCCGGTGGGCTTGGGGCCGTCATTGAACACATGCCCCAGATGGGCGCCGCAATTGGCGCAGTGAAATTCGGTGCGCGGCAGGATCAGCTTGAAGTCGCGCTTTGAGCCCAGCGCTTCGTCGTTCGCCGGCGCCCAGAAGCTCGGCCAACCTGAGCCGCTCTCGTATTTCTCCGCACTGGTGAACTTTACCTCGCCGCACACCGCGCAAGCATAGGTTCCGGCGCGCTTTTCGGCGTTGAGCGGGCTGCAGCCGGGCGCTTCGGTGCCTTCATGGAAGGCGATGCGATCAACTTCTGGGGCGAGGTTTTCGCGAAGGCCGGCGATCTGGTCTTGGGACAGGCGGGGCATGGGCGGAACGGTCTCCCTTCAAGGTCAAACGACCATATAGGACGCCGCTCAGCCCGGATCGACCCTGCGCACCCTCAGGATCGGCGTCGCCAGCGCGATCACGATCAGCACCGAAAGCAAGCCGAGCATGGGGATCAGCGAGGCGGTCTTGGGACCGACCGCGTCGACCACATAGCCCATCATGAAGGCGCCCAGCGGCATGCCGCCGAACAGGCCCAGCTGGTAGACGCTCATCACCCGGGCCAGCTGTGCCGGCGGGGCGTGTTCCTGCACCACCGCGCGCGACAGCGAAATCGCCACCCCGCCGCCGAGGCCCCAGACGAACACCAGGACCGCCAGGCCGGAGAGCGGGATGGACAGGGCGATGGCGCCGAAGGAGACCACGGTGGCCAGCTGGGCGGCCATCAGCGCCTGGCCCGGCTTTTCGATGGAGCCGTGACGCGCCAGAAGCAGGTTGGCGCAGAATGCTCCCACCCAGAAGCAGATCATCAGCGATGCGAGCAGGGCGTAGCCGCCGTCATAGACGTCGTGCACCAGGACCGGCACGATGACGAAGAATCCGCCGCCCACCACCAGGACGCCAACCGTCATCATGATCAGCGTCATGGGCAGCAGGACGCTCGAAGACAGAACCGTCACCACGCCTTCACGAAGGCTCGACCAGACCGGCGCGGAGGGTCGGCGCCGGGCGTGAATGCGCGGCAGGACGAGGGCGGCGCAGCCGCCGATCAGAAGGCCTGCGCCTTGCGCCGCGAACAGCGGAGCCGGGCCGAAATATGCGGCGAGGAACCCCGCGCCCATGCCGGCGATCTGAGCGGCGAACTGGACGAGAGATGTCAGAACGATCGCCCGCTGCAAGGTGAAGCCGCGCCGGCCCATGCGCTGCGTCAGCCGGGTGACCGGGTTCACCGCGCTGTCGCGCGCCGGCATGACGAAGGCGCCGGCCACCCCCACCATCAGCGCGTAGACGATGAGCAGGGTGTAGCTCAACCGGTCGTGCAGCAGCATCAGCGCGAGCCCGCCCGCCGCGCTGCAACCGAGCAGGTGAAAGCCTGCGATCACGGCGCGGCGGTCGAGGCGCTCGGCCATCACCCCGGCGATGGGCAGAATGAACAGCATGGGCGCGGTGAGCGCCGCCTGCGCCATGCCGAGCCTGTCGGGTGATTCGTTCAGCGTGTAGTTGATGACGCCAGGAAACAGCGTGGTCTGAAGGCCGAACGAGAAAAACCACCCGCTCACCGCTAAAAGATAGGCGGTGAAAGGTGATAGGCGCCATGTGCGCCGCAGGCGGATCAGCATGCGATCGCCCAAATCTCTCCTCCCCACGGACGCTGCTCGTCGACACCGCTTCCCGTAATACGCGTTCGCGCATACACGCACCAGAATTTAGTGATGCGCGTTCAGATTTAACACAGCGCACCTAGACCATTCCTTAACGCTGGCTCGCTAGCCTGCTTGATCACGATCCGGACAGGTGAGTTCATCGCTGCGCCATGGCTGAAGACTTCCGACCCGCCGCCGCTCCGCCGCCCCCGCCCGCTGCGGGCCGCGCGCGCGCGCGCCTGACGCGCCGGCTCGCCGACATCGTCTGCCTGCCGGCGAGCCGGGTCTCGCCTCAGGAACGCTGGATGACCGCGGACGTGCTCGACGAGCTTCTGCGCGAGGCCGAGCCGGGCCTGCGCGCCAAGGTCGCCGCGCGCCTGGCCGAACAGGCCGAGGCGCCGGCAGGACTTTTGCGAAAACTCGCCCTGGACGCGTTCGAGATCGCAGAGCCGATCCTGCGCTCCAGCGAGGCGCTCAGCGATTTCGACATGATGGAGATCGCCGCCAAGGGCGAGCGCCGCCACCGAATCGCACTGGCCAAGCGAGAACAGGTTTCTGAAACCGTCGCCGCCGCGCTGTGCCGGTCGGACGATCCTGAAACGATCGCGGCGGTCCTGCGCAATCCCGGCGCCCGGCTCGCCATTCAGACCGCGGACTTTCTGGTGCGTGAGGCGGCCGAGGACGAAACCATCGCCAAGCTGCTGATCAAGCGTTCCGAACTGCGCCCGATCCAGGCCTTCGTGCTGTTCTGGGCCGCGCCGCACGCCCTGCGCCGGATGATTCTGGAGCGCTTCGCCGCGAGCCGGACGATTCTGCAGGAGGCGGCCGCCGACGTGTTCCCTCTGGCCGCGCGCGAAAACGAACCCGATGCCGCCGTGGCCGAAGCGCTCGCCTATATCGACCGGCGCCAGCGCGATCGCGAGGCGGCTGAAGTCTCCCCTTACGGATCGCTGGAGGCGGTTGTTGAGCGCGCCGGCAAGATCGGTTTCACCGAGACGCTGCGTGCGGAAGCCTGCGTGCTCTCAAACATCCAGCGCGACCTGTTCGACCGGATCGTGGATGATTTCGGCGGCGAACCCTGCGCCGTGCTCGCCAAGGCGACGGGGCTGTCTCGCTATCACCTTGAAGACATGATCGCTGCGGACAGCTCCGCGCACGGGCCGGCCCGCCTGGAGCAGGCGGCCGCCGTGTTCGCCACCTTGTCTGTGGACAAGGCCCAGACGGTGCTGCGCTACTGGAACTGGGTGATCGCGCGCGGGCGGGACTAGCTTCGCGACCGCGCGTCTGCGTCATTTCCCGCCTTTGCGTGCGGGCGGCGTTGGATTCATGGGCCGTCATCCCTTACATGTGGAAGAAGTGATGACGCCGCGCGCCGCGCGGATATACGGGAGATGCGACATGGGTCCGCATTGGACAGGCATTCTCATCGTGGCGATCCTGCTGCTCGTCCTGTTCGGCGGGCGCGGCAAGATCTCCGCGCTCATGGGCGACATGGCAAAGGGCGTCACCGCCTTCCGCAAGGGGCTGAAGGATGATGAGTCCGAGGGCGAGGCCAAGGACGGCGACGCGCGCCGCGATGCGCTGGGAAGCGACGCCTCCAGCGAGGCGACGCCCCGCCGTGAGGACGAGCGCGCCGGGAGCTAGGCGATGAACCCGGGCATCGGCGCTCCGGAACTTCTGGTCATCGCGATCATCGCCCTGGTGGTGGTCGGGCCCAAAGACCTGCCGCTCATGGTGCGCCGCGTCGGCCGGTTCGTCGGCAAGATGCGCGGGCTGGCGCGTGAGTTTCAGCGCAGCTTCGACGAGCTTGGCCGCGAAGCTGAACTTGAAGAGCTGAAGAAGGAAGTCCAACAGCTCAAGAAGGCCAATCCCGTCTCGGAGATTCAAAAGGAGTTCCGCGACGCCGAGGCAGACGCGATCCGAGCCGGCTCCGAAGACAAGCCCCACCCTCGTCTCAAGAAAGACAAGCCGCTCAAGGGCGAGCCTTTGAAGTTCGGAGCCTCGGCCGAGGCCGGCTCGGTGAGCTCAGGCGTGGATGAGACCTCCGGCGGGACAGAGATGACCGGCCCGCGCGCCGAGCCGGACGAGGGGAAGTCTGACGCGGAGCCCCGACCGGACGAACCCAAGAAGAAGACCGGCTGACCATGGCGGCGGGAACCGAAGACGACGACGAGGTGGAAGCCTCGCGCGCGCCGTTGATGGCGCATCTCGAAGAGCTGCGCGACCGGCTTATCTGGGTGCTCGGCGCGGTCGCCGTGGGCTTCGTGGTCTGCTTCATTTACGCCGAGTGGATCTACAACGTGCTCCTCGTCCCGTTTGAGGATGCGGCCCGGCAGGTGCGCGGCGATGAGCTTGAACTCCAGCTGATCTTCACCGCGCCGCTGGAGTTCTTTTTCGTCAAGCTCAAGCTCGCCCTGTTCGGGGCGATCGCGCTGGCTTTTCCCATGATCGCCTACCAGGTGTGGTCGTTCGTCCGGCCGGGGCTTTACAAGAACGAGCGCCTGGCGTTCGCGCCGTTCCTGGTCGCCAGCCCGGCCCTGTTCGCAGCGGGCATGGCGTTCGTCTATTATCTGATCCTGCCCTTCGTGATGAGCTTTGCGCTGGGCCAGGAGCAAATGGGCGCCGAAGGCCGCGCGCAGATCCAGCTGCTCACCCGGGTCAGCGAATACCTTAATCTCGTCACCACGCTGGCGCTGGCCTTCGGGGTGAGCTTTCAGCTGCCGGTCCTGCTCTCGCTGCTGGGCAAGGCCGGGCTTTTGACCAGCGCGGATCTCGTCAAGTTCTGGAAGTTCGCGCTAGTGGGCATCGCCGCTTTCGCCGCCTTCGTGACGCCGCCCGACCCGATCAGCCAGGTCTTCCTGGCCGCCGCCATGTTCGGCCTCTACGCCCTGTCGATCCTCGCAGTGAAGCTGGTGGAGCCCAAGGATGAGGGCGAGGCGTAGCCTGGGCTCTCGGTGTCGCCGCCGACTGGCGCTGGGAAAGGCGCGTGGCCGGCTGAGCCGCGGCGTGGTAGGATAAAGTAGGATAAGGAGGCGGCCTGTGACGATGGTCAAGAAGAGCATCACCGTAACTGATCAGCAGGCGGCCTGGATCGAGAGCCAGATCGCGTCAGGTCACTATGGCAATGACAGCGAGCTTATCCGCGAGGCGCTGCGGGAAAAACAGCTTCGCACCGCGGAACTTGAGGCCTTGCGCGCCCGGCTGGCGGAGGCCGAACGCGCCGGCCTGTCGTCGCGCAGCCCGGCCGAGATCCGCGAAGCGGTGCTGGCCGACCTCAAGGCCGATGGCGAAATTTAATCTCGCCTTGAGCGCTCTCGCCGAGGCCGATCTTGCCGATATTTACGTCGAGGGCCTTCAGCGCTGGGGTGCGCCTCAGGCCGATCAATATTTCTCCGCTTTGATCGCGCACTTCGAACGGCTTTGCGAAAACCCTTACCTCTACCGCGCCGTGGATGACGTCAGGCCGGGTTACCGCCGAAGCGTCTGCGGACGTCACGCGGTATAGTTCCGCCTCGAAGCTGAAACAATCGTGATCATGACGGTGATCACGCGTCAGAGCTTAACCAGGCGCTTGAAGTGATCCCGATCTTCGGTCGATCGTGACCGGGATCACTCCTGTGACAGCGTCACGCCCCGCTACTCCTCCGCGCCATCATACTGCTCGAACCAGGCCAGGATATGCCCGGCCTTCTGCAACAGGCGCGACGGCCGGCTGTCGGCGATGCCGTGATAGGTTCCGGGGATGCGCACCAGCCGGCTTTCGATCCCGCGGATCTGCAGTGCGTTGTAATACTGCTCGGATTCAAACACTGGGGTGCGGCGGTCCTCGGCGCCGACGAACACCAGGGTGGGCGTCTCCACCTCGCCCACCAGCGAAAGCGGCGAGCGGCGCCAGTATTCTTCCGGCGCCTCCCAGGGCGTCACGCCGAACCAGTAGCGATGGATGGCCGGACCGATGTCGGCGGCCAGCGTGAAGCTCGTCCAGTTGATCACCGGCTTGCCCACCGCCGCGGCGGCGAAACGGTCGGTCAGGCCGATGAGCTGGGCGGTGAGCACCCCGCCGCCCGACCCGCCGGTGACGTAGAGCCGGTCTTCGTCGATGAAGCCGCGCGCCACAAGGGCGTCGACGCCGGACAGAAGGTCGTCCACGTCCTCGCCGGGATAGGCCTTGTCGATCTCGTTGGCGAAGGTTTCGCCGTAAGACGTCGAGCCGCGCGGATTGGTGTAGAGCACCATATAGCCCGCCGCCGCGAAGAGCTGCACCTCTCCGGAGAATTGCGGTCCGTAAGCGGTGTGCGGCCCGCCATGAATTTCCAGGATCATCGGATAGGACTGCTCCGGATCGAAGCCGGGCGGGTAGGCGACCCAGCCTTCGATCTCCTGACCGTCGGCGGAGCTTTCCCAGGTCATGCGCTCCACTCGCGCCAGCTCGCGCACGCCGAGCACGTCGGCGTTCAGATCGGTGATCTCTTCGGCCCGGCCGCGGCGCGATCCGACGCCCACGTCGGCGAGGTCGTAGGCGCTCGCCAGCGTCGCCGCCCAGCGCCCGTTGTCGGCCGCGGAGAACGAGCCGGAAGTGTAGGGCCGTCCAAACGTCGTCCCGCCGATCGCGTCGGTCAGCCGGTCAAGCCCGCCATTGAGGCCGGCGTAGGCGAGCACCGTATGGCCCACATCGTCGAAGCGCACGAACAGGCCGCGATCGTCGGCCCATTCGATCTGGTCGATACCGCGATCGAGGTCTGAAAGTAGGCGTTGCGGCTCGCCGCCGGCCATCTCCATGACGTAGAGATCTGAATCGATATGGCTTTCCTCGCGCGCCTGCTCGCCGAGGAATGCGAGGCGCCGCCCGTCCGGGGAGACCTTCGGCGAGCCTTCCGGGCCTTCGAAATCGGTGATCTGCTCCAGCGCGCCGCCTGCGGCGTCCACCGCGTAGATGTCGGAGGTGCGAAAATCGAACCCGTCCGCCTCGCGGCCGCCCCAGCTGAACAAGATGCGCCGCGAATCTGGCGTCCATTCTAGACCGGAGATCGAGCCGTCCTCCACGCTGGTGATCTTGCGCGGGGCGCCGCCTTCGGCGCTGATCACGTAGATCTGGCTCACCCCGTCAGGGATCTCGCCGACGCCGTCGAACTCATAGCGCGTGGTTTCGTCCACCAGCGCCGGGTCGGCCCATTCGGCGCCCGGCGGCTTGGGCGGCAGGCCGATATCCACCTGCGGACCGGCGGCGGGGGTGAACATGGTGAAGGCGATCCAGCGCCCGTCCGGAGACCAGGACATCCCGCCCGCGCCGAAGGGCAGCTCGGCCAGGCGCGCCATGTGGCCGGTGGCCGGCCAGATCATCTGCAAGGTGGTCTCGCCGTCTTCGGAGGCGGCCACGATCAGCCGGTCGGACCGCGGCGACCAGGTCGGGCTGGAATAGCTGGCGGAGCCCGAAGCAAGGGGGCGATGGCCCTCGCCGTCATAGCCGATCGCCCACACCGCGTTGCGGGTCTGGTCGGTCATGATGTCGTTGGAGCGGCGCACATAGGCGATTTGGCGCCCGTCCGGGCTGATCTGCGGGTCGGACGCCATCTCCAGGCTGAAGATATCGGCTGCTTGAAGCGGCCCGCCGGAGGCCGGCGCGGCCCCCGCGTTTTGGGCGAAGGCGGCGTGCGGCGCGGCGCAGGCGAGCGCGGCCGCGGCCAGAAGGGCGCGTTTCATGGTGATCTCCCCGTATGTCCCTGGTCCATTGACGGCGAGACTAGAGCAGCGTCAGCGCCGAGCAAAGCGGCTCAGCTCGCAAGCGCGCCCTCGCATCGCACGCGTGCGGCCGTCGCGCCGCCGGTGTCGACCCAGTCGTTGCGCACCCAGGTGAAGGTGTTTTCGTCAATCATCACCCAGTACCAGGTCTGGAGCCGGCCGAAATCGTCCAGACGCGCCTCGTCGTCATAGGCGATGTGGAACCAGCCCTCTCCGGTGGCCAGGATATTTGCGGCGACCGCCTGTCCGTTGGCGAAAGTGGCCGTATAGCGGCCACGTTCCGCATCGATCTCGATATGCAGCGGGGCGGTTTCACAATTGACTTCCCCCCGGTCCGGCGTGTCGGCCGACACGCCCCACCGCCCTTCAGCGATGGAGTAGAGCGCTTCGCCCGAGGGCTGTGCCATTTGCTCGCGAGCTTCGGCGGAGGTGTGCGCGACGGCGGCGGCGAGGGCTGCTAGAAGGATCGCGCCTAGGGGCTGAACTTGAGGCATGAGCTGAGGTCTTCAGTGGCTGGAGATTAGCCGAAAGTTGAAAAATGGCGAAACGCTTACGCGGCGCGCGCGAGCAAGCCGTTGCGGGTCAGCCGGTAGGGCGCGCACGGCGCGTCATGGACGCCGAGCGCAGCGCCGACGAGAAGCCTGGCCTTTGACCGCGAGGCGAAGCGGAGCATCTCCCAGTCGTCGGCGCCGTGGAAGTATACAGAGCGCCCTGCGCGTTCAGCCTGTGCCAGGAAGCGGTCCACATCCTGGCGCACCGCGCCCGTGAGCCGTGCGGGCAGTCGTGCGCCGAGCCATTGCGCCTCGCTGTCGGCGGCGCGCTCCAGCGTCGCGGAGCTCAGCGGTGCGTCGAAAAATAGCTGGTTGAGATAGGGCAGGAGGGTGCGGCCGGTTTCTGCCATCACCGCGGCGGGCGCGTCGGCGGGCGCGCCGGTGACCCGCACCCAGAGCAGGGCGCGCAGCTCGCTGGGCAGTTCGGCGAGCGCGCTCACATAGCGGGCGCGAAGCCGGGAGCTTGCAAGGGCGCGAAAATCCGCCGGCGCTATGAGCGCGCAGCGCGTGCCGGTTTTCAAAAGCGCCTCGAGCGCCTCGCGGGTGCGCGACAGCACGTCGATGTCGAACGCAAGCCGGGCTTCGGGCCTGGCCAGGGCTGAGGAGAGGGCGGCGCGAGACAGTTCCGGTCCGCCTGGATGTTCACGCACGTCCGGGCGCACAAAGAAGCATGCCACAGCCTCCTTGCGCACATCCCACGCATTTTGAAATTCCAGCGCCTGCAGCACCGCGCCGGGCCCGCTCGCAGCGGGCGCCGGCGCGCTCGGGCGCGGCGCCGGCGGTTCTGCGCCGGCGGCGGCGAGGGCGGCCTGGAACTCAGCCGGGGTGAGGGTCTCGCTCGTGGCTTCGACGCGCAGAAGCTCGGCGAAGCGCTCTCCAAGGAAGAACCGCTCAAGATCAGCGCGGACTCGCCGCGTCGTCTGTTCGGCCATCTCCCCCGTGATCGCGCGATAAATGACAAGAAATCCCGTGGCGCAAGGCACCACCAGATCGTCTTCGGCGATGCGCCGCTCGATGATCGACTGGGATGCGGTGAAGACCCGTGAGCGAACATCGGGCCATAGCGGTCCTGCCGCCTCGCGCACCGCCTCCATGTCCAGGAACTGGAACCGGCTGACGTCCAGCGTCTCGGCATCCGCGAGATGGCGCTTGAGCGCCTGCATCACCGCGTCGTCCATCACATCTTCTCCCCATACGCGAGGCATTGTATCCGATCTTTCTTTGCAAGGCGTAAGCGCCGAAAACGCCGTTTATTTCGCGCCTGCAACAAAACCCTTGCCCGCCTAGGGCGTGTTTCGCGTGCAACACTTCTGTGAAAAGCGGAGCGAGGTTCGAAAAATAAGGAGATAGCCGTAGGGTCGAGCGGCGCGAAGCGCTTCATTCGAGCCGCGAATTCAGACACGCTGGTTGGAAAGTGCGGTGTTGCGCTGCACAAAAAATGGTTTCGGAAAAACCGGGCCGATCCACTCTGAGGAGGATGCACACCATGGTCACCAAGTTTGCACGCTCAAGCCTGTTCGCGGCGGCTTCGGCGGTCGCGCTGGGCGCGGCGGCCGAAGCCCAGGTCTTCGACCAGGTTGGCGGCGGCGATCGCCGTACGATCGACGTCATCACCGTCACCGCGCAGCAGCGCGAAGAGAGCGCGCAGGACGTGCCGATCTCCATCGGCGCCTATGACAGCGAGGCGCTCGCCCAGGCCGGCGTTCAGGACATCAAGGACCTGATCTCCATCGCGCCGGGCCTCATGGTCACGTCCACTCAGTCGGAGACCATCACCACCGCGCGCATCCGCGGCATCGGCACCGTGGGCGACAATTTCGGCCTGGAAAGCTCGGTCGGCGTGTATATCGACGGCGTCTTCCGCTCGCGCAACGGCGTGGGCTTCGGCGATCTCGGCGAGATCGAGCGGATCGAAGTCCTGCGCGGCCCGCAAGGCACGCTATTCGGCAAAAACACCTCGGCGGGCGTCCTCAATATCATCACCGCCGAGCCGGAATTCGAGGCCGGCGGCAGCGTAGAGGTGTCGGGCGGCAATTACGGCTACGGCCGTTTGTCCGGGCATCTGACCGGCCCGATCTTCGAAGACACGCTGGCCTTCCGCATCTTCGGCGCCAGCGGCGGCCGCAACGGATTCACCGATCTGGTGCTTGGCCCGACGGCGAACAGCACGACCACTGAATCGGAAACACAGGACTATTTCACCGTGCGCGGTCAGCTGCTCTGGAACCCGAGCGCCACGGTGGAAGGGCGGATCATCGCCGACTATTCCGACCGCGACGAGCTGTGCTGCTCGGCGGTTCAGTGGGATTACGCGGCGACTCCTGCGGCCTTCGTGAACGCGGTGGGCGGAAATGTGTATTCGCCGGCCCGCCCCGACGACCGCGTCGCCTTCGCCAACCGCGAGTATCAGCAGAACGTCAACGACTACGGGATCTCCGCCGAATTCGATATCGAGCTTCCGATCGGGACGTTGACCACGGTCACCGCCCAGCGCAACTGGGAGAACGACCGCACCCAGGACATCGATTTCAGCAGCGCCGACATCGCCTACCGCGCCGACGGCAACTACACCAAGCTTTCGCGCTTCTCTCAGGAAGTGCGTCTGACCGGCGTGACCGGCGATCTTGACTGGCTTGTGGGCGGGTTCTACTCCCATGAAGATCTTGAGCTCGGCGACGCCATTCGCTACGGCGACGATTGGGAAGCCTATCTCGGCCGCCTTCTCACCGCTTCCTCGGTTCCGCCGCTCGGCACGCCGGCCGGCATCACCGGGTTCCTGGGCCAGGTTGCGCCGCTGGCGCCGCTTGCCTTCGGCCTCGGGGTTCCGGGCGCGCAGGGCTTCCTGCCCGTGCCCCCGCCGGGTTCGGCGATCCCAGAAGGCACCGGTGTTTCGCAGGACGTCTACAATCAAACCGGCCAGGGCTGGGCGCTGTTCACCCACAACACCTATCAGCTCACCGATGCGCTGAGCATCACCGCGGGGCTGCGCTACACGTCCGAGACCAAGGACGTCTACGCCACGTTCGACACCAACCAGCCGGCGGCCTGTGGTGCGCTGGAAACCGCCTTCGGTCTCGATCCGCTCGCCGGTCTGCAGACCACGGTGAGCAACCCGCTCGCCGGGCTTTCGCCGGCGCAGCAGGCGGGGCTCCTGCAGGGGGCGACCTTCATCTGCCTGCCCTACTCCCGCTCCGGTCTCGACCAGACCGGCTATGACCGTGAGCGCAACGATGAGGAGCTGTCGGGCACGCTGCGCCTCACCTATGACGTGAGCGACGACGTCATGACGTATGTCGGGTATTCGCGCGGCTTCAAGGCGGGCGGCTTCAACCTCGACCGCGCCTTCGCCGGCCCGGTCGATCCCGTCCTCGGCTACACCGACGTGGACAGCGGCTTCCGTCCTGAGATCATCGACGCCTACGAGGCGGGCTTCAAATCCCAGCTCTTCGGCAACGTGCTTCAGCTGAACGGCAATCTGTTCTGGCAGGACGTCACCGACTTCCAGCTGAACACCTTCACCGGCGTGTCCTTCGTGGTGGATTCCATCCCGACGGTGACGAGCTACGGCGCGGAGTTCGACTTCGCCTGGGCCACCCCGGTGCCCGGCCTCGACATCTCGGGCGGCTACGCCTACGTGAACGCCGAGTACGGCGACGAAGCGACCATCGCGGCGAATCTGCGCGGCAAGCAGATCTCGCTGTCGCCGGAACACTTCCTGACCGCGCAGGCGATCTACGAGCGTCCGCTGACCGACACCATCGCGGCCACCGCGAGCATCGATGCGCGCTATGTCAGCGAGTACAACACCGGTTCGGATCTGGATCCGGAGAAGGTTCAGGAAGCCTTCACCCTGGTCAACGCCCGCCTCGGCATCGGCACGATCGATCCGGGCTGGAGCGCTGAAATCTGGGGCCGTAACCTGACTGACGAGACCTACGCTCAGGTCGCGTTCGATCAGTTCGCTCAGACCGGCGGTTTCGGCGCCTTCCTGGGCGCGCCGCGGACCTACGGCATCACCCTGCGCACCGAGTGGTAGGGCGAACCGCATAACCCGGCGACCAGTCGGGGAGGACGGCACGGGGTCGGAGCGCAAGCTCCGGCCCTTTGTCGTTTCGGTGTTTCTTGTCCTCCCGCCCCCGGATCAAGTCCGGGGTCGGCCGGGCGGCGAGTAAGGGGTCGGTGGTCGGTCGCCCTTGCGACTCCTTCGGGTTCGAGCCGGGCTCTCAAGGCCGCCAAAAAAAGCCCGGGACGGCGCTCCGTCCCGGGCTTTCCTTTTAGGCGACAGCGAGGGTTAGACCTGCGCCACCTTCTTGTAGGCCGGCAGGGTCAGAAATTCCTCGAACTCGTCGGACAGCGACATCGCCTCCAGGATCTCGCGCGCCTCTTCGAAGCGACCGGTCTTCCAGGTCTCCTCGCCGATCTCGGCCTTAATGGCGTCGGCGGCCTCGCCGATCACCGCCTCCACGCGGGCGCCGTCGATGGGCTGGCCGTCTTCGGTTTTCGCGCCATGGGTGCGCCATTGCCAGAGCTGGGCGCGGCTGATCTCGGCGGTGGCGGCGTCTTCCATGAGATTGTGGATCGGCGCCGCGCCCCGGCCCTGCAGCCAGCTGGCGATATAGCGGATCGCGACATCGGCGTTGCCTTTCAGCCCGCTCTGCGTGATCGCGCCCTCATTGGGCGTGAGATAGGCGGCCGGATCGTCGGACACCTCAGGGATCTTGTGGAGCTGGTTGGGCCCCTTCATCGCCGTGTCGAACGCCTCCATGGCGACGGGCACCAGGGCCGGGTGAGCGACCCAGGCGCCGTCATGGCCGATCTCGGCCTCGCGCGTTTTGTCGGTCTGCACCTTTTTCACCGCTGCGTCGTTGGCGGCTTCATCGCCCTTCACCGGGATGAAGGCGCTCATGCCGCCCATGGCGTGGGCGCCGCGCCGGTGACACACGGCGATCACGCGCTTGGCGTATTCGGCCATGAAGGGGGCGGTCATCGTCACCGCGGACCGGTCGGGCAGGACCTTCGAAGCGTCGGTCTTCTGGCGCTTGATAAAGGAGAAGATGTAGTCCCAGCGCCCGGCGTTGAGCGCGGTGAGGTTTTCGCGCAGCTCCCAGATGATTTCATCAAGCTCGAACGTGGCCGGAATCGTTTCGATCAGCAGGGTGCAGCGCACCGTGCCGCGCTTTAAGCCCAGGCTTTCTTCGCAATGGCGGATCACCAGCGACCACAGGCGGGCCTCAAACCGGGTCTCCAGCTTGGGGATGTAATAATACGGCCCCGAGCCGTTCTTCGCGGTGCTCGCATGGTTGTGGAACAGATACATTACAAAATCGAAGAAGCCGCCGCCCACCGGCTCGCCGTCCACGGTCACGTGCGCTTCATCCAGATGCAGGCCGCGCGCGCGGGCGATCAGCACCGCCGGATTATCGGAGAGCTGATAGGACTTGCCGGACTTTTCGTCGGTGAAGTCGATCGTGCGCGCATTGGCGTCGCGCAGATTGATCTGGCCGTCCATCATATTGGTCCAGGACGGGGTGGACGCGTCCTCAAAATCGGCCATGAAGCATTTGGCGCCGGAATTGAGCGCGTTGATCACCATCTTGCGGTCCACCGGCCCGGTGATCTCCACCCGCCGGTCCTGAAGGTCCGTCGGGGCGGGCGGAACAGTCCAGTCGCCGTTGCGGATCGCGGCGGTCTCTTTGGGAAAGCCCAGCGTTTCCTCACCGGCATCAAGGCGTTTCTGCCGATCGAGCCGCGCCTGAAGCAGGCGTTTGCGCTCGGCGTCGAAGCGCCGGTGGACGTCGGCCATGAGGGCGAGGGCGTCGGGGGTGAGAACGGCCTCATAGCCGGGTTTCATCTCGCCAAGAATTTTGAGGCCGTCGGGGGCGTCGCGCATGGGGCGCTCCTCTATGTTAGGGGAAATCAGGTGTCGTGCAGGGGCTCGCGCGCGACGATCGCGCCGTCCCGGTCAACGTAGATCCAGTCGCCGGGGTTCACCAGCGCGCCCGCGATCGCGACGGTGACGCCGCGTTCGCCTAGGCCGCGCTTTTCGGTTTTCATCGGGATGAGGGCGAGGGCGGCGACGCCGAGGTCCTCTGCTTCGAGTTCTGCGACATCGCGCACAGCGCCATTCACGATCACGCCGGACCAGTCGTTCTTCGCCGCCTTTCCCGCCAGATCGCCGCCGAGCAGGGAGCGTTTCAGCGACCCGCCGCCGTCGACGACAAGCACGCGGCCCTCGCCGGGCTCGGACACCGCTTCGCGCACGCGGCTGTTGTCTTCATGGGTGCGGATGGTCTCGGCCGGTCCGAAAAAGGCTTGGCGCCCGCCATAGCTCTTGAAGACCGGCGCGAGCACCTGGATTTCGCCGGCGTGGGCGTCGCACAAATCGCAGACTGAAATCATCAATCATCCCGCAGATAAGAAGAGCGCCGGGTGACGGACATCCAGCGGTCCGGCCCGGCGCTCTCAGGGTCCGCACGTCCAGCGGTGCGAACCGGTCGGGGTGGAGGCCCCGCCGCGTCCATCCAGCGGGGCGCGGCGGGGAGGCCTCCGGGGCCGGACCGTCCAGCGGGTCCGGCTCGCAAGCGGTGGACCGTCGCTATTCGGCGGCGGTCGATTTGAACTGGGCGGTCTCGGTGGATTCGCCCATGGCGGTGGTCGAGCTGGTCCCGCCTGAAAGCGTGACATTGACCAGGTCGAAATAGCCGGTGCCCACTTCGCGCTGGTGGCGCGTGGCGGTGTATCCGTCTTTTTCCGCGCCGAACTCGGCCTGCTGCAATTCGGAATAGGCGCCCATGCCGCGGTCGCGATAGCCGCGCGCCAGCTCGAACATGCCGTAATTGAGCTGGTGGAATCCGGCCAGGGTGACGAACTGGAACTTGTAGCCCATGGCGCCGAGCTCGCGCTGGTATTTCTCGATCGTGTCCTTGTCGAGATTGGCTTCCCAGTTGAACGACGGCGAGCAGTTATACGCCATCATCTTGCCGGGGAACTCCTTTTGCACCGCCTCGGCGAAGCGCTTGGCCTCGTCGAGATTGGGCTTGGAGGTCTCCCACCACAGCAAGTCGGCGTACTTCGCGTAAGCAAGGCCGCGCTTGATGCAGTGATCAACGCCCATGCCCTTTTTCAGGCGGTAGAAGCCCTCGGCGGTGCGACCGGCGTCGAAGTCGATGAACTCGTGATCGCGCTCATCGTGATCGGAATTGATCAGCGTGGCGCTTTCCGCGTCGGTGCGCGCCACGGTGAGGGTCGGCGTCCCCATGACGTCGGCGGCCAAGCGCGCCGCGTTCAGATTGCGTTCGTGGCTGGAGGTGGGGATCAGCACCTTGCCGCCCAAGTGACCGCATTTCTTCTCGGCGGCGACCTGGTCTTCGAAGTGAACGCCCGCGGCGCCGGCTTCGATGAAAGCCTTCATGATCTCATAGCAGTTCAGCGTGCCGCCGAAGCCGGCCTCGGCGTCGGCCACGATCGGCGCGAACCAGTCGCGGCTCGCCTCGCCGTTTTCCGCCACTTCGATCTGGTCGGCGCGCTGGAGCGTACGGTTGATCTTCTTCGCCAGCTCCGGCGCGGAATTGGCGGGGTAGAGCGACTGGTCCGGGTACATGGCGCCGGCGACATTGGCGTCGGCGGCCACTTGCCAGCCGGAGAGATAGATCGCCTTCAGTCCGGCGCGCACCATCTGCATGGCCTGATTGCCGGACAGGGCGCCCAGGGCGTTGATGTAGGGCTCGGAGTTGAGCAGCTCCCAGAGCTTCTGCGCACCGCGCTCGGCCAGGGTGTGCTGGATCTGGACCGATCCGCGCAGCTTGAGCACGTCGTCGGCGGTGTAATTGCGTTCGATCCCGTCAAAACGGCCTTCGGCGGCGCCGGGAATGATGTCGTAAAATGAAGTCATGTCTTTTGTAAGACCCCTTGATCAGCGTTGTGCGGAGTTAGACAGGCTCAACGCCCAAGGTCCAGACATGCTTGTGCAGAAAGGGGAAACGACGTATACAAACGTCTTATGTAATCCTGTCATCATGTAAATTTATTGACATATGGAGGGCTGGATGGCTGAAGGTCAGGAGAAGCTGTTCGCCGGGGCGCGTCTGCGCCGTATGCGCCGGGATTTCAGCCAGACCCAGGCTCAGTTCGCCGAAAGCCTCGGCGTCTCACCAAGCTATCTCAATCTGCTTGAGCGCAATCAGCGTCCGGTGACCGCGCGCGTGCTTCTGGCGCTGTCGCAGGCTTTCGACATCGACGTGCGCGAGTTCGCCGCCGAGAGCGACCGCCAACTCATCGCCGATCTCACCGAGGCCGCCTCCGATCCGGTGCTGAAGGGCGCCGATCTCGACAGGCGCGACGTCACCGAGCTCGCCGATGCGCATCCGCGCGCGGCCGAGGCGCTGGCCCGGCTCTATCAGGCCTATCGCGACACCAGCGCCGCCGCGGCCGACCTCGCCGCGCGCGCCGCAGAGGGCGGCGTCGCCGCCGGATTGTCGCCGCTTGAGGAGGTGAGGGACGCGCTGGACGGCAAGCAAAATTATTTTCCGGCGCTCGAGGACGAGGCCGAGACCCTTCACAAGATGCTGGAGGACCAGCCCTCGCTTGAGGCCGCGCTCGCCCAGCACCTTAAATCAGTTCATGGCGCCGCGGTGCGCACCTATGACGACGAGGTCATGGGCGGCGCCTTGCGCCGCTTCGACTTCCACGCCAGAAAACTGCTTCTAAGCGACCTTCTGGAGCCGGCGGCGCGCGCGTTTCATATCGCGTCGGCTCTGGTGAATCTGGAAATGGGCGAGGCGCTGGACGCCGAAGTGGGGCGCGCGTCCGGGCTCAGCGAGGAAGCCGCCGCGCTCTACCGCGCAACGCTGTCAAACTACGCCGCAGCGGCGATTCTCATGCCCTACGGCGCGTTTCACAAGGCCGCCGAGACCGCGCGCTACGACATCGACACGCTGCGCCGGCGCTTCAATGTGAGCTGGGAGCAGGTCTGTCACCGGCTCACCACATTGAACCGCCAGGGCGCGCGGGGCGTACCCTTCTTCATGATCCGCATCGACCAGGCCGGCAACATCACCAAGCGCTTCGGCGGCGGCGTTCTGGCGTTCGCCCGGTCCGGGGGCGGGTGTGCGCGCTGGCGGCTGTTCGACGCCTTCCGCGCACCCGAGCGGGTGCAGGTCCAGGGTTTGGAACTGACCGACGGCTCGCGCTTCGTCTCCATCGCCAGGGCCGTGACCCGTGCGCTGCCCGACGGCGGTGCGGCGATGAACGCGGTCGCGGTGGGGTGCGAAGCCAAGGAGGCGCATCGCCTGGTCTATGATCCAGGGCCGGCGTTCACGCCCGTGGGCCTGTCCTGTCGGCTGTGCGAGCGGACCGCCTGCGCCGAGCGCGCGTTTCCTCCGCTACAGCGTGCTTTGAAGGTCGAACCGCACACGCGCGGCGCCGCTCCGTTCACCTTCTGAAAGATTACCCATTCAAGCCCGGCGCGCGTCTCGCTATGCTCGCGCCCGCCACAGCCGCCGCACAGGACGCGACATGCTCTCTCCCCGCCGCAAGGCCGCCCTGATCTGCCTGGCGATCTTTTTCGTCCTGGCTCTGCTCGCCGTTCACGCCAGCCCGGTCTCCAACTCCGCACTGGAGGCCCGGCTGCAGACCAAGGCTGAGGACGCGCTCTATCGCATCCGGGCCGATGAATGGGCCCAGGTGCGCGTGGACGGCCAGGCCGCCTATCTTACCGGACGGGCGCCGACGCCGGAGGCGCGCATCGAAGCGCTGGCGGCGGTCGCCCGCGCCGACTGGGCGGGAGGCGTCGTCGCCGGCGGGATCACGCGAGTCGTCGACGAGACCACGCTGGCCAATATCGAAGAGGATTTCACCTTGCGCGCCGCATTGGCGGGCGGGCGTCTGACCCTCTCCGGATTTGCGCCCGACGCCGATGCGGCTCAGCGCATTGAAGCGCTCGCCGGCTCATTGTTCGGCGGGCGGGTCGAAGGCGATCTGCGGATCTATCCTGGCGGCGCGCCTGTGGGCTGGGAGGCCGCGGTGCGGCTCTTGCTGCAGGAGCTCTCGCGCCTCGACGCCGGCGGCGGTTTGATCGAGGACGAGCGCGTGGCGCTCGCCGGTCTCGCGGCGAACGCCCAGACCGCCCAGGCGGTGCGCGCCGCGTTCGAGACCGCGCCCGGCGCCTTCCTCGCCGCCGCGCTCGTGCGTCTGGACGGAGAGCCGTACGCGGGCGAAATCGAGGACGGACGGCTGTGCGCGCTTCTGGTGCGCGCCGCGCTGGCCGGGCGTTCCGTGTCGTTCTCGCCAGGGCTTGACGCGCTGACCCAGCCCTCGCGCGCGGCGCTGCGCCGGGCCGGCGAGGCCTACGCCGGATGCGCCGCCGAGCCGCTTCAGGTGCGCGTGCGCGCCGATGCGGACGGCGACGACCTGGCGCTGCAGCGCGCCGACGCCATTGTCGCCGCCATGGCCGAGGCCGGACCGGCGCGTGACCGCTTCGTCACCGCCGTGGCGCCCGCCCAGGCGCGCCGCGCGGTGAGCTTTGAAATGGCCGAGTTCGAACCCGTCACCGGAGAACCCGCCGAGCCGCGCGCCCAGGCCGAAGGCGCAGGCGAGGGAACCGAAGCGGGCGACGGCGCGGTTTCCGATCAGGCCGAAAACCCCAACCCGGAAGGATGACGTCATGCTCTGGCTGACCTGGCATATGTGGATTTTGCTGCTGCTCGCCTTCATCGGCGGGGTGATCACCGGCTGGGTGCTGCGGTCGCGCTCCGACGAACCGGAGCGTCCCCAGCTGAGCCATTCCGAGCGGACGCCGGACCCCGGTCCCGCTCCCGCCGGAACCGCCAGCGCCGCCGCGGCGGCCAGCACGCCGTCTGAAGACCCGACGTCCGGCCCGGCCAGCGAGGCGGGGCATGTGGAAGGTCATGCGCCTGAAAGCGAAGCCCGCCGCTCAGAGTCCCCTGAGGACAGCGACACGCACGAAGACACCGCCAAGGACGAGGAGTCGGGGTCCGATCGCCTCGCCGCGGCCGCGCCGCAGCAGGCGCCGGGCGCGGACGCGGCGCCGGTGTCCAAGGGTCCGGCCAGCGAAACCAGCGCCGGCCCCGGCGCCCCGGCGCCCGATGCGAAGACCTCCCCGGCGCCCGACGCGAAAAGCGGCATGGCCATGACCGCGCCCATGCAGGCGCCCGGCGCGGATGCGGGCCCGGTCACCGACGGCCCGCAGGGCGAAACCAGCGCCGGGCCCGGCGCGCCGGACGCCGCGCCCTCCGACGACCTCACCCAGATTAAAGGGCTCGGGCCGAAGGCGGCTGAAAAGCTCAACGGCGCCGGCGTCACCAAGGTCAGCCAGATCGCCAACTGGAGCGACGCGGACGTGGAACGCTACGACGCTCTGATCAACGGCCGCGGCCGCATCAAGCGCGACGACTGGGTCGGTCAGGCCAAGCAGATCGCGGGCTAGTGGCGGCGCTTCGCCGCCGCCGCTACGCCCTTACGAATAGCCGATCCAGACCGCGACCATCAGCGCCGCCGCGGCGGCGAGGGTGAGCTTGATCATCAAAGGCAGGATGAAGCGGAACCAGCGGTCATACGGGATGCCCGCCAGGCCCAGAATACCCATGAGCACCGCATTGGTCGGCACGATCATGTTCGAGAACCCGTCGCCGAACTGGTAGGCGAGCACGGCGACCTGCCGGCTGACGCCCACCAGATCGCCGATCGGCGCCATGATCGGCATGGTGGCGAACGCCTGGCCGCTGCCCGACGGGACGAACAGGTTCAACAAGCTTTGCAGGAAGAACATGCCCACGGCTGAAAGCTCGGCCGGGACCTGGCTGAGCGGCGCTGCGAGCCCGTCGACAATGGTATGCAGGACCTGTCCGTCTTCCAGAATGAGAGAGATCGAGCGGGCGAAACCGACCAGAAGCGCGGTGGCGGTGAGCTGTGCGGCTCCGGCGATGAAGCTTTCCGCCGCTGAATCCAGCGGGAGGCGGCTGAAGACGATGGCCGCCACGGCGAGGCCGAGAAACACTGCGGCGAGCTCCGTCAGCCACCAGCCCTGAAGGCTCACCCCGAGCACCAGGACCACCACGGTGGCGCCAAGCGACAGAAGCACCATCCGGCGCGGCCAGGTCATGGGCGGGTAGTCTTCCGGCGGCGGCGCCTGCGCGCCGTCGATATCGGCGACGAGGCTCTTTGACGGGTCCGCCTTCACCTTCCGGGCGTAGCTGTAGACATGGTGAAATCCGATCGCGAAGATCGGGACCGCGATGGCGAGCCGGTACCACCACCCTGACAGCGGTTGAAGCTCGGCGATGTCCTGAGCGACCATGACGGTGAAGGGGTTCATGAACGACACCCCGTATCCCACGCCATAGCCGACCACCATGATCCCGATCGCGGTCATCGAATCGAGCCTGAGCGCCGCGCACAGCGCCACCAGCATGCCCACAAAGGCGAGATACTCCGCCGCCATGCCGAAGGCGGCGGAAAACACGCCGAACATGAACATTGATGCGAGCGTGAACAGGGCGAGCCGGTCGCGGAACTTGTCCAGCATGCCGCCGATCGCCGCGTCGATGGCGCCGGTGGAGCGCACCACGCCGAGAACGCCGCCGATCAGGAAGACGAAGAAGATCACGTCCGACGCCGAGGCCATGGCGCGGGGCACCACGCTGAGCAGATGCCAGGGCGCCAGGGTCTGCGCATCGTCGAGCGGCGCGTAGGTGCCCGGCACGACCATCATGCGCCCGGCCTCATTGGCCGCCATCTCGAAACTTCCCGCGGGCAGGATCCAGGTCAGGATCAGCGCGGCGATCATCATGACGACCATCAAGACCAGGGTATGGGGTATCCGCAGCAAGGGCGTGCGCCGCTTCGCTCCGCTCGGTTCGGCCATCTTGAGAATCCCCTTCAGGAAAGTTCGATTACAGGCCGTATAGGGGAGGGCGCAGCGACGAAGTTCAAGCCCTCGAAATACACGGCTCTTCCGGTCGTTTTGAATCTGGCCGCTCTCTACGTGACAAGCGCGGGTCAGGCCTGGCCGTGGGTGATGGGGAATTACGCAGGCGGCGCAGCGTCTTCATCACTCCCCTTGAGGGGAGGGGGGCTGCGGCGGCCGTCAGGGTTCCATTGGGAGCTTAAAAAAGCGAAGCGCCGCTACGGCCCCGCCACCGTGGTGCGGTGCAGAAGCCTTGCGTGGCCGTCATAGCCGCCGGTGGCCATGTGCTGGGTGCAGCGATTGTCCCACATCAAGAGCATGTCCGGCGCCCAGCGATGGCGGTACACATTGTCCTGCGCGTGGCAGGCCTCGTAGAGCTCCATGAGGAGCAGGAAGGCCTCCTCGTCTGAAACGCCTTCAATGGTGCGCACATAGCCTGGATTGACGAACAGCGCCTTGCGGCCGGTCTCCGGGTGGGTCTTCACCACCGTATGCGTGCGGGTGGTGTGAGCGCGCGGATCGGGCCTGATCGTCATGGACCGGTCGGGCCCGTCGTTTTCGCCGTACACCCCGTCCGGGGCGTAGGCGAGGCCGGCCGAATGCACGGCGCTCAGACCCTCGATGCGGTCCTTCGTCTCGTCTGAAAGCCGCTCATAGGCCCGGTACATGTTGCAGAACAGCGTGTCGCCGCCCACCGGCGGGATCGTCTTTGAATGCAGGATGGTCGCCGCGGGCGGTGTGTCCTGAAAGCTCCAGTCCGAATGCCAGGCCGCGGCGAAGACGCTTGCGGTCTCGTTCGCTGCGCGCTTCACCTCGATAATGTGCGGACGCTCGGGCAGGGGCGCGATGAAGGGGTCGTCCCCGAACGCGCCGAAATAGGTGGTGAACCGCTCCAGATCGTCATGGCTCATGGGCTGGCCGGGAAAGGCGAGCACCAGATGGTCCAGCCAGGCGCGGCGCAAAGCGGCGACGGTCTCCGCCTCCAGCGGCGCGGAAAGATCCACGCCCGTCACCTGGGCGCCCAGCGCGGCGCCGGACGGCGTCACCTCGATCTCAGCCATGGTCTCCTCCCATCATTGTTTTTCCGCAAGGTCGGGCTTTGCGGGCTGACGCGTCAAGCGCATTGGGGTTAGATCACGCCATGCTCGCCGCGCCGCTTCTTCTGTCCGTCCTCCTCGTCGCCCTGACCGTGATCGTGCAGATCGCCGGGCTCGCCGTGCTGATCTGGATCATGCGAAAGCGCGCCGGGCGTCTGGCCGGCCTGTCCTACGTGCTCCAGCAGCTGGGCGTGATTCTCGCCGTGGTGATGGGGCTGTTCTTCATTCACGCGGTGCAGATCTGGCTTTATGCGGCCGCCTATCTCTGGCTTGGAGAGTTTCAGACCTTCGAGGCGGCGCTGTATTTCTCCACCTCCAGCTTCACCACGGTGGGCTATGGCGAGATTTTCATTGAAAGCCGCTGGCGCATCGTCGCCGCGATACAAAGCGCGGCGGGCTTTCTGGTGCTGGGCTGGTCCACGGTGTTTTTGATCTCGGTGCTTTCGCGTCTGCGCAGCGTGGAGATGGACTGGCTGGACGGGCGGATCGAACCGGACCTGCTCGCCGGCACGCGCCGTCCGGCGCGGCGTGACGAGCAGGCCGGGCAAGACGACGAAAAGCCTGGCGCATAGGCGCGGCTTGCCGCGCCGTGCGGGCGCGCGCTAAACCCGTGCGGTCAGATTTCAATTGGAATTTCCGTCCTGGGGGCTCGCCGCGCCGATGTTCAAGAAAATCCTCATCGCCAATCGCGGCGAGATCGCCGTCCGCGTCATCAAGACCTGCCAGCGGCTCTCCATCCCCACCGTGGCGGTGTATTCGGAGGCCGACGCCGACACCATGGCGGTTGAGATGGCCGATGAGACGGTCTTCATCGGCCCGCCCGCCCCCGGTGAGTCCTATCTGGCCATGGACAAGATCCTCGCCGCGATCGAGGAGACCGGCGCCGACGCGGTTCATCCCGGTTTTGGCTTTCTGTCGGAAAATGCGAATTTCCCCAAGGCGCTGGCGGAGAAAGGCGTCGCCTGGATCGGGCCGAACCCGCACGCCATCTCGGCCATGGGCGACAAGCTGGAATCGAAAAAGCTCGCCGCCGAAGCCGGGGTGAGCACCGTGCCCGGCTTCAAGGGCGAGATCGAAGACGATCAGCAGGCCGTCGAGGTCGCCGCCGATATCGGCTATCCGGTGATGATCAAGGCCTCAGCCGGCGGCGGCGGCAAGGGCATGCGCATCGCGCGCTCCGACGAAGAGGTCCGCGAGGGCTTCAAGGCCGCGCGCAACGAAGCCAGATCAAGCTTCGGCGATGATCGCATCCTGATCGAGAAGTTCGTCGAGAAGCCGCGCCATATCGAAATCCAGGTGCTGGGCGACAAGCACGGAAACGTCGTCCATCTCAACGAGCGTGAATGCTCGGTCCAGCGCCGCAATCAGAAAGTGCTCGAAGAAGCGCCGTCGCCCTTCCTCGACGAAAAGACCCGCAAGAAAATGGGCGAGCAGGCCGTGGCGCTCGCCAAGGCCGTCGATTACGACAGCGCCGGCACTGTGGAGTTCATCGTCGATCCCGACAAGAGTTTCTACTTTTTGGAAATGAACACCCGCCTGCAGGTGGAGCACCCGGTCACCGAGCTGACCCACGACATTGATCTGGTCGAGCAGATGATCCGCGTCGCCGCCGGCGAGCCGCTTGAGGTCACCCAGTCCGAACTCAAGCCGAAAGGCTGGGCGGTGGAGGCCCGGCTTTACGCCGAGGATCCCTATCGCGGCTTCCTGCCGTCCATCGGCCGGCTGAAACGCTATAGCGAGCCCGCGGAAGGTCCGATGGGGCCGGGCGCTTTGCGCATCGATTCCGGCGTGCGCGAGGGCGACGAGATCTCCATGTTCTACGACCCGATGATCGCCAAGGTCATCGGCTATGGCGACACGCGTGAGAAAGCCATTGATGCGCTCGCCGAGAGCCTCGACCGGCTCCATGTGGAGGGGCTTCAATCCAACAAGCCCTTCCTGTCGGCCGTGCTGGAGGAGCCCGATTTCCGCGCCGGCCGCATCCATACCGGCTATATCGACGAGCACTTTCCAGAAGGCTTCGCCGGCACGCTGCCCAAGGAGCATCAGCTGCGCTGGATGACAGCGGCGGCGGCCTATGTGCACACCGTGTTCACCGAGCGCGCCGGGCGCATCAGCGGGCGCCTCGCCCCGCCGCCGGCGCCCGGGAAGTCCCATGAATTCGTGGTTATCCTCGACAAGCAGAACTTTCCCGTGGAGATCCGCCTGGACGGCGATGGCGCGGCCGAGCTGTGGATGCCGGCGCTGGGCAGCGAGCACGTGCGCCTGACCACCTCATGGGCGCCGGGCGATCATCTGTTCGAAGGCGAGCTTGGCGGGGAGACGTTCGCGCTCTCCATCGCCGACCGCACCGAAGGCTATGTGCTTCGCCATCGCGGCGTCGCGGCCACTGTTCTGGTGTGCACGCCGCGTGCGGCCGAGCTGCACGCCCGCCTGCCGGAGAAAGAGCCGGTGGACACCGCCAAGCTGGTCACCAGCCCGATGCCGGGCCTGGTGGTGTCGATCGCTGTAGAGACCGGCCAGGAGGTCAAGGCCGGTGAAGCGCTCATGGTCGTTGAGGCCATGAAAATGGAAAACGTGCTGCGCGCCGAAGTGGACGGGGTGATCAAGCAGATCGCCTGCGAGCCCGGCGCCAGCGTCGCCGCCGACGAGCTGCTCATCGAATTCGAGTAACCATGCTTGCATTGCTGTTCGACCCGCGGGGCCGCATCGAGAGCGGCCCGTTCCTGAAGGCTGTTCTGATCATTCTTGCGGTTCAGTGGGGGCTGGGCCTGCCCGGCGCGATCGGCGCGATGGCGGTCGTCGTGCTGCTCCTCGGCCTTTTGAGCCTGCCCTTCACCTACGCCCTGATCTGCGTGTGGGTGAAGCGCCTGCGCGGCGCCGGGCGTTCGGGCTGGTGGGTGCTTGCTGTGCTTCTGGCGTGCTTCATACTCGGCATGCTTCTGGTTCTGCCGGTCTGGCTTGTTTTCGTTGTTCTGACCTTCGGCGACATCCCCAGCGAGATTCGCGACGGCGGGTCGCTCGCCGAGCTCGCCGAGACCCTCGAGGCCCGGCGCTGGGTGCTGACCCTGGGATCGCTTGTGATCCATACCCTGTCTCTGGCGATCCCGCTCGCCGTGGCGGTCATTGCCGATCGCGAACTGACCGAGGAATCGTCCAGGCGCGCTGTCGGGCCCGCCTAACCAAGCCTTCATTTGACAGGGCGGGGCGGCGCGCGTGACCCTTGCGCAATCTGCTGCAAGGCTTGGGAGGCCGCCATGGACTGGAGCAAGGTGCTGTTCGACCCGAACGGCCGGATCGGACAACAACCCTTCTGGATCGGCGTCCTGATCATCGTCGCGGGCAATCTCGTCCTTCCCGCCATACCGATCATCGGCTGGATCGCCTGGATCGCGCTGATCTGGGTGGGGATCGCGGTCTACGGCAAGCGTCTTCACGACGCCGGCAAGACCGCCTGGCTGCACGCGATTCCCTGGGCGCTGAACATCATCCTCACGATCATCGGTCTGGCGATCTTCGGGGTGAGCCTCATCCAGCTCATTCTTGACGCGGCGCAGAACGACGAACCGAGCACGCAGAGCATTATCGGGATCATCACCGCCAGCGGCGGCTTGCTCTTGATGGTGCTGCTCGGGACGCTGGTCTGGATCGGCTACACCATCTGGGTCGGCATGCTGAAAGCCGAACCCGGCGCCAACCAATACGGCCCGGCGCCCGTCCTTGAAGGCGAAGCGCGCGAGAGTTCAAGCGCGTCGACAGGTGACGCGCCGGACGGCGGACACTAGACAATCTCATTCAGGCCGTTGCGGGGGATCCCATGAATATCGGTGCATTATTGTTCAATCCCAAAGGGGCTGTCGGTAAATCGGCGTTCCTAACCGGCGCGGTGATTTTGGTCGTGGTCGGCTTTCTGACGGCCATGGCGCCGCTGGTGAACCCTCTGCTTGGGGTTCTCGCCTTCTTTGTCGGGCTCGTCGCGATCTATTGCTGGGTGGCGCTGTGGATCAAGCGCCTGCATGGCGCCGGCGCGTCGGGTTGGTGGACGGTGCTGATCGTGCTGGGCTGGATCATCGTCGACTCCGTGGTTGAGTTCGCCGTGCTCGGCGCGCTCGGAATAGACTTCGCAGGGATGATGTCCGGCGGCGGCGATTTCGCCGAGATGATGGCCCAGATGGAGGCGATGACCGAGCAGGTGCTCCTGCCCACGTCCATCTCGTCGGCGATCGTCTCGCTGGCCGTGGCGCTGGGCCTGAACGCCATTCTTCCGGCGGGGCGCGAGGCGAATCGCGCCGTCGAGGATGATCAGAGCCCGCCGTCCGGGCCGCCTGAGTCCTGAGGGATTTTATCGCGTTCGAGCGAATCGATTGACTTGCTCCGGCGAGTCTTCAAACGTGCGTGCGTCTTTGATCCAGGGAAGGGACATAAATGGGATTTATGGACGCCGTTAAGTCGGTCTATTCCAACTACGTGGGCTTTCAGGGCCGCGCGCGGCGCAGCGAATACTGGTGGTTCGCGCTGTTCTACTTCATCGTGGCGGTGGCGCTTCAGCTGATCGCCGTCGGCGTCAACGAGACGATGGGCGGGGCGCTTTATCTGTTGTTCCTGCTCGGTACGATCCTGCCCGGCATCGCTGTTCAGGTGCGCCGCCTGCACGACACCGGCAAATCGGGCTGGTGGGTTTTGCTCGGACTGATCCCGCTCATCGGCGTCATCGTTCTGATCATCTTTTATGTCGGCGACAGCCAGCCCGGCGCCAACAAGTACGGCCCAAATCCCAAGGGCGTCGACGCCGGACCTGCGCCGGCGGCGGCCTGACCCGCACAGCGTCCATCTCTTGAAGCAGCGCGCGCGCCGTCGCATACCGGCGCGCGCGTTTCTTTTTCAGCGAAAGGGCTGACGCCCAGCCATGGCCGAATTCAGTTTTGCAAAGGCGTTTCAGCCCGGCGGCCGGTCCGCCCCGCGCACCTTCCAGATCGCGCTTGCGCTGGTGGCGCTGGGCGACGCGGTGCGCCTGACGCTGCTGGGCGCGTTCGCGGGGCCGGCCTGGCTTGTGGTGCTGCTCTTCCTCGCCTTCGCTCTGTCGAACCGGCTGCGGGACGCCGGGCGGTCCAACGCGCTCGCCCTTCTGCCCTTGGGCGCGGCGATTGCGGCCAAGGCGGTGGTGGCGATCGGCGCGGTTCTGTTCGAGGCGTTTCCCGACGCGGTCGCCTTTTTTGAATCGCAAGGCGTCGACGTCGAGGACCCGGCGGAGCTTCAAGCCGCGGCGAACGACCCTGAGCTTCAGGCCGCCTATCAGGCCCATGTCATGGACTCACCGGAGCTGATGGCCCAGATCCAGACCGCAGGCGACTGGCCGTCCACCTGGGCGTTCTGGGGCGTCATCGCCCTGTTCGCGCTGGCCTGGTCGAAATGGCCGGGCCGTCCCTACGCAGTAGGCGGCCGGCGGTAGGTCTGATCAGACCGGCGCCGCCTCTTCGGTCACCGGCCCGAAGATCGTTTCAAAGCTCGACTTCAGCGCATGGTCGGCGTCGTCCATGGTCACAGGCAGGCCAAGATCCACCAGGCTCGTGACGCCATAGCGCGGATCGGCGATGCCGCACGGCGTGATGCCGCCGAAATGGGAAAGGTCCGGCTCCACATTGAGCGCGATGCCGTGAAAGCTCACCCAGCGTCTCAAGCGGATCCCGATGGCGGCGATCTTGTCCTCGCGCTCAAGGCCTCCCGGCTGGGTGCGGTCCACCCACACGCCCACCCGTCCGCAGCGGCGCTCGCCATCGATGTTGAAGCGCTCCAGCGAGTCGATGATCCATTGCTCCAGATCGCGCACGAATTTGCGCGCGTCGCGGCCTCTTTTCGTTAGATCCAGCATCACATAGGCCACCCGCTGGCCCGGCCCGTGATAGGTGTATTCGCCGCCTCGCCCGGTCTTGAACACGGGAAAGCGCTCGGTCTCCTTCAGATCGCTTTCCTGCGCGCTGGTTCCGGCGGTGTAGAGCGGGTCGTGCTCCAAGAGCCAGACCAGCTCGCCGGCCTCGCCCTTTGCGATGGCTTCGGCGCGCGCCTCCATGGCGGCGACAGCGTCGGGATAGGCGACGCGGCCTGGGCTGACGGCCCAGCCGACGGGGGGAAGGTCTGTCATGGTGAGCAGTCTCTTAACGGGTCGGAAACCGGCGCGGACCATGTTTTAGCCGGTCCGCGAAGGCAAGGCTTCGCTCCAGATAGGGCAGGGTGTTTATTTCCGCCATGAGCCAGCTCGGCGCCGTCCAGGTTGAAATCAGCGTATTGCTCGGCCGCTCCAAGCTGCCGATCCACCAATTCCTGCGCATGGGCCGGGGCGCGGTGATCCCGCTGGACGCGGCCGAACATGACGAGGTGTGGATTCTCGCCAACAACCACCCCATCGCGCGCGGCGAAATCGTGATCCAGGGCGACCGCGTGGCGGTGTCCATCACCGACGCCGCCGACGTTCACGACTATTTCGCTGCTTAAGCGCAGGCCGGTGCGCACATCGGGGCTTCACAAACCCCGGCGGACTTGGTACCAGCCTGCCTCCGATTTCGCGGCCGTGGCGGAATTGGTAGACGCGCAGCGTTGAGGTCGCTGTGGGGTAAAACCCGTGGAAGTTCAAGTCTTCTCGGCCGCACCATCCTTGTGATGCTTCAAGCCCGTCCGGCGCAACGCCGGGCGGGTTTTTTGCGTTCGACGTCCGGGCTGTCTTCCTTTACGCGATAAAGCCTCGCCTCGCTTTCTCCACGGGCGCGGCCTATCCTTAATTCTGTTCATTCACCGCTGTTTGAAGGGCGCGCCATGGCCGATCCCGCCGAGCTCCATGAAGAACCCGCCGACCGCGCCGCCGATCCGGACGCGCACCACAGGCAGGTGATGGAGCTTGCTCATGCGGTGGCCGACAAGGACGCGGCCCAGGCGCGCACGCTGCTTTTCGAGCTGCACCCGGCCGATGTCGCCGACCTGATCGAGCAGCTCACCTGGGAGCAGCAGGATCAGCTGGCGCGCATGGCGCCGGACGTTTTCACCGGCGACGTGCTGGCCGAACTCGCCGTGGACACGCGCGGCGACGTGGTCGAGGCGCTGGAAGCCGACCACATCGCCGAGGCGCTGTCGGATCTGGACTCAGACGACAAGACGCTGGTCGTCGAAGAACTCGACGATGAAAAGCGCGAGGCGGTGCTGTCCGCGGTGTCCGCGGAGGACCGCCAGTATTTGGAAAGCTCGCTCGCCTTCGAGGAGGAGACGGCCGGCCGCCTCATGCAGCGCGAGTTCGTCGCCGCGCCGCTGTTCTGGACCGTGGGCGATACGATCGATCACATGCGCATGGCCGGCGAGGACCTGCCCGATCTGTTCTTTGAAGTCTTCGTCATCGACGAGGGATTCAAGCCCATCGGCGCCGTTGCGGTCTCCAGGCTCATGCGCTGCCAGCGCGATGTGAAGCTCGCCGACATCCTGGAGCCGACAAAGACCATCATCCGGCCCGAGGACGACCAAGAGGACGCCGCCTACCTGTTTGAGAAATATCACCTGATCTCCGCGCCCGTGGTGGATGCGGACGGGCGCCTGGCCGGCATGCTGACGGTGGACGACATGGTCGACGTCATCCAGGAGGAGAACAAGGAGGACATGCTCGCGCTCGCCGGCGTGAACGAGGCGGGTCAGGCCGACACGGTATGGACCAGCGTGAAGGCGAGGGCGCCCTGGCTGCTGGTCAATCTGGGCACCGCGGTGGTGGCCTCGGCGGTCATCGCGCTGTTCGACGAGGCCATCGCCCAGCTCGTCGCGCTCGCGGTGCTGATGCCCATCGTCGCCTCCATGGGCGGCAACGCCGGAACCCAGTCTCTGGCCGTCGCCGTGCGCTCCATCGCCTCGCGCGATCTGACAATGTCGAACTCCATGCGGGTGATCTGGCGCGAACTCGCAGCCGGCGCGGTCAACGGCGTGATCTTCGCCGTGGTGATGGGGCTGGTCGCCTCGCTCTGGTTCCAGGACTGGACCATCGGCTGGGTGATCGCGATCTCCATGGTGATCACGCTCGCCTGCGCCGGGCTCGCCGGCATTCTCGTGCCGCTGGGGCTCCGGCGCGTCGGCGCAGACCCTGCGGTGGCCAGCTCGGTGTTCGTGACCACGGTCACCGATATTGTGGGATTCTTTGTGTTTCTGGGGCTTGGCGCCCTTGTTCTGCTTTAATCGCGGTGCTCTTCTTGGAGACCGGCTTGAGGGGGCCGAAACGAGGTGATGGCGCCATGACGGCGATGACGACGATCCTTTCCGCACTCCTGCTCGCAGGCGCGGTCCAGGCCGCCGCCCCGGCGCCCGACGAGACGGCGCAGAGCGATCAGCCCGCCGCCTCGGGCTTCACCCTGTCGGGACCCTGGCGCGCCGGACCCGATCTCGCCCACGCCCGTTCCGGCCTTTCCGCCGCAGTGCTCGACGGCCGGATCTACGCCGCCGGCGGCGCGGGCCTCACCGCGCCGCGTGATGATTTCGAAGTCTATGAACCCGAAACCGGGCGCTGGTCGCCGCGAAAGCCGCTGCCGGTGGGGCTGGAGCGCTTCGCCATGGCCACCTTCGCCGACCGGGTCTGGGTCGCCGGGGGGTATTCCTCCGAAGCCGGCGCGGAGCCGGGCGTGGAGGTCTGGTCGTTCAGCCCCGAAGACAATGACTGGGAGCCGGAGACCGCGCTGCCCGGCCCCAAGGCCTCGTTTGCGCTCATCGATCTTGACGGGCGGCTCTTTGCGCTTGGTGGCGAGGACGGCGCGCCGGGCATGTTCGTGTTCGATCCCGAAGACGCGGCGTGGACGGCGGTCGCCGCTCCAGCCGAGATCAACCGGCGCGGCGCAGCGGCGGTCGCGTCGCAGGGCGAAATCTGGATGATCGGCGGGGCGGCTGCGGGCGACGCCACGGCGCGCGTCGACGTGTACGATCCTGTCACCGGCGTCTGGCGCATCGGGCCGGCCCTGCCGGAGCCGCGCGCCGGTCACGCCGCGGCGGTCATTGACGGCGTCATCCATGTGTTCGGCGGGCGCAGCGCGGACATGCGGCGCACCCTGTCTGATCATCTGGCGCTGGAAGACGGCGCCTGGACGTCGAAGACCGCCATGCCGGCCGCACGCACCGAGGCGGCCGCGGCCACGCTCGACGGAGAGATATGGCTGATCGGCGGCGGCGCCGGGGCTGGTTTCTTTGCGCCGTTCACTGCGGTGGAGTCGGTGGACGTGATACGCCCGGGCCGGTGACGGCCTTGCGCTTGCATCGCGCCGGGCGAAACGAACACCGGCCGTTCTGAAACGGGACAGCGATGAAACCGCGTTTGAAATCCACCCGCGCCGCGCGCGATCTGATCCGGGCTCACGAACCCTTTCATGGCGAAGCTGTGCGCCGCGGCAAGCGCTGGGTGGTGGGCTACGGCCACACCGCCGCAGCCAAGCCGGGCGTGACGTTGTCGCGCGAGGACGCCGAGCTTTTGCTGATCTACGACGTGCTCCAGGCTGAAACGGCCGTGCACGCGTCGCTCGGCGAGGACATCGCCGACCCGGTGCGCGACGCGCTGGTGAGCTTCGCCGCCTCGGTGGGCGTAAACGCCTTCAAGGTCTCCGATGTGGCGCGCCTGGCCAAAGCCGGCAAGCTTGAGGCCGCCGCCAACGCGCTGGAAAGCTGGGTGCGCGCCGAAGAGGACGGCCGGCTGGTGACGTCGCGCGCGCTTCAGGACCGCCGCGCCGCGGAGAAGGCGCTGATGCTCGGCGCTGCGCCTGCGGCGGACCTGGACCCCGAACTAGAGCCGGAGCCGGAAGTCGCGCCGGAAGTCGAGCCGGAACCCCAAGCCGAACCGGCGCGCGGCCCGCTCATCGACGTGGACATCGCGTTCGAGGAGCCCGAGGAGGTCGCGCCCGCAGCGCCTGAGCCGGCCGAGGACGCCGCTCAGGTCGCGCCCGAGCCCGAGCCTGCTTCTGAAGCCGATCCCGAAGCGCCCGCCGAACCCGAAGCCGAGGCGCTCGCCGAAGACGCCGCGCCTGAACCCGACACGCCCGCGGAAACGCACGACGCCGAAGCCGCCGCTCCCGCCGAGGACCAGGCCGAGCCGGACGCCGAGGCCGCCGTGAAGGCCTCCCAGGACGCCGCCATCAAGGCGGTGATGAGCCGCATGGCCGGAGAGATCGCGCAATCGGTCTCCGTGGCCGGCGTGCGCCGCCCCGCCGAAACGTCCGAGCCGGCGGCGCCGGCCGATGAGCCGGAAGACGCTGCTGAGCCCGAGGCTGAGGCCCGGTCCCAGCCCGCGCCGCAGCGCGATTACGCAGAGGTGCAGCTGGGCTATTCCTTCCTTCTCCCGGCCGTGGTGGGCGTCAGCTATGACGAGCCTGAGCCCGTCGCCGAACCTGAGCCGGAGCCGGTCGAGGACGAGGCCCCCGGACCGGTCGAAACCGCCGCTGAAGAGACCGCGCCTGAAGACGTCTCCGCGGCCCAAGTGGCCGGGCCTGAAGACGCCTCCGGCGAGGCCGCCGGTCCGGGCCGCGCCGTGGCGAGTCCGGCGCCGGGCCCTGTGTATGCTTCGGTGTCGGTGGGCCCGATCGAAAAGAGCGAAACCGCCCCGCCGCACCCCGCCGAGGCGCCTGCGCCGGCTGACGGCATGAGCGGGGAAAGCGAAGGCCCTGATCACGCCGAGGACGGCGAGCACGAGGAGCCCGGCGAGGACGAAGCCGAGCTGGAGCCGGCCATCGTGGCCGGTCCCGAAGCGATCTACGTCGCCGACGAGACCCCGCCGGGCGCGGTGGAAGGCCGCGGCGACTGGGTGCACGCCGCCAACATGATCACCGGCGCCGCGCTTACTGGCGTCGGCGGCTGGCAGATCGCGGCCAATCTGGACGCCTATCTCGCCACCGGGCTTGGATATAACTGGATCCCGCCAGGCCTGTTCGCCGGCGGCGTTCTGCTGCTGGTGTCATCTGGCTGGGTCGTCGTCGGCAAGATGACAAGCAAGAAGAAGGGATAGCGTTCCGCGCCCCGTCTTGACCGGTTTTTCCGGCGTGGTATCTCCCGCGCCATGATCTCGAACCAGTACCCCACGCTTGAGTTTCCCTTGGGCGACACGGCGGAGATGCTGCGCGACACCGTGCGCTCCTTCGCCTCCGACAAAATCGCGCCGCGTGCGCACGACATCGACCAAAAGGACGAGTTCCCGGCCGATCTCTGGCCGCAGCTCGGCGAGCTTGGTCTCCTCGGCATCACCGTGGAGGAGGAGCTTGGCGGGACGGGGCTCGGCTATCTGGAGCACTGCATCGCCATGGAGGAGATATCCCGGGCGAGCGCCTCGGTGGGCCTGTCCTACGGCGCGCACTCCAATCTGTGCGTCAACCAGATCCGCATCAACGGCAACGACGCCCAGCGCGAGAAATACCTGCCGGGGCTCATCAGCGGCGCGCATATCGGCGCCCTGGCCATGAGCGAGACCGGGGCGGGCTCCGACGTGGTCTCCATGAAGCTCAAAGCCGAGAAGAAGGGCGACCGCTACGTCCTGAACGGCTCTAAGATGTGGATCACCAACGGCCCCAGCGCCCAGACCCTGGTGGTCTACGCCAAGACCGATCCGTCGGCCGGCTCGAAGGGCATCACCGCCTTCATCATCGAGAAGGGGATGAAGGGCTTCTCCATCGCCCAGAAGCTCGACAAGCTTGGCATGCGCGGGTCTGAAACCGGCGAGCTGGTGTTTGAAGACTGCGAAGTGCCCGAGGACAACATTCTCGGCAAGGAAGGCGGGGGCGTGCGCGTCCTGATGAGCGGGCTCGATTACGAGCGCGCCGTGCTGGCCGCCGGGCCTCTTGGCATCATGCAGGCCTGCATGGACGTGGTCATGCCCTACGTGCACGAGCGCAAGCAGTTCGGCCAGGCGATCGGCGAGTTCCAGCTCATCCAGGGCAAGATCGCCGACATGTACACCCGGATGAACGCCAGCCGCGCCTATGTCTATGCGGTGGCCCAGGCGTGCGACCGCGGCAACACCAGCCGCCATGACGCCGCCGGCGCGATCCTGTTCGCCGCCGAAGCCGCCACCCAGTGCGCGCTGGACGCCATCCAGATCCTGGGCGGCAACGGCTATATCAACGAATATCCCACAGGGCGCCTCCTTCGCGACGCCAAGCTCTACGAGATCGGCGCCGGCACCAGCGAAGTGCGCCGCATGCTGATCGGCCGCGAACTGTTCAACGCCAGCCGGTAAAGGCGGGGCGTCAGCGCTGGAACGACAAGACCCCGGCGTGGATGCGCCGGGGTTTTTTCGTGTTCCCAATTATCAATTTTTATGGCATAATATTTGATACTATCAAAAAGGTGGATGATGAACATACCAGTCCAGCTCGCCGAGGAACTGGAAGGCTTGCCGACCAAGTCCGCCAAGATCAGACGGATGAGCCGCGCCGGGATCGCGCGCGCGGATATCGCCCGCTATCTGGGTCTTCGCTATCAGCATGTGCGCAATGTGCTTGTCGCAGAAGAGGCGAAGGCCGCCGCGCGCGACCCGGCGCCGGTTTTTGCGGCGCTCGACTCCGCCGGGCGGCTGGTCGTTCCGGCGCAGATGCGGCGGGCGCTCGGCCTTGGATGCGGTGACAGCGTTCTTGTGACGCTTGAGGGCGGAGAACTCCGTATTCAATCCAGGCGACGCGCGCTGGAGAAGGCGCGGGCCGCCTTGCGCGCCGAGCTGAGCCCGGGCGTTTCGCTTGTGGACGAGTTGATCGCAGACCGCCGGGCCGAGGCCGCGTCCGAATAATGGCGGCGTACTGCCTGGACGCCTCAGCGGTGCTCGCGGTCCTGCTGGGCGAGCCCAGCGCGTCCAAGGTGGAGCTGATGCTGGAGCGGGCCTGCCTTTCGGCGGTCAATTACAGCGAAGTCGGCGGCAAGCTGTACGAGCGCGGGCTTGATGTGCGCACCGTTGAGGCCTCCCTGGTGCTGTTCCGCCCGATGGTGGCGCCCTTCGATTTTGAGCTCGCCGATGCGGCCGCCGCGCTGCGCCCCGCAACGCGTCATGCGGGTCTGTCTCTGGGGGACCGGGCGTGCTTGGCGCTCGCCCGCGCACACGGCGCTGTGGCCGTGACGGCCGACCGCGCCTGGGCCGATCTTGAGATCGGCGTCGAGATCAACATTATCCGCTGAATCCGCAGCGTCGGCCCGTGACGGACCCGCATGCGCTTTTCCCCGGTGCAGCTTGATTGTCCACGCGGCGGGCCACCTTAAATTCGAACGCGCGGGCTTCACTGGACCCTCAACTTATCCACCCCCTCCCGAACCACCCGCATACTATCCCTGCTTCCAATCGCGGACGGGACGGCTGCAGACGGGCCTGAAGGCGAGGGGGAGCGTGGCGCCACGATGACCGGCCCGGCGCCCCGCCATAGGGTTTTGCGACCCGGAGACCGGCGGGCGGCTTGAACGGCGTAAGATCGCCGGGCCCATTCATCACGGCTCCGAACACGGGGGTGCGGGAGGCGACCGGCCATGCAGCCATCGCCATGCCACGCCAACGCCACCGCCCGGGGCCTCCCGCGCGCTCTTCGGTTCAGACCTCCGGGGCGAAAGCCCGCGGAGCTTTCGGCGCTCGCACCCTCTTATTGGGTACTTGCAACGTCGCGCGCGCCGCTTTCCGGCAGCGCATAGGCGATCACTTCATCCGCGATCGGGGTCTCCATGAAATGGTGCCCGCCAGGATAGATCACCACGTATTGCCGGCCTTCGTGCATGTAGGTCATGGGCGTCGCCTGGCCGCCGCCGGGCAGGACGTCGGTCCAGATCCGCTCGCCGGTGGAGGTGTCGTAGGCGCGGATCAGATTATCCGTCGCCGCGGCGATGAAGATCAGACCGCCCGCGGTGACCACCGGGCCGCCATTATTGGGCGTTCCGATCGTGACGGGCAGGCGGGACGGAAGGCCGAACGGCCCGTTGGCGCGCGCCGTGCCGAGCCGGCGGTCCCACACGGTCGCCCCGGTTTGGATGTCGATGGCGCGGATCCCGCCATAGGGCGGCTCCTTGCAGATCATGCCCGTCCAAGGCATGCGCCAGCCGGCGTTGATGGAGATGCCGTAGGGCGCCCCCTCCTGCGGGGCGAGGCCTTCATGGGAGCCGTCCGCGCCCTCGATCTCGGCGCGCGGGATCAACCGGTTATGGTTCGGCATGTCGTTGTAATTGGCGATGATCAGACCGCGCGCCTCGTCAATGGAGACGCCGCCCCAGTCGGTCCCGCCGTTATAGCCTGGATACTGGATGAAATGCCGGTCTGCGGTGGGCGGGGTGTAGATGCCCTCATAGGCGGCGCGCTGGTACTGGATGCGGCAGAACATCTGGTCGATCGGGGAGATGCCCCACATGTCGCGCTCTTCCAGCGGCGGACGCGCGAGGGTGTGGAAGGTGGAGAAGGGCTGCACTTCGGTGCGCTCGTCCAGCTCCACCCCGCCCTGGGGCGCCTCTCTCAGCTCGGCTTCGAAGATCAGCGCGCCGTTGCGCCGGTCCATAATGTAGATGTCGCCCTGTTTCGACGGCAGCACCACGGCGGGAACGTCGCCGTCCTTGCTGGGATAATCGATCAGCGTCGCCTGGGCGCCCAGGTCATAGTCCCACACGTCCTTGTAGACCGTGGTGAAATGCCAGACCGGTTCGCCGGTCTCCACATTGATCGCCACAAGCGAGGTGGAATACTCGTTCTCCGCCGCGGCGCGGCCCTCGCTCAGGTAATCGCCGGCCGAATTGCCCATGGGCATGTACACAAGGCCCAGCTCGTCGTCTCCGGAGGCGGTGGTCCACATGTTCGGCGTGCCGCGGGCGTAATGCTCGCCCTCGGGCGGCTCGGCCTCCCAGTCCTCGTTGATCATGTCCCAGGCCCATTCAAGCTCGCCGGTGACGGCGTTGAAGCCCTTGATGACGCCGGACGGCGCGTCCAGCTTCACACCGTCGGTGACCTGGTGGCCGGTGACGATCACGTCGCGCACCACCGTGGGCGGCGAACTCATGGCGACCATGCCGGGCTCGACTTCGCCCATGCCGTCTGACAGGCGCACCTCGCCGTTCTCGCCAAAGCCCTGGCAGCGCTCGCCTGTCTTCGCGTCCAGTGCGATCACGCGGCCGCGCAGCGTGCCTACAAAGATGCGCGTGGCGCAGGCGTCGCCCTCGCCGGCGTCTTCGACCTCGTAATACACAAGACCCCGGCAGGCGGCGGTGTAGGGGATCCATTCCGCGGTGATTTCCGGATCGAAGCTCCAGCGTTGCTCGCCGGTGGCCGGATCCAGATTGAAGACATGGTTCGTCGCCGAGCACACATAAAGCGCGTCGGCGATCTTGATGGGCGTGTTTTCCGCGCCGTAGGCGGAGATCGCGTCGGTGGGCATGTCGCCGGTCTCGAACACCCAGGCGCGCTCGAGGCTTTGGACATTGCCGGTGTGGATCTGATCCAGAGGCGACCAGCGTCGGGCGGCGTCGGTCGCGCCATAGGACGGCCAATCCTCGCCCGCAAGCTGGAAGCTGGGATCATCCATATCGCCTTCAGCCGCCGGCATCATGCCGATCACGGTGGGGTCGTGATCAATGATGGTGAAGGCGACGAGCGCCAGGCCGGCCGCGGCGACACCGGCCGCGCCGCCGCCTGCGCCGGCCCAGCCGATGGACGGACCGCCGCGCAGCGTGGGCAGCACCAGCAGGGTGAGCACCGCAAGCACGGTGGGCCCGACGAGCCGGGGCAGAAGCGGCCAGCCCTGCAGGCCCACCTCCCAGAACGCCCAGAGGACGGTGAAGGCGAAAACGCCAAGATAAATAAGCGCGCCGAGCTTTCGGCCCATCACCATGAGCGCGCCGGCCGCGGTCAGGCCGGCCCCGGCGAGCAGGTAATACCAGCTGCCCCCGACTGCGGCGAGCCAGACCCCGCCGATCAAAAGCGAAATCCCTATGAGCGCCAGGATGGCGCCCAGCACGATCCCCGCCCAGTTCGAGCCGAAAGCGGCGCGTGTCGCCATGGTTTCATCCCTCAAAGTCGCATCTGGCTTGTGGGATGAACCGGCGCGGCGTGAACCCGGTTCCCTGACCGGACCGGCGCAGAGGCAGCTGTGGCGCGCGTCTAGCCGAGCGGAGTGATCGTCGCCTGCGCCACCGCGATCAGCTTGTCATGGCCGTCCTGCTCCGCGATCACGTCGACCCGCGCAACGACCTGGCGCTTGCCCGCCTTGATGACCGAAGCCTTCGCCCGGAACGCCTCGCCGACACCGGGAGCGAGAAAGTTCAGCGAGAACTGGCTTGTCACGACGTCGCCGACCAGTGTCGCCGCCGCATAGGCCGCAGCGTTGTCGGCGAGGAATCCCACCAGCCCGCCGTGGAGAAAGCCATGATGCTGGGTCATGTCCTCAACGCGAAGCGCCAGCCGGGTTTCGACCTCGCCGTTTTCAGCCTTCACGATCTCGAGGCCGGTCCAGCGTGTGAAGGGCTGGCGATTCACCACCTCGCGAAGAAGCGCCGCGTCGACGCGTGTTCCAGCCGCTGCGTGCGCGGAAGCCTCTCGCGCCGGATCCGCTTCGGCCTTGTTCGGCGCCGGTTCGGCTTTGCTCGGCGCCGGTTCGGCCTTGTTCGCTTGTGTCGTCATGATCGCCTCCAGCTCTAGACCGACCGGTCTATATAGACAGAGGGCCGTTGACCAGGCAATTTGGCGTATCGTCGCCAAGAGGCTGAACAGGCATGGATGCGCCCGAGATCAAGCGGATGACGCCCGCGCGGCAGACCGGTGCTGCGCGCGCGCGCCTGATCGCCGCGGCTGCGCGGCTTTTCCAGGAGCAGGGCTACGCCGCCACGGGGCTTTCAGAGATCCTGGCCCTGGCCGAAGCGCCCAAAGGATCGCTCTATCACCATTTCCCCGGCGGCAAGGCCGAGCTTGGAGCGGCGGCGATGCGCGGCGCGGGCGGGCTGTTGCGCGCCACCTTGCGGGCGCGCCACGCCGGGGCGGGCGATGCGGCCGGGGCGGTCGAAAAATTTGCCGGCGATCTGGCCGGCTGGCTGGAGGAGTCGGGCTTCAAGCGCGGGTGTCCGGTGGCCACGGTCGCGTTGGAGCAGACCCCCGGCGAGGGGGACCTGGCCGAGGCGATCCGGGGCGCTTTGCTGCGTACGATCGACCTCATGGCTGAAATGATCGAGGCCGACGGCGCGCCGCCCGGGCGGGCGCGGAGTCTTGCGCTGACGGCGCTTTCCGCCCTGGAGGGGGCGATGATCCTCGCGCGTGTCGAGGCGTCTGCCGAGCCGGTTCGCGCTGCGGGCGCCGAGACGGCGCGCCTGATCCGGTCGGCGCTGGGCTGACCGGTCATGGAGGTGGAACCGCCGGGCGGCGCGCACGCGTTAGCCTGTCGTGTTTCACGGCAACAGGACCCGTCTCTCATGACCCTTGATCCGACCACCACCGTCGACGTGCAGGGCGCGTCCATCCCCAAGCTCGGCTTCGGCACCTGGAAGCTTGAGGGCGAGGACGCCTATGACGGCGTCGCGGCGGCGCTGAAGACCGGTTACCGCCATATCGACACCGCCCAGGCCTACGGCAATGAAGAACAGGTGGGGCAGGCGATCGCCGATTCCGGTGTGTCGCGGGAGGATATCTTCCTGACCACCAAGGTCTGGACCGAACGCTTCGCCGCAGGCGATCTGGAAGCCAGCGTGAAGGAGAGCCTGTCCAAGCTGAAGGTGGACCAGCTCAATCTGGTGCTGCTGCACTGGCCTAACGAGGATATTCCGCTCGCCGAGACCATCAGCGCGCTCAACGCCTGCCGGGACGGCGGCTTCACCAAACATATCGGCGTGTCGAACTTCACGACGACATGGCTCGGCGAGGCGATCGCCACGTCCAAGGCGCCGCTGGTGTGCAATCAGGTGGAATACCACCCCTATCTGGACCAGACGCCGGTGCGCGACGCGGTGGCGAAATACGACATGGCGCTCACCGCCTATTCCCCGATCGCGCAAGGCGAGGTGTTCGAAGACGCCACGCTGAAGGAGATCGCGAACACCCATGGCAAGACGCCGGTGCAGGTGGCGCTGCGCTGGCTGATCCAGCAGGAGCGCGTCTGCGCCATTCCGCGCTCGTCGTCGAACGAGCACGTAAAGAGCAATTTCGAGGTTTTCGATTTTGAACTTTCCGCCGAGGAGGCCGAGCGCATCAACACCCTGCGCAGGGCCAACCACCGGCTCGTCGATCCCGAATGGGCGCCGGACTGGGATGTGGCGGCGTAAAGCGTGATCAGGTGAAGTGGGACCCGGTTCACCGCTTCGATCACGCGACACTTAAAGCGCGTGATCAGGTGAAGTGGGACCCGGTTCACCGCTTCGATCACGCGACACTTAAAGCGCGTGATCAGGTGAAGTGGGACCCGGTTCACCGCTTCGATCACGCGACACTTAAAG
>JAVJPX010000003.1:0-556343 GCA_040217555.1 Oceanicaulis sp.
GGACGCCCTTCTCCCGGTCGAGACCGCGCTGGACGACATCCCGGCCCTGGCCGTGACCGACGGAGAAGCGTTTCAGTTGAGGCAAGGACGGCCGATCGTTCTGCCTCCCCGGCGAGCTTCAGAGCTTCGCGATCTTCGAAAACCCCGCCTCGTTGCGGGGAAAGACTATTCGAAGGCGGTGCTTGCGATGGAGGACGACCGGGCGGTTGCGATCGGCGAAGCGCGGGCCGGCAAACTCAGCCCTGTCCGCGTCTTTCAATGGGATCAGGAGCCCTAAATAGACGATGTCGATCACGGCCGAACGCAAAGCCGAACTGATCAAGGAACACGCCCGGGGCGATAACGACACCGGGTCGGCGGAAGTGCAGATCGCGGTGCTCACCGAGCGTATCGCGAACCTCACCGAGCACTTCAAGACGCACAAGAAAGACAATCACTCCCGCCGCGGCCTCCTCAAGCTGGTCTCCCAGCGCCGCCGTCTTCTGGACTATCTGAAGAAGGTGAATGAGGACCGCTACAAGGACGTGGTCAAGAAACTCGGCCTGCGCCGCTAGGGCGCTCCGGGAAAAACGCCGGCCGCCACGGGGCGCGCCGGCGTTTTCATATCCGGCGTTCCGCAATCCGGCGGCGCCGAACGAGACGTACGATCGAGAGACGAATGTTCGATATCCAAACCGAGACGATTGAATGGGCCGGCCGCACGCTGACCCTTGAAACAGGCCGTATGGCGCGCCAGGCGGGCGGCGCGGTCCTCGCCACCTACGGCGAGACCACCGTCCTCGCGACTGCGGTCGCCCAAAAAGAGGTCAAGCCGGGGATGGACTTCTTCCCCCTGACCGTGAACTACCAGGAGAAGTATTTCGCCGCGGGCAAGATCCCCGGCGGCTTCTTCAAGCGCGAAGGCCGCCCCACCGACAAGGAGACGCTCACCAGCCGTCTCATCGACCGGCCGATCCGCCCGCTCTTCCCCAAGGGCTTTAAAAACGACACCCAGGTCATGCTCACCGTGCTGAGCCACGACCTTGAAAACGATCCCGACATTGTCGCGATGGTCGGCGCTTCGGCGGCGCTGGTGCTGTCCGGCCTGCCCTTCCTGGGGCCCATCGGCGCGGCGCGCGTGGGCTACAAGGACGGCGAATACACCATCAACCCGACCGTCCACGAGCTGGACGAGAGCGAGCTTGATCTCGTGGTCGCGGGCACCGGCGATGCGGTGATGATGGTGGAATCCGAAGCCTCCGAGCTGTCCGAAGACGTCATGCTGGGCGCGGTGATGGCCGGCCACGAGGCCTTCCAGCCGGTGATCGACATGATCATCCGCCTGGCCGAAAAGGCCGCCAAGGAGCCCTGGGATTTCGAGCCGGAAGATCATTCCGACCTGGAAGCCAAGGTGAAGAAACTGGTCGGCGACGATATCGCCAAGGCCTACACGATCCGTCAGAAGACCGAGCGCCAGGACGCCGTCGCCGCCGCCAAGGAAAAGGCGATGGCCAAGTTCGCCGCGAGCGAGGACAATCCCGACGGTGTCGAGCCGTCCGTCCTGAAAGGCGTGCTCAAGGGCGTGGAAGCCAGCGTCGTGCGCGGCGGCATCATCAAGACCGGCGAACGCATTGACGGGCGCAAGCTTGATGAGGTCCGTTCCATCGTGTCGGAAGCCGGCGTCCTGCCGCGCACCCACGGTTCGGCCCTGTTCACCCGCGGCGAAACCCAGGCCCTGTGCGTCACCACGCTGGGCACCGGCGAGGACGAGCAGTTCATCGACGCGCTGACGGGCACGTATAAGGAGCGCTTCATGCTCCATTACAATTTCCCGCCCTATTCGGTCGGCGAAACCAGCTTCCGCCTGGCGCCGGGCCGCCGCGAAATCGGCCACGGCAAGCTCGCCTGGCGGGCCCTGCACGCGGTCATGCCGTCGGCGGAGGAATTCCCCTACACGATCCGCCTGGTCTCCGAGATCACCGAGTCCAACGGCTCGTCCTCCATGGCCACCGTGTGCGGCGGCTCTCTGGCCATGATGGACGCCGGCGTGCCGATCGCGCGCCCCGTGTCCGGCATCGCCATGGGCCTGATCAAGGACCCTGAAGGCGTGGCCGTGCTGTCGGATATTCTCGGCGACGAGGATCATCTGGGCGACATGGACTTCAAGGTGGCCGGCACCGACCAGGGCATCACCTCGCTGCAGATGGACATCAAGATCGCCGGCATCACCCAGGACATCATGAAAACCGCCCTGGATCAGGCCAAGGGCGGGCGCATGCATATCCTTGAGGAGATGAACAAGGCGCTCGACACCTCGCGCACGGGGCTGGCCGAGCACGCGCCGAAGATCGAGACCATGCAGATCCCCACCGACAAGATCCGCGACGTGATCGGGTCGGGCGGCAAGGTGATCCGCCAGATCGTGGAAGAGACCGGCTGCAAGGTGGACGTCAACGACGACGGGCTGATCAAGCTCGCCGCGGTGGACGAATCCTCGATCCGCAAGGCCTATGACTGGATCCACTCCCTCACCGCCGAGCCCGAAGAGGGCAAGGTCTACAAGGGCAAGGTCGTGAAAGTCGTCGATTTTGGCGCCTTCGTGAACTTCTTCGGCGCCAAGGACGGCCTCGTCCACGTGTCGCAGATGAAGAACGAGCGCGTCGGCCATCCCAAGGACGTGGTGTCCGAAGGTCAGGAAGTCTGGGTGAAGCTCCTGGGCTTTGACGATCGCGGCAAGGTCCGCCTGTCGATGAAGATCGTCGACCAGGAAACCGGCGAAGAAATCTCCGAAGGCGGCGAGGACTAGGGTCTTCGCTCACTTCGGTGAGATCAAAAGAGCCCCCGTCGGTGTAAGCCGGCGGGGGTTTTGTTCCGTAACGGTCTAACAGTCCGGAGCGAGCGGGCAGAAAGCCACCTGCAGGCTGAGGCGTTCAGCTCTTACTGGACGTGTGTCCGCCCCCTGGCGCGCCGCCGCTCGGCCGTCCTGCGATCAAGAGCGGGACGCGCAGCTGGCACCCGTTCGCCGCCGACACGTCTCATCCGGCCTGAACCCCGCCGCAGAGCCTCGCGGCGGGGTTTTCTTTTGGAGCCCCAGACGCCGCCTGATCCGATTTTTCTTGCTGCACTGCGCAACAAACCCCAAGCTTGCGAATAGTTAATATTCAGGGGGGCGGGACATGGGATTTCGGGGACAGGCGTGCGCGATCGCACTTGGACTGGGCGTATTGGCCGCCTGCGGCTCGCCTGAGCTCTCTGACGAGTTTCGAACGCTGCACCGCGGCAATGAAAGCGAGCCTCTGACCCTCGACCCCCAGAAAGCCGTTCTGAGCCGTGAATTCGAGATCAGCAACGACCTGTTTGTCGGGCTTTACACCCCCGGACCGGACGGCCTGCCGACGCGCGGGCTCGCCGAGAGTGAAACGATCTCAGAAGACGGTCGAGTCTGGCGCTTCACCCTGCGAGAGATGCGTTGGTCGGACGGCGCCCCGGTCACCGCCGTGGATATGGCCGCCGGCCTGAGACGCCTGATGGACCCGGCCACGCGCAGCGAATACGCCATGTTCCTGACGATGATCGAAAACGCCAGCGAGGTTCAGCGCGGCGCGGCGCCGCCTGAGGCGCTGGGCGTGGCGGTCGTGGATGACCGCACGCTCGAGATCCGGCTGGACTATCCCGCGCCCTTCCTGCCCTCCCTGTTGACGCCGCCGGCCGCGCCGCTGCCGCGCCATGCGCTGGAGGCCCATGGCGAGGACTGGGTCCGGCCCGGCGTCATGGTCAGCAACGGCCCGTACGTGCTGGCGGAATGGCGTTCGAATAATTTCGTGCGGCTGGAGCGCAATCCCTATTTTGAGTCGGATGATGCGCTGTGCTTTGACGAGGTGTTCTACTATCCCACGACTGATCGTCAGGCCGCCCTGCGCCGGGTGCGCGCCGGCGAGCTGGATCTGGACACCGGCGTGCCGGTCCAGAGCATCGTGATGCTGCGCGAACGCTTTCCAGAGCTGTTGAACCAGTCGCCGGGCACGTTCTCAAACGAATTGATCGTGAACGTGAACAGCCCCCCTTTCGACGATGTGCGCGTGCGCCGCGCCCTGTCCATGGCGATAGACCGGCGCTTTATCGCGCAGGAGCTGTTCAACGGCGCGCACGCGCCCAGCTGGCGGTTCCTGCCGCCCAACCTGCCCGGCGCGGCCCCGGACGTGGGCGCCGATTTCGCCGACCGGCCCATGGCTGAACGCCTCGAAGACGCCGCCGCCCTGCTCGCCGAGGCGGGCTTCGGCCCCGACAATCCGTTGAGCTTCAGATTCCATACCGTGCCCGCCTTCGCCGTCGTGGCGCCGGTGCTGCAGCAGGACTGGGCGCTGATCGCGCCGTGGGTCACCGCCGAGATCGTCCAGCAGGACCCCCAGCTGCACTATGCCCAGCTTAGAGCCGGCGATTATCAAATCGGCTATGGCGGATGGATCGCCACCTATCCCGACCCGCACGCCGTACTGCTGCAATGGGAAACGGTCAGCAGGGACATGAATTACAGTCGCTGGACCGATCCGGCGTTTGAAGCGGCCATGAACGTCGCCAAGTCCTCCACCGATCCCGATGTTCGCATGGCCCGCTTCGCCGAAGCTGAACGCCTGGTCGTCGACGCCGCCGCGCACATTCCGCTTTATGTCCGCGACTCCTATGATCTGGTGCGCCCCGACATCACCGGCTGGGTGACCAACGCTTATAGCGTCAACCCCAGCCGCTGGCTGTGCCGGGCCGGTGAGGGCCCCGGCTGACCTGCGAATAGGTTCACGGCGCGCCTCTCCAGCTGCGGCTGACCGGCAAGACCGAACCGTTTGACAGACACGCCTTGGGCGTCGCCCTTGCTGGCGCTTGCGAATTCACGCACAGGGCTGCGCAGCGCGATATGCGAGCGGTGCACGCGGATCGGGACCGCCCTGGCCTCTGCGAGCATCTACGCCAGCGTGGAAAGCGAGGCGCCGGCCAAGGGAACGCCGGGCCGCGGCGCTTCCAGGGCCTGCCGGCCCGTTCGCCGCCTTCAATCGATCCCCCGGATCGATTGATCGCCTGGCGGCGACCGCGGCTGCGCGAATGCGCGGACACGTCGCCGCCGGGGCCGCGATCAAACCGGCGCGGGCGGTCTTGCCGCCGCCAGGTTGGCGCGGCACGATTTACTCCAAGTGCTAATTTAAAGGAGCCCGCATGCGTGCGATCGTGATCCTGCTGGCTTTGGCGCTCGCCGGTTGCGCGACGCCGGTGCGCAGCTATGACTTCCCCGCCACGCAGGCCGGGGCGATGGCGGCGGGGGAACGGATGCTGTCGCAGCCGGAGGGGTTCAGCGCCGAGTTTATCGCGCGGCTGGAGCCTGAGTCGGTCGACGGCCCGCACGCGAGATTCCTCAATCTCACGCGCTACCCGCTGACGGAGCTGCGCAATCCGAACCACAGCGTCTCGCGCGGGATATGCGAGGCGGCAGGCCGGTCGCCGGGCTGTGATCCGCAAACGCTCATACAGGCGGTGTTCCTTGTCGACCGGAGGGGCGCTATGCCGGAAACGACATACTTTTCCAGCGACATGGACGGCGTCGACGCCGTGCGCGCGGCGCTGTCGGGTGCGCCTGGAGGGCTTTTTGGATACGCCATGATCGAACGGCGACCTTCGCCACCGGGTTTCGATTACCGATATACTTGGGAGCGCGCGCAATCGGTGGCCGCCGGGGCCGATTTCGCGTGCATCCAGGCCCATGGCTACGTATGCCTGCATCGGCGCGACATCCGGTCGATCGGCGCCGTCTTCGAGCAGCCGGGCACTTTTAAGAGGACGTTCGTCGAATACGGACCGCCGGGCGGCGACATGGCCCTCAGCTTTGCACGCGCTGAAGCCGCGGCGGGTCCGAACGGATATCTGCATCTGGAGATCAAACGCCCGCGCCAGCCCTCCCACATGCCTTGGGCGCGCATTTACGATGTGACGGACCTTGGCGCGCAAGGGCTGTGCGGAACCATGTCCGGGCCCCGCGTTCCGGCCGCGGCGCAACAGTGCGTCGCCTACTCCGATCTTCGCGGTTTCACCGTGCGCGACCGCAAGCGAAACGCCGGCCAGGCCGTTCTCGACGCCGCGCTTTTCCCGTTCCGGTTTCTCGGCGCCGTGGCGACAGCCGGCGCGATGAGCGCATCCGGCGGCTAGTCAACCTTACAAATCCGTCATCCCGCTGTGTGCGCCACCCTGCTAAACTGTTGCGCAAAGCGCGAACAGCGCGCCGATCGGGGAATGATTTGATGAAGATCACCGTCACCGCCGGGTTCGCCGGCGCTTTGGCTATGTCCGCTGGCGCGGTCGCCCAAGAGGAGGAGGTCTACCGGCTGCCCTCCCAGGACATCGTCGATATCGTCGATGCTCCGAACGCGCCGTGGACCTCGCTCTCGCCGGACCGGCGTCATCTCCTTCTGCTGCACCGGGACAGCCTGCCGCCGGTGGCTGATCTCGCCCGGCCCATGGAGCGCCTGGCGGGGCTGCGTCTTGATGCGGCGACCAACGGTCGGCACGGGCCGCGCTCGGTCACGGGGCTCTCCGTGATTGATCTGGAGACCGGCGTGGAGCGCAGCTTGGACACGCCGCAGGACGCCGGCCTGTCCGACTTCACCTGGTCGCCGGACGGGTCGCAGGCGGCCTTCCTGGCGACGCGCGGCGACGATATCGGGCTATGGGTCGCCGATATGGCGCGTGGGCGCGCGCGCGAGCTGGTGAGCGAAGGCGTCAACGACGTGTTCGGGACCCTCGACTGGACGCCGGACGGCGAGCGCCTGATCGTCACGATGAACAACCCCGATCGCGGCCCGGCGCCGGTCCGCCCGCGCGTGCCCGCCGGCCCTGTGATCCAGTCGGCGGCAGGCTATGAGGCGCCGGTGCGCACCTATCAGGACCTGCTTTCCGACAGCCATGACGCGGCGCTTTTCGCCTGGCTCGCCGAAACCCAGCTGGTCTCCATTGATCCCGATGCGCGCCGCATTCGCCCGCGCGAGATCGGCGAGCCGGGGCTCTACTACAGCGTCGATCCCGCGCCCGGCGGCGCGTATCTGCTGGTTGAAGAACTCAAGCAGCCCTTCAGCTACGACGTGCCCTGGTCGCGTTTTGCGCAGACCGCCGAAGTCTGGACGCTGGACGGCGAGGCCGTCGCCGTTCTTGGCGAGCAGGATATCGCCGACGACGTGCCGATCGGCGGCGTTGTGGACGGGCGGCGCGGCTTCGCCTGGCAGGCCAGCCACCCCGCCCGGGTGATCTGGGCCGAAGCGCTGGACGGCGGCGATCCGCGCGTGGAGACCGAAGAGCGCGACAGCGTCTGGGCTCTGGCCGCGCCGTTTGAAGCCGAGCCGGCGGAGATCGCCCGCTTTGAAGACCGCTATTACGGCACGACCTTCACCAGCGCGGGCGAGACCGGGATCGCGGTGGAGTACGACCGCGACACGCGCGTCTTGCGCCGCTGGGTGATCGACTTCGCCGACGCCGGCGCCGCGCCGCGCCTTGCTGAAGAGCGCAATCTGCAGGACGCCTACGCCGACCCCGGCACGCCGGTCACCACCCGCAACCAGTACGGCCAGACCGTCGCGGCGGTGATCGACGGCCATATGTACAATACCGGCCAGGGCGCCACGCCCGACGGCGACCGGCCCTTCCTGTCACGGGTGAGCTTCGACACGTTCGACAGCGAGATCCTCTGGCGCAACAGCGGCGAGAATTACGAGGCGGTGATCGGGCTTCTCGAAGACGACGCATCGCGCTTCCTAACGTCCTACGAGGATCCCGCGACCCCGCCGAACGTGCGCCTGCACGCGGGCGAGGAGGTGAGCTGGATCACGCAGTTTCCCAATCCGCACCCCCAGCTTGAGGACATCCGTAAAGAGCTCGTCACCTATGAGCGCGCCGACGGCGTGCCGCTCTCGGCCACGGTCTACCTGCCCGCCGGTTACGACGCCGAGCGCGACGGGCCGCTGCCGCTGGTGGTCTGGGCCTATCCGCGCGAATTCAACGATGCCGGCACGGCCGGCCAGGTGCGCGGCTCGCCCTATCGCTTTTCACGCGTGGCCGGGACCAGCCCGCGCTTCTTCGTCACCCAGGGTTATGCGCTGATGGAGAACGCCACCATGCCCATCGTGGGCGACGATCCTGAAACGGTGAACGACAGCTTCATCGAGCAGCTGGTGCTGTCGGCCGAAGCCGCGATCGATTTCAGTGTCGAGCAGGGCTTCGGAGACGGCGAGCGCACCGCCATCGCCGGGCACTCCTACGGCGCCTTCATGACCGCCCACCTTCTGGCGCAGAGCGATCTGTTCCGCGCCGGCATTGCGCGCTCAGGCGCCTATAACCGCACGCTGACCCCGTTCGGATTCCAGGCCGAGCGCCGCACCTTCTGGGCTGCGCCTGAGGTGTATTACGAGCTCTCCCCCTTCATGGCGGCCGACAAAATCGACGAACCCATGCTTATGATCCATGGGCAGATCGACAATAATTCGGGCACCTTCCCCATGCAGTCGGAGCGCATGTTCGCCGCGGTCAAGGGCAATGCCGGCACGGCGCGCCTTGTGATGCTGCCCTATGAAAGCCACGGCTACCGCGCCCGCGAAAGCGTGCTCCACGTGCTGGCGGAATCGATGGAGTGGCTGGACACCTATGTGAAGCCGGATGAGCCGGTCGTGCCCCACCGGGCCGACGAGGCTGCGGACACGCCGGAGGCTGAGGCGCGCTAAGGCCCGCCTTACTGCGAAAAGCAAACCCCGTTGGAGCGATCCGGCGGGGTTTGTCTTTTTCGGAAGGCGGAAACGGAAAGACGCTTTAGGGGCGAACCGCACCTCGCCAGCTTCGGGAATGACGATACGATCGGACATGTCGCCGTTTTGGCCGCGCTGATCGTCACAAGCGGGTGCAGTTCAAACAGCTATCGGGATGGATCGTTCAGCCGCGGTTTCTGCACCGAGACCGCCTGGAGAATCCCTGCCCTGCGCCCGGTCATGGGGTTGAAATCAAGGGAGAAGACGCCGCGCTTATCCTCGGCCTGAATGCGCGGCCTTATTCTGGTCTCCACACAACCGGAGACCCGCGATGAAATACGCATACAAGAAACCCAAAACCACCGGCGCCCGCCATGACGAGGAGACGCTTGAAGAGTGTTCGCGCCTGACCCGCCGGTATTTCAATCTCGAGGACGCGATCAGGCGCGACAAGCAGGACATTGATCGCATCACAGCCCAGATTCGATATCTTGGACGGGAAAAGGCTGATATCGAGGCGGAAGACAATACGCCGAAGGTCGTTACACCCGGCTTCAGCATAAGTCGCGGAAAGCCAAGAATTGTATTAAGCCCGTCACAGGTAGGGCTCGCCCAGTTCGATGAGATTGCGCGCGCAACGCAGCTTCAGGCGAACGCTAGACGTCGCATTGCGAAAATCAACGATGAACTTGAGCGACTCGAATACGAGCGCGGCCGGCTCATACGTCTCCGTTCCGACAGCATGGATGCACGGTCCAAGGTATTGGATGACATGCGCGATCTTGGCTGCCCAGCAGCTGGCTCAGCAAGCTTCTAACGACTCAATAGCCCCAGCGTGAACACTCGAACCCATCCTGCGGAGCCGGAGTGCGCTGCAGCAGTTCGCGTGCGACCGAGTCATACATCCGGCAGCCGGACATCGGGTGGAAATCGGCTGGCGCGAGTTCAGGATACCGCCCGTGAAGGTTCGCCAGATCTGCCGCCAATTCGCGCCGCGTCCGGCTGCGCACCAGTGCGTCCAGGCCCTCCGGCTCGACGCCTTCGATCCGATAAAGGCGGTAGCGCAGATTGAAAGCGTCCGGCTCCAGGTCACGGATGGAGAGCAGGCACCGCAGCGCCGCCGGGTCGGCGGCGTCTTCGCGCTCCATCAGCTCGCCGCGCGCATACCGGTCCTGGCACCGCGCTCCATCCTCGGCGTAGGGCGAGCTGCGCTGGTCCGGCGGGGTTGGCTCAAACCCACCGTCCGGGGGGCCGCAACCGGAGAGCAGGAGGGCGAGCGCCGAAGCGATCGGGCGCACGCCCCGTGGCCGGCGTTCAAGCTCTTCTGACATGAAAAAACCCCCGACGCTCGCGCCTCGGGGGATTTTCACATCATTGCGCAGCCTCAGGCAAGCGTCACTCCTCGATATCGGGCACCGCCACGGCGTGGAAGCCGGCGTCCACGTGGAGGACTTCGCCGGTGCAGGACTTGCCGAGATCGGACAACAGATAGAGCGCGGCGCCGGCGACGCCCTCCATGGTGGTGTCCTCTTTCATCATCGACCAGTCCTTGCCGGTCTTCATCAGCGTGCGCCCGCCGGAAATGCCCGCCATGGCCAGGGTGCGCATGGGCCCGGCGGAGATGGCGTTCACCCGGATGCCGGCCGGGCCCAGATCGCGCGCGATATAGCGGGTGGAGGCTTCCAGCGCGGCCTTGGCGACGCCCATGACGTTGTAGTTCGGCACCACGCGTTCAGAGCCCAGATACGTCATGGAGATCATCGTGCCGCCGCCCTCTTCCTTCGACGGCATCAGTTCGCTCGCCCGGCGCGCGGCGTCCACAAAGGAAAAGGCGGAGACGTCCATGGCGCGCTTAAAGCCGTCGCGGGTGGTGTTGTGGGTGAAGCTGCCCTGCAGCTCGTCCTTACCGGCGAACGCGATGGCGTGGACCAGGAAGTCGAGACCGCCCCATTTGTCCTTCAACGTCTCAAAGCAGGCGTCCATGCTGGCGTCGTTCGTGACGTCGGCGGTGACCATGAACGGCTCGCAGGGAAGGCTCTCCACCAGCGGGCGCACCCGCTTTTCCAGCGCCTCGTCCTGATAGGAAAACGCCAGCTCGGCGCCCTGGGCGGCCAGCTGCTGGGCGATGCCCCAGGCGATGGAGTTCTTGTTCGCCACGCCCATGACGAGGCCGCGCTTGCCTTTCATGAGCTCACCGGCGGGGAACTGGTCTTCGGCCACGGAGCGCCTCCCTTGTCGTCGCATTTGCGCCGCGGTGCGCGGCTATGTCTCCTGAACCCGCAATAGCCCAGCCGGGCGCGTGCGTCGAGCCGGGGCCGAGCCGCAAATGCGTCGCTTGGTCACGATCCCGAAGCAGCCCGGCCGTGCCATTTTTGCGTTTACCTTTGGGGAAGGCGCGCCGGGCGAGGCTCGGCGTGACATCTGAGACGGTATGAGGCGTACATGAAAGCTGCACCGCTTCCGCGGTCCCTCGCGATCCCGAAAAGCTGGCGGAACCTGGACTGGTCCAGTGTTTTCGCCGCCATCATCTATCCCGCGCTCGGCGTGTTCGGGCTGATCATCGCCTTCACGCTGGGTCTGGCGCTGGAAAGCCTGACACTTCACTGGTGGTACGCGCCGCTGGCGCTTGTGGTGGGCGCGGTCACCCTGGTGATCTGCAATATGGGCATCGGTGTGCTGCACCGGGTCTGGCACCACAAGGCCGGCGAGCTGCGCGGCCCGGCCCAGGTGATCACGGCGCTCAATTGCGTCATCGCCATGCAGGGCAAGCTGAAGGACTGGGTGAACTATCACTCCCAGCACCATCGCCTGTCCGACAAGCCGGGCGACCCGCACAATCCCGGCGAAGGCAAGCTCTGGGCCTGGATGGGCTGGCTTTTATGGCGCGACGACAACGACATGCAGCGCCCGCTGGCCATGTGGCTGCGCGACAATCCGGCCGTGCGCGCCATCGACAAGCACCACGGCAAGCTGGCCGTTCTGGTGCATCTGGTGATCCCGGCGGTGATCTACACGCTCGTCGCGGTGCTGGGCGGATCGCTCCTTTTGACCTTCATCCTGCACGCGGCCGCGGTGACCGCGCGCGGGGTGCAGTTTCACGCCACGATCCTGGGCGTGAACGTGTTCGGCCACCTGAAGACACCGGCCTGGGCGGACTACCTGCTGGCGCTTTTGACCGGCGGCGAGGCGTTTCACGACCACCACCATGACGAGCCGTCCAGCGCCCTGCACTTGCCGCGGCGCGGACTGATCAACCGCTTGCTCGATTATAACGGCACCACGCTGCTGGTGTTTGAAAAGCTGCGCTGGGCGCGCGATCTGAAGATCGCCCCGCAATTCGCCGGGCAGCCCGCCATCGCGGCGCGGTCCGACGCTTAGGCGCCAAGCGCAGCCCGCGGCGAGCGCCCCCGTTAACCAGCTTGCTTAAAGCGGCGTTCACCCGGGGCGCGTCAGGCTTCCGCCTCGATGCGCCCCGGGGAGCCGTTCATGGACCGCCGCACTCTTTCCATCCTGTTCGTATGCACGGGAAACATCTGTCGCTCGCCGCTGGCTGAAGCGGTGGCGCGCACCATGGCCGAGGCGCGCGGCAAAGCGCTGCATTTCGACAGCGCCGGCACCGGCGACTGGCACGCCGGCGAAACGCCGGACGCGCGCGCCGCCGCGGCGGGAAAGGCGCGGGGCTACGACCTCTCAGGCATCGTCGCGCGCGCGGTGGAGGATGCGGACTTCACAAGGTTCAATTACATCGTGGCGCTGGACGCCGGGCACCTGAAATGGCTGATGGCCCGGCGCTCGGCGCTGCGACTGCCGGAAAAGCCCATGTCGCGCCTGATGGACTGGTCGGTGGGGCTCGCCGGCCAGGACGTGCCCGACCCCTATTACGGCGAGGCCGACGCGTTTGAGCACGCGCTTGATCTCATTGAGAAGGGGTGTGAGGGGTTGGTGGCGCGGGTTTGAACAGGCAGGGCGTCGCGACACTCGCCCGGTCCGCGCAAAGCGCCTTCTTACCAATCCTTCAGTCGGGCCGGTCGACCTAAGGCAAGTGAACGCTCACTCACCCTGTCGGTCTTCGTTAAGCAAGGGCGGCGCGACCACACCTGACCGTTGAGGGCTGCCGGCCCGTAGCCCAAAAGACCAAGCGAGAGAGCAGCGATCGCTCACTCACCTCAGCATCCCATGGTGTTCCTAGGGGTTCGACCCCACCCGCCCGTCGATCCATGCAAGCCATTTTCGCAAGCGGCGCAGGCAGTCAAGGACGGCCCTTCGGGCCGCCGCCGTGCGGCGACCGGGCACAGCCCGGTCGTCCTTGACAGCCTGCGATCGCCTTGCGGTGTCTTCCAGCATGGGTCGATGGGGAGGACTGACCGAGCGCAACGAAACCCGAAGTCATCGCGGCGCACGCCCCCTCCGCAAGGGCCCGCGACCCCGCGCCCTACACCCCTAGCTTCTTCTTCAGCGCCTTCGCGAACACCGCGCCCATGTCCGGGCCCTGCTCGGGGTAGAGATAGGGCTCGATCACCTCCAGCTCCATCACCGCCAGAGCGCCGTCGAGGCCGCGCACCATGTCCACGCGGGCGTACAAGAGGTCGTCCTCGCCGGTGATGGCCGCCGCCTTGAGCACCTTGCGGCACAGATCAAGCTCGCCCTCGCGCGGCTGATGCACGACTTCGCGGGCGCCGAAAATGGACTGGACGCGATAATCGCCGGCCTTGGGCAGTTTTTGAAGCGCGTGGGAGAATTGGCCGCCGAAGAAGATGAAGCTGTACTCGCCCTCGTCCGGCACGCTCGGCAGGAAGGGCTGGATGAGGCAGGCGCCCGGCGGCAGTTCATGGGCGGGCGGGATCGCCTCGCCCTTTGAGATCAGCGCCTGGCGCCAGGCGCCGCCGCCCACCAGCGGTTTCACCACGATCCGGTCCGCGCCCAGCGCCGCGAACGCGCCTTCGATCGTGGCGGCGTCGGCCCGGTCGGCCCAGAGCGTGGGGATGGACGGCGCGCCCGCGCTGGCGAGGTCGCGCAGATAGGTCTTCTCGATGTTCCATCGCACCAGATGGGGCGGGTTGAACACCGGTGCGCAGGCGTGCAGCCGGTCCAGCGTCGCCAGGAAAGTCTGCAGCTTCGGGGGGTAATCCCAGACCGTGCCGACCATGAAGCCGGCATAGCCTTCCGGCTCGAACGCCTCATCCCAGATCTGCGAGACCAGCTCGATTCCCACCGCCGCGCACGCCCGCGACAAGGCGCCGAACTCCAGCTCGTACTCGATCCAGTCTTCGCGCGCGCCGGGCCGGTCCTTCATCATGTCGGCCGAGGTGAGAAAGCAGAATCGGGTCATGGGCGCTCCGGTCGGATGGGTCGCGCGCCGATTAGCGCGCCCTGCGGCCCGGCGCCAGCCTTGAGCTTATCGCGGCGAGGCATTAAGCGAAGCGCGAACCCCCGTGTCTTCCGCAACAGAACCGGATCTTCCATGACCGATATCCGCTTTGACGTCCTGGGCGTCGGCAACGCCATCGTCGACGTCCTCGCCAGCGTGGACGACGTCTTCATCGAAAAGCACGAGCTGGCCAAGGACGCCATGCTGCTGATCGACGAAGCGCGCGCCCAGGCCCTTTACGAGGCTTTCCCGCCGGGTCAGGAAATCTCCGGCGGCTCGGCGGCGAACACGCTGGCGGGCGTGGCGAGCCTTGGCGGGCGCGGCGCCTATATCGGCAAGGTCGCCGACGATCAGCTGGGCGAGGTGTTCGGCCATGATCTGCGCGCGGCCGGCGTGGAATACAACACCGCGCCGCTGAAAGACGGTCCGGCCACGGCGCGCTGCCTGATCGCCGTGCCGCCGGACGCCAAACGCGCCATGAACACCTTCCTGGGCGCCTCGACCATGATGGGCGAGCGCGATATCGACGAGGACCTGATCAAGGCGGCGAAAGTCGTGTTCCTGGAAGGTTATCTGTTTGACCGCGACGAGGCGAAGGCCGCCTTCAAGCAGGCCTCCGAGCTGGCGAAAACCCATGGCCGTGAAGTGGCGCTGACGCTTTCAGACGTGTTCTGCGTGGAACGCCACCGCGAGAGCTTCCGCGATCTGGTGAAGAACCATATCGACGTGCTCTTCGCCAACGAGGCCGAGATCAAGTCGCTTTACGAAACCGAGGATTTCGACGCCGCGTTAAAGCAGGCGCGCGCCGAGGTGAAGGTGGCCGCCGTGACCCGCTCTGAGAAGGGCGCGGTGGTCGTCTCCGGCGAGCAGGAGGCCGAGATCCCGGCCGAAACGGTGGAGAAAGTCGTCGACACCACCGGCGCCGGCGATCTGTTCGCGGCGGGCTTCCTGACCGGCTATTCGCGCGGCGCCGATCTGGAGAGCTGCGGGCGCATGGGCGTCATCGCGGCCGGCGAAATCATCTCCCACATGGGCGCGCGCCCCAATGTCCGCCTGCACACTCTGATCGAGCAGGCCGGCCTGCGCGTGCCCCCGGCGGAATAGACGCCCCGAGTGTTTTCCACAGGCGGGCCCTACGCGCGCCCGCCTGTGGAAGATCGTGGTTCCTCTCATCCTTACAAGTGCTTCCAGGGGCTGCGGAGCGCCCTTAACCGTATTTTCAGCCTATCGGGAAATACTTCCGGTCTAGGCGCGCTTCACCTGAGGCGCGCGTTCAGGGAACGCCGGGGGCTCGATGGCGCCGATCCGTCATGCATTCGCGCGGGTGATGCGCTCGCTCGTGATGAAGTTCACCTTGCTGTGCGGGGTGATCTTGATTGCGGCCACGGCCGTGCTCATGGCGATCGAGTTTCAGCTCAAACGCAGCGAGAATTTCGAGGCCGGCCTCACCCACGCCGAGCTGATCACGGAGCTTTTCGCCAGCAATTCGGCGACCGCCGTCGCAGATCAGGACGCGCGCGCCCTGGTGCGCCTGCTTGGAAGCTTCGCCGACCGTCCCGATGTGGGCTCGGTCTATGTCGCGGATGTCAACCGCCGGGTGCTCGCGGTGAACGGCGAGACCGGCTACGCGCCCGGCGAGCGGGCCGCCGACCATCTGATCCAGTCCGCGCTGGGCGCGGTGGACACCCGCGTGGAAACCCTCGGCGGAGCGATCCGCGTCGCAGAGCCCGCCTTCCAGGACGGCCGGCTGGTGGGCGCGGTGGTCGTCACCGTTCCGGTCGCCGCCGTGGCGCGGCCGGCGCTTGAGATTTTGCGCCGCCAGATCCTCATCGCCGGCGCCGCTCTTCTGCTCTTCCTGCCGCTGGTCGCCTTCATGGTGCGCCAGTCCCTGGGCCCGATCCGCAAACTCACCGAAGCCGCGCGCCTGGCCAGTTCGCGCAAGCTTGATCTGCGCATCGAAGTGAACACCGGCGACGAGCTGGAGGTCCTCGCCAACGCCTTCAACCGCATGTTCGCTCGGCTGGAGGCGAGCATGAAGCGGGTCCATCGCCTCGCCTATGTGGACATGGTCACCGAGCTGCCCAATCGCGAGCGCTTTCGCAAGGAAGTCGAGCGCGTCAGCCGCGAGGCCGCCGATCAGGGTTTTGAGGGCGCTGTGTTGTTTCTCGATCTCGACCGGTTCAAGCGGGTCAACGACTCGCTCGGCATCGGCGAAGGCGACCGCCTGCTGGAAAGCGTCGGCCGGCGCCTGCGCGAAGCCGCGCGCGGCTGGGATCTCGCCAACGGCGATCTGGGCGCCGGGCCGTCCATGGTGGCGCGCCTGGGCGGCGACGAATTCACCGTAATGATGCCGCGCCTGCGCGACCCGGCCGACGCCGCGCGCCTGGCTCGGCGCATTATCGACGCGGTGCGCCGCCCGTTCGAAGTGTCCGGCCATCAGGTGTTCCTGGGCGTTTCGGTGGGCGTCGCGGCGTTTCCGCGCGACGGCGGAGACCCCGAAACGCTGCTGCGTCACGCCGATCTGGCCATGGCCGCGGCCAAGCGTACCGGCGGCAACACCTGCGAGTTCTTCGAATCCTCCATGAACCAGAGCGCCTTCGAGCGCCTGGTGCTTGAGAACGAATTGCGCGAGGCGGTGCGCGAGGATCAGCTGGTGGTGTACTACCAGCCCAAGGTCACCATGAACGGCGGCGCGCTGGCCGGAGCTGAAGCGCTGGTGCGCTGGCAGCATCCCACGGCGGGGCTTCTGTCGCCCGGCGCCTTTATCCAGGCCGCTGAAGAGTGCGGGCTGATCGGCGAGATCGGCGACTGGGTCATGCGCCGCGCGTGCCGCGAGGCGAAGGCGCTTCTGGACAAGGGCGTGCGCGTGCCCATGGCGGTGAACGTATCGGCCATGCAGTTCGAGGACGAGACCTTCGCCCAGACGGTTCTGGAGGCGCTGCAGGATTCCGGCCTGCCGCCGGAAATGCTTGAGCTGGAGCTCACCGAGAGCACCGCGATGCGCGATCCTGAACGCGTCATCAAGCAGATCGAGCCGCTGCGCGAGATCGGCGTGACCTTCGCCATCGACGATTTCGGCACCGGTCATTCCTCGCTGAGCTATCTGACCCGAATGCCCTTCGACGTGTTCAAGATCGACCAGAGCTTCGTGCGCGACATGGGCAAGGACGAACACGCGCGCATCGTGGTGGAGACGATCCTGGCCATGGCCAGCGCCCTGCACCTGAAGACCGTGGCCGAAGGCGTGGAGACCACCGAGCAATACAAGGCGCTGGCCGATCTCGGCGCGACGCTGGCCCAGGGCTTCCTGTTCGGCCGGCCCATGCCGCTTACGGATCTTGAACGCTTCGCCGAACCTGGCGGAAACGCCGCCGCGGCGATGTAGCCTAACCCGGCGTCGTCTGCACCGCTTCGCCGGTCCCCAGCGCCAGCACCTCCCCGGCGAGATAAAGCGAGCCGCAGATCACGATGCGGGGGCGATCATAATCCTCAAGCGCGTCATGGATCGCTTCGCGCAGGCCCGCCGCGGTCTGGGCGGGAATTGACGCGGCGCGCGCCGCATCCGCGACCGCCTGCGCGCTCTGGGCGCCCTCGCGCCCGCCGGCGAAGGTCAGCGCCATCACGCGCGCGGCGAGCCCTGAGAAAAACTCGAAATACGCTTTCGCGTCCTTGTTGATGGAAAAGGCGCTGATCAGGATCAGGGGCCGCTCGCTCGCCCCGTCCATCTGCCCCAGCCCCGAGGCGAGGGTTTCGGCGGCCGACAGGTTGTGTCCGCCGTCGAGCCAGAGCTCGGCGCCGCGCGCGAGCGCGATCTCGGCGAGCGGTCCGGCGGTGAGGCGCTGCAGGCGCGCCGGCCAGCGCGCCGCGGCGAGCCCTTTGCGCGCGGCGTCCTCGCCATAGCTGCAGGCGCGCGCCGCGGCGCAGGCGAGTCCGGCGTTGATGATCTGGTGCGGGCCCTCCAGCGCGGGGCGCGGCAAATCCCACAACAGGCTCTCTTCTTCGTAGACCATGCGGCCGTGCTCGGGATAGGCGCTAAACGCCTCGCCCCAGAAGCGGGCCGGCGCGCCAACGCGCCGGGCGGCTTCGGCGATCACCGCGCGTGCGCCGTCAGCCTGCGGCCCCACGATCAGCGGGACGCCGGGCTTGGCGATTCCGGCCTTTTCGCCCGCGATCTGTTCCACCGTGTCGCCCAGAAACGCCTGATGATCGAGGCTCACCGGCGTGATCACCGAGACTTGCGGCGCGATGACATTGGTGGCGTCCACCCGTCCGCCGAGCCCCACCTCCAGGATCAGGCGGTCGGCCGGCGTTTCGGCGAATAGTAGAAACGCCGCCGCGGTCGTCGCCTCGAAAAAGGTGATCGGCTGATCGCCGTTGGCGGTCTCCACCCGGTCGAACGCGGCCTTCAGCCGGGCGTCATCGACAATCTCGCCCGCCAGCACGATCCGCTCATTAAAACGCACCAGATGCGGGGAGGTGTAGACATGGACCCGCTCGCCGGCCGCCTCCGCGATCGCCTTGAGGAACGCCGCGGTGGATCCCTTGCCGTTGGTGCCGGCGATATGGATCACGGGAGGCAGCCGGTCCTGGGGCCGGCCGAGCGCGACCAGAAGCCGCTCGATCCGGTCCAGCGACAGATCGATCTTTTTCGGGTGATGACGCGCCAGCCGCGCCAGCGCGGCGTCGATGGATTCAGGGGCGGGGGGCGTCATGGATGATGCGAGATCCTGAAGGTGCGGGAGCGATACGTCGGCGCCTCTGTTTTGAAGCCAGGCGCGCGGCTTAAAGGCGGATATTCCGCGCGGATGTCCCCCTCGCCCCGCTCCGCGGGGAGAGGGTAAGGGAGAGGGGCGCGCTAAACGACCGAGCGCGGCGTCGGGTTCTTCGCCGCACCCCTCTCCTTACCTCTCCCCTCATGGAGGGGAGAGGAGACTTTGACGCGGCGCTTGGTTTTGAAGCGGAGCTCCAGGCGCAATAGACCGCCTTAGCTTTCCGCCTCGGTCTTCGCCTCCGCCTCGACCTTCTCCGGAACCGCGCCGCTCGAGCGCGACTGGCGCTTCATGAGCACGCGCAGGATGTTGCCGAGCGTTTCGGGAAGGTCCTTGCGGTGGACCACCTTGTCCACCATGCCCTTTTCCTGAAGGTATTCGGAGCGCTGGAAGCCTTCGGGCAGCTTTTCGCGGATGGTCTGTTCGATCACGCGCGGGCCGGCGAAGCCGATGAGCGCGCCCGGCTCGGCCAGATGCACGTCGCCTAGCATGGCGTAGCTCGCCGTCACCCCGCCGGTGGTGGGGTCGCACAGGACCACGATGTAGGGAAGGCCCGCATCGCGCAGCATCTCCACGCCCAGCGTCGTGCGCGGCATCTGCATCAGCGACAGGGCGCCTTCCTGCATGCGCGCGCCGCCCGCGGCGGTGAAACAGACCATGGGCGTGCGCTGCTCCACCGCGGTCTCGCACGCCTTGATGAAGCCTTCGCCCGCGCCCATGCCCAGCGAGCCGCCCATGAAGGCGAAATCCTGGACGAGCGCCGTGGTCTTCAGCCCCTTGATCTCACCGACGCCGATCGCCATCGCGTCCTCGCGCCCGGTCTTCTTGCGGGCTGCGGCGATGCGGCCGGTATAGGGCTTGTCGTCGCGGAATTTCAGCGGATCCTTGGCGACGTCGGGGATCGCGATGTCTTTCCACGTCCCGTCGAACGTGTACTTGAAGCGCAGATCCGGGCCGATGCGCATGTGGTGGCCGGCCGGCGTGACGTAGAGGCCGGCTTCGAGATCCTTGTTAAAGACCATCTCTCCGGAAATCGGGCACTTGACCCAGAGATTATTGGGGGTGTCCCGCTTGTCGAACATGCGCGACACGCCCGGCGGGGTAATGCGTTGAAGCCAGCTCATCGGTTCAAATCCCTGTTTTAACGGCGCGCGTCATGGGCAGCTTGCGCCAGGCGGGCGGTCAGGCTCAAGGCCTCATCGACGCCGTGCCGGTCCAGCGCGTCGACGATCGCAGAGCCGACCACCACGGCGTCGGCGACCTTGCCGATCTCCGCAGCGCGCTCGGGCGTCTTCACTCCGAAGCCAACCGCCACCGGCAGGCCGGAGGCGGTACGCACCCGCTCCACCGCCGCGGCGATGTCGCCGGTTTCACCAGAGCCTGCGCCCGTAACGCCTGTCGTTGAGACGTAGTACACGAAGCCAGAGGCCTGAGTCACCACTTGCGGCAAGCGCTCGTCCGACGTGGTCGGCGCGGCCAGGCGCACGAAGGCGAGGCCATGACCATGCAGAGCGATGCGAAACTCGGCGTCTTCTTCGGGCGGAATGTCCACGCAGATCACCCCGTCCGCGCCCGCCTCGGCCATGGCGCCGGCGGCCGTTGCGTACCCCATGGAAAAGAACGGGTTGGCGTAGCCCATCAAGACCACAGGGGTCTCGTCGTTGGTCTCACGAAACCGGCGCACGATGTCGAGCGTCCGCGCCAGCGTCATGCCGCCCTCCAGCGCCCGGATCGCGGCGCGCTGGATGGTGGGCCCGTCGGCCATGGGATCGGTGAACGGTACGCCAAGCTCGATCACGTCCGCGCCGTTCTCGGCGAGGCCGCGCATCATGGCGAGCGTGGTGTCGGCGTCGGGATCGCCGGCCATGACATAAGCCACGAAACCGGCGGTGTTTTCCTGCGCCAGGCGCGCGAAGGTGGGAGAAAGTCGGGTCATGGGCGTGTCTTAGCCGCGACGCAGCTCAGACGCCAGTGCGCAAAGGCGGATCCGGCGCCTGCGCGCCGGTGAACGCCTAAAGGTCTGATAGCCGCAGGGACATGATCTCGATCCTGTTGATGGGCTCAGGGTCGGGCACATGGGACAGCGTTTCAATCTCCAGCCGGCGGCGCGCACCGTTCGGCGCAATCCGGACAAACCGGTCAAAGCCCGCCGGCGCACCGACACGCCTCCAACCGCCCTCCAGCAGGTTTGCGAAAAACGCCGCGCGCAGGGGGCCGCCCTCCCTCGCGTCATAAGCCAGGCAGGCGTCCGGCGCCGGCGGATCGGGCTCAACCGGGCCGACCGTGCACGAGCGTGGGATGAAAAGACCGCGCGGCAGGCTGGCGCCGAACCGCTCCGCAAAGGCTGCGCGCTCCGCCTCGCGGGCCGCGCGGTACCGGCGTGCGTCCGCCCGCTCGTCGGCGCGATACATCGCCCGAACGGCAAGGACGGGCGACAAGATCGCCGCCGTGGCCGCATCCCCCACCGCTTCACCGGCGCTATAGCCCCAATGCCCCACATAAAGCCGACGCACCCCCTCAAGCGCGTAACAGCGCTCGGGCGCATTGCTTGGCCGCCAGCACAAATCGCCGTCGTCGTTGAGATAGGGATCGGTCAGGCGCCTGCGATTGGTGAGACCACGCTGAATGACGATAGTGGGAAATGTTTGATCTCGCGCAAATGCAAGCGCGTCCTCAACACCATGCGGCGTGACCGGAAAGGGCTTGAGGATCCTACCGTGCCCGATATTCCCCGCGCAGCCGGCGAGCAGACATGCGGCTATGATCGCCGCGCCGGCGCTGACGACGCTACCCATGGCGCCCTGCCCGCTTTTCATCCCATCCCTCGCCCGTCACAGCGCCCTCGCGATCTTCAACACGTCGGCGCCGTCAAGCGCCAACGCCCTCAGCCCGCGTCGCGCTGCATGGCGTTCATATAGGCGCGCAGCACCGCGTTCATGCGGGTTTGATAGCCGCGCCCGCCTTCTTTGAAGAAGGCGATCACGTCGGCGTCGAAACGCACGGTAAGTTGCTTCTTGCCATAGCCGGGCTTCCAGACGCCGCGCGCAAAGTCTTCCTCGGTCAGCTCGGGAATGTCGGAAAAGTCGATGTCTTCGTCGCGGATCGCCTCGATTTCGCGCAAACGCTCGTCGGAGATCGGCGGCAGGTCTTCAAGTCTTACGCGGACCGTACGTCCCATAATACCGGCTCCTCTCTTGTCGGCTCGCCGGGCGCGCCGAAATTATCCGCGTCCTGCCCTGTCGGTCGGTATGGATGACGACGATCACCGGCCTGTTGCGGAGCGGGCCGATCGCCTTCCGTCGCACCTCGCCGCCCGGACCCGCTCGCGCCGGAATGACGACGTAATCGTCTGCAAACAGCTCCACCGCCTCGTCAAACCCGATCCCATGCTTGGCCCGGTTGGCGGCGTCCTTCGCCTCATCCCATTCGAAAAGCATTGTAGTTACGCGCGTCGTTACAGACAAGCGGTGAAATTCGCCTCAGGCGCGTAGGTTTACCCGCTTTGCGCTAAAGCGCCACTCCCAGCGCGTCCGCCACGGAGAACACGTCCTTGTCGCCGCGCCCGCACATATTCATCAGGATGACGCCGTCCGGGCCCAGTTCCTTGGCGAGATCGCGCACCCGCGCCAGGGCGTGGGCGGGCTCCAGCGCCGGAATGATGCCCTCTTGTCTGGCGCAAAGCTGGAACATCTCCAGCGCTTCTTCGTCGGTGGCGGCGCGGTATTCGGCGCGGCCCACATCGTGGAGGAAGGCGTGTTCGGGGCCGATGCCGGGATAGTCGAGGCCGGCGGAAATGGAGTGGCCTTCGGTGATCTGACCGTCATCATCCTGAAGAAGATAGGTCTTGTTGCCGTGAAGGATGCCCGGCCGGCCGCCATTGAGGCTGGCGGCGTGATCGGGACCATCCAGCCCCTTGCCGGCGGCTTCAACGCCGATCAGGCGCACGTCTTCGTCCTCCAGGAAGGGATAGAACAGGCCCATGGCGTTGGAGCCGCCGCCGATACAGGCCACGGCCGCGTCGGGCAGGCGGCCGAGCCGCTCCAGCATCTGCTCGCGCGCCTCGCGGCCGATCACGGACTGAAAATCGCGCACCATCATGGGGTAGGGGTGGGGGCCGGCCACGGTGCCGATGACGTAGAAGGTCTCGACCGGGTGCGTGACCCAGTAGCGCAGCGCCTCGTTCATGGCGTCTTTCAGCGTACCGCGCCCGCTGGTCACCGCGTGCACCTTGGCGCCCAGCAGTTTCATGCGGAACACGTTGGGTTTCTGGCGCTCCACATCGGTGGCGCCCATGAAGACCTCGCAGGGAATCCCGAAGCGGGCGGCCACCGTCGCGGTGGCGACGCCGTGCTGCCCCGCGCCGGTCTCGGCGATGATGCGGGTCTTGCCCATGCGCTTGGCGAGGAGAACCTGACCCAGGCAGTTATTGATCTTGTGCGCGCCGGTATGGTTGAGCTCGTCGCGTTTAAACCAGATCTTCGCGCCGCCGAAGGCCTCGGTCAGACGGTCGGCGAAATAGAGCGGACTCGGCCGGCCGACGAAATCACGTGAGAATTCATCGAACTCGGCGATGAAGCCGGGATCGTCCTTATACTGAGCGTAGGCCTTCTCCAGCGCCAATATGTTCGGCATCAGCGTTTCGGCCACGTAGCGCCCGCCGAAATCGCCGAACCGGCCTTGGGCGTCGGGCTGCTGGGAATAGGCGTTGGGGTTGGTCATTCTTTCACCCGCTCGACATTCGTGAATTCCCGGCCAAGACCCGGCATGTCGCCGGGGCGCCGAGCCGGGACCTCGTCCTGACCTGAGCGCCAAACCTTGGGGGAGGTCCCGGGTCACGCCTTCGGCGGCCCGGGAATGCATTTGGACTTCAAGGGCAACAAAGCCCCAAACCCCTCACGACGCAAGCGCGCCTTCGCCCCGCGCCGCAGCGATGAAAGCCCTGATTTTCTCCGGGTCTTTGACGCCCGGCGCAGATTCGGTTCCCGACACCACGTCGACGCCGCGCGCGCCCGATTGCGTGATCGCCGCGTAGACACCCTCAAGGTTCAACCCCCCGGCCAGCAGCCAGGGCGCGCCGGCGTCAAACCCGTTCAGAAGGCTGTAATCCCAGGCCTCGCCCAGCCCGCCGGGCCGGTCGGCGCCCTTGGGCGGCTTGGCGTCGAAAACAAAACCGTCCACGCGCGATCGATAGATATCCACGGCCTTGAGGTCGTCCGCCCCGCTCACCCCCAGCGCCTTCCAGACGCCCAGCTCGCAATACTGGCGCGCGTCATGGCAGCGCGGCGCACTTTCCTGGCCGTGCAGCTGGATGATGTCGGGGCGCATCTTCACCAGAACCTCGCCGAGCAGCGCGTCATCGGGATCGACGAGCACCGCGACCGACTTCGCGCCGCCCTTGGCGCGGGCGAGCGACCCGGCCTCGGCCGGGCTCACATGGCGCGGGCTCCTGGGAAAGATGATGAAGCCGAGATAGTCCGCGCCGGCCGTGACCGCCGCATCCACGGCGGCGGCGTCGTTCAGGCCGCAGATCTTCACCAGGGTGTGGGTCATGGCGCGGGCATATAGCGCGCCCTGCCCGAACCGGCCAGCCTGGCGCGGACATGAAAAACGCCGCCGGACGTCCATCCGGCGGCGCTTTCAGACTTGCGAAGCCGAAGCGTCCTATTCGGACTTGGTTTCTTCTTCCGCAGAGGCCTCTTCGGCAGGGGCCTCTTCGGCGGCGGCTTCTTCTTCAGCCGGGGCGTTCTTGGCTTCTTCCTCGGCGGCCTTGCGGGCTTCTTCCTTCTCAGCGCGCTCGGCGGCGCGCTCCTTGGCTTTTTCGCCCGGCTCGCCCTTCTTCGGGTTGTCGCCGTGGGTCCATTCATAAACGCCGGCGTCCTTGAGGAAGCGGGCGACGCGGTCGGTGGGCTGGGCGCCCTTCTTGATCCAGTCGGCGGCCTTTTCGGCGTCGACCTTCACACGGTCTTCGCTGTCTTTGGGCAGCATCGGGTTGTAGTGACCGATCCGCTCGATGAAGCGGCCGTCGCGCGGCATGCGCTCATCGGCGACGACGATGCGGTAGTAAGGGCGCTTCTTTGCGCCGCCGCGGGAGAGACGAATTTTAACAGCCATGGTGGTGAGTCCTTTGAAGGTTGGTCGCTCGTTAAAGAGGGGTGGTCACGTATTTCCAATCGCGCTCGGGCCACTCGGCGGGCGCAGTCCGGCTGATCATCAGCGGGTTCGAATCCGGCTCAGTCGGGTCAGCTAGGTAGATGAAGGCCTCGTCCCTAGAATAGGCGGTCATCCGAACCCCGGCCTGACAATGTTCCAAGAAGCCGTCTTCGAGGAGTACCAGGAGCTCGATCTCACGAACCCAGCCCTCGAAGAGTTTGACCTCAGTCAGCTCCGCCTCGCTTATCGTCCCGCGGGTGACGCCCATGCGCTCGACGCAGTTTTTGCCATCGGCGCTCGCCACGGTGACGGGCGCAAGGGTGAGTGTACCGGTGTCCCATTCGACCGATACCGCGTCCGCAGCGACAGACCCTGACTTCAGATCGACAAATCCAGCGCTCAGGCGCACGCAAATGTCTTTCTCGCGCAGCTCCGCCAGAAGCGCACGGTCCCTAGCGTTCAGCTCATCGGTCCCGGATTCCAGCGCGATCATTTTTTCTTGCTCCCCGGCAGGCCGGGCAGGCCGCCGGACGCGGGTCCGCCAAGACCCGGCAGAGACGCCCCCTTGGGCGCCTTGCCCTTGAGGAGATCGCCGGCGGCCTGGTCAAAGCCGGGGGGCATCTGTCCGCCCATGCCCGGCGGCATGGCGCCGCCCGGCATTCCGGGCATTCCCGGCATGCCGCGTCCGCCCTTTTTGCCACCCTTGCCCATCTTCTTCATCATGTCCGCCATCTGGCGGTGCATTTTCAAAAGCTTGTTCACCGTGGGCACGTCGACGCCGGCGCCCTGGGCGATGCGGCGCTTGCGGCTGGCTTTGAGGATCTCCGGCTTGGCGCGCTCTTCACGCGTCATGGAGCAGATAATCGCCTCCTGGCGCTTGAGCATCTGATCGTCCATGCCGGCGGCGGCCATTTGCTGCTTGGCGGCTTTGTTCATGCCCGGCAGAAAGCCCATGACGCCGCCGAGCCCGCCCATTTTCTGCAGCTGGGCCAGCTGGTCGCGCATGTCGTCCAGATCGAACTTGCCCTTCGCCATCTTCTTGGCGAGGCGTTCGGCCTTTTCCTGGTCCACGTCCTGGGCGGCGCGCTCGACCAGGGAGACGATGTCGCCGCGCCCCAATATCCGGCCGGCCAGGCGTTTCGCGTCGAAGGCGTCGAGCCCGTCGACCTTCTCCGATACGCCGAGAAACTTGATGGGCAGCCCGGTGACCCAGCGCATGGACAGCGCCGCGCCGCCACGGCTGTCGCCGTCCATCCGCGTCAGGATCAGACCGGTGAGGGAGAGCCGCTCGTCGAAGCGCCGCGCGGTCTCCACCGCGTCCTGACCGGTGAGCGCGTCGGCCACCAGGATCGTTTCGCGCGGGCGCGCCACGTCGGCGATCTTGGCCGCCTCGCCCATCATCTCTTCATCGATGGAGGTGCGCCCGGCGGTGTCCAGGATCACCACGTCATAGCCCTGAAGCCGCCCGGCGCTCATGGCGCGCTTGGCGATTTCGACCGCGCTCTGGCCTTTCACGATGGGCAGGCAGGGCACGCCGGCCTTCTCGGCCATCTGCGCCAGCTGCTCCATGGCGGCCGGGCGGCGCGTGTCGAGGCTGGCGACGAGCACCTTCTTCTTCTCGCGCTCTGTAATGCGCTTGGCGAGCTTGGCGGTGGTGGTGGTCTTGCCCGAACCCTGAAGGCCGGCCATGAGGATCGCCACGGGCGGCTCGCCGGCCAGCGCCAGGCCTTCGGGCTCGCCCTCGCCGCCCAGCAGATTGACCAGCTCGTCATGGACGATCTTGATCACCTGCTGGCCGGGGCTGACCGAGCGGATCACGTCCTCGCCCACGGCCTTCTCGCGGACCTTGGCGACGAAGTCCTTCACCGCCGGCAGGGCGACATCGGCCTCCAGCAGCGCGACGCGGATCTCGCGCAGGGCGGCGTCGACATCCTTCTCACTGAGCGCGCCGCGCCCGGTGAGCGTGTCGAAAACCCCTGTCAGCCGTTCGCTAAGTGCGTCGAACATGCGCGCTCAATTCCAATCCGCTTCTCGTCAGGACCCCCAACGTGGGGCCGGTTGTTCCTTTTCGAACCCTCATCCTGAGGAGTCTTTGAGCGAAGCGAAAAGCCTCGAAGGACCCGCAGAATGAAGTTCCGACATGCAGACACGCCGCAACCGCTCCGCTGGACGAACACTCGTCGAGCAGAGGACCTCGCCGGCCTCCGGGCGTCTGATCCCCTCTTCGAAGGGCGCCGTGTGCCGGAAAGGCAAGCGGATGGACGCTTGCACAAGAGGGCGTGGCAATACGCGCGGGAGGGTGGGGAGTCAAGCGGGGAGAGGGCCGGGCTCATCTCCGGGGAGGCGCGCCTTGCCCGCTTTAAGCTGGGCATGGGCGGGCGTTCTGGCTAGAACCCGGCGCTGAAGGGGAGGGTCATGGGGATGGCGATACTGACCATGCTGGGGCTTTCCGCAGGCTTGGCCGGCGCGGCCGGCGGCGGTTTGCGCGCGATGCTACGCCTCGGCCGGCGGGAGCCGGTCCGGTTCGAGGCGAAGGCGCAGGCCGGGCTCGCCGCCGCGCTGGCCTTCAAGGGCCGCAGGCCTGTGGATTTCGTCTCCAGCCTGGACCAGGGCAATTTCGGCGAAGCGTTGACCGTGATGGCCATGGCCGCGCGCGGCTGGCGGGTGGTGAACGGCAAGGTGGGCGGGCCGCAGGGGATTGACGGGGTGTTCGTGCGCGACGGCGCGGCGGGGCTGGAGGCGGTGCTCATCGAGACCAAGACCGGGTCCAGCGCCTACGCCGAACAATCCATGAGCGACGCCAAGCTGCTGGGTAATCTCGACACGCTCTTCGTCACCGCGGCCGACCCCGCCCATCAGGCCGTTTACGCGGCCATCGCTGAAGGGCTGAAAACAGCCTCGCCCCGCATCACCAAAGAGCTGTGGCGCCACGCGCTCGACACCGGAAAGACCCAGGCCGTGGCGCTGGGCCGCTCGGGCGAGAAGCTGTCCAGGGGCCGGCTCATGGACCACCGCACCCTCGCCGAGGCGCTGGGGGCGGCGCTTTTTGAGTTCGACCGGTCGAAGGCCTATCTCACGCGCCCCTGAGGCGCATTTTGAATATTCCGCCCGCTGAAGTCTTGCTTCGGCGGGCCCGGCGCGCGAAGCTTTCGTTAACCAAGCTTTGAGGGGAAGCGCCATGATCCGGGTTCTGATCGGAAGCGTCGGGGCGCTGGTCGCCACGATCGCCTTGCTCACCAGCGCCGACGCGCTGCAGCAGCTGGGCGGCGACGATCGCATCGAAAACGCCGAGGTGCTGCACCAGGCCGGCTCTGTGGCGGTGTTCACCGCGCCGACCCCGGACTGGGTGCTGCCCGCCCCGGCCGGCGCGCTTCAGCCCTCGAACGCGTCGCCGGACGGCCAGCCCCTGCGCTTTCGCCTGTATGACGAGCAGACCACGCTCGCCGGGCCCGAGCCGGTCACGGTGATCCGCACCGTGGCCGAGCCGGTGGGCCGGCTGGGAGTGCAGGGCGCCTCGGTCTACACCTACGCCGTCGCCTCCCAGACAGCCCGGTTTCACCTTCTGGAGGCCGACATCGTTCGCGGCGGCCAGCGCATCGACATGCGCGCCGACGTGGTCATCAACGCCGGCGCGGCCCAAAGCTTTGACGGCCAGATCATGGTGGGGATCGACCAGATCATCGTGCGCGTGCCCGGCGTGCGCCCCGGCGATCTGGTGGTGATGACCCATGCGGTGGTGCGCGAACAGCCCGACGGCGCGCTGGCGCGTTCGGCGGTGCTGGAGCCGCCCGCCATGGCCGGCGCCGACCATGTGCGCCTGTCTCTGCGCACCCCGGCGAACGACGCTGAGCTGCGCGCGTTCGCCCCGCTCGCGCCAATTTCAGAGCGGGTGGCCGGCGGGGTGAGCGAGCAGGTCTTCGTGGACGGGCCGTGGACGCCGACGCTGGGTTATTCCAACCTCGCGCCCTGGCGTCCGGTGAACGGGGCGGTCTCCGCCTCGGTGCTGCAGGACTGGGCGCCCATCGCGCTTTGGGCCGACGCCATGTACCAGCCGGTCTTCGATCCCGAGATCGCGGAGATCGCCGCGCAGATCCGCGCGCAAAATCCCGACCCCGACGACCAGATCGCCGCCGCCCTGTTCTGGGTGCAACGCGAGATCCGCTATTTCGCCGAGGTTCTGGGCCAGACCGGCTACGTGCCCCAGTCGCCCTCGCGGACGCTGCGCCTGCGCGAAGGCGACTGCAAGGCCAAGACGCTCTTGCTGATCTCGTTGCTTGCCGAGCTGGGGGTGGAGGCGGACGCGGCGCTGGTGCACACCCAGATCGGGCCGGGCCTTGTGGAGTTCGCCCCGTCGGTGGGGGCGTTCAACCATGTCATCGTCACCTTCACCCGCGGCGGCGAGCGCTTCTTCGTCGATCCCACGAACTTCGAACAGGCCGGCCGCCTGGACGCGGTCGCGGAGGCTGATTACGGCTACGCCCTGATCGCCGAGCCGGGCGCGGATCTGGCGCCCATGGCCGGCGCCCCGGGCGAACCGCTGATCACCCTGACCGATACGCTGGCGCTGGATCGTACCGCCTCAGGCGCGGTGGGCCGGCTGGAGGCCGAGCTGGTGATGCGCGGCGTCATGGCGGATTCCATGCGTCTGACCAATGAGTACCAGGGCCGCGACGAAGCCCTGCGCGGTCTGGCGACCATCATGCTCGGCCAGCGCTTCGCCATGGCGCGGGTGACCGGAGAGCCCACGCTGGTGTTCGACGACCGGGCCAACACCGTAACCGCAAGGCTCACCGCCGACATCGCCCTGCCGCGCACCGACGCGGGCTCGGCGGTCTACCCCCTGCTTTTGGGCTTCGCGCCGTTTTCAGCGCCCAAGGGCGAGCGGGAGCTGCCCTTGATGCTCGCCTGGCCCTACCACGCCGAGCACAAGCTTGAGCTCACCCTGTCGGAGCGCGCGGCCGGAAGCTGGCCGCCGCTGGATCCGGTCTGGGTGGAGCGGCGTAATCCGGCCTTCGCCCAGACCATCGCGGTGAACCAGACCGGGGCGCGCATCTCCGCCCACGCCGAGGTGCGCATGCGCGCGCGCGAACTGGACCCGGTCCATTTCGCAGACGCCGCACGCGATCAGCAGCGCTCCATGGAGGAGCTGACCCTGGCCTTCGGCGCCGGGCCGGAGGCGGCGGTGTCCATGGCCGCGTTCCACGCGTTCGAGCAAATGACCACGTTCCAGGCGCCCGCCGCAGCCCAGCATTCCTTCCACGCCGAGCCGGGCGGTCAGCTGGCGCCGGCCTGGCGCTAGGCATGAGGGGCCGGTCCGCACTCGCCGCGTTGCTCGCGCTCGTGGGGCTGGCGGGCTGCGCGGGCGCGCCCCAGCCCCGGCCCGGCGAGTGTGCGGCGCTGGACGCGGTTCTGGGTCCGCTCTCCCGCGCCGCGCAAGACAGCCGCCTTGCGGTGGAGATCGCAGCCGAGCTCGAGCTTCGCCCCGGCGCCGAGGCGCGCGAGGCCTGGCGCTGGGTGGCCGATTTCGGCTTCGCCCCGGTCTGGCGCGACCCGGCGACGGATGACGCGTTGCGCCGCGCCTATCGGGACGCCTGGCGGGCCCTGGGCGAGGCGGCGCACCGCAACACCGCCGCGGCCGACCGGCGCGCCTGGGACGCGGCCTACGCGGAAGTGGGCGATGATCGTCTGTATACGGACGAGTCGCTGTGGGGCGCTTTCTTTTCGGCGAACCGCCGCGGCGGCCGATGGGCGTGCGCGGCGCGCTTCGCCGAGGCGCACGGTGCGCAGCTGGTGTCTCCGCAGGCCCCGCGCGGGCGCAACGCCGTGCGGTTCATCGCGGCGCGGCCCGGCGTGCGGGATGATCGCGCCCTCATCTCGGCCTGGTCGATTTATCCGCCCTTCGAGGCCGGCGGCGCCGAGCGCGAAACCGGCACGATCTGGCTGCTCGCGCCCTCGGGCGAGGCCTGGCGCGTGATCAGTGCGCGCCGTCTGGACACCGGCCCTCAGCGGCCATAGCACCAGTCGAGAACCCGGTTCAGGTCCGCCGCCGCGTCCGGCGGGCAGATCGGTTCGGGCGTGCGGCCGGCCTTGAGGGCCTCGAAAAAGCCGCGCGAGCCCTCTCCGGCGTTCAAGGGCGCGATCGCGCCGCTCCAGCGCGGATCGGCCTCGCCGCGCGCATAGAGCCGGGCTTCCCCGCCGCCGGCGCCGGACCAGACCTCGGCCCAGCCGTCCGCGCCGATGATCTCCAGCGAAAGGCGCAGGTAAGGGTCGGTCCAGCCGCCGGCCAGTATGGCGCGCGCCCCGCCTTCGATCTGCAGGCGCGCCACGCCGTGGTCGTCGAGCTCAAGGCCCAGCGCCCGGCCCAGCTGGCAGCGCGCGCCGGTGACCGAACCCAGAAGCCAGGAAAGCTGGTCGAGCGCATGGATCGCCTCATCGCCGAACCCGCCATAGACCGCCAGCTCGCGGTCGCTCATCCAGCCGGTGACGTCGAGCCAGTCTGCAAAGCCGCCGTCATGGGCGAACCGCGCGCTCGCCTCGTGCACGGCGCCGAGCGCGCCCTCGGCGATGGTCTTGCGCAGGGTCTGCAGCGCGGGCTGGGTGCGCAAAAACAGCCCGGTGTCCAGCGGGACGCCCTCGCGCCGGGCGATCAGGGCGAGGCGGCGCGCGGCGGGCCCGCCGCCGGCCAGCGGCTTCTCAGTATAGACCGGCAGGCCCGCCTCCAGCGCGGCGCTGATATCGGCCTCGTGATGCACCGTTTCCGAACACACCAGCGCGCCGGCCGCGCCGGTGCGTCCCAGCGCATGGCGGCTTTCCAGCGGTTCGCAGTCCAGCGCCTCGCACCAGCGCTCACGGCGATCCGCGTCGCGGTCGAAGACATGGCTCACCGTGACGCCGTGCTCACGCGCCATGGCCAGGTGATCGTCCAGATGCACATGGGCCGCGCCCAGGAGGAGGATGGAGGTCATGGGCGATGAACCCGGCTGATGAGCGGGCGTTCCCGCACCCGCTGCGCTCTTGCCGGAGGTGAACTGAGCGGCTCATATGGCCGGGAGCACCCCTACACCGGCGATCTCTGGGCCGGTGGCGGGCCCATGCGCGACCCCGCCTCGCTGCCCTTGCTGTGTGACGCCACGGATTAGGCCAAGGCCGCAGGAAAGGGAGCTCGAACCCATGCTGGACTTTATCGCAGCCCTCATGATCAGCGTGCAGGGCGACCGGGTGGAGACGTGTGCTCTAGACGCCGTCGTGGCCCGGCGGGAGACAGACCTTTAAGGTCAACGACGCCGGGCGCTTCCGGCGGGCGCCCAAGCGCATGTTTTTGGAGGCGGTTGCAGGGCTTCAACTCCGCCGAAATTCTCCACGAAGGCCGGGACGCCGCAGAAGGCGCCCGTTCTGAATTGCTCAAACAGAATATCGTAATACCGCCCGCCCCATTGCTGCACGAACCGACGTTTCGACACGCCGGGCTGGCCTGCGGCGTTCTCGGCGTTGACCACCACGAAATCCAGGTTCAGGCTGCTCGCGCAGCTTCCTCAGATGGTCGACCACCGCCTCGCGGCCCGACTTGCCGACTAAGTCTCCGAAAAGCGCAATGCCCATGGGCGCTCCTTTCGCGCGGCGCACAAACCGCGCAGGGTGCCCGCCGACCATGTTACAACCTACGCGTCGCGCCGCCACCCGCCCTGAAGGTCGGCGAGTGCGACGCCAAGCCCAAGACCAGTTGTCAATATTTCGCGTCGGCCACCTTTTCTTGGCTGATCGCGCGCGTTAGAGTCGATGGTTTACGGTTAGGGTGAAATAAGATGGACCGCACTGCAAGCTCCTACCGCGCGCGGTATCTGGCGCTGCGCCGGCGCATGGGCCGCCTGCGATCAAGTAATTACGATATCAGCAGCATCTGCAATCTGCGCTGCGAGGGATGCTTGTTCTTCTCCGGCGCCGCGGAAGAGAGCCTGCGAGAAGAGAAAGCGCCCGAGGCCTGGCGCGCGTTTTTCAAATCCGAGGCCGATCGCGGAGTGAATTTCGCCTATCTGGCGGGCGCCGAGCCGTCGCTCACGCCAGACCGGATTCGCGCCTGCCACGAAAGCATCCCTTACGGGGTGGTGATGACCAACGGCACGAAGCGTGTCGATCCTGACATCCGCTACCGCATCCACGTGTCTTTATGGGGTGAGGAGACAAGCAGCACGCTTTATCGCGGCGCCGACGTGAACCGGCGCGCTTTCCGCAATTATGCCGGCGACCCCCGCGCCGTCTTCGTGATGATGCTTCACCGCCTCAATCTCAACGATGTGACCGAGGTGGCGCGCAGATGCGCCGATAACGGCGTGCAGCTGACCTTTAATCTATTCTCTCCGACCACCGATTACCTTGAGCGCATCGAGACCCGGGAGAAATCAGATTTTTTCCGCGTCAGCGCCGAAGCGCCGTCCATGGGCTTCGACGCCGATACGCTTCAGCGGGCGCGCATGGTGATGTCCGACGCAGCTGAGCGTTTCCCTGACACGGTCAGAACATCCCCGGCTTATTCGCGCTGGGTGACTCAAGCCGGGCCCTTGCATCATCTTGACGAGAACGGCGTGGCCACCGACTGCGGCAATCGGCTGACCGGCTGGCACCGCCACTACAACGCGGACCTCAGCGAAAACACCGGCAAGTGTTGTTCACCGAATATCGATTGCAGCGGCTGCCGCGCCTATCTGATGAGCTTGGCGACCTATCTCAAGCGCTTCATGCCCGAATCCGGTTCCGAGGAGATCAATGAGGACTGGCTGGCTGTCTGGGAGTTCTGGGCGTCTCTATTTCTGCCTGTGGAGGCGGTCGCCGACGCCAGCTACGCCACCGATCGCCCCAACGCCTCGAATAACCAGCCCGCCTGACCGGCTTTGCGGGCGTTGCGGATGCGATCGGGAAGCGGCGCGGAGCGAAGACTCAGCCCGGCCCGCCCTCAGACGCTCGAAGCACCTCGACGCCGCCTGAGACTTGCACGAATCTCGGCACACCGCAGACAAAGCGCGTCCGCATCGCTTCAAAGGTGAGATTGTAGAATTCCCGGCCCCATCTGCGGATGAACGCCTGCTTAGGCTCACCCGGCTTGGGATCACAGAGTCTTTTGATCACAAAGCGATAGCGGCCGTCTTCGTATGCGACATTGACCCAGACGCTAGCAGCGCCTGCGGCATGAATCGCGCGTGGCGTCGCAGTGGCGAGCGGCATGACGCCGTACGGCGTGTCGATAATGGGTTCAGGCTCGGCGCCCACCCCGTCAGGTGCGGTCATCAGGAAGCCGCTCCCGCTGAGATGCGCCTTCATTGCGCGCAGGCCTTCCTTCGGGTCCGCGCGCAGAATGATGTCAGGATTGCGCGCCGTTTTGCGAAAATAACGCCAGCCGTAAACGCCCACGACATTGTCGAACCGGCGCTCGATATACGGCGCGGTGAGATGCCAGAAGCTGGCGTGGCTGGTGACGATGCAGCATCCGCGGTCTCGCGCCGCGCAAGCCTCCAAGAGCGAGAGGTCCGGCGGCTCGCACACCGCATCGAGCTCTCGATAGAAATCATCGACAGGCTGGGATGACGGCAGGTTCGCCAACGCCACAGCCTGGAACCGGCGCCGGTTCTCACGCAACTGCACGAGCCGCGCCGCGAAGCCTGCGGGATCGACGCCCAGCTTGCGCCAGAATGCCTGGGCGGCGTCATCCGCGTCCGGCTCGGTGTCGGAAAAGTGCACGACGTCGTCGCAAAGCAGACTGAAACCGCGAGCCCGGCAGTTGTCGGCGAAGCTCTGATCAATTTGATATATGCGCTCCGCCGGCGCGTGCGCCCGTAGCGTCTCGGTGTAGTGCGCATAAAGCTGGTAATTGGGCCGCCCTTCGCGCAGCCGTGTCTCGATCTCGGCGTCGCTAAGCACCGCCGCGCGACGGCGCGGGTCGTCGCGATTCAGATTCGCCAGGGCCGAGGCGAAGGCCGGCGAAGCCTCATCCAGTTGCATGAGCGCCTCGCGCGCATTCTCCAGTCGGCCCAGACGCGCAAACGCCGGCGCGGCGATCCGCAGCGCTGCATGTCGCTCGGCGAGGGGCAGGCGTTCCAGTTTGGATGGGGCGAGCACGGCCGCGAGACAATCGACCGCCTGTTCATCTTCGCCCATGGACTGCAGCAAGTGCGCAGCTCGATAGGCCAAGGCAAAGCGTGGACTCGGCCGGGCGGCCAGCGGCGCCAGAAGCCGCCGCGCGGAGGCGGCGTCTGCGCGCGTCATGGCGATTTCGGCCAGGCGCACCGCGGCCTCCAGCTCGCCATGCTTTTCGTGCAGACCGGTAAGCAGGCGCGCCTCGGTCGCCTCGTCGCCCAGCCGCCGGGCCGCGGCGGCCCGCAATTCGGTGATCCGCGCGGCGTCCGGACAGGCTGACATGGCGCGATCACCCGCTTCAGCCGCGAGATCGGCGTGGTCGCAGGCGAGATAAGCGCTTAGCAGGGAGATCCAGGGTCCGGCGCGGGTGGGGGCCGCGGCGCAGACCATCTCTAGCGCGGCGGCGGCCGCCGCCGGATCAGAGTCGATTTTCGCGCGGGCGGCCGCAAGCACGTCACTAAAGTTTTCGATTGGTTCGCGAGGCGCGTTAGTGGCCACCCCCGCCCCCTTTGATCATGTCCCGGCGCCGACGCTAACGGCGCGCCGGCCCGTACGGACACTTCTGCGATGCACGAAAGGCCGGACTCTGGCGCGCGTCGCAAGATCAATTTAGCATCGCAGACCCTTATTGCAAAGACGCTTTTAAGGGCGGGCTGCGCGCCCCTTCAGCCCACGAAGGCCTTCTCAACAACGTATTCGGCGGGGCGGGCGTTGGATCCCTCGGCGAGGCCGGCGCGCTCGCAGCGAAGCTTGCAGTCTTCAAGCATTTCGTAAGAGCCGCAGATCATCACCCGGTCTTCGTCCGGATTAAGCGGCGGCACGCCGAGTTCCTTGAAGATCACGCCCTCGTCGATGAGCTGGGTGATGCGGCCGGTGCGTTCAAACGGCTCGCGCGTCACCGAGGGGTAGTACACCAGCTTCGGGCCTGCGAACTCGCCCACCAGCGGGTCCTGACGCACCGCCTCGACCAGCTCGCGGCCGTAGTCCAGCTCGGCGACCTCGCGGCAGGTATGCGTGAGGATCACCTGGTCGTAACGTTCATAGGTCTCCGGATCGCGCACGATGGACGCGAACGGGGCGATGCCGGTGCCGGTTGAGAGCAGATAGAGCCGCTTGCCCGGGGTGAGCGCGTCCAGCACCAGCGTGCCCACCGCCTTGGTTCCAAGCAGGATCTTGTCGCCGGCCTCGATGTCGCACAGGCGCGAGGTGAGCGGGCCGTCGGGAACCTTGATCGAAAAGAATTCCAGCTCTTCGTCCCAGCTCGGGCTGGCCACCGAGTAGGCGCGCAGGAGCGGCTTGCCCTCAACGGTGAGGCCCAGCATGACGAACTCGCCGGAGCGGAAGCGGAAGCTTTTCGGGCGCGTCACGCGAAAGGCGAAAAGCCGGTCGGTGTAATGCTTGACCGAGACCACGTCCTGTTCGCTCACCGCCGCCATGTCCCGCTCCTGTATGTCCTCAAGGTGTCGTCGGCGCTGGGTATAAAGCCGCCATGGCGCGCGCGAAACCCTTCTCCGCGCCGCCCGCGCTGCGGCCTATGGGCGCGAGCGCCGTGCGCGCACGGCGGGCGCGCGGGTGAGCAGGTTGAGCGGATTCCAGCTGAGCATGCGCGCGACCTGCAACGCCGGCACGGTTCGCGACCGCTGAACCGCGCGGCGCTTCTCCATCAGGTGAGGCCAGCCCTTCAGGGCGTCCCGGATCGCCCTGGCGAACAGGGTGAATTGGCCGAACCGCGCCGCCGAAAGCCACAGCAACAGCGTCACGCCCACATGCACCGGCGCCAGCACCGGCAGAAGCGGCGCCGGCGTGTTCTTGAAAAAGGTCCAGAACCGATTGCGCGCGCCGTAATAACTGGCGAAAGCCGAGCGCCGGCCAGAGCTGGCGTAACCCATATGGCTGACGCGGGCGTCGCGCACCTGAATCGCCTGATGTCCCGCGAGCCGGGCGCGATAGGCCAGGTCCACGTCCTCAACATAGCAGAAATAGTCTTCGTCAAACCCGCCGAGCGCCTCGAACAGATCGCGGCGGATCAGCGCCAGCGCGCCGCATGGGCCGAACACCTCGCCCTCCGGCGGCGGCGCCATGCGCTTGCCATAGCCGGCCCGATAGGGAAGGCCGGTGAAATGATAGACGTCTCCGGCGCCGTCGAGCACGCCGGGCGCGCCGTGGGCGAGCTGGGTGGCGCCCAGCATCGCGGCGCCGGGATGACGCCCGGCGGCCTCCAGCAGCCGCTCCAGCATGTCCGGCTCGGGGAATGCGTCGGGATTGACCAAGAGCAGCCAGTCCTCGCCGACGCCTTCGGCGAGACGGTTATTGCCGGCGGCGAACCCAAGATTCTGTGCGCTTTCAATAAACTCAGCCCAAGCGGGCAGGGCGGCGGCGTCGACACGCTCGCCGTCGGGCGAGCCGTTTTCCAGAAGGCGCACGCGCGCCGGTCGCACCGTCTGGGCTTCAAGCGCCGCCATCACCTGCGGGATCGTCTCCCGGCTGCGATAGGCGACGATCAGGACCGCGACGGAGGCCGGTTCGCTCATACCGCCTTGCGCACCGCATTGATCACGGTCTCAAGCCGGTCGCCCTCGACATAGGCGTCCATGGGCAGCGACACGACCCGCCCCGCCGCCGCATCGGTGACGGGAAGCCCGCCCGGCGCGGTGGGGAAGCGCTGATAGGGCGCCTGGTGATGGATCGGGACGGGGTAATAAACCGCCGTGGGCACGCCGTCGTCGGCGAGCGATTTACGGAAGGCGTCGCGGTCGTCGACCTCGATCGTGTACTGGGCCCAGACCGAAACGCCGCCCTCGATCACCCTGGGCGTCTTCACCTTGTCGCCGAATCCCTCGGCGTAGGCTTTGGCCACGCGGTTGCGGCCCTTGATCTCGTCGGCGAAGATTTCCAGCTTGGCCAGCAGGATGCCCGCTTGCAGCGTATCCAGGCGCGAGTTCATGCCGATGCGCGCATAGGCGTAGCGCTCCTCGCCCTCGCCGTGATTGCGCAAGGATTTGAGGAGATCCAGGAGCTCGCCGTCGCGCGTCAGCATGGCGCCGCCGTCCCCGTAACAGCCCAGCGGCTTGGCCGGGTAGAAGCTCACCGTGGCGATGTCGGCCCATTGCACCGGGTGAGCGCCGCCCAGCGTGCAGCCGAACCCCTGGGCGCTGTCGGCGATGAGCTTGAGGCCTTCCGCCTTGCAGATCTCCGAGATCGCCGGATAGTCGGCCGGCTGGCCGAACAGGTCCACCGCGATCACGGCGCGGGGTGTCAGGTCAGGTTGGGTTTTCGCCCAGGCGACGGCGCGCTCCAGGCTCTTGGGGTCCATGCAGTAGGTCTCGGGATCGATGTCCACGAAGATCGGCGTGGCGCCCAGCCAAGGCACGACCTCGGCGGTGGAGGCGAAGGTGAAGCTCGGCACGAACACGGCGTCGCCGGTTCGCAGCCGCCAGGCCATGAGCGGCAGGGCGAGCGCATCGGTGCCGTTCGCGCAGGTCAGCGCCGGGGCGTCGCCGAAGGCGGTGAGCTTGTCTTCCAGCTCGGACACTTCCGGACCGAGCACATAGCGGCCCTCTTCGATGATCTTTGCGATCGCCGGCTCCAGCCGGTCCTTGATGCGCGCGCGCTGCGCGGCGAGATCGATGAACGGGATCATGAAATGTCTCCTTGGGCGCTTCGTCGCCGCGACCATACCGGCTTCGCCAGCGCGGATTAGAGGATCAGACCCCCTGACGTAAATCACGAAAGGTGACCAAGCGTGACGCGCCGCGCCGCGCATGCTTGTCGGGCCGGCGGCCGTGACGTATGCGACAGGGGCGCAAATCAGCTGGCCGAGGCCGCGGCGGATGACGATCGTAAGCTTTCAATACAATTTCGTTTTCATAAAGACGACGAAGACCGCCGGCACCTCGGTGGAGATCGAACTTTCGCGACGGGTCGAACCAGGCGCCGTCGTGACGCCCGTTCTTCCCGTCGAAGACGGTCATCACGCTCGCAATTATCAGGACGGCGCGGGCGAGACCCGGTTCTTCAACCACATGACCGCCTCGCTCATCCGCGAGCGACTGGGCCGCGAGCGGTTCGACGCAATGTTTCGGCTCACCATCGAACGCGAACCCGTGGACAAGTGCCTGTCTCATTTTCACATGCTGAAGAACCGGGCCGACGAGCACGGCCTCCCGCCCGCGGAACGCCGCGCCTTGACCTGGGAGCGCTATGTGGAGGCCGGGAAATTCCCGATCGACACGGCGAAATACACCGACCCCGAGGCGCCGCAAGGCGTGTTGGTCGATCGCGTGCTCGCCTACGAAAGCCTGGCTGAAACCCTTCCCGCCGTGATGGAGGCGCAGGGCCTGAACGGCTTCGCGCTCCACGCCCGGGCGAAATCCCAATACCGTCGCCGCCGGCTCGTCACCCGCGATGACGTCACGCCGGCCCAACGCCGCGCGATTTACGCAGCCTTCCTGCCGACCGTGACGCTGACCGGGCTATACCGCGCGCAAGCCGAACGCGTGCTGAGCGGCTGACGCCGCCGGCGCGTTCACCCCACGCGATGGGCGCGCTCTTCGGTGACGATCCAGTCCAGCGGGGCGTCGTGAGCGTCGGTGGGTACACGGCGCATGCGCTGGGCCTCAAAGCCGATCCCCACAGCGGTCACCGGTCCGGCCTGGCGCAGGCGCTCCAGGGTGCGGTCGTAAAACCCGGCGCCATAGCCCAGGCGCCGGCCCTGCCGGTCAAAGGCGAGAAGCGGAATGAGCACAAGGCTCGGGCGCACTTCAGGCTGGCTCGGCTCGGGTTCCTCGACGCCGAAGGCGCCGGTGACCAGGCGATCGCCCGGCGTCCAGCTGCGGAACACCAACGGGCGCCCCGGCCCCATGACGCAGGGCAGCCCGATGCGAACCTGATCGCAGAAGAACGTTTCGAGAAGCGGCGCGGGATCGATTTCGTCGCGGATGGCGCGATAGCCGGCCACCACCGTGTTGAGCGGCGGCCAGATTTCGTCGGGAAAGACCTCGGCCAGACGCGCGCCGGCTGCGGGATCTGCGGCGTGGGCCGCGGCGCGCGCGCGCGCGGCCTGAACGCGCGCCTGCTTCTTGCGCCAGCGCGTCAGCACGACCCGGCCCAAGATGAGGGGCGAACGCACCGACCGGACCCGCAGGGTCCGCAAGCGCGACCGCGCGCCCGCAGCGTCAGCGAGGATTTGGAGACATACCCGGACCCGCAGGGTCCGCAAGCGCGACCGCGCGCCCGCAGCGTCAGCGAGGATGTCCAGAAAAAGAAAGTAGCGGGTCCAAATGCGCCGGTGGCCGTTTTCCAACCCTGATGACCCGGTAAACCAGGTGGGCGCCGCGTGCCCGAGGCCACGGCCAGGGACAGAGGCAGCTCCCTCTCAGAGATGTAAGGTCCTCGGGATGTTAAGGCCTGTCGCACGCTCCAGAGCCCGCCGTTGGACAATGTGGGGCCGACGGGGGCCGGGCTCAAGGCTCTTCCCCACCTTCGCGCTTCGACGGGCCTGCTGCGAGCGCCTCGAGGTGCTCTGCGGCGCGGTTCACCGCTTCGGCGGCCCGGGCGCGTTCGGCGCGCAGGCGCGCCTCGGCCTGGGACAGGCGGCCCTTCAGCTCGGTCATCTCGTCCTTCAGCGTCTCCACCCGGCCCTGCGCCTCACGCATCTCGTCGGCGACGATGAGCGAGGCCATGAGCAACAGGCGCACATCGCCGATCTGACCCACTTTCTCGGAAAGATCGCGCACATGGCCGTCGAGATGACCGGCGAGCTCGCGCAGATAGGCCTGCTGACCCTCTTCGCACCCGATCGTGAAGGCGCGCCCGTTCAACGAGATGGTGACCTTGCTCACTCAGCCTCCTCCGGCTCGCCCAGAACCGCGGCGAGATCGGCCATGGCCGCCTCCAGCGCGGTGTCCGCCTCACGTGCGGCGGCGGCCAGCTCCTGTTCGCGTCCGCGCGCCGCATCAAGGGCTTCAGCAAGGCGGGCGCGGTCCGCGTCGCTGTCGCGCGCGGCCTCCGCTTCCGCTTCGGCGGCTTCACACCGGCGGGCGAGCTCGTCCAGGCGCGCGCCGACGGTGGCGCAGGCGCGTTCCAGCCGCGCCGCGGCGGCGGCGAGGGGGTCGTCCTTGGTTTCGGGGGCGTCGGAACTCGTCATCGCATCCAAAATCCGCCTTTAAGCGGGAAAGTTCAAGCGATGCGGCAGGAGAAATCCTCACCGCTTGGCTGCGCGGTAAAGCCGTCCTAAGGAACAGGGGGGTAGGCTTGCGCTTTCGCGAGGCGTCTTCACAGCGACGGATTTACGGCATGAACAAGCGATATTTCGGCACGGACGGCATTCGCGGCGAAACCAACACCGACCCGATGACGCCCGCGATCGCCCTGCGCCTGGGCATGGCGGCGGCCTGTTATTTCCGCAACGGCGGCGATCGCCGGCACACCGTGGTGATCGGCAAGGACACCCGTCTGTCGGGCTATATGATCGAGAACGCGCTCACCGCCGGCTTCACCAGCGCCGGCATGGACGTGAATCTGTTCGGCCCGGTTCCGACCCCGGCGGTGGCCACGCTCACCCGGTCGCTGCGCGCCGATCTGGGGGTGATGATCACCGCCTCCCACAATCCCTACCAGGACAACGGCATAAAGCTGTTCGGGCCGGACGGCTTCAAGCTCAATGACGACGCGGAGCTGGAGATCGAGGCGTTAATGGACGCCGAAGACGCCCAGGCGCTCGCCGCGCCGGGCGAGCTGGGCCGGGCTAAACGCGTCGATGACGCTCAGGCGCGCTATGTGGAGATCGTCAAGGCCACCTTCCCGCGTCAGATGCGCCTGTCCGGGCTTCGCATCGTGGTCGATTGCGCCAACGGCGCCGCTTACAAGGTCGCCCCGCGCGTGCTCTGGGAGCTGGGCGCGGACGTCATCCCCATCAACGATACTCCCACCGGCTTCAACATCAACGAGGATTGCGGCGCGGTGTCGCCGGACGGGCTGTCCGACCAGGTGCTGAAATACCGCGCCGATCTGGGCGTGGCGCTCGACGGCGACGCGGACCGGGTGATCTTGTGCGATGAAACCGGCCGGATCATCGACGGCGACCAGCTCATCGGCCTGATCGCCCTGTCCTGGAAGGCCGCCGGCAAGCTCGCCGGCGACACGATCGTCACCACCGTGATGAGCAATATGGGCCTTGAGCAGGCGCTTGAGAAAGCCGGCATCAAGATGGAGCGCACCAAGGTGGGCGACCGCTATGTGGTCGAGGCCATGCGCGCCGGGATCGCCAATGTCGGCGGCGAGCAATCCGGCCATATCGTGCTGTCCGATTTCGCCACCACGGGCGACGCGCTGATCGCCGCGCTCCAGGTGTTGGCGCTTCTGGTGGAGTCCGACAAGCCGGCGAGCAAGCTGCTGAACGTCTTCAAGCCCGCGCCGCAGGTGCTGCAGAACGTGCGCTATGAGCGCGGCGCCGCGCCGCTGCAGGCCGAGCCGGTGAAAGCCGCCATCGCCGAGGCCGAAGCCAAGCTGGACGGCAAAGGCCGGCTTCTGGTGCGCGCCTCGGGCACGGAGCCTGTGATCCGCGTCATGGCCGAAGGCGATCGCAAGTTGATCGATCCGGTGATCAAGGACATCTGCAACGCCGTGAAGGGCGTCGGCGCGCCGTGAGCGAGCAGGAGCCCGAGGCGCCCTGGCGCACGCTTTCAAGCGCAGTGGTGCTGGACGCCCCGCCCTGGGTGCGGGTTCGCCGCGAGCAGGTGGAGACCGGCACGGGCGCACGCATTGACGACTTCTACCGTGTTGAGGCGAAGGACTTCGCGCTGGTCTTCGCGCGCACGCCGCAGGACCAGGTCGTCATGCTGCGGCAATGGCGCCAGGGTCCGCAGCGCTTCGCCCACAGCTTTCCCGGCGGTCATGTGGAACCGGGCGAAGACCCAAAAACAGCGGCGCTTCGCGAACTTCGCGAGGAGACCGGATGGCGGGCCGAGGACGCGCAGAGTCTCGGCCGCTTTTCCATGCATTCCAATTTTCATATCGGCTGGGGCCATTTCTTCATCGCCAGCGGGGCGGCGCAGAGCGGCGCGCGCGGCGATCAGGACCTCGAGGCGGCCAGAGTGCAGCTCATGTCCGTCGCCGAGCTGGAAAGCGCCCTGACGGACGGCCGCATCGTCACCGTCCACGACGCCTTATGCGCCCGGCTGGGGCTCGGCGCGAACCGATGACGACGGCGCGGCGTCAGGCCCGCGACCCAGCGCCGCGGCGCGTGCGCCATTAAACCGCCATCCTTGCCGATTGGGGTTCGCGCCGCTACGCATCGTTTCCATCGGCCGCAAGTTCAGGACAGGAGCCCGCCGCGACATGACTATGATTGCTCGATACGCCACTCTTTTCGCCGCGCTCGGCGCAATGGCGCTCACCGCATGCCAGGCCGAAGAGGCTAACGAGCGTGAGGACGCGGCCCCGGCCGAGCCGGCCGCCGACGAGGCGGTCGCCGATGAGCCTGCCGTGCCCGAGCCGTCCACGCCGGCGTCTTTGCTGGAGGAGGCGGGTCTGGACGGCGCCGCCGTGAGCCTTGAGGGGGACGCCCTTTTCCAGGCGCTGGAGCCGGCCGAGGGACTTGAAATCGAGCAAACGCAAGCCGGCGTGATGGTGAGCGGTGAAATGGCGAACTCCGGCAGCGGCGGGCGCACCGGCGGGGCGCGAATTGTGCTCGACGCGGCGACCGCGCGCGAGCTGACGGGGTCGCGGATCACCATCACGGTGATCGCCCGCAGCCCAGACGGGGCCGGCCTTCGCGCGGCCTATTCCACCGCCCAGTTCGGGAACTCCGGATGGAACGATCTGGAACTCGACGCGGGGTTCGCACCGGTCAGCTTCCAGTACGATCTTCCCGCCGGCGAGGACGTAAACGAAGATTATATCGGCCTCGCCCCGCAAGGCGGATCGGTGGAAATCGCCGCCTTGGCCGTAAGCGCCGCCGACTGATCACGGCATGCAACGCAAGCCCTTTGGCGGCGCGCCCCATGCGCGCCGCCAAAGGGCTTTAAGGTCAGGCGCCGAAGCCCGGCGCGTCCCACGCCTTGCGGTGGAATCGCCAGGCGTCCGCGATGATCGTATCGATCTGCGAACGCCGGGGTGCGAACCCCAGCGTATCGCGGGCGTGCGCCAGGTCGGCGGTCAGCACCGGCGCGTCGCCGGCCCGGCGCGGGCGGACCTGATAGGGCGGCTTGGCGCCGGTCACGCGCTCCACCGCTTCAAGCACCTCGAGCACGCTGGCCCCATGGCCTGTTCCCAGATTGGCGACGATCTCGCGATCTCCGGCCATCAGCCGGTCCAGAGCCGCCAGATGCGCGTCGGCGAGATCCATGACGTGGACATAATCGCGGATGCACGTTCCGTCGCGCGTGTCGTAATCGGTTCCAAACAGGCTCATCTCACCGCCGACGCCGGCCGCGGCCTTGAGCGCGTTGGGGATGAGATGCGTCTCCGGATCGTGCTCCTCGCCGATATCGCCGTCCGGGCTTGCCCCGGCGGCGTTGAAATAGCGCAGCGCCGCATAGGAGAAGCCGTCGGTCCGCGCCATGTCGGCGAGCAATAGCTCCGCGGCGCGCTTTGTGCGGCCGTAAACGCTGACGGGCGCGCAGCGTTCGCGCTCGGTGATCGGGACCGTCTTCGGCTCGCCGTAGACGGCGCAGGTGGAGGAGAACACCAGGCGTGTCAGGCCGGCGCGCGCCATCGCCCGCACAAGGCTGAGGACGCCGCCCACATTGGTGTCCCAGAAGCGAAGCGGAAACCGTTCGCCCTCGCCGACCTCGATCTTGGCGGCAAAATGCATGACGGCGTCGGGCCGGTGCTGTGCGAACGCCCGGTCAAGATCCGCCTCGGCGCGCACGTCGCCTTTGATCAGCGGGCCCCACCTGACGGCGTGGGCGTGCCCGGACGACAGATTGTCGAACACGACGGGCGTGTCGCCGCGCTCGGCCAGGGCCTTGCAGATATGTGCGCCGACATAGCCGGCGCCGCCGATCACCAGCACTGTGGCCATGCTCGATCCTCTTGATGCGCGTCTGGATGGACATACCCCAGCCCCGGGAGAGGCGCCAGCACGCGCCAGGCGCTCACGCTGCATGCGCAGCAAAACTTAATTGAAATCATTGGATCATAACGTGATACTGCGCGCCGAAATTGATGATGGCGCCCGTGCGCGGCGGTGCGGGCCAGCGAACTGGAAATCGTACGCCCATGCCGGCGAGCCTGACGACACTTCACAGCCAACCCTGCGTCCGGCGAGGCGCTTTCCGGGCCGATGCTCGCCCCGGGCCCGCCTCAGCAATCGGACCGTCGAGGCATGGGTGAACTCAGTTTCGCCGCGGCCGTGCCGGTGGGGGCGTGGCACGAGGATTTGCCGCGCGCCTTATCCAGCTTGAAAGACCAGGGCGCGCCGCTGGAGGTGGCGCTTCTGGACGCGTCGGGCGATCCGCGGGTCGCCGCAGCCGCCGATGAAAGCGGGCTGGCCTTCGCCTATCGCCGGCACGGCCGGGATGACGGACAGGCCGCCGCCATCGCGGAAGGCTGGGCGCGCACGCGGTCCGACCTGGTGTTCTGGCTGAACGCGGACGATCGCCTCACTCCCGGCGCTCTGGGCCGGGTCGGGCGGGAGTTCGCGGCCGACCCGGAGGCCGACGTGGTGTTCGGCGGGTCGGTGTTCGTCGGCCCCGGGGACGTGCGGATCGGCGTGCACGATCAAGTGGCCGAGGTTTCGCCGCTGCTTCTGCGCTCCAACGTCATCAGCCAGCCCTCGTGTTTTGCGCGGCGCTGCGCGGTGGAGTCGGTGGGCGGGCTGGACCAGCGTCTTCACTATGTCATGGACTGGGATTTATGGGTGCGGCTGTACGCCGCCGGAGCCCGTTTCCGGAGGGTGGAGGATACGCTCTCGCTTGTTTTCATGGGCGCCGGAACGAAGACCGCGCACCTGACCCCGCGCCGGCTGTCTGAAGTGTTTCACCTCGTCCGCCGCAACGCAGGCCTATGGTCGGCGCTCAAATCCACGCTCGCGGTGTCGACCGGAACGCTCGGGCGACGCTGGAGCCAGGCATGAACCGGCCGAACTCCCGCCCACTGACGATCAGCCTGGTGACGCCCAATTACAACGGGGCGGACTATCTCGGCGCGTGTTTGGACTCCATCGCGGCGCAAGCCTACCCCGCGCTCGATCATGTGGTGGTGGACGGGGCCAGCACCGACGGGTCTCTCGACATCATTGAGGCGCGCCGCGAACGCTTTGCTCAGGTGATCAGCGAGCCCGACGCCGGCCACGCCGACGCCCTGAACAAGGGCTTCGCCGAGACCCGCGGCGAAGTGATGGGCTGGCTCAACTCCGACGACATGCTCCACCCCGGCTGCCTGGAGACGGTGGACCGGGTCTTCCGCGCTTTTCCGCACGTGAGCTGGATCACCGGCCGGCCGAGCAGCATGAACGCGCGCGGCCAGCTGGACTACGCCGGCCCGGTCCGGCCCTGGTCGCGCCTGCGCTTTTTGAGCGGCGACCACTTGTGGATCCAGCAGGAATCCACCTTCTGGCGGCGTGAACTCTGGGAGGCGGCGGGCGGCCGGCTGGACACCGACTACCAGGTGGCGAACGATTTCGAACTCTGGGCGCGCTTCTTCCGCCACGCCGAGCTTTATACGGTCGATCGGATGCTGGGGTGCTTCCGGGTGCGCCCGGGCCAACGCTCGGTCGACCAGCGCCGGGCCTATGAGCGCGAGGCGCGCGCGGTGCTTTCGCGAGAGCTGGCGCAGCTTGAGGCGCCCTATCGGGACGCGCGCGCCGACATCATCCCGCACGCGCCGGGGACCCTGAACGCCGCGGACCGGCGCGCGCTTGAAGACCGGCTGCGCCGGGACGATCCGCCGATCATCGCCATGGCCGGCGTGCGCGGCGCGAATGATGCGCCGGAGGCGGCCGCGCAGGCACGGCCCATGCCCGCGCCGGCCGAGCCGGAAGGCGGTGCAGACGCCGCGCCCTGGGGCGAGACTCTAAGGCGCAACTGGACATTCGTGGCTGCGGCGGTGGTCTGCGGACTGCTCGGCGTGGTGCTGGCGGTCGCGCTGGAGCCGTGGCGTGTCTGGATCGCGCTGGGGCTGGGCGTCGGCCTCAGCCTCGCCGCCACGGCGGGCGTGGCGCTGAAAACGCGCCGGATCATCGCGCGGCTTGAGCGCAGCGTGGCCCTGGCCCTGGCGGGGCGCGCCGAAGCGGAGATGCGCCGCCAGGATATCGAGCTTGAACTGGATCGGCTCAGACTTTCCAAGCCCGGTTCACCGCCTGGCGGCGGGGGCGGCGAGCCCTGACCCCGTCCCAAAGCCCCGCCTGCGGCGCTTGAACCGGCTCGAAATCCGTTTAAACCGGCCCCTCAGACCTTGGCCGGAGCCTGCTTGCGTATGAAATACCTCGTGCTGTCAGGTACCGACGGATCGGTTCCCGAATCCGCGTTCCTCGATAATGAGGGGTATGTCCGCGCGATCGGCCAGAACAGCGGGAATCTGTTGTTCCAGTACGCCGCCAAGCGCCTGATCGGCGAGAAGGCCGCGGTGATCGGCCGCGACATGCCGCGCAATATGGGCCGAATCCGCAAGGACGCGCGCGCGATCATCATCCCGTCTGCGAACTTCCTGCGCGAAGGCGCGGACATGTCCGGGTTCGTCTCGTTTCTCGAACGGGCGCAGATGCCGCTCATTTTCTTAGGTCTGGGCGCCCAGGCGGACAGCTTCGACCAGACCGACTTCGATTTTCACCCGAGCGTGGTCCGGCTCATCGATTTGATCCGGGAGCGGTCCAACAAGGTTTCGGTGCGCGGTGAATTCACTGCAGCGTTGCTTGAGCGTCACGGCGTGCAGAACGTGGTGGTGACGGGCTGCCCGTCGAACTTCATCAATCCGGCGCCCGACCTGGCCGATGTGATCGCGGCCAAGGCGACACAACCGGTCGAGAGTTTCATCACACACGCCGAAGAGCCCTGGCCGAAAAATCCCGATAAGAGCCGGGTCGACCGCAAGCTCATTGAGTGGACGCGATCCGGCCGTGCGATCATGGTCCAGCAATCTGTTCCGGATATGCTCGGCTATCTGCGCCGCAACAATCCCGCGGCCGTCCAGCAACCGGGCGATCATTTCGAGGAGTCGTTGCAAAAGCGCCTGCTCCCGGACGCCGGCCTTGAAAGCTTCCGTGACTTTTGCGCCCTGAAACTGCGCAGCTACATCTCGGTCGATCAGTGGATGGAAGACAGCGCGCGATTTGATTTCTCGATCGGAATGCGTCTGCACGGCAACATGGCGGCCTGGCAGGCCGGCACGCCGTCGCTTTGGATCCACCATGATGCGCGGACCCGGGAGATGTGCGACACGATGGCGCTTCCAAGCATCGCCATGGACGAATTTCTCGATCAATGCGACACCATTGAAGACGCGCGCGCGCGCTGGGAATTTGACGCCGAGGCGTATACGGCTCGCAGAAAAGATTTGCGGGCCGCGCTCGACTCGGTGCTGGCGGCCCACGATGTCGCCGCCGCCTGAGGGTTCGGAACCGCTAGATTGAAACCGCGCATCATCATCCATCCAGGCCTGCCCAAATGTGCGACCTCGGCGATCCAGCGGGCGTTCGTGATCCACGATCACGCGCTCGCGCGCGCGCTCGGCCTGGATTTCATAAGCGCTGACTTCCGCATCAACGCCGGCTATCCCGACGTGATCAAGGTGATGGACGATCCAGACGGGTATCGGGAGGCCCTGGCGGCGGCCGAGTTCCCGGACGGGCGCTATTTTCTTTCCAGCGAGGCCCTGCTCGGGATCGACCCGTCCATATTCTGCGATCGGTTCGAGGTGGAGCGCTGGGCTGTTACGGTGCGCGCGCCGTTTCTGCAATCGCTGTCGAACTACCGGTTTTCCGGCTGGGTCTCGGGCGGGTTCAAGACCTGGAGCGCCAAGCGGGCCAATCATTTCGACGCCGCGGCCGGGCGGCAAGTCGATAAGGTATCGCGGCTGAAGCCGCTTCCGGGGCGGCTGATGCTCGTCGCTCTGGAAAGCGCTCAGGCGGGCGTGGTGTCGCACTTCTGCACCGAAGTGTTCGAGCGCCGCCCGGCGGTTCTTGACGAGATCGACAGCGGCGCGCAGGCGCAGGTCAACGCGTCCATCAGCTTCGCCCTGGCCGATGCGCTCGGTCGCCGTCTGGAGCAAAGCGGGACGGGCGCCGTTTCGGTCGCTCTGCGCCGGCGTCTGGTGAAGGCGGCCCAGGCCTTTGAAACGCCAGAAGATCTGCGATCTTTGGCGCCGGCGGCGTTCGCGGAGGAATGGTCTCACTACACCGGGGACGCTTTGCAGCGTTACCGGGAGCTTCTGGCCCTGGGCCAGGACAATGCGGGCCGTGAAGCCGCGCTCGACGCCGCAGAATCGAAGATTATGGCGGCCCTTGCGGCGCCGGTCGCGGATGCGCATCAACTCGCCCGGCTGGACGATCATGCCGAGCAAATCATAGACACCTGCCTGGCCGCTTCGACGGATTAATCAAGACCGCACAAATCAAGCATCGGGACACATGATGGATTCGGCTTTCACCCAACTGGTCCGCGCCGCCGGACGCTGGCGTCTCTGGACCACGCTGGCCTGGGAAGACGTGAAGTCGACCTATCGCCGCTCCATCATCGGGGTGTTGTGGATCAGCCTGTCCTTTACGATATTCGTGGCGGTCAAACTTCTTATCTTCGGCTCCATCTTCCAGTCCGTGCCCGACGAGCAGTACGGCGCCTATCTGATGCTGGGCTTCTTTTGCTGGCAGTTCATGGTGCAGGTCGTGATGGCCGGCCCCAACGTCTTCTCCGGGGCTGAAAGCTGGATCCGCAACGACCCGATCGAGCTGCCCGTCTTTGTCCTCCAGGCGGTCACGCGATCGCTGTTCGATCTGTTTTTCACCGGGCTGGTCGTCATCATCGGCCTGTTCGTCTTCGGCGCAGGAGCCGGGCTCTACAGCCTTCTGGCGATACCCGCCCTGTTGCTCTTCGTGATCAACGCCGGCTGGGTGGTGCTGTTGCTGGGGGTCGTGTGCACGCGCTTCCGCGATATCGCCCATTTGATTCAGGCGGCGATGCGCGTGCTGTTCTTCCTCACACCGGTCCTTTGGTTCCCAAGCCAGCTGCCTGAGCCGGTGCGCGAAATCCTGTGGTGGAACCCGTTCGCCCAATTCATCTACATCCTACGAACGCCGATTCTGTACCAGGAGCCGGCGATTGAAAGCTGGATCTTCGTCGGCGTGGTGACCGTCGTGGGCTGCACCGCCGCGTTCACGGCCTTCGCCCTTTTCCGCAAACGCATCGTGTTCTGGTTTTAGCCATGCCCTTTTTGTCGGTCCGCAACGTTTCGCTCAGCTATCCGGTCTTCGGCGGCGCAAAGCCGCCGTCTGAGGCGGAGAGCGGGCAAGGGTCCAGCGATCTGCGCCGCCACGCCGGCGCGTTGACGGTCTCCCGCGGCGCCGGCGGTCAATCAATCGAAGCGCTTCGTGACATCAGTTTCGAACTCAAGGCCGGCGACCGCCTTGGCCTGATCGGCCGCAACGGATCGGGGAAATCGACCCTGCTTCGGGTGCTCGCCGGCGTTTACAGCCCCACCAAAGGGGAGGTGCGCTCGCAGGGGCGGGTCGCCCCCCTGTTCTCCGTGGGTCTGGGGGTCAAGCACGAGGCCACCGGCCGGCGCAACATCATCCTGCGCGGCTTGATGAGCGGGCTGACCTGGAAGCAAGCGGCGGAGAAGATCGACGAGGTCGCTGAATTCAGCGAGCTCGGCCCGTTTCTCGATCTGCCGGTGCGGACCTACTCGACGGGTATGGCGATGCGGCTCTCCTTCGCCATGGCGACCGCGTTTTCCCCGGAGATCCTGCTGCTCGACGAGTGGATCGGCGCGGGGGACGAAACCTTCCAGAAAAAGGCGGCGGCGCGCATGAACTCGCTGGTCTCCAACGCCGGGATCACCGTGATGGCCAGCCACCGCCGGCGCCTGATCAAGGATGTCTGCAACAAGGCGCTCTGGCTCGACGGCGGGCGCCAGTGCATGCTGGGCCCGGTCGTGGAGACGATGCGCGCCATGGACGCGGCCGAACGCGAGGCCGCAGAGGCCGCGGAAAGCGGCGGCGAAACCGCTTAGCCCGCCGTTAGGCCGCCTGTTCGCGCTTGAAGCACTCATAGGCGTGGGCGAGCCCGTCACGCAGGGAGATCGACGGCGACCAGCCCATTGCGCGCAGGCGGTCCGCGCTCATGAGCTTGCGCGGCGTGCCGTCCTTTTTGGACAGGTCGTGCGTCAGCTCGCCTTCAAACCCGACCACCTCCATCACCAGGCGCGCCAGGTCCTTGATCGGGATGTCCTCGCCGGAGCCGACGTTCACATGCTCAGGCGCGGAGTGCACCTTCATGAGATGCACCAGCGCATCCGCGCAATCGTCCGCGTGCAGGAACTCGCGCATGGGCGTGCCCGTACCCCAGATCTCCATGCTTTGCGCGCCTGACAGCTTGGCCTCATGGGCCTTGCGGATCAGCGCCGGGATCACATGGGAGTTCTCGGGGTGATAGTTGTCGCCAGGGCCGTAGAGATTGGTCGGCATGGCGGAGATGAAGTCGTCGCCATACTGCTTGCGATAGGCCTGGCACAGCTTGATGCCGGCGATCTTGGCGATGGCGTACCACTCGTTAGTCGGCTCCAGCGGGCCGGTGAGCAGCGCATCCTCGACGATCGGCTGGTCGGCGAGTTTGGGGTAAATGCAAGACGATCCCAGGAACAGCAGCTTCTCCACGCCCGCCAGGTGCGCCGCATGGATGATGTTCGAGGCGATCATCAGGTTCTGGTAGAGAAACTCCGCAGGATAGGTGTCGTTGGCGTAGATGCCGCCCACCTTTGCGGCGGGCACGAACACCGCGTCGGGCTTTTCGCTTTCGATCCACGCGGTCGTGGCGGCCTGATCGACCAGATCCACCTCCCGGCGCGTCACGGTGAGGATGTCGGCCGGGTTTTCAGCTTCCAGGCGGCGCACCAGCGCCGAACCCACCATGCCGCGGTGCCCGGCCACCCAGACGCGCTTGCCTTCCAGCGAATAGGCCATGTCCGGCTTACTCCCCGCCGTGATTGCGGCGATAGGTCGCTTCGACCTCAATGAGCTTGAGGTCGGATTTGACCATTTCGCTGACCAGCTGCGGGAACGGCGTGGAGTGCTCCCAGCCGAGTTTCTCCTTGGCCTTCTTCGGGTCGCCGATCAGCAGGTCCACCTCGGTGGGGCGGTAATAGCGCGGGTCGATCGCGATGAGTTCGCGGCCGGTCTTCGCGCAGCGCCCGACCTCGTTTTCTTCCGAGCCCGACCACTCGATGGTGACGCCGGTTTCAGCAAACGCCAGTTCGACGAATTCGCGCACCGTGTGGGTCTCGCCGGTCGCAAGAACGTAATCGTCTCCCGCGTCCTGTTGCAGGATGCGCCACATGCCCTCGACATAGTCGCGCGCATGACCCCAGTCGCGCTTGGCGTCGAGATTGCCAAGGAACAGCTTGGACTGGCGACCATGGTGAATGGCGGCCACGGCGCGGGTGATCTTGCGGGTCACGAAGGTCTCCCCGCGGGTCGGGCCTTCATGGTTGAACAGAATGCCGTTGGAGGCGTGCATGCCGTACGCTTCGCGGTAGTTCACCGTGATCCAGTAGCCGTAGAGCTTCGCGGCGGCGTAAGGGCTGCGCGGATAGAACGGCGTGGTTTCGCTCTGGGGCACTTCCTGAACCAGGCCGTAAAGCTCTGATGTGGACGCCTGATAGAAGCGCGTCCGGTCCCCCATCTTCAGAATACGGATCGCCTCCAGCATGCGCAGCGTGCCGATGGCGTCGGCGTTGGCTGTGTATTCGGGCGTTTCGAAGCTGACCTGAACATGGCTCTGGGCGGCCAGGTTGTAGATTTCGGTAGGCTGCGTTTCCTGAATCAATCGGATCAGGTTCGTGGAGTCGGTCATGTCGCCGTAGTGCATGACGAAATTCGTCGGCTTTTCATGCGGATCCACATACAGATGGTCCACACGCTGACTGTTGAACGACGACGCCCGCCGCTTCATGCCGTGGACTTCATAGCCTTTCTCAAGCAGGAGATCTGCGAGATAGGCGCCGTCCTGGCCGGTCACACCGGTGATCAAAGCAACTTTTTTAGTCATCGTTCAGCTTACCCCAAGTGTTGTTCATGACGGCGAGAATTCAGCATAAATCCGGCGCAATAAATTCGGTCTGCGCCGCGTCGGCCGGGCCTCGGCGCCGGCGCGCAGCCTCCCCAGGCCGATCCGCCGACTTCGGACCGCCTCGCCACCCCTGGCGCACGGTGCATTGCACGCGCGCAAGGTCAGATCAAGCGGCAAGTCGCGGCGACGCGATCTAAAAGTCCTTTCCCGACATTTCCACCGGCATTCTCTCCGGCGCCAGGCGCATGGCGAGCTCGCTGAACGAGCTCCACGTGCTTCCAAGAAGGCGCTTCGACCGGCTGAGCAGGATGGCGTCGGCGAGCGCATAGCGCAGCTGCTCGCGAGACCGGTCATTGCACCGCCTGTTCAAACACGCGGCGCGATTTCCATAGCGCTCGATGAACCGGGCGTAGGTTTCCGGCAGATCGGCGGCCACGAAGACCGTGTCCACGCCCTCCTCGTCCAAAAGCGCGTCCAGCCGCGCGATGAACCGGTCCGGATGGCTCCGCGCCCGCCAGTCCGCGACCGTCTGATGAGCCTCAGGCGTCCAGTTGCGCGGGCTTTCCCAGGGCAGGTGCTCGAACCTGGGCCCGCCGGCCATGCGCACATGCACACCCACGTCATTGGGCGAGCGGACCGCGTCCAGGAGGTCTGTGATCGCCGCGGCCGGGGCGAGCGATCGCAGAAAGCGATTCTCCGCCTCCCAGTGCGAGGCTGGATGGTTCATTACATAGGCGGAGCGGAAATAAAGGTCCCGGTCGCGATGGGGCGCCACCGGCGCGTCCTTGGACGCGCCCGGCTCGACCTCCATGTAATTCACCACATCGACCAGCCCGGCGGTCTGCGCGATCTCGTAGTCGTCAAGAACCGCGCCGTCATGGTCGAACAGCTCATCAAAGCGGCACTGGCAGTGATGGTCCTCGCGCCAGACGATGACAAGCTCGCGGTCCTCAGCATGCGCTACGGCGGCGGCCGATCCGATCGCCCGCAGCCGATTGCCCAGGCCGTGCTGCGCGTCCACGATCAGCTTGCGCTGGTCCCGGCGCGGCCCTGGCGGCGCGAATCCGCCGCCCTCGGCGCCGGACGCTGGGCGGGACGCCGGCAAGGCGGCGCGCACATGGGACACAGTGAGGTCGGACCAGGAATGCTCCGCCGTAAGCTTCTCCACCGCCTCCAGCGTCAGCCCGTAGCCTTCGTCTCCGAGCCGCCAGGCGATCAGCTCTCGCGCCGCGGCGAGCGCGGCCTCGCGCTCGACGGCCTCGGGCGCCGCCGCCTCCGGATCGGCCAGGCGCCGCAGGACCGCGCCCGCGTCATGAGTCGCCAGGGTTTCATAGCGCGCGGGCGGACGGGAGCCGTTCCAGGACGGCATGAGGTTCGCGATGAAGCGGTTGCGCCGGATTAGATAGGGCGTTTGGGTCTTGAGATGCTCCAGCGCAGGTCCGTCGGCGCGGTCGTCACGCCGCTCGGTCCGGGCGGCGTTGTCATGGGGCAAATGGCTGATCGAGCCGGACGCCACATCCTTGCGCACAAGGCCGGACTCCAGCAGGCGCGCGTAGAGTTCCTCGTCGTCCCAGCCGTAGGTGGTGATGTACTCGTTAAACCCGCCGAGCTGAAGCAGGGCGTCGCGCCAGATGTAAAAAAAGCCGTTCACATAGGCCTGGTCCGCGCTGGCCTTGCGCCAGTTGCCCGCAATGAAGGTCTGCGGCGCGAGCACGTTGCGTTCGAAGAAATCCGGGTCCAGCACGATGTCGGCGTCGGCCTTCAGGATCCGGGCCCTCCGCGCAGACTGGAAGCCGATATTGAAAGCGAAGCTCAATATCCAGCGCGGTTCGTCTTCGACCCGGATCACCCGTATGCGCGGATCCTCGAAGCCGGAGGCCCTGAGGTCTTCGAGCACCGGCGTCGCCGAGGTCCAGTCGACCACGATGATCTCGGCGACCTGCGGGCAAACCAGCCAGGAGTGCAGGGCTTTTTTGAGATTCTCGTTTCTATTGCGGCAGGCGGTGACAAGGCTCACCCCGTCCGCGCCATCCTGCGGCGCGGTTGCAGAGACGGCCTCCAGCGGCGTTCCGTACGCGCCGGCAAGGCTCCGGATCACGGCGCGGCGACGCTCGGCCTCTTCGTCGCCACCGGCGCCGGCGATGCGCGTCGCAGCCTGGAGCGCCTCGCGGCAATGCTCGGTGTCGCCGGCGGCTCCGAAACGCCGCGCGGCGTCCACCGCATCCCAGAAGTGTGTGTAAGTGAACGTCATTGCTGCTTGGCCCCGCACCGCTCAGCCGGTGGTCGTGATCGACCATGACGGGGCGGACGCGTCAATGATCCCTGCTAGTATCCCAGGCGCGCACAAAGCCGGGCATAGGCCTCGCTTTGCGCCATCTCCTCTCTGAGCGGGCGCGGCACCGGCTTCGGCTCACGCGCCGCGATGCTCGCCCCCTTGCGGCCGCTGTCGCCGGTCGCCGCCACCGCACTGATCAACAGCGTGAAGCTGTCGGAGTAGGGGATCCCCAGACAGCCGCAGACGTCGCGCATGACGGTTTCGGGCTGGGCGACGAAATCTTCATACCGGAACACCGGAAGCCCTTCATGGTCGTCGAGAAACCGGTTGTAACGCTTGCAATACTCATCGAACGTCGCCGGCGAGAAATCCACCCATTTCAGCCAGCCCAGCGATTGCCAGCTTTCAGTTGGATCACGCACCGTGACGACCGAACGCGCCCCGAACACGTCTTTGAGAAACGACGCGTGCGTGGTGCGCTCGGGAAGGCTTTCGCCCATGCAGTAATGCGAGTGGGCGTGGTCGCGAATGATCAGTTGCAGCCCGATCGCGGTGAGGTCGCCAAGGATCGAGCGCAGCGCCGCTTCGTAGGCGTTGGCCTTGACCTGCTCGGGCAGGTCCTGCCGCACATAATTCAAATGGCCGATAATGTCGGCGGGCGCAAAGCGGGGGCGGTGCTTCCTGAACCCTCGATCCGTAAACGGATCAAGCTCGCTGATAAGGCTCACGTTCGGCATCGTCGCCAGCGCCTTGGCGAACAAGGTGCCGCCGGTGCACGCCAGATGATGGATCGACGCCAAAGGCCGCCGGCCCACGGATTTGGACTGTGCGAGAAACGCCTTGGCTTCGTCCATCAGCTCGGGCAGAGCGATGTCGGTCCTGCGCGACGACGAGGCCGGGTTCGGCGGCGTTAGCGCTTTCAATAAAGCCTCCACTCAGGCCGGCGGCGCGGTTCACCCGCTTCGCTTGACGGACTTCTGCTTGCGCTTGGCCTTGCCCTTGGCGCCGGGTTTAGGCGCCGGCGCGGCCTGCTTTTCATCGCCGCGGCCGTCGCCCACGAGTTCATACTCTGCATAGGTTTCCGGCTCGGGCGGATTGGCCGCCGCCTCGTCCATGCGCGCAAGCAGGCCGGCGAGCACGTCGTCCTGGCGCTCTTTCAGCTCAAGCAAGGTGTTATAGCGCTCCTGCAGGTTTCTCAGATCGGCCTGAGCCATGGCCTGGGACCGCATCGCCAGGCTGAGATCCTCCTTGGCCGCCTTCAAGGCTTCGCGCGCTTCGTTCCGCTCGGCTTCAAGCGCCTCAATGGCCTCGCGCCCCGCCTCGTTCGAGCGCGCGCCGTCTTCGCTCAGGGCGGCCAGCTCGGCGAGTTTCGCCTTCAAGGTCTGCTCCGCCTGGTCCGCACGCTCGGTCTCGGCGCGGATTTGCGATCGCAGGCCGTCGAGCTCGAACTTGGCCCCGGCTTTGGTCTCGCGCACGGTCTGTTCGAGGGTGCTCAATTGCTTGGCTTTGGCCGCCAGCTCCTCCTCCGCCTTGCGCCGCGCGGCCGAGTCCGCCCGGGCGGTCTGCAACTCGGCCTCAAGCGCGCGGATCCTGTCATTCAGGGCGGAGCGGTCACCCTCTGCTTCATCGACGCGCCGCTGCAGGGCGGCCGCCTGGTCGCCCTTGGTACGCGCCTCCTGAAGCGCGCGCTCAAGCGAGTCGACCTTCTCGACAAGAGAGTCCATCTCTATGCGCTTCGCCTCAAGCTCGGACCGCGCCGCTTCGAGCGCCGCGTTCGCCGCGTCGAGATCCGCCCGCAGGCGTTCGCCCTGTTCCGCCGCCTCTTCGCGCTTGGCTTCAAGATCGGCGCGCGCAGTTTCAAGCGCCCCGTTCGCCGCGTCGAGATCCGCTTGCAGCCGTTCGCCCTGTTCCGCCGCGTCGGCGCGGGCGCTTTCAAGCTCGGACCGCGCCGCTTCGAGCGCCGCGTTCGCCGCTTCCAGTTTCGCCTCGAGATTGCCGGCCTTCCGCTTGGCTGCGGACGTCCGCCCCCGCTCCGAGCGCAGGCTTCGCTTCAGCTCGCCGCACTTGGCCTCAGCGGTTTCCAGGGCCTCTCGAGCCCCTTGCAAATCTGCTTCAGCCGCCTGCGCGCGCGTCTCCAGCGTGGACACTTCGGCGGCGAGCCGATCATGCTCGCGGCGAACGGCGTCCGCCTCGGCGCTAAGCTCGGCACGCTCAGCTTCCAGCGCCTCGATCCGCGCCTCGCCGGCCCTGGCGGCGTCTTGCGCGGCTTCAAGCTGCACCGAACGCGCCTCAAGCACAGCCTCCAGTTCAGCGATGGAGGCGTTCGCCACATCCCGCGCCTTCAGCGCGGCCTCCAGCTCGCCGGCCTGATCGCTAAGTTCCGCCTCAAGCGCACGCAGGCGCGTTTCGGCGGCCTCACGCATCTCGCTCTGGTCCTGTGCGGCGCGCTCGGCGTCGTCGAGCTGCGCCCGCAACCGAACGGCCTCCTGGGCGGCCACCTCGTGCTGCGCCGTGCGGCGCTCAGCCGCTTCCAGGCGGGTGCGAAGTTTTTCGATCTCCCGCGCGCGCCCAGTCGCCAGCCGCTCGGCCAGTTCGAATCGGGCGCGGTAATCGAGCGCCTGCTCGTGCGCGGCCTTGTGCTCGGCGGCGGCGGCTTCGGCCGCCGCAAGACGCTCGCGCATGACGCGCAATGCAGAGTCATCGGCTGCGTCGCGCTGAGGTTTTTCGGCCTCCAGGCGCGCATGCGGGGCGGCGGGGCTGGCCTGCGCCTCGCCGCCGGAGGGCTCGACCGGTTGAGCCGGGCTGTGAGGGTCGGGCGCGGGACGCGGCTCGGCCGGCGCCGGTGCGGCGTCGGGCGCCGCGCCTTCTAAGCGGCGCGCCTTGACCACGCGTCGCGCGCCCGCGCCGGTGGTCTCCAGACTGTAACCGGCGCCTTCCAGACGGGCGCGCACCTCGTCGGCGGACAGCCCGCCCTCGAACAGCGCAGCCACGCCGCAGCTCACGTCCAGCCCGCCAAGGGCCGCAAGCAGGCCCTCGCGCTCCAGCGCGTCGAGGATCGCCGCCTCCTCCCCGTTCACGTCGAGCACCAGGCGCACCCCGCCGAGATCGGCGGGCGCATGGCGCTCCAAAAGGGTTGCGACCGCCAGGGTGTCCACCGTCTCGCGCCCGGTTTCGGCGAGGCCGGCGTAGACCGACAAAAGGCCCGCCGGCGCATGAAGGCCGGCCGCATCGGCGAGATTGTAGCGAATGAACTCCCGCGGGCCGCCCTCGGCGCTGACCACAGCCTCGACGATTTCGGCCTGCTCGGCCTCCCCGGCCGCCTCGCGCAAGCTGTTGAGCGCCTCGCCGCGCGCCTCCACCAGAACCAGGCGCGCGCCGGACTGGACGTGCCGGTCCACGTCCCCGCCTTCGCCCGCACCGAGGTGGACGATGACTTCAGCGCCCCAGGTCATGTCGGCGAGTCCGCCTCTCCGCCCACGGGCTGTCCGTTGATGTCGATGGCCTTGCGGCCCTCCTTGCGCCCGAAGCGCAGAAAGTGAACCAGCGGATTGATCTTGGACGCAGCGATGTCGGGGTTGTGTTGCAGATAGAGGTGCGAGTTGAAATTCGGACCGGCCGGGCGCCCCTCGAACCCGCCGTGAAGCAGGTAGTGCATGGCCGGATCAACCCCGACCCGGGCCGCATCCGGGTATCGCTGGACATACCAGGCCGCGTCGAAGAAGCCGGACTCCTTGATCAGCTTGAGGTCCGCCGACCGGCGCGCGCGCCTGTACGCCCGTTTGACCAGCGTATCCCTGGCGGAGGCCGACGCCCCGGTTATGACCGCAGGCACGGGGTAGTTGCCAGGCTGGCCGTCGGCGCGGCCGCCGGCCGCCTCCAGCGCCGCCACGTCCCGCCGGCACAGATCAAGGGCGGCCGAGAGCGCCTCGATCTCGGCGGCGCCCCCGCCGGCCGAGGCGTCCATAAAGATGCGGGCGACGCTCACGAACGCCTCATGATCCATGGGCTTTCGCCGCATGCCCGCCGTCAGCGCGGACGCATCCAGCGACTCAAGCCGCTCGGCTGCGCCCGGCCTGGACCGGGCCCAGCGCTCGGCCGCGGGCTGGATCATGGCCGCCGCCCGCACCGGGGGCGCGCCGGCCAGCGCGGCGTCGAAGGCCGCTCCGGCGCGCAGGCCGAGCGCGGCCAGCGCCCGTTGAGGATCGGACCCGGCCAGATCCACGTCGACCAAGGCCACCCTGGCCGGATCGGCGTCGGCCAGGCGGCAGGCGGCGTCGGCGGCGGCGGACCATTCGGCCAGAGCCGGGTCCGGCTCGACCGCATAGTACAGGCCGCGCGCCACATGGGCGCCCGGCGTCGAGTAGCCGATCAGCAACACTCCGTCTTCGGGCGGCGCCTGAAGACGGGTCACGTCGCCGTCTCCGGCGCGCGGGTCCAGTCCCGCAGCTTCCAGGCACGGCGCGAGCACAGCCTTCAGCGCGTCGCGATCCGCGTGCGAAAGCCCTTCAAGATCAATCCGCATACGCGCCCCGTCGTCGCTTCAGCGTGGTTCAAATGACGGCCATCACTCGCCGATATGGCCAAGAGGTTCAAGTGGTTTGTCGGCGAAGAGACCGGCGAGCTGAGTGCTCCAGCAGCACAGATTACCGGCCGGGCACGAGGCTTGGCTTCAAGTCGGGACTCCCAAACCATTTCATAGGCAGGAAAACACCGTCGCCGAACCGCAATGCGGTCGCCGGCCGATCGGCTTCAGCGTCCATGGGAGTCGCGCCGAACTCAAGCCCGGTGAGCGAATGCAGGTAGAAGCCGCGGTCATGCATAAAGCCTGCGATGGCGGCGAAATTTCGCCGGGTCATTTCCAGTGATACGATGTTGCAGGACTCAAGCGTCCGCTCAGCGCCCTTCAACACTTCAAGATCCGCCCCATCAACGTCGACTTTCAGGCAAAAGGGACCCTCAAGCCCGCGCGTCTCAATGAAGCTGTCGAGCCGCACGACTTCGACCTCATAGCGATCGGCGACCTCGCTCTCCGGGATGAAACCGGTCATTCCCCCGTGAGAGGGCTTGTCAAAACCGGCCTGCATGAAAGCCGTTCGAAACTCGACGCGTCCATCCTCGCTCCCGCAGGCGCTCGGGATGAGTTCATAATCCAGACCGGCGTAAGCCGCTTTGATCGCGTCGTGCCATTCGCGCATGGGCTCGAACAGATAGTGCCTGTGGTGAGGGAAATTCTGCATCAGAAACGGCGTCTTTTCGCGGATGCCGACATCCAGAACCGTTTTGGTCGGAACGCCGCCGGCGTTGATGCTCGCGATGACCGGCCCGATGTCGGGGGCTCCGGATGAATTCGTCATGGCGCACTCCATAGACGCCGAGCCGGCAGGCTGCGGCTTGCTTTGTCACACACAGGCCGGTCGGCCGCCTAGACCGCCAGACGCTCGACCAAGGCCTTGTGAAAGTACTTCGGGAACACGGAGAGATTTGAGTTGATATAAACAACGTCGATATGAGCGAGCAGACCGCTTTGATTTCTATGGCCGCCAAAGAAATCGATCGGAAAAATCCCGTATTTTCTCAGATGGTCGAAGATTTCGAACATGTGCGGCGTCTGCTGGTTATAGCTGGACACCAGCCAGGTTTCCAAAAACAGATACTTGGTTTTCTTCAAGGCCGAGCCGGCGCCGCGAAGGGCTGCAAGCTCCCCGCCCTGTATATCCATCTTCAAGAAATCGATTTTCTCGATTTCATTTTCGGCGACATAGTCGTCAATGGTGATGACGTCGACGTCCACGATCTTTTCGCGCCGGCTTTCCTGCGGAAGCAGGAGGGAGCTTGCATTCCCCATATTTCCCTGCACCGAGAATTGCGCCACGCCCTTGGTATCACTGACGGCGGCTTCAATTGTTTGATGCTGGAAGCCGGAGGCGTTTTTTAGAAACGCTTGCTTGGTCTCATCATCGAATTTAAGGCGCGGCTCGAAAAGGTGAAAGTTCGCATCCGGAAAGAAGTCTGCGAACTGGCGTGACCATGCGCCGACATGCGCGCCCACGTCGAAAACCGTTTCGATATCCGGGTCGTGCTCAGCCAGCCATTTGAAGAAGGTCTGGTCCTGCGTCGTGCCCATTTAAGCGCTCTCCCTATTGTCTGCTTGAGGCGTGTTCCTCAAGGCCATGCCCCTGGTGGATCATCCGCAAACATCCAGTCGCCATGGAGGTTCGAAGGGTCCTGATTTTACCGCCTGCACCATCTGACGACCTTTGCTTTGATGGGCGAAGCGCCCGGCCTTCTAGAAAGCCAGGCGCTCATTGAGGGTGCGATGAAGATGTTTTGGCAGAACGGATAAATTCGCGTTGATGTAAACGACATCGATGTGAAACAGCACTCCGTCGCCACCGTCGCGATGGCCCCCGAAGAAATCAAGCGGGAAGATTCCGTACTTTCTGAGATGGTCGAACACTTCGAACATGTGCGGCGTCTGATGCCCGTAGCTTGAAACGAGCCAGGTCTCGAGAAACAGATATTTTGTTTTCTTGAGCGCCTTGTCCGCCCCCTCAGGGCGGCCAGCTCGCCGCCCTGGATGTCCATTTTAAGAAAGTCGATCCTGTCGATCTGCTGCTCTTCGACATAATCGTCGATCGTCGTGACGTTCACGTCGACGATCTTCTCGTCACGCACCTCGCGCGGCAGAAGCAAGGAGCTTCCAACGCCGCGGTGGCCTTGAACGGAGAATTGAGCCGTACCCCTGGTCCGGCCGACCGCATCTTCGATAATACGGTGCTTATAGTTTTGCGCGTTTTGTCGGCACTCTTGATTGATCTCTTCGTCAAACGCGAGCCGCGGTTCGAAGAGGTGAAAGGTCGCCTCTGGAAACACTTCCGCGAACTGAGCGGACCACTTTCCCACATGCGCGCCCACATCGAAGACGGTCTTGATGTCCGGGTCATGCTTTGCGAGCCACTCGAAAAACGCCCGATCCTGAATAGCGCCCATAGCCGAGCCCCTTGTTTGTCTTACCGCGCAAATCCCGGCGTTACACCCCTGTCGGACGGCGCCCGGACTCCGGCCTTATGCGCGTCGCGTTCCAGGGGCTTTCTTATGCCAGTCGGTGGTGCGCGCCAACCCGACTTTTTTAAAGGCCTCGCCGCGCAGTGACCGATTGGAGCGCCCGGCGCCCAGCCGTTACGCGCCGGCCGGCCTCGCATCGGCGCCGTCCTGCAAGGCTCACGGCCTGAGGCGGCGATCCGGCCGGACCGGGATTGATCGTTCATGGGGTCGGCCCGCCGGCGGCCTGGGCGCGCAATCGGCGCCGCAAATGCGCCGCGAGCGCCGCGATGGAGGGCGCCTGCGATCCCAGGGCTTCGATCGCTTCCTGGTACAAGGCCAGACCGGAGCTTTGATGAAATGCGGCGAGCTCACCGTCTTCGTGGCGCAGCTCCTCGATCATCTGGAGGAACGCGGCCTTGTACCAATCCTTCGCCGCTTGCGCCCGCTCCAGCTGCTCCACGAGCTCGTCGATGCGCCCGTCAAGCGCCGCGAGGCGTTCCGGCGCCCACTCGCCAAGCAATTCAACCGGCGGCTCGTCGCCGGCGGCGAACAGGTCGATCTTGCCGCGCAGGCCGCGCCGCGTGACCAGTCCTGACTGTTTCATCGCCAGATGCAGGCGCCGCGCCGAGGCTTCCAGGCTGAATGCGTTCGCCGCCGCCAGGGCCACCCGCGCCTGCTCACCGGCCAGGCGCGCCGGGCTGGCGGCCAGCTGATTGATGAAGGCGATCGCCGCCTGCAGGGCCGCGGCGTCGCCGGCGCCTTCGGGGCGGATCGTCGAACCGAGCCGGGCCACCACCTCCGGCGCGGCGCCGCGGCCGATGGAAACCGGAACGGCGCCGGCGAGCGCGGCTTCCACAAGGGTCTGGCCGAAGGTCTCGTCGAAACTGGTGTTGACGGCGAAGTCCGCGCTTTTGAACAACAGGGCGAGCTGCTCGCGGTCCTTGGTGTAGTAAAGCTGGGACACGTTGCGGATAAATTGACTCACCGGCGTTTTCGTCGCCCCGATCATGACGGCGTGAAACCGGTCCGGATCAAGCTGTGCGAACAGGCGCAGGGCCAGGGCCGAGTTCTTGCGTGGATCGGTGTAGTCGCCGCTCGGCAGCAGGACGAGATGCTTGTCCAGCGGCAGGCCGAGCGCCGCGCGCGCCTCCGCTTTCTCCGTCCGGGAGGCCTGAAAAGCGTCCACGCTCACCCCGAGCTCGGCGACGAGCACCTTGTCTTCAATCTCGCTTTCGATGAAGCCGCGCGCCATGAACGCGTCGCGGAACTTTTGCGCGGCGTAGTGCGAGTTGGCGAGAATACGCACATTGGGGTGGGCCAGAAGGTCGCGCTTGGCCCGGGCCGCGCGCGCGATCTTGTCCGGCTCCAGCATCGGATACTCGAAGAAGGTCGGACAGGCGGCGTCGCAGCGTGCATCAAGATATTTCGAGCAGTCGCCGAAATAGGCGCAGCGCCCTGTGAGGAAATAGAAATCGTGGGTGGCGATCCAGACCTCGACCTGTTCGGCGAGCTTCCACAGCCAGTTCAGATCGCGCGTCGCGCCGTGAATATTGCCCACCACGGCGAGGTCGTAATCGCCCTTGATCGCCGTTGCGACGAGGCGTTCGAAATCGGGATTGAACTCATAATTGTGTTCGCCGACATCCTCGGCGATCTTGAACGCCTCCACCTCGCAGCCCAACAGCCTGAACGATGCGGCGTAGCGTCCGTGTCCGATGCCGGCGCCGTATTGAAAGCCGAAATCGTTGACCATCAAGACGCGCGGGCTGCGCCGGCCGTCGAACTTTTGATCGGCGTAACGCGAAGGCGCGGCCTGCTTGATCGCGTGACGCTCGATATAGCTTGAAAGCTCGGCGTTGAATTTCGCCGGATCGGCCGTCTTCTGGGCCTCGTGCTTGCGGAACAGGACGATCGGCGCGCCGACCCCGGCCACGCGCGCGCCGGCCTGGGCCATGCGGACCCAGAGATCGTAATCCATGCTGTAGTGCAAAGAGGCGTCGACATGGCCGCCGGCCGCTTCGTAGATCGCGCGCGTGAAGAACACCTCGGGCTGGTAGAAGTACTGCCCGGTGTTCCACATCCCCTTCAGATCAAGGATTTCGCGCTCGATCAGCGGCCCGTCAGGCAGGCCGTAGGTGTGGCGCACCAGGGGGCCGCGCTCGTTGAAAATGATCGCCTGGCCCGCGATCAGGTCTGCATCATGGCGCTCAAAGGCCTCGGCCATGCGAAACAGGGCGAGCGGGGCGAAAAGATCGTCGGCGTTCAACCAGGTCAGGATGTCGCCGCTTGCGGTCTTGAACGCCTTGTTCAACGCGTCGGCCTGGCCCTCGTCGGGCTCGATGCGCGCATCGAGAAAGTCGTACTGCGCCAGGATCTCTTCGGTGCCGTCGTCCGAACAGGCGTCGGCGACGATGTATTCGAGATTGGGATAATGCTGGAGGCGCACCGACTCGATGGTGTCGCGGATGAAGGCCGCGGAACGAAAGGCCGGGGTGACCACGGTGATCTTCGGCCAGGTTCTTGCGGCGGCGAGCGCGTCGCACTGATCCTTGACGCGGTCGCAGGGCTGCTTGATCCAGTCAGGACCGACGACGCGGCTGGGGGCGTTCACCATGGCGTGAATAAAACTCTTCGGGCGAGGCCGGGCGGACCCCCGGGAATGAAACGGCGAACCAGCCGCGGACGGCGCACGGTTCGCCTGAAGCGGCCTTGAACATCGCCGATGCTAGTATGCGCCCTTGCGATTTCCAAGCCGCAGGGCGACTGGGTGTGGGCGCGCCGCGCCTTCAAACCCGGCTCAGAATCGCCTTGAACTGCGCTTCGAACTGTGTCGGTGGAAGCGCGATTTCGCGGCCCGCCCACTCGGCGAGGCGGGCGCGCCACCGGCTCCAGTTCGACGCCATGTCCTGTATCGCCGCGGCAAGGGCGTCGCTGTCTTCGGGATCGACGGCGAGGTGCGGATAATCGAATTCGCAAAGCGCCGCTTCCAGCGTCGACCCCTTCGAGACGATGAAGTGCTTCTTGGCGTACATGCCTTCGTAAACCACGCCGGAGCCTGAAACCATGTACCGCCCCGAATAGGGCAGGATCAGGCAGTCGATCTCGGTCAGCGCCTCGAAATACTCAGGTTCCGACAGGAACCCGCTGAGGATCCGGGTCCCGGCTCTGCCCATGGCCGCCTTGGCTTCTGCGACATTGACCTGGGGAAACGTCCGGTATTTGTCGAAATCGAAATGGATCAGAAAATCCGTGCGCTCGCGAATCCGGGCCATTGCGGCGAAAAGCGATGCGTGCCCGCGCTCGGGCCGGGTGCCGCCGACCATCCCGAAAGTCGGTCGCTCCGCGCCGCTGTCTCGCGTGGCTCGCGCCGCTGCGCTCGCGGCCAGATAGGGATAGCGCGACACGGTCAGCGCGCCGCCGCAGGCCTCTTCAAGCCAGTCTCGGCCGGCTTCGGTCTCTGAGAACAGGATAATGTTCTCGCGCGGCAGTTTGGACAGGGCGGTCATCGCCTCGCGGATGGTGCGCCCGGCGTCTTCGGGATCGGTGTCGGTTTGTGCGAGGTGATCAACCTCGATCACGCCCAGGACCGCGACCCAGTCTTCGCGCCAGTTCGCCTCCAGCCAGGTGGCCACGCCCTGGATCATGTTGAGCTTCAGCGAATGAAACACGAAGATCTTCAGCAGATCCGGGTCGAGCGACTCGTCAAGGTCGTTGCGGAAAAATGCGTTCAGATTGGCAAGGACGGCCGGATCGCGTTCGATGTCGGAATAGGCGTAGGGCTGAAACCGCATCCGCGGCTCCGGTTCGGCGCCGGCCAGCGTCGATCCTTCGGCCCCCTGGTTGATGAGAACGCTCGGCGCCTCCCCGGTCAGCGCGGTCAGAAGACGGCTGAAATAGCTGTTATAGGCCGGGTGATGGCCCGCCGCGTCCACATGGCCCGGATCCACGACCACGGCCGGCTTGTGCCCGCCTTCGCCGCGCGGGCGCTGCATGAAGGGCGGCGGCCCGCCCGCAACGGCGGCCGAGGTGCGCAGAAGCGCGGCGCCGGCCGGCGTGGCCTGCGAGAGCGACTGGATGTCGTCGTGCTGCATCGCGCGATCGTAAAGCAACCGCGCAGCTTTGAGATTGCCGCTGTAAACCGCCCGCCAGGCCGAGAAGCAAAACGCGTCCAGACGCAAGGCGCCCGCCTGGGGCAGCGCCAGAATGGTCTCAAGCGCTTCCACGCCGCCGGCGATGCTTGCTTTTTGCATGCATGACTGGATCAGCGAGCGGTCGTCCGGCCAGCAGGTCGCAAGGTAGGCCCAGGCGGAGGCGGAGATCGACTCGTCATCAGCCTCCTCGGAGGCGAGCACGCCGCGCAGCAATTGCTTGAACGCCGACTGCCCAAGGGCGCCGGCGAACACGGCGAGGTCTTCTCCGGCGCGCGCAAGACTGGACCCCCTCAAGCGTCCCGAGCGCACAAAGGCGCGTAAAGCGTGCTCCAGAAGCCAGAAGCGCACCTCGGAGCCGAGGTTCTCCAGCGCGTCAAGGCGCGCCATTGTCTGCGACGGGTGAAGCGCGCCGGTCGAGCTGTCGGCCAGCAGCCGCGCGATCCGGCCCGTTTCGGGGTCGGCGCCGTCCAGGGCCTCGCAGAAATCGTCAAACCGCGACGCGCTGCATTTTAGAAGCAGACCCCAAAGCGGCAGCGCGCCGTGGAAGCCGACCAGATCGGCCGCGTCCACCGGTTCACCGGAATAAGCCCTGAAGAAACACCGCACCGCCGGGTCCGCGTCGGCCTCGACGAGGGAGGGATTGTGCAGGTACAGGCGGTCGAGGCGGTCGACCAATCCGTGGGCGGATCGTGAGCCGGCCAGCGCGTCCAGATAGATGCGCAGATGCTGCGCGCTGGACAAGGGGAGCGCGGTGAGCTGGTCGAACGCATCCACCTGATCGAGCAGGTGCGCGCGATTGGCCGCGCTAAGGCGCTCTATCAAAAGAAAAACCGTGCGCCCCGCCCCGTATTGTTCGAGCGCGTCGGCGACGAGATCAATCGCCTCCGGGTCTGGAAGGGCCCGCATGAAGAACGTCGCCACGTCATCGGGCAGACCGCCCTCGAGGATCAGATCGAGATACGCGCGGCGAGGCTCGCGCCGCAAGCTTTCGCGTGCGATCTCCTCCCAGCAGGCGGGCTCGTGCATGATCAGGTCGCTGCGGACGATGAACCGAGGAAGATCGCAGAGCACCGCGCCGGGCCGTTCGCAGCGGCGCAGGCTGCGGCTGAGCAGCGTCATGTGAATGTCGCTGCGCTTGACCGACAAGGCGGCCGCCCAGATCCGGGCCGCGTCCTGGAACGCGCCCGCGGCGGCCAGCTGATTGTGAACGCGCCACTGAAACTCGCCGCGCACCGGCGCCAGGGCCAGTGCGTATTCGGTCAGTGAGGCGCCGGACGTCTGGGCTTCCGGCGCTGCCGCGTCATGGCGTACGCCCTGAGCATTCATCGCTCGTCCCCGCGCAATGGCGTTCGGTCATAAAAAATGGACGGCCGCGCCGCCGGAGCGTGTCCGCAGGACAAACCCCGGGGCGCCGCCCCGGCCAGGCGTTACTTGCTCTCGGCGTCGGCTTCGGCGGCTCGCCGAACGACATTGAACGCGCGACGCAGAAGCCGCTGGACGTCGTTGGCGTCCTCGGTGTTCCACGTGCCGTCCGGATTACGCTTGCCTTCGACCGCAGCGATTTCCTTGAAAACCGCGAAGATCAGATCGTCTTTCATATCGCCCCCTTATTTATTGAACCGTGCTGCGCCCCCGGCTGCCGGTGCTGGTTTTTTGCATATGCGAACACGGCTTGCAAGAAACTTCACGCCGGCGGGGCGGCCTAAAAAACGTAGTCCACAAAAGCATTCTCGAACCGGATCAGGGCCAACAGCGTTCTACGCGCGCCGGACGCTTCCGATATCGGTGCGGCACGCAACTCAAGGCTGACCGGCTGGTTCGCCTGGATGACGCCCCCGGGCGCGAAGACCTGTTTGAAAACGCGCGTCTGGCGGGTTCGTCGATTAAAGACCGTATCGCCGCCGGCCCAGAGATAGCTGCGGTGCAGGACCGTCCCGGCCTGGGCGAGCGTCAATTCGGCGTCCTCGCCGGCGGCCAGCTGGATCGACATTGCAAGCCCGCCGGCGCAGGCGTCCGGCCCGTCGAGCGTGAACGACGCGCTCTCCTCGCCAAGCCAGACCAGAACGCCCGGACCGGCGTCTGCGCCGACGACCTCCGGCGCGTAAAATCCGCGGCCGAGACGAACCCGCGGGGCGGTGTCGCCGCCGGCCTGGGCGCGCAAATGCGCATTCGCCGGCCGTCCGGCGCCGGCCCGTCGCACCAGCGAGGACAGGTGAAGCGGCAGATCAAGCGTGTCCAGAGGCGGGCGACCGTCGGCCAGCAGGAGCAGGTCAAGATAGGCCAGCGCCTCAGCAATCTCGCCGAAAAAGCGCGGCGGCCCGGCCACGCAGGTGGCCCCGACGACCCAGGCGTTGTCGGGAAGCGTCGTATCGCGATAGATCCCGATGAAGAAAAAGTCTTTCGGCTGCCGGTCGAGCGCGGCGAGCCAGCCCCGGTCGACATCGCGATGTATCAGCCGGCGGCTGACGCCGGGGCTGTGCTCGGGCAGCAGGCGCTCGCCCCCGAATTCCTCCGGCCGGACGCCTGCGGCGCCGGCCACGATGGACAAGACGTCGGTCATTCAGCCCCCCGGTGCGCCGTCATGTCGCGGCGGGCTCGGACGCCAGGCGCTCGGCGACCAGCCGGTCCCGCCGCGAGATCAGGTGCTCGGCCAACATGGCCAACCCGTTCTCCGCCATGACCCGCCGCACTTCAGAATCATAATAGCGCAAGCGTTGCGCCCAGAGTTCATTGCCGACGCGGATTTCCGACGGCGCCAGATCGTCGATGAAGCGATCGACCCGCCCCTTGTTGTATTCGGGAAGGGAGCGCTTGCGCGCCTCCATCTGCGCGGCGAATAGCTTGCCGGCCCAGCCGATCCCCATGTACTCGGCGAGACGCTCGACGCAGGCGTCCTGCGCGCAGGCGATCATGTAGTACGGGATCGAAAGCCCGCCTTCGAGCTGCGACCAGAGATAAGCCATCTCTGATTGGTAGTGGATCGGGTTCTTGAGCTGGGAGACCTCATGGTATTTCCAGAACCACCGGTCCTCGCCGGCGGCGCGCTCCTTGGCCGCCACGTCCAGGATCGCAACCGCGGCGTCGCGCGGGTCGCGGAACGTGGTGAGAAACTTCACCCGTCCAGACCGGATCAGATCCAGCATGCGCGGCGTGGCTTCGTCGTAACCCATATGGGTCTTCATCAAGAAGACCTTGTCTTCGGGCACCAGCGCCATCGCCGCGTCGAGCTGCTCCTCGAACACGGTGTCGTAGAAATCGGGAAATTCCTCGACCCGGTCTCCGAAGACCCGTTTCTTGAACTCGTAATATTCGCACTGGTTGATCTGCTCGGCCATGGCGAGCGCCGCCATGAACACGAACGTGCTGCCGGATTTCGGCTGACCTTGAGCGATATAGACCGTCATCGCGCCCCTCGCATTCCCGGCCGGCCGCCGACAGGGCCGGCTCCGGCGTTTTCCCGCTTCGGCGCCGCGCCATCAGCGCCGCGCCGCATCAACCTTTCGCAGCCGCAGCGACGCCCGCGCGCGCGCGATCTGCGTCTTCTACGCTCGTCGAATAGCCCAGATGATCGAAGTCGAACCGGGCGCCCTCGATCACACGGTCCCTGACCGCAGCGTCATAATACTCCACGAGCGGGATATCCACCTTGCGGATATCGGTTTTAAGACGCGGCAGCGCGCCCAGCCGCGCATCGGCCGCACCGACCTTTTCAAGAAAGGCCGAGATCGTGCCCTCCAGGTCCTCATAGCGGATGAAATGGTCCAGGCACGGCGCATCGCCGATCGCCAGATAGCGCTTGATGGTGAAATAGGCGGGGCTGCGCTCCATCGCCCAGCGCCTGAACAGCCCAGGGATTTGCGACTGCGGCGCGTCCCGGTCGGCGTCGGTCAGACCGAAATGGTGAAACGCCGACACCGCCCGGTCGAAAGGATTGCGCACGGTGGCGGTCTTCACATAGTCGCGCCACACCTCGGCGGGCAGCCGCTCCACCAGCTCGTCAGGCCAGATATGGTTATAAAAACCGGATTTGTCCGGATCCGGCCCGCGCTCGCCGATGACGCCGTATTCGCTTTCAATGGGCGGTGTCGCGTGGGAGGGCGTATGGCCGGGCGCCGCGCACAACGGCTCCAGAAACACCTCAACGGAGGTCCCGGCGGTTTTTCCGGGCTTTAAAAAGATGAACTTGTAGGGATGGCTGACCAGCATTCATGCGCTCCGTCTTAAAGTCGAAGAGACGTTTGCACGCGCCGGCGATCGAGCGCAAGCAATCGACTGGTCAGGGGCGGCCTTGACCTAGTCCGGCGCCCGCCGCTCCGCCAGGCGCGCATAAACGTCCTGGGCGCGCTTGAGCCGGTCGAGGCTGGATGAATCCCAGAGCCCTAGAAGCTCGGCGTTGAACCCGGACTTCTTCTTGTTCTTTTGCGCCATGTCCGCGATCAGGTTCGCGCCGATGGTCGAGCCCGCGCTTGCGAACCAGGCGACCAGATCGCTTGCATCGCCGGCTTCAAGCCGGGTCAAAGCCAGCGGCGCGGCGCGGCTGCGGTCGATATCGCGAAGCGCCGCTTCGCCCATCGCGACATAGATGTCGATATAGTTCGACACCGCCTCGTTGAAGAACGCCGTGAATCCGGCGTCGGCGCGCTTTTCCGCGACGAACTCCGGTCCGGTGTTGAGCTGGAAATAGCTTGTGCACGCCGCTTTCGGCTCGCGGAACAGATAGAGGTAGCGCGCCGCGCCTTCGGGCACGAGGTTATGGGTCTTTATCAGCCGCACGCCGTTGATCGAGAACCGCTCGCCGAGCGCCGCCACGGCTTCGGGGGTGTTCATGTGGATATCGGGGATCACGGCTTCAACCGAAACCGCTTCATCCCGGTCGGGGAAATTGAAACGCTGGGCCCGATTGCCGTTGACCGGATTGTGCACATAGGCGTCGATCGTCGCACGGTCCACGTCATAGCCGGCGGCCGCCAGGATGATCTTGGTCATCAGGAACCGGACATACCCATTTCCCGAGCGCGGGAAGGAGACAAGGAACTGAGCTTCGAGGCCCGCGCCCGGTCGGTAATTTTCTAGAAAATCACCCACAAGGCCGGAGTTGATGAAATTATGTCCGGCATTCAGAACGCGCCGCGCACGACCTTCGGCGCTGAAAAGCTGGGCATAGTCCATCTTGTGGGTCCTCAACACGGTATCCGCATGGGTTCCCGCTAAGCGCATTAGGAAAATTGGTCAACAATTGAACTGCCCTCATCGGGCGGGCCGATCGCGCATCAACCATCAGACTTTCGGGCGCGTTCATTGACAGCTAGGAGCGCTTGCGGAAGGCTTAATGACCATCTCGCCCGCTTCGACGCTTATCGGTTGAAAAACAGCAAATTATAGAAAGCCAAGGCAGCCAGAATGCCCCCCATGTCTGCAAAAACAAACCAAGATCCAGTAAGCCTGACAGCCGAAAAGTTTCCTATACGGGATGGTGTGGTCCATATTTCGCCGGACCGCGAGTACAAGATGGACCGAGAAAAAGCGGCGCATCACTTTCAGCAATATATGAATCTCCCGATAGATAAAGAGCAAATTTCCAATACTGCAAATCGATTTAAGAAGCTATTTAGTGACCTTAATATATTAACCGACGGCAGTTATTTCGAAATTGGATGCGGCACAGGCCGCGGCACTTTTCCGTTTGTTCAAGATTTTCGGTACGATCAGTATCTAATTACTGACGGCATGCGGGAGTTTGTCGATGTTACGAAAGCCAACCTTGAGCGCGTCCGCGCCGACGCACCGGTGACGTACGGCGTCATGACTGCCGAGGAAATCGACAAGCTGCCGGACGCTCCCTTTTCGTTGATCGTTCTTTTCGCCTGCCTTCATCATATTTCGGACTGGCGTAGCTTCATTCAGCTCGCGGCCGACCGCCTGGCTCCGGGTGGTGCGTTGATCATGGCTGAGCCGGTTTATGAGTACCAGCTCGTTGTTGGAACGCTTATGTCCGGGCTGAAGCAAAAACATGAGCGCGGGCTGGTTTCACTATCCCAAGACCAGCTGCGCTGGGTGCAGCTGCAGATCAACAGCGCTGACTTTATGAGTTCGCGGATAATCGATAAAGAAGATCGCGAGGATAAGTGGACGTTCCGCGTCGATGAAGTGATGATGGCCGCGGTGCGGGCGGGGTTGCAGCCGTACGCTTTTCCCGGCGTCGGCGCCGGAGGCCCCACCGGTCACAAGGCTGTCTTCTCAAACATGTTTAAAAACCGGCTTAAGCAGCTTAGAGCTGACGACGAGCTTATTGAGACAATACTCGAAGAGTGCAGCGGAGAACTGGAATTTCTTGATAAGATTTATCTTTATGGCTTAGGGCCGCACTTCAATGCGCTTTACATTCTCCGCAAGCCTGATTGAGGTCGCTGCGACCTCCGCGGACGCGTCGCGACAGCGAAAGGTAGCCTGACTAGAGCCCCTGTCGGCGGACGCCTTCTTGCGAGGAAGCGTTTGCTCGAAGCTCCGCAGTGGGTCCGGGCTCTTAGAACCCATCGCATGGCGGCCATGCTTTGCGCGGTGAGGCGCTTGCCCTCGCGCATCCGATGGACTAGGCGTCTCCGCGTCGATAGGGGGTCCGCATGACCGAAACCAATTCCAGTGCGATCAAGGCTTACGCGGCCCGTTTCGGGCCGGAGCGCGGGCAGGGGCGCAATGCGCTGTCGCCGCATCTCGCCGCGCTGGAGGCGGAAGCCATCCACATCATGCGCGAAGTCGCCGCCGAGTTCGAGCGGCCGGTCATGCTGTATTCGATCGGCAAGGACTCCACGGTGATGCTTCACCTGGCCATGAAGGCGTTCTGGCCTGCCAAGCCGCCGTTTCCGTTCCTGCACATCGACTCCCTTTGGGAGTTTCAGGCCATGGGCGCCTTCCGCGACGAACTCGCCGAAGCCCTGGGTCTGGACATGATCGTCTGGGTCAATGAAGAGGGCCGCGCGCGCAAGATCGATCCGTTCGTGCACGGATCGGCGCTGCACACCCAGGTCATGCGCACCGACGGCCTGTTGCAGGCGCTCAGCGCGGGCAAGTACGACGCCGCGTTCGGCGGCGGCCGGCGCGACGAGGAGAAGAGCCGCGCGAAAGAGCGCGTATTCTCCTTCCGCAACCAGGCCCACGCCTGGGACCCGCGCAATCAGCGCCCGGAGCTGTGGCGCATCTTCAACACGCGCATCCGCAAGGGCGAGAGCATCCGCGTCTTCCCGCTGTCGAACTGGACCGAGGTCGATATCTGGCAGTACATCCTGGAAGAACAGATCCCCATCGTGCCGCTTTATTTCGCCGGCGAGCGCCCGGTGGTGGAGCGCGACGGCACGCTGATCATGGTCGACGACGACCGGATGACGCTGGAGCCGGGCGAGACGCCCCGGGACAAGAAGATCCGCTTCCGCACGCTGGGCTGCTATCCGCTGACCGGGGCGGTGGAAAGCGAGGCGGAGACGCTGGAGGACATCGTTCTGGAGATGCTCACCGCGCGCTCGTCTGAACGGGCGGGGCGCCTCATCGATTTCGACGAGGCCGGCTCCATGGAGAAGAAAAAGCGCGAGGGATACTTCTAATGGCCGACGGACAGACGCGCACCGAGGTCATGGAGCGGCTCACCCGCGCCGGCGAGGGCGGGGTGCTTCGCTTCATCACCTGCGGTTCGGTGGACGACGGCAAATCCACCCTGATCGGCCGGCTGCTGTATGACTCCAAGCTGCTGTTTGAAGATCAGATCGCGGTGCTTGAGCGCGATTCCAAAACCCACGGCACGGCCGGCGAAGAGATCGACTTCGCGTTGCTGCTCGACGGGCTGGAGGCCGAGCGCGAGCAGGGCATCACGATCGACGTGGCCTATCGCTTCTTCAACACCGAAAAGCGCAAGTTCATCGTCGCCGACACGCCCGGCCACGAGCAGTACACCCGCAACATGGCCACCGGCGCCTCCACCGCCGACCTGGCGATCATCCTGGTGGACGCGCGCAAGGGCATGCTCACCCAGACTAGGCGCCATACCTACATCGCCTCCATGATGGACATCCGCCACGTGGTGCTGGCGGTGAACAAGATGGACCTGGTGGACCATTCGCGCGCGCGCTTCCACGAAATCGTCTCCGACTATCTGTCGATCGCCGAGGATCTGGGCTTCGCCTCGATCACGCCGGTGCCGATTTCGGCGCGCTACGGCGACAACATCTTCAAGCGCTCCAAAGCCATGAACTGGCATGACGGCCCGACGCTCATGGAGCACCTGGAGCGCGTCGACACCCAGGCCGATAATGAAGCCGCCTTCCCCTTCCGGATGCCGGTCCAGTGGGTGAACCGCCCCAATCTGGACTTTCGCGGCTTCGCCGGCACCATCGCGGCGGGCTCGGTGAAGCCCGGCGACGAGGTTCTGGTGGCCCATTCGGGCAAGACCGCGGCGGTGAACCGCATCGTCACGGCCGACAGTGATCTTGATGAAGCCTCGGCGGGTCAGGCGGTCACCCTGGTGCTCGACCGGGAGATCGACATCGCACGCGGCGACATGCTCGCAGACCCCAAGGCCCGCCCCGAGGTCTCCAGCCAGTTCGCCGCGGAGATTTTGTGGATGGCCGAGGAAGAGATGCTGCCCGGCCGCGCCTATCTTCTCAAGGCGGGCGGCCAGGTCACGCCGGCCTCGGTGACCACGCTGAAACACAAGCTGAACGTCAACACCTTCGAGAAAGAGCCGGGCAAGTCCCTGAAGCTCAACGAGATCGGGGTGTGCACGCTGAACAGCTCGAAACCGATCGCGTTCGATCCGTATAAGGATCAGCGAGAGACCGGCTCCTTCATCCTGGTGGACCGCTTCACCAATCAGACGGTCGCGGCGGGGATGATCGAGTTCTCGCTGCGCCGGGCGAGCAATGTGCACACCCACGCCATGGATGTGAACAAGGATCGCCGCGCCGAGCTGAAAGGCCAGAAGCCGGCCGTCCTCTGGTTCACCGGGCTGTCGGGCGCGGGCAAATCGACCATCGCCAATCTGGTCGAGCGCAAGCTGGCCGAGGCGGGCCGGCACACCTACTCGCTGGACGGCGACAATGTGCGCCACGGCCTGAACAAGGATCTCGGCTTCACCGACGCGGACCGGGTGGAGAACATCCGCCGCATCGGCGAGGTCGCCCGCCTGATGGTGGACGCCGGCCTGATCGTGACCTGCTCCTTCATCTCGCCGTTCCGCTCCGAGCGCCGCATGGTGCGGGATCTGGTCGCCGAGGGCGAGTTCGTCGAGGTCTTCGTCGACGCCCCGCTGGAGGTGTGCATGCAGCGCGACCCCAAGGGCCTTTACAAGAAGGCCCAGGCTGGCGAGATCAAGAACTTCACCGGCTTCGACAGCCCCTACGAGGCGCCTGAGGCGCCGGAGCTGCGCATCAAGACCGCCGAGATCGAGCCGGAACAGGCCGCCGAAGAGGTGATCGAACAGCTGGTCCAGCGCGGCCTGCTCGGCTGATCTGAGGAGAGCGCCATGGCGCGTGTGCGTAAAGCCGTCCTGCCCGTCGCAGGGCTTGGGACCCGCGTTCTGCCGGCCACCAAGGTGGTCCCCAAGGAAATGCTTCCTGTCTTCGACCGGCCGGCGCTGCAATATGTCGTCGACGAGGCGGTGGCGGCGGGGATCGAGCACTTCATCTTCGTCACCGGGCGCAACAAGGGCGCGATCGAGGATTATTTCGACAAGGCCTTCGAGCTGGACGCCACCCTTGAAGCCAAGGGCAAGAGCGATCTGCTCGAGGAACTGAGCGCGATCCTGCCCGACCCTGGCGCCTGCAGCTTCGTGCGCCAGCAGGCGCCGCTGGGCCTTGGCCACGCGGTATGGTGCGCGCGCGAGCTGGTGGGTGAGGACCCGTTCGCGGTGATGCTGCCGGACATGATCATGGTGGACGATACGCCGTGCCTTAAAAGCATGGTGGACGCGCACGCGCAGACCGGCGGCAATATCGTCGCGGTGGAGGCGGTGCCGCCGGAGGACGTTTCAAAATACGGCGTCGTCGAGCTGGGTGACCCGGCCGGCGCCGGCCTGACCCGCCTGAAGGGCATGGTGGAAAAGCCGAAACCAGAAGATGCGCCGTCCAATCTGATGATTTCGGGGCGCTACATTCTGGAGCCGGAGATTTTCGCCCGGCTCGCCGATCAAAATCCCGGCGCGGGCGGCGAGATTCAGCTCACCGACGCCATGGTGCGCCTGATGGCGGCGCGCGACTTCTTCGCCTTCGAGTTTGCGGGCCGCACCTACGACACCGGCTCGAAGATCGGCTATCTGGAAACGTTTCTGGCCCTGGCGCTGCGCGACCCCCGCCATGGCGGTGAAGCCGCCGCGCTCATTAAGGCGATCGCGGCCGAGCTCGGCTGAGCCGCCCCTTACAGCGCGAACAGCGAAAGCGCCGTGAGCGCGGGAATCGCATAGGCGAGGAACACCACCGCGCCCAGGCGAAGATAGTCGTTCAGCCGGTAGCGGCCGGGGCTGAGCACCATCAAATGGGTTTGATAGCCGAACGGCATGAAGAAGCTGGCGCTCGCCCCGAACGCGGCGGCCAGGGCGAAGGCTTCCGGCGCCTGTCCCACGGCGGCCGCCGTGTCCAGCGCCACCGGCAGGGCGATCAGCGCCGCGCTGGTGTTGGAGAAAAACTCCGTCATCAGCCACGCCATGAGAAAGATGAGCGCAAGCGCCACGACCGGCGGCGCGCCCTGAGAGATGTCTGCGACCAGTCCGGCCACGAACGCCGAAAGACCTGATTGCGCCACCAGCAGGCTGAGCAGCACCGCCCCCCATAGGACGATGGCCAGATCGAAGGGAAAGTTGCGTCTGGCTTCGCGCGGCGACACCCAGTCGAGCAGCACCGCCACCGCCGCAAGGCACAGCGCGGCCAGCGCGATGGGCGCAAGCTGAAACAGCGCCGCCACCAGAAAGCCTGCGAACGCCAGGGCGAGCAGCACCGTGTCTCGGGTGTTCAGCGAGGCCAGGCCGCTGTCATCGGCGTCCAGCAGGTGCAGGTTGGCGCGCAGATTGTCGCGCGCGTGGAAATCCGCGCCGGCGGCGAGCAGCAGCAGATCGCCCGGCTGCAGGCGCACATTGCCGAGCTTGCCCGAGACCGCGCGTTCGGCGCGCTGAATGCCGAGCACGGACGCGTCGAAGCGGGCGCGAAATTCGGCTTCCTTCAGCGTGCGGCCCACCAGAATCGAGCCGGTGGAGACCACGGCGCGATAGCTTTTATGGTGGTGGGCCTCCTGGCGGCCGGGATGGATCGACAGGCCGGAGACCGCCTGCAGTTCGTCGATATGCTTGATGTCACCGACGAAGATCAAAAGATCGCCCGCCTGCAGCTGCAGATTCGGCCGCGCCGGCGCGATCACGCGTTTGCCGCGGATCACCTCGGCCAGGTAGAAGCTGTGCAACTGGCGCAGGCCGGCGCCGGCCACGGTCCGGCCGGCCAGTTTCGACCCTTCAGGCAGTTCCGCCTCCACAGCGAAGACTTCTTCGGCCGCGCTGGCTTCGTCCGGCTGCTCCTTCAGGACGAACGGCGCGGCGAGCACGAGCGCGAGAAACACGCCGCCGGTCACCGCAAGGCCGGGCAGCACGAAATCGGTCACGTCCAGGCTGACGCCCGCCGCGGCGGCCTGGCCGACGACCATGAGGCTCGCCGAGGTACCAAACGGGGTCAGCATGCCCGCCGCCAGACACATGTAGGACAAAGGCAGCAGTAATTGATGCGCGGTCACGTTCGGCCGGCGCGAGGCCGGGCCGAGCATAGCGGCCACGACGGCCGTGTTCGGCACCGCCGCCGAGGTCACCGCCGCGGCGCCCAGCAGCCGGGCGAGGGTGGCGCGCACGCCGTTCGGTTTGCGCGCGAAGAACACGCGGCGCAGCGCGGAGAGCTTGGCCAGCGCCAGCGAGAACACCACAAGCGAGATCACCGCCCAGATCGCGGGCGAGCCAAGCGCCGACAGGGCGGTCTGCAGCTCGATGCGTCCAGACACGATGGCCGCCAGGGCGAAGACGGCGAACGCGCGCGCCGGAGCGACACGGCCGGAGAGCAACGCGGCCGCAAGCGCGGCGACCAGCCCCGCGTCTATGATCTGACCCATGGTCAACGTGTTGCGCCGCCCCCTGTTGAGCCGACCGGAGAAGCGTCGGCCCGCCGCGCCGTATATCGTGAAGATTCAAAGCTGCAAAGGCTCGACCCGTAACCCGCATCGGCGTAAAAGCCTGGTCTGGGAGCTGCGCACTCTATGGGGACGGGCGCGAACGGGGAGAGCCCAGGCATGTCGAACGGGAAAATCACACCTGTCATCCTTTGCGGTGGCGGGGGCACGCGGTTATGGCCGCTGTCCACGTCGCGCCGTCCAAAGCAGTTTCTCGCCCTCGCCGGCGACCGCACCATGCTCAGCGAGACCGCGCGGCGCGTCGCCGATCCCGAGCGCTACGAACGCCCGCTCGCCATCGGGGGCGCCCGCCACGCCGCGCTTCTGCACGCCAGCCTTCCGGATGCGGACATCCTGCTGGAACCGGAGGGGCGCAACTCCGCCCCTCCGATCGCCGCCGCATGCCTTCTCGCGGCGCCCGAGGATCTCCTCCTGGTGTTGCCGGCCGACCACCATATCGCGGATCTAGACGCATTCCGGCGCGCCGTGGACGCCGGCGCGCGCGCGGCCGGCGGCGGCCGGATCGTGACCTTCGGCATCAAGCCGGACCACCCCGCCACCGGTTACGGGTACATCGAGGAAGAGGCCGCCGCCGAAGACGGGGCGCGCCCGGTGCGCCGCTTTGTCGAGAAACCGGACCGCGAGACCGCGCAAGGGTATCTGGAGACCGGGGGCTTTTACTGGAACGCCGGCATTTTTCTGTTCCGCGCCCAGGTCATGCTGGACGCGTTGAAAGCCCATGCGCCCGACATTCTCAACGGGGTGGATCACGCCCTGGTCAACGGGCGCCTGGACCGGGCGCGCTTTGCAAGGGTGCGCGAGGAGTCCATCGACTTCGCGGTGATGGAGCATGCGCGCAACATCGAGGTGGTGCCGGTCTCGATGGGGTGGAGCGATCTTGGCGACTACCGGGCCCTGCACGAGATTTCAGCGTCTGACGCGGACGCTCCCGTGCTGCTCGGCCCGGTCGCGGCGACCGACTCGCGCAGGCTGTTCGTTCACTCCACGGGCCCGCGCGTCGCGGTGCATGGCGTGGAGGATATCGCCGTCGTCGCCACGCACGGCAACGTGCTGGTGAGCCGTCTTTCCGACGCCGCGGGCGTGAAGAAGGCGACCACGGCGGTCAAGCAGCTTGCTCTGCCGGTCGAAGGCGAGCCGATTCAGGCGTGGGCGCGCGATTGGCTTTGGACCCAGGTCATGCCGCGCTGGGCGAGCGTGTGCTGTGATCCGGCGTCGCGCGGATTCATCGAAAACCTGACCATGGACGGCGAACCCCAGCCTGAGTCCACACGCCGCGGGCGCGTGGCTCCGCGCCAGCTTTTCACCTTTGCGCGCGCCAAGCGGATGGGCTGGAATCATGACGGTCTGGCCGACCAGGTCATCGAGGACGCGCTGGATTTCCTCGACAGCGGCGCGCGCAGCCCGCGCGGCGGTTGGGCCCACATGTTCAGCGGCGACGGCAAGGTGCTCGATGAACGCCGCGACCTCTACGACCATGCGTTCGTGGCGCTCGCCGGCTCCGAAGTCGCCGCCCTGGGCGAGCCGCGCGGCGCGGCGCTGGCCGACGAGGCGTTCGATCTCATCGACTCGCTGTTCCTGGACGCCTCAGGCGAGGGTTGGCGCGACCTTGAGACCGGGCACGGCGTCAAGTTGGCCAACCCGCACATGCACCTGCTGGAAGCCAGCCTCGCGCATTTCGACGCGGTTCATGACAGTCGCTCGGCCGAGCGGATCACGAAGATCTGCACCTTGTTCGAGCAGTACATGTTCGACGCGCGCACCGGCGCGGTGGGCGAGGTGTTCGCCCGCGACTGGAGCCGCAGCGAGGACAACCGCATCGAGCCGGGACACTGCTATGAGTGGGCCTACCTGCTCAGCGAAGCCGAGCGGCTGATCGGCCGCGACACCGCGAGCTGGGCGCGCCGGCTGGTGGCGTTCTCCGAAGCCAACGGCCTGGTCGGCGATCTGGTCGTCGACGTGATCGGCGCGCCGAAGTCCAGCTTCCGCCTCTGGCCGCAGCTGGAACGGCTGCGCGCCCTGGCCGCGGTGCCCACCCCGGATGTGGACATGCCCGGCCTTCTCGCGCTGATCCGGCGTCATTACCTTGATTACGGACCCGCCCATTGCTGGATCGACAAGCTGGACGCGCGGCGTGATCCAGCGGCGGAGAAAATCCCGGCCAGCATGGTCTATCATCTGGTCACCGGGCTGGCTCCCTTCGCCCCGCCGCAGCAAGATTAGAGCGCCGCGCTATTCGACGGTGACCGATTTGGCGAGATTGCGCGGCTGATCCACGTCGGTGCCCTTGTAGACCGCCACATGATAGGCGATCAGCTGCACCACGACCGCGCAGACCAGCGGCTGCAGCACCGGATCGGCGTCTGGAACCACGATGAGCCTGTGGGCGTCGTTCTCCAGCGCTTGCGCGCCCTTGGCGTCGGTGATCGCAGTCACGCGCGCGCCGCGGCTTCGTACTTGCTGGATGGACGAACGCGTCTTGTCGAACTGGGCGTCGCTGGGGCAGATCACGATCACCGGCACGCCTTCCTCCACCAGCGCGATCGGGCCGTGCTTCAGCTCGCCCGCCGCGTAGCCCTCGGCGTGGATATAGCTGATCTCCTTCAACTTCAGCGCCGCCTCCAGCGCCATGGGGAAGGACTGGCCGCGCCCCAGATAAAGCACGGTGTGATGCTCGGCGAGTTCCGGCGCCAGGGATTTAACGACGCGCTCCACCTCCAGCGCTTTCGACACGCGGGTCGGCGCGCCGAGGATCGCTTCGGCCAGATCGGTCTCGCGGTCGGGGTCCACATGGCCGCGCTGGCGCGCAGCGAGCACGGCCAGGCACGCAAGCGCGGTGAGCTGGCAGGTGAAGGCCTTGGTCGACGCCACGCCGATCTCGGGGCCGGCCAGCGTAGGCAGCACCAGATCGGCCTCGCGGGCCATGGTGGAATGCTCGGTGTTGGTCAGCGCCGCGGTGGGCACCCCGGCCTTAGCGCACAGGCGCATGGCCTCCAGCGTATCGGCGGTTTCCCCGGACTGGGAGATGAACAGCGCCAAATCGCCCGGCAGGAAAACCGGCTCGCGATAGCGGAACTCCGAGGCGATCTCCACCTCGCAGGCGAGCTTCGAGATCGACCCGAACCAATACCGCGCCACCTGCCCGGCGAAGGCCGCCGTGCCGCATCCCACGATCAAAAGCCGGTTCACGCGTGTGAAATCGATCCCGTCCACCGGCCGGATGGTGCGGTTGACCGCGTCGAAGTAATGGCTGGCGGTGCGTCCGATCACGTCGGGCTGATCGTAGATTTCCTTCTGCATGAAGTGGCGGTAATTGCCGCGTTCGGCCGCCACATGGCTCGTCGGCGCGGGCTGGCGCTCGCGCTCCACCGCCTCTCCGTCGCTGTCGAGGATCGTCGCCTCGCCCGGGCTCATCACCGCCATGTCGCCGTCTTTAAGGTAGATCAGCGAGCGCGCCTCGCCGCTCAGCGCCAGCGGATCGGAGGCGATGAAGCCGGCCCCGTCCGAAAGCCCGGCGATCAGGGGCGCGCCCTTGCGGGCGCCGAACAGGAGCCCGTCCTGACCGTCGATCATGATCGCCAGGGCGAAGGCGCCGGTGAGCTTGCCGACCGCGCGGCGCACCGCCTCGACGGGCTCGGCTCCGCCGTCAAGCTCGGCGTCGATCAGGTGAGCCACCACCTCGGTGTCGGTTTCGCTTTCAAAGCTGCGCCCGGCCTGCTCCAGCTCGCCCTTGAGCGTGCGGAAGTTTTCGATGATTCCGTTATGGACCAGCGTCACCCGTCCGGCGCGGTGGGGGTGGGCGTTGGCCTGCGTCGCCGCGCCGTGGGTCGCCCATCGCGTGTGGCCGACGCCCAGCGTCGCGCCGGGCAGGTCTTCGGCCTTTTCAAACAGGCCCTTGACCTTGCCCACGGCGCGCCGGCGCTCGGCCGCGGCGCCGGCCATGACCGCGACCCCGGCTGAATCGTAGCCGCGATACTCCAGCCGCCGCAAACCTTCCAGGATGATCTCCCGGGCTCGGTCGTCACCGACCACTCCGACAATTCCGCACACGCGGCGCCTCCAGCAGTTTGTACGGCCCGGCGCTAGTGCGCACGCGCGTCGGCCGGGCGCCCGACGCTGACGTACCGAAAACCGCGCCCGGCCATCTCGGCGGGTTCGTAGATATTGCGAAGATCCACGATGACCGGTTCGGTCAGGCACGTCTTGATACGATCCAAATCCAGGGCGCGGAACTCGTTCCATTCGGTGACGAGGACGAGCGCGTCGGCGCCGTCGACGCACAGATAGGGACCGGTGGTGAATTCGACCCCGGTGAGCAGTTTCTCCGCCTCCTCCACGCCGGCCGGATCAAAGGCGCGCACCTTCGCCCCGGCCTTTTGCAGCGCGGGGATGAGTTCCAGGCTCGGCGCCTCGCGCATGTCGTCGGTGTTGGGTTTGAACGTCAGGCCCAGAACCGCGATCGTCTTGCCGGACACGTCGCCGCCGCACGCCGCGACGACCTTGTCGGCCATGGACTTCTTGCGCCGGTCGTTGATGTCGATGACCGTCTCCACCAGACGCAGCGGACGGCCCGCCTCTTCGGCGGTGCGCGCAAGCGCCTGGGTGTCCTTGGGAAAGCATGATCCGCCATACCCCGGCCCGGCGTGCAGGAACTTCTTCCCGATCCGGTTGTCGAGCCCGATCCCGCGCGCCACTTCCTGGACGTCCGCGCCCACGTGCTCGCACAGATCGGCGACCTCGTTGATGAAGGTGATCTTCATCGCCAGGAAGGCGTTGGCCGCGTACTTGATCAGCTCCGAGGTGCGCCGCTTGGTGAAGACGATCGGCGTCTCGTTCAGGAACAGCGGACGATACAGCTCGCGCATCACCGTCTCCGCGCGCGCGTCCTCGGCGCCGACCACGACCCGGTCGGGACGCTTGAAGTCCTCGATCGCCGCGCCTTCGCGCAGGAATTCAGGGTTGGAAACCACCGCGAAATCCGCGTCCGGGCGGGTGCGCCGGATGATCTTCTCCACCTCGTCCCCGGTCCCCACCGGTACGGTCGATTTGGTGACCACCACCGTGAAGCCGTCCATCTCACGCGCGATTTCTTCAGCTGCGGCGTAGACATAGGTCAGGTCGGCGTGGCCGTCGCCGCGGCGCGAGGGCGTGCCCACGGCGATGAACACAACGTCCGCCTCGCGCACCGACGCGGCCAGATCGGTGGCGAAATCCAGCCGGCCTTCGCGCATGTTGCGCTCCACCAGCATGTCCAGACCCGGCTCGTAAATCGGCACGCCGCCCGAGCGCAACAGGTCGATCTTGTCCTGTTTTTTGTCGATGCAGGTCACGTGGTGACCGAAATCGGCGAAGCAGGCGCCTGAAACGAGCCCGACATATCCCGTGCCGATCATTGCAACGCGCATGGCTTCACCTTCCCTATGCTGGACCAGGCCGGTTCGCCCCGGCCGCTCGCGACACGCCACGCTGTTACACAGACATCACCTATCCGGCAATGTCGAGCCTGCGCGCCCGCACGCCGGGGCGGGCCGGCCGCCTTTACACGCCGATCCGGTCACAGGCGCTTTGCGGGCCTAGCGAGTTGCGCACGCCGCTGCTAAACCGAAGTGAACGCACGCAAGGGAGCCGGCATGCAGATCACCCGCCTGGAGCTGGACGGCGCTTTGCTTGTCGAAGGCCGGCGCCATGGCGATGCGCGGGGCTGGTTCGAGGAGACCTGGTCGCGGGCCCGATTGAGCGACGCGGGCTTCGACCAGGATTTCGTCCAGGACAATGTCTCTTTCAGCGCCAAGGCGGGAACGCTGCGCGGCCTTCACTGCCAGACCGCGCCCTTTGCACAGGGCAAGCTGGTGGGCGTGCTCGCCGGCGCGGTGCGCGACGTGATCGTGGATGTGCGCCCCGGCTCGGCGACTTATCTGCGCCATTGCGTCATTGACCTGGATGCGGAGCATCCGTTGCGCATCTATGCGCCGCCGGGCTTCCTGCACGGCTTCGTGACGACGAAAGCCGACACGCTGGTGCAATACAAGGTCACCGCTCGCTACTCGCGCGACCATGACCGCTCGGTGGCGTGGGACGACCCGGTGCTCGCCATCGACTGGGGCGTCACCTCGCCCATCCTGTCGGACAAGGATGCGCGTGCGCCGCGCCTGAGCGAGGCCGGCGCGCTGTTTGCGGAGACCACCGCGTGACGCGCACCGCCCTGGTCACCGGAGGCGCCGGCTTCATCGGTTCGGCCCTGTGCTTTGAGCTGATCGAAGCAGGCTGGACCGTGACGGTCTTCGACGCCCTGACCTACGCTGCGGCGCCGGGGACCGCCGCAGCGCTTAAGGCGGCCGGGGTGCGCCTGATCGAGGGGGATGTGCGCGACCGGTCCGCGGTGCGCGCCGCCTTCGACGCGGTGCGCCCGGACGCGGTGTTTCACCTGGCCGCTGAAACCCATGTGGACCGCTCCATCGACGCGGCGGACGACTTCGTGACCACCAATGTCAACGGCACGCTGGCGGTGCTCGAGGCGCTGCGCGCCCGGCGCGACGCCGATCAGGACGCCCCCGCCGCGCCGCTCGTGCATATCTCCACCGATGAAGTGTTCGGCGCGCTGGGGCCGGAAGACCCGCCGTTCAACGAAGCGACCGCGTACGACCCGTCCTCGCCCTATTCCGCCTCGAAAGCCGCAAGCGACCATCTGGCCCGCGCCTGGGCGCGCACCTACGGGCTGGACGTGCGCGTGTCCAATTGCTCGAATAATTACGGGCCGCGTCAATTTCCCGAGAAGCTCATACCGCTGATGATCCTGAACGCGCTCGAGGGGCGCGCCCTGCCGGTCTATGGCGACGGGTCGAACCGGCGCGACTGGTTGCACGTGGACGACCACGCCCGCGCGCTGCGCCGTATCGCCGAGGCGGGAGCGCCGGGGCGGACCTACTGCATCGGCGGCGGCGCCGAGCGCAGCAATCTGGAGGTGGTGCGCGCGATCTGCGCGGTGCTTGACGCGCGCCGCCCGCAGACCGCCCCCCATGATCGGCTGATCGCCTTCGTCGACGACCGGCCGGGCCATGACTGGCGCTACGCGGTCGACGCCGCGCGTGCGCAGGCCGAGCTGGGTTGGGCGCCGCGGCGCGACTTCGAAGCCGGCCTCGCCGAAACCGTCGATTGGTATCTGGAGGCCGGCGCGTGGCTGGCGCCCCTGGCGGGGCGGTACGGCCGCGAACGGCTGGGGCTGTGAGCGCGCGCCTGCTCATCCTCGGGCAAAGCGGTCAGCTCGCGCGCGCCCTCCAGGCGGCCGCGCCCGCGGCCGGGTTCATCGCGGAGCGCGCCGGCCGGAGCCGCGCCGATCTTGCGGTGCGCGGCGCGGTTGGCCGGCTCATCGACGCCCATCGCCCCGAAGTGGTGATCAACGCGGCGGCCTACACCGATGTCGACCGCGCCGAGGCCGAACCGGACGCCGCGCTCGCGATCAACGCCGGCGGCGCAGGTGAGGCGGCCGAAGCCGCACAGCGCGCGGGCGCACGGCTCATCCATGTCTCCACCGACTATGTCTTCACCAGCGACGGCCCCCACGCGGAGGACGCCGATCCGCGCCCGGCGAACGTTTACGGCATGACCAAGCGGGCCGGAGAGCTCGCCGTCCTGGCGGCCGCGCCTGGCGCAGCGGTGGTGCGCGCGGCCGGGACCTTCAGCGGGGCGGGCGGCGATTTCCCTAGCGCCATGTGGCGCCTGGCCCGCGGCGAGGCGCCGATCCGCGTCGTGACCGATCAGCAGGTCACGCCGATCTTCGCCGGCGATCTGGCCGACCGGCTTCTGGCGCTCGCCTCAAGTCGCGGCGCGGCCGGCGTGTTCCATGCGCCCGGCGCGCCGGAGACGACCTGGTTTCAAATGGCGAGCGACGCGCTTGCAGCGCTGGCTGAAGCCGGCGGACCGCGGCGGGCGCCTGAACCGATCACCACCGCGCAGTTTTCCCGGCCCGCGGCGAGGCCCAGCGATTCCCGGCTCGCCGGCGCCCGGCTCGAGGCGGTCACCGGATATCCCCCCGCGGACCGGCGCGCCGGCCTGCGCCTTGCCCTGCAGCGATGGCTCAAAGACAACACGGAGGTGTCATGAACGCTCAGTCACGCAAGGGCGTGCTCCTGGCCGGCGGCCTTGGCACCCGCCTAGCGCCCCTGACCGCCGCGGTCTCCAAGCAACTTCTGCCGGTCTATGACAAGCCGCTGATCTATTATCCGCTTTCAACGCTCATGCTGGCCGGGGTGCGCGAGGTCTGCGTGATCTCTTCGCCCGAGCATCTCGACCTGTTCCGCCGACTATTGGGCGACGGGTCGCAATGGGGCATGGCGTTTGAATTCGTCGAGCAGGCCCGGCCCGCCGGGATCGCGGAAGCGATGGTGCTTTCCCAGGCCTGGCTCGACGGCGCGCCCTCGGTGCTCGCCCTCGGCGACAACCTGCTTTACGCCAGCGGCCTGACCGGCTTGCTCAAAGACGCCGCGCAGATCGATGCCGGCGCGGTGTGCTTCGCCTATCCGGTCCGTGATCCCAGCGCCTTCGGCGTGGTGAATTTCGACGCCGCCGGCCGCCCGGAGAGCCTTGAAGAAAAACCCGACCGGCCGCGCAGCCGCTGGGCGGTGACCGGGCTTTATTTCTATGACGAGACCGCGCCGCGCCGCGCGCGCGCCTTAAAGCCGTCGGCGCGCGGCGAGCTGGAGATCACCGACTTGAACCGCAGCTATCTCGACGACGGCGATCTGGAGGTGGTCCGCCTGCCGCGCGGGGCGGCCTGGCTGGACACGGGCACGCTGGACGGGCTTGTCAGCGCCGGCGAATGGGTGCGCGCGGTGGAGCGCCAGCAGGGGTTCAAGGTGGCCTGCCCCGAAGAAATCGCCTTTCGCACCGGCTGGATCGACGCAGCCCGGCTTGCAGAGCTGGGCGCGGCGTTCAAGAACGAATACGGCGACTATCTGCGCGCCCTCGCCGCGGGCGCATCGCCTGGCTAGGCCCAGGCGATGAAGTGGCCGTTCTTGTACCCGGCCTCGGACTTGCCGTAACCGAACGGCGCGCCCTCCGGCGTCTCCACCCGGCCGCCGGCGGCCGCGAGCACGGCGTGCCCGGCGGCGGTGTCCCATTCCATGGTGGGCGCAAAGCGCGGATAGACATCGGCCGAGCCTTCCGCGAGGCGGCAGAATTTCAGCGACGACCCGGCGGCGATCGTGTGTTCGATCCCCTGCTCGGCCAGGAAGGCGTCGGTCCGCGCGTCGCGATGGGACCGGCTGGCGATGGCGACGCGTCCGTCGGCGGGCGCGGCCCGGGTCGCGATCTGCGACAGCGCGGTGCGCTCAAGCGCGCCGCCGGGCGTCGCGGCGGCCTTGTATGCGGCGCCCGCGCCCACGAAAAGCTCGCCGAGGGCCGGAGCATAGACGCACCCGGCGGTGGGCGCGCCGTCTTCGATGAGCGCGATATTAAGCGTGAACTCGCCGTTCTTGGCGATGAACTCCTTGGTCCCGTCCACCGGATCGACAAGCAGGAACTTGTCGCCCGTGCGCGGGCGGACGCCGGCCTCGAAGCTTTCCTCGGCCAGGACCGGCACGCCCGGCATCAGGTCCTCCAGCCCGGCCAGGATCACCGCTTCGGCGCGGCGGTCGGCCTCGGTCACCGGCGAGCGATCGGCTTTCTGCTCCGGCGTGAAGTCCGTGGCGTAAACCTCCATGACCGGGACCGCGGCCTTGAGGCAGAGTTCAGCGAATGCGAAGGCGAGATCGTCACGGGTCATAACGGTGGGCTTTCATGAAGCAGGCCCGCCGCGGTGCGCGGCGGGCGAAACGCGCGCCAAGGCGCGGCGTCAGGCGAGGGACAGGCTGGCGGGTTTGGAGGGCTCGGCGGCGGCCGCAGGACCTGGGCGAAAATGCACGAACCGGTGCATGAGGATCTCGCGCACAAGCTCCGCGTCGCGCGCCTGGCACGCCGCCTCCAGGCGGGCGACCAGGCCGTTGAGCGCGGATGGGTCGAGCGGCTCGTCGCCTTCGCGAAGGATCAACGGATGTTCCGTGCCGTCGGCGGACTGGGACACGAACAATTCCTCGGTGAGCTTTTCTCCCGGGCGCAGGCCGGTGAAGGTCACCAGGATCTCGCGGCTATCGGCGGGGCCGTCGTCAGCGAAACGCGGACGATAGCCCGCAAGGCGGATCATGCGGCAAGCCAGGTCGGTGATGCGCACCGGTTCGCCCATGCCCAGCACGAAGACGTCGCCGCCGCGCGTCAGCGCCCCGGCCTGGATGACCAGCTGCGCGGCTTCGCTCAACGTCATGAAATAGCGCGTGGCTTCGTTGTGCGTGACGGTGACCGGGCCGCCCTTCTCGATCTGCTCGCGGAACAAAGGGGCGACCGAACCGGAGGAATCCAGCACGTTGCCGAAGCGGACGACGGCGAATTTGGTCGCCGACTGGTTCTGGGAGAACGCCTTGCAGACCAGCTCGGCGAGGCGCTTGCTGGCGCCCATCACGTTGGCCGGTCGCACCGCCTTGTCGGTGGAGACCAGGACGAATGTCGACACCCCCGCCTTGACCGCGGCCCGCGCCAGGCGCGCGGTGCCCTGGGCGTTGTTGCGCACCGCGTCCACCGCATTGCTCTCCACCAGGGGCACATGCTTGTAGGCGGCGGTGTGGAACACCGCGTCCACATCATGCTCCACCAGGATCTGGTTCATCCGGGTTTCGTCTTCGACGGTGCCCAGATGGCCGCTGACGCAAGCGTAAAGCTCTTCGGACTCGTTGCGCAGCCGGCGCAGGATCGCATAGAGCGCATATTCGCTCTGCTCGACCAAAACGAGCCGGCGCGGCTTGAGCCGGATGATCTGGCGGCACAGCTCCGAGCCGATCGAGCCGCCCGCGCCGGTGATCATGACGGCGCGGCCGGCCACCATGGGTTCGATGAGCTCCCGGCGCGGCGGAACGGGGTCGCGGCCGAGCAGATCTTCCGGCGTCACCGCGCGCACCTGGCTCAGCGGCGCCTTGCCCGACAGGATGTCGTGAATGTCGGGCACGGTACGCACGGTTTGCTCCAGCGGCTCAAGCCGGTGCAGGATTTCCCGGCGCTTGCTGGCGCTGATCGAGGGCATGGCGAGCATGATCGTATCAGCGCGCACGCTGCGCAGAACGCCCTCCATGTCAGTGGCGGGAAACACCGGCACGCCGCCGATGCGCCGCCCGGCGATGCCGGCGTCGTCGTCGACGAACGCCACGACATGGTGGCGGCCGCGCTCGCGCAGGGCGGCGAGCAGCTGGCGGCCCGCCTCGCCGGCGCCGTAAATGAGGACGCGCTCCCTGGCTCGGGTCTGGCGATCGGACAGGAAGCTTCTCACCCAGACGCGAAGACCGCCGGTGAGCGCGGCGAGGAAGGAGGCGAAGATCACCGCTCCGCCCAGCGGCAGATCGGAGACGCCGGCCAGGGCGGCTGCAGCCATCACCGCGCCGCCGGCGAGCGCGCCCAGACCGCCGGCGCGCAAAAGATCGACGTCGCGGGCGTAGGCGATGGGGCCGTAGAGCGACACCGAGGCGTGGACCAGCGTCACCGCCGGAGCCAGCAAAAGGAAGAGCAGAAGGAATCTGGCGTCGAAGGCGACGTTGAAATTCGTCAGAGCCTGGGTCGCTGCGAGGGCGGCCAGCACCGCGGCCAGATCATAGCAGACCTTCAAAAGCCGTTTGGAGACCCGGGGCAGCGCCACCATCCGGGTGATCGCCGAACGCAAGACGCGCCTGAAGCGCACGCGTGCGATGCGAAGCTCACCTGACACGTCCAGCCCCTCCAGCCGAAGCTCCACGGCCCGGAACCGGGCCGTTAGGGTTCGCGCGATCGCGCGGCGGAATTAAGCGCTTATCCCTCAAACCGGTAAATTAACGCATGACGCGGCGAAGCGGGGTCGTAATTTTGCGACACTGCGGGGGAAAACCGTGTTGCGCAACACTTACAATTCCTGGTCGAAGTCGCCGACCCCGTCCTGCCGGGCCAGTTCGGCCTTGATGTCGGTGAAGATCGCGCGCATGTCGTCCCGGCTGTTCAGGCTTTCCACCACCACGACGAGATTGGGTGAGTTGGACGAGGCGCGCACCAGCCCCCAGGCGCCGTCCTCCAGCGTGAAGCGCACCCCGTTGACCGTGTTGATGTCGATGATCGGGCGCCCGGCGATCGTCTCGCCGGCGTCCATGCGGGCCTGGTAGCGCGCGACGATCGCATCGATGACCGCGTACTTCTCCTCGTCCGCGCACGCCGGCGACATGGTCGGCGAGCCGTAGCTCACCGGCAGCTCGGCGAACAATTCCGACATCGTCTTGTCCGGGTTCCGGTCGAGCATTTCCAGAATGACGCGCGCGGAGACCAGCGCATCGTCATAGCCGCGGCCCAGGGGCGGCTGCAGGAAGTAGTGGCCTGACTTTTCAAACCCGGCGAGCGCGCCGAGTTCATTGGCGCGGCGCTTGATGTAGGAGTGGCCGGTCTTCCAGTACTCGGTGGTCGCGCCGTTCGCCTTCAAGACCGGATCGGTGGCGTACAGGCCGGTGGATTTCACATCCACGACGAACGTGGGCGAGTCGAATTCTTTCGACAGATCGCGCGCCAGCATGAGGCCGACCTTGTCGGCGAAGATCTCCTCGCCGGTTTCGTCCACCACCCCGCACCGGTCGCCGTCGCCGTCGAACGCCAGGCCGATGTCCGCCCCGCTCTCGCGCACCTTCGCCGCAACCGCGTGCAGCATCGCCATGTCTTCCGGGTTCGGATTATAGTTCGGGAAGGTGTGGTCGAGTTCGCAATCCATCTCCACCACGTCGGCGCCCAGCGCGCGCAGCACGTCCGGAGCGAACGCGCCGGCCGTGCCGTTGCCGCAGGCGGCCACGACCTTCAGCTTGCGTTTGATGTCTGCGCCGTGCGCGACATCGGCCTTATACGCCTCCGCGACGCCCAGGGCGCGCACATAGCCGCCGCCGGAGCGGGTCACGCCTTGGTCGTTCAGCACGATCTCCTTCAGGCGCGCCATCTCGTCGGGGCCGAAGGTGAGCGGGCGCTCCACGCCCATCTTCACCCCGGTCCAGCCGTTGGCGTTGTGGCTGGCGGTGACCATGGCGACGCAAGGGATGTCCAGGTGGAACTGGGCGAAATAGGCCACGGGCGACAGCGCCAGGCCGATATCGTGCACTTCGATCCCGGCCTGCATCAGCCCGACTTCCAGCGCCTGCTTCACGCCCTGGGAATAGCCGCGGAAATCGTGACCGGTGACGATCTTGGGCGCCTTGCCGAGCTCGTGGATCAGCGTGCCGAGCCCCAGGCCCAGCGCCTGCACGCCGTAAAGATTGATCTGCGGCGGCTTGTCGGATCCTGGATGGCCGAACCACCAGCGGGCGTCGTACTCGCGAAACCCGGTGGGCGCGACGAACGCCTCAGTCTCAAACTGCCAGGTGTTCGGTTCGGCCTTGAAAAGCATGCGTGTCCCCCAACTCGCCGCGCGCCGCCTCTTTAGCGACGCCTTGCTCTGGATATTCGCCGTCGTGCTTACCTGCCCGCACGGCGGAAAACCAGCCCGCAAATGTGTCCGCGAAGCCCTTGCCGGTCTGCTTGACACGTCCAGGGGCGCAGGCAAGAACCGCAAGCCGCAATGACGGCCCCGGAAAGGCCCGCCCCGCCATGCTGTTGTCGCTGCATATTCCCAAAACCGCCGGCACGGCCTGGCGGTTGCATATCGAGGCGAACGCCGGTCGCGCCGCCCTGTTCGACAGCGTGGAGGCCTCCGATAGCGGCGATCCGGCGCAATCTGCGCGCGCCTTGATGGAGGCGGGCCGCACCGTCGAGGCCCGCGAGGCGATCGAAGCCAGCGGCGCGCGTCTGATCCATGGTCATCGCGCCGGTGACTTCAGCACGCTGTTCCCCGACGCGCCGGTCATGGCCTTCCTGCGCGAGCCGAGACAGCGCCTCGCGGCTGAGTTCGTTCATGTGCGTAACCGCCCGCGCGCCGAACCGCTCTTTGCTGCGGTCCACAAAGGCGACTTGGATTTCGCCGAGTTCGCGCAACAGCGCGGACCGATCTATTCCGGCGAATTCGCGGCCGGCGGCGCGCCGCGCATCGCCTTCCTCACCGAAGCGCCGGCCGACGCCGAACAGGCTTTCGCTGACGCGCTGGGCTGGCGCGGCGCCATGATGCGACGCAATGTCGCTCCGCCCGCCCAGCAGAGCGAGGCCGCCGCGCTGATCGACGATCATCGCCCGCTTCTGGAGCGCGTGCTGGCTGCGGATCTGGAGCTTTACGAGACCTGGCGCAGCCGGTGGGCGAGCGGCGAGGCGCACCGGCGCGCCCGCGATCTGCTCCCTGCCGGTCCGCGGCGCGCGCGCGTCAGCCCGCTTGCGCGCGCCCGGCGGCGTGCGGGCGCGCTGAAAGAGGCCGCCGGACGGCTCATCGGCGCGGACTGGCGTTGAAAAGGCTCGGCGGCGAAAGCCTAGCTGACGCCGACGCGCAACAGATCGTGGATGTGCAGAAGGCCCGCCGGCGCGCCGCCGGGCTCCACCACGAAGAGCTGGGTGATCTTGCGCTCGCCCGCCGTCATCAGGCGCAGCGCGTCGGAGGCCAACGTTCCACGCGTCACGGTGGCCGGGTCCGCGGTCATCACCTCATCCACCGGACGGCCGGGAAGCGAGGCGTCCATGTGCCGGCGCAGATCGCCGTCCGTGACGATGCCCGCCAGGCGCCCGTCCGCGCCGGTCACCCCGACGCAGCCGAACCCCTTCGCGCTCATCTCGATCAGCGCCTCGCCCATGGTGTCGCCCGTCCGCGCCACCGGCATGGCGTCGCCGGCGTGCATGAGATCGTCGACGCGCGCCAGGGCCGCGCCGAGCGCGCCGCCGGGGTGGTAGCGGGCGAAGTCCCTTGCCGTGAAGCCGCGCGCTTCGATCAGCGCCACTGCGAGCGCGTCGCCCAGCGCCATCATCAGCGTGGTCGAGGTGGTCGGCGCGCGCGTTTCGCCGCACGCTTCGGGCGCGTCGGGCACGGCCAGCAGCAAGTCGCCGGCGCGCGCCAGCGTGCTGTCCGGCTTGGCGGTCATCGCCACGAGCGGGATGGAGAAGCGGCGGCAATAGGCGATCAGGTCGCTGAGTTCGCGCGTTTCGCCCGACTTCGACAGGGCGATCACGCAGTCCTCTCCCGTGATCATCCCCAGGTCGCCGTGGCTGGCTTCGGACGGATGGACGTACAGCGCCGGCGTGCCGGTGGAGGCGAGCGTGGCGGCGATCTTTCGCGCCACATGGCCGGACTTGCCGACCCCGGCGGCGACGACCCGCCCCTTCAGCCCCATGATGAGCCGCACCGCCTTCACCGCGCCCTCGCCCAGCTCGGCGGACAAGGTGGTCATCGCCTCGATCTCCAGGCGCAGGGTGGTGCGCATGGACTCAAGGATCTTGGCGGTCGGGACGGGTGCGGCGTCTGGTGCGGTCATGGGGCGGGGTTACACCACCGCGCGCGCGCGGTGCAAGCGGGCCGCATCAGGCCATCGCGCCTTCAAGGTGGGGCGTCACGAAATCGATGAATTGCTGGAGCGTCTCGGCGGTTTCGGTCTCCACGATGCGGGCCGTCTGCTCGCCGCCGGGCTGGCTGAGATAGAAGACGCATTCTTCCGAGCGTGCAGCCAGGTCCTCGGCGAAGCGGGCCACAAGACGGTCGAGCGTCTGCGCCTCGATATCGTCGGCCAGAGTCAGGATGATCCGTTGCACTGGAAGTCCCCCAAACCTTCGCGCCCCGCCGTGAAGACCAAAACTGTGCGCCTTTTGAAAGCCGCCCGCAAGAGCCGCGCCATATTCGTCTCCAAATTCTTAACGCCGCGGTCCGGCGCCGGGGCCGCACCAAGCCTCGACGCGCACGCCGCGCCCGGCTAAACCCGGCTACGCTGAAGAGTTTCAACGCATCAAAACGCATGAAAGGTCTGCAATGACCCGCCTCGTCCTCACCCGCCATGGCCAAAGCCGGTGGAATCTGGAGAACCGCTTCACCGGCTGGGTGGACGTCGACCTCACTGAGAAAGGCGAAGCCCAGGCTCGCAAGGGCGGCGCGCTGATGAAGGCGGAAGGGTTCGAGCCGGATCTCGCCTTCACCAGCGTGCTCAAGCGCGCCGTGCGCACGCTCTGGATCGGACTTGAGGAGATCGACCGGGTCTGGATTCCGGTGGAGAAGTCCTGGCGGTTGAACGAGCGCCACTATGGCGGGCTCACCGGCCTCGACAAGGCGCAAACCGCCGAGGAGCACGGCGCGGACCAGGTGAAGATCTGGCGGCGCTCCTACGACACGCCGCCCCCGGCGCTGAGCCTCGACGACAAGCGCCACCCGCGTTTCGACCCACGCTACGCCGCGCTTGATCCCGACGCATTGCCGGCCACCGAAAGCCTGAAGCTGACCCGAGAGCGGGTTTCGCCGTATTTCGACGACGCGGTGGCGGGCAAGCTGGAGGCCGGGGCCGACGTGCTGATCTCCGCGCACGGCAATTCGCTGCGGGCGCTGATGATGGATCTGTTCAAAGTCTCCCCCGACGACATCATGGGATACGAGTTTCCCACCGGGAACCCGCTGATGGTCGAGATGAACGGTCTGAAGCCGGTCTCTGCGCGCTATCTCGACGCCTATCGCGCCAATCCGCTGCCGCCCTGCCCCTGACACCCATGAACGCGGCGAGCCCTGACGATCTGCGCTTCATGGACGCCGCACTGGCTCTGGCCTACGCCGCGCTGGGCTCCACCGCGCCGAACCCGGCGGTGGGCTGCGTCATCGTGAAGGACGGGCGCATCGCCGCCGCCGCGGCGACCGCGTCGGGCGGGCGGCCGCACGCGGAATCGCAAGCGCTTGAACAGGCCGGCGCGGCGGCGCAGGGGGCGCGCGTCTACGTCACGCTGGAACCCTGCGCCCATTACGGAAAGACCCCGCCATGCGCCGAGGCGCTGGCGGCGGCGCGCCCGGCCGAGGTGATCATCGCATGCACCGACCCGTTCGAGCAGGTCGCCGGGCGCGGCGCCGAGCTTTTGCGGTCCGCCGGAATCAGGGTGCGCGAAGGGGTGCGCCGGGTCGAGGCCGAAGCCCTCAACGCCGGCTTCTTCACCCGGCTGAAGACCGGCGCGCCTCTGATCGCCGAGGACCGCCGGCCGGGCCTGTTCGATATCGACCTTGTCCTTGAGGCCGGAGAAACCGAGGCCGAGGCGCTGGCGCGCCTGGGCGCGCTGGGGGTGACGCGGGTGCGCCGCCCATAAGCGGGGCAACGCAGCGTTAACGCCGCAGGGGTGATAAAAGGGCGTCCTCGCGCATTCGGCGGCGGGGCGGTTCGGACCTGGCGATGATCGGCAAGCCCATCGAGTACCAGACGCTGACCCAGGCCCAGGTGGACGAGGCCTGCAAGCGCCACGACTTTCTCATGTCGGGGCGCATGGGCGGCGCGCGTGCGAACTTCTCCTACAAGATTCTCAAGGGCCTCGACTTTTCCGGACGCAATCTCGCCGACGCCGATCTGTCCGGCGCGGTGCTGGAGGGCTGTAATCTCGCCGGCGCCAATCTGACGCGCGCGGTGCTGTTCGCCGCCGATCTGCGCCGCGCGAACCTCGCCGGCGCGGTGCTGCACCGGGCCGATATGCGCGGCGCGGTGCTGCGCGGGTCCGATCTGACCGGCGCGGACCTTTCCCAGGCTGATCTGCGCGAAGGCGCCATCGCCCAGGTGGACCGCGAAAAGGGGCTCGCCGTGCTCACCCACGAACAGCGCCCCGGCGAGGCGAGCGAAGCCAAGTTCGCCCGCGCCAATCTCTCCCAGACCAAGATGAGCGGCGCGGTGGCCCAGTCGGCGGACTTCTCCGACGCGGTGCTGATCGGCGCGCGCCTGACCCGCGCCAACCTTCGCAGCTCGCGTTTTCCCGGCGCCAATCTGGAGGGCGCCGACCTGCAAGGCGCCGACCTGACCGACGCGGACCTGCGCGACACCGTGCTCATCGGGGCCAAGATGGAGATGGCCCGGCTGCAGGGCGCGGACATGGACGGCGCCCTGCGCGACGCGCCGCCCAAGGAGGTCGCCGATCCGGGCGGCGAGACCGCCAAGGCGCTCGACCGCCATGCGCGCTGGTGCGAGACCGGCGGCAAGGACGGCGCGCCGTCCACTTTTGACGGCAAGGATTTGCGCGGGCTTAAAACGCTCGCCCGGCGCAATCTCACCGCCCTGCAGGCGCGCGGCGCGGTGCTCTACGGCGTCGACATGGAGGGCGCCGAATTGCAGGGCGCGAAGCTGGCGAACGCCGATCTGCGCATGGCGAGCCTTCGCGGCGCCGATCTGCGCGGCGCCGACCTTTCCGGAGCCCGGCTCAACAACGCCGATCTGCGCGAGGCCAAGCTGGGCGCGCTGCTTCTTCCCAACGACCGGCTCCTGGCGGCCTCGCTCGCCGCGGCGGTGATGCGCTACGCCGATCTGTCCGGCGCGGACCTGCGCCATATTGAAGCCAAGGGCGCAGACCTTTCCTTCGCCCGCCTGCACGGGGCGGACGCGCGCAAGGCGCGCTTTTCCGGCGCATGCTTCACCGGTGCGAAACTGCCCGCCGGCTTCGCCGACGAGGCCGAGGATCTGAGCGGGGCGGTGGACTTGAGCGCGGCCTGATCTTTGGTTTACGCCCGCCCCGAGCAGGCATATATACTCCGGCTGAGCAAAAGTCCGGGGCCTGCGGGCGCCCGGCGAACCGGGAAGGCTCCATGGCGCAGTTCGACAATCTTTACCGTCACGCCATGGCGCGGGTCGCCGCCTTCGCGCCGCAGCTGACCCTGGCGGAGCCGGAGGCCAACGCAGGGATCATCCTGGAGCTGGCCCGCGACGCGCACGCGCAGAACGCGGCGGTCGCGCTGTTTCCGGAGCTGTGCCTGACCGGCTATTCGCTCGACGATCTTCACATGCAGTCCAGCATGATCGCGGCGAGCGCGCGCGCGGTGCGCCGGCTGGCCGAAGCGAGCGCGGACCTTCAGCCGGTGATCGCCATCGGCGCCGCCCTGCAAAGCCGTGACCAGCTGTTCAATTGCGCCGTGCTGATCCATCGCGGCCGCATTCTGGGCGCCGTGCCGAAGAGCTTCCTGCCGAACTATCGCGAGTTCTACGAAAAGCGCTGGTTCGCCGACGCGACCGCCGTCACGGCCGATGAGATCGAGATCGACGGGCTCACCGCGCCGTTCGGGACCGATCTGATCTTCGAGGCGGAGGACCGGCCCGGCTTCACCCTGCATGCGGAGATCTGCGAGGATTTCTGGGCGCCCCATCCGCCCAGCCTCGACGGGGCGCTGGCCGGCGCCACGGTTATGGTCAACCTCTCCGCCTCCAACGCCACGGTGGGCAAGGCCCGCGAGCGCGCCGCGCTGTGCGACGCCCATTCGCGCAAGACCATGGGCGCCTATGTCTTCGCCGCGGCCGGGTCGGGGGAAAGCACCACCGATCTGGCTTGGGACGGGCAGATCCTGGTCTATGAGCAGGGCGCGCGCCTGGCCGCCGGCGAGCGGTTCTTGAACGACCACGCGAAAGTCTTCGCCGATATCGATCTGGAGCGCATCCGCGCCGACCGGCTGCGCCTGTCCACCTGGCGCGACGCGGTTGCACGGGCAAGCGAGCGCCTGAAGCGTTTCCGCCGCATAAGGTTTGAACTGGCGCCGGATCTCGACGCGGCGACGCCGCTCATGCGCCCGCTGGACCGGTTTCCCTTCGTGCCCAATGACGACGCCCGGCTCGATGAGGATTGCTTTGAAGCCTACAACATTCAGGTCCAGGGGCTGGTTCAGCGCCTGCGCGCCACCGGAATCTCGCGCGCCGTCATCGGCGTCTCGGGCGGGCTGGACTCCACCCAGGCCCTGATCGTTTGCGCCCGCGCCTTCGACCGGCTGGGCCTTGATCGTAGCGGCATCCTCGCGGTGACCCTGCCCGGCTTCGCCACATCGGACAAAACCCGCGCCAACGCGCTGGAGCTGATCAAGGGGCTGGGCGCGGAGCACCGCGAGATCGACATCCGGCCCTCGTCGAAACAGATGCTCGCCGATATCGGCCACCCCTACGCCGCGGGCGAGAAGCAGTACGATCGCACCTTCGAGAACGTGCAGGCCGGCCTTCGCACCGACTATCTCTTCCGCCTGGCCAATCACGAAAACGGGCTGGTGATCGGCACCGGCGACCTTTCTGAGCTGGCGCTGGGCTGGTGCACCTACGGCGTCGGCGACCAGATGGCCCATTACAACGTCAATTCCGGTGTGGCGAAGACGCTGATCCAGCACCTGATCGCCTGGGTGGCGCGCCGGGCGGAGTTCGGCGGCGACGTCTCCACCTGCCTTGAAGCCATTCTCGACACGGAAATCTCGCCCGAGCTGGTGCCCCAGGAGGACGAGAGCGACATCCAGTCCACCGAGAGCGTCATCGGCCCTTATGCGCTGCAGGACTTCACCCTGCACTACGCCGCTCGGTTCGGGTTCGGACCGGAAAAGATCGCCTTCCTCGCCCACCAGGCCTGGGGCGATGTCACCCGGGGAACCTGGCCGCCCCACGTGCCCGAGGGCGACCGGTGCGCCTACAGCCTGCAGGAAATCGTCCACTGGCTGGAGGTGTTCGCCCGCCGTTTCTACGCCTTCTCCCAGTTCAAGCGCTCGGCCATGCCCAACGGGCCGAAACTCACCAGCGCCGGCGCGCTCAGCCCCCGCGGCGACTGGCGCATGCCGTCGGACTCAAGCGCCAGGGTCTGGCTCGCCGAGATCGAGCGGCTGAAGGACGAGCTGGGGCTGGATTAAGGACGGGCCTTGGTGTGCGCGCCTGCGGCGCGGCCACCCGCTCCAGCGCGTGGAGGGGGCGGCGATCCTCATAAAAAACGGCGCGCCCTGCTGAGCGCGCCGTCAAGGATCGGGGAACTTAAGTCTTGCGACCGCCGGCCCGGCGATGCAGCCGGGGGGAGGGTCTGGCGCGCCGGGCCGGCGGTCGCTGAGCGCGGTTAGGCGGCGTCCGCCTTCTTCGCGCTGATCAGCTTCGCGCCGGATTGGCCGTTGATGGCGATCTGGCGCGGTTTCTTGGCTTCGGGGATCTCGCGCTCCAAGAGGATCGCCAGAAGGCCGTTCTTCAGCTCGGCGTCACGGACATGGACGTTGTCGGCGAGGTGGAAGCGGCGCTCGAAAGAGCGTTCGGCGATGCCCCGGTGCAGGAAATTGCGGGTGTCGCCGTCTTCTCCCGCCTGGCGCTTGCCGGCGACGGTGAGAACGTTTTCCTGAACCTGGATGTCGAGATCGTCTTCAGCAAAGCCGGCCACCGCAAGCTCGATACGGTATTCGTGCTCGGCCAGCTGTTCGATGTTGTATGGGGGGTAGCCCGCGCCAGGCTCTTGCTTGGCGGCGGTGTCGATCATGTCGGCGAGGCGATCAAAGCCGACGATCGTGCGATAGAGCGGGGTGAAATCAACGGTACGCATGGTGTGATCCTCCATTGAAGCGATCATGAACGCCCGCAAGGGAACGTTCGGTTTGACATGTCCCGACCCGCTCCGGCCCGTATGGCCCCGGCGCGGCGCCGGCGAAATCGGAACCCCTTCACGGCGGCTCCGTGACGGTTCAGTTGGGCGCCCGTTTTCAGCCGCGCAAGAGGCCGGGCGCGAAAAATCGCGCCGGGCCGGTTTGGCCCTTGCATGACGGGCTTGCGTGGGCGCTTGGGAACGGTGAATTGTGGGCGCGTTGAACCGTCTTCGGGTCTGGAGGTCCTTCATGTTGCGCATCGCCGCGCTCGCCCCGTTCGCCGCCCTTGCCTTGTTCGCCTGCTCCGAGGAGGCGTCCGAGACCGAAGAGGCGCAGAGCGCTGACGCCGAGGCGGCCGAGACCGAAGGCGCAAACGGTCAGGCCGCAGAAGACGGTGTCGCCGCCTCTCCGCCCCAGACCCTGCGCGAGGCCGTCGACGGCGTCTGGCGCGGCGACCAGGCGCGCAGCCGCGACGGCTTCCGCAATCCGGCAGCGACGCTGGAGGTCTTCGACATCGACCCGTCTGGAACCATCGTGGAGATCTGGCCCGGCGGCGGCTGGTACACCGATATCCTGGCGCCCTGGATTGAGGCCAATGGCGGAACCTATGTGGCCGCCTGGCCGCCGGTGGACCCGGGCAACGCGCGCGCGCTGGCGTTCCAGGAGCGCTTTTTAGAGCGCTTTGAAAGCGATCTTTACGGTGAGGCGACGCTGGTGGAGTTCGGCTCCGAGACCGGCGCGCTGATGAACGAAGAGCGCGCCGACGCCATCCTCACCTTCCGCAATGTCCATAACTGGATGGGCGGCGGTTTTGCGGAAAAGGCGTTCGCCGATTTCTACGCGGCGCTCAAACCCGGCGGCAGGCTGGGCGTGGTGGAGCATCGCCAGCCCGCGACCCAGGTTCAAGACCCCCGCGCCGCCACCGGCTATGTGCAGCAGGATTATGTGATCAGCCTGGCCCAAGAGGCCGGGTTCGAGCTCGTCGCCGCCAGCGAGGTCAACGCTAACCCGGACGACACCGCAGACCACCCGTTCGGCGTCTGGACCCTGCCGCCGGTGAGCCGCACCTCCGATTTCGGCGAGCCGGCCGACCCCGAGTTCGATACCGCGCCGTATGACGCGATCGGCGAAAGCGACCGCATGACGCTGCTGTTCCGGAAGCCGGAGGGAGATACCCCGCAAGTGTCCGAAGGGCGCGCGCGTGGGCTCGAGAGCCGGTCGGACAGCGGCGGCTCCAACGGGAGGTAAACCAGCTATAAAGCTGCTTGAAGGCCGGGAATTAGGCTAACGCCCCTCGCCTCTCCTGTTTCAATCTTCGTCTCAGGCACCTGATACACGCCGCCAAACTTTTGAAATATCGTCGGCATGCCGCTTCCGTTCATTCCTGGCTACGTGATGGGCGTTTCACGGCCAAGCGGGAGAGGAGGCTGGCCTAAGCGTTTCCACCGACACTAGACCTTAAGACCGACAGAGGCGTTAGATAGAAACGTCGCTGTTAAAGCGAGTGTCCAGAGGCGAAGACATAGGTCGCGAAAAGCAAGGCCACCGTCACTGGTAGCGCCGCTGCATACATCACGCGTTTGGCGATTGGCAGTCGAACGGCCTCGGCACGGGTCAATGCCGTGAAGATCATGATCGTGGAGCCCAATGCCGCCAAAACGACGCCAGAGACGGGATAGTTCGGCGGGATAGAGATCAACGCGAGCCCCGCGAGCACTACAATAAAACCTGTCAGGTTGAACGTGGGTGCAGTCATGGGAAGTCCTTTGCGATCATTGAGAATGGGCGGACCGCCGGCGTTTAAGCCAGCGGCCCGCGTTCAGAGACCAAGATCTCCGGCGTTAGGGCAAGCGGCTGCCAATTTCGAAAGCCGCGTAGGCGATCGCGCCCCCCAGAATGGCGCCTCCCAACATGCCCTTGGGCCCGAGAATCGCGCCTACCTTCGCGCCTTTTTTTGCACCGGCGATCCCGGCGCCAACACCGGCCCCGCTCACAGCGCTCCCAGCCACGGTCGCGCCGTGGACAGCGTCTCCGCCGAACACTGCGGCAATCTCCTCCATCGACAGCTCACGACCGCCGTCGAACCCTTAAACCATCGCCATCATAGCGATCCTCCTTCGGTTCAGGTTTAGACAGTGCGTGGCCACGCGCCTACAACCTTAAAAAGATAAAGATTAACGTCAACCTCGTACGGCGATTAATGGTCTCTTGCAGTGTATTTCAGGATTAATCCCTTCAAAGTTGCGCCCGCCTGCGTTAATCTCCGCCGTGAGGAGGCGACTTGATGAGCGATCTGTTCCGGCGTGAAGCCATCGATCACCACGCGCGCGGGCGGTTGGACGGAGCGGTGGTGCTCGCCGTGCCTCTGGCGGTGAAGCTTCTGGGCGGGCTCGCCGCGCTGATCGTCATCGGCGTGGTCGTGTTCGCGTCTTTGGCGAGCTATTCGCGCAAGGAGACCGTGCCGGGCTGGCTGACCCCGGATCAGGGCGTGGTGCGCGCCGCGGCGCTGTCCGGCGGCCGGGTGGAGGAGATTTTGGTGGCCGAGGGCGATGCGGTTCGGCCGGGCGACCCGCTGGCGCGGGTGCGCCTGGACACCGACACCGCCAGCGGCGCGGCGGGCGCCCGGATTCTCGACGCGCTGCGAGAGCAGGCCGCCGCCGCCGCCGCGTCCGCCCAGAGCGAGATCGCCGCCATTGAGCACGAGACCGCCCGCTTGACCGCGAGCGTTTCCGGCCTCACCCGCGAGCGTGCGGAGCTGGCGCGCCAGATCGCGCTGCAGCGCGACCAGGTCGAGATCGCCGACGAACAGATCACCCGCGCCGAAACCCTGGCCGAGCGCGGCTTTCTCTCGGGCCGCGAACTCGACGACCGGCGCCAGCGCGCGCTCGCCGCGCGCCAGCAGCTTGCGGCGCTGGAGCGCGCGCTGGCCGGCGTGGATCGCCAGATCAGCGACGCCCGGGCCGGCGTCGAAGGCGCGCCGCTACAGATCGAAGCCGCACGCGCACGGGCCCGCTCGGCCGCAGCGGCGCTGGAGGAGCGCCTCTCCGCCCAGGGCGCGCGCACCGAAGCGGTGATCACCGCGCCCGCCGCCGCCACCGTCGCCGCCCTGCCGGTGCGCCGGGGGCAAACCCTGTCGCCGGGGGAAACCGTGGCCGTACTGGTGCCGGAGGGCGGGTCGCTGGTGGCCGAACTCTACATCCCCTCGCGCGCCGCCGGCTTTATCCAGGCCGGCCAGAGCGTGCGCCTGATGTATCAGGCCTATCCCCATCAGCGCTTCGGCGCCGGGGAGGCGGTGGTCACCCATGTCTCACGCACCGTGATCGCCCCCAACGAGGCGGCGATCCCCGGCCTGCAGCTGGCCGAGCCGGTGTTCCGCGTCGAAGCCCGCCTGTCCGCCGCCCAGATCGAAGCTTATGGCGAGCTTATCCCGCTCCAGCCCGGTCTGATGCTGAGCGCCGACATCATCATCGACGAACGCACCCTGATCGAATGGCTGTTCGACCCGCTGTTTGCGGCGGGGCGGCGGGGGTAGGGGCGGGCGTCCACGGATCGGCTGGCCCTGCCGGGGCGTCGACGGGGCTGCGGACGGAGCCTAGGGGCGGGCGCTATCGCGCCTTCAGATTAGCCTGACTGCGGCGGGGTTCTGGGCCTTGTCCAGGCCGAGCTTGGCGTTCTTTGGAGTCATCGGCCATTCTCGCAATCATGACAGACGCGCATAGATGGATGAAATCAGAGTCAACACTGCGAAAATCGCCAATACCAGCGATAATCGCGATCGCAGTCTGGAACTCCGTTTCGTCACGTATGCGAACAACACCAGCAAAGCGGTCGCCGCAAGCGCCGCCAAAAGTGCGATTTGAATCCAACTAAACATTTCCATCCCGACGCCCGTGACCGGCGAACGCGCCGCACCGCTTATAAGGGTGCGGCGCGCTCTATTTGCCTACGTGCCGAACGTGTCAGCAAGCCCAAAACCAGCTGTCACGAGTGCCGTTCCCGCAGCCGCGGCGCCGCATGGGGCGCATCCCGCAGTCCCGGCCGCGCCTAGACCTGCCGTCGCGGCCGCCCCAATTGCAACGGCTTCGTCGAACGGGTCTCCGTCTTGATTGCCGAAATAGTCGAGCACACGACCCAGCGCAGGCATGAGCGCGGCTCCGCGCGCCCCCGCACCGGCCACCGCGCCCACTTCGCCCGCAGACAATTCACGGACGCCGTCAAACTCCATCGTCATCGCCGTCATGGCGATCCTCCTTTTCGATCATGTTTACAACGGTGCGTGGCCACGCAAATGCAACTTTGGTGAATCCAGGGGATGTTAGTCAGGCAAATTTTAACCTCAATAAATTTGCGGATTCACGGCCGGTCATATGCAGCGCCCGGCACAATCATGCCTTGAATCCGTTCGCGTGAAAAGCCATGCGCGTACTTGAGGGCGCTGGGCTTTGAACCTGTATCGCCGTGCGCCGTCACGACGCGCTTGATCTGCTCAAGGGGCGCCGCCTGCCGGTGGTGATCGGGCCCTAAGACGAGCCGATCCCGCTGCAGCCCGGCCCGACGCTGAGCGCCGACATCACTATTGACCGGCGCACCCTGATCGAACGGCTGTTCGACCCGCTGTTTGCGGCGGGGCGGCGGGGGTAGGGGCCGGCCTTCATCTAATCTCGAGGCGCATAGCCGGACAGCTTGGATCGCGCGCGAAATCAGTGATCAAAGTATTGACCTGCGGATAGGCGCGCCACGCCACCTCGGCCGAACCTCCAGTACTGCGACGCACTCCGTCACTTACGTCGACCGGATCCAAAATCATCGCCCAAGGCATGGACAGCAGAGCGTGACCAGCCCCATCGAAGATCACCGCACAGCCGTCGGGCGCGCGCTCCGCCGCACGCCGGGCCGCGGCGGCTGCGTCCCAAAGCCCGTCTTCATCGCCGGCGATCATCAAAAGCGGAACGTCCACGCTGCCATACGGCAAGGCCGCCGAGTCGCGCAATGGTGCGGCCGCCTCCGCCACCCACCTCGCCCGTAGCGCGGATTGAGTGAAAATCGAATCGGCAGCGCGCGCCGCTTCCAGCGCATCCTTAAAGGCGGCTCTCGCCTCCTCGCTCGGCGCGATGAAAGCTGTTGGCGCGCCGTCGATCCGCCACGCTGCGCGCCAAAGCGCGCAGCCTTCGCCGCGGGGAGCGGGAAGGAGGTGATCGAAGCCGGCCAAAGTGACGACGCCGCGCACCGAATCAGAGTGGCGGGCTGCGGTCAGAATCGCACCTTCAGCGCCTCGCGAAAGCCCGGCGAGTATTGGTGTTCCAGCGGTTTCAGGGTGAGTGGATACGCGCCGGACAAGTTCCGCGACGGCGCCGATGCCGGGCTGGACCCAACACCCGTTTTCGTCGCTGAAATCGGCGAGCGCCACGGCGAAGCCTCTCGAAGACAGGTAGCGGGCGTAGGCGCCGAGCCCGGTTCGGGCCGAGCCGGGAAGGATCACGATCGCAGGAGCGCCCTCCTCGGGCGGCGGTACGGGAAGGTAAAGCTGCGCATTGAAGGGCGCATCGTCGAGCGTTTCTCGGCGCACGCTTGGCGTACCGGTGAAGCGGATAACCGCCGTGACATGTCCTTCCTGGCTCAATACCATCGCCCCCGTGCCGGCTGCAACGAAGGTGCGCCGGACAGCCTGTGGCGCCTTAGCGGGCTGCAGAAGCTGAATAAACGCTTCCGATCCGTCGAGCCGCAGCCTGGCGTCTTCGGGCGTGATCGGTTCCCGGCTGGCCCAGAAGACTTCGCCGTCGCTAAGCCAGGCGGAGAGTGGCGCCCCGGATCGCACCGCGATCACGACCTCGTCGCCGGCGCTGATGCGCCGCTCGGGCACGGGATCACGCTCCGCGCATCCGGACAGGATCAGGGCGGCGAGCAGGAAAGCGGCCCGCCACCAGGCGGGCCGCTCAAGTCTAGTTTTGAACGCCGACACAGTTGTTCGCGTCAGGCGGGCACGTTCCGAACACGGTTGGCGAGTAAATCGTGATCGTCCCCTGTATTGTGATCGTGACGTTTCTGCCATTTGTCGACCCCGCAGCCGGCGAGGAACCACCGACCTGCGATGCCGCCAGCGGCCCGAACGCGGCGATTAGAGCGCCGCCGCCGGAAACGCGATCGATCTCATTCAAGTGAAGCTCACGCATTCTAGCTCTCCTGACAGACACCGATGCAGTTATTATTCCCTTGGATCGTCAGGTCGCCTTCGATTTCGATATCCACATCACCATTATTGGTGTTGCCCGATCCACCGGAGCCGCCGGATCCACCGCGGGCAACCAGTCCGATTAACGCGACAGCCGTTCGGACAATTGCGATCCCACGGGCTCCACCCATTACCGCATCCACTTCATCCACAGACAGCTCACGCACGCCGTCAAACTCCATCGTCATCGCCGTCATGGCGATCCTCCTTTTCGATCATGTTTACAACGGTGCGTGGCCACGCAAATGCAACTTTGGTGAATCCATGGGATGTGAGTCAAGCAAATTACAACCTCAATAAATTTGCGGATTCACGGCCCTTCATATTCAGCGCCCGGCGCAATCATGCCTTGAATGTGCTCGCGTGAAAAGCCATGCTCGCGACGCGCGCATTTCGGCGCGCATCGCTTTCAGGATGCAGGACTGTGAGCCGTCACGACGCGCTTGATGTGTTCAAGGGACGCCGCTTGCCGGTGGTGATCGGGGCTGAGGCCGCCGAGTGCGGTTTGGCGTGCATGACAATGGTGGCGCGCTGGCACGGCCATGACGTGGATTTGAACGGTTTGCGCCAGCGCTCGGGGCTGTCGATCTCCGGCGCCAGCTTGCGCACCCTCATCCAGATGGCTGATCGGCTCGGGCTCGCCACCCGTGCGCTGAAGGTGGAGCTTGAGGCGATCTCGAAGGTGAAGACCCCGGCGATTTTGCACTGGGATCTGAACCATTTCGTCGTGCTCGCCCGCGCCGGGACGAAAACCGTCACCATCCACGACCCGGCGGCGGGCAAGCGCACGCTGAGCCTTGAGGAGGCGTCCAAGCACTTTACCGGCGTGGTGCTGGAGCTGAGCCCCGCCGATGAATTTGAAAAGGTCGAGGCGCGCCGGCCTGTGAAGCTGACCAGCCTGTGGTCGAAGCTGGAAGGGTTCTGGGCGAGCCTGGGCCAGGTGCTGGCCCTGTCGCTGGCGCTGCAAGTGGCGGTGTTCGCCGCGCCGTTCTTCAACCAGCTGGTGATCGACGAGGCGATCGCGCGTGGCGACGTGGACCTGCTGGCGGTCCTGGCGATCGGGTTCGGCCTTCTGGCGGTGATCCAGGTGGGACTGACCGCGCTGAGGGCCTACGCCCTGCAGGTGATCGGCCAGCTCATGGGCTTCCAGATGATCGGCAATCTGGTCCGCCATTTGCTGCGCCTGACCACCGATTTTTATGAAAAGCGCCATGTGGGCGATATTCTTTCGCGCATTCAGTCCACCGGCCCGATCCAGGACGCGCTGACGCGCGGCGCGGCCACGGTGGTGATCGACGGGCTGATGGCGGTGATCGCGCTGGTGATCCTGTTCTTCTATTCCGGCATGCTCACCCTCATCGTGGTCGCCGCGCTTGTCCTGAGCCTCATCGTCACCTTCGCTTTCTATCCGATCACGCGGCGGCGCTCGGAAGAGGCGATCATGGCCCAGGCCAAGGAGCAAACCCATCTGATCGAAAGCGTGCGCGCGTCCCGCACGCTGAAGCTGATGGGCCGCGAGCCCGAGCGCGAGGCGGCCTGGCGCAATCTGTTCGCCGAAACGGTGAACGCGAATTTCTCCGTGGCGCGCTTTGAAATCATCCGCAACGCGCTGCAAGGGCTGATCGCGGCCGTGCAGACCATCCTGGTCATTTATCTGGCCGCGCGCATGATCATCAACGGCGAAGGCTTTTCGGTGGGCATGCTGTTCGCGTTTTTAAGCTTTCGCCAGACCTTCACCGACCGGGTGCTGGCGCTGATCAACGAAGCGTTCAATTTCCGCCTGCTGACACTGCATCTGGAGCGCATTTCCGACATCGCCCATTCCGAGCGCGAACCGGTTCCGGTCAGCGAACCGCCGGAAGACGCGCCGCCGCCGGCCGGCGCGATCATGATGCGCGATATCTGGTTCCGCTACGGAGAGGGCGACCGGTTCGTGCTGGAGGACGCCGCGCTGGAGGTGGGCGCTGGAGACTTTCTGGCGATCACCGGCGCGTCGGGCGGGGGCAAGTCGACCCTGCTCAAGCTCATGCTCGGGCTTTACGAGCCCACGCGCGGGGAGATCCGCCTGGACGGCAAGCCGCCCGAGCTCACCGGTTGGCGCGCCTGGCGCCGGCATGTGGGCGTGGTGGCCCAGGACGATCAGCTCATGTCCGGCACGATCGCCGACAATATCGCCTTTTTTGATCCCGATCTCGATATGGCGCGCGTTCACGAAGCGGCGCTGGCGGCGCGCGTGCACGAGGACGTCATGCGCATGCCCATGCAGTATCTCTCCCTGATCGGGGACATGGGCGCGGCCCTGTCCGGCGGCCAGCGTCAGCGCGTGCTCCTGGCGCGCGCCCTGTACCGGCGCCCCTCCATCCTGGTTCTTGACGAAGGCACCGCCAATCTGGACCAAGAGACCGAGGCGGAGATCGCAGACACCATCGAGGCCATGGACATCACCCGCATCGTGGTGGCCCACCGCCCCGCCCTGGTGGAGCGCGCCGACCGGGTGGTGCGCGTGGAGGCCGGGCGGGTGATCGACGGGCGCCGCTGACCGGTCTTTTTTCGCAATTTTGTCGAAGCGCAAACGGCGCGCGCGTCATAGGATCGAGCCTGCGGGATCGGCCCGCGGCGGCGTGTGACGGATGACGGGCGCCCTGCGCCTCGACCAGCCGCGTCACGGGCCATGGTGGGGAGACCAGAGATGAAATTCACCCTTCTTCTTCACGACGATGAAGAGGCCTGGCTGGCCATGGGCGACGCAGAACAAGGCGCGGTGATCGGCGAGCACATGGCGTTCGTCGATGCGCTGGAGAAAGCCGGCGCGATGGTTTCGGGCGAACCGCTCGACCCTGCGGCGCGCGCCAAGATCGTGCGCGGCGGAGCGGTTGAGGACGGCCCCTACGCCGACACCAAGGACCAGCTGGGCGGGTTCTACGTGATTGAAGCGGCCGACATGGACGCGGCTGTCGATTGGGCCAGGAAATGCCCGATCGGCCCGCGCGGCGCGGTCGAGGTGCGTCCCGTGCCGGACTATGACGGCTGACTGTGACGGCTGAGACTGGACAGGCGGCGCGGGCGGCGGCGGATTTCGCCGCCCGCACGGCCTATGGCCGCCTGCTCGCCGTTCTGTCCCGTCGCACCAAGGACATCGCCGCGGCCGAGGACGCCCTGAGCGACGCGTTCGCAAGGGCGCTGGAGACCTGGCCGCGGTCGGGCGTCCCGGACAACCCCGAAGCCTGGCTGATCACCGCCGCCCGGCGCCGGCTCACCGACCTGGCGCGCCGCGCCGCGGTGCGCGCCAAAGCCGAGCCGGAGCTCGTCCTGCTTTTAGGCCGTCTGGGCGCCGCCGCCGAGACCGGCGCGCTGCCGGACGCGCGGCTGGGCCTGATGCTCGCCTGCGCCGATCCGGCCATAGACGCCCGCCTGCACACCCCGCTCATGCTGCAGGTGGTGCTTGGGCTGGACGCTGCGCGCATCGGCGCGCTCTTCCTGGTTTCGCCGGCGGCCATGGGTCAGCGCCTGTCGCGGGGCAAGGCGAGGATCAAGGCCGCCGGCCTCGCCTTTGAGGCGCCGGCCGCCGAGACCCTTGCACCGCGCCTCGCGCCGGTGCTCGACGCGGTTTACGCCGCTTACACCGCCGGCGCCGATGTCGCCGGTGCGGCGCCGGGCCGGGCCGGCGACCTGTTGGATGAGGCGCTGTACCTGTCCCGCCTTCTCACCGAGCTGGCGCCGCAAGCGGCCGAAGCCCATGGGCTTTACGCGCTGATCTGCCATTGTCAGGCGCGCGCAGCGGCGCGGCGCGGCGCGGACGGCGCCTATATCCCCCTGGCCGAGCAGGACCCAACGCTGTGGGACGTCGCGCTGATCGACGCGGGCGAGGCCGCGCTGAGGCGGTCCCTCGCCCTGGCGCCGCCGGGCCGGTTCGCGCTTGAAGCCGCGATCCAGTCCGTGCACGCCGAACGGCGCAAGACCGGCGCCACCAACTGGCCGGCCGCCGCCGCCCTCTACGACCGGCTGATCCTGGCCGGCGCCGGGCTGGGCGGCCATGTGGCGCGCGCCTGCGCCCATGGCGAGGCGTTCGGCGCTGAAGCCGCGCTGTCGCTGCTCGCGCCGCTGGTCGCTCAGGCGCGCGATCACCAGCCGTTCCACGCCGCCCACGCCCATTGGCTCGCCCGGGCGGGGCGGCGCGCCAAGGCGCGCACGGCCTATGACCGGGCCGCCGCGCTCAGCCCCGATCCGGGGGTGCGGGCGTTTCTTCAAGACCGCAAGAGGCAGCTTTAACGCCGCCCCGCCTCACCAGGACTGCGGTTGTTCGCCGCCCTACCCATGAGCTGTGGTCCGGTAAGCGAGTGCGATTAGGCCGGATTCATGTCTCCGACCGCGCCGGCGAGGGAGCCTTGGCCCGCCGTCCGATCAAAATCCCACCAATAATGGCGCCGGCCAAAATCGCCGCGGGTTCGGGAGACATCCATTGATCCAGGATCAAGAGGACGACTAAGAGCAACGCGCCCAGGATGAAAGCTTGCATCAGTCCGCTCCGATATAAGAGCGCGCCGCCGGAAAGTTTTGACCGGCGGCGCGCCAGGGTCAGGCAGTCACCGGTATCGAGCCGGTCGTTCCTGCGCCAAACGGATCTTCATATTGAACATCGTCAGCTTGCGCTGAATCCTGAACGAATTCAACTAGTTTGTATCCGACATTATACCAGAAATCGTCCCAGGCGCTGCCGCCGCCGGAGATCTGCTCGATTTCATTGAAAGAGAGTTCACGCATCACAGCACCTACCCTTCCGCTTCAGACTGGGTCGCGTTTTCACGACCGGCGATCGCATCCGATGCTCCATCGATGACGTTGAGCGCCGCATCACCGACAATCGTGATCCCGACACCGACAAGGATCGGTACCCAAAACGGCCCACCGGCCACTGCATCCACTTCGTCCATCGACAGCTCGCGAACGCCGTCGAACTGTTGAGTCATCGCCGTCATGGCGACCCTCCTTTTTCTCAGGTTTCACAATGGTGCATGGCCATGCAAATACAACTTTTGCGGAAATCGCCAGCGCGGTCAAGAAGAATACAGCCTTAGAAATATTGCGGGCTTCTCGTAGTATGGGTCATGCTCACCGCAATCATGCCTTGAAGCTGTTCTCCTGAAAGGCATGCGTGTCGCGCGCATTCCCGCGCGCCTCGGTTTCGGGATGCAAGGCCGTAAGCCTTCACGACGCGCTGTATATGTCTAAGCCTCGCCGCCTGCCGGTGATGATTGGGCTGAACCCGCCGAGCGCGGCGCGCCTGACATACGATAAGAGCCAGCCGGCTCGGCGGTTTGCTTGAACGCAGCCGTTACGACGCCGCCAGGGTCCAGGCCGAGCGCCGGGGGCGAGCCATGATCATGACCGCCCGAATGTCCGTCTGCATAGAAGCGATCTGGAACCGATCCGATAACACCGCCCGCCTTGCCCTGGTCACGCCCTAAAGCGATCTGGCCCGCGACCGCGCGCAGCTTTATCGCCGCGCCCCCCTCGCCAAAAGGGGTTGCTCGCCCTAAACCTCACACCCGTGTTTCACACGGTTCAAAATCTCGCCCGCCTGGCCCGCGCCGCCTGGACGCTGGCGCGCCATGACGCCATTTTTCCAAAGGAATACCAGCAGGCGTTTCCCGCGCCGGCGCGGTTCCTGGGCAAGCTGGCGCGCCTCATCGCCATTCGCGGGCGCGCCGATAATCCCGGCGAACGCCTGGCGCGGGCGCTGGAGCAGCTGGGCCCGTCTTACGTGAAGTTCGGCCAGGTTCTGGCCACCCGCGCGGACGTGGTTGGGCCCCAATTTGCGCGGGGGCTCGCGCGCCTGCAGGACAAGATGGAGCCGTTCGGTCTGGAAAAGGCCAGCGCCACGGTCCGCGCCGAGCTTGGCGGCGCGGTGGAGGACTGGTTTGAAAGCCTGGGCGAGCCGGTGGCCGCGGCCTCCATCGCCCAAGTCCATAAGGCGGTCACCGCCGACGGCCGCACCGTGGCGGTGAAGATCCTGCGCCCCGACGTGGAGCGGCGCATCAAACGCGACATCTCCGCCATGAAGCTGGGCGCCAAGCTCACCGAGGGTCTGTTCCCGGCGTCGAAACGCATGGAGCCGCGCGCCTTTGTGGAAACGGTGGCGCGCTCGCTCACCTTGGAGACCGATCTGCGCCTGGAAGCGGCCAGCGCGTCGGAGCTCTCCGAAGCGGCCGTTGCGGCGGAGAATTTCTGGATCCCCGAGGTGGACTGGTCGCGCACCGCGAAACGCGTGCTCACCACCGAGTGGATCGACGCCATCCCCATGACCGACATGGAGGCGATCGACGCGGCCGGGGTGGACAAGGTCAAGCTCGCCGCCGATCTCACCGACGCCTTCCTCACCACCGCGCTGGAGCGGGGCGTGTTTCACGCCGATCTGCACGCCGGCAATCTGTTCGTGGCGCCGGACGGCCGGCTCTGGGCGGTGGATTTTGGCATCATGGGCCGGCTGGGCGCGCAGGAGCGGCGCTATCTCGCCTTGATCCTGCACGGCTTCCTTGTGCGCGATTATGACGCCGCCGCCGAAGCCCATTTCGCCGCCGGCTACGTGCCGGGCAAATTCTCCAAAGCCGATTTCGCCAGCGCCTTGAGGGCGGTGGCCGAACCGATCTTCGGCAAGACCGCCGACGAGGTGCCCATGAGCCGGGTGCTTCTGCAGCTGTTCGAGATCACCGATCTGTTCGACATGCACCTGCAGCCCCAGCTGGTCATGCTGCAAAAGACCATGGTCCAGGCCGAAGGCGTGTGCCGGTCACTGTCTGAGCGCCATAATATGTGGAAGTCCTCCGCGCCGGCCGTGGAGCGCTTCATGCGCCGAGAGCTTGGACCCGAAGGCAAGGTGCGCGACGCGGTGCATGACCTCAACGAGCTGCGCGACACCATCCTGTCCCTGCCCGAAACGCTGGAGCGGTTATCTAAGGCGGCTGAGGCGATCGAGGTCGAACCCCCGATCCGCCCGCGCGTTCTTGCGCAGAAATGGGCGGGCCGAATCCTCACCGCCATCGTCATCGCCGGGTTCGGCGCCCTGATCACGGCGTATTTCTTCGGCGCCTTCGACGGCGGCGGGTAGGCGCGCTTGAAAGTAAGCACGTTTGTGCTTATTTTTCTGCCTCAGTCTAGAGGAGGCGAGCATGCGCGAGCGCGGCGGGCAGACGTTTGAACACGAGCAACAGCATGAGCCGGTGCGCGAAACCCGCAAGCTGCGCAAAACGGGCAACAGCTACGGTGTGACGTTGTCGCGCAAGGCCCTGGACGTGGCCGGCCTGTCGCCGGACACGCCGGTCGTGGTGCATGCGGAGAACGGCCGGGTGGTCATCTCGGCGGAAGGCGGCGAGTACGACGCGACCGTCGCCGCGGGACGCGAAGCGCTCGCCCAGTACCGCTACGCCCTTACGAAGCTTGGCCAATGACCCCGCGCCTGCCCGACCGGGCGGGCTTCGTCGACGTGCTTGGAGAGATCCTACACGAAACGACGGGCACGCCGCTTCAATTTCGCGACGCGGGACTTCTTGAGTCAGCCTTTGCAAGGCCTGAAAATCGGCTCGCATACGGAGAAGCCGCGGATGTCTGTGCGCTGGCGGCGGCGCTGGCCTATGGCCTGTCGAGCAACCATCCGCTGGTGGACGGCAACAAGCGTGCAGCCGCAGCGGGCTTCCTGATCACACTGTTTCTGAACGGTTTCAGGCTCGACGCATCCCAAAGCGAGGTCATCGACACCTTTCTACAGCTCGCCGCAGGCGACCTTGATGAAGCCGGGCTGGCGGGCTGGGCGCGGGACCGGCTTCTTGTGGACGACCGGTGCGCTTCAGCCCCCTGACTCCCCGCCTCCACAGGTGACGCGCCGGCGGAGCCCGGCTAACACTGGGGCCGAGCAATCGGAGCGCCCATGACGGACACGCGCATACTCCTGATCATCGGCGGCGGCATCGCCGCGTATAAATCGCTGGAGCTGATCCGGACGCTGAAAAAGCGTGGGGTCGCCTCGCGCTGCATCATGACCGAAGCGGCCAAGCAGTTCGTCACGCCCATGAGCGTCTCCGCGCTCTCCGGCGAGAAAGTCTTCGACGATCTATTCTCGTTGAACGACGAGGCGGAGATGGGCCATATCGAGCTGTCGCGCTCGGCCGATCTGGTTGTAGTCAGCCCGGCCACGGCCAATCTCATGGCCAAGCACGCCGCCGGGATCTGCGACGACATGGCTACGACGGCGCTTCTGGCCACCGACAAGCCTGTGCTCATGGCGCCGGCGATGAACGTGCGCATGTGGACCCATCCGGCCACGGTGCGAAACGTCGAGGCCTTGCGCGGCTTCGGGGTCACCGTGATGGAGCCCGACGAGGGCGAGATGGCGTGCGGAGAATTCGGCCCCGGCCGGCTGCCGGAGGTGGAGCGCATCGCCGATGCGATCAGCGCCGCCCTGAAAGCCCGCTGATGCGCGCGATCGTCACCGCGGGCCCGACGCTGGAGGCCCTCGACCCGGTGCGGTTTCTCTCCAACCGCTCCTCGGGCAAGCAGGGTTACGCCGTCGCCGCGGCGCTGCGCGATGAAGGCTTCGACGTCACCCTGGTGGCCGGCCCCACCGCGCTTGACGACCCGGCGGGGCTCACCACCGTCCATGTGGAAAGCGCCCGCGACATGCTCGCCGCAGTCGAAGGCGCGCTGCCCGCCGACGTGTTCGTCGCCGTCGCCGCGGTCGCCGACTGGCGCCCGGCCGAGACCCACCCGCGCAAGCTGAAGCTCGACAAGGCCGGCCTCACCACGCTGGCGCTGGTGGAGAACCCCGACATTCTCAAAACCCTCGCCGGCCATGAACCGCCCCGGCGCCCGCGCCTGGTGGTGGGCTTTGCCGCGGAGACCCATGACGTCCCCCGCCTCGCCCGGGAAAAACGCCGGCGCAAGGGCTGCGACTGGATCGTCGCCAATGACGTGTCCGGCGACGCCATGGGGGGTGAGGAGAACGCCGCGCTGATCATTCGCGAAGCCGGCGAGCAGGTGATAGAGCGCGCCGCCAAGGCTGAGGTCGCGCGCCGGCTGGCGGCGGAGATCCGGGCGGCGCTGGGCGGCTGACCGGGCGTCGCAGCGGATGATTTGTTTTTCGCCGCCTCGCCCTGTTAGGCTCCGCCCATCCGCCAGCAACGAAATTGGATCGCTATGAAAACCGTGTTTCTAGCCGCCCTTGGCGCCGCCGCCGTCACGGGCGCGGCCTCCGCGCAGTGCTATGAAGTCGGCCCCGACGGCGCGGACTACACCGAAATGACCGGCTATGAGCTGCGCGCGGAAACCGCGCGGCCTGGCCTGATGGACGCCCCGCCCATTTCTGAAGGGGCGTCCGGCGTCATGTGCGTGCGCGACACCGTCGTGCCCGACGCCAACGACTTCGAGCTGGTGCGCTATCGCGGCGTGCCGCTCTTCCTGCGCGACGGCGAAGGCGAGGACGCCAAGGTCCTGGCCATGGGCTTCGCGGCCGGCGGGACCAACGACGCCGGCGAGCAGACCCCGCCGCAATATCTGGTGCGCCCGGTCCAGGGCGAGTTGACCCAGGACGACGTCATGGCGATCCGCGCGGCCTTAGAAGGGTTTGCGGACTCCGAGACTGAGCTTGAGGCCTATATGGCCGAGCAGGCGGAGTCCCAGTAAGGCGATGCGCCCCGGGGCCATGGCCGGGGCGCCTTTTTTCCACTGACGGGTCTGCGAATACGCCTAAGGTGAGGCCCCTTTTCACCGCGCAGGGAGCGCCTCGGTGTTCAGACTGAAAGTCAAACCGCTCGCCCATTTCGAAGGCCTCGAGCTTCCCCGCTACGAAACCCCCGGCGCGGCCGGGATGGATTTGCGCGCCGCTCTGGCCGCGGACGCGCCGGTGGTGCTGCATCCCGGCGAGTGGCGTCTGATCCCCACCGGCCTGTCCATCGCACTGGCCGAAGGCTTCGAAGCTCAGATCCGGCCCCGCTCCGGGCTGTCGGTGAAATACGCCATCACCTGCGTCAACTCGCCGGGCACGATCGACGCGGACTATCGCGGCGAGATCAAGGTGAACCTCATCAATCATGGGCGCGAGCCGTTCACCGTCGAGCGCGGCGAGCGCATCGCCCAGATGGTCGTGGCGCCGGTCACCCGGATCGAATGGGAAGAAGTCGAGGATCTCGACGACACCGAGCGCGGCGCGGGCGGCTTCGGCTCCACCGGGCGCTGAGGGGCTGGAACCGTTCGCCGCCGGCGCTATTCTTTCCAGTCATGGAACGCCGCCCCTACGAGACCTGGCCCGCCGACCCGTCCGCCCCGCCCCTGCCGGGCGCGGCGACGCTTTATCTCGATGCGGAGATCCGGCCCAACCGCTCCCTGGCCAACCCGGCCTTCTATGCGTTGATGCTCGCGCTCGGCGCGGTGAGCTTCATCGCCGGCATGGCGTTTTTGCTGCTGGGCGCCTGGCCGGTCATCGGATTTTTCGGGCTCGACGTGTTGATCGTCTTCGCCGCGTTCAAGCTGTCCTATCGCGACGGACGCCGGGTGGAGACGATCAAGGTCACCAACGAAGAGATCCGCGTGGCGCGCCGATCGCCCTTCGGCCACCAGACGGCGTTTCGCGTCCCGCTCGCCTGGACGCGGGTGGAGGTGGCCGGCGAGGGCGAGCCGGACGTGCAGGCGCGCCTGCACCATAAGGGCCGCAACCTGATCATCGGCGCGATGCTGAGCCCGAAAGAGCGCGAAGCCCTCGCCGAGGCGGTGCGCGGGGCGATCGACAAGGCCCGGCGCGGCGCGCCGCAAGAACCGGGTGGCGCGCCCGCGTAAGACACGCCAGTCTCGCCCGATGACGCACGCCGACCCCCGTTCCGATCTTGAAAGCCGCACCGATTACGCGCGCATGGGCGCCGCGATCCATTGGTTGTCGGAGCATTGGCGCGACCACCCCGATCTCGCCGAGGCGGCGCACGCCGCTGGCCTGTCGCCGCACCATTTTCAGCGCCTGTTCACCCGCTGGACCGGGACCAGCCCCAAACGCATGATCCAGGCGCTCACCCACGCCAGCGCGCGAAAGCTCTTGCTGGACGGCGCCAGCGTCATGGACGCCGCCTATGAAACCGGGCTCTCCGCGCCCTCGCGCCTGCATGACGTGTTCATCGCGGAGGAAGGTGTGACGCCCGGCGAAGCCAAGGCCGGCGGGGCTCAGATCACCTTGCGCATCGGCGAGGCCGCGACGCCGTTTGGAACCGGCGTATTCTTGATCGCGCCGCGCGGCCTGTCGGCGCTGGGCTTCGCCGATCCGGGCGGGGCGCAGGGCGTGCGCGCCGACCTCACCGGCCGCTTTCCCCATGCCCGCTTTGTAACCGATGACCGCCTCGCGGCCGACTGGGCGGCGCGCATTTTCGAGGCCGGGCCGGGCGAGACGCGGATCGATCTTGCGCTCTACGGCACGCCCTGGCGCCGGCAGGTCTGGCGCGCGCTGCTGCGCATCCCGTCAGCAAAAACGGTGAGCTATCGCGACGTCGCAGAGGCGGTGGGCGCCGCCAAGGCCAGCCGGGCCGTGGGCGCGGCGGTGGGCGCAAACCCTGTGAGCTTCCTCATCCCCTGCCACCGCGTGCTGTCGAGCGACGGCCGGCTCACCGGCTATCACTGGGGACTGACTCGCAAGCGCTGCATGCTCGCTTATGAGGCCGCGAGGGGTTAAATACCCCTTCATGATCGCTTCAGGTTTCCTACTGGTCGGCGCGCTGGTCGCGCTGTTCGCCCTGGCCGCGCTGGTGCGCTGGGGCCTCGCCGTCCGCTCTCTGCGCGCCGACGCCCGGGCCGAGTACGCTCAGCGTGTGAAAGAGAAGCCGGCGAGCGTGAATTCGGTGGGCGAGGGCGAATTCGTCAAGCTCTACGTGGACGCCTTCCAGCCGCGCTGGGCGCTCTATGCCGCCGGCGGCGCGGCGGCCGCGCTGTTGGTGAGCCCGCCCGCCCTGATCCTGGTTCCCACGATCTACGACCTGATCTGGGAGGCGAGCGGCGCACCGGAATGGGCCGGCCATACCGGCTATGTCTACATGTTTTCGCTGTTTTTCGCCCTGTGCTTCATTTGGGCGGTGGTCGCGGCGACGTTTGCGCGCCTGGCCCACGCCAACACGCCGGAGCCGTTCCATCACGCGCTCGCGCGCGCCCGCGGCGAGCCGCTGCCCGAAGAGACCAGCTGGCGCCGGCGACCGAAATGGGCGCGCCGGGTGCGCCCTGATCCGAAACCGGACTCCGACGGCTGAGTTTCCCTTTCCTCTTTCCTTATGATCTTCCGCAAGGAGCGTTTATCGCTATGGAATTCCTGCACGCCATGGTGCGCGTCACCGACATCGACGAGTCCCTTCGCTTCTACTGCGAGGGGCTCGGCTTCGAAGAGCTGCGCCGCACCGAGAACGAGGACGGGCGCTTCACGCTCATCTTCCTGGCGACCCCGGACGATCTGCAACGCGCCGGCGTGCCCACCCCGCTGACCGGACCGCTGCAAGGGCCCATGCCCTCCGGCCTGCCCATGGTGGAGCTGACCTACAACTGGGACGCCGAAGCCTATGGCACGGGCCGCAATTTCGGCCATCTCGCCTATCAGGTGGCGGACATCTACGCCCTGTGCGCGCGCATGCAGGGCATGGGCTTCACCATCGCCCGCCCGCCGCGCGACGGGCGAATGGCCTTCATCAAGAGCCCGGACGGCGTCTCCATAGAACTGCTTCAGCAGGGCGAGCCCCTGGAGCCCGCCGAACCCTGGAAAAGCATGGAGAATGACGGCAGCTGGTAAGGCCTTCGGAACCCGGCGAATCCGTCTCGCGTTAACCCTGTTGGAGAACGCAAGCGGAACATGGCTTGACGGCCTGCGTCCGTTCCGCTTATGTTCTCATTGTCGAGAACAGGAGCGTGAGATGGCTTACGGTTCAAATTCAGGCGGGTTCGCCCGCAACGCCGGCAAGCGCTGGCGTCGCGAGGATCTGGCGGCGCTGCGCGATCTGGCGCGCCGGGGCGCGCCGTTGCGGTTGATCAGCCTGCGGCTTGGCCGGCCCGACGCCGCAATCCGTTCCAAGGCCAGCGATCTGGGTTTGTCTGTCAGCCAGGGCGAAACCGTCGTGGCGCCGCCGCCCTCGCGCACCCTGTCGCGCAACCGCATGCGCGGCCCGATCCTGGAGCCGCAGATCGACGCCCGTCAGCTTGAGCTGTTCGGAACCGCGTAACCGCTAACCCAGCACGTCCTGCATGGTGTAGAGGCGGCCCGGCTTTTTATCCTTGAGCCAGAGCGCCGCCTCCACCGCGCCGCGCGCAAAGATGAAGCGGTCGAAGGCGCGGTGAGCGACGCTCACCTCCTCCAGCGCCGACAGGAAGCGGGCTTCATGCTCGCCCACCACGCCGCCGCCGCGCAGCGCCGCGAACCCGATCTGACCCATGGGCCGCGACCCGCCGCTGCGCGGCCGGTCGAACTGGGCGACCGTGTCGAACGTCTCTCCCCGCGCGCGCGCCGCCGCTTTTCCCAACGTCAACGCCGTGCCAGAGGGCGCGTCGGCCTTGCGCTTATGGTGAGTCTCAACGATCTCCAGATCGAACTGGTCGGCCTTCAGCGCACGCGCCGCCTCCGCCACCAGGCGCTCCACCACCGCGACGCCGAGGGAGAAATTGCTCGCCTGCAGAACCGGGATCGTCTTCGCGGCCGCTTCAAGCGCCGCCTGCTGATCATCGTCAAGCCCGGTCGTCCCGGTCACCAGCCCCGGACCGCCCTTATCGGTGAGCCGCCCGGCGACCGCCGCAACGACCTGCGGCGCGGAGACGTCGATGAGAATATCCGCGTCTGCGACCGCGTCCTCAAGGGCCACCGCGGCGGTGACGCCGAGATAGCCCTTATCCGCGATCTCGCCGAGATCGGCGCCCAGGTGCACGCTGTCGGAACTCACCATGCCGCCGGTCAGCGCGGTGTCGATGCGGCCGATCAGCTGGTGAGCGATGGTCCGGCCCAGCCGGCCGGACACGCCGCAAACGGCGGCTTTGAGTTTGACGTCGGACATGGCGCGCTCCTTGGTGCGGACAGTCGTGCGCTTCGCAGGGTGAAAAAAGCGGTAACGCGCTTTAGCGGGCGGCGGCGCTGAACTGCCTAAACCGCCTCGTCGTCGCCGCGCACGTCATTCCAGAAGCGTTTGACCTTTTTGAAGAATCCGTCGCTTTCCGGATTGCAGCCGTCGCCGGAGATGTCGCAGAACTCGCGCAGGATTTCGCGCTGGCGCTCGGTGAGCTTGCGCGGGGTCTCCACAAAGACCTCCACATACATGTCGCCGCGCGCCCCGCCGGTGTTCACCCTGCTCATGCCCTTATGGCGCAGGCGCATGCGTTCGCCGGTCTGGGCGCCTTCGGGCACGGTGATCTTCACCTTGCCGCCGTCAATGGTGGGCGCGTCGATCTCGCCGCCCAGCGCGGCGGTGACCATGGGCACCGGGGCGCGGCAATACAGATTGGGCCCGTCGCGCTCAAACAATTCATGGGGCAGGACCGAGATGAAGATGTAGAGATCGCCGCGCGGCCCGCCGCGCGCGCCCGCTTCGCCCTCGCCGGCCAGGCGGATGCGCATCCCGTCCTCGACGCCGGCGGGGATCTGGACGCGCAGATCGCGCATCTTGCGCACGCGGCCGGCGCCGTCGCACTCCTGGCAGGGCGTCTCCACATACTGGCCGCGCCCGCCGCAGGTGGGGCAGGTCTGCTCCATGGTGAAAAAGCCCTGGGTGCGGCGAATACGGCCGGCTCCCGAACAGGTTTCGCACGTGGTCACGCCGGTGCCCGGTTCCGCGCCGTCGCCGCTGCAGCGTTCGCAGGACACGGTGGTGGGCACGCGGATATTGGCGTCCTTGCCGTGGAACGCCTCCTCCAGCGTGATCTCCATGTCATAGCGCAAATCCGAGCCGCGCGCCGGTCCCGCCCGGCGCCCGCCGCCGCGGCCGCGCCCGCCCATGCCGAAGGCGTCGCCGAAGACCTGTTCGAAAATATCGGCGAAATCGGCCGCCGAACCGCCGCCGAACCCGCCGCCGCCGAACGGGCCCTGCCCGCCGCCGCCCTGGCTGAACGCGGCGTGGCCCATGCGGTCATAGGCGGCGCGCTTGTCGGCGTCGGAGAGCACCGAATAGGCCTCGCCCACCTCCTTGAACCGGGCCTCGGCCTCGGCGTCGCCCGGATTGCGGTCGGGGTGATATTTCATCGCGAGCTTGCGATAGGCGCTCTTGATCGCGCCGGCATCCGCGCCGCGCTCGACGCCCAGAATCTCGTAATAATCGCGCTTGCTCATGCGTTTACGTCCAAACCCGTTCGGCAGGGCGCGCCGGGACAGCCCCTTGCACGCCGGTCCAGAAGCTCTCCCTCCCCTTGGACGGAGAGGGCCGGGGTGGGGTAGGGCGGCGCACCAAGCGCGCCCGGTTTCAAAGGTCGCGCGCCCCCCACCCCGACCCTCCCCAAAGGGGGAGGGAGCGAGGTCGGCGCTCGGCCCGTATTTACTCAGCTCCGGCTGCGGCGGCGAAATGCGGCGCCGGCCGGCCGAAGCGATGCGGCCCCGCCCCGCAGGTTCGGGACGGGGCCGCGCTTGCGCTTTTGAAGACCGCCTTAGGCGCTCTTCTTCTTGTCGTCGTCATCATCGTCCTTCACCTCAGTGAATTCCGCGTCGACGACGCCTTCATCTTCCTTCGAGCCCTCGCCTTCACCGCCCTCAGGTGCGGCGCCGCCGGCCTGCTGCTGGGCGTAGATCGCCTCGCCCAGCTTCATGACGGCCTGCTGAAGGGCCTGGGTCTTCTGCTGGATGGCTTCAAGATCTTCGCCGTCCTTGACCTCTTCGAGCTCCTTGACCGCGGTTTCGATCGCCTCCTTGTCGGCCGGGTTCAGCTTGTCGCCGAACTCGGAGACCTGGGAGTTGGTCTGATGGATCATCGCCTCGGCGGTGTTCTTGGCGTCCACCAGCTCGCGACGCTTCTTGTCGGCCTCTGCGTTGGCTTCGGCGTCCTTGACCATTTGTTCGATGTCATCGTCGGACAGACCGCCGGAGGCCTGGATGCGGATCTGCTGCTCCTTGCCGGTGGCCTGGTCTTTCGCCGACACGTTCACGAGGCCGTTGGCGTCGATGTCGAAGGTGACCTCGATCTGCGGCATGCCGCGCGGAGCGGGCGGAATACCCACCAGGTCGAACTGACCCAGCAGCTTGTTGTCCGCGGCCATCTCGCGCTCGCCCTGGAACACCCGGATCGTCACGGCGGTCTGATTGTCGTCGGCGGTGGAGAAGGTCTGCGACTTCTTGGTCGGGATCGTCGTGTTGCGGTCGATGAGGCGGGTGAACACGCCGCCCAGCGTCTCGATGCCCAGCGACAGCGGGGTCACGTCAAGCAGCAGCACGTCCTTCACATCGCCCTGCAGAACGCCGGCCTGGATCGCGGCGCCCATGGCCACGACCTCGTCCGGGTTCACGCCGCGATGGGGGTCCTTGCCGAAGAAGCCCTTTACGGCCTCCTGCACCTTGGGCATGCGGGTCATGCCGCCCACCAGAACCACGTCGTCGATGTCGGACGCAGATACGCCGGCGTCCTTCAGGGCCGCCTTGCACGGCTCGATCGTGCGCTTGACCAGATCGTCCACCAGGCTTTCCAGCTTGGCGCGCGACAGCTTCATGTTCAGGTGCTTCGGACCCGAAGCGTCCGCGGTGATGAAGGGCAGGTTCACCTCATAGGACGAGGCGCTGGAGAGCTCCTTCTTGGCCTTTTCCGCCTCTTCCTTCAGGCGCTGAAGCGCGAGCTTGTCGGAGCGCAGGTCGATGCCCTGCTCCTTTTTGAACTCCGCGGCGAGGTATTCGACGATGCGCATGTCGAAGTCTTCACCGCCCAGGAAGGTGTCGCCGTTGGTGGCCTTCACCTCGAACACGCCGTCGCCGATCTCGAGCACGGAGACGTCGAACGTGCCCCCGCCCAGATCGTAGACCGCGATGGTGCGGCTTTCGCCCTTATCAAGGCCGTAGGCGAGGGCGGCCGCGGTGGGCTCGTTGATGATGCGCAGCACTTCAAGCCCGGCGATCTTGCCGGCGTCCTTGGTGGCCTGACGCTGGGCGTCGTTGAAGTAGGCCGGCACCGTGATGACGGCCTTCTCCACCTTTTCGCCAAGATAATTCTCGGCGGTTTCCTTCATCTTCTGAAGGATGAAGGCGGAGATTTCGGACGGGGCGTACTTCTTGTCGCGGCCCTGCACCCAGGCGTCGCCATTGGCGCCTTCCACGATGGCGTAGGGCACCATGTCCTTGTCTTTTTTCACGGTCGGATCGCTCATGGTCCGGCCGATAAGGCGCTTGATGGCGAAGAAGGTGTGGTCGGGATTGGTCACCGCCTGGCGCTTGGCCGGCTGGCCGATCAGGCGCTCGCCGTCTTCGCTGAAGGCGACCACGGAGGGCGTGGTGCGCATGCCTTCGGCGTTCTCAATGACCTTGGCCTGGTCGCCGTCCATGACCGCGACGCAGGAGTTGGTGGTCCCCAGATCGATGCCGATAACCTTGCTCATGTCGTCTCTCGTCTCCTGTGTTTCGGCGGGGCGGGCGAAGAACCAGGCCCGAAGCGCCCGGCTCAAAAACGGGGACCGCCCCCCGTCTTGGCGTTCATCAAAGCTCAAACCGGCCCCGGGCGACCCCGGAGCGAAATCGAAAATTTCACGCAGGCGTGATGTCCTTGCGCGTCACGGGGCGATTTAGGAAGGCGGGGGAGGGCGCGCAAGGGCGCGGGCGCGATTCAAGACGGACCGTGCACAGGCTTTCTTAGCGGCGCGCACTAGGAAAGGATGAGGCGGTTTCCTTTTTAGCGGGCGTGCCGGTGCACGCATGGGATCGGCGATGACGGACTTCACCTACCCTTCCGGCTTCAAACTCCTGCCCGATCATTTTCCGCGGACGGCGCAGACGGCGCTGGTCTCGCAAGTGCTGGAGAAGGTCGCGCAAAGCCCGCTCTACCAGCCCGCCATGCCGCGCACCGGCAAGCCCTTGAGCGTGCGCATGACCAATTTCGGGCCGCTGGGCTGGGTCACCGACAAGGACAAGGGCTATCGCTACGAGCCGGCCCACCCCGTCACGGGCGCCCCCTGGCCGGCCATGCCCCGCGCGCTGCTCGATTTGTGGGCGGCGGTCACAGACTGGCCCGATCCGCCCGAGGCGTGCCTCGTGAACTGGTACGGGCCCGATGCGCGCATGGGCCTTCACGTGGACAATGACGAGCAGGCGGTCAGCGCGCCGGTGGTGTCGGTCTCCCTCGGCGACAAGGCGCGCTTCCGACTCGGCGGACCGGGGCGCAAGGATCCCACGCGCTCTTTCGTTCTAAGTTCAGGCGACGTGGTGGTGCTTGGCGGCGACGCCCGCGCGCGCCATCACGGCGTTGACCGGATCTATCCAGACACCTCCACCGTGCTGCCGCCGGCCTGGCGGCCGGGGCGGATCAATCTCACGCTTCGCCGAGTGACGCACCCGTCATAGCCCGTCTGGCGCGCCGTTTCAGACGCCTCTAAAATAGCTGACTCGCTGAACGGACTTACTGACATGAATCTCGACGCCGTCACCGCCAGGCTGGGCGACCATGTACGCGACGCCGTGGCGATCACGCAGGCTGAGCCGATCGACGAGCCCGGGCCGCGCATGGTCTGGGTCAACGACGCCTTCACCCGCATGACCGGCTATTCGCGCCAGGAGGCGATCGGCCAGACCCCGCGCATTCTTCAGGGCGAGGACGTGGACCGGGTCGCGCTGGGCCGCATCCGCGCCGCGCTCAAGACCTGGAAACCGGTGCGCGAGGTGTTGAAGAACTACACCAAGTCCGGCGAACCCTTCTGGGTCGAGCTCGACATCAAGCCCATCACCGACGCCGCGGGCTGGCATCACTACTGGGTCGCGGTGCAGCGCGACGTGACGAGCCGGGTCGAACAGGCTGAGGCGCTGCGGCGCGCGCGCGACGACGCGCAGTCGGCAAACCGGCTGAAAAGCGAGTTTCTGGCCAATATGAGCCACGAAATCCGCACGCCTCTAAACGGCGTTCTGGGCATGGCGCAGGTGCTCGCCATGACCGAGCTCGACGCGCGCCAGCGCCGGGCGGTGGAGACGATTCTCTCCTCTGGTCAGTCGCTGCTTGGGCTGATCGAGGACGTGCTCGACCTGTCCAGGGTGGAGGCGGGCCGCATCCTACTTGAGCCGGAGCCCGTGACGGCGACCGCGCTGATCGAGGCGGTCGGGCAGGCGGTGCGCGGGGTCTGTCTGCAGAAGAACCTCAACCTGCGCGTCGAGCCGGGCGACGGCGCCGACGCGCCTTTCTTCGCCGACCCGCGCCGCACCCGTCAGATCCTCATCAATCTGGCGGGCAACGCGGCGAAATTCACCAAGGCCGGCGAAGTGGTCATCGCGGCGCGCCGCGACGCCGGGCGCATGATCTTTGAAGTGCGCGACACCGGGCCCGGCGTGCCGCCGGCGCTGCGAAGGTCGATCTTCGAACGTTTCCGGCAAGGTGACGCGTCCTTGTCGCGCAGCCATGAGGGCGCCGGGCTGGGACTGGCGATCGCGCGCGATCTGACGGCGCTCGCGGGCGGCGAGCTTGACGTGGACGACGCGCCGGAGGGCGGCGCCGCGTTCCGCCTAACCCTGCCGTTCAAGCCGGCCGGGCCCGAAGCCGGCGCGGCGCCGTCCGCCACCGTGCAGGCATCGGCCGGAGAGCCGCGCGCGCTTATCGTCGAGGACAACGCGGTCAATCGCGAAGTCGTGGAGGAGGCGCTTTCGCTCCATGGCTGGCGGGTCGCGGCCGAAGCGCGCGCCGACGCCGCGCTCGACCGGCTCGCACGCGAGCAATTCGATCTGGTGATCATGGATCGCGAGATGCCGGGAATGAACGGCGAGGATGCGATCCGGACCCTGCGCACGATGGAGCCGCCTGTGTGCGACATTCCGGTCTTGATGCTCACCGCCCACGCCATGAACGGCGCGCGCGAAGCGGCGCTCGCCGCGGGCGCGGACGATTACATGGCCAAGCCGGTGGAACTGGACCGGCTGATCGAGACCGCCACCCGGCTCGCCGGGCGCGAGGGCGATTGACGTTCAGCCTCAATTCAGCCGCGATCCATTTGAATATGCGTGATGCAGCGGGCCGCAGCGGTGCGCGCCCCAGAGCGTTTCAAAGGGAGACCGCCATGATCCGCAAGCTTGTTCTTCTCGCCGCAATTCCGCTGGTGCTGTCGGCGTGCGCCACCAATCAGGGCGTCCGGGGCGCCGCCGCCGGCGCCGGGGCCGGCGCGGTCGCGGGCGCGATCATCGGCAATAATGTGGGCGACGGCGACGCCGGCCGGGGCGCGCTCATCGGCGCCGGGATCGGCGCGGCGGCCGGCGCGGTCATCGGCTGCCGCCAGCCGGGCGGATGCGGCCACAGCGTGAACAATCCGAACCATTCCGAGCTGTATTACGACCGCTATTCGGGCCGGTACTGGTATGAAGACTACCGCAACGGCGCGACCTATTGGGAGAACGGCGAGCCGCGCACCGCGCCGCGCCGCCGTTAATCGGTCCGGTCGATCCTGAAACGAAGAAGGGCGGCCCCTAGCGGAGCCGCCCTTTTTTGCACAGGACAGAGCGCAGCCGGCTAAGCGCTCACATCCACCCCGCCGCCCTTGGGCGGTTCGGGTTTGGTGTCCGGCGCTTTCTGGCCGCCCTCGGCCGGGCCGGCGCTGACCACCACCATGGCCGCGCGCAGGGTGCGCTCGCCGATGACGTAGCCGGGCTGCATCACATGGGCGATGGCGCCTTTGGGCTGGTCGGCGGGCACCTGGGCGGCGGCCTGGTGACGGTTGGGGTCGAGCGGATCGCCGGGTTCAGGCTCGAGCCGTTTGACGCCGTGGCGCTCCAGCGTGGAGGCGAGCCGGCGCTCGGTCAGCTCGACGCCTTCAAGCAGGGTCGCAAGGGCCGGCCCGGCGCTCTGCTTGGCCTCGTCGTCAATGCTCGAAAGGGCGCGCGCAAGATTGTCGGCCACGTCCAGCATGTCGCGCGCAAAGCCTGTGACGGCGTATTCGCGCGCCTCCTTCACGTCGCGCTGGGCGCGCTTTTTGGTGTTCTCCATCTCGGCATAGGCGCGCAGGAGCTTGTCCTTGGCCTCGGCGAGCTGGCCGTCGAGGTCAGGCTCTTGCGGCGTGTCGCCGGCCTCCTGCTCGGCGTCCAGATCGGGACGCTCGTCCTCGGGCAGCGGTGCGTCGCCGGCCTGCTTTTCCTCGCCGACGCCGGAGACGGCGTCCTCGGCGTGATCTTCAGGGTTGGTTTCGGGATCGGGCTTTGCGGTGTTGTCGGTCATGGGCGCTAGATCAAGTCCAAGGCGTGAAAGGTCAAGGGGCGGGCCAGAGTCAGCGGCCGCCGGCGAGCAGCTTGCCGACGACCTGGGCGGTGTAATCCACCAGCGGAATGACGCGGGCGTAGTTCAGGCGCGTGGGTCCGATGACGCCAAGCGCGCCGATGATCTTGTTCTCCCGGTTTCTATAGGGGGCGACGATGACGCTGGAGCCCGACAGCGAAAACAGCGGGTTCTCCGAGCCGATAAACAGGCGCACGCCCTTGCCCGCGCGCGCCTCGTCCAGCAGCGCCAGAAGGCCCTCCTTGCGCTCAATGTCTTCAAACAACAGGCGCACGCGTTCAAGATCCTCGGCCGCGGACACCGCTTCGAGAAGCCGGGCCTGACCACGCACGATCAAGGTGCGGCTCTCCGGCCCGCCCCAGTCGGCCAGGCCCTGCTCCACCAGGCTGGTGGCGGTGGAATCCAGCTGGGCGCGCTTGGCGGCGATCTCCTCGGTGATGTCCTTGAGCGCTTCGGCGAGCGTGCGCCCGCGAAGGCGCGCGGAGAGATAATTGCCCGCCTCGATGAGCGCGGCCGGCGGCAGGCCGGCGGGCGCCTTCATAAGCCGGTTCTCCACCGCCCCGTCTTCGGTCACCAGAACCGCGAGAATTTCAGTGGGCGAGAGATTGACGAACTCCACATGGCGCAGCGGCGCCTCGCTCTCAGGGCTGGCGACCAGGCCCGCCCCGCCCGCCAGGCCGGACAAGAGGTTGGAGGCTTCCGACAGCACCTCTTCAGGCCGGCGCCCGGCATTGCTGACCCGGTCCTCGATATCCTGGCGCTCCTCGCTTTCCAGATCGCCGATCTGCAACAACCCGTCCACGAACAGGCGCAGCCCGGCATGGGTGGGAAGCCGGCCCGCCGAGGCGTGCGGCGCGGTCAGCAAGCCGGCCTGGGCGAGATCGGCCATGGTGTTGCGGATCGAGGCCGGCGACAGCTCCAGCGCGCCCAGCTTCGACAGGGTGCGCGAGCCCACCGGCTCTCCGGTGGCCAGATACGTCTCCACCAGCTCGCGGAAAATCCGTCGCGAGCGCGCGTCCAGCGCCTGCAGTCCGGTAAGGGGGCGGGTGCGGTCGTCCATGCCTCAAGAGTTAGTCGCGCCCGGTCGAACGTGCAATGCGCCCAGGCTTGACCGGCGCGCTTAAGCGCGTAGCAAGGCGGGATCAGACAAGGAGATCCGCCATGCGCCCCGACGGTCGCCAGCCCGACGCCCTTCGCCCGATCGAGTTCCAGATGGGCTTCAACCCATACGCCGAGGGCTCGTGCCTGGTGAAATGCGGCGACACCCATGTGCTTTGCACCGCCAGCGTGGACGAGACCACGCCGCCCTGGCTGCGCGGCCAGGGCAAGGGCTGGGTGACGGCGGAATACGCCATGTTGCCGCGCGCCACCCACACGCGCACCCGCCGCGAAGTGACCGGCGGCAAGGTGTCGGGCCGCACCCAGGAAATCCAGCGCTTGATCGGGCGGTCCTTGCGCGCGGCGGTGGATCTGAAGGCGCTGGGCGAGCGCCAGATTCTCATTGATTGCGACGTGCTGCAGGCCGACGGCGGCACGCGCACCGCCGCCATCACCGGCGCCTGGCTCGCGCTGAAGCAGGCGGTGACGTATCTCGTTGAAGAAGAGGTCATCAAGACCGATCCCGTCCACGCCCAGCTCGCCGCGGTGAGCTGCGGGATCATCGGCGGCGAGGCGCGCCTGGATCTGGAATACGAAGAAGACCGGGTCGCCGAGACCGACGCCAACTTCGTCCTCACCAGCGATGGCGGCGTCATTGAGGTTCAAGCCACCGCCGAGGACCGCCCCATGGCCCCGGAACAATTCGATGCGCTGTTTTCCCTGGCGCGCCAGGGCGTCAGCGATCTGTGCGCGATGCAGAGCGAGGCGTTGAAGCGCTAGCGCTAAACCCCGAGCGCGCGCTGCACCCAGCCCAGCGGGCCGGTGAAGGCGAGCGGGCCGTCGCTGACGGCCAGCGCGATGCACACCTCGCCGGCTTCGGCGACCGGCTTGTGTTCTGTGGAAGGATCGGCGGCGCACAGCTCGCCCCTGGCGTAGCGGTCGCGGCCGTCATGGAAGGCGCCGCACAGCACCAGGGTGAACTCGCGCCCGTCATGGCCGTGGCGCGGCACGCCGCGGCCGGGCTCCAGGCGGATCAGCTCGGCCTTGGCGGCGCCGTCGCGCATCAGCTCCATGGAGCGCACGCCGGGGCCGGCGAACGTCCACGCGCCCTTTTCCAGCGCCAGATCGCGCACCGCTTCAGGCAGCGCCAGAAGCTCTTCGATCGCCTGGCCGGCCGCGCGCGCGGCGCGGCGGGAGGCGCCGTCCCCGGCCGCGGGCGAAAACACGCCCGCCTCACCGGCACCAGCTTCTTCGGCGTCGATCACGGCGAAGATTTCTTCAAGGCTTTCATCGCGCACACGCGCCGGAGCGGCGCTGTCCAGCATCAAACCCGCCACCGCCTCGGCGGCGTCGCGCTCGCGCGCCACCTCCGGCGAAACGTCCGCCTGAGCTTCGATGAGCAGCCGCATGGGCCCGGACAGGGCGCCGGAGGCGTAGGCGGCGTAAAGCTCGTCACCGAGCGGATGATTGGTCATGGCGATCGTCAGTCCGTCTGCGCATGAAAATCATGCGTATGTCCCCAGTCGAGGCGATATCGCCCGGACGCGCCGCGCTTCAAGGTCTTGCGGCGAAAATATTCCACAAAAATACGGGCCATGGCTGAAAATTCAGAGGGCTTCCCGGTTGAGACGTTTTCGCAGCTTGTCAAATGCAAGCCGGAGGCGAGATTTGACCGTACCAAGTGGAACGCCCACCCGGTCTGCGATATCGCGATGGGATAACCCGTCGAAAAACGCCATGCGCAGCAAAGCCACCTGCTCGTCGGGCAGATCGGCCAGCGCCTCGCGCACATGGGCCTCGCGCGCGCTGGCGTGGGCGGCCTCGTCGGGCGCATCCAGCTCGGGGGGCTGAAGCGCGGGGTCTTCGCCGTCCAGCTCCGGCTTGGCCGCGCGGCGGGCCGCGTCGATGCGGCGGTTGCGCGCGATTCGGAAGATCCAGGTGGAGGCCGAGGCCTGGCTGCGGTCGAAGGTCTCGGCCTTGCGCCAGACCGTGAGCATGACCTCCTGGGTCAGCTCTTCGGCGAGGCTGTCCGCCGCGTTCAGGCGCAACAGATAGGCTTTCACCCGCGGCGCGTAGAAGTGGAACAGCTCGCCGAACGCGGTGCGGTCACGCCGGGCGGTCGCCTCGACGAGTCCGTCAAGCCTGTCGCGGTCGGGCGCCGCCTGTGAACCTGCCGGAGCGTCGGGCAAAAAAGCCACCTTTGAATATCGCAAGCCCAATGTCACAGACTGAATGGGGTCAATCAACCCGCCAGCGCTGATTGGCCGCGCCATCAATCCGCCATCTCGGGGTGCTTTAACGCGCGCTTAAGCCCCACGCCAGAGCCTCTGCGCCGGGCGGCGACCCTGAAATGCGCGCCCATGCGTTACCGCAGCGCACCCAAAACGAGCCAACGCGCCAAGACGGAGAGTGTCCATGCGCCTCGCCTTCGCCAGCCTTGCCCTGCTTGCAGGAGCCGCCGCCCCCGCCATCGCCCAGGCGCCGGCTTTTCAGGGTGCGCACACCGACTGGCGTGTGTTCACGCGCGGAGAGGGATCGGCGAAGATCTGCTACGCGCTGAGCGAGCCCACCGAGCAGCTGCCCTCCGGCGTCGATCACGGAGATGTGTATTTTCTCATCTCCAGCTGGGCCGACGGCTCCGCCGACGAACAGCCGAGCTTTCTGGCCGGCTACCCCCTGAAGCCGGAAAGCCCGCCCCGCGCCCGGGTGGGCTCGGATCGCTACACCATGTTCGTGTCCGAGCAGGAAGGCTTCCTGGAGGAGCCCGGCGACGAAGACCGGCTGGTGCGCGCCATGCGCCGCGGCGCGACCATGCGCGTGGAGGCGGTCTCCATGCGCGGCACCGCCACGGTCTATGACTTCTCGCTCTCGGGTGTCACCGCGGCGCTGAACGCGGTCGAGGATCTCTGCGGTTAACCCGCATCGAAAGCGCTGAGGAGCGCTTCGGGCGGCGCATACCCGCCTTCAAGCTCCACCGGACCGGACAGGTGAACATGGCCGTCCGCGTCCCAGCGCACGGGCAGGCGCCCGCCGTCGGCCTCGATCACCGCCTCGCGCCCGATCCGGCCCTGGCGGTGCGCCGCCACCAGCGCGGCCGCCGCGCCGGTGCCGCAGGCCTTTGTGAGCCCTGCGCCGCGCTCATAAACCCGCAGGCGGATGTCCTGCGGGCCGCGGATCTGCGCAAAGCCGGCGTTCACCCGCTCGGGAAACAGCGCGTCGCGCTCCACCGCCGGACCGATCTCCTCCAGCGGCAGGCTTTCCACGTCGTCGACGAAGAATACGCAATGGGGATTGCCCATACTCACCGCGCCGGGTCCGTCCAGCCGTCCGCCGCCGGGCAGATCGACGCCGTAGTCGAGGCGCACCGTGTCCATCCGCCGTGAAAGCGGAATCTCCCGCCAGTCCAGGCGCGCCGGGCCCAGATCCACCTCGGCCTGGTCGCCGCCCACCCGGCGCGCGCTCAACAGGCCGCCCATGGAGGCGAGGGTGAGCCGGTCGGCGGACAGGTCCTGGAACATCAGCCAGGCCGCCGCCCGCGCGCCGTTGACGCAGGCGCCCACCTCGCCGCCGTCGCGGTTCCAGACCCGCAGGCGCGCATCGGCCTCGCCTGTGTCTTCCAGCGCCAGAAGCTGATCGAAGGGCTGGGCGTGCGCCAGCGCCGCCACCGCCTGGCGCGGCGGCGCCAGCCGGGCGCTGCGCCCGCGCGCGTCGATCATTATGAAGGCGTTGCCCGCCCCGTTCATGCGTAAAAACCGTGTCATGGCCGCCGTCATAGCGCGCGCGCCCCGGCTTCGCCAATCACGGCCGCGCCCATGACAATTCGTTAATCCGGTGGGCGCTGGACCAAGGCGCGCTCTCAGGGTTGAATGCGGCGCAAATCATCGCATGAAGGGGAGAGACCTATGCGACTGGGCTATAGCCTGTCCGCCGCAGCCGCCGTTCTGGCGCTGGCGGCGTGTTCGCCGGGTGACGACGCGGGCCAAGAGGATTCCATGACGCAAGACGAAACCGCCGCAAGCGAGACGGCCGAACCGTCCGCCCCGCAGGCGAGCGAAGACGCGCTGGCGCTCAACGAGGCGATCCAGAACGAGGAAGAACCGCTCACCTGGCTTGAAGAGGTCGAGGGCGAGCGCGCCCTGGAGTTCGCGCGCTCCATGAACGAACAATCGCTGGAGCGCTTGCAGTCCGACCCGCGCTATCAGCCGCTCTATGACCGCGCCCTGGAAGTGCTGCAGAGCGCGGACCGGATCCCTTACGTGGGCGTGCGTGGCGGCGAGCTGTGGAATTTCTGGCGCGACGCGCAGAACACCCATGGCCTGTGGCGCAAGACCACGCCGGAAAGCTACGCCACCGACGATCCGGAATGGGATGTGGTGCTCGACGTGGACGCGCTCGCCGAGGAAGAGGGCAAGAACTGGGTCTGGCGCGGCTCCAACTGCCTGGCGCCGGACTATAACCGCTGCATGATCACCTTGTCGGACGGCGGGTCCGACGCGGCGGTGATGCGCGAATGGGACATGGAGTCGCGCAGCTTCGTCGAAGACGGCTTCACCATCCCCGAAACCAAGGGATCGGCCGCCTGGATCGACGAGGACACGCTGCTCGTGGCCACCGCGCTTGATCCCGAAGAAGCGACCACGTCGGGCTATCCCTTCGTGGTGAAGCGCTGGGAGCGGGGAACGCCGATCGAAGACGCCCAGGAGGTGATCCGCGGCGAGAACAGCAATGTCGGCGTCTGGCCGGCGCGCTTCGAAACCGAGGACGGCACGGCCTATATGGCCGCGGTGCAGGCGGAAAGCTTCTTTGAAAGCGTCTACTGGTACCTGCCCGACGGCGCCGCGGCCGAGCCGGTGCGCATGCCGCTGCCGCGCAAGGTCACCCCGCGCGGCCTGTTTCGCGGTCAGCTCGTCTTTTCCGTCGAACAGGACTGGACGCCGGAGGAGGGCGGAACGAGCTATCCCGCCGGCGCGGTTCTAAGCTTCGACATGGCCGAGTTCGCCGAAACCGGCGAGCGTCCGGCCATCGAAGAGGTGTTCAGCCCCAATGAGCGCCAGTCCATCGGGTCGGTGGCCTCGACCGCGAACACTCTGCTCATGGTCGTCAATGATAACGTGGTGGGCCATCTCTTCGCGTTGGAATACGGCGAAGACGGCTGGTCGCGCACTGAGATCGAGGCGCCGGACAACGCCACGATCTCCATCGTCACCGCCGACGATCAAAGCGATCTCGCCTATGTGAACGTGGAGGGCTTCCTCACCCCGGAAACCCTGCAGCGCGTCACGCCGGAGCTCACCCTGGAGACCGCGAAATCGGCGCCGTCCTGGTTCGACACGCAGGGCGTCAGCGTCGAGCAGCGCGAGGCTGAAAGCGCGGACGGCACGATGATCCCCTATTTCATCGTTCGCGCCGAAGACGCCGCCGAGGCCGGCCCGACCCTGCTGTACGCCTATGGCGGGTTCCAGGTCTCTTTGACGCCGAATTACTCCGGCACGACGGGGCGCTCCTGGCTGGAGAACGGCGGGACCTACGTGCTGGCCAATATCCGCGGCGGCGGCGAATTCGGTCCGGCCTGGCACCAGGCGGGCCTGCGCACCAATCGCCAGCGCATCTATGACGACCTGATCGCGGTGGCTGAGGCGCTGATCGAAGACGGCGTCACCACCCCCGATCAGCTGGCGGTGGAGGGCGGCTCCAATGGCGGGCTTCTGACCGGGGTGATGTACACCCAGCGCCCTGATCTGTGGGGCGCGGTGATCAGCCAGGTGCCGCTTCTGGACATGCTGCGCTTCCACCAGCTGCTGGCGGGCGCCAGCTGGCAGGACGAGTACGGCTTCCCCGATGAAAACGCCGAAGAGCGCGCCTTCCTGCGCCAGATCTCGCCCTACCACAATATCGAGCCGGGAACCGACTATCCCCCGCTCTTCCTTCTGACCTCCACCAAGGACGACCGGGTCCACCCCGGCCACGCGCGGAAGATGGCCTATGTCCTCAACGAGCTTGGCGAGGACGTGCTCTATTATGAAAACATGGAGGGCGGCCACTCCGCGGCGGCCAATCTGGAAGAGACCGCCAAGCGCCTCGCGCTGGAGTACACCTTCTTGATGCAGGAACTCATGGGCCCCGCCGAGGGCGAAGACAGCGCCGCGCAATAGGCGGCGCTGCAGCTTGACCCTGAAAACCCCGGCGCCGCGCGCCGGGGTTTTTTGTTCGCTCCATCCCATCCCCGTTTCCCGGTTCATCCCCCGGACTTGATCCGGGGGTGAGACCGGGACCCTGGAGCGGTTCAAGCACGCGCGCCGCGCCGGCGCCTGATCTGGAAATGCTGCAAGGCCCCGGCCTCGGTCCCGGATTAAATCCGGGACACTCGCCGGGGAACGTCTTAGCGACACAATGCATCATAACCGTTTCCCGGTTCATCCCCCGGACTTGATCCGGGGGTGAGACCGGGACCCTGGAGCGGTTCAAGCACGCGCGCCGAGCAAGCGTCGCCGCCGCACCGGCGCTTGGTCTGGAAACGCTGCAAGGCCCCGGCTTCGGTACCGGATTGAATCCGGGACACTCTCCGGGGAACGATGTTGAGGCGATTGAAGAATACTCGTTTCCCGGTTCATCCCCGGACTTGATCCGGGGGTGAGACCGGGCCCCTGCAGCGGTTCAAGCACGCGCGCCGAGCAAGGGGAGACGGTAAGGATGAGGGGGGTGTGAGGGTTTGAACGCCGGCGTCTCGCCCGTTCGCAGATTCGCGGCGACGCATGAGGATATCTCCAAACTTATCCACCCCTCCACACCTTGCCCCATACTGCTCCCACTTCGCCGTGACGGAGGGGGCGGTCTGCAGACGTCTCAGGTCGGGCGGCGAAGGATGGTGTCCCGAGTTCGCGCGGTGTGACGGCCGGGCGGACGAAAAGGCGGACGAACCTCCCGGAGGACCCGGCAGGGGTAGCGTTGCGAGATGGGCTGGCCCCTGATCGCCCGCGGGAGCAATCCTGACGAGCCTCGGTCGGCGGCGTAGAAATGGTGTAAGTAAGCCGGATCGAGCCGAGAAATCACCATCAGGCGCGGGGGCTTTATCGGGCTCCCAATATAAATGCTGAACCCAATATCGGCCCGGACTTCCCCCGCGCCTTCCCCCTTCCTTAATCTCTCGCGGCGCAGCGCCGGCGGGCGCGATCGCGCGTGCCCCGGTCGCCGCCCAGGCAAGACATCGCCGCCGCCCATGCAAGAATTTTCCAACCCCTTGATTCGTCCGGATTCATTTTTCTGGACATGATATAAAGATATCTTTATGTCTCTATGTGCGCCGATTTGAGCTTCAGCTTGCGGGCGCGGTATAAGTGCGGCTAAAGCGAGGCGGTTGGTTTCAAAGGCGTTTCCCGCGCTCCTTCCGTTCGCAGCCTCCTTCTCCCGCGCATCGCCAAGGCTCCCAAGCTGGCGCGCTGGATCAAGGAGACTGACATGGCCCAAGCCGCCCTCGCCCCCCGTCGCTATCTGCAGGACCAGCCAGCCGCGCACATCGCGCCGGCGCGATTGCGCGCCGTGCTTCTGGGCTGCGGCGTGGTCAATGGCGGGCTGGACGGGCTCATCCCGCCGGATATCGAGATCGTCGCCGTGCTCGCGCGCACGCCCCGGCCGGAAGGCGTGTGCGGGGCGCCGGTCGTCACCGATCCCGACGCGGTCTTCGCCTTCGATCCCGATCTGGTGATCGAGGCGCTGCCCGGCGGGGCCGACGCCGAGCGGCTTCTGGAGCGCGCCGTGAACGAGGGCCGCCATGTGGTGACCGCCAACAAGGATGTGGCCGCGCGCCGGCCCGATCTCGCCCGCCGGCTCAGCGAAAAGGGCAAGGTGTTCGCCTGCTCGGCCGCGGTGGGCGGCGGCGCGCCGGTGCTGGAGACGGTGGAGCGCCTGGCGCGCTCCGGCGCCGGGCTGATCCGCGCGCGCGGCGTGCTGAACGGCACCTCGAACTTCGTTCTCGACCGGCTGTTGCGCGGCGAGGCGCTGGAGACCGCGGTGAAAGCGGCGCAGGAGGCCGGCTTCGCCGAGGCCGATCCCAGCGCCGATCTGGACGGTCTGGACGCCGCCAACAAGCTCGCCCTCATCGCCCGTGCGGCCTGGGGCGTGGAGCTTGATCCGGGCGAGATCGAAAGCCGGTCGATCACCGAGCTTACGCACGCCGAGCTTGAGCAGGCGCGCGCCAACGGCCGGGTGATCCGCCAGGTCGCGACAGTCTCGCGCGGGCCCGCCGGGGTGAAGGCGCGGGTGCGCCTGGATGCGCTCTCTGCGACCGATCCGCTGGCCCGCGCGCGCGACGAGGGCAATTGCGTGACCCTCACGCCCCAGCGCGGCGCGCAGATCCTGGTGGCGGGCAAGGGCGCCGGGCGCGGCCCCACGGCGGCGAGCGTCGCCGGCGACCTTAAACGCCTGTGTGAAAGCCTTCCCGCATGAGCGCTGCGGTCAAGCTGGAGGCTGCGCTGTGCGCGCCGGTGAGCGAGCTGGTGTGCGGCTTCACCCGGCCGGGGGAGGCTGGTGGCTGGCTGGAGGCTTGCGGACGCCTGACAGGGCCGGAGGACGGGCCGGCCACGGTGGTGCTCGGCGGCGTGTCGGCCGGGCGCCGCCTGGTGCAGGACGGCGAAGGTCCAGGGTGGTGGCCCGGCGTGGCGGGTTCAGGCGGCGCGCTGGACCCGGCGCGGCGGCGGCTTCTAAGCCTTGATTTCGTCGATGCCGCCGAGCCCTTTCCCGCGCTCGCCGACCAGGCCGAGGCGGTGATCGCGCTCGCCGACGCGGCCGGGCTGGACCGGTTCGCGGTGGTGGGGGCGAGCTATGGCGGGGTGATCGCGCTGGAGATCGCAGCCCGCCACCCGGATCGGGTGCGCCGGCTCGACATTCTGTGCGCGGCGGCGCGGCCCAACCCCATGGCCACCGCCTGGCGGGCGATCCAGCGCGAAACGGTGAAGCTCGCGATCGATGCGGGCGATCCGGCGCGCGGCGTCGACCTCGCCCGGCGCCTGGCGATGACCACCTACCGCACCCATGATGAATTCGCTCAACGCTTCACCGATCCCGATCCGGGCTCGCGCGATGCGGCCGGGGTCGAAGCCTATCTCGCCGCGCGCGGCGCTGATTACGCGTCGAAGACCGACCCAGAGCGATTTCTCGCGCTCTCGGCCTCCATGGACAGCGCCGACGTCGCGGTGGAGCGCATCACCGCCCCGGCGCGCTTCCTCGCCGTTGCGAGCGACAGGCTGGTCCCGCCCGGCGACATCGAGGCCACGGCGGCGCGCATGGACCGCGCGCAGGTTCACACGATCGACAGCCTGTACGGCCATGACGCCTTTCTCAAAGAGGCCGCGGCGGTGAACGCCTTCCTCGGCGGCGCGCCATGACAGACTGGCGCACGCGCGCGGTGCGCGCCGGCATCAACGCCGATCCCGGCCATGGCGGCGTGGTGGCGCCGGTGAGCGTCTCGGCGGCCTATCGCCGGGCCGACCCGGACGCCCCCGGCGCCTTTGATTACGGCCGCACCGGACAGCCGGGCCGGGCGCTGCTCGCCGAAGCGATCGCCGATTTGGAAGGCGCGGCGGCGGCCGTGATCGTCTCCAGCGGCATGGCCGCCATCGATCTGGTGTTGAACGATCTGCCCAACGGCGCGCGCGTCGTATGCGCCCATGACTGCTATGGCGGGACGCGCCGCCTGATGGACGCGCGGGCGGCCCAGCGCGGCTTCGATCTGGTGTATGCGCCTTGCCACGATCTTGAGGCGCTTCAAGCCGCGCTGGATCCCGGAGCGGATCTCCTGTTTCTGGAAACCCCCTCCAATCCGCGCCTGCGGGTGACCGATCTCCGCGAAGCGTGCACGCTCGGCAAGGCCGCCGGCGCGGTGGTGGCGGTGGACAACACCGTGCTCACCCCCGCGCTTCAGCGCCCGCTGGCCCATGGCGCGGACCTCTCGGTGAGCTCGGTGACGAAGATGCTCAACGGCCATTCCGACATGATCGGCGGGGCGGTCGCCTGTGCGGATCCGGCCCGCGCCGAGCGCCTGGCCTGGTGGGCGAACGCCGGCGGGGCGAGCGCGGGCGCGTTCGACGTGTTCCTGGCTCTGCGCGGGCTGCGGACGCTCGCCCTGCGCGCCGACGCCCAGAGCGCCGGCGCGCTTGCGGTCGCCACGGCGCTGCAGGCCCTGCCCAGCGTTTCGCGCGTGGATTATCCGGGGCTTGAAGACCATCCAGGCCACGCCGTCGCGGCGCGTCAGCAGGCCGGATTCGGTCCGCTGCTGAGCTTTGAACTGAATGGCGGGGTGGAGGCGGCGCGCCGGCTGGTGAGTCGGCTTACGCTGTTTACGCTGGCCCAGTCGCTGGGCGGGGTGGAGAGCCTCGCCGCGATCCCCGCCACCATGACCCACGCCGCCATGAGCCCCGAGGCGCGCCGCGAGGCGGGCGTCGGCGACGGGCTGGTGCGCCTTTCGGTGGGTCTGGAGGCGCCGGACGATCTGATCGCCGACTTAAAGGCCGCCCTTGATTGAAGGCGCCGGCTAAAGACGGCTCTAGCGGTGGTCCAGCGCTTCGCCGGCGGCCAGGATCGGGCTGGCGTCCAGGCCCTCGGCGTTCATCAGCGCGGCGATGCGCTGAAGCGAGGCGATCAGCATGTGGCGCTCCCAGCTGGGCAGGGTGTGGAAGGCTTCGATAAAGCCGGCCTGCAGTAGCTGGGGCGAATTCGCGGCCACGTCCGCGCCTTCCTCGGTCAGCTCGGCGAGCACGGCGCGCCGGTCGGCCTCGCTCTTGGCTCGCTTCACAAGCCCCGCCTTGGTCAGGCGCTCAAGGATCGCGGTGACCGTGGGCTGACTTAACGAGACCTCGCGCGACAGCGCGCTGGGCTTGGTCGCGCCGCTGCGCGCCAGCGCCTGAAGCACCACCAGCTGCGGCGCGGTCAGCCCGGTCTCCTTAACCAGGGTTTTCGAGCGCAGGTCCACCGCCCGGATGATGCGCCGCAGCGCAATGAGAATTTCGTCGTGATCGCTCATGAACGCCTCGCCGCCCGATCAGCGTATCTGGTTTATGCCGCGTCGCGCGTCAGCGGAAGCCGAATTCTGCAAAATGCTTCGGGATGAAAGCAAATCACGGCCCTTTGGCGCGGATTAGTGTTGCGGCCGCAAAAGATAAATCGACGTTGCATAACCGCAACAATTTGCGATCGTCCTTTATCACAAGGCATTTTCAGGGCTCCAGTCGCCGCATCTCACCGCTTTGGTGCGGCACGTATGTTTCGCACTCAAATGAAAGTGTGGCGCGCCGCCCCGGTTGAATATAAATCGACCTCAAAGCTTTTAGGAGGCGAGGTAATGAATCAATTCAAGACGCGCGTACTTGCGAGTTCCATGCTTACCGCGGCGGCGCTGGCCGCGGGCGGAGCCGCCAACGCGCAAGTCGACGTGGTCACCGTGACGGCCACCAAGGTCGAGTCCACCACGCAGGACGTCCCGATCGCGGTCTCCGCGCTCGGCGAGCAGACGCTGGAAGAGCTCGATGTGGACGTGTTCACCGATTACCTGGTCCAGCTGCCCGGCGTCACCGCCGGGGGCAGCGGCCCGGGTCAGAACACGATCTATATCCGCGGCGTCGCCTCCACCACGCCGAACCTGACGACCGCAGGCGTCGCCGGTCTGGCGCCGAACGTGGCGTTCTATCTCGACGAGCAGCCGCTGGCGCAGCCGGGCCGGAACCTGGACGTCTACGCCGCCGACCTGGAGCGCGTCGAGGTCCTGCCCGGACCGCAGGGCACGCTGTTCGGTGCGTCCTCGCAGGCCGGCACGGTGCGCATGATCACCAACAAGCCGGTGCTGGGCGAGTATTCCGCCTCCGCCAATTTCGAGTTCGCCTACACCGAGGGTGGTGAGGAAAGCTACGCCACCGAGGCGGTGGTTAACCTGCCTATCAGCGACAACTTCGCGCTGCGCGGCGTGGCGTTCTTCGACCGCCAGGGCGGCTATATCGACAACGTGGCTGGCCAGATCGACACCTCGCAGTCCGCGCGCTTCCGCTCCGCGGGTACGCTGCGCGACAACGGGGTTCCGGTGTCCCAGCGCCGTGAGGGCTTCCAGGCCGGCGCCGATCTGTCGAACGTCACATTCTTCGCCGCGGACAATGCGCGCTTCGTCGAAGACGATTTCAACGACACCCGCTATCAGGGCTACCGTCTGAGCGGCCGCTACGAGTTCAACGCCGAATGGCGCGCCGACGTCTCGGTGATGCAGCAGGGCCTGGACACCGACGGGGTGTTCTTCCAGGACCCCGATCTGGACGATTATGAGATCCAGCGCTACCAGCCGGACAAGCTCACCGACGAGTTCACCAACCTGTCCTGGACCGTGGAAGGCCGTCTGGCTGCGCTGGACCTGGTCTACACCGGCGCCTTCACCGACCGCGAAAGCGATCAGGTCGTGGACTACACCGAGTACATGCTCGTGGGTCAGTACTTCCCGTACTACACCTGCGAGGGTTCGGTGACCTATCCCGGCGCCGGCGACCCCTCGGGCGCCTGCTTCTCGCCGGCCTCGATCGTGGACTCCTTCACCGACACCCAGGTTCAAAGCCACGAACTGCGCTTCAACACCTCCGGCGAACGCTGGAACCTGACGGCGGGCGCTTTCTATTCGTCCACCGAAGTGGCCGAGCGCAACGACTTCACCTACTGGGGTTCTGAGCTGGCCGATCCGTTCGGCCCGTTCGCGCCGAACTTTCCGTATCAGACGGGCTACATCTCCGATCCGGGGCCGTTCCCGGCGGGCGTGATCTTCCGCAACGACGTGCTGCGCACCGATGATCAGCTCGGACTCTTCGGCGAGTTCACCTACGACATCACCGACACCTTCGCGCTCACGCTGGGTGCGCGCGCCTATGAGGTCGAGGTCGATCTGGAAGGCTCTGCGAACGGCTCCTTCTTCAATTCCGGCGCCGCGCAGGACAATCAGGCCTTCGGCACCGACATCTCCGATCTCTATAACGGCGATTGCGAGTACACCTTCCGCGGCGTGGTTGAGGCGAACCAGACGACCTACACCTGCGACGACTCGCTTGCGGACATCATCGCCTCCGGCCGCACGCCGGCTCAGGCCGACCAGATCTTCGCAGCGCTGCGCGCGCCTGACAAAGCCGTCAGCGAAGGCGAGATCTTCAAGGTGACCGGCACTTGGACGCCGACCGAGAACGCGTTGTTCTTCGCCACGTACTCCGAAGGCTTCCGTCCGGGCCTGCTGAACCGGCCGGGCGGCGCCAGCACGGCGCTCGCGGGCGGCGGCACCTACACGGTTCCGTTCGCGCTCGACACCGACGAGGTGACGAACTACGAGCTCGGCTGGAAGCTTGATCTTTACGATCAGCAATGGCGCTTCAACGGCTCGGCCTTCTTCGTGCAGATCGACGGTCTGCAGACCACGATCTTCGATCCGAGCATCACGAACCTGTTCTTCTCCGACAACGCGGCGAACGCGGAGATCCGCGGCGTCGAGGGCGATGTCACCTTCGCTCCGATCGAGTATCCGGGTTTGACGCTCACCGGCGCGTTCTCGTTCCTCGACACCGAGATCACCGAGGTCCTGGTGCCCACCGACGACGTGAAAGAGGGCAGCGAGCTCGCCTACGCTCCGAGCATGCAGCTGAACGCCCGTGCGCGCTACGAATGGTCGGTGCTCGAGGACAAGACCGCCTTCGTGCAGGGCCAGATCGTGTACTCGGGCGAAAGCCGCTCGGACATCATCGAGATCAACGCCGCCGAAGTGGCCAGCTACAGCACGATCGGACTGCGCACCGGCCTGCAGGCCGACCGCTACAGCGTTGAGTTCTTCGTCGAGAACCTGACCGACCAGAACTACGAGCTGGCGAACAACTTCGTGAACGATCGCGAACGCGTCACCGTCGGTCGCCCGCGCACCTGGGGCGTCCGGGTCGGCGTGACCTACTAGGCCTGCAATGACGGCGGGGGGCGGTTGCACCGCCGCCCGCCAGCTTGCATGCTTGCCATTGCGCCCCGCCGTAAAAGGCGGGGCGTTTTGCGATAAGCCTCACCGACGCTTCACACCGGAGATGCGCGTGACCGCCAAGGCCGATCCGCCCGCCGTGCTTCAGGCCGCCCAGCGACAGATGTACGAGGGCGCCTTCTCCGCCGCGCTGGATACGCTCGAGCCGCTTCTCAAGCGTGACGGGGGCCACACCGACGCGCTTTACATGGCGGCGGTCTGTCAGCGCTATCTCAAGCGCCATGACGCGGCGCTGGAAACGCTGAAGCGCCTGCGCGCCGCGTCTCCCGATTTCGGGCGCGGCTGGCAGGAGGAGGGTCACGTCCACCGCGATCGGGGCGATGCGCAACGCGCGCTCGCCGCCTATCAGGCGGCGGTCCAGATCAATCCCGCCCTGCCGGCCGCCTGGTCGAACCAGGCCGAGTTGCTGGACAAGGCCGGCCGGCCGCGCGACGCGGCGGCCGCGCGCCGGCGCGCCGAAGCGCTTCAAGCGCTGCCCAAGGCGCTGCAGGCGGCCAATCACCATCTTTATGAAAACCGCCTCCTGAAAGCCGAAGAGATCTGCCGGGCCCACCTTCAGGCCAATCCAAAGGACGTGGAGGCCATGCGCATCCTCGCCGAGATCGGGACCCGGCTCGGCGTGCTCGAAGACGCTGAATTCCTGCTTGAGAGCGCTGTGGAATTCGCGCCCGACCATGTCGAAGCGCGCATTGATTATGTCCGCATTCTGCGCCGCCGACAGAAATACGAAAAGGCCCTCGACCAGGCCAAGCAGCTTTATGTCCGCGACCCGAAGAACCCGGTCTTCGTGTCCCAGCTGGCGATCGAGCGCATGCAGACCGGCGATTACGAAAAGGCCGTGGCGCTGTTCGATGAGGTGCTGCAGAGCGCTCCGAACGACCCCGCGACGCTCACCTCGCGCGGTCATGCGCTGAAAACCTGGGGCAAGTCGGCTGAGGCGGTCGCCTCCTACCAGGCCGCGGTGACGGCCGCGCCGGGCCATGGCGACGCCTGGTATTCGCTCGCCAATCTGAAGACCTATGAATTTTCCAAAGCCGAGCTGGACATCATGCGCGCCCAGGAAGACGCGCCGGGCCAGCCGCTTCAGAACCGCATCAATCTCTGCTTTGCGCTGGCCAAAGCTTGCGAGGATCGCGAGGCGTATGAGGACGGGTTCGCCTATTATGAGCGCGGCAACGCGCTGAAAAAGCACCAGACGCGCTACACGTCCGAGCAGATGGACGCCGAGTTCGAGGCGCAGAAGACCGTCTGCTCTCCGGCGCTGTTCGCCGAGCAAGGCGGCAAGGGCCACGAGGATCCTGCGCCCATTTTCATCGTCGGCCTGCCGCGCGCCGGATCGACGCTCATCGAGCAGATCCTCGCCAGCCACAGCCAGGTGGACGGAACGCTGGAACTGCCCAACATCTTGTCGCTGAGCCATGCTTTGCGTGGACGCAACAAATCGGCGAGCGGGTCGCGCTATCCTGAAATCCTGCACGAGCTGGACGCCGAGACGCTCGCAGAGTACGGCAGGCGCTATGTCGAGGACACCGCGATCCATCGAAAGGGCGCGCCGTTCTTCACCGACAAGATGCCGAACAATTTCCGCCATATCGGGTTGATTAAGCTGATCTTGCCCAACGCCAAGATCATCGACGCCCGGCGCGGACCGCTCGATTGCTGCGTGTCGGGATTCCGCCAACTCTTCGCCGAAGGCCAGGAGTTCACCTATGGGCTTGAGGAGATCGGCCGGTACTATCGCGGCTATGTCGATTTGATGGACCATTGGGACGGCGTCCTGCCCGGCGAGGTGCTGCGGGTGATCCACGAAGACGTGGTCGCCGACCTCGAAACTCAGGTCCGGCGCATGCTCGATTTCCTCGGCCTGCCCTTCGAGCGCGCTTGCGTGGAATTCCACAAGACCGAGCGTGAAGTGCGCACGGCGAGCTCGGAGCAGGTGCGCCAGCCGATCAACACCAAGGGGCTCGGCCAATGGCGCAAATACGACGCGCATCTCGGCCCGCTGAAAGCCGCGCTCGGCCCCGCCCTTGAAGACTGGCGCCGCGACGCGGGAGCCGCCCCCTCCACCGGCGCGGCCTGACCGCCATCCACTCCGCCGCCATGGCGAAAGGACGACGATGAAAAAGCAAAAGACCTTCGAACCCGCTGTGTTCATCCCGGCCGCCGTGCTGGCGTTCGGCGGCGTGGCCTACGCCATCATCGCCGGCGAGTCCGCAGAGGCGGTTTTCATCCAGCTGCGCGATGTGATCACCGCCAACGTGGGCTGGTTCTATTCAGTGGGCGTCGGCTTCTTTCTCATCGCCTCCATCGTCGTGGCCTTTTCCGACTGGGGGCGGCTGAAGCTGGGGCCGGACGATTCCGAGCCGGAATTCAGCTTCATCGCCTGGTTCGCCATGCTGTTTTCGGCGGGGATGGGGATCGGGCTGATGTTCTTCGGGGTGGCCGAACCGCTGGAGCACTATCTCAACGCCCCCTACGGAGAGGCGGGCACGCCCGCCAAGGCCGAGGAAGCGATGGTGCTCACCTTCTTCCACTGGGGCATCCACGCCTGGGCGGTCTATGTGGTGGTGGGCTTGAGCCTGGCCTATTTCTCCTTCCGTCACGGCCTGCCGCTGACCATCCGTTCGGCGCTCTATCCCTTGATCGGGGAGCGGATCTACGGCCCGATCGGGCATGCGGCCGACGTGGTGGCGATCGTCGGCACGCTTTTCGGGGTCGCCACTTCGCTGGGTTTCGGGGTGGCGCAGATCAACGCCGGTCTGGACACGCTGTTCGGGATCGGCGTCTCGGTGAACATACAGGTCGTGCTGGTGATCGTGATCACCGCGATCGCGACCACCTCGGTGCTCGCCGGCCTGGACAAGGGGATCCGGCGGCTGAGCGAATGGAATCTCTACCTGGCCATCGCCCTTCTCGCTTTCACCCTGATCATGGGTCCGACCCTCTATCTGATCAGCGCCTATGTGGAAAATGTGGGCGAATATTTCAGCCGCATCGCCGACCTCACCTTCCGTGTCGGCGCCTATGAGGAGACCGACTGGGTCAACAGCTGGACGCTGTTCTACTGGGGCTGGTGGATCAGCTGGTCGCCGTTTGTGGGCATGTTCATCGCGCGCGTCTCGCGCGGCCGGACCATCCGTGAATTCATTTTCGGCGTGATGTTCGGGCCGGCCCTGTTCACCTTCCTGTGGATGACGGTGTTCGGCAATTCAGCCCTTCGCGAGGCGCTGGTGAACGCCGCCTCGCCGGCGCTCCAGGTGGTCTCCGACGGCAATATGGAGCTGGCGCTCTTTGCTTTCCTGGACACCCTGCCGCTCAGCTCGATCACGTCTGTCGTCGCGATCATCCTGGTGACGACCTTCTTCGTGACGAGCTCTGATTCCGGCTCCCTGGTGAAGTCGACCCTGGCGTCCGGCGGCGCGCTCAACCCGCCCTCCTGGCAGCGCTTCTTCTGGGCGATCACCGAAGGAATCGTGGCCTCGGCGCTGCTGCTGGCGGGCGGGCTCGCCGCGCTGCAGGCGGCCACGATCGCCGCCGCGCTGCCGTTCACCATCGTGATCTTCCTGGCCTTCATCGGCCTGATTCGGGCCTGGTCGCAGGAGACCGCGCGGCGCGCGGGCGTGAAGACCGCCGCCCAGCTGCCCGTTGAGGGCGCCGCCGTGCCCTGGCGGGTGAAACTCAAGCTGATGTTCTCCCGCCCCGACGAGGCCGAGGTGCGGACCTGGATGAGCGAGACGGCCAGGCCCGCCCTGTCCGACGTGTGTCCGGAGATGGAGAAGCAGGGCCTTTCGGCCACGGTGGTGGAAGAGGACGGCAAGCTCTGGCTCACCGTCGATCACGGCGACCAGCCGGAGTTCATCTACGGGCTGGAGCTGAAATTCTATCAGGGCGACGGCTATCAAGGCACCGAGGCCGACGACGAGGTGGGCTATGCTCGCGCCGAAGTGTTCCTGCGCGAGGGCGGTCAGCACTATGACATCTTCGGCTACACCAAGGCCCAGCTGATCCGCGATTTGCTGCGCCAGTACGAGCGCCACCGCCAGTGGATCCACCACATGGTGAACGTGGGATAGGGCCGGTTCTGATTTAACGCCTTTTCGAAACGCGAAACCGGGTTCCGGTTTCGCTGAGACGGCTGTTCCCGGCGCGGCGCGGCGCGGCCTGCGGCGCCGCGCCGCTTTCTTTTGGCCCCTCGCGCGTTATCCTTCCGATCATGGCTCGCAAACCCTCCTTCTCCACCTACGACGTCGCCATCGCCGGCGGCGGGCTCGCCGGGCTGACCTTGGCGCTGGCGCTGCACAAGGCGGGCGTCTCCACCTGCGTGGTAGACGCGTTGCCGCTGGACGCGCGCACGGCGCCGGCCTTCGACGGGCGCGCCTCGGCGCTGGCCTACACCAGCTGGCGCATGCTCGAAGCGGTGGGCGCGGCTGAACACATGGGCGAGCACGTCCAGCGCATCGAGGACATTCTGGTCGTCGACGGCCGGCCCTATGACGGGCTGAAACCCGGCGGGCCGGGCCGCGACCAGCTGCACTTCGACCGCCGCGAAATCAGTTCGGAGCCCGACGGCGAGCCCCTGGGCTGGATGGCGGAGAACCGCCATACCCGCATCGCCCTGGCGCAAGCTTGCGAGGCGGCCGAGCTGCCCGTCATGGCGCCTGAACGCGTGCTGCGCATGGACGACGGCGCTCCTGGCCGGGCGGGCCTGGTTCTGGAAAGCGGCGCGCGCGTCGAAGCCCAGCTCATCATCGCCTGCGACGGCAAATTCTCCCGGCTGCGCGAGCAGGCCGGCATCCGCACGCTGGGCCGGGAGTACGCTCAGAAGGGCGTGGTGCTCACCGTCGCCCATGAGCGCTCCCATGAAGGCGTCGCTTATGAATTCTTCATGCCCGCCGGCCCATTCGCCATCCTGCCGCTGCCGGGCAACCGCTCCAGCCTGGTCTGGACGGAGACATCCGCCGCGGCCGACGCGTTGAAGGCGATGGACGACGATGGGTTTCAGGAGGCTCTGGAGGCCCGCTTTGGAGACTTTCTCGGCTGGGTGAAACCGGACAGCCCGCGCTGGACCTATCCGCTGGGGCTTAAAGCGGCGGAGACCTTCATTTCCGACCGGCTGGCGCTGGTGGGCGATGCGGCGCGCTCCATCCATCCCATCGCCGGCCAGGGCTTCAATCTGGGCGTCCGCGACGCGGCGGCCCTCGCCGAAGTGCTGGTGGAAGCCAAGCGCGCCGGGCTTGATCTCGGCGCGCGGGCGACGCTCCAGCCCTATGAACGCTGGCGCAAGACCGACACCGCCGCCCTGTCGCTGGGCACCGACGTCTTCAACGCGCTGTTCTCAAACGATCACGCCAGCATCCGGCTCGGCCGCGGGCTTGGACTGTCCATCGTCGACAAAATCCCCGCGGCGCGCCGCTTCTTCATGCGCACCGCCGGCGGCGAGACGGGCGACCTGCCCGCCCTTCTGCGCGGCGAGGCGTTGCGGGTTTAAACGCGTCCGCCCTGCACGCGAGCGCCGGCGCGCTCGCACCCTGCCTGACCCAGTCGGGACGCTTCAGCAGACCCGCGCGGCGTTGACCCGCATCGCCAACTCTGGGACTTTATACTCTAAAGTACTTGCTTTGGAGGCTTTCGTGACCCGAGACGATATGCGCGCGGACCTGGACTATCTCAAGCATCTCGCCGAAAGCGGGGCGGACGCGCGCTCGGTGGGCGGGCGCTTCGCGCTTTGGTGGGGCGTGCTCGGCGGGCTCGTGCTCGCGGTCCATTGGGCCATCGTCACCGAACGGCTGGGGCTCGGCTACGGCGCGCTCGGCCCGCTCTGGATCGGATTTCTGATTCTAGGCGGGCTCGGATCGGCGGTGCTGGGACGCACGCTGCGCGGCAAGCCCGGCCTGGGCGCGGCGCAGAACCGGCACGCCGACGCGGTGTGGCCGGCCATGGGGCTGTCCACCGCGGTGTTCTTCTTCGCCGTCATGGGGGCGGTGTTTCTGGATCGCCTCGATCCGGTGTTTTTCAATCTGATGCTGCCCGTCGCACTTCTGGGCTACGCGATCGGCTGGATGAGTTCGGCCTTCATGGCGCGAAGCTGGGCCTATGCGGCGCCCGCCGCGGCCGCCCTTTTCGGCATGGCGGCATGCCTCTTCGCGCTCGCCGATCCTGTGATCTATCTCATCGCCTCGATGACCGTGCTCCTCTCCGCGGCCGTGCCCGGCGCGGTGATGATGCTGCGCGAACCGCGCGCGGTGGCGTGACATGGCCGAGTTCGACGCGGGGGCGCTGGACGAGGTCATCCACGGCAAGCTCCGCCTTGGCGTGATGGCCTATCTGTCCGGGGTGAAGGACGCCAGCTTCGCGGAGGTGAAGGCGAAGACCGGCGCCACCGACGGCAATCTCTCCATCCAGATGCGCAAGCTGGAGGAGGCGGGCTATGTGGCGATCGACAAGATGTTCGTGGGCCGCAAGCCCCACACCCGCGTCAGCCTGACCGCGCCCGGGCGCAAGGCCTGGGCGGCGTATCTCGCCCAGCTCGAAGCGTTGATTTCGACGGGAAAGGGCTAGCGCCCGCGCGCGTAGCGCACCTGCAGCGCGCCGCTGCGCGCGTCTTCGCCTTCATCGGTGAAGCCGGTCTTCTCCAGCACGCGGCGCGAGGCGGTGAGATGGGGCTCGGTATAAGCCACGACACGCTTCACCTCGCGATGGGAGAACGCCCAGTCCAGAAGCCCGCTCACCGCTTCGGTGGCCAGGCCCTGCTCGCGGAAGCTCGCCGCCATGGCGTAGCCGATCTCAATGACGCCGTCATCATCAGGTGGGCCGAAAAAGCCGCCCGTGCCCACCGCCCGGTCAAGCCCGCCCGGCGTCCAGCCCATCAGGAACACCCAGCCGCGCCAGCCCGTCTGCTCGGGGTGGCGGGTGAGAATGTCGAGCTTTTCGGGAAGCTTGGCCGCATCCTCCGCGACCGGCGGCCAGGCCGCCTCGCGCTCCGCGCCGATTTCGGCGAAGAAGGCGGGGCGGTCCTCGATCTGCAGGCGCGCCAACTCCGCGTCCAGCGCCACCAGGCGAAGCCGCGTGGTCCGTGTCTCCAGGCGTTCGGCGCGCGTGTCCATGTCACCCCTCCGGTCCGACGAACCGCCGTGGAATATCAGACATCTATGCGAAGATGTAAGCCTAAAACCCCGCCGTCACGGGAATTTCAAATTCACGGCTACATCTGCATCGTCCATCCTTCAACGCCCATGGCGGCCTGACGGATCGCTTCCGACAGCGTCGGGTGGGCGTGGCAGGTGCGCGCCACGTCCTCGGACGCGGCGGAAAACTCCATGGCCAGCGCCAGTTCCGCGATCATCTCCCCGGCGTGGGGCGCGACCAGGTGCGCGCCGAGAATCTCGTCGGTTTTCGCGTCCGCGAGGATCTTGGCGAAGCCGTCGGTCTGGTGGTTCGTCCGGCCGCGCGAATTGGCCATGTAGGGAAATTTGCCCACCTTGTAGGCGCGGCCCTGATCTTTGAGCTGTTCCTCCGTGGCGCCCACCGAGGCGATCTCAGGGTAGGTGTAGACGACATTCGGGATGGCGTCGTAGTTCACATGGCCGTGCTTGCCGGCGATGCGTTCAGCGCAGGCCGCACCCTCGTCCTCGGCCTTATGGGCGAGCATGGCGCCGGTGGTGGCGTCGCCAATCACCCACACGCCCTCAGCCGACGTCTTCCAGTGATCATTGGGGATGAAGCCGCGCTTGTCGGTCTCGATCCCCACCGTCTCAAGACCGAGGCCTTCGGTGTAGGGGCGCCGGCCGATGCACACGAGCACCACGTCGGCGTCCAGGATCTCCTCCTCGCCGCCCTTGGCCGCTTCGGTTGCGACCTTCAGCTTGGTCTTCAGCTTTTCAACGCCGGTGACCTTGCGGCCCAGCTTGAAGGCCATGCCCTGCTTTTCAAACAGCTTCTTGGCGGTCTTGGAGACCTCGCCGTCCATGGTGGGCAGCACCTTGTCGAGATATTCGACCACGGTGACCTCCGCGCCCAGCCGGCGCCAGACCGAGCCCAGCTCCAGCCCGATCACCCCGGCGCCGATGAGCACCAGCTTTTTCGGCACCTCTTTCAGCGCAATGGCGTGATCAGAGGTGACGACGCGCTCGCCGTCGATTTCCACGCCGGGCAGGGGGGTGACTTCGGAGCCGGTGGCGATGACGATGTTCTTGGTTTTAAGCTCGGTGGTCTCGCCGTCGGAGCTCTCCACGCTCACCGCGCCCTTGCCGGTGATGCGGCCAAAGCCTTCAAAGACTTCAACCTTGTTCTTCTTCATCAACCCGGCGACGCCGCGGGTAAGGCCTTTCACCGCGTCGTCCTTCTGGGCCATCATCTGGGGCAGGTTGAGTTTCAGACCGGAAACCTCGATCCCCATGGATTTGAAGTTTGTCTCCGCCTCTTCATAGAGTTCCGAAGCGTGCAGCAGCGCTTTGGACGGGATGCAGCCGACATTCAGGCAGGTGCCGCCCAGCGTCCCGCGCTTTTCGATAATGGCGGCCTTCAGGCCCAGCTGCCCGGCGCGAATGGCGCAATTATACCCGCCGGGGCCCGCCCCGATGATCACAACGTCGAACTGGTCAGCCATGTGGAAAACACCGTCTGGAAACTGGCGCGCAGCGCGCCCTGAGGGGAGTTGGCCGCACCCTACTCCGGCGCGCGCCGGGGTCAATGCGGCGAAGGGCTTAGGGGTGCAGGGCGGCTTTGCACAAACGCCCCCGGAACCGGCGCGCCGCCGACCCCGTTGCCCATGCAAGCTGTCAACGGAGCATCGCCATGGCCACCCCCACCCATACCGAGAAGGCCAATCCGCCCCGCCGCACCCTGGCCGCCGGCATCGCCACCGGCGCTGCGGTGGGAGCAGGTATCGGCATCGTGGCCGCCTTCATTCTGGTCTACCTGCTTGGCGCGGTGCAGATCACCGAGCCGCTGGGCCTGCAGGCCTTCTTGTATCTCGGCTTTGAAGCCGGCTTCGCCGGCGCGGTGCTCGGCGGCGCGTTCGCCGGGCTGATGCGGCTTCGAAACACCAAGTGATCAGCGCAGCCAGCCGCGTGTCTCGCTGAACCGGGAAAACCACCACAGGAAGACCAGGCTGGCGAAGATCACACCGGAAAACACCACATTGCCGGCGCCCATGATCTCCAGCGCGGGTGTGAAGGCGAAGGTGTAAATAGTGTTGATCACGAACCCCGCCAGCGACAGCAGGAAGATCGGCGCGGCGAGCTTGCTCCTGAACAGCAAAAGAAGGCTGGCGGCCAGCGCCGACCAGACCGCCGTGGCCCACACAGCCACGAACCAGGCCGGAAAGCCGTAGAAATACGCCAGCTGCTCTTCAGAAAAGCTGGCCATATAGGCCTCCACCCGAAACTGGGTCATCACGTAATCAACCGCGCCCATCGCGTTCCAGAGAACCGCGACGACCCCGATGATGTAGAACCAGACCGGCGTCTTCGCCGCCGACGGCGCGCTTGCTTCAGCCATAATTCCCTCCCCATTATTGGGGTTATTCTAGCGCGGGCCGCGACTTTCGAAAACGAAAAAGCCCCGGCGATTGGCCGGGGCTTCGTCGGTCAGGGCGAATGTCCGCAGCTTAGATGTCCAGCAGCATGCGCTGGGGGTTTTCCAGGCTTTCCTTCACGCGCACCAGAAAGGTCACGGCCTCCTTGCCGTCGACGATGCGGTGATCATAGGACAGGGCGAGATACATCATCGGGCGGATGGTCACCTCGCCATTGATGGCCACCGGGCGCTCCTGGATCTTGTGCATGCCCAGAATGCCGGACTGGGGCGCGTTCAGGATCGGAGAGGACAGAAGCGAGCCGTACACGCCGCCGTTCGACAGGGTGAAAGTGGCGCCCTGCATTTCGTCGATGCCCAGCTTGCCGTCGCGGGCGCGCTTGCCCAGATCGATGATCTTTTTCTCGATCTCGGCGAGGCTCATCTGGTCGGCGTCGCGCACCACCGGGACCACCAGTCCGCGATCGGTGCCCACGGCCACGCCCATATCGTAATAATTCTTATAGATCAGATCCGTGCCGTCGATCTCGGCGTTGACCGCCGGGATCTCTTTGAGCGCGGTGACGCAGGCCTTCACGAAGAAGCTCATAAAGCCGAGCTTGACGCCGTGCTTGGCGACGAAATCCTCCTGGATCTCTTTGCGCAGCGCCATGATCGCGCTCATGTCGGCTTCGTTATAGGTGGTGAGCATCGCCGCGGTGTTCTGGGCTTCCTTAAGGCGCCGGGCGATGGTCTGGCGAAGCCGGGTCATCTTCACCCGCTCTTCGCGCTCACCGGTGTCGCGCGCCTTGCCCTGCTCGGCCGGTTTCGGCGCCGGCGGACGCGCCCCGCCTTCCAGCGCTTTGAGCGCGTCGCCCTTGGTCACGCGGCCGTCCTTGCCGGAGCCCTCCACCTGATTGAGGTCGAGATCGTTTTCCGCCGCCACGCGCTTGGCGCTGGGCATGGCCTTGCCGCCAGAGCCCTGGGTCTCTTTCTCGCCGCCGCCATAGCCGCCGTCACGGCCCGAGGTCGACCCGCCGGTGGCCTTGGCCGCGCCGCCGGAAGATCCGCCCGACGCGCCGGCGCGGATTTTCGCCACCACCTGATCGGGGGTGACGGTGTCGCCTTCAGACACGGTGAAGTCCTCCACCACGCCGGCGGCGGGGCTTGGAACCTCCACCGCGACCTTGTCGGTCTCGATCTCCATCAGCGCCTGGTCCTGCTCGACCGTGTCGCCGGGCTGCACCAGGAAGGCGCCGATCTGGCCCTCGGCGACGCTTTCGCCCATCACCGGGACCTTGGCTTCGATAAGGTCGCCGCCGCTCGAGCCGCCTTCATCGCCCGATGATTTTTCTTCGGGCTTGGGCTCGGGCTTCGCCGGCTTGTCTTCGGACTTGGACCCGCCGCCGGAGGACGCTTGCCCGCCTTCGCCCAGCTCGCCGAGCTTGGCGCCGATCTCCACGGTGTCGCCCTCCTGGGCGGTGATCGCCTGGATCGTCCCGTCCTCTTCGGCGCGAACCTCCACCGACACCTTGTCGGTCTCCAGCTCCACCAGGACGTCATCCTTCTTCACGGCGTCGCCTTCTTTCACCTGCCAGGCGCCCACGGTGGCTTCGGAGACGCTCTCGCCCAGGGTCGGGACGGTGATATCGGTCATGTCTGCGGCTCTTTCTTGTCGTTATGCGATGGCGCGCCGGATCGTCAGGACCCCAGCGCCTCGTCGATCAGGGCTTTTTGCTGGGCCTGGTGTTTGGACAGGAGGCCCGTGGCGGTGGAGGCCGACGGCGCCCGGCCGGCATAGGCGGGGCGGGAGACCTTTGAGCCGGCCTTGTCCAGGCAGAACTCGATATAGGGCTCCACGAAAGTCCACGCGCCCATATTGCGCGGCTCTTCCTGGCACCAGACGATATCGGCCTTCTTGAAGCGCTTGAGTTCGTCGATCACGGATTTGGCCGGGAACGGGTAGAACTGCTCCACGCGCAGGATGTAGACGTCATCAAGGCCGCGCTTCTCGCGCTCTTCGAGCAGATCGTAATAGACCTTGCCCGAGCACAGCACGACGCGGCGGATCTTGGCGTCTGCAGCCAGTTTGATCTCCGTGCGGCCCGCGGCGACGTCGTCGCGGCCCTCGCGCACCTTGGTGTCGGCGTCGTCCCACAAAACGCGGTGGAAGCTGGAGCCCGGCCCGAACTCCATCACGGTGCTGACGCAGCGCTTGTGACGCAGAAGGCTTTTCGGCGTCATCAAGATGAGCGGCTTGCGGAAGCCGCGATGGATCTGCCGGCGCAGGATGTGGAAATAGTTCGCCGGGGTGGAGCAGTTGGCCACCTGCATGTTGTCTTCGGCGCACTGCTGGAGATAGCGCTCAAGACGCGCCGAGCTGTGCTCGGGACCCTGGCCTTCATAGCCGTGCGGCAGGAGCATCACCAGGCCCGACATGCGCAGCCATTTGCGTTCGGCGCTGGAGATGAACTGGTCGATGATCACCTGCGCGCCGTTGGTGAAGTCCCCGAACTGGGCCTCCCACATGGTCAGCGTGTTGGGCGCCGAGGTGGAGTAGCCGTACTCAAAGCCGAGCACCGCCTCCTCGCTCAGCATGGTGTCGATCACCTCATAGCGCGCCTGGGTCTCGCTGATATGGTTCAGCGGCGTGTAGCGCTCCTCGGTCTTTTGATCGATCACATGGGAGTGGCGCTGGGAGAAGGTGCCGCGCCCGGAATCCTGACCCGACAGGCGCACCGGGAAACCTTCCGCGAGCAGCGTGCCGAAAGCCAGATGCTCCGCCGTCGCCCAGTCAATGCCGTCGCCGGTCTCCAGAACCGCCTTGCGGCGATTGTCCATCACCCGTTTCAGGGTCTTGTGGATGTCGATGTCGCCCGGGACCGAGGTCATCCGGTCAGCCACATGCTTGAGCGTGTCGGGCCCGACGGCGGTCTGACCGCGCCGGTCGTCCTCTTCGGGAAGCCCGAGGCCGGACCAGACGCCGTCCAGCCAGTCGGCCTTGTTGGCCTTATAGCCCTTGCCCGAATCAAACTCGGCGTCGAGGAAGTCGTCGAAGCCCTTCAGCCAGGCCTCCACATCGCCTTCGCCGACGACGCCTTCCCTGACCAGGCGTTCTGAATAGAGCTCGCGCGTGGTCTTTTGCCCGGCGATCGCCTTGTACATGATCGGCTGGGTGAAGCTTGGATCATCGCCCTCGTTATGGCCGAAGCGGCGATAGCAGATCATGTCGATGACCACGTCCTTGCCGAAGCGCTGGCGGTATTCCGCCGCCACCTTGGCCGCATAGGTCACCGCCTCGGGATCGTCGCCGTTCACGTGGAAGATCGGCGCCTGCACCATCAGCGCCACATCCGACGGGTAGGGCGAGGAGCGCGAATCCTTCGGGTTGGTCGTAAAGCCGATCTGGTTGTTCACCACGAAATGGATCGCGCCGCCGGTGCGGTGACCGCGCAGCCCGGATAGGCCGAAGCATTCGGCCACGATCCCCTGGCCGGCGAAGGCGGCGTCGCCGTGCAGCAAGAGCGGCAGCACCATGGCCGAGGTGTTGGCGTCGTCGCCAAGCTCGCGCCGGTACTTGGTCTGTTTCGCGCGCGCCTTGCCCAGCACGACCGGGTCCACCGCCTCCAGGTGGGAGGGGTTGGCGGTGAGCGAGAGGTGCACTTCGTTGCCGTCGAATTCGCGGTCGGACGACGAGCCCAGGTGATACTTCACGTCACCGGAGGCGTAGTCCTCGCCGCCGAGCGAATCCCCGCCCTGAAACTCGTGGAAGATCACGTGATAGGGCTTGCCCATCACCGCGGCGAGCACGTTCAGGCGGCCGCGGTGGGGCATGCCCAGGATGATCTCCTTCACCCCCAGCGCGCCGCCGCGCTTGATGATCTGCTCCAGCGCCGGGACCAACGCCTCGCCGCCGTCAATGCCGAAGCGCTTGGTGCCGGGATAACGTTTGTGCAGGAAGCGTTCGAAGGCTTCGGTCTCGATCAGCTTTTTCAGGATCGCGACCTTGCCGTTCTTGGAGAACGCGATCTCCTTGTCCGGGCCCTCGATGCGTTCTTGCAGCCAGGTTTTCTCTTCGGGGTTGGAGATGTGCATGAACTCCACGCCGAAGGTGGAGCAGTAGGTGCGTTTCAGGATCTCCAGCATCTGGGCGACCGTCGCGGTCTCAAGCCCCAGATAGCCGTTGATGAAGATCTCCCGGTCCATATCCGCGTCGGTGAACCCGTAATTGGACGGATCAAGCTCGGGCTGGTCGCCGAAATCGGTAAGCCGCAGCGGATCGAGATCGGCGGCCAGATGCCCGCGCATGCGATAGGCGCGGATCAGCATGATGGCGGCGATGGAGTCCTTGACCGCGCTCATCACCTCTTCCGGCGAGGCGCCGGCGCCCTTATGGCTCGCCACGGCGTCGGGCAGCGCGGTTTCGCGCTCGATATCGCCGAGCGCGGCGGTCATCTCGCCATTGGGCCGGCGCGGCCAGTCGGCGCGCTTCCAGCGCGGGCCCTTGGCGGCCTTGCGCTGCACGTCGCGGTCATCGCCCACCTCTTCGAAGAAGGCGCGCCAGCTTTGGGGCACCGAAGACGGGTCTTCGGCGTACTTTGCGGCCATCTGTTCGAGATAGACGGCGTTGCCGCCGAACAGGAAGCTGGTTTCAAGGAACGTCTGATTTTGTGAGGAGCGTGCGTCAGCCATTGATGCCGTTACGGTTGGCGAGCGGAAAATGCGCGCACGATCGCGCGCGCGGAGGACGGCGCACATTTATGCCTCTTCCAAGCGAAAGAGAAGCCTTGCGTACGCTAAATCGGACCATCGTCGCATAACCGCGGGGCTTCAACCCCTCCACCCCGGCGTTGCGCAGATCGATCACGCCGCCAGGTCGCGGCCCATATACCGCTTGATCAGCCGATCCGCCCGGCGCAGCAGCAGGCTCTGGGAGTGCAGGGTGATCGCGTTCATGGCGCACCCCGACAGCTCGGTGAGCAGACGTTGGTCGCGGGCGGTGAAGCTGCGCGGAACCCGGTCGATGACGCACAGCGTGCCCAGCGCATAGCCTTCCGGGTCGATGATCGGGGCGCCGGCGTAGAAGCGGATGTGCGGCTCGCCGGTGACCAGCGGGTTGTCACTGAACAGCGGGTGCGTCTCGGCGTTCTCGACGACATACACGCCTTCGTGTTGGATGGCGTGCGTGCAGAATGAGATGTCGCGCGGGGTTTCGCGCACCGGCAGGCCGAGGCAGGCCTTGAACCACTGACGGCACTCGTCCACCAGAGAAATCAAGGCGATCGGCACGTCATAGGCCGCCTGGGCCGCGCGCGTCAGCGTGTCGAAGCTTGGATGAGGCTCGGTGTCCAGCAGCCGATAGGCTTTCAGCGCCTCGACGCGCTTGTCTTCCAGCGACATGACGTAACCTGGCCTCGCGCAACAATACGGTGAAGCCATTCAGTGAGGGAAATAAGTTTTTGAGCCGTTAAGCGTGTGCACGCAATTGCACAAGGCCCCGCCCGGGTGCGCCGGACGGGGCCTTGGTCATTGAGATGGCGACGCGCCTTAGCCCTTCAGCGCCTCGGCGAGCGTCACGCCCATGCGCGCAGGGGAATCGGCGATGGCGATGCCGGCCGAGCGCATGGCGTCGATCTTGTCCTCGGCGCCGCCCTTGCCGCCGGCGACGATGGCGCCGGCATGGCCCATGGTGCGACCGGGAGGCGCGGTGCGGCCCGCGATGAAGCCGGCCATGGGCTTCTTGCGGCCCTTCTTGGCTTCGTCTTTCAGGAACTGGGCGGCGTCTTCTTCGGCTGAGCCGCCGATCTCGCCGATCATGATGATGGATTTGGTTTCCTCGTCGGCGAGGAACATCTCCAGCACATCGATGAATTCGGTGCCCTTCACCGGGTCGCCGCCGATCCCAACGGCCGTGGTCTGGCCGAGGCCCGCGTTCGTCGTCTGGAACACCGCCTCATAGGTCAGGGTCCCCGAACGCGACACCACGCCGACAGAGCCCTTGGAGAAGATCGAGCCCGGCATGATACCGATCTTGCACTCGTCCGGGGTCAGCACGCCGGGGCAGTTGGGGCCCAGCAGGCGCGAGCCGGAGTTTTCAAGGCGCGCCTTGACCTTGACCATGTCCATCACCGGGATGCCCTCGGTGATGCAGGTGATCAGCTCGATGCCCGCATCGATGGCTTCGATGATCGCCGCGCCCGCGCCGGCCGGCGGCACATACACGACCGAGGCGGTGGCGCCGGTGCGCTCCTTGCCTTCGGCGACGCTGGCGAAGATGGGCAGGTCCTGCCCGCCCTGGCCGGTCCAGGTCTCGCCGCCCTTTTTTGGGTGGACGCCGCCGACCATCTGGGTGCCGTGATAGGCCAGCGCCTGCTCGGTGTGGAATGTGCCGGTCTTGCCGGTCAGACCCTGGACGAGAATCTTGGTGTCGCGATTGACGAGGACGGACATGGATTATCCTTCTTGGCTTTTAAGGAAGGGGTTGATGACGGTCACGGCGCCATAGGTCTGGCCGTGGCTTAAGTCTTCGGAATACACGGTCTTCGCGCCGAGCGTTTCAGCCGCGGCGAGAATGGCGGCGTCCCAATAGCGGATCTGATAGCGCTGGGAGAGATCGACGGCGCGAAACGCGATGGACTGGTCGTTGACCTGAAAGGGTTTGCGGGCGAGCGCCCTGACCCAGCTTTCCGCTTTCGCCGGCGCCATAGGTGGCTTTCCCTTGGTCACGGCGTTCACATAAAACTCGCCGAGCGTCTGGGCCGACACGCCGAAATCGATGGTAAGCAACCCTTGCGCCACGGCGTGCTTCTCCGGCGCGGACTTCGCCGCGCCGGCCGCGTAAAGCAGTATGTTGGTGTCGAGAAAGGCCTCAACGGTCAAAACGTGGCAGTCCCGAATATGTCTCGTCACGGCTGGGACGCCAGTCGCCCATGTCCCAGGATTCCTCGCGGGACAGCTTCAATAACTCCTGCGTCACCGCGTCGGCTTCGCGCTCGGCCTGCACCACCCGCTCCAGATACTCGCGGATCATGGCGTTGACGCTGGTCCGCTTCATCGCAGCGACGACGCGCGCGCGGTCCAAAAGGTCTTCGTCGATGGCGAGGGTGAGGTTCTTGGTCATGGGCGCCGATACCCTTTGTAGATGTCCGCGCGCATGGGGCGGTGACGGCCCGTGGCGTGCTCGAAGCGCGCAACGATGGCGCACAGCCGCTCCTCGGCGAGGCCGGGGTCTTCGGAAGAGTCGGCCATCGAAGCAAGCAGCTCACCAGCGAGCGCGTCAACGCTTACGCCCAAAGCCTCCGCGACGGGGTGGGCGCGCTCAACGATTTCCAGCTCGATCGCGAGGGTGAGATTCTTGGGCACCGACACGCTCCACGGATTATGTGTTACACATAACCTGTGGAGCGTCCCGGATCAATCGGGCTTGAACGCTCGAGTCTCACGCCGCTCCCACCAGCCGCGTGCGATATTCCATGCAAAGCCTGGCGCCCAAACCAGCGCGAGAAGCGCCGCGAAGGGGTAGGCTATTATTGCGCCCAGGGCGATGTAATCACCGCCGCAACAATCTTCCTGATAGACGCCGATCTCGCCGAGTAATTCGAGGAATAGCATGGCGGCGATACCGTAGCCGCCGCTGGCCGCATAGATGAGCACTGGTGACGCGATCAGAACGATGAGGCTCTGCCAAACGGGACGGCGCCGCGCAGCGCCCCAGCTCAGCAGAGCGCAGAGCCAGACGAGGAGTATGGAAATTGGAAACGCGCCGACCCCGATCGCAATCAGAAACAGCGCGTTCACGCACCTACCCCTTCACCGCTTTCGTGATCTTCTGCGCCGCGTCGTCGAGATCGTCGGCCGACGTGATGTCGAGGCCGGACTCGTTGAGGAGTTTCTTGCCCTCATCCACATTAGTGCCTTCCAGGCGCACGACGAGGGGGACTTGCAGGCCCACCTCCTTCACCGCGGCGATGACGCCCTCGGCGATGACGTCGCAGCGCATGATGCCGCCGAAGATGTTGACCAGGATGCCTTTGACGTTGGGATCGGCGGTGATGATCTTGAAGGCCGCGGTGACCTTCTCCTTGCTGGCGCCGCCGCCCACGTCGAGGAAGTTCGCCGGCTCCGCGCCGTAGAGCTTGATGATGTCCATGGTCGCCATGGCCAGCCCTGCGCCGTTGACCATGCAGCCGATATCGCCGTCCAGCGCGATATAGGCGAGGTCGTATTTGCTGGCTTCGATCTCTTTGTCGTCTTCCTCGGTGAGGTCGCGCAGCTCGCGGATGTCGTCATGGCGGAACAAAGCGTTGCCGTCGAAGCTGACCTTGGCGTCCAGCACGCGCAGACGGCCGTTCTCCATGACGATGAGCGGGTTGATCTCCAGCAAGCTCATGTCTTTTTCGACGAAGGCTTTGTAGAGCGTCGGCGCCAGGCTCATCATGTCGGAGCGCGCCTCGCCCTGAAGCTCCAGGGCGTCGGCGAGCTTTCCGGAGTCGGCGTCGGTGACCCCGGCGTCAGGGTCGATATTGATCGTGACGATCTTGTCCGGGGTGTCTTCGGCGACCTGCTCGATGTCCATGCCGCCTTCGGTGGAGACCACGAAGGCCACCTGGCCGGTTTCCCGGTTCACCAGAAGCGAGCAGTACAGCTCGGTGGCGATGTCGGCGCCGTCTTCGATGTAGAGCCGGTTCACCTGCTTGCCGGCCGGGCCGGTCTGGTGGGTGACCAGCGTGTTGCCGAGCATTTCCTTCGCGTGGGCTTCCACCTCGTCCTTGGAGAAGGCCAGGCGAACCCCGCCCTTGGCGTCTTCGGGAAGCTCCTTGAACTTGCCCTTGCCGCGTCCGCCGGCGTGGATCTGGGATTTCACCACATAGAGCGGGCCGGGCAGCTCGCCCGCAGCCTTGACGGCCTCCTCCACGGTGAAGACGGCGACGCCCTCGGCGACTGGCGCGCCGAAGGATTTGAGAAGGGCTTTGGCCTGATGCTCGTGAATATTCATGGAAAAACCGATGCTCTCGCAGGATAGGCATGAATGCGCGGGCCGGGCGGCGCGCGCGGGGCGTTCGCGGCGCGTTATAACACCCGCAACTTGGCGCGCAACGCACCTTCACCCTCGCCTTTGGTCTAGCGGGCCAAGCCTCCTTAAGACCGGGTGACTCTCACGCTCAACGCACCCGCGGCCCAGCCGAGGCCGCCGGCGAGCCCGGCGCCCAGCGCGGTCTGCACCCATTGCGCGGCCTGGCTGGAGACGACGCCGTCCTGGGCCTGGTCCACCACGAGAAGCGCGCCCAGCTGGCCCAGAAGAACCGGGGCGCCGGCTCCTAGAAGCGTCCAGCCGAGCCAGGCGAGCCAGCCCAGCGCCCGCAGGCGCGCGCGCAGGGCGAAGGCGGTCGCAACGCCGGCGATCGCGGGAAGCAGGATGGCGATCAGGCTCACCATGGCTCGTGCGCCTTTTCCGGGTCGGGCGCCTCGATCTCGGCAAGCTCGCCGGAGGTGGCGGTGAGGAAAACGAAGCTCTCGCGTTCGGCCTCGTTCACTGCAGCGCGCGTGCGGCGGCGCACGAACATGCCCGCGCACAAGAGCGCGCTGACGACTGCGCCGAACAGGAACAAGCCCGTGGCGCCCAGCGGCCCCGCCCAGGCGAGGCCGGCCAGGACCGGTCCGATCATGGAGCCCGCCGCCCACACCAGCAGCAGACCCGAGGCGATCGCGGGAAGCTCCTCCACCCGTGAGCGGTCAGCGGCGTGCGCCACGGCGACGCCGTAATAGGCCAGCGAGGCCGCGCCCCAGGCGCCGGCGAGCAGGGCGCCGGTCCACAAGCCCGGCGCGGCCACGACCGCCAGGATGAGGGCGGTGAGCGAAGACAGCGCGGCAAGCGCGGCGATCACCAGACGGCGATCGAACCGGTCGGACACCGCGCCGGCCGGCCACTGGGTCAGCATGGAGCAGAAATAGATCACCGCGATCACCGTGGCGGCCGCGCCGGCGCCGAACTCTGGGTCGAGGCCTTCGGCCCAGATCGGGATGAAGGCCAGCAGGCCCGAATTCACCGCCCCGGCCGCGAACACGGCGAGCGCGGCCGATGGCGCGATCTCCAGCAAGCGGAGCGGCGAGACCGTCTCGGTCTGGGGCAGGTTGGGCTGGCTTCTGCGGGTGAAAACCACAGGGATCAGGGACAGGGAGAGGAAGATGCCCGCGATGATGAAGCCGTCGGTCAGGTCGAAGGGGGGCAGGGCGATGAGGAACGGGCCCGCGATCAAACCCGCCCGCCCGAGGATCTGATAGACGCTGATCACCGCGCCGCGCCGCTCGGCCGGCGTGGCGTCGGCGATCCAGCTTTCCGACACTGCGAAAATACCCGCCGCGCACACCCCGAATCCAAAGCGCGACACCGTCCAGAAGGTGAAGTCATAGGCCAGGGCCAGCATCAGCGTGACCGCCGCGGCGCCGCCGGCATAGGCGGCGTAGGCGCGAATATGCCCGATGGTGCGGATCACCCAGGGCGCGCTCCAGGCGCCGGCCATGAAGCCGGCCGCATAGGCGGAGATCACCGCGCCTATGGCCAGGGCCGACCATTGCGCGGCGTCCATGGCGAGCGGCAGCGCCACGCCGAGACCGCCCGCGGCGATCTGCAGGAACACGATCGCCCCCATGACGGTCGCGACATTACGGTAGACGAGCATTTGGCGGGTCCGGGCGAGAAGGGCGTTCGGGCTCGACGGCTACAAAGCCATGCCGCGCCTGTGGGTTCAAGCCGCCTGCGCTTAACCCAGCCGCGACAATCGCGCCAGCGCCCAGTCGATGGAGGCCGGGCCCGCCCCGCGCAGCGCCAGATAAACGCCCAGCGCGCCCCAGGCGAGCGCGCTCGGCCAGGCGTCCGGCAGAACGAACAGGGCGTGCCACAGCGCGCCCGCGGCGGTGAGCAGGCCGGCGAGCCGGGTCATCAAGCCCGTCGCCAGAGACGCGCCCAGCAACAGCGCCGTCGTTAGAAGGATCGCCGCGGCGAGCGCCGGTTCGATAAGCCCCAGGGTCCAGACCGAGGCGGCCAGGACCAACCCCGGCTCCGGCTCGGTCCAGGATCGAAGATCGGCGCCGCGACTGGCGTTGTCGGCGACCCAGAAGACGTACTGAACCGCCAGCGCCGCGCGCATCATCAGCCCGACGATGAGGTCGATCGGCGTTTCTCCGGGACGCGGACGCGGCGGACAGACGAGGGGACCGGTCGCGCTGGGCCCGGACGCCTCGCCGGCGGCCGGTGCGTACAAGACCTTGAACCGTGACTGCTCATTCATGACGTTCCCCCTGCGCCATAAAGGCGCCGAGGGGGGCTGCGTTCAAGATCGGCGCCGCGCGCGCGGCGCGGGTCTGAGGGGAAGCGTCACACTTGGGCAACGCGCGCCCGGCGTCAGCCGCTGACCAGGTCGGCGATCTCGCCGGCTTCGGCGGCGGCGCGCTCGGCTTCGCGCAGGGAATGGCGCACCTGGCGCACCGCCCCGGCCGAGCGCGGGTCGGCGCCGGGATCGTCGGAATCGGCCATGTCCATCTCAAGGCGATGGTGGCGGCGGACGATCCTGCGGCGCGGCTGAAAATCGCGCAGGGCCAGCAGGCCCAGCGCCTTCAACAATCGATAGGTCTCTGCGTCCTCGATCTCCTCCACCGGTCCCAGAAGCGAGCGCAGCCGGGCGACGAGCCAGGCGTCGGTGGGACGCAGCCGGCGCCCGCTATGGTCGGCCCGGCCCACCGAGCGCGGCGGCGCCAGATGGCCCGGATGGTCTTCGGCCCATTGGGCCACCGCTTCGCTCGCCTCGAGCGCTTCAGGCAGGAAGGCGCGTGCGGCCATGCGCTGCAGGGTGAGCGCGGCCACCGGATTGGAGCTGACCCGGCGCAAACCGCCGCGGCCCGGTTCATCCGGGCCGGACACCCGCAGCGCCCAGCTCTTCAGGCGCGGATGGGCGCCCACGAGCGCGCGGCCGGCCTCGCTGGCGTTCAGGGTCTGCACCACGCCGAACAAGGCGCAGTCCGCCGTGGTGGGCCGCTCGCCGAACAGGAAGGAGGAGGCGTTCAGCGCCTCTTCAGCCGCGTCGAGCGCCGAGCCCAGAAGCGCTTCAATCTCGTCGCGGCGCTCGCGCTCCAGGCCGTAATCCTCCAATTGCTTGACCAGTTTGCGCCCGATCAGCCGCGCGGTGCGGCGCGGAGCGCGTCCGGCGTCGTCCGGCCAGGCGGTCTTCGCCAGGCGCACGGCCGCGGCGCCGGGCTCGTCGATCCATAGAAGAAAGGCGGCGGCCGGCGCCAGGCGCTGGTCGGCCCAGGCCTCCACCAGATCGCACGCGAAGCGCGCCGCGATGGAGGGCGGGCGCAGCCCCTCCCCGGGCATGGCATCGTCAAGCCGGTCGGCCATTTCGCGGGTGTCGTCCCAGGCGTACTGGTCGGCGGACACCAGAAGCGGCGCACCGATGCCGCGCAGGCGCGGGCGGATCTCCGCGCGCGTCACCAGCACTGTGGCCGGCTTCTCGGCGAACGGCACGTTCCTCCAGCGCAGATATGCGCGCGCCTTGTGGCAGGCCGGCACGTCCGGCGCGGTGATCAGCGTGTATGAGCGCATACGGTCCGCCCCCGTGCAGGTTCGTTATCAACAGATGCAGGCGCAACAAGGACGCCCCGTGAGAGGTTCCCGATTCACCTGACCGCAGCGCCGCATGTGCTGCGCTTAGGCCTCACCCCTGTGGCGATTTCGCCACGATTATCCTGGAGGGATTGATTAGCGAAGATCTCACCCCACCCAAAGCCGCCGCCGAGGCCGCGGAAAAGGGCCTCGCCCTGCGCCGCGAGCACGGGCGCGGCGGAACACAGGTCGGGGTGGCGCGCGCCCGCGATCTGAAAAACCGCAAATCCCTGTCCGAAGACACGGTGGTGCGTATGCGCAGTTACTTCCGCCGTCACGAAGTGGACCGCAAGGCCGACACTTTTGGAGACGACGACAACCCGTCCGCCGGCTATGTCGCCTGGCTTTTATGGGGCGGCGACGCCGGGCGCGACTGGGCCGAGCAAAAGGCCGAAGCGCTCGGCCGTTAAAGCCTCAGGGCTTCTTAAGCTCGGAATGCAGCTTGAGCACCCGGGCGCCGTCGTCCTGCTTGATGAGGTAGGCCGGACAGTCGTCGCTGGCGTTGCGGGCCTGTTTGGAGCCGTTGATGGTTTTCTCCACCCGGCTTGTGTGCACTTCGGCGACCTCGCCCTCGCCTTGCCCGTTCCCCCAGTTCCAGGCGACGGTTTCACCTTTGCTGTAAGCCTTGGTCATGCGCGCGTCCTCCGGTTTCATTGCGGTGAAACGGGAACGGGCGGGCGCGCCGCAGGTTCACACCGCGCCGAAACCGTTTGAAAGGATCGCCCGTGGACGCGCTCGAAATTCTGCGCTGGATCGCCGCCGTCACCGGCATGGCCGCCGCCCTGGTCGTTTCCAGCGATCTGGGGCGCAAGGCCACCGGCGCGGGCTTCGTGGTGTTTCTGGTGTCTTCGATCAGCTGGGTCGTGGCCGGCTGGCTGCAGGACAAGCCGGCGCTGGCGGTGCAGAACATCGTCCTGACCGCGATCAACGCCTGGGGGGTTTATCGCTGGCTATTGCGCGATCGGATCGACTGGCGCGCCCTCAAGCTTCGCAAGCGGACAGATCAACCACGCGCGTGATCGGGATGAAGGCCGCGCAATCGGCCGCGATGACGCGGCTTTCGCCCGGCTCGCGGTCAAGGCCCACTTGCTGGATGCGCAAGCGCTCGGTCTCGCGCCCGCCCAGCACCTCCACAATGCGCACCTCTCCGGACAGAGGGCCGTCGACGGCGCGCGCGCCGAAGATCGCGCTGGGCGCCACTTGCGCCGCGGCGACCGGGCGCGCAAGCGGCATGGCGTCGGCGGGGCGGGCGATGAGCGCGTCGGCGGTGGTCATCACCAGGATATCGCCGGTGGACAGGTTGAACAGCGCCTCCCCGGCGGTCAGCGACACCGGACGGGTGGGCAAAACAGCGTCGAGCCAGGGCGAGGGCGCGCCCACCCCCAGGGTCAGGGCGAACAGCTCGCCCTCCTCGTCGATGTGCAGCTGACGGACATAGGCCGAGCCGTCTTCAAGGCGCACCCCGGCGCTCAGAAGCTGATCTATATCGGCCTCGCGCACGTCCACGGCCTGGATGTCGCCGAGCGCGGTCTCCGCCTGCAGGGTGAGCGCCAGCGTGATCGCGGCGGACATGGTGAGGGCGTAGGCGGCGAGCGATCCGGTCTTGGCCATGGCGGTCTCCCTTTTGTTGAGGCTTGCTGCGACAACGCGCCAGCCCGGCCCCCGGCTCCGGGCGCGCTTCGGCGGGACCCGCCGGGAACCGCTTCGCCGCGCCGCGCTTTGTTTCGCCGGAACAGCCAGAACGGAGCGACCGCCCATGAGCCGCGACCGGGAGCGGATCTACATCGCCGTCATCGCGCTTGCGCTGATCACCGCCGGATTTCTCGGCGTGATGCTGTGGGAGGAAACCCGCGATGACGACCGCCTGATCCTTTCGGTGGGCGAAGACCGGCTGTCAGCGACCGGCGGCGAGGACGGATGATCGCAAATCCGCCGCTGCGCTCGCGAAGGAACGCAGGCGGATGCGCATGCTTTGCTGCGGCGCACAGCCCTGAAAAGGATCGTCAATGCGCGCCGCTCTGACCTCCGCCGCCGCGCTTTTGCTCGGCTTCGCCATGCTGCAGATGGGCAACGCCCTTCAAGGCACGCTGCTCGCCCTGCGCGGTCAGGCGGAAGGCTTTCCCGCCTTCGCCGTGGGCGCGATCATGTCGGGCTTCTTCGCCGGCATGGGGCTGGGCAGCTTTATTGCGCCCGGACTTATAAAGCGGGCCGGCCATATGCGCGCCTTCGCCGCGTTCGCGTCGCTGGCCAGCGCGGCGGCGCTTGCGCACGTGCTGTTCGTGAACATACCCGCCTGGCTGATCATCCGGGCCTTCACCGGGTTTTGTTTCGCAGGCTTGCTAATGGTGGTGGAAAGCTGGCTCAACGCTTCGGTGGACAGCCGCAGCCGCGGCGGGCTTCTGGCGATCTATGCGGCCACAGGCCTTGGCGCCGGAGCCATCGGCCAATTGCAGATCTCGCTGGCCGAACCCACCAGCTTCGTGTTGTTCGCCCTGGTCTCGATCACCCTGTCCCTGGCGCTGGTGCCCTCCAGCCTCAGCCGGGCCGCAGCGCCCGGCGGCGATGAGGAATTGCCGGAAGGCAAGCTCGACATTCCGGTGATCTTGAAAGCCTCGCCCTTCGGCGCGGGCGCCATGGTGCTGGTGGGCATGAGCGTTGGCAGTTTCTTCGCGCTGGGTCCGGTGTTCGCGCAAAGCCGCGAGCTCGGCACGGCGTCGCTTGGCCTGTTCATGGCGCTGGCCACGGGGGCGGCCATGGTCAGTCAGTTTCCGCTCGGCCGGCTTTCCGACCGCACCTCGCGCCGGCTTGTGGCTTCCGGCTCCGCCGCCGCGGCGTGCGCCGTCCTGTTTGCGTTCTGGAGCCTGCCCACCGACCGGCTGATCACGCTGGGGCTCGGCGCGCTTCTGGGCGCCACGCTGTTTCCCACCCAGGCCATCGCCGCGGCGCAGGTGAACGACCGTGTAGAGCGCCGCCACATGGTGGCCGCCGCCGGCACGCTTGTACTGCTCTTGTCGATCGGCGCTGCCTCGGGTCCGGTGATCACGGGGTATCTGATCGACCGCATCGGCGGGCCGGGCTTCTTGCTGGCGCTGTTCGCCTACCAGGGCGGGATCGTGCTGCTGGGCGTGGGCCGCCTGATCATGCGCCCGGGCCGGGACCGCCACCGCCGCGGCGCTGTGCCGGCTCTGTTCGAACCGGTGCTCGGCGCGCTGAACGCCGACGGCTCCGATCAGGGCGACCTGTTCGCCGGTCTGAAGAAGCGGCGCGCCCACAATTCGCAGTAACGCACCGGAACGGCGCGCTTCGGCGCGGCGTTGGCGGAAAGGATCAAACCCGGGGTGGGGATGCCGGGAGACGATTAAATGGGTGAAGCTCAGTTTCAGCTTGCGACGATCGACTATGTCATCGTCGGCGTTTATTTCGCCGCGATCCTGTTCCACGGCTGGTGGGTCGGACGCGGCAAGGAGGGGTCGAAAGACTACTTCCTCGCCGGCGGCAAGCTGCCCTGGTACCTGATCGGCTTCTCCCTTCTGGCGTCCCAGATGTCCGGCTCCAGCTTCGTGGGACTGATGGGCGGCACCTACGCCGAAGGCATGACCATGTTCAATTACGAGTGGACGGCGGTGATCGTCCTCTTGTTCTTCGCCGTCTTCATGCTGCCCACCTTCTTGAAAGCCGGGCTCTACACCATCCCCGGCTATCTGGAGAACCGCTATAACGTCAATGCGCGGCGCGGCTTCTCCGTCTTCACCATTCTGGCGATCATGTTCATCGACTCAGCCGGCGCGCTGTTCGCCGGCGGGCTGGTGATCACCAGCGTGATCCCGGTGGATCTGTGGCAGGCGATCGCGGTGCTGGCGCTGGTGGCGGGCGTCTACACGATCATGGGCGGGCTCTCCGCGGTGGTGGTGACCGACACCGTTCAGGCCATCCTGTTGATGCTCGGCGCGGGGCTGATCTTCATCATCGGCATCCAGGAGGTCGGCGGCTGGGGTGAACTGTTCAACACCCTGCCCGACGAAAAAACGCGCCTCTACCAGCCGGCCAATGACGACTTCCTGCCCTGGCCGGGCATGCTGGGCGTGATCCTTCTGGGCTTCTATTACTGGACGCTGAACCAGTTCGTCGTGCAGCGCACGCTGGGCGCCAAGAGCCTGGACGAGGGCCGCAAGGGCGCCGTGCTCGCCGGCGGGCTGAAGCTCTTAAGCCTGTTCTTGATGATCATCCCCGGCCTGATCGCCTTCCAGCTTTATCCCAATCTGGAAAGCCCGGACCTGGCCTTTCCCTCGCTCGCCTTTGACCTTTTGCCCATCGGGCTTCGCGGTCTGATCATGACCGCGCTCATCGCAGCGCTGATGTCGAGCCTGGACTCCGCGCTGAACGCGGCGGGCACGCTGGTGACCATGGACTTCGTCAAGCCCATGAAACCGAACCTGTCGGATAAAAAGCTCACCGGGATCGGACGCATCGTCACCGGGATCGCCATGGTGGTCGCGGCCATCTACGCCCCGATGATCGCCGGCTTTGAAAGCCTGTTCGAGTACTTCCAGTCGGCGCTGGCCTATGTCGCGCCGTCCATCGTTGCGGTGTTCCTCATCGGCATGTTCTGGCGCGGCGCCACCGGCCCGGGCGCGCTGGCCGGCATCGGTGCGGGCATCGTGATCGGCGTGCCGCTCTTCATCCTCAAAGAGGTGACCGACATCTGGACGGGCGCCGGCCTGCCGGAAATTCACTTCACCTATATGGCGGTGGTGATGTTCCTTGTCGGCGCCGCGATGCTGGCGGTGTTCGCCCTGTTCACCGATCCGCCCGAGGCCGAGCGGCTGGATAAGGCGACCATCAACTGGCAGAACATCAAGGATAATCTGAGCAGCGACGGCAAGCCGTTCTACTCCGACTTCCGCCTGTGGTCGCTGGTGCTGCTCGTGCTCACCGCGATCCTCGTGGGCTGGTTCTGGCTCTAAGGTGACGCAGGAGTCCCAGACCCCGCCGCCCGAAGACAGCACGGGCATCGCCGGCGAAGCCGCCGAGCAGGTCACCAAGGGCGCCGAAGCCGCGGTGGAGGCCGCGGAGGGCTTCAGCCCGGAGACGTGGGCGAGCCTGGGCCTTGGCGCGCTCATCCTCATCGCGGCGCTGGTGCTGGTGCTTCGCTTCTCCTTTGGTGAGAAGCACCGCAGCGCCCTTCGATCGGCGTTGAGGCGGGCGCGCATGCCTGTCCTGATCGCCGGGCTCGCCTTCGCCGGCGCGCTGGCCCTGCCGGCCACCGATCTGCCCGACGGGATGCGCGCGCTCGCCGCAACGGTGATCCGCGTGCTGGGGATCATCGCGCTGGGCTGGGCGGTGGGCACGGCGGGCGATGTCGTCTTCAAGCGCTGGAACGCCAAACTCGACATCACCGCCAGCGACAATCTGAGAGCCAGGGCGCGCGCAACCCAGCTCAACATCATAAGGCGCATCTGGGTGTTCGGCGTGGCCTTCGTGGTGCTGTCGCTGGTCATGCTGTCCATCCCCGACCTTCGAAACGTGGGCGTTTCGCTGTTCGCTTCGGCGGGCGTGGCCGGCATCGTCATCGGCGTGGCGGCCCAGCCGGTGCTCTCCAACCTGGTGGCCGGGCTGCAGATCGCGTTTTCCCAGCCGATCCGCATCGAGGACGCCGTGGTGGTCGAGGGCGAGTGGGGCTGGATCGAGGAGATCGGCCTGTTCCACGTGGTCATCCGCATCTGGGACTGGCGCCGGCTGGTGGTGCCGCTGACCTATTTCTCCTCCACCCCGTTTCAGAACTGGACCAAGACGAAAGCCAGCATTCTCGGCTCGATCTACTGGAAGGTGGACTATCGCGCCCCGATTCAGGAGATGCGCCAGAAGCTCGATGAGATCCTGGAGACCACCGATCTCTGGGACCGCCAGGCCAAGGTCCTCCAGGTCACCGATTCCGATGAAAACACGCTGTGTGTTCGCGCCCTCGCCAGCGCGTCCACCAGCCCGCGCGCCTGGGATCTGCGCTGCTATGTGCGCGAGCAGATGATTATCTGGCTGCAGGAGGAATACCCCTACGCCCTGCCGCGCCAGCGTGAACAGTCCGACGAAATCCAGCGCGAAGGCGCCCCGCCCGACTGGGCCGAACCGCCCTCACGCCGCCCGCAAGGCGAGGCCTCCAACCAGCCGGTGCGCGATGAAACCCTGCAGGAAGGGGCCGAAGTGGAAGAAGCCGCCGCCGACACCAAGGCCCGCTCGCTGGGCGGCGGTGAGGGCGAGCCGGAAGCGGATAAAGAACGGCAAGAGGCGGCTGACAAGGATAAGCGGAAACGCCGCCGCGATTAACGCGGCGCGCGCTTGGCCAGGATGCGCTGCAGCGTTCTGCGGTGCATGTTCAGGCGGCGGGCGGTTTCGGAGACATTGTGATTGCACAGCTCGAAGACGCGCTGGATGTGCTCCCAGCGCACGCGGTCGGCGCTCATGGGGTTTTCGGGCGGCTCCGGCTTGGCGTCGGGGCGCGCCAGCAGCGCCTTGGCCACATCGTCGGCGTCGGCGGGCTTGGCGAGATAATCCACCGCGCCCGATTTCACCGCCGCCACGGCTGTGGCGATGTTGCCGTAACCGGTGAGCATCACCGCGCGGCAGTCGGGGCGGGTGTTGTGCAGCGTCTTCACCACGTCCAGCCCGTCGCCGTCTTCAAGGCGCAGATCGACCACCGCGAAGGCCGGCGGGTTGGAGCGCGCGATCTGCATGGCTTCGGCGACCGTGCCCACGGCGGCGGTGATGTCGAACCCGCGCGAGGCCATGGCGCGCTCCAGCCGCGTGCGGAAGGGCGCGTCGTCATCGACGATCAGCAAGGTTTTGTCGGCGGGCAGGTCCAGCTCGCTCATCGGCTTACGGCCTCCATCAAAGTCCTTGATCCTGATTTAGCCGAATTCACGGCGGTGTCTAACCTTCCCCTGCATTATTGCGCGGCCTGGGCGGGCGGGTCGTCGCCGCGCGCTTCGAACCAGGGCTCGGCCTCCAGCGGTTTGCGCGGCAGCTCCATGGTGACGCGCGCGCCGCCGCCCGCGGCGTTGGAGAGCTCCACCTTGCCGCCCACGCGCTCAGTGAGGGTGATGGCGATGAACACGCCGAGCCCGAGCCCCCCATGGCCGGGTTCGGCGCGGCGCGTGGTGATGTAGGGCTCGCCCAGCTTGGCCAGAATGTCGGCGGGAAAGCCGGGCCCGTCGTCCTGGACGGTGAGCACGATCTTGTCTTCGCTCCAGGCGCCGGAGACGACGACTTCGGAGGTGGCGAAATCCACCGCGTTCTCGACGAAATTGCCCACCGCGTAGAGCACTTCGGCGCGCCGCTGCAGCACCGGAGCCGCCGGCTCGCCCTCAGGAGGGGTTAGCTTCACGCTGATGATCGCGCCCAGCCCCTGAAGCGGGGCGGCGGCCTCCTCCAGCGCTTCGCGCAAGCCGACCCGGTCGTGCATTTCATCGGTGGCGTCCTGGGTCTGAGAAAGGCGTTGCAGGATCTCCCGGCAGCGCTGGGCCTGGGAGACGATGAGGGCGGCGTCCTCCTTCATCAGCTCGTCCTTGGCCTCGCGCTGCATCTCCTTGGCGGTGAGCTGGATGGTGGCCAGCGGCGTGCCCAGCTCATGGGCGGCCGCCGCAGACAGGGCGCCGAGCGCGGACAGGCGCTGCTCGCGCGCGAGCACGGTCTGGGTGGCGGCCAGCGCGGTGCCCATGCGCCTGGCCTCGCTGCCTACGCGCCAGGCGTAGACGGCCGTAAACCCGATCGCGATGGCCAGCGCGGTCCACATGCCCACCTGGTAGGTGGGCGGCAGGTTGATCGCCTCGCCGGTGAACCAGGGCAGGGGCAGGTGCCAGATGCTCAAGGTGATCGAGCCGGCGATGGCGAAGGCGGCCAGCGTCACCCACCAGCGTGTGGGCAGGGCGGCGACCGAGATCACCACCGGGCCCACCAGCATCACCGAAAACGGGTTGAGCAGACCGCCGGTGAGCGCCAGCAGCACCATGAGCTGGGCGACGTCATAGGCGAGTTGGGCGAACGCCTCCCAGTCCTTGGCGAAGCGCTGGGTGGACATGGCCAGCGACAGCCAGGCGTTCACCCAGGCGCTCGCCGCGATCACCCCGAGACACAGACCCAGCGGCAGATCGAAGCCCAGACCGTAATGAACCACCACCACGCACACCGTCTGGCCCACCACCGCCAGCCAGCGCAGCAGGATCAGCGTGCGCAGGCGCACCCGTCCGAACATCGGGGTGAAATCAGCCTCGTTGGAGATTTTCTCCCAGCTGGCCTCCAGTGCGATCATGCGAGCCTCCCGGCGCCTGACGTCTCGACATGGCGCGATCGTGCGGCCATGGTCCCGGCCTCACCACAGAGGAAGGAGCCGCATGGGGCCGTCAACCGGACCGAACGCCGCGCCCGCCGCCGAGGCCGTGGGACTGACCAAAATCTACGGCGGCTTCACCGCGGTGAACAGTCTCAGCTTCCAGCTCGCGCGCGGCGAGACCACCGCCCTGCTGGGCGGCAACGGGGCGGGCAAGACGACCACCATCGCCATGATGCTGGGCCTTACGCGGCCGAGCGCGGGGGCTGTGCGCATTCTCGGCTACGACATCGCGGCGGACGGGGCGAAGGCGCGCGCGCGGATGAACTTTCAAAGCCCCTATGTGGACCTTCCCAAGCGCCTGACCGTGCGGCGCAATCTCATGGTCTACGCTCGGCTCTACGGGGTGCCGCGACCCAAGGAGGCGGCCGAAGCCATCGCCGAGCGCCTGCGCCTGAGCGAGCATCTGAAAAAGCCCACCGGGGCGCTCTCTGCGGGTCAGGCGACCCGGGTCGGTCTCGCCAAGGCGTTGATAAACGATCCCGAATTGCTTCTGCTCGACGAGCCCACCGCCTCGCTCGATCCCGACAGCGCCGACTGGGTGCGCTCGGAGCTGGAGGCCTGGCGCGCGCGCACCGGGGCGGCGATTTTGATGGCGAGCCATAATATGGGAGAGGTGGAGCGCCTCGCCGGCCGGGTGCTGATGATGAAGGCCGGGCGCATCGTCGACGACGCCAAGCCTTCAGAACTCTTACAGAAATACGGGCGCGGCACGCTGGAGGAGGTGTTCCTGCACGTGGCGCGAAGCTCAGGCGAGGAGGACGCGGCGTGAGCGCGCTCAACCGCATCTACGCTCTGATCGAGCGCCAATGGGTGCTGATCGGCGGATCCTGGCCGCGCCTGGTGGATCTGTTCTACTGGCCGCTGGTGCAGATTTCAGTCTGGGGTCTCATCCAAATGCATGTTTTCGCTGAGGTTCAAAGCCCCGGCACGGTCGTGCTCGCCGCCGTTCTGGGGGCGGTGCTTTTGTGGGACGTCACCTGGCGAAGTCAGCTGGGTTTGTCGCTCGCCTATATGGAGGAGATCTGGTCGCGCAATCTCGGAAATCTCCTCGTTTCACCGCTCAGCCCGGCGGAGCTGATTTCGTCGCTGATGGCCGTTTCGGTCATGAAGACGTTCATCGCGATGATCCCTGCGGTCCTGGTGGCGGCTGTGTTTTTCGGCTTCAACCTTTTCACCGTGGGCCTGGCCCTGCCGCTTTTCGTCCTGAACCTGGTGGCCTTTGGCTGGTCGATCTCGCTCGTGGCCGCCGGGCTGGTCACCCGCTACGGCCAGGGCGCCCAGGACATGCCCTGGGCGCTGATGTTCGGGATCACGCCGTTCTGCGCGGTTTATTACCCGGTGGAGGTGCTGCCCGACCTGTTGCAGCCGGTGGCGATGGCTTTACCGCCCGCCCATATCTTCGAGGGCTTGCGCGCCCTGATCAACGAGGGCGCGCTGGAGTTCGCCGCGCTGGGCTGGGCGTTCGCGCTGAACGTCGTATGGCTTGGCGGCGGGGTGTTGCTATATGCATGGATGTTGCGCAGCGCCCGGGCGCGCGGCGCGCTGACGCAGATCGGAGAATGACATGACCCAACGCCCCGTCTGGCTCCTGCCCGCGATCGCCCTGACCATCGCCGTGATCCTCGGCGCGGTGCTGGCTTCGGCCGTGATTTCGCGCGGCGGATCCGACACGATGCGCACCGGCGGGGTCCGCGTCAGCGGAGAGGCGCAGATCGGCGGGCCGTTCACCCTGGTCAATCAGGACGGCGAGACGGTCACCGACGAGACCTATCGCGGCAAGGCGATGCTGATCTATTTCGGCTTCACCTATTGCCCCGACATCTGCCCCATGTCGTTGCAGGTCATGGACGCCGCGCTGGATCAGTTGAACGAAGAGCAGCGCGCCGCGTTTCAACCCTTGCTGATCAGCGTCGATCCTGAACGCGACACGCCGGACTCGCTGAAAGCCTATGTTCAGTCCGACGCCTTCCCCGAAGGCCTGCAAGGCCTGACCGGGACGCAAGAGCAGGTTCGCGCCGCGGCCCGCGCCTACCGCGTCTTCTACGCCCGCATTGAGGACGACGGGGTGAGCTCTGACTACACCGTGGACCATAGCTCGTTGATTTTCCTCATGGATGAGAACGGCGAGTTCGCCGATGTCTTCCCCCACGGCACAAGCCCGGACCGCATCGCTTCGCGGCTGCAACAATTTTTAGAGGAAAATCGCGGACAATCGTGATCTAACCAGTCGTTCCGCAGATGCGAAACGCGCGCGGGACGGGGAGTTTGACCTTTCAATGCTTTATTCGTTCATGGAGTTGAGCCGGGCGGCGATGCTGCCCTGGCGCGCCGCGGCCAATCTGACGCGCCGCACGCTTCGAAACCCGATGAACCCGGCCGGCGACACGCTGGCGGGGCGCGCCACGGCGGCGGCTGCGGACCTGTTTGAAAGCCTGACGCGCTATTACGGCAAGCCGCAATGGGGGCTGAGCCCGGCCTGCGTTGAGGGAAAGTCCGTGGATCTGGAGATCGAGACGGTCTGGAAGAAGCCGTTCTGCGATCTGCTTCACTTCAAGCGCGACCGCGCCGCCCTGGCGCGCGCGCGCGGCGTAAAGCAGGGCGCGATCGACGATCCCAAGGTGCTCATCGTCGCACCCATGTCCGGCCACCACGCCACGCTTCTGCGCGGCACGGTGGAGGCCTTCCTGCCCGACAGCGAAGTCTACATCACCGACTGGATCGACGCCCGCCACGTGCCGGTGCTGGAAGGCCGGTTCGACCTTGACGATTATGTTCAATACGTACGCGAAATGATCACGGCGATCGGCGAAGACGTTCATGTGGTCGCGGTGTGTCAGCCGGGCCCGCCGACGCTTGCGGCCATCACGCTCATGGCCGAGGACGACGACCCCGCCCGTCCGGCCAGCATGACCTTCATGGGCTCGCCCATCGACGCGCGCAAATCGCCCACCGTTCCCAATAAGCTCGCCGAAGAGCGCCCGTTCGAGTGGTTCCGGGACAATCTGATCCACACCGTGCCGGCGCTCTACCCGGGCGGCATGCGCCGGGTGTATCCGGGCTTCTTGCAGCTGACCGGCTTCATCAACATGAATTATGACCGGCACGTGGACGCGCACTGGAGTTTCTTCAACCGGCTCATCGACGGCGACGGCGACAACACCGAGAAGCACCGCGCCTTCTATGACGAATACCTTTCGGTGATGGACCTGACCGAAGAGTTCTACCTGCAGACCATTTCCGACGTCTTCCAGGAGCACAAGCTGGCGCTGGGGACGATGACGGTGAAGGGCCGCCCGATACGCCCTGAAGCGATCACCGACGTGGCCCTGCTCACTGTTGAGGGCGAGAACGACGACATCTCCGGCATCGGCCAGACCCAGGCCGCCCACACGCTGTGCGCCAACATCCCCGACGCTCTGCGCGAAGACTACGTCCAGCCGGGCGTCGGCCATTACGGGGTCTTCAACGGCCGCCGCTTCCGCGAAGAGATCGCCCCGAAAATGAAGGCCTTCATGCGCGAGCACGCCGGGCGCAAGGGGCTCAAAAGCGCGGCTTGAGCATCGCCGGACCGCGGCTTGAGGCTTCGGTCGCGCGGGCTCGACCGGACCCGCCGCGCCCGGAAATTCTGGAAACCTATCGCACCGGATCGTCGCCGCCCATGACCGATGAGGACCCGATTTCGCCCTGGGGCGCCGCGTTTCGGTGCGGGCTGTTCTATCTGGCCTTCGGCCCCATCGCGCTTGCGGTCAGCGGGACGCTTAGCCTGCAGATGCAGGGCTGGGCGAGCCTCATCCCGGTCGCGGCGTTTCAGGTGGGGGCGGTGGCGCTGTGCGCGTATCTGGCGGTGAAATCATATGACGGCCGGCCCGGCGGCGCGCCGCCGGCGAGCCGGTTCGGATTGATCGCCCGCTTCGCCGCCGTCATCACGCTGGTCGCGTTCAGCGCCCCGCTCGTGGCCGGGATGGTGATCAGTGACGGTTCGGTGGCCGGCGGAATGGCCGGGTTTGCGATCATGGCCATGGGCTTGCCGGTCGCCGCGGCCACCGCCTTGCTCGGGGTACCGGCGGGCGTGCTGCTGGCGCGGCGATGAGGCCGCGTGCAGCACCGTCCCTGAGAGTTTGGGGCGGGTCCGCTTTTGGCTTTTGCATCACGGACCAAGCAAGCCGCGACAGGCGCACAGCCTTCCTAACACCAAACGCGAATACGCCCGCCGGTCTCTCGGCGGGCGTTCTCATAACGTCTGACGAAAAGGTCTAGCCTTCTTCGGCCTCGGGGCGCGGCTTGCGGCCCTTGGGCGGGCGGGCTTCGATGCCGCGGCCGGTGGTGCGCTCGGCGATACGGGCCGATTTCCCGCGGCGGTCGCGCAGATAGTAGAGCTTGGCGCGGCGCACCTTGCCCTTGCGGACCACCTTGATGGACTCGATCAGCGGGCTGTGGACCGGCCAGACGCGCTCGACGCCTTCGCCGAAGCTGATCTTGCGCACGGTGAAGTTCTCATTCAGCCCGCCGCCGGAGCGCGCGATGCAGACGCCGTCGAAGCGCTGCACGCGCTGGCGCTCGCCTTCGCGGATCCACACGTTCACGCTCAGCGTATCGCCGGCGGAGAACTCCGGAATTTCTTTGTCGCCGAGCACGCGGGCGGCTTCTTCCTGCTCGAGCTGCTGGATCAGGTTCATGGCTCTTCTCCTTGACGCCGCTGATATCTCGCCCAGAGATCGGGTCGGCGCTGACGTGTGATTTCTTCGGCCTTGTCCTTACGCCACCGGGCGATCCGGCCATGATCGCCTGACAGCAAAACCTCCGGGATGTCCCGCCCGTCCCACGACCGCGGCCGCGTATAGTGGGGATATTCGAGCAGGTCCCCTTCGAAACTTTCTTCTTCGGTGCTCTCGATCTTGCCGAGAACCCCTGGGATCAGGCGGACACAGGCCTCGATGAGGACCATGGCCGGGCCTTCGCCCCCGGCGAGCACGGCGTCGCCGACACTCACCTCTTCCATGCCGTACGCTTCGACGACCCTCTGGTCGAGGCCTTCGAAGCGGCCGCAAAAAACGACAACGCCCGGCCCCGCCGCCCAATCCCGGACCTGGGTCTGGGAGAGCGGCCGACCGCGCGGCGTCATGTGGATCAACGGGCGTGAACCGGTGTCCACGCTGTCGATCGCCGCCGCCGCCACGTCAGGGCGCAGCACCATTCCTGGGCCGCCGCCTGCCGGCGTGTCGTCAACGGAGGCGTGCTTATGACGGGAAAAAGAGCGGATGTCCACCGTTTCAAGCGCCCAGAGTCCGTTGCGCCGGGCCGTGTCCAGCAGCGACACGCCCAGCGGTCCCGGAAACGCGTCCGGATAAAGGGTCAGAACTGAAGCGGTGAAGGTCATGGCGCACGGCTTATGGGCGTGAAGGGCGGGGGACGCAAGGGGACTCGCTTGAAGCAATCGAACCTGGCTGAAAGCGGAAGCACGGCAAACCGCCCGCGCGTGGGGAATAGCGGGTCTGAAGGTCTTGCCTGCGCCATAGGGCCGGCGCGGCTTGGCGCCCATCATGATCGACCCGGCATGCTGTGTTTCGGCCGCGCGCCCGCCTTTCACCGGCATGACTGGCGGCGTCAACGCCGTTCGAGGCTGGGATTGAATGCCAGCCTTGGCCATGGCCAGTCTCGCCGGTGCGCGCTATATCGCGCCGCCTGAAAGGAGGCGCCATGCGCATCGCGTTTTTTGGAGATGTGGTCGGGAAGACCGGGCGGGAGGTGCTTGTCGACCACCTGCCTGAGCTGCGCGACCGGTTGAACCTCGACTTCGTCGTGGTCAACGCCGAAAACGCGGCGGGGGGCTTCGGAATCACCGAGCGCACCGCCAACGAGCTGTATGACGCGGGCGCGGATGTGCTGACCCTTGGCAATCACGCCTGGGATCAGAGCGAAACGCTGTCCTACATCGCCCGCGAGCCGCGGCTGCTGCGCCCGGTGAATTATCGCGAAGGCGCCGCGCCGGGGGCGGGGGCGGCGCTCTATGATCTGCCGGACGGGCGCCGGATTCTTGTGATGAACGTGCTCTTGCGCCTGTTCATGCAGCCCTTGGAAGACCCGTTCGCCGCGGTGGAGCGCGAGCTTGTGGCGTGCCCGCTGGGCCAGGTCGCCGACGCCATCGTCGTGGACATGCATGGCGAGGCCACCAGCGAGAAAAACGCCATGGGCGTGTTCTGCGACGGGCGCGCCAGCCTTGTGGTGGGCACGCACACCCATGTGCCAACCGCCGATCACCGCATCCTGCCCGGCGGCTCCGCCTATCAGACCGATGCGGGCATGTGCGGCGATTATGACAGCGTGATCGGCATGGAGAAGGACGAGCCGGTCAATCGCTTCCTCACCGGCATGCGCACCGGCCGCTTCAAGACGGCCAGCGGCGACGCCACGGCGTGCGGCCTGTTCGTGGAAACCGACGACAGCACCGGCCTTGCGTCGCGCTGCGAGCCGATCCGCATCGGCGGCGCGCTCTCCTCGTTGATCCCGGCGGCGTGACGATGCAGGCGCCGCGGGGCGGCCGGGCCGGTTCGAAGCGGTGCGGCCGCGGGACTGCGACGGCGGGCGGGGCGATCACGCAATCGGGTCTGCGTTTGACGCCCGATCGCGGCCGGGGCGGCTTCACCTTCAGGCGACGCGTCGCTAACGCCCGAGTTTGAGATCCTGAAACGCCTGTTCCAGCCCGTTGAGGAAGGCCGAGCGGTCGCGCGGGCCGAAGGGTTTGCCGCCGCCGCCCTCCATGGTTCCCGCGCTCCTCAGATCGGCCATCAGATCGCGCATGGCGAGCTTGGAGCCGATGGAGTTTGCGGTGAACGCCGCGCCGCGATGATCCAGCGCCCTGGCGCCGGCTTTCAGGCACCGGTCGGCCAGGGGAATGTCGCCGGTGACGCAGATATCGCCCGGCCCGATGCGCTCGGCGATCCAGTCATCGGCCGCGTCCGCGCCTTCGGGCACGATCACCAGCTCCGCCCAGGCGCTCTGCGGCCGGCGCAATCCGCCGTCGCAGACCAGTTTCACCTCTGTGCGATGGCGTTCGGCGACGCGGATCGCCTCATCTTTCACCGGACAGGCGTCGGCGTCGATATAGAGCGTCACCGGTGCGCCTCGCGCTGAGGTTCGGCACGGGCTTTCCAAGTGTGGAACCAGTCTGCGAAATGCGTCACCCCGGCTTCAAGCGGGGTGTGCGGGGTCGGCCCATAGCCGGCCTCCAGCGCGTCGGTGTCAGCCCAGGTCGCGCTCACATCGCCCGGCTGCGGTCCCACAAGCTCGGTTCTTGCTTTCAGACCCAGCGCCGATTCCAGCGCCGCGACGAGGGCGAGCGTGTCCACCGGTTTCGAACCGCCGATATTGAAAACGCGCGCGCCGGGACCCGGGGCGTCGTCTGCAAGCTTTAGAAGGTGGGGCAGGATGTCGTCGATATAGGTGAAATCGCGCAGATTGCGGCCGTGATTGAACAGCTGCAGCGTCTCGCCGGCGAGCATTTTCTCGGCGAAGCTGAAATAGGCCATGTCCGGCCGGCCCCAGGGTCCGTACACGGTGAAAAAGCGCAGCCCCGTCAGCGGCAGGGCGTAAAGATGCGCGTAGGTGTGCGCCATCAACTCGTCGGCGCGCTTGGTCGCGGCGTAAAGCGAAACCGGCGCGTCCACCGGATCGGTTTCGCGAAAACCCCGATCCGGCGGGCGTTCGCCGTAGACCGAGCTGGAGCTGGCGTACAGCACATGGCGCACCGGCGCGCCGGCCTCGGCCAGCGCGCGCGCGCCTTCCAGCAGCGACAAAAATCCGTCCACGTTCGAGCGGGTGTAGGCGAAGGGGTGGCTCAGCGAGTAGCGCACGCCCGCCTGGGCGGCCAGGTGCACGATCGCTTCGGGCCGCGCCGCCTTCATGAGCGCGATCACGGCGTCCGCGTCGGCGAGGTCGAGCGCGTGAAAGGTGAACCCGGCCCGGCGTTGAAGCTCGGCCAGGCGCGCTTTTTTGAGCGCGGGATCATAATAATCGTTCAGGCAGTCGACCCCCACCACCGCGTCGCCGCGCTTCAGGAGCGCGCGGCAGACGTGAAATCCGATGAAGCCGGCCGCGCCGGTGACCAGGATCGTCATGACTGGAGGGGCTTTCCCTGTTGAAATCGCGCGCACAATGCCCCGCTCCGGCGGTCTTTGTCACGCCATGGGCTGCGCGCGGCGGATCACCGGCTTGCTTTCGCTTCGCGTTGCGCCATGGTGTGTGCGCCGCAGCAAACCCTGAGGGTATTGACCACCATGACCGAGCTGACCCCGTTCGACGCCCTGCTTCTGGAGAACGTGCACCCTGACGCCGATCGGGCGCTGCAGGCGCTCGGCCCCGTCGCGGTGCGCCGGGCGTCCGGCTCGCCCGATCCCGAAGCGCTGCTGAGCGACGTCGCCGAGGCGCAGGTGCTCGGTATCCGCTCGCGCACCCAGATCACCGGCGAGGTTCTGGCCGCGGCGCGGCGTCTGGAGGCGGTGGGCTGCTTCTGCATCGGGACCAACCAGGTCGATCTCGAGGCGGCCGCCCGGCGCGGCGTGCCGGTGTTCAACGCGCCCTTCGCCAACACCCGCTCGGTGGCCGAGCTGACCATCGCCAGCGTGGTCATGCTGATGCGCCGCATCCCGGAGAAGATGTTCGCCATCGAGCGCGGGGAATGGCTGAAGACCGCCGAGGGCGCCAACGAGGTGCGCAAGAAAAAGCTGGGGATCGTCGGCTACGGCAATATCGGCGCCCAGCTCTCGGTGATCGCCTCGGCCATGGGCATGCATGTTTATTTCCACGACATCGAGCCCAAGCTGGCCCACGGCAACGCCCGGCCCATGGAGAGCCTGGACGCGCTTCTGGCTGAGAGCGACGTGGTCACCCTGCACGTGCCCTCCACCCCGCGCACCAAGACCATGATCGGCGAAGCCCAGATCCGCCGCATGAAGAAGGGCGCCTATCTGATCAATCAGGCGCGCGGCGATTTGGTGGACGTGGAGGCGCTCGCCAGCGCGCTGAAGGACGGCCATCTCGCCGGGGCGGCGGTGGACGTGTTCCCGGTGGAGCCCAAGAGCAAGGATGAGCGCTTCGAAAGCCCGCTCACATCCTGCCCCAACGTCATCCTGACGCCGCATATCGGCGGCTCCACCGCCGAGGCCCAGCAGGCGATCGGCCTGGATGCGGCGACCAAGCTGGCGAAATTCCTCTATGAGGGCGCCACCAGCCACGCGGTGAACTTCCCCCAGGTGGAGCCCGGACCCATCGGCGAGGGCCGGGTGCGCGTGATCGTGCCGCACATCAACAAGCCCGGCTTCCTGCGCCGCCTTAACGAGGCCGCCGAGCACGCCGGCGCCAACGTCGCCGCCCAGTACCTGCAGACCGACGGCGAGTACGGCTACGCCATCGCCGATCTGGAGGGCGCGCCGAAAGACGTGGTGAAGCAGGTCGAGGCCCTGGACGGCGCAATCCGTGCCCGGATCATATTTCCGTCCCGGCGCTAGTTCGCAGGCTGGGTCGGCGGCGCGGCGGTCTGCGGGGCCGTGCCGGTCTCGTTCTCGGCGGCGGCCACGACATCATCAGCCGGAACCCCGAACTGGACGCCATAATCATCGCCCACCCCGCCGACGGCCATCGCCCTTACGCGAAATGATTCGCGGGAACGGGTGGAAGTTGCGTCTAGGCGAGCCCGCCGCGCCCGGTCGCTTTCCAGTCGGCGAGGAACGCCTCCAGCCCCTTGTCGGTGAGGGGGTGTTTGTAGAGCGCGTCGAACACCTTGGCCGGGATGGTTGCGGCGTCGCAGCCCGCCAGCGCCGACGCCTCCACATGGGCCGGCGAGCGCAAGGAAGCGGCGAGGATCTCGGTCTCGTAGCCGTACTGGTCGTAAATCGCCCGGATCGCGGCCAGAAGCCCGATTCCGTCGCCGCCGGCGTCCTCGATCCGGCCCACGAAGGGCGAGATGTAGCTGGCGCCCGCCTTCGCCGCGAGCAGCGCCTGATTGGCGGAAAAGCACAAGGTGACGTTCGTCTGCACGCCGTCCTGCGCAAAGGTGTGGCAGGCGCGAAGCCCGGCTTCGGTGAGCGGCAGCTTGACCACGACGTTGGGTGCGATTTCAGAAAGTTTGCGGCCTTCAGCAACCATGCCGTCATAGTCCACGGCGACCACTTCGGCGCTCACGGGGCCGTCCACGGCGTCGCAGATCGCCTTGACCCGTTCGAACACGTCCGCGCCGGATTTGGCGATCAGGGACGGGTTGGTGGTGATCCCGTCCACAAGGCCGGAGCCCAGGCGCGCTTCGATCTCGCTGATGTCGGCGGTGTCGAGGAAAATCTGCATGGCGGGCTCCGGTGCGGCTTGGCTCTCGCCTCTATAGACAGGAATTCAGACAGTTTCGCAAAGCCGCTCAGCGCCCGCGCGCCAGAGCCAGCTCGCGCACGGTGCGCAGAACGATCACCCCGTCGCGCCAGAGCGACCAGTTGCGCGCATACCAATCGTCAAGCCTTGCGCGCTCTTCGAAGGTGGTGGCGTTGCGCCCGTTCACCTGCCACAACCCGGTAAGGCCGGGGCGCATGCGGTCATAGGCGTCCAGAGACGGGCCATAGAGCCCGCGCTGTTCGGGCAGCATCGGGCGCGGGCCGATCAGGCTCATCTCCCCCCTCAGCACGTTGATCAACTGGGGCAGCTCATCAAGGCTGTAGCGGCGCAGAACCGCGCCGACGGTCGTGATGCGCGGGTCGTCGTCGAGCTTTTGATAGGCGTCCCACTGGGCGCGCGCGTGCGGATCGGCTTCGAGCATGGCCGCAAGGCGGTCCTCGGCGTCCACCGCCATGGTGCGAAATTTCAGGCAGGCGAAGGTCGATCCGGCGCGCCCGGCCCGGCTCTGGCTGAACAGGGCCGGCCCCCCGTCCCGGCGGATCAGCGCCGCGATCACCACAAGCGCGGGGCTGAGCAGCAGCAGCGCGATCCCGGCCGCCACGACGTCGAAGACGCGCTTGAAGCTCTGGGCCAGCGGCCGGGCGAGGCTATCGGAGACCCGGATCACCAGCCCGTCCGCGGGCGGCGCGTCCAGGAGGTCGATTTTCTGGGTGGGGATGCGGCCCAGCGCCGGGCGATAATAGAAATCCTCGCCCCGCGCGCTCAACCGGCCGGCGATGCGGCTTGCGGCGGCCTGACCGCGCGCGTCGGGCGCCAGGAAGACCGTCTCGCCCGCCAGCGCCTCCAGGCGTGCGCCCAGCTCAGCTTCGCTCAAATCGTCAAAAGTCGCGAGATCCAGCGTTCCCGCAACAGTGAGGCCGTGCCCGTCATTGACGTCGAGCAGGGCGCGGCCTTCCGCGGCTGAGCCGTGGGGCGCGATGAGCGTGACCGGCTGAAACCAGGCGCCGCGCGTCTTCATCGCCTCGCGCGCGCCGAAGCGAAGCGCGAGTATCAGAACCGGCGCCAGGAGCCATTTGGCGATGGAGCCGGCGTCGAGCCCCGTCTCGCCGAGCGCAAGCTGGGCGGTGGAGACGATGAGGATGGCCAGAACGCACCCTTGAGTGAGCGGGCGTATCTGGTCGGCGAGCGCCTGGCGGATGCGGTAATGGCCTTTTGTGCGCAGGAAAGCGACCAGCCCGAGCGCGCCTGCGAGCGTCAGGATCGCCCAGCCGCGCGAGGGCTCATGGCCCATCGCCTGATTGACCGCCAGCCCGGCATAGCCGGACAGCGCCAGCGCGATCAGATCGGTCCACAGAAAAGCGCGCGGCCCCGGCGTCCGCAGGCGGGACGGGGTTAACGCGCCCAGTGCTTCAATTCGAGACGTCATGACGCCCTCGCCCTTTCCCGGCGCGTTCTGCGCAGGGTCCTGGGCCCGGCGATGCAGGATTTATTCCGTTATCGCTCGCGCGGCGCGTTGAGCATGGACACGGCCAGCGCCAGGCCGAGGGCGCCGTGGTGCCATTCCTGCCAGACGCCGAAGCCGAGGGTCGTCATCATGAACCAGGCGGTGAAGGCGAAGGCGAGCCCCGCCGCGACCTCGCGCGAGAGCGCCGAGCGCGCCGCCGAACGGCCCAGCAGCAACAGCGCCGCCGCCGCGAGCCCGGCGCCCACCGCCCCGGTCTCCAGCCAGATGTGAAGGCCGGCGTTGTGGGGGTGGAGGGGGATGAGCTGCATGGCGTAGCCGCGCAGCACCACCTCGTCCTTCAGCGTGCGCGAGGCGTCGAGCCCCAGCCCGACGATCGGCGACTCCGACAGAAGCCTCAGGCCTTCGCCATAGATCAAAAGGCGCTGGTGCCAGGAAAACGGCAGGCTTTGCGCCGCATCTTCGCCCAGAAGAGCGGAGACCATGCCGAGCAGGAACGGCGTGAGAAGGATCAGCGCCGCCGCGGCGTAGAGCGCCGCCGCCAGCCCCTGGCCGGACCGCCGCCAGGCCAGCGCGCCCGCCGCGGCGCCGACGATCAGCGCGACGAAATTGGCCTCCACCCCGAAGCTCACCGAGCCTACGAGCGCGGTAAGCGCAAGCGCACCGGCGGCGACCTTCCGTCCGCCCGTCCATAGCCAGATCGCCAGAGGGCCGGTGATTAGAATCAACGCGCTCACCCCGCGCGAATTGGTGCGATTGGCGAGGATGTCGGCCGCCGCGCCGGGCTCTGCGTCCTGGGCGAGCTTGACCTGGTAGCCGATGGACGAGCCGGTCACCGCTTCGAAAACAAAGAACGCGCCGGCGAGCCCCACAAGAATCGCGGTGTAGGCGGCGAAGCGCGCCTTGCGCTTGGCGTCGAGCCGCGCCGCTCCGAACGGAACAAGCGCGAAGAAGGGCGTGAGCACCAGCAGCTTTATCGCCTGATCCGGCTTTTCATAGGGCGACCAGGCAAGGCTCAACGCGGTCCAGGCCAGGAAAAGCGCGGTGAAAACAAGCGCCGGGGGCGGGCGCCGGAGCAGGGCGAGAACAGGCCAAAGCAGAAGCGGCGCCCAGAGAAGACCGATCATGCCTGCAGACGCGGCGAGGCCCAGCCCGCCTGCGGCCATGAACAGGGCGCTGAAGCCCATGAACGTGAAGAACACCGCGGCGGTGTACAGCCGCACCGCGCGCGCGGGGCTCACCGGCGCGCCTCTTTCAGGGCTTCAGCCGCCCTCTCGGGGCCTGTGTTCCAGCAGATCAGTTGCGCCTCGCGCCCGGTGAGGCGCGCCGCGCCCATGTGCCCGGTCTTCACCTTGGCTTCCTCCGGCGGCGCCTCGGCGCCGGCGAGCAGGGCGTGGAAATATCTCAGGATCCCGTTCGAACTCACCAGCAGCACCGCGTAGTCCTCGCCGCGCTCGCGCGTCACCGCGTCATAGACCGCGCGTGCGTTGGCGGCGATCTGGGCCGGGCCCGGAGACCAGCCTGCGCCTGCGGGCGGGATGGAGCGCTCGCGCCAGGCTTCGATCGCGGCCGCGCCCCAGACTTTGGCGATCTCGGCGTCGCTCTGGCCGCCCCAGACGCCGTAATCGATCTCTTTAAGCCGGTCGTCGATCTCCACCTCGCCGGAGAATCCGCACTGCTCGGCGGCGAGCGCGGCGCCGGTCCGGGTGCGCTTCAGCGGTCCGGCGAGGATGCGGTCGGGAACCACGCCCGCTGTGTTGAGCGCCCGGCCGATTTCGCGCGATTGCTCCAGACCCGCCTCCACCAGGGGCAGATCCTCGTTCGCGCCCACCCAGACCGGCGTGTCGCCGGGGCCGAACGTGTTGCCGTGGCGGGCGAGGATCAAAAGCATGGCGACATCCCGGGAGCGTTGCGGCCGGCATAATGCGTCATACCGCGTCGGCGTCCAGCGCGGTGCGATAGGAGCCGGGCTCCGGCTTCAGCTTCGGGGCGTAGCGCGCATAGAGCGGCTGGACCAGCTTGTTGTAGCCCTCGCGAAAATGATCGAAGGCGTCGCGGTGCGTGCGCGCCGCGCTGGCGTTGGAGTGCTTGTAGCCGGGCGCCTCGGCGCCGTCGCCGATCTCGCAGAAGGCCTTGAGCTTTGGCACTTTGTCAGGGTCGTTCAGGTCGAGTACCAGGAGCTGGTCGCGCACGTTTTCGCGCTCGAAATACTCGATCACCTGCGCATTGTGGCGCTGATAGATCGCCACGTGCTCGTCCTTGAAGCCGTTCGGGTAATACCGGCCGAAAATATGCTTCTGGCTGTGGCGGACCGGGTGGGCGTGCTGATTGTGTCGCAACAAGCTGGCGTACCAGGAGTCCGGCTCGCGCACGGTGAGGATGACGCGGGCGCGCTCGCCATAGCGCTTTAAAAACGGGGCGTACATATAGGGGTGGGGCCAGTCCACGAAGAAGTCGGCGGTCTCGTAGAACGCCATCACCGTCTCGTAATCGCCTTTCAGAAACGCCTTCCAGATGCGGCGGCGGCGATGCACGGCGCGCAGTCCGAAACTCTGCGCAGTGTCGTGAAGGCTCGTCAGGCCGGTCTTCATGAACCCGGCGCACAGAAATTTGAGGTCTGTCACGGACCGCCGCCTCTTTCGTTTTGATCGCGAAATGTCCGGCGCAGGCCGGTAGGTGTCAATTGGTGCGCGGCGCGCAGGCGCAGCTTTGCGCGGCTTAGACGATCTCGCCCTCGCGCGCGATGATCTCGGCGGCGATCTCCGCGTCGCGCGGGGAATCCACGCTCCAGGGCGTTCGGCCACGATACTCGGTGAGCACGATGCGGATGGGGACGCCGTTCTCCAGCGCGCGCAGCTGCTCCAGGCTTTCGGTGCGCTCCAGCGGGCTGGGCTCAAGGGCCACGAGCTGCTTCAGTGCGCTGAACCGGTAGGCGTAGAGCCCGATATGCTTGTGGACCGGCACCCCGGCGTCCTCGCGGCGGAAGGGGATGACCGCCTTGGAGAAATAGAGCGCGTTCATGAAGCGGTCGAACACCACGGTGGTGCCGCCCACCTCGCCGGCCGCCTTGGCGCTGGCGAGCTTGGCGTAGGCGTCTTCGGTCAGGGCGGTGGCGGGGGTCGCCAGGGCCAGGTCCGGCTCCTTGATCATCGCCTGGGCCGCCGCGTCGATCACCCAGGGCGGGGTCAGCGGCGCGTCGCCTTGAAGATTGACGATGACGTCGCCGTCATGGGCGAAATCCTTCACCGCCTCAAAGGCCCGCTCGGTGCCGTTGCGGCAGCTCTCCGGCGTCATCACCGCCTCGCCGCCGAACCGGTCGACAGCCGACCGGATCCGCTCGTCGTCGGTGGCCACCAGCACGCGGTCGATGGAGGGCGCGGCGGCGGCGAGCCGGCGCACCCGCTCGACCATGGGGACGCCCGCGATCTCATGCAGCGGTTTGCCGGGAAAGCGTGTGGAGCCGTAGCGGGCGGGGATGACGGCGATAACGGTCATGGCGCGGGTCCGGGAGCGACGGGGCGGGGCCCGCCTGATTGCCATGCTTTCCCGCCCGGCGCAAAGCGCGGCGCGAGGGCTTTGCTCCGCTCTCGATCCTGGGTTAGAACGCCCGCCTTCGCGCGCGCGGCCCGGCCGCGCCGCGCCCCGCGCCGTCGATTAGGAGGTCTTCGAACATGGCCGGCCACTCTAAATGGGCGAACATCCAGCACCGCAAGGGCCGTCAGGACAAGGCCCGCGCCAAGCTGTTCTCGCGCCTCTCCAAGGAGATCATGGTCGCGGTCAAGATGGGCGGCCCGGACCCGGACATGAACCCGCGCCTGCGCCTGGCGGTGCAGAACGCCAAGGGTCAGTCCATGCCCAAGGACAATATCGAGCGCGCCATCACCAAGGCCGCCGGCGGCGATGTCGAGGAATATTTCGACATTCGCTATGAGGGTTTCGGCCCGGCCGGCGTGGGCGTGATCGTGGAGGCCTCCACCGACAACAAGAACCGCGCCGCAGCCGAAGTGCGCACCGCGTTTTCTAAAAACGGCGGCAATCTCGGCGAGACCGGCTCGGTGAGCTTCATGTTCGACCAGGTCGGGGAAATCCGCTTCCCGCTCGACGTCGCCGACGAGGAGGCGATGCTGGAGGCCGCCGTGGAGGCGGGCGCCGAGGACGTGGTGCGGGAAGACCTTGTCGACGATGACGGCGAGCCCGCGCCCGAGCACGTCGTCTATTGCGCCCGCGAGGATCTGGCCGAGGTGGCGAGCGCGCTGCAGGACCGCTTCGGCGAAGCCAAGAGCGCCAACATCATCTGGAAACCTCAGAACACGATTGAGGTGGAGGGCGACAAGGCCGCCACCATGATGAAGCTCATGGAGGCGCTCGAGGATCTCGACGACGTCAGCCGCGTGTTCGCCAATTTCGACATCTCCGACGACGAGATGGAAAAGCTCGACGGATGATCATCGCCGTCGACGGTCCTCTGGCGTCCGGCAAGGGCACGATCGCGCGTTCGCTCGCGGCGCGCTTCGGCCTGCCGCACCTGGACACCGGCACGCTTTATCGCGCCGTGGCCGTGCAGCTGCTCGACGCGGGCCAGCCGCCGGAGAACGCCGAGGCCGCCGAGGCCGCGGCGCGTTCGCTCGATGTCTCCGCGATCGACGAACAGAAAATTCGCACCGCCGGCGCCGGTCAGGCCGCCAGCGTCGTGTCGGCGCATCCTTCGGTGCGCAAGGCGCTTCTGGACATCCAGCGTGACTTCGCCAATCAGCCCGGCGGTGCGGTGCTGGACGGGCGCGATATCGGCACGGTGATCGCGCCGGGCGCCGACGTGAAGCTGTTCGTCACCGCCAGCGAGGAGACCCGCGCCTGGCGCCGCCAGGCCGAGCTGGTCAATCGCGGCGAGGAGATCAGCTTCGATCAGGTGCTGGGTCAGTTGCGCCAGCGTGACGCCCGCGACGCCAGCCGCGCCGACGCCCCGCTGATCAAAGCCGAAGACGCGGTGGAGCTCGACACCACCGAGATGACCATCGATGAGGCGGTCAAAGCCGCCATCGCCCTGGTCGAGGCGCGCCAGGGCTAGATCCAGGCCGCCTGCGCTTGTTGTTTCTCGAAAGCGCCGTTTCAAACCGCGAAACCGGGTCCCATTGTCCGTGAAACCCGTCTAGCGTCGCGCCATGCTTCAGCCGCCTTCAAGACTGGGATTCGGCGTTTCCGGCGCCCATGGGACGCCGCTTCTGGCGCGCGGCGAGAGCCAGGCGCGCCTGTGCGAGGCGTTCGAGGGCGGGGTGCGGGTGTTCGACACCGCGCCCGCCTACGGCGCCGGCGAAGCCGAGCGCCGGTTGGGCGCGGCGGTCGCAGAGCTGGGCCGCGACCGGCTGTTCCTGTCCACCAAGGTGGGCGTGACCAGCGCGGGACTCGCCCGGCGCCGGCGCGACTTCAGCCCGGACGCGGTGGAGGCGAGCCTGGTCGCCAGCCTTGTGCGCATGGGCGTCGAGGGCGTCGATATCCTTTTCCTGCACGGCGCGGCGCCGGCGGAGCTGACCGACGCGCTCATGGAGCGGCTGGAAACGCTGCAGCGCGCGGGCGCCGTCGCTCATCTGGGCGCGGCCGGGCGCGGCGCGGAGCTTGACGCGGTGATCGGCGATGCGCGCTTCGCCGCGATCATGGCGCCTGTCCATCCGTTTCTTGGCCCCGAAGAGGAGGCGCGATTGCTGCGCGCCGGCGCCGCAGGCCAGGCCGTGTTCGCCATCGAGACGGCCGGCGACGCGCCCGCCGGCTTCCGTGCTCCGCGACAGCCCGGCGATCTCTACGCCCTGGCCAAGGGCGCGCGCGCTCGCCTGAGAAGGGCGAGAGGGCGCGGCCGCGTCGGCGTGGTCGACGGGCTCGCATCTGCATTGCAACGCGCGCCGGTGTCTTGCGCGCTGTTCACGACCACGCGGCGCGAACATATCGCCGCCTGCTTGTCTTGTGGCGCTTAAGTCATAAGGCTGGGGAAAATCAGCGCCATGGCGTTGATTGTTCTTGACGGATATTCGCGAAGCGCGACTCTTTCTGCAAAGAATTCGCCTCAGGCGCGTGTTCAAACCACAGTGGCCGAAGCCGCTGCAAAAAATCGGGGAACAGAGATCATGACCAGACTTCGCAAACACTGGCTTTCCGGCGCCGCCGGCGTCGCGCTCGCGCTCGCCATGGCGCCGGTCGCGGCGGCCGATGAGGCCGAAGGCCCGCTCATCGGCACGCCCGACGGCGCGATGACGCCGCACATCACCGTGCGCGACGATCTCGGCGCCGATTTTGTCGAGGCGCTCAACAACTCGGTGGATGCGGACGACACCTGGAACTCGGTGGTTCAGCTGTTTCTCCTGGACAATTCCACCGGCTCTATCTCCTTCAATTGCACCGGCACGCTCGTCAATCCGCGCACCGTTTTGACGGCGGCGCACTGCGTCAATTTCTTCTCGTCGGAGGATTACGGCCTGCCGTTCAATGGGCAGGCGAGCTCCGTGCTGGTCGGGTTCGGTCCTGATACCGAGGCCGGGCTCAACAACTTTGCAAGCACGCTCGCGCTCGCCAGCCAGGGCGGGTTGGCCGCCTCCACCGACGTGATCATTCATCCCTCCTCGGAGCTGTCGCTCGGCGGTCTGCCCTTCCCCTGGGCGGACGTGGCCATGATCGCGCTGGACGAGCCGATCACCTTCGTGCCCAGCATGGGGATGCTGTTCTCCCCGCTCACCGAGCTGACCCATGTGATCCAGCTGGGCTACGGCTCCAAGGGCACCGGCGATTTCGGCGTAATTTCCCCCGGCGCGCTGGACTTTTTCGGCGGTCCGTCGCGATTCCAGCGCCTGGAAGGCGAGAACATGCTCGGCATGATCGGCTCTCCGGGCGACCTGTTCGACGGCATTTTTCCGGGCGTCGCGCCTAGCGTCATCAACCTCGGCGTGGAAAGCCAGGTGATGTACTGGACCGATTTCGACCGCCCGAACCGTGAGGCGGACGAGGGCCTGTGCGCCTTTACCGGTTTCAGCATTAACTGCCCGAGCGTCGACGCCGTGCAGTCGATCGACTATTTCGACGGCGACGCGCTGCCCAACGAGGTGGGCACCGCGCCGGGCGATTCCGGCTCGCCGCTGATCGCCGATCAGATCGGCGACTTCCCGATCATTCTCGGCGTCTTGTCGGGTGGTTACGACTTCTTCAATGTGACGGCCAGCGGCTACGCCGACATCAGCTTTTACAACCCGCTGTTCCCGTTCTTCGAGTTCATCAGCGCCAACACGCCGTATAAGTACGTGTCCGCGGTCCAAGGCGACGGCGACTGGTTCGACCCGACCCACTGGACCCAGGATCTTGATCCGAACTTTTATGTCTTCGACGAGTCCGGCGCGATCGTGAACGGCCTGCCGGAGGGGTCTGAAGACGGCGTCTATGCGACCTCGCCGAAGATCGGCTCTGTTCTGGGCAGCGACATCTCCGGCAATTCCAACGACACGACGCCGGGTCTGCCGCCGCGCAGCGACGCGGCGCCGGTCGGCGCGCCCGGTTCGGCTGAAGGCGAAGCGCTCTTCGGCGCGGTCGCCGGCCCCGATGCGCGCCCCGGCGACGCGCTGGCCGCCGTCGTTGACCTGGGCGCTGCGAGCGACCTGGGCCAAGGCGTCGCCGGCAAGTCCGCCGTCGCCACCTCGCAGTCCTCTGGCGGAGACATGACGCAACAGGATGCGCCGAACTTCGGCGACAACCTGCCGCAATCCTCCAACCTCCAGGGCCCGGGCTCCACCGGGTTCGTGCCTCAGAACACCGACGGCGCGCCGGGCACGGCGTTCGAGAACCCCGCCCTGTATTTCGACGTCAGCCTGACCCAGTCCGGCACGACGACCCTGGCCAGCGACGGCACGTTCCTGCCGGTCGAAATCGATCAGCTCACCTTGATGAACACCGGCGCGACGCTGTCGATCGAGAACGGCGCCGAGCTCAATTCGCTCATCGGCGTGAACGTGCTCATGGGCACGCTGGACGTGCGCGCCGATTCGGCGATCATCACCCCGCTTCTGATCAACGATCTGGGGATCGTCACCGGCAGCGGCGTGTTCGCCACCGACCTGTTCTTGAACCGTGGCGGTCTGGTGGATCCGTCCTCCGATCCTGCGGCGTTCGGCGGCGCAAACCCGATCGCGCCGGGCGGCGAGATCTTCATCATCGGCAACTACGTGCAGAATTCCCAGGGCGTGACCAAGCTCGACGTGCTCGCCGAAAGCGGGACCCCGTTCGCCATGGACAGCCTGTTCGTCTCCGGACAGGCGCTGCTGGACGGGACAATCTGGGTCACCGCCGATCCCACCGTGGCCGTGCGGGGATCCACCTATACCGGCATCACCGCCAACGGCGGCGTCGTGGGGGCGTTCTCCAACGAGATGACGCAGTACTCGGCGACGCTCTCCTTCGATGTCGCCTACGGCGCCAACGCCGTGACCTTCGAGGCCGTGGCCGCCGATTTCGCCGACGTTTTGCCAGGTAACGATCCCAACGCCCTGGCCCTGGCCGCTGCGCTGGACGGCGCGACGAGCTCGACCGCCCTTCCCGGCGGCGAGTTCGGCCAGGTCATCGGCTCGCTCGACGCGATCGGCACCGCCGCGTCGCTTGAGGCGGCGCTGAGCTCCATGACGCCGCGCCAGACCTTCGTGCTGGATCAGCTGGGCCTGAACGCCTCGCGCAGCGTCACCGACACGGTGCTCAACCGCGCGCGGCTTGCGCGCAATCGCGGCGGGGCCGCGCCGGGCGGCCTGGCGATGCGCACCGATGACGCGCCGATCCTGCTGGCCAGCGCCGGCCAGTCCATGAGCCTGCCCGGTGGTGAAGACACGCTGCTGCCGTCCAACATGAACGCCTGGATCTCCGGCGACGTGACCTTCGCCGGCGGCGCCGATCCGGCCGTGTCCGGCGACGTTCGCACCGCTCTGGTCTCCGGCGGCGTTGAAGCGCGCCTCGCCCCCAGCCTGGTCGGCGGATTGGCGTTGACCGGCGGTTGGTTCGAAAGCGACGATGCAATGCATACGTTCGACGGCGACACCTACGGCGTCACCGGCTATGTCGGCTACGCCGCCAAATGGTTCCACCTGGCGGCCAACGCCGGCCACTTCAAGCATCAGTACGAGATCGAACGCCCGGTCTTCACCGGCGCCGGCTTCGGTACCGCTTCGGGCGAGACTGATGGGAGCCAGACCTTCGCCGGGATCGAAGCCGGCCTGGAGGTTCCGCTGGGCGAGGCCGGCGCGGTTGGTCCGATCGCCCGGGCCCGGATCTCCGACTTCTCTATCGAGGGGTATACCGAGACCGGCGCAGGCGGGTTCGGCTCGGTGATCGGCGAACGCGATTACGAGCAGACCGTGACTTCGATCGGCCTGTCCGGCTGGTTCAATTTCGGCGAGAAGCTGTTCATGAACGCCGAGATCCTGCAAAACACCCTCGTCGACGGAGATGCGGCGCCCGCTGCGTCCGCGGCGCTGGTGGCCCAGCCGGGCGCCGGCTACACCGTGACCGGCGTCGCACCGGCCGAAGACTGGGCGAGCGTCCAGATCGGCGTCGGCTATCAGCTCGCGCCCGACCTGGTGCTGCAGGGCCGCTACACGGTCGACGGCGGCCGTGACGACTACGATTACGAAGCGGCGAACGTTTCGCTGAGCTTCCGCTTCTAGGCGACGGCGGACCCGCCCCGCGTCGGAGGATGCGGGGCGGGTCATCCGCGCGTGGACGGCGCGGCGGCGATCGGTTAAACCGGCCTTAAGGGTCGGGTGGAAACCGGAGGGGTCGGCGTGGCGTCAAAAAATGCGTTGCGGGCTGGTAAAGCCTTTATTGCAACGGCGCTTATGGTTTCGGCCAGCCCCATCGTGCTCGCCCAGGCGGGCCAGCCGGTCTCCACCACGGCGTCGCGCTCGGACTCTGTCTACATGGAGGCCGACCAGCTGGAGGAGCGCCGCGGCGAAGGCGTCTACATCGCCCGCGGAGCGGTTCGCCTGACATCCGGCGACAGGGTCATCTACGCCGACGAGATCACCTACAACACCCTGACGGGCCGGGTCGTCGCGCGCGGTCATGTGCGTATCTATGAAGGAAGCCAGCCCGCCCAGTTCGCCGACGAGGTGGAGCTGGACGACGATATCCGCGAGGGCGTGGCCTACGGCTTCGCCACCCTGCTGGAGAACAACGGGCGTGCGGCGGCCGCGTCGGCGCTGCGGCGGCCCAACGGGTCGGTGGAGCTCACCGACGCCTATTACACCGCCTGTGATCTGTGCGAAGACGGCTCGCGCGAGCCGAGCTGGCGGCTGCGCGCCGACCGGGTGGTGCGCGATCTCGACGACGGCATGATCTATTACCGCGACGTCCGGCTGGAGGTCGCCGGCGTGCCGGTGGCCTATTCGCCGGTCTTCGCCCACGCCGACCCGAGCCAGGAGCGCAAGTCCGGCCTGCTTCTGCCGAGCCTGGACATCTCCGACCGGCTCGGCGTGGTGTATCAACAGCCCTATCTGTGGGTGATCAATCCGTATCAGGATCTTGTGATCGCGCCGCGGATCATGACCGAAGCCAATCCGCTTCTGGAGCTGGATTACCGCAAGCGCTTCTACTCCGGCATGATCGATGTGGAGACCAGCTTCACCTACGAGCAGGAGTTTGATCAGGACGGCTTCTTCGGGCCCGAACAATTGCGCGGCCATATCTTCGCCGACGGTCTGTTCAACATCTCCCGCGACTGGCGCTGGGGTTTCGGCCTGCAAGCGGCCAGCGAGGATCTGTATCTGCGGCGCTACGATTATACCGAGCAGCCCGAGGAGACCGACGCGCTGTTCCAGTTCGACCAGGCGCGCACCTTGATCAATCAGCTCTTCGTGGCGGGAAAGGGCGATCACTACTATACCGATGTTTCGGTTTTGGCCTTTGACCAATTGCGCGACGGGTTCGACGACGATCGCCTGCCCTATATGGCGCCCTACTGGCGCTTCGCCGCGGACGGCGAGCTGCCCATGGGGCTTGGTGATTTCGACGTGTTCGCCAATTCTGTGAACCTGCGCCGCGAGCAGGGTGACGACTACAGCCGGGTGAGTCTGGGCGCCTCCTGGTCGCGCCCGGTCATCGCGCCGGGCGGCGTGCGCCTGGAGCCCTTCGCCACCGGGCGCGCCGACGCGTTCCGCCAGACCGAGGCGATCGCCGGCGCGCCGGACGAGACGCGCAATTTCACCCGCGCGCGCGGGGCGGCGGGGCTCGACGTATCCTATCCCTTCGTGCGCCCTGGCGCTCGGTTCGACGTGGTGATCGCGCCGCGCACCGCCTTGATCGCGGCCAATGGCGGCGATCCAGAAGAGCGGCCGCTCATTCAGGATGCGGTGAGCGTGGATTTTGACCGCAGCCTGTTGTTCCAGCCGGTGCGGGCGCCGGGGTTCGACGTGTTCGAAGACGGCGTGCGCGTCGATGCGGGTTTCGAACTGGACGTGCGCGACCGGCTCGATGTCTTCGGCCTGGAGGCCTTCCTCGGACGCAGCTACCGCCTCGACGGCGGGGACGAGCGCTTTGATCCTGCTTCCGGCCTGTTTGAGGAGGAGTCCGACTGGGTCGCGGACCTGCGCACGGATCTCGGGCCGCTTTACGCTGAAGCGAGCACCCGCATCGACACCCAGACCGGCGACATCAATCGGCTGGACGCCGGGCTCGGCGTGGACGTGTGGCGGGTCAACGCCGAGATCGACTATCTCAATATTTCCGACGACGCCGCGAGCGCCGATCGCGAGGAGATTTCGTGGTCGGCCGACGCCGGGCTCACCGATACGCTGTCGGTGTTCTACTCCGGCCGCTACGATCTGTCCCTTAACGAGGACCGCATCCAGGAAGCCGGGCTGATGTATCAGGACGAGTGTACGGTGCTGCGCGTCTACTGGGAGCGCAGGAATATCAAGGTCGGCAATCTGGACGCATCGAACTCGGTGAAGTTCGAGGTGGTGCTCTTCACCCTGGGGGGTGTGGCCGAAGACTAGGCGCGCCCTAGCTCTGTCGGGCATGACCGACAAAGCGCACGACGTCCCGCCCGCCCTGCCGGACCCAAGCCGGAGGGCCGCGCTGGATCGGCTCGGCGCCTTCACGCCGGATATGGCGCGCCGTTACGCCACGAAGCGCAATTTCGATTTCGGACCGGAAGACCGCTCCAACGTCTCCGGGCTCAGCCCGCACGTGCGCCACCGCCTGGTGCTTGAGCGCGAGCTGGTGGAGGCCGCGCTCGGCGCGCATGGCCTGGAGGCGGCGGAGATATTCATTCAGGAAGCGTGTTGGCGCACCTACTGGAAGGGCTGGCTGGAGCAGCGTCCGTCGGTCTGGGCCGACTATCGCAGCGAGGTGCGGCGCGACCTGGACGCCCTGGACAAGCACGGTGATCTGCGCAGCCGCTACGCGCAGGCGATCGCAGGCGAGACCGGGCTGGCGTGTTTCGACGCCTGGGCGCGAGAGCTTGTCGATTTTGGCTATCTGCATAACCACGCGCGCATGTGGTTCGCCTCGATCTGGGTCTACACGCTCCAGCTGCCCTGGGCGATGGGCGCGGACCTTTTCTATCGCCACCTCATGGACGGGGACGCCGCGTCGAACACGCTGGGATGGCGCTGGGTTTGCGGTCTGCAGACGCCCGGCAAGACCTATCTGGCGCGCGCCTCGAACATCAACACATACACCGGCGGCCGGTTCGATGTGCGCGACGGCGCGCTCGCCGGCGAGGCGCCGGCGTTGGAGCCGGACCTGGCGCATCCCGATCCCGCCCCGCTTCAACCCGGCCAGCGTGCGGACCCGCAGACGCCCGCCCTGATCCTCGTCCATGACGAGGATGGGCACGCGGAAAGCTGGGGCGTGGACGGTCTCGACGTGCGCGGCGTCGCAGCCTTGGGCGCCACGGCGCAGCGCAGCCCGCTTGCGGTCGGCGCGCGGGCCCGCGAATTCACAAGGCACGCGCTCGCTGACGCCTGTGCGCGCGCGGCGGCGCATTTCAACGCGCCGGATTTTCCCGTCTGCGAGCCGGGGGCGCTGATCGACCGGGCGCGAGAGGCCGGCGCGCGCCAGATCGTCACTCAGCGGCCCCAGATCGGGCCGCTCGCCGAACGGCTGGACGGGGCGCGCCCGCATCTCGAAGACGCCGGGATCTCCCTGATCTGTTTGCGCCGCGACTGGGATCGGGCGTTTCACCCCCGCGCGGACAAGGGTTTTTTCAAGCTGAAAAAGAAGATTCCGCCGATCCTGAAAGAGCTTGGCCTGATCTGACGCGCCCGGCGGGTCGCGGAACTGAACGCAATCTGAACAGGGGCGCCGTGAAAACGCCCTAACAAACTTTATTGGGTCATATTTCGTTCATTTTGAAGCCTTGTTGAATGGCCAAATTCAAATCACAGACGGACAGGCGATCAGTGCTTTCCGTTGTGCAAATGAAACAGGCCCAAAAGGGGGGCATCATGAAAAAATCTTTTGTCATCGGCGTTTCAGCGTCAATCTTCACTGCGGGTTCGGCTTTCGCCGAGGCGTCTCCGTCTGCACAGTTGTCTTATGAGCTGAACGCTGAAGTCGGCTCCGTGTGCGGTGTGTACAATGCATCCGGCTCCGAAATCGAAGTGGACTTCGGTGAGCTCTCCGAGACCCCGACGACCACGTCGGTCGAGCAAGGCGCGGGCAGCGCGTCGTACGCCTGCAACTCGCCCAACGGATTCTCGCGCTCCATCGCTTCGGCCAATGGCGGTTATCTGTTCCGCGCCGGCACCGAGGGCGGCGACAGCAATCAGATCGCTTACCAGATGCGCCATGGCGGCGGCCACGGCCTGGCCATGGACTGGACCCAGCTGACCTCCGCGGCGAACGCGGACTTCAACTCCGGCCACTTCCTCAACGGTCAGACCGGCTCGGTGGCCTTCCGGGTGAACGGGGTGCGCTCGACGAACTCCAACGCCAACGGCGCTGCGCACACCACCGTGTTCGCGGGCCAGTATTCCGACGTGGTAACCGTCACCGTGACCGCACGCTAGACGTATTCGTGCTATGACGAAGGCGGCGCGCTGTCGCCTTCGTCAGGCCGGGTATCGCGGGGCTGAGTGTTCAAGGGGCAAGTCATGACATCGATCTTCAAGCGCGTGCGCGCCGGCCTCGCCGGCCTGGCCCTGAGCCTCGTCGCAATGGCCGCGGCCGCTCCGGCGTTCGGCTATGAGGTCGAGCCCATGCGCGTCGTGCTCGATCTGGAGCAAGGGCGCACCTCCGCCGTGCTCACCATCCGAAATACGCGGGACGCCGAGCTGCCGGTGGAGATCGTCATGAAGCGCCGTGTCGTGGCGCAGGACGGGACCCAGAGCTTCACCCCCGCCGAGGATGATTTTTCCGTCTTTCCGCCGCTCGCCATGATCGAGCCGGGCGCCTCTCAGGCCGTGCGCATCAGCTATATCGGCGATCCCGGTCTGGCGGTGAGTGAAGCCTTCGTGGCCGAGGTGCAGGAAGCGCCCGTCACCGCGGAGGACTTCACCGGGGTGGTGTTCGCCTATAATTTCGGCGTCGCGGTGTACGTGCGCGCGCCGGACGCCAGAGCCGAGCTCAGCGTGGCGTCGGCCGAGCGCGTCGAGGGCGGGATCGCTTTCACCGTGGCCAACGCCGGAACCGATTACGCCATGCTCGGCGAGCTGGGCCTGCGCCTGGACATCGCCGGTGACCAGGTGCGGTTCACCCCGGCCCAGGTCGGCGAGCTGGTGGAAAATCCGCTCATCCCGCCGCAGGCCCGGCGCGTGTTCTTTCTGCCGCTTGCAAACTTGCCCGACGGCGCGCCGCGGGTGACCCTCGACTCACCGGCCTGATGTAGGGCGGAGCCGAGCTGGGGGGCTCTTGAGCGTACGATTTTCAATCCAGGCGTTTCTGGCCGCGCTCGCGCTCTTTGCGGGCGCGGCCGGCGCGTGCGCGCGACAGGATGAGCCGGCCTTCACGGTCGCGTTGCCGGTTCTCGTCGACGGCCGGCGCGTGGGCGCGCTTGAGGTGGAGACCACGGTGCGCACCCTGATCGCCGTGCCGCCCGCCGCCCTCGCCGCGCGCCTAGACACGGTGCTGAGCGCGGCCGCGCGCGCCGATCTCGAAGCGCTGGGCGCGGCGCCGGTCGCGGTCGAGCAGATCACCGCGCTGGGTCTTGGACTGGCGCTGGACCCACAGGCGCTGACCATTGAGGTCACCCTTCCGCCGGCCTTGCGCGCGGCGCGCGTGGCGTCGCTGGAAGGCGACTGGGCTGCGCGCGGCGAGGCGGCGATCAGGCCCCAGGGCGGCGCAGCGGCGGTGACGGCGGCGCTGTCGCTTTTCGACACTCTGAACGACGGGCGGGATCCGGCCGTCGAACTTGATCTCGATGGCTTTGCGAATTTCGGCGGCTATGGCGGGATCAGCCTCGACGCCGGGGGCCGGTTCATCCTGCGCCCTGACGGCGACAGCCGGTTCGAGCGCCGCCCGGTCTACGCCTTTAAGGACGACCCCGCCCGCGCCCGTCGCTGGTCGGCCGGCGAACTCACCGCCGATCTTGGCGGGCGCGCCGGCGCCGTCTCAGTGCTGGGCGCGGCTTATGCGATCGACCCTCAAGGTCTGCAGCCCGCGCGCAATATCCGCCCCGCCGGTGCGCGTTCGCTGGTCCTGGAGCGGCGCTCGACGGTGGAGGTCTTCGTCAACGGCGTTCTGGTGGACCGGTTCTCCGCCGAGCCCGGCCCTGTGGAACTGGCCGATATTCCCGCCGCGAACCTGTCCAACGACGTGGTGATCGTCGTGGAGGACGCCTTCGGTCGCCGCGAGGCGGACCGGTTCCAGGTCTCCGCCGACGTATCGCTCCTGCGCCCCGGGCTCTCCGAGGCCGTGCTCATCGCCGGCGCCGCCCGGCGCGAACGCGACGGCGGCGTGTCCTACGATCTCGACCGTCCCGTGCTGGGAGCCCGCTATGTTCGCGGCCTGAGCCCGACGCTCACCGGTGGCGGCGCGGCCGCGGTCAGCGAGGAGGTCGCGGTGGCCGGCCTCGTCGCCGCGCGCGCAGGATTCGGCGGCGTGGTCCAGGCGGGGCTGACCGCGAGCCGGTCGGACGCCGCCGGAGCCGGTGCGGCGGCCAGCCTGGAGTTTCGCGGCGGTCCTTATCTCGCAGAGCGCAACGCCGTGGTGGCCATGCGCCTTGAAACGCTCAGCGAAGATTTCGCAAGCTTCGACGATCCGGAAAGTTTTTCAGATCTCGCCTGGAGCGCCGGCGGAGACGTGCGCTTTGACGTCTCCGATACGGTCTCCGCCACGCTCGCCGCGTTCGCCGAGGGGCGCCATGGGCGCGAGTCCGGCGCGCTGAGTTTATCGGCGGGACTGGACCGGCGTATCGGCGCGGTCGCGGTCTCGGCGAGCGTGCGCCACACCCGGTTCGCCGATCGCGATGCGCAGACCGGCGTGTTCTTCACCGTGAGCCGCCGGCTCGGGGCGCGCAGCTCTGCGGCGGCGAGCTATGACTCCTTCACCGATACGAGCCGGCTGGAAGTGCGCCGCGCCGGACGCGCCGGCCCGGGCTGGGGCGCGGCGCGCGCGGCCGCCGTCCACCGCGACGCCGCCACCGAGCTGTCGGTCTCGGTGTCCGGCGAGACGAAGCGCGCGGCCTTGCGCCTGGACGCCGACCATCGCACCGCCGCTGACGGCGCGCCGGAGCGCACGAGTTTTTCGGCCCGCGCGCAGACCGGGCTCGCCTATTCCGGCGGCCGGCTCGGCGTCGGCGTCGATCCCGGCGACGGTTTCGTCATGGTGGAGCGCCACGCCTCACTGCGCGGCGCCGAGATCGCGGTTCGGCGAGGCTCGGCCGACCAGGCGGCGGGCGCGGCCGATCGGCTCGGCCCCGCGGTGATCGCCATGGCCGCGCCCTATCGGGTGCAGCGCCTGCAGGTGGACGCCCGCGACCTGCCGGCCGGGTATGATCTCGGCCCGGGGGCGTATGATGTGGAGCCGGGCGCGTTGACCGGCGTCGCCATCATGGTCGGGCGCGCGGCCTATCGCACCGCCGTGGCGACGCTCCTGCGTGAAGGCGAGCCCGTGGTCCTGCGCCTGGGCACGTTGACCCGGCTCGACACCGGCGAGACTCAAAGCTTTTTTACCAATCGCGCCGGGCGCGCGGCCTTCAACGCCCTGGCTCCGGGGCGCTACGAGGCGCGGCTGGACGGCCGGGCCGCGCTGGGCTTCACTTTCGAGATCAACGAGGAGTCCGAGGCCTATGTCCGGCTTGGCGACATCAATCTTGCGCCTGATCGCTAGCCTGGCGGCGGCCGGGCTGTGCGCGGCCTTCGCCGGGGGCGCGGCGCGGGCCTGTTCGGGCTATGAGCTGGTTCCTGCGCTAGTGGAGGGCGGCGTTTACGACCCCGCCGACCCGAGCGCGAGTTTCGTGGCGTTCGATCTGCGCGCGGCCGATCCCGATCTGCCGACGCGCTGCCGCAACGCGCAGGTGACCATCGAGATCGTCGGCGGCGGCGCCCAGGACCCCGATCTGCGCTCAGGCGCTGGTGTCCTGCAGGCGGAATGGGAGGCTGACGCCCTGGTGCGCCGGACCGGTCCGCGCTTCAGGCTTACCCAGCCGGCGCGGCGCGCCCTGGCGCGCGGCGAGACGATCCGGTTCCGCCTCTATCGTCTGCCGGCCGGGCAATTCGCCGACGCCGGCGATTATGAGCAGCTGCTTCGGTTTTCCGCCGGGCGGAGCGAGGTGACCTTTCCGCTCTCGGTGAGTGTCGAACCGGCCCTGCGTTTTGAAGGCGACAGCGCCGGCGGGGCGCGCACGCTTGACCTGGGCGAGCTCAGCCAGGGCGGCCGGGCCAGCTCTGATTTCTTCTTCAGGACGAATGCGCCTGTGGCCGTCACCCTGGTCTCGGATAATCGCGGCGTGCTTGTTCACGAGCGCGGCGCCGATTTTGGGACGATCCCCTACGCCGCAAGCCTGTCCGGAGAGGCTGTGGATTTGTCCGGCGCCGCCGGCGCGGTCGTGCGCGGCCGGTTTGCGGCGGGCGGGGTGCAGGCCGGCCGCCTGACGGTCGAGGCTGCGCCCGCCCGCGCGCGCTACGCCGGCCGGTATCGTGACGTGATCACGTTGACCTTCATCCCCTATTGAGCCCGGCGTTAACCAAGGCGCGCGTTTTTAGGGGCGCGCCTGGGCGCGCCGTGCTATCACTCCGCCATGTTTCGGCCTTAATCCGGCCGGTCGCGACGGAGCGCGCCCCGTGCGTCTCGCCTTTTGTGTCCTTGCGCTGTTCATCTGCGCCGCCGGCGCCGCGGCGGCGGACATGCGCCTTGGCGTGCGCGCCGAGGTGGTGGAGCGGTGTGCGGTGGAAGGTCTGGACGCCGCGCGCCTGGAAGACGGCGTCCTGGAGATCGAAACACGGTGCAACGCGGCGGCCTACACCGTGCGCCTGGATGTGGGCGGCGCCGCGATCGCGGTCGCCTCGGTCACGTCGAAGGACGCCGATGTCGAGCAGATAACGGGCGGCGCAGCGGTGCGCCAGGCCGCGCCCGGCGTCCGGGTCATCGAACTCACCCTGGCCGAACCCGCACAGCTGTCCGGACGGCTGAAGGTGCGCATCGAGACGGTGTGATCGCGGGCGGTGCGTCACCGCCCCGGCGTGACTTTCATGGCGAGCAAGGCTAACCCTTCCCCGGCGCCGCCGCGCCCGGGAGACGTCATGCAGCAGGATTTGCTGACCAAGCTGAAAGCCCTCGCCGAACCGACCCGCCTGCGGATCGTTTCGCTGCTGGCGCGCGGCGAAATGACGGTAAGCGAGATCATGCAGGTGCTGGGGCAAAGCCAACCGCGGGTGTCGCGGCATCTCAAACTGCTCGCCGACGCTGGATTGTGCGAGCGGTTTCCCGAAGGCGGATGGGTGTTCTACCGGCTGGTGCGCACCGGCGCGGTCTCGCGCCTGGCTGCGGTGATCGAGGAATTCACCGACACCGCAGACCCCCAGGTCCAGCGTGACCGCCAGCGCCTGGCCGAAATCAAGCGCCTGCGCTCGAAGACCGCGGAGCGGTTTTTCGAGGCCGCCGCCCAGCAATGGGCCCATATTCGCTCGCTTCACTTCTCCGAGCACGCGGTGGAGCAGGCGCTGGTCGAACTCAGCGGAGACCGGCGCTTTTCAAATCATGTGGACGTGGGCACCGGCACGGGGCGCATGCTGGAGCTTTTCAGCCCCGTGGCCGAGGACGGGATGGGCGTTGACCTCTCCCGCGAGATGCTTCACGTGGCGCGCGCAAAGCTTTCCGAAGCCGGACTGGCGTCGCGCTTCGTGCGCCAGGCCGACGCCACCGCCTTGCCGGCCGAGGACGCGGCGGCGGACCTGATCACCATGCACCAGGTGCTGCATTATCTCGACGATCCGGCGGCTTCGCTGGCCGAATGCGCGCGCGTTCTGGCGCCGGGCGGCCTGCTTCTGGTGGTTGATTTCGCCGAGCATCGTCACGAAGCCCTGCGCGCCGAGCACCATCACCAGCATCTCGGATTCGCCCCGGCCCTGGTGACCAGCTGGCTTGAAAGCGCGGGTCTGCGCCTTGAAGCGCTGCGCGCTCTGGAGCCGGAGGGTATCGAAGGCGGGCTCACCGTGCTCACCTGGGCGGCGGTGAAGCCGCAGAACGCCCATGACGCCCCATGATGACGCCTGACACCCTGAACCCTCATGCCGAGCGGCTTTCACGAGCCTGCATGTCCGATCTGATGGCCGAGGCCGGACGCGACGCCGCGCTAGGCTTCAAGGCGGCGGGGCTCACCCTTGATCTGCGCCGCCAGCGCCTCGACCTGGAGGCCTGGGGCGCCCTTCTGGACATGGCGCGCGCCCATGGGGTGATCGACCGGTTGCAGGCGCTTTATGCCGGGGAGATCGCCAATCCCACAGAAGGCCGGGCGGTGCTGCACCCGGCCTGCCGCAATCCGGACCTGCTGAAGGACCGCGATCTTGCGCAGCGGCTGAAAGACGCCCGCGCGCAAACCCGCGCCTTCGCACAAGGTCTCGAGACCGCGATCGACGGCGGGCCCGTACGCCGGATCGTCTCCATCGGCATCGGCGGCTCCGATCTTGGTCCGCGCATGGTCTACGACGCGCTCAAGGCGTTCCGCCGGCCGGGCGTGGAGGCGCGGTTCGTCTCCAATCTCGACCCGGCCGATCTGGACGACGCGCTCGAAGGCGCCGACGCGGAAACCACCCTCGTGGTGGTGGTCTCCAAGAGCTTCACCACCCAGGAAACCCTGATGAACGCGCGCGCCGCGCGCGCCTGGCTGGTGGACCGGGTGGGCGAGGCCGGCGCCGACGCGCGCTTCGCCGCGGCGACCGCCGCGCCGGACAAGGCGAAGGCGTTCGGGATCGAGGGGTCCCGCATTTTCCCGTTCGAGGACGGGGTGGGCGGGCGCTATTCGCTCTGGTCGCCGGCCGGGCTGAGCCTGGAGCTGGCGCTGGGCCCGGAGGTTTATGACCGGCTGCTCGCGGGCGCGCGGGCCATGGACGACCACGCCGCCACGGCCGAGGTGGAGGTCAACATGGCGCTCGCCAAGGGCCTCGCCGACGCCTGGAACCGGGCGGGGCGCGGCCGGCCGTCGCGCTGTGTCGCGGCGTATTCGTCAAGACTGGAGCGCCTGCCCGCCTATCTCCAGCAGCTGGAGATGGAAAGCCTTGGCAAATCGGTGCGCGCCGACGGGACGGCGCAGCCTCAGGGGCTTTCCGGAGCGCTGGTCTGGGGCGGCCGCGGCTCGGATCTGCAGCACTCGGTTTTCCAGTGGCTTCACCAGGGCCAGGACGAGGCGCCGGTGGATTTCATCGCGATCGCTGATCCCGATTTCACCCGCGACGAACGCGCCCGCGCGCTAAACGCCAACCTCGCCGCCCAGGGCGCGGCGTTGACGCAAGGGCGCGCGGGAGAAGGCGAGCTTGGCGCACACAAGGCGATACCCGGCGGCCGGGCGAGCCAGACGATCATTCTGCCCCGGCTCGATCCTGAAAGCCTCGGCGCGCTCATCGCGCTTCACGAGCACAAGGTGTTCGTCGAAGCGGCGCTCTACGGCGTGAACGCCTTTGATCAGTTCGGCGTGGAACTCGGCAAGGATCTGGCGCGCGCCTTGCTCTCCGGCGACGACGCCCCGCTGGACGGCGTGGCCAGAGACGTGGCCAGGCGCACCGGCGTTTAACCGCGGCTGCGGTGCGGCCACGGGGCGAGGACGCGCCCGGCGCTCGCCCTTGGGGGCTCGCCGTGTTAAGCGCGGCGCCATGACCGACGCGCCCCGACCGACCCGCTCCCGCCCGAAGAAATCCACCAAGAATCTCGGGCCGCGCGCCGCAGCGCTCGCGGCTGTCATGGGCGTGATCGCCAAGGCGACTCCCTTGGACGCTGGGCTTGCCGGGCGGCCTGAATGGAAGCGGCTTGAACCGCGCGACCGGGCGTTCGCGCGCGCCATCGCCTCGGCGGGCGTGCGCCGGCCCCATGCGCTGGATGCGGCGCTGGGGCGGTTTCTGGACACCCCATTGCCGGAAAAGGCCTTAAAGGCGCGGACCATCCTGCGCCTGGGCGCGGCCGAGCAGCTGGTGCTCGACACCCCGGCCCACGCCGCGGTGGACGCCTGGGTCTCGCTCATGGCCCAGGATGAGGAGACGGTGCGGTTTAAAAACCTCGCCAACGCCGTCCTGCGCAAGGTGGGCGGCGATGAAGGCCGGCACGCCTTCGCCACGGCCGATCCGCTGAACGATCTGCCCGGCTGGTGGGCCGAGCGCTGGGTCGCGGCCTATGGCGAGAAGACCGCGCGCGAGATGGCCAAGGCGCGCAGCGGCCCGCCGCCGCTGGACCTCACCTGCAAGCCGGGCGTGGACGCCGCGGCGCTGGCCGAGGCGATCGGCGGGCGGGTCTTGTCCACCGGGACCGTGCGCCGCGACGAGATCGGCGCGGTGGAGGGGCTTGCAGGCTTCCAGGCCGGCGACTGGTGGGTGCAGGACGCCGCCGCGGCCCTGCCGGTGAAACTGCTTGCGCCGCAGGTGAGCGAGACCATCGCCGATCTCTGCGCGGCGCCGGGCGGCAAGACGCTGCAGATCGCCGCCGCCGGCGCGCACACGATCGCGGTGGACGCCTCGGCGAAACGATTGAAGCGGGTTGAAGAGAACCTGGCGCGCACCGGACTCGCCGCGGAGATCGTCGCCGCCGACGCCCTTCAATGGCGCCCCGAAGCGCCGCTGGACGGCGTGCTGCTCGACGCGCCGTGCACGGCCACCGGCACGCTGCGCCGGCGCCCCGACGCGGCCTTCGCCAAACAGCCCGGCGACGTTCAATCCCTGGCGCCGATCCAGGCGGGGCTTTTGGACGCCGCGTTCGAGATGCTCAAACCTGGCGGCCGCCTCGTCTACTGCACCTGCTCTCTGGAGCGCGAGGAGGGCGAGGATCAGATCAATGCTTTCCTGAAGCGCACGCCCGGCGCCGCGCTCGATCCGGTACGCTCCGAAGAGCTGCCCGGCCTGGACCGGGCGATCGAGAAGGGCGCGGTGCGCACCCGCCCCGATCTGTGGCGCGGCGAGGGCGGGCTCGACGGGTTCTACATCGCCCGGATCGTCAAGGCCTAAGGCGCCCAGACCAGCTCGAAGCGTTCAAACAGCACGTCGAGATCGTCTGAATACTCAAAGCCTTCTCGCTCGGCCTCGCGCCGGTAGTAGGCACGGTGATCAAAAAGCCAGCGCGCGCGCGTGGCTTCGTATTCGCCCTCTTCATACGCGTCCTCGTCGGTGACCGAATGCACCGGGCCGATGCGCACGGCGGTGGTCCGGATCACGCAGGCCGGCGCGCCGCGCCCGTCGAGGATCAAGGCGAGATCGCCGGGTTCCGGCCGGGTCGCGTCATCATACCAGCGCGCCAGCGAAGCGGTCGCGCGCTTGCGGCCGGACAAAACGAAGCCCAGCAACTCGTCCATGAGGTCAGGGCTGTCGCCGAAGGCGTCGATGAAGCGCGGGCCCGACGCCGTTTCGCCGGTCTCGGCGCGCAAGCGCGCCCAGAAGGCGGATTGCTCGGGCGATAATGCGGGATAGGGCCGCAACTCAGTCGTCATCGCCCCGGCCGCCGTCGATCACGCGCAGCTTTGGAACGCCGCCTTCCTTCGGGCCGTCTTCGGCGCGGTCGCCCTGAACCACGCCGAGCCCGCGGCGGATGGAGCCGTCCTCCTCCAGCGCGCCCAGCGGATCGAGAGGTTCTTGCGGCGCTTCGTCTGCGGGCAGGTCTTCATTGATGTCGCGCGAGGCGGCGCGCACCGGCGCGCCCTTGCGCTTGAAACCCGAGCCCTTCGACTTGAACGATGCGCCTTGCTTGAAGCCTTTCGAGCCCTTGCCCTTGGCCTTCTTCTCAATCTCTTTCAGCTTGGCGATCTGGCGCGCCGACAGCGCCTCGCCGTCCTCGCCCAGCGTGGGATCGGCGAAGGCCGAGCCGTAGGTGGACAGGCGCTGCTCCACCGAGGTCATGAACTCGGTCTCCCAGTCGGTGAGCTCGGCCTGAGCGGCCCTGGCGGCGTCGGGATCATCCGCTTCGGCCTTGGCGATGGCGCGCTCTACCGCGGCCTTGGCCCGGCGGATGCGGGCCATGGCCTTGCGGGTGGCCTTCTCGTCGACCTCGCGCGCCAAGGGGCGCTACTCGCCCACCGCGCCGAGATAGAGCTCCAGGAGCGCTTCCTGCTCCTCGCGCTCGTGGCGGTCCTGCTTGCGGATGGAGATCACCTTGCGCAGCACCTTGGTGTCGTAGCCGAAGGATTTGGCCTCGGCGTAGACCTCCTTGATGTCGGCGGCCAGGCTCGCCTTTTCCTCCTCCAGGCGCTCGATGCGGGCCACGAACTGTTTCAGCTGTTCGCGGGCGGCCGCGCCGATGGCGTCGGACTCGTCTTTTTCAGGCGTGGAGGCGGCGGCGGCGGCGAAATCGGCCATGGATCGTCCTTTTCTGCAGCCCGGCTCCGGGCGCGGCGTTCTTGAAATCTTCCGCCCCGATTATGCGTCCGCGGCCGCCGCGGGCAAGCGGGCGGCTCTGAAACAGGCGCGGATTTTACAGATTAGCGCGCTCGGGCGATGACGTCTTCGACCGCTTCAGCCACAGCCGCTCCGTGCCAATGGTGCAGATTATGGCCGGCGCCCTCGATGAGGCGCAGCTCTCCATTGGGCAGGGTTTCTGAAACGGGCCGGGCGTGGCGGTCGGTATAGACCACGGTGTCTTCAGGCCCGGCGAGCAGGATCACCGGCTGGCTGATCTCGCCATAGCGGTCTTCCTGGGCTTCAAGGCTCTCATTCACGCGCGCCATGTCGGCGGCGTTGTGACGCCAGGGGCCGGGGCGCAGGATGAGCGGAATCTCCGCGTCCTCGATATAGTTTTCCGGCACGGGCTCGGGCTTGAAGGCGCTCTCCACCCCGTCCTCAAGGCTGCCCGGCCCCACCAGAGGCACCACGGCGCGCGTGACGATCGTTCCGATCACCGGCCAGGTGGTCAGCTCGTTATAAAACGCCGCATCGCCCACATTGGCGCGCACCGCTGGGGCGATCAGCACCGCGCCATGGGTGCGGCCGGGATGGTCCATCATCAGGCGCAGGGTGATCGCCGCGCCCCAGCTATGGCCGACGAGGGTCGCCTCGCTCATGTCGATTTCGGTGAGGAAGGCGGTGATCAGCTCGGCCTCCCTTGCAGGGGTCCAGTCGCCGCCGCCCTCGGGCCGCTCGCTCCAGCCAAGGCCCGGCCGGTCGAGCCAGACCACCCTGTATTGCGAAAGATCCTCGGCGAGCGCCAGCATGGGCTCTTCCAGATTGCTCGACGCGCCGTGCAGGACCAGCACCTCCGGCGCGCCCTGCGGCCCGGTGATCTTGTGGTGCAGGCGCACGCCCTCCACGGTGACGAACGCGCCTTCCGGCGGGAACCGGTCGGCGATCTCGCCGGACTTGCCAGCCCCGGACGCGCAGGCGCCGAGCACAAGAAGAATAAGCGCGGCGGCGGCCGCGAGCAGGATAAGGCTCATTTTCATGGCGGTCCCTTAAAGTGCGCGGCCGGTCAGTTCGCGCTCCAGCCGCGCAGCGGCCGGGCGGGCGACCGGATGATACGGGTGGCGCTCAAGCGCCTCTTCATAGGCGGCCAGCGCCGCCTCGCGCGCTTCGGCGTTTTCCAGCGCGCGCCCCAGCAACGCCCAGGCGTCGAACCGGTTCGCATCCAGACTCACCGCCGTGTTCAGCGCCTCCAGCGCAAACTCCCAGTCGGCCCGGCGCGCCGCCAGCTCGGCGCTGGCGACCCAGCCTTCGGCGTACTCCGGCTCCAGCATGCGCAAGTGGAAATAGGCGGTCTCGGCGGTGGAGAGATCGCCGGCGGCGAGCGCGGTCTCGGCGCGCTGGAGCAGAAGATCGGCCGCCGGCCCGGCGCGCTGGCGCCAGAGCGAGCGCACCTCCTCGGCGAGACTCGCCGCGCGCTCTTCACTGGGCGCCGCGGCGAGCAGTTCGAGACGCGCGTGCAGGCGCGCGTCGGGGTCCTGATACTGCGCGCGCGCCCGGTCGGGCTCCGGCGCGGCGAGGCCGGGCACGTCGATCACCGGCGGCTGCGCGGCGAGCAGAAAGGCGGCGAGCAAGCTCATTGAAGGCAGGATAGAGCGCACACGTTAACGGGCAAGCGCGGCGTCAGTCGCTCAGACCGGCAGTCCCCGGCGCTTGAGTTCGGTGCGGACCTGTTCCGCGTGTTCAAACACCACGCCTTGAAAGCCGGCGGCTTTGGCCGCGGCGATATTGTCGGCGCGGTCGTCGATGAAGACGACGTCCGCCGGCGCGTGGGCGATGCGCTCAATCGTGATGTCGTAGATCTTGGGATCGGGCTTGATCACGCCCTCCTGGCCGGACACCACATGGGCGTCGAACCGGGCGATGGCGGGGTAGGTGGAGAGGATGTGCGGCCATTTCTCGGCCGGCAGATTGGTGAGGGCGTATTGGGGTGCGCCCGCGCTTTCCAGCGCCTCGACGATCGCCTCCATGCCGTCCACCCAGCCGTCGAACATGTCGGCCCAGCGGGTCTCCCAGGCCTTGATCAGCTCGGCCTTGTCGGGATGGGCTTCGATGAGGGGTTTGCGGTTTTCCGCCATGGGCACGCCGGCGTCATGGCGCTGGTGCCAGGCCATCGTACAAACGCCGCCGAGGAATGCCTCGACGGCGTCGTCGTTCGGTAACAGCTCGCGGTACACGCGGGCGGGATCCCAATCGACCAGCGTATGGCCGAGATCCCACAGAACCGCGTGAGCCTGCGGCACGGCTGACTAGCCGGCGCGGGCTTTGAAGCGCGGGTCTTTCTTGTTGATCACGTACACGCGGCCGCGGCGGCGCACGACCTGGCAGTCGCGGTGACGGTTCTTGAGAGAACGGATGGAGCTGCGCACTTTCATCGTCGTCGCCCTAGCAATCTAAAAAGCCCCGGCGGGCGGGGCGGAAAAACGGTCAAGAGCGGGCGATCTACCGGCGCGCCCATGGAAAGTCAACGCAGCCGAGCTGAAATCGAAGCGAAAAAACTGCGACGAAATCCACTCCCCCAAGCGGGGGGAGCGCGTTACGCTGCCAAGCGGGGCGCAAACTGAACGAGGCGGTTGATGATTTCCACCCTGATGCGGAACGCCGGACTTTCGGCTCTGATCCTGGCCAGCGCGGGCTGTGCGAGCGTGGGGTTCCCCCCGCCCGCCGACGCCGCCGAAAGCGGAGCGAGCACCGGCGCGGCCGAATCCGGCGCGGCGGAGTCCGCCGGCGTCAGCACGGCTCAGGCCGCCGGTTTCGACCGCTGGCTCTCCGGTTTCCGGTCCGATCTTCAAGACGAGGGCGTCAGCGATCAGATCATCGCCTCCATGCTGGACGGGCTTGAGCCCGACCCGGCGGTGCTGGAGCGCGACGCCTATCAGCCCGAATTCGTGCGCCCGGTCTGGGAGTATCTGCAAGGCGCGGTGAGCGATCAGCGCGTCAGCCAGGGCCGCGCCGCGCAAGGGCGCGTGTCGCAGACCTTGCAGGAGATCGAGGACGAGTTCGGCGTCGACAAGGACATCCTCACCGGCATCTGGGGGCTGGAAAGCGCCTATGGCGTCATCCAGGGCGATTTCGACATCGTGCGCTCGCTGGCGACGCTCGCCTGGGACGGTCGCCGGCGGGACTTCGCTGAAAGCCAGCTCAAGGCCGTCGCGACGATGATTGATCGCGGCTACGCCAGGCGCGAGCAGCTGGAAGGCAGCTGGGCCGGCGCCATGGGTCAGACCCAGTTCATCCCCACCACCTATATCGAGCGCGCGGTGGATTTCGACGGCGACGGACGGCGCAATATCTGGGAGAGCGAGGCCGACGCGCTCGCCTCGGCGGCCAACCTTCTGGCGCGTGCGGGCTGGAACCGCGGCGAGCCGGTGGTCGAAGAGGTCACCCTGCCTGAGGATTTCGACTATGAGGCCTGGAGCGAACGCACCCGGCGTTCGGTCTCCGACTGGCGCGCGCGGGGCGTAAGCGTGGCGGACGGTTCGTTCGACGGCGCGCAGAGCCTTGAAGCGCGCATCCTCCTGCCCGCCGGCGGCGCCGGGCCGGCCTTCATCGCCTATCCCAACTTCGACAAGATCCTGCGCTACAACAACTCCACCAGCTATGCGCTGGGCGTGAGCTATCTGGCCAAGACGCTGGAAGGCTCCGGGGAGCTGCCTGGCGGCTGGCCTGAAGCCAACCCGCCGCTGAACCGCACCCATGCCAGAGATCTGCAGGCTGCGCTCACCGCTCTTGGGTTTGACACGCAAGGCATTGACGGGGTCGTGGGCCCCAACACGCGCGCGGCCCTGCGCGCGTTCCAGCAATCCGAAGGCCTTGAACCGGACGGCTACGCCGGCGCGGAAGCCTATGAGCAGGTGATCGGCGTCGCGCCGCAGGCGGAGGATTAGGCGCTTCTGTCCTCCCCCTTGATGGGGGAGGTGTCCCGAAGCCTGAGCTTCGGGACGGAGGGGGTGGCGGCGCAGTGCTTTCAGGTAAAGGCGCTTGCGGCCCCAGCCCTTGCGACCTTGCCGTCCGGCGCGGCCGCCCATCAAGGGGAGGGACGCCTCCTCACACCACCGGCCCGTCCTCGTCGCGATTCAGCGTTGAGGCGGCGGCGCGCACGCGCGGGTGCAGCAGGGCGAGAAGCAGGCCGATGAGCGCCAGCACGGCGTTGAGCTGGAACGGCGCGGACGGCATCACCGTCTGATAGAGCCAGAGCCCGGTGATCGGCGCGATCAGGAAGCCGAGCCCGGCCGTGGCGGTGGTGAGTCCGGCCGCGCGGCCTTGCTCGTCAGGATCCACCGCCAGCGAGGCGCCGGCGGTGAAGCCGGAGCGGGCGAGGCCGAACCCGAAGCTGTTGAGGATGTAGCCCACCACGATGGCGGCGTAATTGCCGGCGAAGACCAGCTCCACATTGCCGAAGATCACCAGCGCCGCGCCCAGCGCCATGAGCACGCGCGGGCTGGTCTTCAGCGCCGGGATCACCACCAGCTGGGCGAAGACAAGGCCCGCCGCGCCCGCCGTCAGCGCCACGCCGGCAAGCTCGAGGCCTTCGGCCGGGCTCTTGTTCAAGCGGTCCATGACATAAAACGACAGCGCCTGCAGGCTGGCGGCCTGGGACAGCCAGAGCGCGCAGCCGAAGAGCATGAAGGCCGTCAGGCGCGGATCGGCGGCGAACTTGAACTGCACCAGCGGATTGATCGGCCGACCCTGCCGTTTGGGCGGAGTTTTCTCCGGCAGAAACGCGCGCACGCTGACCGCGGCGAGACCCACCAGCCCGGCGACCACCGCCATGAAGGCGGCGATGCCGATGCGCTCTGAGAACGCGGCCGCAAGCGCCGGGCCGATGACGCTGCCCAGCCCGAAAGCGGCGGTGAGCCCGGCCAGCGCTTCAGTGCGCTCGTGCGGGGCGGTGCGGTCGGCGACATAGGCCTGGGCTGCGGGGTTCGTGGCCGAGCCCAGCCCGCCGAACAGGCAGCGCGCCAGCGCCATGGCGAAGATCGCCGCCATGGGCGGCAAGACGCCCTGCTGCCCCGCCCAGGCGCCCGCGGCGAACACCAGGCAGGAAAACGAGAAGGCCGTAAGCCCCAGCGTCACCATCGGCTTGCGTCCATAGCGGTCCGACAAGGCGCCCCAGACCGGGCTCATGGTCAGGAACAACAGCGCCGACAGGGTGTAGATCGCGCCCACCCAGACCTCGGCCACCTCCAGCTCGCGGGCCAGCGGGGGCAGGATCGCGAACAGCATGGAATTGCCCACCGCCGTGGCCATGAGGCACACGAACAACAGCCGGAAGGCGCGCCGGCGCGCTTCAGGCGAGGAGGGTGAGGAGGGATCGTAGGGCGGGGTCACGGGGGATGGACATACGCGCGCCGGGGCGCGCCGTCCATCGCCGCCCGTGCAGGGCCGCCCTGCGCGCCCATGCTTTCCAAGGCCTAAACGCGCCGCAAACCGGGCCTTAAGCATCCCATGCCTATAACCGTCCCGAAATCGGACGCGCCCCGGTCGATCAGAGCGGGAGAACCCGCCAGGGGCGCGTCGCCTAGAACAGGTGGTGGGACATGTTTCAGATCGTCGGCGTTCTCGTCGTCTTCGGGATGGTTTTCGGCGGCTTCATGCTGGCCGGGGGCAATTTTACGATCATCCTGAAGGCTTTGCCCTTCGAGATGATGATGATCATGGGCGCGGCCGTGGGCGCCTTCCTGATCGGCAACTCCATGAAGACCGTGACCAAGACGCTGGGCGATTTCGCCAAGCTGCTGGCTGGCTCCAAGTGGAAGCGGCAGGACTATATCGACCTGCTCACCCTATTGTTCCAGCTCACCAAAACGATGAAGACCAAGGGCGTCATCGCGCTGGAAAGCCATATCGAGAAGCCGCACGAAAGCTCGATCTTCTCCGCTTATCCAAAGATCCTGAAGGATCATTTCGCGGTGGATTTCATCTGCGACACGTTGCGCATGATGACCATGAACCTGGAGGATCCCCACCAGGTCGAGGACGCCATGGAAAAGCAGATGGAAAAGCACCATCACGAGGCGGCCGGGCCCGCTCACGCGCTTCAGACCATGGCCGACGGGCTTCCTGCGCTGGGCATCGTGGCGGCGGTGCTGGGCATCATCAAGACCATGGGCGCGATCACCCAGCCGCCGGAATATCTCGGCAAAATGATCGGCGGCGCGCTGGTGGGCACCTTCCTCGGGGTCTTCCTCGCCTACGGTTTCGTGGGTCCGTTCGCCAGCCGCCTTAATCAGATCTACGAAGAAGAAGCGGTGTTCTACAAGATCATCCAGGCGGTGCTTGTGGCCCATCTGCACGGTAACGCCGCCCAGATCAGCGTGGAGATCGGCCGCGGCAACGTGCCCAGCGAGTTCCAGCCCAGCTTCATGGAGTTGGAAGAAGCGGTCTCCAGCGTCCAGGCGGCCTGATCACCCTCGCCTGGAGCGTCGGCGCCGTTCCGGCGCCAGAGTGAACGGCAACAGCGACGGCCCCTTGCGCGTTGTATCCACAAGCAACTCGCAAAGGAGCCGTCATGCGTTTCGCGCTCCGACACACACTTTACGCCAGCCTGCCCGCCCTCGTGCTCGCCGCCTGCGGTGAAGCCGGCGAGGATGACGCCGAGCGCGCCGCGCGCGAGGCGTCCGACGCCGCCCACAGCGCCGGCGAAGCCATCGAGGAAGGATGGAAAAGCGGCGACGACGAACGCGCCGAGCTGGCTGAAGAGACCGGCGAAGCGGTCGAAGCCGCCGGCGCCCAGGTGCGCGCCGAATGGCATGAGCATCGCAATGACCGGCGCGCCGCGCTTGAGGCGGCGGGCGACCATGTGGCCGCCGCCGGCGCGGCCGTGGCGAGCGGGCTCGGCGCGGCTGTCGACGCCTATGCGCGCACCGTGGACGACGGCGTGGACGCCGACGATTTTCACGACACCGAACCGCGTTTCGACCAATTTGCGACGCAGGACGAGCCGGTCGGCGAGGAGCCGCTGGACGGCTCCATCGAGTTGGAGGCCGAGGCCGAGGTGGACCTTGAAGGCTCTCAGGAGGCCGAGGCGGAAGCCGAAATCGAAATCGACCGCGACGACGGCGACCGCGAATACGTGCCGAGCCATAAGCTGGAGGTGGAAATCCACCCCTGCGCCGAGCACGACCGGGAGGCCTGCGACCACACCGAGGAAGAACACGCCCAGTGCACGCCGGAGCGGGGGTAGCGTGTCCGGCGAGCAACACTTGCGCGCGCCCGCTGCCGGGATGCAAGGGTAAGGGGCTTCCCCCTTCAAGGCATATGGGTTAACTCCACGCTCCAATCCCGGCGGCTGACGCCGCGCAGAGGAGCCTTCGACCCGTGTACTCAGAGCTGAGCTAGCAAGCGGCGGCCTTCTTCGCTGAAGGCGGCGAGCGCCGCGCCCACCGACCCTTCCGCCGGTTTCGGCGTGAGGGCGACCGCGCACAATCCTCGCCCGTCCCGCTCTCAATTTCTACGCGCCGGACCGCCGGCGCCGTTCCACGGGTTCGATCATGTCCGATTTCGACGACGACGCACACGGCGAGGGCCGTGGCCGCGTCCTCTCCAACCTTCAGGTTCTCGGCTTCCTCATGCGCCAATGGCGCCGACGGCCGGTCTCGTTCGGTTTCGTCGTGGCGTTCACCGCGATCGCCACGCTGGCCGACATCTTCGTGCCGGTGGCCGCCGGCGCCCTGATCGACGCCATAGCCGGGCCGGACGCGGACCGGAACGGCGAGGCGCACTGGATCGCGCTCGCCGCATTTCTGGGCCTGGCGCTGACGGTGAACGTGGCGCGCCAGTTTATGGTGCGCGTGGAGATCCCGTTCTCCAGCGCCAACATGGCCGACATGACCACGCAGAGCTTCGCCAAGGTGCAGCGCTTTTCCGCGGACTGGCACGCCAACACCTTCGCCGGCTCGGTGGTCAGGAAGATCACCCGCGGCATGTGGGCCTACGACACCATCACCGCGACGCTGTGGTTCGGGCTCGTCCCGTCGGTGTGCGTCATGCTGGGCCTGTCGGTCTATATGGCGTTCAACTGGCTGTGGGTGGGGCTTTATGCGCTGACGGTGATGGCGATCTTCATCACCGCCTCGGTGCTGCTGGCCACCTTCTACATCCGACCGCAGAACATCATCTCCAACGCGCGCGATTCAGAACTCGGCGGCGCCATAGCCGACGCCGTCTCCGGCGTCGCCACGGTGAAGAGTTTCGGAGCGGAGGCCCGCGAGGATCAGCGTTTTCACGATCTCGCCTGGGTGTGGCGGCGTGAGACCAAGAAGACCTGGACGCGCTTTGTGAACACCTGGCTTGTCCAGATGGTCGCCGTGCTCGCCCTGCAGGCGGGGCTTGCGGGCATGCTGGTGCATCAATGGACGCAAGGAACCGCCACGGCCGGCGACGTCACCTTCGCCATCACCGCCTTCTTGATGATGGCCGGATATATGCGCCGCTTCGGCGAGGAGGTGCAGAACGTCCAGCGCGGGCTGGACGAAATTCAGGACATCGCCCTGTTCGCGAAAACCGCCGACCAGATCGCCGACGCGGCGGACGCCAGGGCGTTCCGGCCGGGCGAGGGCGAAATCGTCTTTGACCAGGTGCGCTTCACCTATGGCGGCCAGGAGCGGCCGCTGTATGAGGACTTTTCCTTGCGCGTCGCGGCCGGCGAGAAGGTGGCGCTGGTGGGGCCGACGGGGTCGGGCAAGTCCACTTTCGTCAAGCTGATCCAGCGCCTTTATGATGTGGACGCCGGCGCGATCCGCATCGACGGACAGGACGTGCGTGCGGTCACTCAGGCGAGCTTGCGGGCGCACATTGCGCTGGTGCCTCAGGATCCGGCCCTGTTTCACCGCACCATCGCCGAGAACATCGCCTACGCCCGTCCCGGCGCCGCGATGGAGGAGATCGTCGAGGCGGCCAGACGCGCGCGCGCCCACGCCTTCATCGAGCGCCTGCCGGCCGGATACGACACGCTTGTCGGCGAACGCGGGGTCAAGCTGTCCGGCGGCGAGCGCCAGCGCGTGGCCATTGCGCGCGCCATCCTGGCCGATGCGCCGATCCTGATCTTCGACGAGGCCACCAGCTCGCTCGACAACGAGACCGAGCGCGAGGTGCAGGCCGCCATGGCGGACGTCACGGCGGGCAAGACCGCCATCGTCATCGCTCACCGCCTGTCCACCATTCGCGATGCGGACCGCATCCTGGTGTTCGATCGTGGCCGGATCGTGGAGCAGGGCGGCCATGACGAGCTCGCCGAAGCCGACGGGGTGTATGCCAGGCTCGCGGCCTTGGCGGCGGGCTAAAGCAGCGCGCGCGCCAGAACCATGTCGACCAGAAGCGGCACGCCGGCCGCCGCCGCGGCGAGGCCCGGCGGCAGGCCCAGCGCGCCCTGCGCCACCCGCCAGTGCACGAAGAGCCTCGCAAGCTGGTAGAAGGCGAGCAAAGCGCCCAGGCTCGCCGGATCGGCCAGGCCCGCCATATAAAGCGCCCAGAACAGCGCCTGGACATGGACGAGCACGACCACGGTCCAGTTGTGAACGGTGAGCCAGGCCCAGAATGCGCCGCGCAGGCCCATCAAAGAGGCCGTCACGAACGCAGCGATTGGAAAGAGCAGCCAGAGCCGGGCCCAGATGGCGAGCCGCTCGCCTATTGTGACGAGGTCGGCCGCTTCGCCGGCCGCCGGGTTTTCGGTCAAATAGAAATTCGCCGCGGACACCATGAACCAGAACGCTGGAAAGGCGAGAATTACGCCGATAAACGAGCGAACGGCGCCGGCTTGGCTCGGGTCGAAATGGCTCCGCCAAGTCTCACGGAACGCCAGAAGGGCGACAACGCCGCGCACGCCGTGGCGCGCCTCGGTCAGCAGCGACCAGCGGGACGGGGCGGGCTCGCTCACGCGCTGAACGTTTCAAAATATCGTGTGAGCACGCGCTCATAGACTTTCGCCAGCGCGGCGACGTCGCCGGCGGGCACGCGCTCGTCGATCTGGTGCATGGTGGCGCCCACCAGGCCGAACTCGGCCACGGGGCAGTAATCCTTGATGAAGCGCGCGTCCGAGGTGCCGCCGCCGGTGGTCAGCGCCGGCTCGCGCCCGGTGACCTCGGTGACGGCGGCTTTCAAGAGGTCGGTGAACGGGCCGGACCGGGTGAGGAACGCCTCGCCGGTGACCTTCAGGTCCAGCTCGATCTTGCCGGCGAACCCGAAGCCGGCCGCCTTGGCTTCGTCTTCGATCCAGCGCTTCAGGTCCTCGCCCTTATGGCGGGTGTTGAAGCGGATATTGAATTTCGCGCGCGCCTCGCCGGGGATGACGTTATGGGCGGTGTTGCCCACGTCGATCGTGGTGACTTCAAGGTTCGAGGCCTGGAAGTGCGGCGCGCCCTCGTCGAGGGTGCGCGCGGTGAGGCGGGCGAGCAGGTCCAGCATCACCGGAACCGGGTTCTCCGCCTTATCGGGATAGGCCACATGGCCCTGACGGCCCTTCACCGTGATCACGCCGTTCAGCGAGCCGCGCCGGCCCACCTTGATGGTTTCGCCCAGCACTGACGGGTTGGTGGGCTCGCCCACCAGGCAATGGTCGAGCGTCTCGCCCTTCTCAGTGATCGCCTGCAGCAGGCGCTTGGTGCCGTTGACGCCGGGGCCTTCCTCGTCGCCGGTGATGAGAAAGGCGATGGAGCCCTGCGGCGCGCCCGCGCTTTGCAGATACGCCGCGACGCCGGCCACCATGGCGGCCACCGCGCCCTTCATGTCGGACGCGCCGCGCCCCCAAAGCACGTCGTCCTTCACCGCACCCTCGAACGGCGGCTCGGTCCATTGATCCTCGGGCCCGGGCGGCACCACATCGGTATGGCCGGCGAAACAGAACACCGGTGCGGCCGTCCCGAGGCGGGCGTAGAGATTGTCCACCTCCTCGAACTTGAAGCGTTCGCAGGCGAACCCCAGCGCTGTCAGCGCGTCCTGCAGCGCATCGAGCGCGCCTTCGTCGGCGGGCGTCACCGAGGCCGCCTGGATCAGCTTTCGCGCCAGCGGAAGAGGGTTCGTGAGGTCGGACGGGGCGAGGGTATCGGTCATGGCGCTCATTTAGGCGCTTTGAGCCGCCGAGGCCATGGGCGAAGCGTCACGCCTGCGCCAGCGTTTCAGGATCGTCCACAAGCCGCGCCGCCGCGCCGCCGGCGCTGATCGGCTCTCCCGCTTCGATCGCCTTCGCGGCCCGGTCGGTGCGCAGCAGCGCAAGCGCATGGGGCCCGGCGCTTGAGGTGATCGCGCCCAGCGGGGTTTCGCCGCCGGTGACCGCGGCGCCGCGCGCGGGAGCCTCGCCGTCGAAGGCCAGGCGCAGCGTGCGTTTTCTCACCCCGCCCTTGCGGTGCATGCGGCTGGCGACCTCCTGGCCGACGAAACAGCCCTTCTTGTAGTCGATGCCGTTCAGGCGATCATGATTGACGTCGGTGGAGAACACCTCGCCCGCGCCGTAATCCGCGCCGTACTCTGGAACGCCCGCCGCGACGCGCGCGGCGTGATAGGCGCCGATGTCGGCGTCCGGCCCGCCCGCCGGGACGACGGCGCGCAGGCCCAGCTCTGGGTTGCGAGGATCGGTGCAGGCGGCGAGGGCGACGGTTTTCAGCTCCGCCTCGCCCTCGCCCCGCGCCGCGGCGACAGCCAGGTCGTCACGCAGGGCGATCTCGGCTTTGGCTCGAAGCCGGTAGAGGGTGAAGCGCTTCACCAGGCTTTCCGCCTCGCTCGCCGGCACGTCGAAGAACAGCCCGCCTTCACGATCGTCGAACACGATGAAATCGGCGAGAACCTTGCCCTGCGGCGTCAGCAGAGCGGAAAACAACGCGCCGCCCGAGGCGAGGCCTTCAGGACCCTTCGTGATGACGCGTTGCAGGAAAGTGCGGGCGTCTTCGCCGGAGACGGCGATGACGGCGCGGTCAGGCAGGGCGGTGAGAAAGTCGGTCATGGTTCGCCTGTCGGTGGACGCTTGGGTCGCGGCGCGCCCGAGCGCCACGCACGCCGCAGTCTGGCGCACGCAACCGCCGCTCTCAAGCCCGGCGCGTCAGCCATGGCGCCCGTTCAGGCCTTGCGCATCTCCTGTGTCCGCCGGCGTCGCAGGGCCTCGAACCAGCGCGACCGCGCCTGTTCGAAGCGGTCCTGAAGCGCGTCAGACGGGGCGGCCGGCTCCGGAGCCCGCCGCCGGCGTGCGAACGGGCGCCAGCCTCCGGTGCGGTTGTCGCTCGCCGGCGGCCGCGATCCGTCCGAACCGCCGTTCCCGTCTCCGTCATCGGCGGGTGGAGTGTCGGGCCGGAAATGCTTCTTCAGCGCGTCCATATTGTGATCTAGGATTGACTTGGTCACCGACTCGATGTCCTCGGCCTTGCCCAACTCATGGCGCGCATCCTCACCATCCCAGTGTTCCAGGCTTGGCACCTCCAGGCGCCGGTGTGCGCTCTGCAGTTCTGACAGGATCTGTCGGCAGCGCGTCACCAGAATGTCGAAACCGCTGTACGTGGTGTCGAGGAAGGCCTTCAGGTGCTCAAGTTTCTCGGCTTCGGTGGCGGTCTCGCCGCTGAGCACCTCGATGGTTTCGTTGTATGCGTCGCGCATCTCGGCGGCGATGCCCAGGCGATAGCTGTTATAGCTCGCGATCAGTCGGCGCACGTTCGGGCTTAGCCGCGCATAGGAGTCAATCAGGTCCGGCTCGAAGATTGTGCGCGCCGTATCGGGCATGACGGCGGCTTCGCAATAGGAGCGCACCTGCCTGGCGAGCTCGGCGTTGTACTGGTCGGTCGGCAAGAGCGCGACGCGGCTGAACAGATTGGTGGAGACCGCGTAGTGGGTCAGGTGCTCCTGGACCACGTTGTAGAAATACTCATACGCCGACGCAGTCTGTCGCTGATAGCGGCCCTGTTCGATCTGCTTGTCGGCGTCGATGCGCTTCTTGATCCCGCGCTGGGCCCAGAACACCGAGCCTACGACGCCGATCAGCGCCAGCACTCCGCCGATGAACTCCCCGTAGTCGGCCAGAATGGTCAAACTCATCGAAAATCCCCCCGATCGTGCGCCCCTCGCGCGTTTCGGATTTGTACGATAAGCCGCAATCGCTGCGTGAAAACCCTTTACGGGCGAACACGGCCCGGTACCCGGCCCGTGTTGCGTCAAGAGCGCAGCCCGGCGCGGCTCTGGCGCGGCGGACGCGAAGCGGTTAAGCCGTCACGCCCATGACCCGCATTCTCTACATCACCGCCACGCGCATCGGCGACGCGATTTTGTTCTCCGGCCCGCTGGCGCATTTGCTGGAGCGCGTTCCGGACGCGCGCGTGACGGTTGCGTGCGGGCCGCTGGCCGCCCCGCTGTTCGAGGCCGCGCCGGGGGTGGAGCGCGTCATCGTCATGGCCAAGAAAAAGCGTGGCGGGCATTGGTTTGATCTGTGGCGCGACACGATCTCGACGCGCTGGGATCTCGTTGTGGACCTGCGCGGATCCATCACCAGCTGGGGGCTTGCTGCGAAATCGCGCCGGGTGAACCGGCGAAAGCCGGGTCATGAGCACGATCACCGGGTGCGTGAGGCCGGCGCGGTGCTGGGGCTTGATCCGCCGCCCTCGCCGAAGCTCTGGATCGCGGATGCGGCCTTCGCCGCAGCCGACCGCGCCCTGCCTTCGGACCGGCCCGTGCTTGCGGTCTCCCCGGCGGCGGCCGCGCCGTACAAGGAGTGGGCGCCGGAGCGGTTTTCCGCATTGATCGACGCCCTGACCGGCCCTAGCGGCGCCATGGCGGGCGCGGCGGTCGCCCTGTTCGGCGGGCCGGGCGACGAGGGGACCACCGGAGCGGTGGCGCGCGGCGTTCAGCATGGCGAAATCATCGATCTCGCCGGCAAGCTGAAGCTCACCGAAACCGCCGCGGCGTTGTCGCGTGCGCGGCTTTTCATCGGAAACGACAGCGGGCTGATGCACATGGCCGCCGCGTCCGGCACGCCGACGCTGGGCCTGTTCGGGCCCACCGACGCGCGCATCTACGGCCCCTGGGGCCGGCGCGCCCGCTCTGTCCATGCCGGCGAAGCCGCCGACGAAAACGCCCGCGGCGCATTGCGCCATTCGCAAGAAAGCCTGATGGGCGGGCTTGAGGTTCACACCGTTCTGGAGGCGGCCGAGGCGCTCTACGCGCAGACGCGCTAGAGCCGTTTCAGCCGATCCTGATCGGCCAAAACCGCGCCATCCTCGCGGTTTCACGCCTTCTTAAATTCTGCGAAGCCGGGGCCCGCTTGCGCTGGGCAGGCGCCAGGACCGGCGATTACCCGGCCTAAGCCCGCCTCACCGGAAGGGCGGCTCGTCGAAACTGCGCAGCTTTCTTGAATGCAGGCCGGCCGAGCCTTCGCGCTTCAAGCTCTCCACCGCCTCAATGCCGGCGGCCAGGTGCTCCGAGACGCTCTTTTGATAAAAGCGATTCGCCGCGCCGGGCAGTTTCAGCTCGCCATGCAGCGGCTTGTCGGAGACGCACAAAAGCGTGCCGTAGGGCACCCGCAGGCGGAAGCCGTTCGCCGCGATGGTGGCGCTTTCCATGTCCACCGCGATGGAGCGCGACTGGTTGATGCGCCGCGCCTCGGCGAGATAGCGCAATTCCCAGTTCCGGTCCGAATAGGTCACCACCGTGCCGGTGCGCAGGCGGCGCTTCAGCGTCTCGCCGGAATCTCCGGAGACGGTCTCCACCGCCTTTTGCAACGCCACCTGGATTTCCGCGATGGGCGGGATCGGAATCTCCACCGGCAGGTCTTTGTCCAGCACGTTGTCATAGCGCAGATAGGCGTGGGCGAGCACGTAATCGCCCAGCCGCTGGGAATGACGCAGACCGCCGCAATGGCCCACCATCAGCCAGCATTCGGGCCGCAGCACGGCGAGATGGTCGGTGATGGTCTTCGCGTTCGACGGCCCCACCCCGATATTGACCAGGGTGATCCCGCGCCCGTTCGGGGCGCACAAATGATAGGCGGGCATCTGGAATCGACGCCAGGGCGCGGCGGCGATCTCGGCGACCGGGTCTTCGGTGTCGGCGGTCACCCGCACGAAGCCCGCCGCCGACAGGGCTTCGTAATCGTTATCGCCCTTCAGCTGCTCGGCCGCCCACTCCACGAAGGCGTCCACATAGCGGTGATAGTTGGTGAACAGGATGAAGTCCTGCACGTCCTCGCTGGGCGTGCCGGTATAGTGCTTGATGCGTTGCAGCGAGTAGTCGGTGCGCGCCGCGTCGAACAGCGACAGCGGGCGCGGAACGCCGGGCAGGCTCGGGCGGTCGCCGTTGGGCAGGGCGTCGTCGATCTGGGCCAGATCGGCGTAGGGGAAGTGGCGCACCAGCTCGGCCGGGCTCGCCGCGTCCATATCCAGATTGTCCGCCCCGTCGAGCACGTAAGAGAAGGGGATCTCCTGGGTCGACAGGCCGGTTTCGATCTTGATCGGGTATTCCCCGGCCAGCAGCTCGATCTGTTCGATCAGATAGCGCTTGAACCGGGCCGGATTGGTGACCGTGCGCGCATAGACGCCGGCTTCGGAAAACTTGCCGAACGCGCGGCTGACCGGAGGCACGGGGCCTTCGGGCAGGTAGGTGATCTTCAGCTCTGGATAGGCGAACGCGCCCGCGAAGCGCTCCGCCTCGCTGGGCGGCGGGCCGCCGTCGAGATCAATCTTCAGCTCGTCGCGCAGCGCCGACACCGAGCTCTCGTAAAGCTCGCTCAGGCGCGCCACGGCCTCTTCGGCGGTTTTCGCCTTCTTGAAGGTTTTCGCGACCGCTTCGGCCGACACCAGCCCCTGGGTACTCACCTAGTCCTCACGTTTCACGAAGGTCACGGTGAACAGCGGCTCGCCGTCGAAGGCCGGCGTGGTGTTTCCGTCTTCGTCGATGGACTGGAACACGGTGGGCTCGATGCGCCCCTCCATGCGGTAGCCCCGGTCGGACATGCGGCCACGGTGAAACTCCAGCGCCGCGGCGGTGAAGGTCTTGGCCAGAAAGGTGATGCGATGGGGTTCGTCGGCCATGGCGAGGCTCCTTTTAAGAGATCGGCTTCACCCCTTGCTAGCGTGAAGCCGCGCGCGTTCCAAGGCGGGAAACGCGCACGGGCTTTGCGCGGGGCGTCCATGCGCGCTATTTCGCAGCTGCGAACACATCAATCGGACCTCCTCCATGACCGCTGCGCAGCTTTCCAACTGGACCGTCATGAAATTCGGCGGCGTCTCCGTCGCAGAGCCCGAACGCTGGGCCACAATCGCCGGTCTGGCCAAACGCGCAATGGACGACGGCCGCCAGGTCCTCGTGGTCCATTCGGCGCTCGCGGGCGTCTCCAATGCGCTCGAGGCGCTGCCGGGCGAGGCGCTGGCCGGGCGCGGCGAGGCCGGCGCGGATGCGATCAAGCAGCGCCATCGCGAGTTTGCGAAGAAGGCCGGTTTGGACGCCGACGTCCTGCTGTCTGACAGCTTCGAGACGCTGGACCGGCTCTGCGCCGGCGTGGCGCTCATCGGCGAGGCGAGCCCGCGCGTGCGGGCCGAGCTTATGGCGCTCGGCGAGCTGATGGCGAGCCGGCTGGGGCTTGAATGTCTCAAAGCCGAGGGCCTTTCCCCCACCGCCCTGGACGCGCGCGACGCGCTTGCCGCGCTCCATGACGGCGCCGACGCGCGGGCCTATCTCGACAACGCCGCCAGCGACGCAACCGATTCCGCGCTCGCCGAGCGGCTGGCGGGCGAAACGCTGGTGCTCACCCAGGGCTTCATCTGCCGCAACAGCCGCGGCGAGACCTGTCTTCTGGGCCGCGGCGGATCGGACACCTCGGCGGCTTATTTCGCCGCCAAGCTGCTGGCCTCCAAGCTTGAGATCTGGACCGACGTGCCCGGCCTTTTCAGCGCCGATCCGCGCCTGACCTCCGGCGCCCGGCATTTGCGGGCGCTCTCCTACGAAGAGGCTCAGGAAATCGCCACGATGGGCGGCAAGGTGCTGCATCCGCGCTCCATCGGCCCGGCGCGGCGCGCCGGCGTGCCCCTGGAGGTGCGCTCCACCCTGCGCCCGGACCTGCCCGGCACGCGCATCACCGCCGAACCTGGCGACGACGCGCCGCGCCTGAAGGCCGTGTCGGTTAAATCCGGCGTGCGCCTGGTGGTGATGGAAGGCTCCGGCATGTGGCGCCAGGCCGGCTTCCTCGCCGACGTGTTCGCCGCGTTCAAGGCGGTGGGCGTGTCGGTGGACCTGGTCTCCACGTCTGAAACCAACGTCACGGTGAGCCTTGATCCCGACCCCGGCCTCGACGAGGCGCGGCTTTCCCGGCTCAAGGCCGAGCTGGAACCGCTGTGCCGGGTCAAGATCATAGAGAGCGCGGCCGCGGTAAGCCTTCTCGGCTACGGCATTCGCCGAATCCTGCACCAGCTCGCCCCGGCGCTGGAGATGTTTCAGGACAAGCCGATCCTGCTGGTCAGCCAGGCGGCCAACGATCTCAATTTCACCGTGGTGGTGAACGAGAGCGAGGGCCGCGCCCTGGCCGCGCGCCTGCACGAGGAGCTGATCGGCCCGGCGCCGGAAGGCCCGGTGTTCGGGGCGAGCTGGTCGGAGATCCAGGGCCCCGCCCGCGATCGCGCGCCGCGCCGTGATCCCTGGTGGATGGACAAGCGGGACGCCCTGCTCGCCAGGGCGCCGCAGACCGGCGGGCTTTATGTCTACGACCTCGCCACGGTGCGCGAGCGCGCCGGCGCCGTGGCCGGGCTGAAAAGCCTCGACCGGGCCTTCTACGCCATGAAGGCGAACAATCATCCCGAGGTTCTCAAGACCATCCGCGCGGCGGGGCTAGGGTTCGAATGCGTCTCGCCCGGCGAGATCATGCGCCTGCGCGAGACCTTCCTCGATCTGTTAATGGACGAGGTGCTGTTCACACCGAATTTCGCCCATAGAAGCGAGTACGAGGCCGCGCGCGCGCTGGGCGTCAACCTGACCATTGACGGGCTTCACCCGCTCAAAGCGTGGCCCGACGTCTTCAAGGGCGCGCGCGTCATCCTGCGGATCAATCCGGACCGGCCGCGTGGCCACCACCAGCACGTTAAGACCGCCGGGCCGAAGGCGAAATTCGGCATCCCGCTTTCCGCCCTCAATGAGGCGCGCGAGGCCGCCGCGAAGGCCGGCGCCGTTGTGGTGGGTCTGCACGCCCATGCGGGATCGGGCGTGATCGAGCCCAGCCATTGGCGCGAGATCGGCGCGATCCTCGCCAGGGCCGCCGAAGGCTTTTCCGACGTGGAAATCCTCAATGTCGGCGGCGGGCTCGGCGTGCCCGAGCGCCCCGACGCGCCCGCGCTCGACCTTTCAAAGGTGGACGAAGACCTCGCCGCGCTGAAAAAAGCCCATCCCGGGTTCAGGATCTGGATGGAGCCGGGGCGTTATCCGGTGGCGGAATCCGGCGTGCTCCTGTCGCGCGTCACCCAGGTCAAGCACGCCTTCGGCGCGCGCTTCATCGGCCTTGGCACCGGCATGAACTCGCTGATCCGCCCCGCCCTCTACGGCGCGCGCCACGAAATGGCGAACCTCACCCGGCTCGGCGAAACCCCGGCCGGGCTCGCCTCCATCGTCGGGCCGATCTGCGAAAGCGCGGACTTGCTAGGCGCCGAACGCCTGATGCCGGACACGGCGGAGGGCGACGTCCTGCTCATCGCCGAAGCCGGCGCCTACGGCGCGGTCATGGCCTCGCGGTATAATCTGCGCGAACCGGCGGACGAGGCGGTGATTTAGGCAGTTGGCGGCTCTGCTGGATCAGACTGTCCAGAATATGCGCTGATAGCGCACTTTTTCTTGCCATATCTGCGCTCATAGCGCATACTTAGTCCGTGGAAATCATTCGCCTCACCACGTTCGACCGCTCCGCGAGGAAGGCGAAGATCACCGAGTGCGAGATTGATGCGCTGATCCGCGCCCTGATCGAGGCCCCCAAGGCCGGCGACGTGATCCGCGGGACAGGCGGCCTGCGCAAGGTCCGGTTCGCAGCCGGGGGCAAGGGCAAGAGCGGTGGCGCGCGAGCGATCTATGTGGTCAAGCGGGTGAGCGGCCGGCTCTTTCTGATCGCCGCCTACCGCAAGGCGCGGCAGGAAGAGTTGACTCCGGATCAGAAGAAGGTGTTCGCGCGAATGGCGGAGATGTTGAAATGAGCACCGAACCCTATGACGTGGACGATCTCGGCGCGCTGATTGGCGAAGGCCTCGAGGAGGCTCTCGCCTGGCAACGCGGCGAAATCACGCTTCCTGTCCTGAACGTCCCTGACGACTACGGCGCCCGCATCCGGGCGATGCGCAAGCGGCTCGGCGTTAAGTCCCGCGCCGCATTCGCGGAGGCGTTCGGCGTTCCGGAGAAAACCTTGCAAAACTGGGAGCAGGGGCGAACTACGCCGGACCCGACCGCGCGCGCCTTTCTGCGCGTCATCGAGGCCAACCCCGACGCCGTGCGCGAGGCGCTGAAGACGTAATCGAGTGAAGCACCGTAGGCGTTTGAGAGGCCCGATGGGCGCCCCCTAAACCGCTCGCGGCCGCGTTTTCGGGTCCAGCTGATCGAGCGCCTGGAGCAGCGCGGCGACGTGGAGGTGGGTGTTCGTCTCGCGCTTTCGCGCCAGCACCGCGTCGCAGGCCCGATCCAGCGCCTGCTCCCACTCCCGGCGCACCGCGTCGGCGTCCGTGGCGTCCGGATTTTCGTGCTCGCGCCATTCGAAATAGCTCGCGAGAACGCCGCCCGCGTTCGCCAGAATGTCCGGCGCGGTCCAGATATTGCGCTTTTCAAGCCGCTCATAGCCCTTGCGGGTGACCGGCGCGTTGGCGATCTCGACGATGGCGCTTGCGGCGATCTTCCTGGCGCATGTCTCGTCGACCACGTCGGACCGGGCGGCGAGCACCAGCACGTCGGCGTCAATTTTAAGCACGTCCAGCGGATCAGCGGGGTCGCCCACCCGGCCGGTGTTTGATTTGCGGTCATTGAGCGCGTCCGGGCTGATCCCGTCCGGGTCGCGGGCGAGGCTTCTGGAATCAGCCACCGCGACAATGCGCGCGCCGTCCTTCACCGCCGCATCGACAAAGCCGCGCGCGCCCTTGCCATAGCCCTGGACGGCGATGCGGGGTTCTTGCGCGCCGCCGCAATCGGGCGCCACGCGCCGGTAGACCCGCCAAGCGCCTTCGCCCGTGGCGCCGGTGCGCAGATCCAGCCCGCCACGATCCGCCGGCAGGCCGGTCACCGGCGCTTTGGCGTCGCCGGGCTTGATCCCCAGCGCATCGGCCATGGCGGCCATTTCATCGGGGCCGGTGGAGACGTCGGGCGCAGGCACGTCGCTGTCCGGGCCGATCACGTCTTTGAAGGCCCGGGCGTAGTTCGCGGCGATCTGCGCCTTCTGATCATCGGAGAAATCCGACGCGTCCACCCGCACCGCGCCCTTGGCGCCGCCGAAGGGCAGACCCAGAAGCGCGCATTTCAGCGTCATCAAAAGCGCCAGGCGTTCCGCCTCGTCCAGGCTGGCGTCTTTGGAAAACCGCACCCCGCCCTTGGTGGGCTCGCCGCCCTGGGTGAAGCGCACGCGGAAGGCGTCGAGCGATCCGCCCCCCTTCGCCGGGCCGTCAAGGGCGCGCTCCAGCCTGTGGGACGGCGCCGACAGGCGACCGGCCGCGTCGCGGATGCGCGCGTCGCCATGGCGCTTGGCGAGGGTTTCGACGCGTTTTCGGGCGTCCTTCAAGGGATTGGTGTCGAACATGGCGCTCCGTTTCGTATCGCGACGCTTTGTAACTGGCGCGTCCGCGCAGAGTTTCAAACAGAGGATGAGGCGCCGTTTGCCTTCACCGGGACGGCGCGCCTATCTTCCCCGCCAACAACACCATCCGTGCAAGGGGAGAGACTATGTTGAAATCATTGACCGCCGCGCTGTCCGCGCTGGCGCTGACCGCGCCGGCCTGGGCGCAGGACGACAGCGCGAACGGGGGCGACATCCCCGAGCCGCGCTCCTGGGAGAGCACCGGCCAGATCACCGCGGACGGGGAGCGTATCCGCTACCGCGTCGTCGCCGGCGAAACCTATCTGAAAGACGATGATGGAAATCCCACCGGCTCGATCTTCTCCACCGCTTATCTGAAAGAGGGTGTCGACGATCCGCGCGACCGGCCGGTGGCCTTCGTGTTCAACGGCGGGCCGGGATCGGCCTCGCTCTGGCTCCACATGGGCGTGATCGGGCCCAAGCGCGTGGTGTTGCCCAGCGACCCGCCCGGCGATGACGGCGCGGCGCCGTTCGACATCCGCGACAATCCCGAAACGCTTCTGAGCGACGCCGACCTTGTCTTCATCGATCCCGTGGGCACCGGCTGGAGCCGGGCGCTGGGCGACACCGACCCCGCCGAAGAATTCTGGGGCGTGGATGAGGACGCGGCCTCCATCGCCGAATTCATCCGGCGCTGGCTGGCGGAGAACCGTCGCTGGAATTCGCCAAAATACCTCGTCGGCGAAAGCTACGGCACCACCCGCATCGGCGCGCTGATGCGCCAGCTGGAAGCGGGCTGGAACGACGTGTCCATCAATGGCGTGGCGCTGATCTCTGTGGTTCTGGACTTCAAGCTCGACCACACCGCGCCGGGCAATGATATCGGCTATATCGGCCTGATGCCGGGCTATGCGGCCACGGCCTGGTACCATGAGCGCATCGACCGCGGCGCCTGGAACGGCGACTATGACGCCTTCCTCAATGACGCGCGCGCCTTCGCCACCGACGAATACCTGCCCGCCCTGGTGCGCGGCGCCACGCTTCCCGACGCCGAAGAGCAACGGATCATCGCGCGCCTGTCCGACTTCATCGGCTTGTCGGAAGACTATCTGCGCCGGGCCAACATGCGGGTCAGCCTGAACGATTTCCGCGTCGAGCTATTGCGCGATCAAGGCCTGTCGGTGGGCCGGTTCGATTCCCGCTTCACCGGGATCGAGCCGGACGCCATCTCCGACAGCCCGGAGGGCGACCCGTCCGGCTACGGCATCGACGGCGCCTACACCGCGGCGATGCTGGACTATTTCACCCGCGATCTCGGGGTCGACATCACCGAGCCCTACACCACGCTGGGCGGTGTGCGCGAATGGAACTGGGACGCGGGCCCTGCGGGCGGCGACAATTCCTACGTCAACGTCTCGCCCTGGCTGGAGCGGGCCATGCGCCAGAACCGCGATCTGCGCGTGCTGGCCACGAACGGGATCTACGATCTCGCGACGCCCTTCTTCGCCACCGAGATGACCTTCAATCGTCCCGGCTATGATCAGGATCGGGTGACGATGACCTATTACCCGGCCGGCCACATGATGTATCTGCACCAGCCAAGCATCGAGCAGCTGGGCGAAGACCTGCGCGACTTCGTCGACTAGGCCGTCTTACCGGCTTGACCGTTGAAGCGCCCCCTCTCCGCACGGCCGCGGAGAGGGGGTTTTCACATCCGGCTGCACGGCCCTTGCCCTTGGCTGCGGATTTTGGTGCTCTCTCGAAATCGAATTTCGGGAGGAATGTTATAATGTTACGCCTTACCCTGATGAGCGCGGCCGCCGGTTTCGCGCTCGCCGCCTGCGGCCCGCAAGAGGCCGAAGACGCCGAAGAGCCCGCCGCCCCCGCCGCCGCCGACACCCAGGAGACCCAGGCGCTCAATTCCGGCGCGGACGACGCGCCGACGCAAACCGCCGAAGACCAGGCCGGCGCCCGGTTCAGCGAGGACGGCACGCGCGTCGCCTACACCGTGCCCGAAGGCGAGTGGCCTTACCACGCCGCGACGAGCGCCGAGATCAATGCGGAGGATTTCGCCTACCGCATCGCGACGCTGTCCGACGACCGTTTCGGCGGGCGCGGCCCGGCGTCTGAAAAGGGCGAGCCCGCCGCCGACTGGATCGCCACCGAGATGGAGCGCGCAGGCCTTCAGCCCGCCGGCCTCGAGGGAAGCTGGTTCCAGCCCGTCCCGCTGATCGAATCCACCCTGCAGGAGGATCAGTCCAGCTTCGAGATCACCGTGAACGGCGAACCCATGGGCCTGCAGGTGGGCGCCGACGTCACCTACTGGTCCCAGAACCCGGAAGAGACCGTCAGCCTCGAGGCCAGCGATCTGGTGTTCGTGGGCTACGGGATCGTCGCGCCCGAATACGGCTGGAACGACTATGAAGGCGTCGACGTGGAGGGCAAGACGGTGGTCATGCTCATCAACGACCCCGGCTACGCCGACCCGGATGCAGGCCGTTTCAACGGCGAGGCGATGACCTATTACGGGCGCTGGACCTACAAATACGAAGAAGCCGCCCGCCAGGGCGCGGAAGGCGCGATCATCGTCCACCAGACCGCCCCGGCCAGCTATCCCTGGGGCACGGTGCGCTCCAGCTGGTCCGGCCCGCAATTCATCCTGGCCACCGGCGCGACGAACGATTTCGTCGATGTGCAGTCCTGGATCCAGGAAGGCGTTGCAGAGACCTTGTTTGAAAGCGTCGGCCTGTCCTTCGCCGAGCTCGCCGAGCAGGCCGCATCGCCCGGCTTCACCCCCGTCGAGATGGAGGGCGCGCAGCTATCCGCCTCGCTTCAAAACGAGCTGCGCGAGCTCACCTCGCGCAATGTGGCGGGCATGGTGGAGGGGTCTGAGCGGCCTGACGAATACGTGCTCTTCATGGCCCATTGGGACCATATCGGCGAGCGGCTGAACTTCGCCGGCGAGGATCAGATCTATAACGGCGCGGTGGACAATGCGTCCGGCACGGCGGCGATCCTGGAACTCGCGCAAGCCTTCGCGAACGCCGAGACGCCGCCCGAGCGCTCAGTGATCTTCGTCGCGGTCACCGCCGAGGAGCAGGGCCTTCTGGGCAGCGAATACTACGCCCAGGAGCCGCTGGTGCCGCTGGATCAGACCGTCTCAGGTTTCAATTTCGACGGCATGCTGCCGATTGGTCCGACGGAAGACATCGTGGTGATCGGCCGCGGCTCCTCTGAACTTGAGGTCATCCTCGAAGCGGAAGCGGGCGAGATCGGCATGAGCCTGACGCCCGATCCCAATCCGGAAGCGGGGTATTATTATCGCTCCGACCACGTGACGCTGGCGCGCCGCGGCGTGCCCATGCTGTACGCGGATTCAGGCTCCATCCATGCCGAGCGCGGCCGCGAATACGGCGCCCAGGTCGAAGCCGGCTACCGCGCCGAGCGCTACCACAAGCCGTCTGACGAATATGACGGCGAATGGGACATGCGCGGCTTCGTCCAGTCCACCCGGCTCATGTACGACGTGGCGCGTGAGGTGACGGACTCAGAAGACTGGCCGAACTGGTATGAAGACAACGAGTTCCGCTCGGTCCGCGACGAGATGATGGGCGAGCGCGAATAGGCGCGCGGCGCTTCTCATCTGCCTGTGATCTTTGTCCCGGAGCCTTGCTCCGGGACATGACGCGGCGGCAAGCGGCGGTGGAGCCGGTCGAGTTCGAAGCAAATCCCGGCCGGCGCCTAACGCGGGCGCATGCTCTCGGGCACCGCCGCGGTGAGCGAGGACAGCACCAGGGCGATGATGATCCGGGCGAGCACGGTGAAGAACAGAAGCAGGATCGCACCTTCCTCGATCAGAAGGTCGAGCCAGACCTTGTACTGAACGGGAATGTCGGGCTGGACGATGATCGCCTCGACCTCCTTGGCGCGTTGAACCAGCCAGTTCAGGCCTTCAGGGAAGAGCACGCCCAGCGCGATCAACATCACATAGGACAGGATGAACGACAGGAAGATCGTAAAGGTGGCGTTGGTCACGCGTCCGAAAATGCGGCCCATCAAAAGAGTCCCTCATATCGCTCGCATGCGGCCCCCTCGACCGCCGCGTTAAGGCGAGCTTAACACCGGCTCGCCTCGCTGTAACGCCTACTCGACCCGGGTGATCCGGGCGGGCGCGCCGTTCGGCGTCCAGGCGCGGCTCTCATAGCGCTGGCCCACGGCCACGTCGCGCCAGGTCATGCAGATCTCGTATTCGCGTTCGCGCGGCGGGCGCACGATCACGCAGAGCGTCCGCCCGTCATACTGCCAGAAGCCGGTGGCGCCGCGGCTGTCTTCATAGCGGCCGCCGCGGCGGAACTGGGCGGTGTAGCGCCCGTCGCGGGTCTCCACCGCGTAGACGCGGCCCTCAGGCCCCAAAGCCTGGGCTTCGGCCGGCGTGGCGGACATGGCCGCCAACAGTGCGGCGAGCGTCAGCAGCACGGCGGCGGCCAGTCCCGTCAGGTGTCTCATCATGGCGCAGCCTCCCCGCGGTCATCCTCACGATGTGAAGCGGTAACGCAAGCCGCGCGCCGGTCAGCGCGCGGGCGGCTCGACGGCGTCGACCCAGTCCGGATCGTTGCGCGAAATCATCAACGCGCAGGCGGCTACGAAGGCGGGCCAGGACAGATCCCCGTCGCCTTCGTCAAACAGGCGGCGCGTCAGCCGCAGATACTCGCGCTCAAGTGCGCGCGGCACGATGCGCTCCTCGCCGCGCTTGGTGAGGCGCACGGCGAACTTCGGATCGGTCTTGAGCGGCAGATAAATCGCGGAGTGGGCCCGCGCCCAGCTTGCCGCGCCCTCGATCAACGCCTCGACGGCCGGATTGTCTCCTGGAGGGGCGAACGCCGCGTCGAACCCGCTTTGCCCGGCTTCGGCTTTGGTGATGACGGGAAAGTCCAGCCCATTCATATCGCGGGCGTAGAGCGTCGCGGCGTCAAACGCCGACCAATAGGCGGTGAAGCGGCGCTGTGTGGAGGAGAGCGCCAGCCCCTCCTCGCCGATCTGGACACCGTAAGCGCCGGTGCCCACGAAAACCGGGCGGCGCGCCAGCCGCGAGGAGCGCGGCGCGTTCGCCGCCGCGCCGCGGCGCACCGCGCTCATGAAGAACATGAAGGCGCCCACGGCCGCGCCCACGGAGGCGAGACCCAGAAGGGTGGGGATGGCGTTCAGCGGAAGGGGCAGAAGGCCCGCAGCCGCGCCCGGATTGCCGGCGCCGAACGCCAGGACAAGCGCCAGCAGGGTGAACAGCACGCCTGTAAGCGCGCGCATGCGCCATCCCTTGCCCGCGTCGGGGCCGCCGAAATCGGCGTCGAACTCCAGATCTTCCGGCCTCAGGCGCACCTGGCCGGAACCGCGCTTCTGGAAGGCGTTTTCGCGGGGGCCTTCGCCGGGCGATCCGGCGAACAGGCCGTGCCCTTCGGGGCCCGCCGCGCTGATGCTATGATCGTCCATCGCTGCGCCCCTCAGCCGCGAAAAATCCTAACGAAAGGTTACCGGGCGCGCGCCATTGCGGCAACGGCGAAACCGCCGGTGTCGCTTCATCAACGCCGCTGCGCCGCGCTGCGTTGCGCCGACGCCTCGCTTTTAAGGGGTCAGACCGGCAGGCTGACCCGCGCGCGCAGGCCTCCGAGCGGGGAGTCCTCCAGGCGAAGCTCGCCGCCATGGGCGCGCACGGTGTCGCGCGCTATGGCCAGGCCCAGCCCCACGCCGGTGCGGTTGGCGTTTCGGCTTTCATCCAGGCGATTGAACGGTCGGAACGCCTCCTCGCGCGCCTCGGGCGCGATGCCCGGTCCGTCATCGTCGATGCAGATATCGGCGCGCTGGCCGTTGCGCCGGGCGGCGAGCGTGACGGTTTCGGCGTGCGCTGCGGCGTTCTGAACAAGGTTGGCGAAGGCGCGTTTGAGCGCGTTTTCACGCCCGTGCACGGTGAGACCGTCTTCAAGGTCGAGCTGAAGATCGACGCCCTCGCGCGCCGCGTCGTCGGCGAGGCCTTCGCACAGCGCCACCAGGTCGACGCTGGCGGGCTCTTCGCCGGCCTGGCCGCGGGCGAAGGCGAGATACTCCTCCAGCGCCGCCTCCATTTCCGCGATGTCGTGGCGGGCCGCTTCGCGCTCTTCGCTCTGCGGCATCAGGGCGAGCTGAAGGCGCAGCCGGGTGAGCGGAGTGCGCAGATCGTGGCTGACGCCGGCGAGCAATTGCGTGCGCTGCTCCATATGGCGTTTCAGCCGGCCCCTCATGTCCATGAAGGCGAGCGCGGCCTGGCGCACCTCGCGCGCGCCGGCGGGCTTGAACCGCTCCACGTCCTGGCCGCGCCCGAACGCCTCGGCGGCCTCGGCGAGCTGGCGGATGGGTTTGACCTGGTTGCGGATGAAGATCACCGCCACGGCCGTCAGCAGAAGGCTCGCGCCGAACAGCCAGATCACGAAGATATGCCCGGTGGTGGCGAACACCCGGTCGCGCACTGCGATGAAGCGCAAGACGTCCCCGCCCGCGGACACGCGAATGTCCACGTATTCGGGATAGCGGGTCGTATCGAACCAGAAGGCGTTGTCGAGCCGGGCCGATAGGGCGCGCCGCAGCGTGCGGTCGAGCACCCGGAAAAAGGCGGTGCGCCGGCTGTCGGGCAGGGGCTCGTCCTCGCGCAGATCAACGCTCAGCCCGGTGGTCTCGAACGCGGTCGCAGCGATTTCGTCAAAGCCGGACGGGCCGGCGCGTTCATAAAGCGCGACCACCATGGCGACGTCGCCCGCGACGCTTTCCGACAGGCGCGCCGTGGTGGTCTGCCAGTGTTGTTCAAAGAAGGCCCACGTCACCGCCACCTGCATCAGCGCCACGGGCAGGACGATGATCAGCAGCGAGCGCTGAAACAGGCCCGTGGGCAGGTAGCGCTTGATCCCGAGCCGCACGGCCTTAACCCCGCACGCCGGGCGTCACCGGCTCGGCGACCAGCTTGTAGCCCTCCCCGCGCACGGTCTGGACCCAGATCGGCGCCTTGGGGTCGGCCTCCAGCTTGCGGCGCAGCCGGGTGATCTGCACGTCCACGGCGCGCTCGCCCGCCCCGTTCGCGGCGCGCTCCGACAGGGTCAGGCGCGAGACCGGGTCGCCGGGCTGGCTGGCGAGCGCGGTGAGCAGGGCCGCCTCGCCGCCGGTCAGGCGCACCGGCTCGCCGTCGCGGGCGAGCTGCCCGGTCGCGAGCGTGAACACCCAGGGCCCGAACGCGACCTCGCGCGGGCCTTTGCGGCGCGGACTGGAGCGGCGCAAAATCGCTTCGACGCGCAGCACCAGCTCTTCGGGTTCGAACGGCTTGGCGAGATAGTCGTCGGCCCCAAGGCTCAAACCCTTGATGCGATCCTCCGGCTCGCCGCGCGCGGTGAGCAGCAGGATCGGCGTGTCGGAGGTCTCGCGCACCGTTTCGGTGACCTTGAACCCGTCTACGCCGGGCATCATCACATCCAGGATCACCAGGTCGAAGCGCATTTGCGACAAAAGCGCCAGCGCGGTCTCCCCATCCGGCGCCGCGGAGACGCGAAGCCCCCGCGCGCGCAGGAACTGCGTGAGCAGTTCGCGGATGCGGTCGTCGTCGTCGACGACAAGGATGTGGGAGGCGCGCTCGGACATGGCGGCAATATCGAAGGTTTCGGCGGCTATGCCAATCTGCGGCCTCTTTCGCGGCGCACCGAACCGGTAAGGGTTCGCAAGGGCGACCGCCCGCCCGCAGCGAGCATGGCTTGACCCTGCGCAGCGAGCGCCGACCCCGGACTTGATCCGGGGGGGCGAGGACAGAAAAATCCGCTAATCCCCTTCAAACGCCACAAGGCTCGCCGCCGTCACGCCCATGGCGTCCAAGCGCTTTGCGCCGCCAAGGTCAGGAAGGTCGATGACGAAGCTCGCCCCGACCACCTCGGCGCCGGCGTTGCGCAGCAGCAGGATCGCGGCTTCCGCCGTGCCGCCGGTGGCGATGAGGTCGTCGACGACGAGCACGCGCTCGCCGGGCTTCACCGCGTCGGCGTGAATCTCCACCTCGTCCACGCCGTATTCCAGCTCATAGGCCTGGGACAGCGTCTCATAAGGCAGCTTGCCCTTCTTCCGCACCGGCACGAACCCCACCGACAGCTGGTGAGCGACCGCGCCGCCGAGGATGAAGCCGCGCGCCTCGATCCCGGCGACCTTGTCGATCTTCTTGCCGGCGTGAGGAAACACCATGGCGTCCACCGCGGCCCGGAACGCCCCGGCGTCGCCCAGAAGCGTGGTTACGTCGCGAAACATGATTCCGGGCTTGGGGTAGTCGGGAATCGTCCGGATCGCCTGTCTGATATGCTCCACGCCGCCCTCCTGAATTAACGCGCGCGGAGCATCGGCGGGGCGGGGCGAGGGGTCAAGACCGCCCGCCCGGCTCCAGCTCGGCGTTCAGCACCGCGCCGAAGCACACGATGAAGGCGCTGATCCACATCCACAGCATCAGTACGGCCACCGAACCCAGCGCGCCGAAGGTGGCGTTGTAGTCGGCGAAATTCGCGGTGTAGACGGAGAACCCGACGCTGGCGGCGATCCATAAAAGCGTCGCGGCCACCGCCCCGGGCGCCAGAAGCTTGAAGCCCGGCTTGGCCTCGCGGTCCGGCGCAAAGCGATAGAGCGCGCTCAAGGCCAGGGCGAAGAGGATCACCGCCACCAGCCAGCGCGCCGCCTCGATCGCGGCCTCGGCGAACGCGCCCAGCGAGATCGCCGACAGGATGGCGGGCAGGGCGCCCACCAGGATCAGCGTCGCCACCGCATAGAGGATCCCGCCGATGGTGAAGGCGAGCGCCACAAGGTTGGACTTGATGAAGTTGCGCTCATCGTCTTCGGCGTAGGCGATGTTCATCGCGGCGATGAGGGCGCGCGCCCCCTTGGCTGCGCTCCAGAAGGCGAGGACCAGCGCCACCAGCGCGCCCAAGCCCAGGCTGGCGCTCGAACCGGCCGCGATGCGCTCCAGCTGTCCGGAAATCACCTCCCAGGCCGCCGGCGGCGCCATCTCGCCGAAGCGCGCGAGCCGCTCCTCGATCATCGAGGGGTCCGCAACGAGCCCCCAGACCATGATCGCCGCGCCCAGCGCGGGAAACACTGCAAGAAAGCCGAAAAACGCCACGCCGCCGGCGATGAAGGAGAGATTTTCCTGCGCCGCGTCCCCGGCGGCGCGCCGTGTGGCGGCGACATAACGATTGGAGGTCACGGCGGACAGCATGGCGGGTCTCTGCGCGGCTTCGCACCGGTAAGCGTGCGGAGCGCCCTGGGGTTCCGGCCGACCGCGAGGGTCTCGCCGTCCTCAAACGGTGGTCGAAAGGGCGGGGGCTACAGCGCTCCGGCGCCCGTTTCGTCCACGGCTGCGGGCATGATCCCGTTCAGCGCGTCGATCAGGCGCTGGTCGCGCTGGTAGACGTCGAGGACGAAGCGCACCTCGCCCAGACGCCCGGTCACCGCGGTGAAATAGAGAATGTGCACCGGGATTTCGTTGCGCAGGCGCACCCGCACCGTTTGTCCCGCCGCGAAGGCGTCGCGCACCTGGCGCGGGCTCCAGCCTTCGCCTTCCAGCACCCAGATCGCCAGCTCGCGCGGGTCGCGCACGCGCACGCAGCCTGCCGAATCGTCGCGCCGCGACAGGGCGAAGACCTCGCGATGCGGGGTGTCGTGGATGTAGACATTGTGCCGGTTGGGAAAGAGGAATTTGACCTCGCCCATTGAGTTGTTCGGCCCCGGCTGCTGGACCACCCGGAACCGCCGGCCGGTCCAGTCCACGGTGTAGGCGTTGACCCGCTCGCCGGTGTCGAGATCGACCAGGTGGAAGCCCTCCGAATAGGCGAAGGCGGGGTTGCGGCGGAAGGTCTCCACCCAGCGCGAGCCCAGCCCGCCAGGGGTCAGCCACCAGGGATGGATCTCCACGATGCTCATGTCTTCGGAGAAGACCGGGGTGGAGGCGTAGGTTTTGCCGATCTGGGTCTCGTGCACGCGCTCCACCCGGCCGCCCGACCAGGCCTCCAGCCGATAATCGGCGATGTTCACCCGGATATGGCGGTCGCCGAGATCGGCCGGCAGCCAGCGCCAGCGCTCCAGATTGGCGCGCAGCTGAGCGATGCGGCGGTCGGCGCCGGCGTCCAGCTCGGCGATGGTGGCGGGACCCGCCCGCCCGTCCGCGGCGAGATTGCGGCGGGCCTGAAATCGCATGAGCGCGCTTTCCATGGCCGCATCGAACGCCGCGCCGGGCCGGCCAGGATCGGCGATCAGTCCAAGCTCGTGCAGCCGGGCGCGAAGCGCGTCCACGCGCGCACCCCGGTCCCCGCGCGACAGCGCCCGGCCCCGCCCTATAAGGCCGGGCGCCTGAGGCGCCGCGCCGAGCGCGATCAGGGCTGAACGCAGCGCCTGATAATCCGGGTGCTGGGGCGCCAGCGCCTCAAGGCTTTCGAAAATTCCCAGCCCGTCACGGGCGCGGCCATACCAGACCATCAGGTCCTGATCGCGCACAGGCGTGGTCCAGTCTTCGTCAAGATCGCGGGGGTTCACCCGTCCAAACGCGAGATCTTCGGCGTAAGCGAACCAGGCCGCGCGCGCCGCCTCGTCCCGCCCCCGGCCGCGCGGCAGGGCGGAGAGCGCCGCCGGATCGGCGTAATCGGCCGGGTCGAGCCCGTGCGTCCAGGCTTCCGACAGCGCTTCGCCGAGCGCTGAAATCTCGGCGTCGCTCCAGGGCGCGGACCAGACGCGGGTCTGGGCCTGGCCCGGCGCGGCGGCCAGCAGGGCGAGCAAAACGGCGAATAAGGGTACGGCGAAACGCAAAACAGCTCCCCCCGAAGCGCGACCGGGCGAGCCTATCAAACCGCGGCGCGCCTGGGGAGCGCTAAGGCGGCCGGTCACGCGCCGGCTCGCAGCTTCGTGACTTGGCGCGGGCGCGCCGAGCGCCAATGTTTCAGTTAATTGTTGTTTTTGAGGAGACCGCCATGCGCCTCGCCTTGTCCGCCGTTCTGGCCGCCTGCGCCTTCGCCGCGTCCGCCTGCGCCCAGGAGGCCGGTGAGTATGTGGAGCCCGCCGGGCCGGACGCCGCTCTGCCGAACGGGTTGTCCCAAGCGGTGTTCGCGTCCGGCTGCTTCTGGTGCACCGAAGCCGATTTCGAGAAGCTCGACGGGGTTGTCGAAGTGGTCTCCGGCTTCGCGGGCGGGGACGAGGAAAACCCGGGATACTATGAAGTGGTGCGCGGCGAGACCGGGCACGCCGAGGCCGCGCGCATCATCTACGATCCTGAAACCGTGAGCTATGACGCGCTGCTCGATCATTATTGGGTCAATGTCGATCCGTTCGACGCGGGCGGACAATTCTGCGACCGCGGGTCCAGCTACGCGCCCTTCATCTTCCCGGTGGGCGAGGCTCAGGCCGAAGCGGCGCGCGAAAGCCTTGAAGAGGTGGAGGCGCGGTTCGAGCGCTCCGTGGCGGTGGAGATCGAGCCGCTGAACATGTTCTGGCCGGCCGGCGCCGAGCACCAGGATTATGCGGAGAAAAACCCGATCCGCTATCAGCGCTATCGCTTCGGCTGCCGCCGCGATCAGCGCCTGCGCGACGTCTGGGGCGAGGACGCGCTGTCAGGCGCGCCATAAGCCTCGCGCCAGTCTTCCACCTGCGCCTCGTAATCGGCGCCGCGCTCCAGCGGGTTGAAGCCGGAGGCGCTGAACAGGTTATAGACCCGCTCCCGGCCGCCGCCGAGCGGGATGCGGATCTCGCCGGCCGGCTCGAATCGCGCGAAATCGCGCGCCATAAGCGCGATTTCCTCGGGACGCTCTGAGACGATGAGGACCGGCTCGGCGACGTCTTCGGGCAGCGGCCATTCGGCCTCGGCGAAATTATGCGCGCCTTCATAGCGCCGCCACATATAGAGCGGGGCGTCGACCTCGCCGTAGCGCTGCATCTGATGGAAGTCGTTGCGATTGTCGAAGGCGAGCGCCGCCGCGCCGGTGCGCGCGGCCGCCAACTCCACGCGCTCGGCGGTGAGGGGCCATTCGCGCACGCGCTTGTAGGCGTTGGCCAGTCCGGCGGCGTCTGAGAGCGGAATCGACGCGGCGAAAGCCAGCAGCGCAAATCCGGTCACCAGGTGAAGCGCCAGAGTCGCGGCCAGCGCCCCGCGCCGCCAGCGCGGTCCCGACAGCAGGAACCAGGCGAGCAGAATCGTGCCCGCCCCATAAGCGGAGGCGGCCCAGTTGGCGTGGGCGCGGCTGATGAAGGCCTGGATCGAGACGATCAGCAGCGGCGGCAGCGTGAACAGGACCAGCATCAGGCGCGGGCGGGCCTGGTTCCACCCGCGCGCGCTGCTCCGGCAGACCTGGATGACCGCCAGGAGCAGCAGCACGAAGCTGATCGGCCCGAACACGCCCATCTGGCCGGTGAAGAAGTCGGTGAAGTCTTCCAGATTGAACAGCGGCCCGCCCCAGTTGGCGTTCGCGGCGGTGTGGCTGACCGTGGCGAAATCGTTCGCCGCGTTCCAGGCGAGATTGCCTGAAAGCAGCGCCAGCACGATTGCGCCGGCCGTCAGCCCCTGCGCCGAGATCAAGGCCCGGCGCACCGGCGCGTCCATGAGGATTGAAAGCCCCGCGCCGAGCAGAAAGTAGATCGCGGCGTATTTCGCCAGAAACGCCCAGCCGATCGCCAGGCCCAGCCCGACCGCATGGGGCCAGCTGGGCCCGTCTCGCAAGCGGATCAAACAATAAAGCCCGGCCGACCAGCCGGTCATCAGCACCGCGTCGGTGGAGATGATCTGGCTGGACAGCCAGACGCCGGGCATCACCGCCCACAAGATCGCCGCCAGCGCGCCAATGCGCGCCTCGCCGAACAGGCGCGCCGCGGCCAGGCCCAGAAAGCCCGCCGTCGCGGCGTGAAGGAAGGGCGCGGCCAGGCGCACCGCCCAGTCGGCGTCGCCGAACACCGCAGTGGTCGCCGCTATCACCCAGGCGATCAGCGGCGGCTTGGAGAAATACCCCCAGTCCAGCTCGCGCGACCACAGCCAATATTGCGTCTCGTCGGCGTAAAGGCTGTTGGGATCGGCGATCATGGCCAGAAGGCGCACGGCGAGCAGCGCGCCGACCACCGCGAAGGCGGCGCGCGGAGAGACAATGGCGTCGGTCAGGGGTTCAGGACGGGTCGCATCGGCCATGGCGCCTTGTGGCGCGCAGCCGGCGTCCTTGTCAAAACCTTGTGCAGCCCGGTGCTCTCGCAATGACGGCGCGTCCGCGCCCCGAGGCGCCGTCCGGCGATGCATTTGCTGTGGCGTACGAGCAACAATCCCCCCCGCGATGACGCGCAGCACGAATTGTAATGGATCTCTTTTTCGACGCCTTCCATCCAGCCCGGAGGCTGGAGCGGATAGGCGAACAAGGGTGATTTCCGGAAGATAGCCTATTTCAACGCGCCCGCGGGCCGTCCGGACGCGGACACGCGCCACGCCCACCGCAACAAATCTGACATATACCCGTCACCGAAACGTCAGCCGCCACCGTTAACGGGCGGCGCACGACGTAGCGGCGTGGGGTCGCTGCGCATCCCGGTCGATTAGGGGTAAGAGACCTACCATGGCGATCTTCAAGAAACTCAGCTACGGCGCGTCGCTCGCCGCGCTGCTCGCGGCGGCGCCCGCGGCGGCGGTCCACGCTCAGGAAACCACCGGCGCGATCAGCGGTCAGATCGTGTCTGAATCCGGCGCTCCGGTCTCCGGCGCTTCGGTCACCGTGATCCACACGCCGACCGGCTCGGTGAGCACCACCGTGACCGGCGCGGAAGGCTCGTTCAGCGCGCGCAATTTGCGCGTCGGCGGCCCCTACACCGTGACGGTCTCCGCCGACGGCTTCGGGCCGGCGCGCGCCGAAGACCTGATGGTGCGCCTGGGTCAGACCAACACCATCACCCTGTCGCTGGAAGCCGGCGCCGCCACCACCGACGTGATCGTGGTCACCGGCCAGGCCGTGCGGCGCATGGACACCGCAGTCGGCCCCAACGCCGTGTTCTCTCAGGAAGTGCTGGAAGAAGCCCCGGCGATCAACCGCACCCTGAACGACGTCATCCGCATCGACCCGCGCATCTATGTCGACGAAGCGGACGTGGACGGCATCCAGTGCGCCGGCGCCAACTCGCGCTTCAACTCGCTCACTGTCGACGGCGTGCGCCTGAACGACTCCTTCGGCCTGAACCGCAACGGCTTCCCGACCGAGCGCCAGCCCTTCTCCTACGACGCCATCGAGCAGGTGGCCGTCGAGCTGGCCCCGTTCGACGTGTACTACGGCGGCTTCTCGGCCTGTAACATCAACGCCGTGACCAAGTCGGGCGCCAACGAATTCAGCGGCGGCCTGTTTTACGACTACACCAGCGACGATCTGCGCGGCGACAGCCGTGAAGGCTCGCCGGTTCAGCTGGCCGAATTCGAAGAAGAGCGCTGGGGCTTCAATGTCGGCGGTCCGATCATCAAGGACAATCTGTTCTTCTTCGTCGCCTACGAATACCAGGAAGGCGCCAACACGTTCGACCGCGGCCCCGAAGGCTCCGGCGTGCTGAACGAAGTGGCCGGTTTCACCCAGGCTCAGTTCGACGAGATCCGCGACATCGCGATCAACCAGTACAACTACGATCCGGGCGGGCTTCCGACTTCGTTCCCGAACGAGGACGAGAAGCTGCTGGTCAAGCTGGATTGGGAAATCAACAACCAGCACCGCGCGAATTTCACCTACACCTACAATGACGGCTTCAACATCACCCAATCCGACGGTGATGCGGATGAGTTCGAATACTCCAACCACCTCTATGAGCGTGGCGCGGAGCTGAACTCCTATGTCGGCTCGCTGTTCTCCAACTGGACCGACAATTTCTCCACCGAGCTGCGCCTGGGCTACACCAAGCTGGACAACCGCCAGAACTCGGTCGGCCAGGACGGCTTCGGCGAGTTCCGCATCGATGTCGGCCCGAACACGATCTACATCGGTGAAGACGACTCCCGTCAGGCCAACGAGCTGAACTACGACGTTCTCACGCTCATCGCGCGCGGCACGTACGACTGGAACAACCACTCCTTCTCGTTCGGCTTCGAGCGTGAAACCACGGACGTGTTCAACCTGTTCGTCCAGCACGCCATCGGCCAATTCGATTTCGACAGCATCGACGACTTCCGCAACGGCACCCCGAGCGGGATCGACTACGAGAACGCCCCGAGCCTGGACCCGGCCGACGCCGCGGCCGAGTTCGCCTTCTCGGTCAACTCGTTCTACGCCCAGGACGTGTGGGACGTGACCGACACCGTGACGGTCACCGCGGGTCTTCGCTATGACCTGTACACCTCCGACGACGAGCCGGCGCTGAACCAGAACTTCGTGGACAGCTACGGCTTCGAAAACACCGCCACTCTGGACGGTCTCGGCCTTCTGCAACCGCGCCTTGGCGTGCAGTGGGAAGCCACCGACCGCCTGTCGGTGCGCGGCGGCGTCGGCCTGTTCTCGGGCGGCAACCCGAACGTCTGGCTGTCGAACAGCTACTCCAACGACTTCGTGCGCAAGTTCGGCGCGGATGAAGACGCGTTCTACGACGCCGGCTTCACCTCGCTGTTCGACGCGGGCGTCGTCTATCCCGACGGCCAGGGCCCGGGCTACTCGGTCCCGTCTCAGCTGATCGACTCGGTGGCGGGCGCGGAGAGCATCTCCGGCTTCGAGATGAACTATCTCGATCCCGACTTCGACATCCCGGGCGAGTGGAAAGCGGCCCTGGGCGCGACCTACCTGCTGGACGTGCCGGCGCCGGTCCTGGGCGGCGAATACGTGCTCAACGCCGACCTCCTGTACACCCGCGACCATAACGCGGCGACCGTCATCCGTGGCGACTTCGTCGAAGCCACTCCGGCGGTCGGCGGACTGATCCCGCAGTATGACAGCCCGTTCAGCCCGAACTCGCTGGTGCTCACCAACACCGACCTGGAAGCTGAGGCCGTCAGCCTCTCCTTCTCGGTGAGCAAAGAGTACGACTTCGGTCTCGATTGGCTCTTCGGCTATGCCTACAACGACGCCGAAGACGTCAACCCGATGACCTCGTCGGTGGCGTTCTCCAACTACACCTCGCCGGCCTTCGCCGATCCCCAGAACCCGGGCATCGCGACCTCGAACTACAACATCGAGAATCGCTTCACCCTGCTGGTGAACTACGAAACCGACTGGCTGGTCGAAGACTACTTCACCAAGGTGAGCCTGTTCGGCCTGGCCTCTGAGGGCCGTCCGTTCAGCTACACCATGAACAGCCGCGGCGGTGGCGACATCACCAACTTCAACCCGTTCCTGCGGGGCGACAACTTCCTGCTTTACGTCCCGACCGGCGTCAGCGACCCGAACGTGGATCTGAGCGGGCTGAGCGACGTCAACGCCTTCTTCGACTTCCTCGACCGTGAAGGTCTGTCGAAGTACGCGGGCGGCTTCGCGCCGCGCAACGGCTTCGAAGGCGGCTGGTGGACCAAGGTCGACCTGCGCTTCGAACAGGAACTGCCGGGCCTGATGGCCGGTCACCGCACCAACGCTTTCGTGGTGATCGACAACTTCACCAACATGCTCAACGACGAGTGGGGCATCCTGCGTGAAGCCAGCTTCCCGCGCCGCGTCAGCGTCGTGGACGCCGAGCTGGTCAACGGCGACACCCAGCTGGCCTACACGGGCTTCCGTGACGGCGTGAAAACGCCGGTGGTCGGCGACGCGTCGCTCTGGCAGGTCCGCGTGGGCGTGCGTTACGAGTTCTAAGACGGCGTAGCGTTCCCAAGCGGGACGAATCGAGGCGGCGGCCCATCGGGCCGCCGCCTTTTTTCGTGCATAAAGCTGTGGCCGAAGCGCCACAGGCTGTGGCCCGGCGCCGCCAAGCGGCTCTAGTTATTCACGAATTCGGTGTTTTACGAACATCGCTTTTTAACGTGTCACCACGCTGTGACGGTTTGGGATCGCCTGCATGGTGGGGAAATCAGGTTTATCCGCGTTCTCCGAAGGCGGATGAAAGCGCGTTCATGAACGTAATGATTTCGTCATATCCCCGTTACCAAAGCGTCAGACGAGACCGCTAACCGGCTCCTCGCAGCGCAGGGGCGTGGGGCTCAGGCGCGTCTATCCCAAGCCGATCGAGGGGACTATCCGATCATGGCGATCTTCAAGAAACTTAGCTACGGCGCTTCGGTGGCCGCGCTCCTGGCGCTGGCTCCGGTTGCGGCGGTGGAAGCCCAGCAGACCTCTGCTTCGCTGCGCGGCTCCATCACCGCCGAAGCCGGCGCGCCGGTGGACGGTGCTTCGGTGACGCTGGTGCACCTGCCCACCGCCACGGTGAGCACCGCGACCACTTCGGAGGGCGGCTCGTTCTCGCTGTCAAACCTGCGCGTGGGCGGCCCCTACCGCATCTCCATCCAGCAGCCCGGCTTCGAACCGCAGATCATTGAGAACGTGTTCCTGGCCGCCGGCCGCCAGGACCCGCTGCGCGTCACCCTGCGCCCGGCCTCGCAGACCGACACCATCGTGGTGCGCGGTCAGCGCATCGACAGCCTCAGCCTCGACAACGGCGTGGGTTCGGTCTTCTCCTCGCGCGATCTTGAGTCCCAGCCGACCTTGAACCGCGACTTCACCGACATCCTGGCGCGCGACCCGCTGGTGCGCTCGAACGGCACGGGCGAGCTGAGCATTGCGGGCATCTCGCCCTCGCTGAACTCGCTGACCATCGACGGCGTTGAAAGCGGCGAACAGTTCGGCATCAACTCCGACGGCATCTTCCCGACCCAGCGCCCGCCGATCGACATCGACGCCATCGAAAGCGTCTCGGTCGCGATCACCGACTTCACCGTGCTGAACAACGGCTTCCGCGGCGGCCTGATCAACGTCGTGACCAAGTCGGGCACCAACGAGTTCGACGGCAATGTGGGCTTCTACTACGCCGATGAAAGCTTCTCCGGCGACGAGGCGTTCGACCGCGAGGTGCGCACCTCCGACTTCACCGAAGAAGAACTGTCGATCAATATCGGCGGCCCGATCATCAAGGACAAGCTGTTCTTCTTCGCCAGCTATTCCGACTTCGAGCGCACCGATCCGCTGACCTTCAATTTCCGCGACACGGATCCGGAAATCTTCAACATCATCCGTGATCTGACCCAGGATCTCTACGGCTATGATCCCGGCGACAAGTTCTCGGTCGCCAACGAAAACGCCACCGAGCGCCTGCGCCTGCGTTTTGACTGGAACATCACCGACGATCACCGCGCCACGTTCAGCTACGGCAACGTTGAAGAGACCCAGATCGGTTCGTTCTCCACGTTCGACTTCCCGACCAGCGCGCGCACCGAGGACCTGGAAAACACCACCTATACCGGTGAGCTGTTCTCCAACTGGACCGACAATCTCTCCACCCTGTTCCGCGTCGGCTACAAGGAAAGCACGTTCGGCCGCACGCCGATCGGAGAAGCCGGCGGCACGGCAGGCTCCAGCTTCGCCAACTTCCAGATCGAAGACATCGATCCGAACGATCCCTACTTCGCGGCCAACGGCCTCGACGGCGCCGCGCTGATCGGCTCCTCGCCGATCGACATCGATCTCGGCCCGGCCCAGTTCGACCAGGCCAATGCGATCCTGGACGAGCTGTTCACGCTCTACGGCGAAGCCGACTACGTGCTGGGCGACCACACGATCACCGGCGGCTTCAACTTCGAATCTTACGAAGTCACGAACGTGTTCGTGCCCGGTTCGGCCGGCGTGGTGGTGTTCGACGGCCTGTCCGGCTTCGCCAACCAGGTCGCCGATCCCTCGCGCGGCGCGGGCTATTTCGTGAACCGTCCGGGCAGCGGCCAGATCGAAGACGGCATCACCTTCTTCAGCTACGACCAGCTGTCCCTGTTCGTTCAGGACGCCTGGACCGTCACGCCGGAGCTGGAGCTGACCTTCGGCCTTCGCTACGAGACCTACACCGACGCCAATGAGACTCCGGACCGTCTGGACACCACCGACCTGAACGGCGTGACCCGTTCGTTCGAGGATCTGTACGGCATCCGCGGCGACGCCACGATCGACGGCGTCGACGTGATCCTGCCGCGCTTCGGCTTCAACTGGGCCGCGTCCGACCGCCTGACCGTGCGCGGCGGCTTCGGCGGCTATTCCGGCGGCGACGAGCAGGTGGCCTTCGCCAACCAGTACGTGCCGCCGCTGTTCAGCGCCGAGATCGACGTGCTGAACAATGTGGACGGCCGCTCCATCCCGCAGGCCGCCCTCGACGAGATCGCCAACAATCAGGACGGCTCCATCGTCGAAACCTTCGGCGTTCTGGACCCGAACTTCGAAATCCCGGTTGAATGGCGCACCGCGCTGGCGGTCGACTATAATCTCGACCTCAGCCGTTTCGGCATGGGCGACGGCTATGAGCTCACCGCTCAGATGGTCCACAGCCGCGCCGACAACGCGCTGTTCTGGCGCAATCTGGGCTGGGAGCGTGACGACGTTCCGGCAACCGGCGTGTCGCCGGACGGCCGTCCGATCTATCCCAACATGACCGAGCTCGGCCTGCGTACGGTGATCGAACTCACCAACGCTGATGAAGGCGAGTCGACCTTCTTCACGCTCTCGGCCGCCAAGGCGTACGAGAACGGGATTTCGTTCGACCTCTCCTACACCAACTCCAGCGTGGAGGAGCTGAACCCGCTCACCTCCGAGCGCGCGGTGTCCCAGTTCCGCGGCCAGGTCAGCCCGGCCCGCAACACCCCGCAGGCGTTCACCTCGGTCAACGAGGTGGAGCACACGTTCAACCTCTATCTCGAGTACGAGCGTGACTTCTTCCGCGACCTGACCACGACCATCGGCCTGTTCGGCCAGGTGGAATCGGGCGAGCCGATCAATTACGGCTTCCGTTCGTTCAACCACCTGTTCGGCAACGCCGCGGCGCCGCGCGAATTCGCCTACGGCAACAATGACCCGATCTACATCCCGCAGCTGAACGCGGCGGGCGACGGGTTCGACGATCCCATCGTGCGCTTCCGCAACGCCGGGATCGAGGCGGACTTCCTGGAGTTCATCGAGGCCGAGGACCTGGTGAAGTACGCCGGCTCCGTCGCGCCGGCCTACGCCGGCCGCGGTCCGTGGACCCAGCGCTGGGACTTCAGCTTTGAACAAGAGCTGCCGGGCATCTGGGGCGCCGAGCGGTTCGTGGGCGACAACAATCTGAAGCTCACGGTGGACGTGGTGAACTTCCTCAACCTGCTCAACAATGACTGGGGCCAGCAGCTGCGCGGCCCGGGCTTCAACGGTCTCAACGTGGTGCGCGCCGATCTGATCGACGTGAACACGGGCAACACGATCGAAGGGGCGCTCGGCGAGCCGGTCTGCGGCGTCGATACCCAGTGCATCTACGAGTATCACCGCATGGAGACCGACGCCTCCGGCGCGGAGGTCATCGAAGAAAACTTCAACGCCAGCGTCTGGCGCGCCCGCGTCGGCATCCGCTACGAGTTCTAGAACCCGCAGCGCCGATCAGGCGAACCTGAACGGGGCGGTCCGGCGTAAAGCCGGGCCGCCCTTTTTCTTGGAACAGTGCGCGCAAGGCGGGCGGAGAGGACAGGGGCGGCGCTGCGGCTCGCCCAAAAAAGAACGCCCCGCCGGAGTGATCCAGGCGGGGCGAGATGCGGTCTCGCGAGGGGTGCGAGCCGAAAGGGGGATTTATTCGGCGTGGCCGGCCGCGGGCGCGCTTGCGCCATGGGCGGCCACCGCGGCGATATAATCCTTGCGCGCCTTGTTGGCGTCGATCTCCCTGGCCACGCGCTCGTCGTCGTCCTGCAGGGCCTGAGGATCAAGATCGCCGAATTGAAGCACGCCCATGTCCTCGTAACACTTGCGGATTTTCGGGCCCCAAAGCCCGATATCCTTTACGATGGGCACGATGCGCTGGAACAGCATGGTGCGGTAGAGCTGCACGATCTCGGAGTTCTGGGCGAAGTCGTCGCATTCCTGCGCCGGCAGGCCCAGCTGTTCGTAAACGATCGTGCCGCGGGTCATGCGGTCGCGCATGAGATAGCAGGCCTCCACCAGGAACTCCTCGCGCTCGTCGCGCTCGGCCTGGGTGAGCTGGGGATAATAGTCGCGAAGGCTGACGCGGCCGAAGGCGACGTGCCGGCTTTCATCCTCCATCACATAGGCGTTGACCATGCGCGCCAGCGGGTTCTGGGCGATGTCGCGGATGGTGCCGAAGGCGGCCAGCGCCAGGCCTTCGATCACCACCTGCATGGCCAGGTACGTCACGTCCCAGCGGCTGTCCGACAGGGCCTGATTGACCAGGACCTGCAAGGGATCGGTCATGGGATAGGCGACGCCGAACTTGCCCAGGAGCTTTTTATAGGCCTCCACATGGCGGGCCTCGTCCATCACCTGGGTGGCGGCGTAGAATTTGGAATCCAGGTCGGGCACCGCCTGGACGATCTTGGACGCGGCCAGCAGGGCCGCCTGCTCGCCCTGGAGAAACTGGGAGATGTTCCAGGACTGGGTGTGCCGGCGCAGCTCGGCCTTTTCCTTCGGCGTCATCTTGTTCCAGATGTCCGAGCCCCAGATCGGCACCGCCTCGTCGGGCATCTGCATCGGGTTTTCCGGATCGAGCTCCAGCTCCCAGTCGATGCGCTCCAGCGCATCCCACTGCATGTCCTTGCCCTTTTGGTAGAGGTGCATGAGCGTGGTGCGCCCCTCGTCGAAGCGCCAGTCGAACACGGCCTCGAACGCGTTAGGCACGTGCCAGTGGGCGTCGATGTCGGGCATCGGATAAAGATCGCGCAACGCGGTCATGGCTTTCCTCCACAGGGTGTGCGGAAGGCCTTGCGCGCCGATCGGACATGCAGGCGCGCCGGCCCGCCGCGCCGCTCCCGTGTGCCTTCGCACAGATGTGAACGGCGTTCACAAAACAGGATGAGGGAGAAAGCCGGGGTTTGGCAACCCCGTATTCGCCTTCAGGCGCGCAGAGCGCGCGGCGCTGCGCCGCGGATTATTCGGCGGCGTCTTCCGGCGCGTTCAAGAGGCGGGGCGCCTCGTCCACCGGGGCCGGACCTTCGATCTGCTTGGTCTGACCGTTGAGATCGGCCATGCGGCGGGCCGAGACCATGACCCGCCCTTCAAAGCTGGCCACCGCCTTGTTGTAGTTCGCCGTCGCCGTTTTCAGCCCCGAGCCCATGGTGGTCATGTGCTTGGCGAAGGTCCCGAGCCGGTCGTGCAGCTCCGCGCCCATCGCGGCGATCTTCTCGGCGTTCTGCTCCAGCTTCTCCTGGCGATAGCCGTAGGCGACCGCCTTGGCCAGCGCCAGAAGCGTCGCGGGCGTCGTGATGATGACGTTCGCCTTGATGGCGTCGTCGAACAGGCCGGGATCCTCTTCGATTGCGGCGGAATAAAAGCTCTCGCCGGGGATGAAGAGCGCCACGAAGTCGATCGCGCCGTCGACGCTGGCGGCGTATTCCTTTTTGGACAGCTGTTTGACGTGGGTTTTCACCTGGGCGGCGTGACGTTTCAGCGCCTCCTTGCGGCTTTGTTCGTCGGGCGCCTCGACCGCGTCGAGATAGGCGGTGAGCGCCACCTTGGAGTCCACCACGAACCGCCCGCCGCCGGGCAGCTTGATGACGAAGTCGGGGCGCAGCGCCGCCCCCTCGCTGTCGCGGGTCTGGTGCTGGGCCTCGTAATCCACGTTCTTGGTCAGACCGGCGAGTTCGAGAATGTTCTCCACCGTGCGCTCGCCCCATTGGCCGCGCGTGGTGGACTTGCGCTGCAGCGCGTTGACCAGCTTGGCGGTTTCCCTGTGCTGCTCGCTGAGGCCGTGGGAGAGCCGGGTGATCTGCTCGGTGATCTGACCGGCGTTCTGGATGCGGTCGCGCTCCATCTTCTCCACGTGCTGGCGAAACTCGCTGAGCTGCTTGTTGATGGGATCGACCAGCGTCTTCACCCCGCCCTGGGCGGCCTCGTGCTGGGCTTTGAAGTTCTGCTCGGCCTGCTCCAGCAGCTTTTTCGTCGAGGCGTCCAGCGCCTCGCCGGCCAGCGTCTTGAACCGGTCCTGCATGTCCTGGGACAGGGCGGTGAGGCGCTTGCGCTCGGCCTCCACCGCGGCGTCGCGTTCTTCAAGCCGTTCTTTCAGGGCGCGCAATTCGGAGGCGGCGGCCTTTTCCGCGGCTCGGGTTTCCTCTAGTTGCGCCTCCAGCCCGGCGATCCGGTCAGCGCGCGCCTTCGCTTCGGCGAGCGCGCGCTCGGCCTCGCGGCGCATGGCCTCCTCGCTGGCGAGTTCGGCCTTCAACTCGTCGACGCGCGAGGCCTTCGCGCGCGCCTCGGTCAGCTCCAGCCGCGTCTCGGCCAGCGCGCCTTCGGCGGCCTTGAGCTCGGTTTTGGCCGCATCGGTTTCGCCCCACGCCTTCTTCAGCGCGAAAAAGCCCACCGCGGCGAGCACCAGAACCGAGGCCCCCAACACGATCAAACCCAGATAAAGCTCGTTCATCGCTTCGCCTCCCGCGCCCGAAAAAGAACGAAACGTGACCTTAGCGGATTCGCGACCGGCGCGCGCCTTGCATTTCATCGTCTCAGCAGCAGTTTTCGAGGTCGGCCATGCGTCTGTTTGAGACAGCCCTGAGCGAAATCGGCGTGCGCGACCGGGAGGCCTGGCGCGCCCTGGCCAAGCCCGGCGGGCAATTGGCGAGCCCCTACCTGCTCCCCGAGTTCGCCGATCTCATCGACCAGCAGCGCCGCGACGTACGCGTCGTCATCGCCGAGGAGAACGCCCGGCCTGTCGGGTATTTCGCCTTCCACGCGCCGGTGAGCGGGATCGCCCGTCCGGTGGGCGCGCCCTTGTCGGACTATCAGGGATTCGCCGCCGAACCCGGCTTCTGCGTGGAGCCGGGCGCGCTATTGAAGGCCATGGGCGCGCAGGCGCTTATCTATGACAACTGGGCCGGCGCCGCGCCGGGGCGGGCGCGCGACCGGGCGGGCTCTGCGGTGATGGATCTGAGCGGCGGCGCGCAAGCCTGGCGGGAGCGCCGGCGCGGCCTTTACAAGGATCACTTCAAGAAAACCGCGCGCCGCCTGAAAAAGGCCGAGCGCGAGTTCGGCCCGGCGCGGCTGGTGTTCGGCGATCCCGAGGCGAAGCGTTTCAACGCCCTGCGGGTGATGAAGGGCGAGCAATACCGCGTCTCAGGGCTTTACAACGTGTTCGGCCGGGGCTGGACGGGCAAGGTGTTTGAAGCCAGCGCCCATCGCAGTTTCGGACCGCTTCGCGGGCTGATGGCCTCGCTTTACTTCGGCGAACGCCTGGCGGCGGTGGAGATGGGGCTTCTGGCCGGCGGCACGTATCATTCCTGGATACCCGCCTATGATGCGCGCTTCGCCAGCGTGTCGCCGGGGCTTCTTCTGCTTGAGGGGATCGTCGAGCGCGCCGCCGAGATGGGGATCAAGCGCTTCGATCTGGGCAAGGGCGAGCAGGCCTATAAGAAATACTACGCCGATTACGAAGTCCCGCTGAGCGCCGGCCGGGCCCTGGCGCCGGGCTTCGCGTCAGCGCGCGTGGCCGCCTGGGAGATCGCCGAGGCCGCCGGCGCGCGCCTGCCCGGAAAGCTGGGCGCGGCGCCCGCCAAGCTGCGCCGGCGCTGGGCGCAGAGCGCGGCGGTGGCGCCGGCCTATAGACAGCGCCTCGCCTTGATGGCCGAAGCCTTCGCCGCGGCGCCGAAGCGCGCGGCGGCGTAAGGGCGGCGCCGGCGCCGCGGCGGGCGCTTCGCCTCTACGCCGACTGCGCCTGGCGGGCGTGCTCGCCTTCGCAGGTCTCCTCCACCAGCTTGTCGCAGAAGGCCTTAAGGTCCTTCGGCGTACGGCTGGTGACGAGGCCGGAATCCACCACGACTTCCTCATCGACCACGTCCGCACCGGCGTTCTTCAAGTCCGAGCGGATCGCAGGCACGCTGGTCATGCGCCGGCCCTTCACCGCATCGGCTTCGATGAGCAGTTGCGGACCGTGGCAGATGGCGGCGACGGGACGCTTTCGCTCGAAGAAGGCGTGAACGAACGCCACCGCCTTTTCATTGGTGCGCAGCGTGTCCGGGCTGAACAGCCCGCCGGGGATCATCAGCGTGTCGTATTGCGAGGCGTCGGCTTCATCGAGGGTCTTGTCGACCTTGATCTTATCGCCTTTTTCCCGGTGCCGGTTGGCCTCGATTTCGCCGGACTTGTCGGAGACGATCTCCACCACGCCGCCTTCGGCTTCGACGACCTTTTTCGGTTCAAACAGCTCGGACTCTTCAAATCCGTCTGTGGCGAGGATGGCGACATAGCGGCCTTTGGCGCGTTCAGCCATGGCGGGCTCCTTTCCTGCGTGTGAGGGAGACCGTCAACGCTGCGGCCGAATGCGGGTTCCCGCTCGGCTGCGCTTTGGAGAAACGAAAAATTAGCCCTGTCGCGCTAGGGTGCGCGCCGGGTGGAAAAACGAAGGGGGCCGGGATGACCCGCATGCGCCTTCTCATTCTCGCCGCGGCCGCCGTATGCGCGGCCGGCGGTGTCGCCGCCGGCGCCTGGGCGCTTATGGGCGGCGCGGTGGATCAGGCCGTGGCCTTCACCTGGCCCGGCCTCGCCGGCGCGGTGAGCCTGGCGCTGATGGCGCCCGGCAAGGCGGCGGATTAGCCTCGACGAGGCTTCCGGCCAATAACGTCTTCAAGGGTGTGCGTCTGACGCAGGAAAAACTGCGTGTCCAGGCAGATCAATCCAAGCAATTCGTCGATCGCGGAAAGCTTTCGGCGCGGCGCTTTGTCGAATATCGACCGCATATGCATGACGTCGTTGCGTGTGCGCCGGATCCGGTCGAGCAGTGTATGAATCGCATCTCTATCATAATAGTTGTCAGCGTGAGGAAATGACCGCCTGACCCCGGTCGCCCAGAGGTGCCGGTCATAGCTTCGGGCGGTCAGTCCGACCCAGAACCCGAAGCTCAAGGCGGACGTAACGTGATGCGCCGTCAACCTCGTACCATGTTGGCGTCGCTCCCGCCGCATCGCCTCGGCAAGGTCCTGCCGCTTTTGAGCATCCAGGATGTTCGAGAACCTGTGATCAAGGTGCCAGTTTGGTCCGAACCGCTTCTCGACGGGCGTGACGATCGCATTGCGTGCGGCCACTTCGGCCAGATTCAGCGGCGCATAAAAGGCTCCGCAGAGTTCGCAATTCCAATTGTATAGCTGCAGCGCAAGATTTCGGTCGCCCTTCGCGACAGCTTCGTACTTGGCCAGCCGTTCAGGGGAGATCGCGGTTCGCACCGCTGCGGCCGCACCTGGAAGCAAGGAGAAACGATATTGCATTTTCGGCGTTTTTCGCTTACAAGTTTCGCCTGAGCTGAGGGCGTGATCACTGCCCGTGTGGCACATCTTCCTCAGACGCGAAATAGGGCGGGGCCTGCGGGCCGCCGCCCGATTTCGTTTTTAAGCCGCTAAAGCACCCGCTTCACCGCCGCGTCCCAGCCGTCCAGCAGGCGCGTGCGCTCACTCGGCTCGATCCCCGGCTCGAAACGCCGATCAGCGGTCCAGCAACCGCGCACATCGGTGATGTCGGAATAGACCCCCGCCCCAAGCCCCGCCAGGAAGGCCGCGCCCCAGGCGGTGCTTTCCGCGTTCACCGGACGGATCGCGGCGAGCGCGCACAGATCGGCCAGGCGCTGCATGAAGCCGTCATTGACCGCCATGCCGCCGTCCACGCGCAGCTCGGCGATCTCCACCCCGTCCGCGCGCATGGCGGTGAGCAGGTCGTTCGTCTGATAGGCGGTGGAATCCAGCGCCGCGCGCGCGATCTCGGCCCGTCCGGCGCCGCGGTCCAGCCCCACGATCGCGCCGCGCGCGCGCGGGTTCCAGTGCGGCGCGCCGAGGCCGGAGAAGGCCGGCACCAGATAGACGCCGCTGTTTGGGTCGGCGTCTTTCGCAAGCGCTTCGATCTCTCCGGCGCGCGCGATGATCCCCAGCCCGTCGCGCAGCCATTGCACCGTGGCGCCGGCTGAAAGCACCGATCCTTCCAGCGCGTACCGGCTTTCCCCGCCCAGCCGCCAGGCGGTGGTGGACAGGAGGCGGTTGTTCGAGCGCACCAGGGTTTCGCCGGTGTGCACGATCATGAACGCGCCTGTGCCGTAGGTGGACTTCATCTCGCCGGGCTGAAGGCAGGCCTGTCCGATGGCGGCGGCCTGCTGGTCGCCCGCCGCGCCGCAGATCGGCAAAGCCCGGCCGAACACCGACGGGTCGGTCTCGCCATAGCGCCCGGCGCTGTCGACGATCTCCGGCAGGACCGCGCGGGGAATGGTGAAGAGTTTGAGAAGATCCTCGTCCCAGTCGCCGGCTTCAAGCCCGTAAAGCGCGGTGCGGCTGGCGTTGGTGGCTTCGATCACATGGAGCCGCCCGCCGGTCAGGCGGTAGATCAGATAGCTGTCCACCGTGCCGAAACAGAGCTTGCCCGCCTCCGCCTTCGCACGGGCGCCGGGGACGGCGTCCAGGATCCAGGCGAGCTTGGTGGCGGAAAAATACGGATCAAGCACCAGGCCCGCCCGCTCGCTCACCAAGCCTTCCGCCCCGTCCGCTTTCAGCCGTGCGCAGATGTCGGCGGTGCGCCGGTCCTGCCACACGACGGCGTTATGGATCGGCCGGCCGGTCTCGCGCTCCCAGACCAGCGTGGTTTCGCGCTGATTGGTGATGCCGATCGCGGCGGTGTCGTGGCCGGCGCCGTCGGCCTTTTCCAGCGTGCGCCGCGCGGTGGAGAGCACGGTGGCCCAGATCACTTCGGGATCGTGCTCCACCCAGCCGGATTTCGGATAGATCTGGGCGAACTCCTCCTGCGCGCCGGCGATGAGCTCGCCGCGCGTATTGAAGGCGAGCGCGCGCGAAGAGGTGGTCCCCTGGTCGATGGCGAGAAGGGCGGTGCGGGCCATGGTCTATTCCCCCCGGTTCGTTATGTTTGCCCTCAAAGCTAAGCGATTGCGCCCGGTAGGAGAACGCCGAGATGAGCTTGACCGAGGAAACCCTGTCTTCGCCCAGCGGCGCCGAGCTGAAGGTGCGCACCAGCGCGCCCGCCGGCGCGGTGAAGGGCGTGGTCCAGATTCATCATGGCCTGTCTGAACATGGCCGGCGTTATGGGCGCTTCGCCGAATTTCTGGCCGCGCGCGGAATCGCGGTGATCAATCACGACCATCGCGGCCATGGCTGGACCACCGCGCCGGACGCGCCGGACGGCGTGTTCGCGGCGAAGAAGGGCGCCGACAAGGTTCTCGACGACGCCCTTGCGGTGGAGGATCACGCGCGGCGCGCCTGGCCGGACCGGCCGTTGATCGTCTTCGGTCACTCCATGGGCGGGGTGGTCGCCATGAATCACGCCATGGAGCGCCAGGGCGAGATCGCCGGGCTCGCGGTGTGGAACGCCAATCTGGCGCTGGGCTCGCGGGCCGGGCTGATGCGCTTCGTGCTCGGCCTTGAAGGCCTGTTCAAGAAAGACACCGCGCCCGCCACTTGGCTCGACGCGCTCACCTTCAAGGCCTGGGGCAAGCAGGTGAAGGGGGGCGAGACCCGCTATGACTGGCTGTCGCGCATTCCTGAAGAGGTTCAGGCCTATGTGGACGATCCCAAATGCGGCCAGCCCGCCTCGTTCTCGCTGTGGCGCGACCTCATCGCGCTGACCGAGCGCGGCGAGGACGAACACCGCCTGCGCAGGGTGCGCACTGATCTGCCCGTGCACCTGGCCGCCGGGGGCGACGATCCGGCCACCGACAAGGGCAAGGCGGTCAAGACCCTGTCGGCCCGGCTCTACAATGCGCGCTTCACCGACGTGACCATGCGCTTCGATCCGGCGGGCCGGCACGAAACGCTCAACGATCTCGGCCATGAGGCGGCCATGGATGATTTCGCCCAATGGGCCGAGCGCGTCTTTGCCCAGGCGGGGTAGAAAAAAGGGCCGGCGCAGGGGCGCGCCGGCCTTCAAGGTCCGCGCCGGCGCAGCTCACCGGCGCCGGTGCGCTGAGGAAAGCCTTACCGGTTCATGCGCCCTTCGATCAGATCGTCCACCACGCTGGCGTCGGCCAGCGTCGAGGTGTCGCCAAGGGCGTCGAACTGGTTCTCGGCGATCTTTCTGAGGATCCGGCGCATGATCTTGCCCGAGCGGGTTTTCGGCAGGCCGGGCGCGAACTGGATCAGATCCGGGCTCGCCACAGGGCCGATCTCGCTGCGAACGTGGGATTTTAAGGCCTTGGCCGTGTCCTCGGTGGGTTCCAGCCCGGCGTTCAGCGTGACGTAGCAGTAGACGCCCTGCCCCTTCACGTCGTGGGGATAGCCCACCACGGCCGCCTCGGCGACGAGGGGATGGGAGACCAGCGCGCTTTCGATTTCCGCGGTGCCGAGGCGATGGCCGGAGACGTTGAGCACGTCGTCCACCCGGCCGGTGATCCACCAATACCCGTCTTCGTCGCGCCGAGCGCCGTCGCCGGTGAAGTAAAGCCCGCGATAGGTGGAGAAATAGGTCTCCGCAAAGCGCTTATGATCGCCATAGACGGTGCGCATCTGGCCCGGCCAGGACCCGAGGATCACCAGATTGCCTTCCGCCGCGCCCTCGTCCGGCAGGCGGTTTCCTTCGTTGTCCACCAGCGCGGGTTCGATCCCGAACATGGGGAAGGAGGCCGCGCCCGGTTTCAGGTCGTGGGCGCCTGGCAGCGGCGTCATCAGGCAGGCGCCGGTTTCGGTCTGCCACCAGGTGTCCACGATGGGAAGCCGGCCCTTGCCCACCACGCGGTGGTACCAGGACCAGGCTTCGGGATTGATCGGCTCGCCCACCGTGCCCAGAAGGCGCAGGCTGGAGAGGTCGTGCTTTTCGACCCAGGAATCGCCCTCTCGCATGATGGAGCGCAGGGCCGTGGGCGCGGTGTAGAACACATTGACATTATGCTTCGCGCAGACCCGCCAGAAGCGGTCGGGGGAGGGCCAGGTGGGCACGCCCTCGAACATCAGCGTTGTGACCCCGTTCGCCAGCGGGCCGTAGGTCAGATAGGTGTGACCGGTCACCCAGCCGATATCGGCGGTGCACCAGAACACCTCGCCGCGCTGAACATCGAAGATCGAGTCAAACGTGAGCGCGGTCCAGAGCAGGTATCCGCCCGTGGTGTGCATCACCCCTTTGGGCTTTCCGGTAGAGCCGGAGGTGTAGAGGATGAAGAGCGGGTCCTCCGCGTTCATCGGTTCCGGCTCGCATTTCGCGTCGACTTCGAGCGCCAGATCGTGATGCCAAAAATCGCGCCCCTCCACCCAAGGCACGCCCGCCCCGGTATGGCGCACGCACAGCACCGCGCGCACGCCCTCGGCGATGTCCAGCGCCTTGTCCACGTTGGACTTTAGCGGAATCGCCTTGCCTGCGCGCACGCCCTGGTCGGCGGTGACGATGAATTCCGAGCCGCAATCGGTGATGCGGCCGGCCAGCGCTTCGGGGCTGAAGCCGCCGAACACGACGGTGTGCACCGCGCCGATCCGGGCGCAGGCGAGCATGGCGTACATGGCCTCGGGGATCATCGGCATGTACAGGGTGACGCGGTCGCCCTTCCTCACCCCGATCTTCTTCAGCTCGTTGGCGAAGCGGCACACATGGTTGTGCAGCTGCGCATACGTGATCGCATGGTGGAAGCCGGGATTGTCGCCCTCCCAGATGATCGCGGTGTCGTTCGCGCGCTCGGGCAGCCAGCGGTCGATGCAGTTGGCCGAGACGTTCAGAACCCCGTCCTCGAACCATTTGATGGACAGCCGGTCGGGATCCCAGTCCACCTCGGAGATTTTCGTGGGCGTCTTTATCCAGTCGAGGCGCGACAGCTGCATGCGCCAGAAGCTGTCCGGCTCCTCGATCGACTTCTTGTACAGGCTCGCATAACGCTCGGCCGTCACCGAGGCGCGCGCCGCGTAGTCTGCGGGAACCGGAACCAGCGCCGGGGCCGCGGAGGCGTTTTGGGGGGCTGAACCGTCCATGGGAAATCTCCTTTGGGAGCGTTGGATCAGAAGGTGTACTTGGTGGAGACCGTGGCGCGGGTGATCGTGCCGGAGGTGTCGTTTTCCAGCACTCGTTCGCCGATCATCAGCTCAGCCCCCAGCGTGACGCCGGGCGCGAGCGGGATCATCAAAGCGCCGAAGGCCGAGCGCACGGATTTGGTGGCGCCGGGGCCGGTGAGCGCGATGTCGTTGTCGGCTTCAAGCGCGGAGACGCCGAGATTGAAGCGCCGCCCGCCGCCGAACGCCTGACGCCAGGCCGCGAGCCCGCCGAGCACCGGGATGGGCTCGAGATCGCCCGTCGCCGTGGCGACCGCGCCGTTGACGGCGTTCAGGCCGATATACCGGCCGACGCCTTCTCCGCCCGTCAGCGAGAAGTGCAGATCCGAGCTGTCGGTGAGCGAGATGCGGCCCTGCGCCGAGAGGCCCCAGCCGAAGGCGTCGCCGTCAATCCCCATGCCGTCCGCGGAGAGCCGGCGCGCAATGCCGGTGAGCGCGATATTGCGCCCCTCGCCGCTGATATTGTAGCGCGCCACCAGATCGGGCAGCGCGCCGTCGCCCATGTCCAGGCGCCCGCCCCCGCCAAACGGCGTGACGGTGGTGTCGCCGTTCTCCAGCGCGAACTGGAAATTCCCGCTGGTGTAGCGAACTTGCGCCTGGCGGACGAAGACCATGCCGTCGGACGCGGCGAGGAAGCTTGCGCTTTCAGGAATCGCGGCGGTGTTCTGGAAGGTCGACCAGTCCTGACCGATGCGCCAGCCGCCGATCTGGGCCCAGGCTGTGCGCAGGCGCGGGTTATAGGAGTTCGACACCCGTTCGTTCCCGCCGGGCGAACCGAGGAAGTCGAATTCGATCCGGCTCGTCACGTCGCCGAGATCGGTCGGGGTGGAGGTGGCGAAGAAGAAGCGCGTGCCTTGCGCGGTGAAGTCGGTGTCGGGCTCTGAATCGCCCGTCCCGCCCACCGGCGTCGCGCCGGGAATGTAAAAATCGCGCGCGATCGAGGTGGGCGCGAAATCGCCGTCGGACAGGTCGGTGACATGGGCGTCCACGTCGATGAAGCCGCCATAGGTCACGCGCGTGTTTCCGGCCATGAAGCCGGCGCCCTCCGGGCTCGCCGCGGCGGTGACGGGGGCGGCGGGGTCGCGCTGCTCAAGCCGCACGATGCGGTCTTCGGTCTCGGCTCCGGTGCTGCGCGCGGCCTCCAGCTCGGTGCGCAGCTCGGCCACCATGGCCTCAAGCTGGGCGAGGCGCGCTTCAAGGTCTTCGGCCGATTGCGCTTGGGCGCCGGCGGCGAGCGCCAGGGCCGACACCCCGGCGGCGAGGGCGGTCTTGATGAGATCGGTCATGCTGTCTCCTCCCCGGATGACGGCCGCCGTGACCGGCGGCGGGCCTTTTCGGCTCATGGCGGGCAGTATCGGGAGGCCGGCCGGGCTGCGATATTCGCCCTTGGTCGCAAAACGCCCTGTTCGGCATGCGACTTTTTGGTGAGACGACGTACCGGCGCGAACCGGCTAGCGTTTGCGGAGCGATCGCGCGGGGAGGCGTGGTTTTGACCCAATCCCGGATCATTCTGGCCGACGACCACCCGCTGTTCCGCGCCGCGCTGTCGGCGGCCGTGGCCAAGGCCGCGCCCGGCCGCACGGTGGCGGAGACCAGCTCGCTCGCCGAAACCCGCGCCGCGCTGGACCAGGACGGCGCTGAGCTGGTCTGCCTTGATCTTCACATGGCGGATTCTTCTGGCTTCATCGGGCTCGCCGAAATCCGCAAGGAGCATCCCGCCATTCCGGTGGTGGTGATCAGCGCCAGCCAGGCGCCCGGCGTCGCGGCCCGGGCGCTGGAGTTCGGCGCGTCCGGCTTCATCCCCAAGACCGCCGGCATGGACACGCTGTGCGAAGCGCTGGCGGCCGTGCTCGACGGCGACGTCTGGACGCCGGAGGAAGACGACGGGCCCGAAGCGCGCGAAGCCGCCGAGGCGGCGTCCCGGCTCGCCCAGCTCACCCCGGCCCAGATGCGCGTTCTGCAAGGCCTGGCGGCCGGCCGGCTGAACAAGCAGATCGCCTTTGACATGAGCATCACCGAAGCCACGGTGAAAGCGCACGTGACCGCCATTTTCCGAAAGCTCGACGTCATCAACCGCACCCAGGCCGTTCTGGTGGCTCAGGCCCTGAACGTGGAGCCGCCCGCGCAAGGGTGAGCGCGCCGGCGTCCGCCCGCACCGGGAAAGACCAATCGTCGACCCGTCGCGTTTGCAAACCCGCCGTCTCGCCGCTACACGGCTAGCCTTCGCATTTGTCTGCACAAGGCCCGACGCCATGCGCCATTTCCTCACGACCGAAGACTGGTCCCGCTCTGACCTGCAGGCGATGATCGACCGCGCCCGCCAGTTCCGCGACAGCCCTGAAGGCGACGCGCTGAAGGGCAAGTCGGTGGCGCTCATGTTCTTCAATCCGAGCCTGCGCACGCGCTCCAGCTTCGATATCGGCGTTCATCAGCTGGGCGGTCACGCCGTGCTGCTGGACGCGCGCGGCCAGACCTGGCCGGTGGAGTTCGACGAGGGCGCGGTGATGGACGGCGAGCCTGAAGAGCATGTGAAGGAGGCCGCGCGCGTCCTGTCGCGCTACGCCGACCTCATCGCCATTCGCTGCTTTCCCAAGTTTCAGGACTGGACCGCCGAGCGCGAAGATCCGCTGATCACCGCTTATGCGAAGCACGCCACCGTGCCGGTGATCAATATGGAGACGATCGTCCATCCCTGTCAGGAGCTCGCCCACATGATGGCGCTCCAGGACCGGCTCGGCGATGTTCAGGGCAAGGACTATCTGCTGACCTGGGTCCCGCACCCCAAACCGCTGAACACCGCGGTGGCGAACTCGTCGGTTCTGATCGCATCGAAATTCGGGATGAACGTGCGCTTGCTGATCCCGGACGAGGTCTATCGCCTGGACGAGCGCTATATGAGCGCCGCCACGCGCTTTTGCGCCGAGGCGGGGGCCACATTCTCAGTGCACACCGACGTCGAGGAAGCCTATTCCGGCGTCCACGCCGTCTACGCCAAGAGCTGGGGCGCGCTGCCGTTCTATGGAAACTGGGGCGGGGAGAGCGCCTATCGCGCCAAGGGTGCGGGCTTCATGGTGGACGAGGCCAAGATGGCGCTCACCGACGACGCGGTGGTCAGCCACTGCCTGCCCATGCGCCGCAATGTGAAGATCGCCGACGCCGTGGTGGATTCCGACGCGTTCCTGGGCGTTGAGGAGGCGGAAAACCGGCTCCATGTCCAAAAGGCGATCATGGAACGGCTCGTGAAGGACGCGCCATGACCGAGACGCCGACGCCTGAGAAGGCGCCCGAGCGCGCGCCGGTGCGCGCCGCGATCGTGCAGCTGCTCTCCAACATGCGCGACGGCAAGGAGATCCGTGAGTACCTCAACCGGTTCTCACGCCTGGATCAGGAGCGCTTCGCTGTCGTGAAGGTGGGCGGGGCGATCATCGAGGAGCAGCTGGACGCGCTGGCCGCCGCGCTGGCGTTTCTCCAGTCGGTGGGGCTCGCGCCTGTCGTCGTCCATGGCGGCGGGCCGCAGCTCAATACGGCGCTGGAGGCGGCCGGCTTTCCCGAACAGCGCAAGGACGGGCTCCGCATCACGCCGGACGCGGCCATGAGCGTGGTGCGCGATACGCTGACGGCGACCAATCTGAAGCTGGTGCAGGCGGTGCGCGACGCGGGCGGGCGCGCCGCGGCGGTGCCGTCCGGCGTGTTCGAAGCCGAGATGATTGATCCTGACGGTCTTGGCCGGGTGGGCGAACCCACGCGCGTGCGCCTTGATCAGGTGGCCGCGGCGGCGCGCGCCGGACAGGCGCCGATCCTTGGCTGTCTCGGCGACACCGCCGACGGCAAGCTGGTCAACGTCAACGCCGACAGCGCGGTGCGCGCGCTGGTCCATGCGCTCCAGCCCTACAAGATCGTCTTCCTCACCGGGACCGGCGCGCTTCTGGACGCAGGCGGTCAGCCGATCAGCGCCATCAACCTGGCCACCGACCAGGACGAGTTGTTCGCCGCCGACTGGGTGTCGGGCGGGATGCGTTTGAAACTCACCGAGATCAAGCGCCTGCTGGATGATCTGCCGCTGTCGAGCTCGGTCTCCATCACCCGGCCCGACCAGCTGGCCAAGGAATTGTTCACCCACGCCGGCGCCGGCACGCTGGTGCGCCGCGGCGAGCGCATGCTGGAGATAGAGCGGGGCGAAGACCTTGATCGGGAGAAGACCGCGGCTCTCATAAAAGCGAGCTTCGGCCGCGCGCCCGTGGCGGATTATTTCGACCGGCTGGCCTTCGACCGGGCCTTCGTCACGGAAAACTACCGCGCCGCCGCAATCACCGCGACGCTGGGCGACACGGTCTATCTCGACAAGTTCGCGGTGCTCGACGAAGCGCGCGGCGAGGGGCTCGGGGGAGCGGTTTGGAAGCGCCTCGTCGCCTATGCGCCGCGGCTCTACTGGCGGTCACGCAGCGACAATCCGGTTAACGAGTTCTACTTCAACGCCTGTGACGGGGCGGTGAAGACCGGGCGCTGGACGGTGTTTCAGCGCGGCGAGACCGATCTGGCTCGCCTTCCGGAGATGGTGGAGCGCGTGGCGTCCCTGCCTGCGACCCTGGAGGAGGAGGCGTGATGAAACGCATCGGACTGGTGGGCGCGCGCGGACATACCGGGCGCGAGCTGATCGCCATCCTCGGGCGGCGCAGCGACATGGCGCTGGATTTCGCGGTGTCGCGCGCCATGGCCGGAGAGCCGGTCTCGACCCTGGATCCGGGCGGTCCGTCGGGATTGTTGTTCGAGGCGCTCAGTCCCGAAGACATCGCGGCGCGCGGCGCCGACGCCGTGGTCCTCGCCATGCCCAACGGCGAAGCTGCAGCTTACGTGGCGGCGATAGAGGCCGCCGCGCCGCGGACGGTGATCGTCGATCTGTCGGCGGATTACCGTTTCGACGACGCCTGGGTTTACGGCCTGCCCGAGCTTTACGGCCGCAAGGCGCTGAAGGGCGCCACGCGCATCTCCAATCCGGGCTGCTACGCCACGGCGGGCCAGCTCTGCGTCCACCCGGTGCGAAAGAAGCTGAAAGGTCCCGCCCATCTGTTCGGCGTCTCCGGCTATTCCGGCGCGGGCACGACGCCGAGCCGAAAAAACGACACCACCGCGCTGAAGAACAATCTCATGCCCTATGGCCTCGCCGGTCATCTGCACGAAAAAGAGATGGCCCGCCACCTCGGCAAGGACGTGCGCTTCAGCCCCCATGTGGCGGAATTCTTCCGTGGGCTGAGCGTCACCGCGCAGCTTGAGTTTAAAAAGCCCATGGACGAGGCCGGGCTGCGTTCAGCGTTCCACAAGGCCTATGACGGCGAGCCGCTGATCCGCATCTGTGACACCATCCCGGAGATCACCGACGGCGCCAACAACACCGGCGCGGTGGTGGGCGGCTTTGCGCTGTCCGAGGATGGCATGCGGGCGGTGATGGTGTGCGCGCTGGATAATCTGCTTAAAGGCGCGGCGGTGCAGGCGGTGCAGAATCTCGCCCTGGCGCTCGAGCTGAACGAGCTGGACGGGGTGGCGGGCTAAAAGCGTGATCAGGTGAAGTGGAAACCGGTTCACCGCTTCGATCACGCGACAACCAAGAGCGTGATCAGGTGAAGTGGAAACCGGTTCACCGTTTCGATCACGCGATCCTTAAAATACGTGATCAGTGGGACCCAGTTCACTGCGTCGATCACGCGATCCGGAAAAAATCTAGAGCCCGGTCTCATACTGGATCGCCGCGAGCACCTGGGCCTGAAGCGCGAGCGGATCCAGCGCCGCGTCCAGCGCGGCCTGGCTCGGCGCTTTCGCGATCGCCTCCATGCGCACGTCGCGCCAGAGCTTCAGAAGAAAGCCGCCATGGCTGTCCGCCGCCCAGTTATAGCGGGGCGCCGGGTGGGCGAGGCTGTCGAGGAGCGCCGGATCGGTCGCATCGACAGGCCCCGCCGGCGCGCCGGGGTGGGCTGCGAAATGCTCCGCGATCTCGCTTAGGGCGCGTTCTCGGTCCTCGCCCCAGCTGGCCAGGCGCACCGCCGGGCTTATCGTATCCAGCCTTGAAAGGTGGGCGCTTAACGGGTCGCGGTCCATGGCGCCGATCAGGGTGGGGATTTCGGCGCGGTCCGGCCCGGTTTCACCGGCCCGCTTGAACGCGGCGCGGTAGGGGGCGGGATAGGTGTCGAAGGCGCTCAGCCAATCTCGCAGCCGGCGCAGGCGCACCTCCATGGGCGTTGCCGGCAGGTTCATGCGCGCATCGAGCCGGGGCGTGTTCCAGGGAAAGAAGATCAGCTGCTCGTCCAGCCGCGCCCAGATGCGCGCCAGATGCGAGCCGTCCCAGACGGGCGCGTAGACGACACAATATCGGTCCATCAAGTCGGCGCGCTCGTCCGGCGTCCACACCGCATAGCCGTCAAGCGCCAGGGCGGCGATGCGGTCCGGCGCGAGGATTGCAGCCTCCATCGCCGTGCCGGCGCCGGTGTGAAAGCCGTAAAGCGCCGCGCGCCCGATCCCGAGCCCGTCCATGAAGGCGAGCAGGTGGCGGGCGTAATCGCCGGCGTCGGGATCGGCTTGCGCCAGCGGTTGCGAGAGTCCGTTGCCGGGTGTGTCGACGCCGATGACGTCGAAGCGGTCGTCAAGCGCGGCGGCGACGCCATGCACCGCCGAGGCGCTTTCCGGCGAGCCGTGCAGCAGGATCGCCACAGGCGCGCCGGACCGGCCCGCACGGCGGTAATGCACGGCCCGTCCGTCCACGGTCACCGCCCCGCGCACGCCCCAGGAATGGGCGGGCGCGCTCACAGCGCGATCAGCGCCTTACCGCGATTTTTCCCGTCCATCAGCCGTTCAAAGGCGGCGGGCGCGGCGTCCAGCCCGTCGGCGATGTCGTGGGCGAGGCGAAGGCGTCCTTCGCGCACCATCGGCGCGATCTCCCCGGCGAAGGCGTCCCAGCGGTCGTAAAAATCGTACACGACAAGGCCGTGCAGCCCCGCGCGCGCGCCGATCACCGGGCCGAAATTGATCCCCGGCGCCGGCTGGCCCGTCTGATAATGCGCCGCGAGCCCGCAAAGAATCGCGCGGCCATAGGGCTTCATCATCGTCAGGGCGAGATTGAGGATGTCGGAGGAGACATTCTCGAAATGCACGTTCAGGCCGTCTGGAAGCGCGTCCTTCAGACGCGCCTCCCAGCCGTCCTGCTTGTAATCAATGCAGGCGTCAAAGCCGTACTCGCCGGTCACGAGGGCGCATTTTTCCGGCCCGCCTGCGATCCCGATCACGCGTGCCGCGCCCTTGGCGCGCGCGATCTGCCCCGCAGTCCCGCCCACCGCGCCCGCTGCGGCGTCGATGAGCACGGTCTCGCCTTCGCACACCTGAGCAAGCCGGGTGATTCCCGCCCAGGCGGTGAGCCCCGGCATGCCGAGCGCTGAGAGATGCAGCGCCGGATCTATCCCTTCGGTGTCGATCCTGCGCGCGGCTGAAGCCGGCGCCGCGGCGTACTCGCGCCAGCCCGCCTCCATGAGGTGCACCGCCTCGCCCTTGGCGAAATCCTCGCAGCGGCTTTCGATCACGACGCCGACGCCGTGTCCCGGGATCGCCTCAACGCCCGGCTCCGGCGCCGGCTCGCCCATGTGTCGGCCGCGCAGGCGCGCGCCCACATAAGGGTCCATGGAGACATGGGAGAGCGTCACCAGAACGCCGCCGTCCGGGCACTGCGGGCGCGGCGCATCGATGAGGGTGAAGTCCGCGGCGCGGGGCTTGTCCTCGAGGGCGTGTTTTAAAACGACCTGTCGCATGGGGGCTCCTCGGTTCAAAGCGATGTCCTCCCCCGCTTGCGGGGGAGGTGTCCGCGAAGCGGACGGAGGGGGCGGCTTAGCGATAAGGGCGGCGCAGCCCCCCTCGGCCCTTCGGGCCACTCCCCCCGCGGGCGGGGGGAGACGTCAAAGCTCCACCACCTCTACCAGCAGCCCGTCCGGGCCCTGGAGCATGCCCGCCCGCTTGCCGTTATAGGGCGCTTCGGGGCGCGAGACCGGCTCGCTGACCCAGCCCTGAATCTGATCGAAATCCGGGTGGAGGAAGCTGCCCAGCGCCGCGCCGGGCGGCAGCATGCCGTCTTGCTGCGGGCGCGGCGTCGCGGCCTCAGGGTATTGATCAAGCTCCAGAAACACGTCGCGGCCGTGAATGCCGGTGGAGATGGTGTGCAGCTCGTCGCGCGGCGTGCCGTAGGCGTCTGCGAGCATGTGATATTCGATATCCATCACCCGGCCGGTCTCGAATTTCAGCGTTTCATCGAACCATTTAAGGCTGGCGTGCATGTCCGAGCACCCGATCACCAGGATGAACAGACGGTCGATGGGCGCGGTCGCGCGCGGCAGGTCATAGGCGGGAAGATCGTCGCGGATCTGGGTGAGATAGGCGATCTCGCCGTCCGGGCCCTTCACCTGCATCGGGTAGATCGCGGGCAGACCTTCGATTTCGCGAGGCGGGCCAATGACTTGGAAGGGGGAGTCCTTGACCCGCTCATGGGCGGCGAGCACGTCCTGGACGCAGATTTCGATCGCCGCCCAGCCATAGCTCACAAGCGGTTTGTAGCCCTTAACCGGCGGCTGCTCGACCAGGCGCAGATAGATCTCCGCGCCGCTGGCCGGCGCCATGACGCAATAGCGCGCGCCCTGGCTTTTGGGCGCCTGCAGAAAACCGGCCAGCTCGGCGTCGATTTCACCTTTGTGTACAGTGGTGTAGTCCAGATAATCGCGATAGCGGGCCTCGGCGGCGTCGAGATCGGCCACGGTCAGGGTGGCGGCGCGCAAAAGCTTCATGAAAACTCCCCGAAAAAACTGGTCGGCGCGGCGGCTCGCCCGCCGGTTCGTGAAATGGTATACCATTTTAACGCCTAGGCGAGGCAAGGGGCCGGGCGCAAATTTCTGGAGGGTGTTTTACCGTGCAAACCGCTGTTTTGGTCCTGACCGCGTTCATGTCCGCCGCCCCCGCCGCCGCGCCGGTGAACGAGCCGGATACGCTGACCGGCGCCGAGATCGTGACTGCGGCCCATGAGGCCGCCGGCGGCGATGCCTGGGTCAACCCGACAAGCCTCTATATGCAGGGCTACGGCCTGTTCTGGCGCGGCTCGCAAGACTTCGTGCGCTACGAGCCCTACCGCATGTGGCGGGTCTATCCCCGGGTGAAGGGCGACGCCCACGCCGCTGACGGCCGGGTGCGGATCGAAGCGATGGCGGACGGCGAACCGGTCTTCCAGCTCGCGTTCGATGGAACCCACACCTACGACCAGAACGGCCGGGTGGAGGAAGAGGCGGATTCAGAGCGCTGGGCCTCCAATTTCGGCTTCGGCGTGATCCGCCACGCCCTGGATGAGGGGTATACGGTTGATCGGCTCCCGGACGATTATGTGGACGGCGCGCCGGCCTACACGGTCATGGTCAACGACCCGGCCGGCGGCGAGACCTTATTCAATATACGGATGGACGATTTCGCCGTGGTGCGCGTCGGCTTCGACACGCCGCGCGGCTGGCATGAGCGGATCTATTCCGATTTCTACACCAACACCGAGGGCGGCTGGGTTCAGCCGGGCCGGGTGCGGCTCTATTATGACGGGGTGAAGGCCAACGAGGTCTACTGGACGTCTTTCACCACCGGCGAGGCCTATGACGACGCGCTGTTCCGGCTGGAGGACTAATCCGCCTCCACCCGCCTGAATTCATAGGCGGGGCCGCCCGGCACCAGGAAGGCGTAGCGTCCGTCTTCGAGCACCCCCGCCTCGGCGTAGCTCACATGGTGCGGCGAGAGCTCGATGCGGGCGCGGATCCCCATGGTCCGCCCCGAGCGCGCGGTGATCAGGCAAACCTCCGGATCGGCCTCCAGCACGTAGCCGGCCCAGGCCGGCCGGCGGACCTCAAGCGTGCAGCCTTCCGGGTATCCGATGAGGTCGTCCGGGCTCAAAGCCGTGAAGGCGCCGGGCTCCGCCCCGCGCCCGGCCCAGGGCGCGCCGTCGGCGAAGCTGTAGAAATCCATGCCGGTGAGCGCGCCTTCACCGTCCTCGCGGAAGGCCCAGACGCGCTGGCGGCTGATCGCCCCGTCCGCGCCACGCCACTCCAGATAGGTCACGAAATCGCCGATTCCCGGCGCGTCTATGGTGAAAAAGTCCGCCTGCTGAAGATCGAGCCAGTCATAGGGGTGGCCGGGCGCGGGCGGGCGCTTCAGGTCTTCGGGCGCCGCGGCGTACTGGTCTTCGTTCGACCAGCGCCCCTCCAGCATGGCGGCCGCGTGCGCGGCGCCGGTCAGCGGCCCGGGTTCGGTCCCGATGCGGTCGACGGGATTGTACAAGGTCTCCGCCTGCCGCGCCTCGCCCGGCGACAGGGCCGGGGGCTCGGGGGCGGCGGCGCAGGCGGCGAGCGATAAGGCGCCGAGAAGGGCGATGACGCGCATGGGCGGCTCCGTCTTGGTGCGATCGCACCGGCGCGTGAACGGCGCCGGACGTGCGTTGAAACGTGTAACCGGACGCGAGGGTCCCGCCGGCTCTAGCCGGGCTGCTCGGCCCTGAACCATTGCAGCGTGTCGACATATTGCTGGAAGGAGACCGCCTGCCCGTCGCGCACGGTCCAGACGTGAACCATCTGGGCGTCCATGGGCTTGCCGGTCGCGGCGTGAACGCCGGTGTAGCGCCCGAGCACCACGACCCGGTCGCCCTCCGCGATCATGTCTTCAGGCGTCGCTGCAAAGCTCGACCAATCGGCCATGACGCGCCCGATGACGCCTTCCATGACCGCCTGCGGCCCCTCATAGGGGTTGCCGTCGGCGTAGGACAGGTTCTCCGCCTCGTTCCAGACAATGTCCGGGTGCAGCGCCGCGGCGAACGTGTCGGGCTCACCGGCGGCGAAGGCGGCGTATACGCCCTCGATGACCGCTTTGGGGTCGTGATCGTCGGCGCTGGCGGCCGCAGTGAACAGAACCGCGCCGAGCGCGGCGGTGGCGATGCGTTGCATGGTCGTCCTCCCCATGAATACCCGCATGCTGGACCGGGGCGCCGGGTTGAACAAGCAAATTGACGCCCCGCCCTTCAGGTCAGGCGTTCGCCTTTTCCAAAATTTCCAGCGCGGCGCGCTCGCCGGATTCCATGGCGGCCTCCATGCCGGTGTGCAGATCGCCGGTGTGCTCGCCGGCGAAGTGGAGCCGGCCGGCGGGCGCGGCCATGGATCCGGCATAGCGTTGCGCCTCGCCCGGGCGCCAGTGCATGTAGGCGCCGCCGGCGAGCCGGTTCGACGCGGTCCAGCGCTGCACGTGCGCCAGGCGCAGCTTGCCTTGGCTGGCCGGACGGATGCGCGCCAGCGTGTCCAGCGCCATGGCTTGCAGGGCGTCATCGGGCATCTGGTCGGCGTTCAGCGCGCCGAACCCGTCCAGCCAGACGGTGAGCATTCCTGTGGGCGCCCCGCCCGCGCCGCGCCCGGCGAAGACGCGCTCCACCCCGGTGTCTGTCCACATCTCCGGCGGCAGGCCGTCGGCCTCCCAGAACGGCTCGCTGGCTTCCAGATGCAGTTGCACGATCGGGGTATAGGCCAGCGTATCGATGGCGAAGCGCTGACCGGCGCTCAGCGGCGCGTCCAATGCGAGGTCGCGCAGCACCGCGAAGGGCAGCGAGGAGATCGCGAAATCCGCGCGCAGCGCCTCGCCGGTTTCAAGGCGCACCAGCGCGCCGGCCTCGTCGGCTTCAAAGCCCAGAACCGGCGCGTTCAGGCGCACTTCGCGGTTAAGGCGCGCCGCCATGGCTTCGGGCAGGCGCTGGGAGCCGGCGGCCAGCGCCTGCGATCCGCCCATGTCGCGCTCCTGGGCGTAGATCGCCAGGGAGCGGAACAGGTTGAGCATGGAATAGCTGTCCAGATCCGTGCCGTTCAGGCTCGTCTCGATCAGGCGCAGGGCTTCGGCGTTGGCGCCCTGGCTGGTGAGCCAGTCGCGCGCGGAGACGTCGTGGCGCGCCGCCTCGGGATCACGCCAGGCGTAGATGTCCCGGAAGGGGTTGTTGCGGGCGGCCAGCATGAACAACAGCGCATGGGGCGCCATGGCGCGCCAGGCGTCGGGCAGGCGGTTCGCGGGCGAGTCGGCCCAGTCCTCGGCGCGAATCAACTCGCCGCGCACCGCGAACAGCTCGCCGAACTGGTTTTCGGGAAAATCCTCGAAGGCCAGGCCGGCTTGCGCGGCGCGGCTGCGGATGCGGGCATAGGTGGCGCCCACCTGCTGGCCGCCGGCCTCCGGCGCGCCGGGCAGATGGTCCAGCGTCACCATGCGCCCACCGACTCGATTGGAGGCTTCCAGCACCAGAACATCCAGCCCGGCCTCCTGCAGGGTCAGGGCGGCGTGAAGCCCCGACAGCCCGGCGCCGGCGATGATGACATCGGCGTCCTTGCCCGCCCGATCGCCGCGCGGGCCGCAGCCGGCAAGCGCGGCCGCGCCCGCGCCTGCGGTCAGTGAGAGAGCCTGTCTGCGCGTGATCAACATGCCGCGCCCCTTCCTAAGTGATCGGCGTTACGCCAAGTTTCCTGCCAGGACGCCTTGCTTTCAAGGCCGATCCGAAATGTTATACCAATTGAAGACCACAGAACGCGCCAACGTCAAAGGCGCGCCGGGGAGAGGCGTCCATGCGCCGCAGACAATTTCTAGGGTGCGCGGCCGGCGCCGCGGCCGTTCCTGCGCTTATCGGCTGTGGACGCCGTGACGTGGAGGAGGGCGAGCTTTACGGCCGGGCCGTGGCGCAAGCGCCCCCGCGCACGCCGTGGGACGCGCAATGGCGCAATTTCGAAGCCAATATCGCGAAGAACCCCAGCCTTGATTTCGACTATTTCACCAAGGCCGAGCTGGGCGACGAGGAGCGCATGCTCCATGATTTGCGGCGCGGCCGGGCCCATGTGGGCGGGATGAGCCTGCAGGGGCTGTCCAGCTCCATCCCGGAGCTGACGATCGCCATGGCGCCGTATCTGTTCGACAGCCGGGCGGAGGTGGATTTTGTCTATGACGCGCACCTGTTCGACATCGTCGACGCGCTCGCCGAGCGGCAGAATCTGCGCCTTCTGCAGTGGGTGGAGGTGGGCTGGACCCATGTCTTCGCCAATCGCCCGCTGACCCATCCCGATATGGCGCAAGGGCTGAAGATGCGCACCAGCCCCAACGCCGCCGCGCGCTTCTTCTGCGAAGCCGCCGGCATGGACGCCATTCCGCTGGGCATCACCGACACCGTGCCGGCCCTGCAGACCGGCCTGGTGCAGGGCGGGCTGTCGAGCGCGGTGTTCCATTTCTTCGCCACGCTCGATCTGGCGGCGCATTTCACGCTGACCTATCACTCCTATGACACCGGCGCGATCGTCCTGAACAAGGACTGGTACGAAAGCGCGACGCCCGCGCAGAAGCAGACCATCGACACCGCCTGGGGCAGCGCGGCCGAGGCGCGCGCCGGGGTGCGCGTGCTCGACGATTTGGTGCTGTCCTGGATGCGCGAAGGCGTGCAGCGTGACCGTGAAGGAAACGTGGTGCGCCCGCTGGTGACCACCAGCGGCGAGCCGATCCAGGTCCACCAGCTTACCGGCGATGAGACGGCGGCCTGGAAGGCTGAGACCGTCAATGTCGTCGACCGGCTGGTGGAGACGATCGGCGGGCGCTCGCGCGAGGTTTACGAGGCGATCCTGGCGGGCAAGGCCGAATTCGCCCGTCTTCAGGCGCAAGCGGGGGCGGGCTCATGAGCGCGATTCTCGCCGCCATCGGCCGGGCGGAACGCTGGATCACCATCGTCGCGTTTGCGCTGATGGCCGTGTCGCTGCTGGCTGACGTGATCAGCCGGCGCCTGTTCATGACCGGGCTCATCGGCGCCACCGAAGTGGCGGTGATCGGCATGGTGGCGGTGGCCATGTTCGGGATCGGGGTGGCCACCGACGAGGGCGGGCATCTGCGCCCGCGCCTGTTCGACGCGCTGATCCCGAAGGCCCTGGACTCAGGCCTCGACCGGGCCGCCAGCGCGGTGACCGGCCTGTTCTTTACGGTGTTCGCCGGGCTTTCCGCGTTCATGGTGATCCAGTCCATGGGGCTGGGCGACCGCACCGAAATCCTGCGCGCGCCGATCTGGACGCTGCAGGCGATGATTTTCCTGGCCTTCGCCACCAACGCCGTGCGGTTTTTCATCTATGCGCTGCGCCCGGATCTGAAGCCGTCGGAAGACCTTGAGGAATCAAGCGCCGGCGCCGCGGACGGCGACCCCCACGACCCCAAGACGCCTGACGGAGCCTCGCGCTGATGGAGATGTGGCTTCTTGTCGGACTGATCGTCCTTTTAATGGTGCTGCGCCAGCCGGTTCTGGTGCTTTTGGGGTGCGCGGCGCTGTTCGTCTACTCGGTGTTCTCCGACGGGCGCCCCGAATACGCCGCCTACGATGTCTGGTTTGCGGTGAACCAGGAGGTGCTGCTGGCCATTCCGCTCTTCGTCTTGGCCGGCGCCATCATGTCCAAGGGCACGATCGCAGAGCGGATCATCAATCTGATGCGCGAGATCACCCGCCCGATCCCCGGCGGTCTGGCGCTCGCCGCGGTTCTGTCCTGCGCCGGGTTCGCGGCGATCTCCGGCTCGGCGGCGGTGACCCTGCTGGCGGTTGGCGGGATCATGTACAAGGCGCTGATCGAGGGCGGGTATTCGAAAAGCTTCGCCATCGGCGCGCTGTGTTCGGGCGGGGTTCTGGGCATCATCATCCCGCCCTCCATCCCGCTCATCCTCTACGGCTACATCACCCAGGTCTCCATCGCGCAGCTCTTCCTGGCCGGGATCGGCCCGGCCCTGGTGCTGGTGGCGATCTTCGCGGCTTACGGCTTCATCTTGAACTTCAAGCGGCGCGAGGGCGGCTGGCGGGTGTCCGGCTTCATTCACGCCCTTCGCCGCTCGGTGTTCGCCCTGCCCATACCGATCATCATTCTGGGCGGCATCTATGGCGGGATCTTCACCGTCACCGAAGCGGCCGCGGTCGCCGTGGTCGTGGCGGTGTTCGTGGAGGTGATCTTGCACCGCGACCTGTCAATGACCGATCTCAAGGCCGTGACGGTGGAGAGCTCGAAGCTGCTCGGCTCGCTCTATCCGGTGCTCGCCTTCGCCTTCTCGCTCAACGTCTTCCTCACCGCCGAGGGCGTGCCCCAGGCGCTGGTCACCGAGCTGAACGACGTGATCGACGGCAAGGTGGAGTTCATGCTCATGGCCAATGCGCTTTTGCTGGTGGTGGGCATGGTGATCGATGTGGGCTCGGCGACGCTGGTGCTCGCCCCGCTCTTGCAGCCCCTGGCCGAAGCGCAAGGCATCGACCCGGTGCATTTCGGCATCATCATGATCGTCAATCTGGGCATCGGCTATCTCACCCCGCCGCTGGGGCTCAATCTGATCGTCGCCATGGCCGCGTTCAAGGAGAGCTTCTGGACGGTGACCAAGGCGGTGCTGCCCTTCATCGGGCTGATGCTCGCCGGGCTCATGGTGATCGCCTTCGTGCCGCAAATCGCGCTGATGTTTATTGCGGGGGGGTAGGCGGGCAGTTTTTCCGGCCCGCCCCACTTGTGTGCCCATTTCGCAACACTTACCTGAACAGCCGGACCAGGGCGGCTGCCTGGCGTGCTTCAAAGAAGGCGCATCGGGCCGCCCGTCTCGCTGACCCTCAGGAGACGGATAGAGACTTATGAACATTGAAAATTTCACCGACCGGGCGCGCGCCGTGCTGCAGGCCGCGCAAGGCGCCGCGCTGAAAAACAAGCACCAGCATTTCACGCCGGAGCACCTGCTCAAGGCGTTGCTTGACGATGACAGCGGGCTTTCCGGCAATCTGATCAAGGCGGCGGGCGGGCGCCCGGACGCAGCCGCCGATTTCACTGCGCGCGCCGTGGACGCCCTGCCCAAGGTGGAGGGCGCAGGCCAGCTCTACATGGCGCCGAAGACCGCGGAAATCTTCTCCACCGCCGAGGAGGCGGCCAAGAAGGCCGGCGACCAGTACGTCACCGCCGAGCGCCTGCTGCAGGCGCTGTCGGTCGTCAAAGGCACCAAGGCCGAAGAGGCGCTCAAGCAGGCTGGCGTGACGCCGCAGGCCTTGAACACCGCCATCAACGATCTGCGCCAGGGCCGCACCGCCGACAGCCAGTCGGCCGAAGACGGCTATGAGGCGCTGAAGAAATACGCCCGCGACCTCACCGAAGTGGCCCGCTCGGGCAAGCTGGATCCGGTGATCGGCCGGGACGAGGAGATCCGCCGCGCGGTGCAGGTGCTCTCGCGGCGCACCAAGAACAATCCGGTCCTCATCGGCGAGCCGGGCGTGGGCAAGACCGCCATCGCCGAGGGCCTTGCCCTCAGGATCGTCGACGGCGACGTGCCCGAAAGCCTGAAAGGCAAGCGCCTTCTGGCGCTGGACATGGGCGCGCTCATCGCCGGGGCGAAATATCGCGGCGAGTTTGAAGAGCGCCTGAAATCGGTGCTGTCGGAGGTGGAAAGCGCGGGCGGAAACATCGTGCTGTTCATCGACGAGATGCACACGCTTGTGGGCGCGGGCAAAGCCGACGGCGCCATGGATGCGTCGAACCTTTTGAAGCCCGCCCTGGCGCGCGGGGAGCTGCACTGCATCGGCGCCACGACGCTGGATGAGTACAGAAAACACGTGGAGAAGGACGCCGCGCTCGCCCGCCGTTTCCAGCCGGTCTTCGTGGACGAGCCCAGCGTGGAGGACACGGTCTCCATCCTGCGCGGGTTGAAGGAGAAGTACGAGGTGCACCACGGCGTGCGCATCGCCGACGGCGCGATCGTCGCCGCGGCGACCCTGTCGAACCGCTACATCACCGACCGCTTCCTGCCGGACAAGGCGATCGACCTGATGGACGAGGCCAGCGCGCGCCTGCGCATGCAGGTGGATAGCAAGCCCGAAGAGCTCGACGAGCTCGACCGGCGCATCATCCAGCTGAAGATCGAAGCCGAAGCGCTCAAAAAAGAAGGCGACGAAGCCTCCAAAACCCGGCTCACCTCGCTGAAGAAAGAACTCGCCGAGCTGGAAAGCCGCTCAGCCGAACTCACCGCCGCCTGGCGTGCGGAGAAGGACAAGCTCGCCTCCACCACCGAGGTGAAGGAACAGCTCGACCGGCTGCGCGCCGACCTCGCCGACGCCGAACGCCGCGGCGATCTCGCCCGCGCCTCGGAGCTGAAATACGGCCAGATCCCCGAGCTGGAAAAGCGCCTGAAAGAGGCTGACGAGGCGGCGGATAAAGCCGCTGACGGCGCCGCGAACGCGGGCGGCAAGGCCGCCATGGTCAAGGAAGTGGTGGACGAGGAGCAGATCGCCTCGGTGGTCAGCCGCTGGACCGGCGTGCCGGTGGACAAGATGCTCGAAGGCGAGCGCGAGAAGCTCTTGCAGATGGAGACCGGCCTGCGCGCGCGCGTGGTCGGCCAGGATGATGCGCTGGAGGCGGTTTCCGACGCGGTGCGCCGCAGCCGGGCCGGGCTGAAGGATCCCTATCGCCCCATCGGCTCGTTCCTGTTCCTCGGCCCCACGGGCGTCGGTAAGACCGAGCTCACCAAGGCGCTCGCCGAGTTTCTGTTCGACGACGAAACCGCGGTGACCCGCCTGGACATGTCCGAATACATGGAGAAGCACTCGGTCAGCCGCATGATCGGCGCGCCGCCCGGCTATGTGGGCTATGACGAGGGCGGGGCGCTCACCGAAAGCGTGCGGCGGCGGCCCTATCAGGTCGTCCTGTTCGACGAGGTGGAGAAAGCCCACCCGGACGTGTTCAACGTGCTCCTGCAAGTGCTTGATGACGGCCGGCTGACCGACGGTCAGGGCCGCACGGTGGATTTCAGGAACACCATCCTGATCATGACCTCCAATCTGGGCTCGGAGTTCCTGCTGTCGGGCGATGTGGAAGCCGCGCGCGACAACGTCATGGGCGCGGTGCGCGCGAATTTCCGGCCGGAATTTTTGAACCGGATCGACGAGATCATCCTGTTCAAGCGCCTGGAGGAGCAGCACATGGGCGCCATCGTCGATATTCAGCTCAAACGCCTGGAAGCGCTGTTGAAGGATCGCCGCATGGAGATCGAGCTGGACGACGCGGCCCGGTCCTGGCTGGCGGAGAAAGGTTACGACCCCGCCTATGGCGCGCGGCCCCTGAAACGCGTGATCCAGAAGGAGCTTCAGGACCCGCTCGCCCGGCTGATCCTGGAAGGGGCGCTGGAGGACGGCGCGACCGTGCAGGTCTCCGCTGAAGCCGGCGCCCTCACGGTCAACGGCCGCGCGGTGAGCCGCAATTCACGGCCTCCCAGCGAGGCGGTGATTCAGTAAAGGCGCCTTTCCCCTTGATGGGGGTGTGACCGCAAAGATCGATCCGGGGGATCGATCGAACGGTCGAACGACGCGCCGCAAGGCGCGGTCGGGGGGGGCGCACGCGATAGCGATCGGACACCTTGGCTCCCCCGGGGCCTGCCGGCCCGTTCGCTCAAAAAGGGGGAGGGCGCTTCGCCGGCGCCTATCCCCGATCGGTCCAGACGATCCGGTAGAGGTCGAAGCGGCGGTCGCGCAAGTTTCTCACCGTGCCGGAGCGGCGCGCCTCGTTAAGAGCGTCCAGATGCAGGTCGGCGACCGCGATGGTCTCCACGTTCTCGCTGGCTTCGGCCGCCAGCCCGTCGCGGGCGAAGGGATAGTCGCACGGCGTGATCACCGCGGCCTGGGCGTAGTTCACGTCCATGTTCTCCACCCCCGGCAGATTGCCCACATTGCCTGCGGTGACGAGATAGATCTGGTTCTCGATGGCGCGCGCATGGGAGCAATAGCGCACCCGCAAATGGCCCGGCCGATCGTCGGTGGCGTAGGGCACGAAGATGATCTTCGCGCCTTCGTCCACCAATCGGCGCGCAAGCTCGGGGAACTCGGCGTCATAGCAGATCAGCACCCCGATCTGGCCGCAATCGGTGGGGATGGAGGCCACGGTGTCGCCGCCCTTGATGTTCCACCAGTATTTCTCGTTCGGCGTGGGGTGGATCTTCTCCTGGGCGTGGACCGAGCCGTCGCGCAGGAAGACATAGGCGACGTTCTGGATATCCCCGTCATCGGTCTTGGTGGGGTGGGACCCGCCGACGATATTGATGTTGTAACGCACCGCCATCCGGCTCATGTGCTCAATGAAGCGCGGGGTGTGTTTCGACAGGGCGGCGATGCTCTCTTCCGGGCTTAAGCGGCGCTTTTCCAGCGCCAGCAGAGCGACGGTGAACATCTCGGGAAACAGGCAGAAATCGGCGCGATAGTCGGCGCACACGTCGACGAAATATTCGACGTTCTTTTCAAACTCGGCGACCGTCTCCACCGCGCGCATCTGATACTGCACCGCAGCCACGCGCACCGTTGACGCGTAGGGGCGCGAGGGACCGTCGGCGCCCTCCTCCCAGCTGGGATTGCGCCAGACCATGCGCGCGGCGTGGCCCGCGCTGTCGATGTCTTCAGGATAGTATTTGCGCAGCACCCCGGCGGGCTCATAGCCCATGCGCATCTGAAACTCGAGCACGGGATCCTTGATCTCACGCGCCTCCACTGCGGCGAGATAGGCCTCCGGCGTCTTGTAGGTGCGCCGCTTGCGCTTGAACCCGGACAGGCGCCCGCCGAACACCACCCCCTTCAAATCCCAGTCCTCGCACAGCGCCACGCGGGCGTCGTACAGGCGCTGGCCGATGCGCAGGCGCCGGCGTCCTGGATCGACCGCCACCTCCATGCCGTAGAGCCAGTCGCCGTCCGGGTCATGGCGCGCCGCGAACCCGCCGCCGGTGATCCCGGCCCAGTCGTGCGGCGCAAACGCGGCGGCCTCTTCAATGATGAAGCTGGCGCACCAGCCGACGATCTCGCCTTCGTATTCGACGACGATCTGGCCTTCGGGGAAGGCGGCGATCTGTCCGCGGATCATCGCGGGCAGATCCGGCGTCATCTCCGGATAGGCCCGGTTCTGCAGCGCCAGAATGGCGTCCACGTCAGTCAGCGCGGCGTTGCGCACCAGAAGTTTGGCGGAGCGGCGGGTTTCGGTCATTAAAGGCCTTTGGATTGCGGTGGCGCGAGAGGATGTAACACGCGCCGCGGCGCCCGGCGAACTACCCCTCGCGCACCTCGTCACACAGCGTGCGCCGGATCAACGCGCCGTCTTTAAACCAGTGCCAGGTGCGCGCGCGGGCGCGTCCGCCTTCAGCCAGCGCGATCACCTCCACAAAATAGGCGCCCGGCTCGTCCTTGCGATTAAGATGCAAGAGGACGAGATCGCCGCTCTCCCAGGCCGCGCCTTTGAAGGTCGGCGTATCGAAAAGAATGCGCTCGCCCTCCACAAAGCCGTCAAAGCGGTCTTCGCGCACCCGCCCGTCCGGCCAGGTGAAGGTGATGTGCTGGACATAGTACGGATCGCCGGAGCGGGGGAATTCGCACACGACGCGGCTGGCGTGGCGGTCGATGACCGCGCCGTTCGCATCAAGATGCGTGTAGGTCCCGGTCCACACGCCCTCATGGGCGCGCATGGCGGGGAAGGGCGGGTTGCGCTTCATTCTGAAGGTCCTTCGAGGCTCGCCCTTTCGGGCTCGCACCTCAGGATGAGGGTATTTTCAAGCACTTACACACCTCATCTTGAGGAGTCTTTTTCGAACCCCGAACTTGATCCGGGGCTCGAAGGACGCACAAGGCTCATATCACCCCGCGCTCTTTCATCGCCTTGACCTCTTCGGGATCAAACCCCGCCTCCAGCGCCAGCGCCTCGGAGTGTTCGCCGAACTCCGGAGCCGCCGGGTTGGGGCGGCCCGGCTCCTTTAAAAAGCGCAAGGGCGGGCCGATATGGCGGTTTCCCTGATCATCGGTGAACACCATGCCGCGCGCGCGGGTGTGCGGATCGTCGAAGGCGTCCTTCAATGACCGGACCGGCGCCCAGCACACGTCGAGCGTCCCAAGAAAGTCTTCCCAATGGGCGAGCGGCTCTTGGGCGAAGGTCTCTTTTAAAAAGGCGCGCAGATCGGCCTGGGCCGGGCCGGGCTCGCGTTTCGCCTGGTCGATCAGGTCTTCCCGGCCCAGCGCGCTGAGGAGGTTTTTCGCGAACTTCACCTCCGATCCGCCAAGCACCAGGTGCTTTGCGTCGGATGTCTCATACACGTGATACATCCCCGCCCCGCCGAAGGACCGCATGTCCTTGACCGGCGGATGGGCGTCCTCGGCGAAGACCGGGCCGGTGACGTTGGGCGTCCAGGCCAGCGCCGCGTCATACATGGCCATGTCGATAAAATCGCCCTCGCCGGTCTGCGTGCGCCGGTACAGCGCCATCAAAACGGCCGACAGCGCCATGAGCGAGGCGGCCATGTCGGCCACCGGCATGTTCGGGCTCGCCGGCTTGGCGTCTTCGAGGCCGCGATTGAGATCAACGAGCCCCGCCAGCGCCTGCACGGTGAGGTCATGGGCGGGCTTTTGCGCATAGGCGCCGTCCTGGCCAAAAGCGGAGATCGAGCAATAAACGAGCTTTGGATTGATCGCCGAAAGCGTCTCGTAATCGGCGCCTAGGCGCCTGGCGACGCCGGGGCGGAACGCCTCCACCACCACGTCGGCGGTCTCCACGAGTTTGTGGAGCAGGCGCCGCCCGTCCTCGTCCTTGAGATTGAGCTTCAGCGAGCGCTTGCCCCGCGCGATATTGCGGAACCAGACCGAGACGCCGTCAGGGTGGCGCCAGCCGATCTGCCGTGTCGGCTCGCCCATGCCGTTGGCGGGCTCCACCATCACCACGTCGGCGCCGTGATCGGCCATCATCATGGTGAGATGGGGGCCCGGCAGGAAGGCGGAGAGGTCGATGACTTTCAGACCGCTGAGTTTCATGGGTGATCCGCGGCTGGCTTCTGGTTTCCTCCCCCGCTTGCGGGGGAGGTGCCCCGGACTTTAGTCCGGGGCGGAGGGGGGATGCACCGTTTCAGTGTGAGGCTCCCCCCTTCGTCCGCTTCGCGGCCACCTCCCCCGCAAGCGGGGGAGGAAAAAGAACACACGACGCCTCGCCTCACTGCGCCGCATCATCGCGAAGGGCGCCGAGCACGTCATCGGTGTGCTCTCCAAGCTTGGGCGCGCGCGCGCCGCTGGGCCGCTCGCCGTTGACTAAGAGGGGTTCGCGCAGGAGCTTCAGGCCGCCCTCGCGGTCGGGATGATCCACCGTTTCGATCATGTGCCGCGCGGTGGGCGCGGTGAGCGCTTCCGCCACGGTGTAAACCGGCGCCACCGGGACCTTGCCGCCCAGCATCTCCACCCAGACATTGGTCGGGCGGGTGGAGAAGAAGGCGTCGAGATCGGCCTGCAGGGCGTCCTTTTTGTTGCGCCGGCTCGCCACATCGGCGTAGTCGGGATTGGCCAGCAGATCGCCGCGCCCCACCGTTTCGCAGAACACCGTCCAGAATTTCGGCAGCTGGCACATCAGGAAGATCCAGCCGTCCTCGGTCTTGAACAGCTGGCTCGGCACGACGCTAGGGTGGGCCGAGCGCTCCAGCCTGGTGGTCTCCTTGCCTTCGTTCAAGAACCAGGTGGCCGGATAGGAGAGCTGGTGCAGCGCGGTGTCGAGCAAGGATGTGTCCACGTCGCAGCCCTTCCCGGTGCGATGCGCGCCCAGGACCGCAGAGAGCAGGCCCGTGGCCATCATCGTGCCGGTCATGAAATCGACCATGGACAGCCCGAAGCGCGCCGGCGGCCCGTCCGGCTCGCCGGTGAGGGAGAGAAAGCCGGCCTCGGCCTGCATCAGGTAATCATAGCCCGGCCAGGCCTCGCGCTCATCGCCGCGGCCATAGGCGGACAGGTGCGCGCACACGATCTCCGGCTTGATCTCGCCAAGCGCGGCGTAGTCCACCTTCAGCTTCGCCGGCAGATCGCCGCGCAGATTGTTCGCCACGGCGTCGGCGGTTTTCACAAGCTTTTCAAACGTCTTTCGGCCTTGGGGGTCTTTCAGGTCCAGCGCCACCGACTTCTTGCCGCGGTTGAAGGTCTGGAAAAACTGGCTGTCGTTCTCGCCGAGGAAATACGGCCCCGCCGCGCGCGAGCTGTCTCCGCCCACGGCCGGGTTCTCGATCTTGATCACTTCCGCGCCAAGGCTCACCAGAAGCTGCGTGCCGTAGGGCCCGGCGCCGTATTGCTCGATGGTGAGGATGCGCAGGCCGGTGAGGGGTTTGTGCATGAAAAGGCTCCGTTACGCCAGCCTGATGTCCTCCCCCGCTAGCGGGGGAGGTGTCCGCGAAGCGGACGGAGGGGGCGACTCCAGCAGTTCAGGTCGGCGCAAGCCCCCCTCGGCCCCCGGCTCAGAGCCGGGGGCCACTCCCCCCGCAAGCGGGGGGGAGACACCTGGCGCCAGTGCGATCACCCCCTAAACTGGGTTCCGCTTCACCAGCTGCTTGGCGATGATGATGCGTTGCATTTCGTTGGTGCCTTCGCCGATGCACATCAGCGGCGCGTCGCGGTAGAGGCGCTCGATCACGTACTCCTTCGAATAGCCGTAGCCGCCATGGATGCGCATGGCTTCGGTGGCGACCTCCACGGCGGTTTCCGAGGCGAAATATTTCGCCATGCCCGCCTCCATGTCGATACGCGCGCCCGTGTCATAGGCGCGCGCGGAATCCTCCACCAGGAGCTCGGCGGCGCGGGTGCGCGCGGCCATGTCGCCGAGTTTGAGCTGGATCGCCTGGTGCTCGCAGATGGGCTTGCCCATGGTCTTGCGGGTCTGGGCGTAGGCGACGCTCTCGCGCAGGGCCCGCTTGGCGATGCCCACCGAGCGCGCGGCGATGTTGATGCGCCCGATCTCCAGCCCGCCGGTGGCCATGAAGAAGCCCTGGCCTTCCTCCCCGCCCACAAGGGAAAGCTCGGCGTCGCATTCATAATCTTCGAAAACGAACTCGCCGGAATCGATGCCCTTATAGCCAAGCTTCTCCAGCTTCTTGCCGTTGCGGATGCCGGCCTTCTCCGCGCCCGTCTCCGGATCGATCTTGGAGACGATGAGCATGGACATGCCCTTATAGCGCGGCTCGGCGCTGGGATCGGTCTTCACCAGAAGCGCGCAGGCCTGGCCCTGAATGGCGTTGGAGATCCAGGTCTTGGCGCCGTTGACCACGTATTTGTCGCCGACGCGCCTGGCCGTGGTGCGGATCGCCTGAAGGTCGGTGCCGGCGTCCGGCTCGGTGAGGCCCAGCCCGCCGCGGATCTCGCCGGTGGCGAATTTCGGCAGCCAGTACTGTTTCTGCTTTTCTGTTCCGAACTTCTGGACGATCTGGGCCATCATCAGATGGGAGTTGAAGATGCCTGTCAGGCTCATCCACTCCTCGGCGATCATCATGACGATCTTCGAATAGGTCGTCGCCGACAGTCCCAGCCCGCCGTATTCGGGCTGGATGAGCGCGCCGAACAGGCCCAGCTCCTTCATGTCCTCGACAAGCTCGGTCGGCCATTCATCGGCGTGTTCGAGATCCATCGCGACGGGCGCGACCTTCTTCTCGATCCATTTCGCGATCGCGTCGAGCATCTGGCGCTCGTCGGCCTCGGTCATCTGATAGGTTTCGGCGACAGCCATTGTTCGGCTCCCTTACATATCGTTTCCTGCCCCGCCTGCGGGGGAGCAAAACATGCGGCGCGGCGCGCCTCAGTAATTCTCCACCTTGTCTTCCACGCCGTGCCCGGTCTTCGGGATCAGCATGTTGCGCTTGAAGGTGACCACCTGCTCGCCGCGCTGGTTATGGGCGCGGGTCAGCACGGTGACGACGCCCTGGTTGGGACGGCTCTTGCTCTCGCGCTTTCCCAGCACCTCGCTCTCGGCGTAAAGCGTGTCGCCGGCGAAGACCGGCGCGGTGAACTTCACCTCGTCCATGCCAAGGTTTGCGATCGCCTTCTGGGAGACGTCGGTGACGCTCATCCCGATCACCAGGGCCAGCGTATAGGGGCTGACCACCAGGTTTTTCTTGAATTCGCTGGCGGCGGCGAATTCGGCGTCGAAATGCATGGGGTGGGTGTTCATCGTCAAAAGCGTGAACATGTGATTGTCGGACTCGGTCACCGTCTTGCCGGGCCGGTGCTCATAGACGTCGCCCTCGTTGAAATCTTCGAAATAGCGTCCGAAGGTCTCGCGATAGCGCTGGGGCCCCACTTGCTTGGCGTGCTGAACCATGTCCGTCCTTACGTTTGAGCGGCGCGGGCGGTCTCAAGGACCCGGCGCGCGCGCCTGATGATGGGCGCTTCGATGAGCTTGCCGTCCAGAAGCGCGGCGCCCCCGCCCGCCTGGTCCAGCGCCGCGATGACGCGTTCGGCGTGGCTGATTTCGTCTTCGCTCGGCGTGAAGACGTGGTTCACGCCCGATACTTGCGCCGGGTGGATGCAGGCCTTGGCGGTGTAGCCCAGCGCCTTGGCCCGCTCGGTCTCGTTTAACAGCCCGGCCTCGTTCTTGACGTCGAGATAGGGCACGTCGATCGCGGGAACGTTGGCGGCCGCGCACGCCGCCACGACCTGCGCGCGGGCGAACAGAAGCGGCTCCCAGTCCATGGCGACGCCCAGATCGGCGGCCATGTCGCCGCCACCGAACAGCACCGCCTTCACCCCCGGCGCCGCGGCGATGGCGTAGGCGTTCGGCAGCGCCGCCGCGCTTTCGATGATCGGCAGGATTCCGCCCTCGCCGGCCGGACCCAGTGCAGCCGACAGGATCTCCACCTGTCCGGCGCTTTCGGCTTTCGGCAGCATCACAAAGGCGGCCCGGCTGGCATGGCCGGCGAGCGCATCCGCGTCCTCGCGGCCCCACTCGGTCTCCAGCGGATTGACCCGCACGGCGAAGCGGCCGTCTTCGCTCAGTTCAGAGAGCACCGCCTGCCGGGCTTGGTCCTTGGCGTCCGGCGCCACGGCGTCTTCCAGATCCACGCACACCGCGTCCGCCCCGGCTTCAAGCGCCTTGGCGATGCGGTCGGGCCGGGACCCTGGAACGAAGAGCAGGCTGCGCATGGCTTTCCAGTATGCTATATTGTCCGGACAAATAGCCCGCAGACCTGCTCCGGTCAACCGATCGGGGCGGCTTGTGGGCACGGTTCGAACAGGCCGGGCGCGCGGCGCGCCGGCGGGGAGAGATCAAGATGCGTTTGACCCATATCCTGGCCGCGGCGCTCGCCGGCTGCATGCTCGCCGGCGCAGCCGCACCCGCCCAGGCGCCGCATGGCGAAGCGGAGCCTTATGCCGGATCGTACTATAAGCGCCAGGCCATCGTGGTGTCGGATATGGAGCGTGCGTTGACGCTCTATCGCGATGTTCTGGGCTTCACCTTGCACTCGCTGACGCAATCAGGCTCGGACAGCTATTCCTACGAGGTGTTCAACATCCCGCGCGAGGCGTCGATCCGGTTTGCGACGCTCGACGCCGCCGAGACGCAGATCCGCACCCTCGCGCTTTTAGAGCCCGGCGGAATCGAGCTCGCGCCGCAGACCGGCGTGCGCCGGGCCGCGGCGGTGATCAACGCCAACGGGCGCTATGAGGAGATCTACGCGGCCATTCAGGAGATGGGCCTTGAGACCATGGACCCGCGCCCCCTCGGCGACGCTTCCGATGCGCGCGGCCAGGGCGTGGAGCTGGGCTTTCTGGACTGGGACGGCAATCTGATCGTGCTTTACGACTTTCCCGGCCCGCAGGACGCGCCCAGCCCGCGTTAGGGCTAATCCCACTCGATCGGCGGGTTCAGCCGGTTGTTCAGCTCCACGATATGGCCGTCAGGATCGCGCAGCATGGAGACCATCACCTCATAGGTGACCCCGTCGCCGGGGTATTCGCGATAGGTGGGCGGGCTGATCACGGTGACGCCGTCCACCGCGGCGGCGGCGGGAAACACCGTGTCGAGCTCGGCGGTGTTGAACAACAAGACAATTTCGCCTGGGACCCAGTCCTCGGTGAACTCAGGCGCGGGGGCTTCGCCTGCATCCTCCAGCTCCCACAGGCCCAGAACGCCGATATTGGGATCGTTGGCGCGCAACAGCACCAGGTGGCTCTGACTGGAGCCGTCCCGGCTGGTGATCATCTGGTCGTAATAGGTCTCCAGCCCCAGCGCGCCCTCATAAAAGGCGAGCGAGGCGTCCATGTCGCGCACCAGCAAGGTGGTGCGGCGAAGATCGATGGGCCCGCGCCCGGCCTCGGCGGCTTGCGCGGCGGCCGGCGCGGCGGCGGGACCGGTTTCGTTGACGATGACGCACGCGGCCAGAAACGGCGCGGCCAGAACGGCGATGATGAAGGCTTTCATGATGCTCGCTTTCTCAATAAGGCTCGGCCTTACTCCCTCCCCCTCGCGGGGAGGGTAGGCCGAGGCGAAGCCTCGGGTCGGGTGGGGGGGGGGGTGCGCAAAGGTGTCATATGACGGCGCTTGCGGCCCCACCCCTCCCGTCCCGGCCGGCGGCCGGGACACCCTCCCCGTCAAGGGGAGGGAGTCATTCTACTCCACCCGCTTGAACACATACCCGCTCTGCGCCGGGCCCCAGACGACATTTCCTTGCGGATCAAAGCCGCGGTCCCAGTTGGCGAAGCTGTCGGGGGTATGGATGGAGCGCGAATGGGTGCGCACCGCGCCGCGCAGATTGCTCGGGCAGGTGGGAAAATCGGCCACCCAATAGCCCTCCGCGATGCGCTCCACCGGCCCGGAACAGCTGGGCGCGCCCACCATGTCCGGGGTCAGCACCGAGGTGTCGGCGTAGGCGCCCACCACCGCGGCCGGATCGGTGAGGCTGTAGATCGTGCGCAGCACCCGGCCCTCGCCATCGGGCGCCAGACGCACCAGGCGCTGGAAATACGGGCGCTCTTTCGCGCTCGGGTCCGCGCTTTGCGGATCATCGCCCAGCCAGGCGTTCTCCTGATAGAGCCAGACCCCGTCCTCGCGCTCGGGCCAGATGCGGGTGAGCTCGCTCTCCACACAGCCCCAGCCTTCGGTGGCGCATTGCTCCATGGAGGTGAACGAGCCGGCGAGGATCTCAGCGAGGTCCTCGGCGCTGTCCTGGGCTAAGGCCCCGGCGGCGGCCGAAACCGCCATTGCGGCGGCGGTGATGAGTGTTTTCATGCAGGTCTCCTTCCTATCGCCGACCTGATGTCCTCCCCTGCTTGCGGGGGAGGTGCTCGCGAAGCGAGCGGAGGGGGCTCGGCTTCAGACTGTCGCGCCGCCCCCCTCGGTCCTTCGGACCACTCCCCCCGCAAGCGGGGGGAGACACCCCATGTGCGGACGCGCTTTGTCATCAGGCGCCCGGCGCGGGCACGGCCGCTTCGAACGCCTCGGCGATCTGCTCGCGGGTGGCGCACCAGACCTGATCATGGCTCTTGATGTACGAAAGAAGCTCGTCCAGCGCGCCGATACGACCCGGCCGGCCGATGATGCGCAGGTGCAGACCCAGACTCATCATGCGCGCGCCGTCCTCTTCGGCTTCTTTCAAGAGCCAGTCGAACGTGTCCTTGGCGTAGGTGACCCAGTCTTTCCCGGTGAAGCTGGGCGCCAGCCAGAACTTCATGTCGTTGGAATCAATCGCGTAGGGCAGAACGATCATGGGCTTGCGCCCCCCGCCGGGCAGATCGACCACATCCCAATAGGGAAAGTCGTCCGAATAATCGTCCATGTGATAGCGATAGCCTTCCTCGGCGAGGATGCCGCGAAGCCGGTCTGAATGCAGATAGCGTGAGAGATATCCGGCGGGCAGACGTCCGCAGGTCTCTTGAATGCTGTCGGCGCCTTTACGTACGAACTCGCGCTCGGCGGCCTCGTCCATGAAGGCGGTGAACTTCCACCGGTATCCGTGACAGCACGGCTCGTCGCCGCGCGCCATCAACGCGTCGGCCAGCCAGGGCGCGCGCTCCAGCGCGAGGCTCGCCGCCGTCCAGGTGGCGGGCATCTGGTGCTTGTCCAAAAGCTTTAAGACCCGCGGCGCGCCGCGATTGATCCCGTACTGATAATTGGTCTCGTTGCCGTGCACCCGGATTTGGGCCTTCGCCGGCGTGGCGCCCAGCTCATCAACCGGTTCCGGCCCCTTGTCGCCGTCGCGAATATTTTTCTCCGCGCCCTCCTCGACATTGACGACGAGGGAAAAGGCGAGCTTGGCGCCGTTGGGCCAGGTGAAACCGGGAGGCGGGGTTGCGTGCATGGGTGTCTTTCGGAAGCGTAAGGGGTCAATGATGTCTCCCCCCGTTTACGGGGGGAGTGGCCCGCAGGGCCGAGGGGGCTGCGCCATCGTCAGGGCCGGCGCCGCCCCCTCCGTCCGCTTCGCGGACACCTCCCCCGCGGGGCGGGGGAGGACAAAACCTATCAATGCGGCTCCTCGCCGCCGCTCACATTCATGCTTTCTGCGGTGATGTATTCCGCCTCGTCGCTGGCCAGGAACGCCACGGCGTTGGCGGTGTCTTCGGGCAGGCCCGGACGGCCCAGCGGGATGCGGTTCGCCATGGCTTCCAGGTATTCCTCCACGTTCGCGGCGCCGACGACCTTGGAGAAATACTCGTTCTGCCAGGCGCCCAGCCCCGTGGTGACGTGGTTGGGGCAGACATTGTTGACGGTGATCTTGTGCGCGCCAAGCTCCACCGCGGCGGACCGCACAAGGCCCACCAGGCCGTGTTTCGAGCTTGTATAGGCCTGGGCGTGGGGAAAGCCGGACTTCGCCGCCTGGCTGGCGATATTGATGATGCGTCCGCCGCCGCCGGCCTTCACCATCACTTCGGCGGCGGCCTTGATGCCGAAAAAGCAGCCGGTGAGGTTCACGTCGATCACTGCGCGCCAGTCGTCCTCGGTCACGTCTAAAAGCGGCTTCATGATGTAGCCGATGCCCGCATTGTTCACCCAGATGTCCAGCGAGCCGTGCTCTGACACCGCGTGATTGGCCAGCCGGCGCATCTGGGCGAGATCGCGCACGTCGCACGCCTTGGTGCTCGCCGCGCCGCCGGCCTCGCGAATTTCGGCGGCGATCTGCTCCATCTCGCCGGTGGCGCCGATATGCTCGGCGGGCGTCGCCGGATCGGCGGCCTGTCCGATGTCTGAGATCACCACCGCCGCGCCTTCGGCGGCGAGCTTCCTGGCGATGGCTTCGCCCAGCCCGCCCTTGCGCCCCGAGCCGGTGATGACGGCGGTTTTGCCGGAAAATCGCGCCATGAAGCGCCTCCCCTGTCTTTGGCCCTAGCCCAGCTTGTCGGTGAGGATGAACACCAGATCGTCGGCCATGGCCTGAAATTCAGCCGCCACCGTCTGCATGGCGTCCGTCCCCACATCACCGCCGAACGCGTCCATGTCGTTCACGTCGATGATCTCCACATAGGCGTAGGGCGGGGTGGCGTCGGAGCCCAGGACGCCCACGGACTTGAACACCTCGAACTGGTCCACCGAGCCGAGCCCGTTCACGGTGGGAATGTCGGTGGCCTTCGCCCAGGCTTCATAATCGGCCGGCGTGACGCCGGGTTTGAGATTGAACAGGGCGACGATGCGGGTGGTCATGGCGGCGGTCTCCTCCCATCTTTGTCAAACGCCGCGTCATTGCGGCGCATGGCGCCTTTGGCTTATTGGCCGCGGCGCGCTTCAAATGGTATATCATTTGAAAATCCTCGCCTTGCCAAGCCCGGCCGGGTGAAAAAAGCCAAGCGAAGGCCGCCTGCGCGACCGCTGATGAGGAGTTCTGCGCCATGCCCGACGATAAATCCCGCGACATCACGGCCGAGACGCCGGCCTATGACGGGCCGCCCGACTACCGGCTGGTGGGCCGTCACGGCATGTTCGCGCAGGTCAGCCATGACGAGGCCGAACGCTTTAATTTCCTCGCCCACATGAACCGGCATCTCGCCGGCAAGGTGCTGCCCGGCGTCCAGACCGCTTTTGAAAAGCGCGTGGAGCCGAATTTCACCAAGGAAAACGGGCCATTCAAGCACCGCAACGAGGTGCGCAAAGCCCTGCTCGCCGATCCGGCGTTCCAGATCTGGTCGGCGCTGCGCCGCGCCACCATGGAGCAACGCCAGCAGGCCGGCCGCTGGGTCACCCTGCGCCAGGGCGAAGCTCTGAACGCCAAGGCGCTGAAGCTCACCGAAGGCGATGACCGGCTGGAGCTCGCCCCCGGTTTCGACGTGCCGCGCTATCTCACCGCGGTGGACCATCACTGCATGCCCGGCAGCTATCACACTGAGCTTGAGACCGGCGACGTCACGGGGCCGGCGAATTATGACATCGGGCTGTTCGCCACCACGGGCGGCGCGCTGGGGCGGTATAATGACGGCGGTGGCCAGGCCGTGGCCACATGGGTGAAAGACAATCTCCCGGACTTTAAACCCAAGCGGATTCTCGATCTGGGCTGCGGGCTGGGGCACAACGTGCTGCCCCTGGCCGAAGCCTTCCCCGAGGCCGAGGTGGTCGGCGTGGACGCCGGCGGACCGATGCTGCGCTACGGCCTCGCCCGCGCCAAGGCGCTGGGGATCGAGAACGTGCGCTTCATCCAGGCCGACGCCGAGGACCTTTCAAGGTTCGAGGATGAGAGCTTTGACTGGGTGCAGACCACCATGTTCCTGCACGAGACCAGCAAAAAGGCCATGGAGCGCATCTTCGCCGAGACCCGCCGCGTGCTGAAACCCGGCGGCATCGTGCTCCATGTGGAGCAGCCTCAGTATACTGATGAAATGCCGCTTTACGAGCAGTGCATCCGCGACTGGGACGCGTTCTATAACAACGAGCCGTTCTGGACGACCATGCACGAGATCGATCTCGATGATCTGATGATCAAGGCCGGGTTCAAACAGGACGGCGTCATCCATGGCGGCGTCGCCGCGGTGGTGGACGCCGCGCTCTTCCCCTCATCGGGCGACGACGCCGTCGAGGATTACGGCCGCAAGGCCGCCTGGCACGTCATCGGCGCCACCAAGCAAGAGGAGGCCGCATAAGATGGCTTTCGATCCCCTTTCCCAGGCCGGCGAAAAGGCCCGCGGCAAGCGCCCCTGGTTCCTTGAAGACAAAGATTCAGAGCGCGTCCTGAACATCGTCATGGCGCTGGCTCAGGAAATGAGCGTGATGCGCCAGCGCCTCGACACCGTGGAACGCCTTCTGGAAACCAAAGACGTCATCACCCGCGCCGATATCGAAGCGTTCGCTCCGTCCAAGGACGAAGCCGCCGAACGCGGCGCCTGGAACCAGGAATTCATCGCCCGCATTTTGCGCATCGTGCAGCAGGAAAACGAGGCGATCGAACGCGGCGAGGAAGTCAGCTCGGAACAGGCCGCGCGGGATTTTCAGGACGCGTGAGCGGGTGCGCCTGCGCGAACCTTGCGCCGCACCCCTCTCCCTCACCCTCTCCCCGCAGAGCGGGGCGAGGGGGACGTCCATGCCGCGTACTTGTCTTTGAGCCCGGCGCCTCGCTTCAGAGTCAGGCGCTGCGCCAAAGTCCCCCTCGCCCCCTAAAAAGGGGGAGAGGGCAAGGGTGAGGGGGGCGGTTCCGGCCCTGATGCGTCGCTCGCGGGCGTCCGCCCGCCGCTGGCCATCCCCACCCCAGCTGATATATCGCGGCCATGGCCGATGATCCCTTCGCATTGAAACGCCCCCACGCCCAGCTTTCCTGGCGCGGCGAAGACCCGGTCGCGACGGCGGCGGACGACGTGTATTTCTCCGCCGTGGACGGGCTCGCGGAGTCGCGGGCGGTGTTTCTGGCCGGGGCCGGGTTTCCCGAACGGTTTTCAAAAGGCGTCACCGTGGTTGGCGAGCTGGGCTTCGGCACGGGGCTGAATTTCCTTGCTCTGTGGGACAGCTTTCGCGAGCACGCCGCGCCCGGTGCGCGCCTGCATGTCGTCAGCGTGGAGGGCTTTCCGCTGCGCCGCGAAGACGCCCGGCGCGCCCTGGCGGCGTTTCCCGAGCTGGCCGATCTGAGCGCGGCGCTCCTTTCCGCCTGGCCGTCGCCGCACACCGGCCCCCATCGGCGGGTGTTCGAGGGTGGGCGGGTCACCCTCACAGTGTTTCACGACGAAGCGGACGCGGCGCTGGCGCAGATGGATTTCGCCGCCGACGCCTGGTTCCTGGACGGGTTCGCGCCGGCGAAGAACCCGGACATGTGGACGGCGGCGCTGTTCGGTCAGATCGCCCGGCTATCAAAGCCCGGCGCCCCGGCGGCCACCTTCACCGTGGCCGGGATCGTCCGCCGTGGCCTCGCCGAGGCCGGCTTCGCGGTGGCGAAAAAGCCCGGCTTCGGGCGCAAGCGCGAGCGGCTGGAGGCGATTTATGACGGCGCCCCGGCGCCGCGGCGCGTCACGCCCTTCCCCGCCCCGGCGCCGCGCACCGGCGCTGTTGCGATCATTGGCGGCGGGATCGCGGCGGCGAGCCTTGTGGAGGCGTTTGCGCGCCGGGGGCGCACGGCGGACGTGTTTGCTGAAGGCGGGCTTGCGAGCGGGGCGTCCGGCGCGCCGCTGGGTCTGCTCACGCCTCGATTGGAAGCCGGCGACCGGCCCCATAACCGCGCGCTTCTGGCCGCCTTTGATTATGCGCGCTCGCTGTATGACGGCCGGCCCGGGTTTGACGGATCCGGCGTCATCCGCCTGGCCGGGGACGGCGCCGGCGTCGACAGGCTCAAGCGGCTCGCCGGGCTTCTGGACGAGGGGTTTGTCTGGGACGGCGACGCGGACGGGCTGTGGATGGCGCGCGCGGGCGCGTTCGATCCGGCGCGCCTGGTGGCGAGCCTTGCCGGCGACGCGCCGGTCCGCGGCGAGGCGGTCCTGCGTATGGAGACAGGTGAGGGCGGTGCGGCGCTGATCGGTGCAGGCGGGGTGCGCCTTGGCGTCTACGACACCGTGATCGTGGCCGGCGGATACGCCGCCGCGCAACTTCTTCCGGGATTAAGCCTTGAGGCCACGGCAGGCCGCGTCGGCGTGTTCGAAGGCGCCGCGCCCTCGGCGCCTGCGGCCTGGGGCGGCTACGCCGCGGCCCATGAGCGCGGCGTGCTGGTGGGCGCCACCCATGTAAAGGCAGAGGCGCCCGAACCGGAGGCCAAGGCCGAACCGGCGCTGCGCGCGCTGGCCGAGGGCGGGCCCCTGGCGCTTGAGCTGGGCGCCATGCGGGACAGCTGGGGCGGGGTGCGCGCGGCGGTGAAGGATCGGCTTCCCGTGGCCGGGCTGCTCCCGGCGGACGGATTTTCTGACCGCTGGGCCCAAGCGGCCAAGGGCGGCGCACAGCCCGAAGCGAGCGAACTTGGCGACGGCGCGGTGCTCGCCCTCACCGGCCTTGGCGCGCGCGGCTTCGCCCACGCGCCCCTGCTCGCTGAAGCGATCGTCAGCGCTTTATGCAACGAGCCCGCCCCCCTGGCGCGGGACGGGCTCGAGGCGTTGCATCCGGCCAGATTTCTCTGGCGCGATCTGAAACGGGCTTAGGACGCGGCCCGCTGCAGCAGCTCGGCGAGCGCCGTGGCGCGCTCGGCGTCATGGCCTTCCAGCTCTGCGGCCGCGTCGGCGATGTTCGCCGCCACCCGGCGCGCCGATCGGTCGCTCAGCCGGCCGTCGGCCCAGCGGTCCAGAAGCGTGCGCGCGGCCCGGGACAGGCCGGCCTCCAGGGCGTCGGCGCGATCGAGCTGATCGAGATAGGACAGACCCACCCATGCGCTGTCGTCCCAGCTGATGCGTTCCTGCGTCTGGGGATTGTGCACGGCGTTCATCACCGCCTCGGCCGCCTTGATCTCCGCCTCGGAAAGGTGGTCGTTGGCGGTGAGGCGCAAAACGTCGAGCCCGCGGGCGATCTCGCTGGCGTAGATGCGGCCGTTATGCCAGTAGGCCGACCAGTGACCGGCCACGGCGAGCTCTTCCTCCACGATCGGGCCGCGATCAAAGAAGCCCACCTCGAACGGGTTGGCCGGATCGGTGAAGTCAATGAGCGACAGCCCGCCCTGATACCAGGACTGGATCAGCAGGTCGCGGCCCGGCACCGGCACCAGAGAGCCGTTATGGGCGACGCAGTTCTCCACCGGGGTCTGAACGTTCGGGATTTTGAACAGGGACTGGCCGACGAATGCGCCGTCCTCGATGGTGGCGATATAGTTCGCGCCCCATTCTTCCGGGCTGTCGGCGTGGCACATGGGCCCGATACCGCCGCCCCACTCGTCGGTGAACACCACCGCATCGGCGTCATTGTTGAAAATCGCCGCGTGCCAATAGGCCATGTCCGGATCAAAGGTGTCGGCGATGCGCACCGGGTTTTCCGGATCGGAGATGTCAAGAAGGATGCCGTTGCCCGAACAGGCGCCGGCGGCCAGATTCATTTCCGGATACACCGTGATGTCGTGGCAATGGTTCGTGGACGCGGTGCGCTGGGTGCGGATTCCCATGCGTCCGCCGCGCCAGAGCCCGGCGATCTCGCCGGTCTCGCGGTCTTCAAATATGCGCGGGCTGTCGATGATTTCGGCCGCGGCCGGGTTGTCCAGCGGCACCTTGATGATGTCGATGGAATAAAGCGCGGTCTCCGGGTTCTCGTCCGGCCCGCCTGTGGAGCAGCCCTCCAGCTCCTCGCCGGTGCGCGGCGCGCTGGTGCCCTGATTATAGACGTAAAGCACGCCGTCATCGCTGGGGTGGGGGACCAGCGTATGGGTGTGCGAGCCGCGGCAGGTCTGCACCGCGCCCACCTGAACCGGGTTGGACAGATCGGAGATGTCGAAGATGCGCACGCCGCGGAAGCGCTCCTCGTTCACATCGCCTTCGGCGCCTTGCGTGCCGCAGTCGAGGCGGCCGCGGTTCTGCTCCACGCTCATGAACAGAAGATCGCCGTGCACCGCCACGTCGCCCTGCCCGCCCGGACAGACGATGGAGGCGATGTGCGCCGGCTCGCCCTCGACCGTCGTGTCATAGACGTTGAAGCCGTGATAGCTGCCCATGAACACCTTGCCGTCGGCGAAGGCGAGATCGGTGTTGGCCAGCGCCAGCGGCGAATAGGCCGGCTCCGCGCCCTCCATGAAATTGGACCGGCGCGTGATCGCGGCGGGGTCGTTGAAGCCCTCAGGCGACGCAATGAAGTGGACGAGCTCCATGCCTTCAGCGGCCTCGCCGGCGTCATAGAGGCCCGGCGCAAGGCCTTCACGCGGATCGACGGCGTCGTCCTTCGCGAAGGCGGCGCCGGCGGTGAGCGCGGCGAGGGCGGCGGAACAGGTCAGGCTTGCTAGACGGGTCATCAAGGGTGTCCTTCGTGTGAATGGCCGGCGCCCATCTTCGAGAGCATGACCTCCATGCGCAGGATTTCTGCAGACTGGTCGGCGACGACGTGGCTTAGAAACTCGCTCAGCGCCGTGTCCTCCCCGGCGCCGGGCTGGGCGAGCAGGGCGTTCACCATGTCGATGGCGCCCTGGTGGTGGTGGATCATGCCTTCAAGGAACAGCCGGTCGAACCTCTCGCCTTCAGACGCGGCGAGCGCGTCCATCTCGGCCGGCGAGAGCATGCCGTGCATGAGCGGGGTGTGATAGGGATCGGGCTCGGCCATATCGTGATGACCGGCGTGGTGACCGCCGTGACCGCCATGACCGCCGTGCGCCCCGTGGCCGCCATGGGCGTGACCGGGTTTCAGCTCTGCGTCTTCGATCGGCTCGCCGCGCGCGCTCAGCCAGCCGCGCATTTGCGCCATCTCGCCTTCCTGGGTCAGCGAGATGCGCCGTCCGATGCCGGCGACGCCGGCGTTCTGCGTGCGCGTCTCGATCAGGGCGACCATGTCGACCGCCTGCTGGTGGTGGACGATCATGTGCTGCATGAAGGTGACGTCGGCCTCGGCGTAGCCGGTCCGGCTCATCGCCACGCTTTCTTCAGGCGTCAGCGTGCGGGAGGCCTCGCCCGGCGCGCCGGGCTGGATGAGCGGCGGCGAGGCGGCCGCCGCGCCGCACAGCACCACGCTTGCAAGGCCGGCCGCGCCGGTCCTCCATACTGCGGACATTGAGCTCCCCTCGTTTATGCGCATTCGCGCTTATGGCGAGCAGAGTAGCCGTCCGGCGCGCGCTGGCAAGCGCTCGCCGGATTACCGTGTGGTAAGGGTGACGCGGTCCTCGGCCTGCGCCGCCTCGCGCCGGACGCGCAGTTCGATCAGCGGGCAGCGCGCGCTCACGCAGCCCTGCTGGGCGATCAGGCGAACCGGCTTGTCCGGCGCGGCGAGCGCCAGGATCACCGGCCCGGTCTGCATCTCCACCGCGGCGTTGGTGTGCATGGGTGCGCGGTCGACCACGCCGGACGCCAGCATCAACGCGGCCATTGCAGCGCCGAAGACCCAGAGCGCGGTGTTCATCAAAGACCTCCCCGAAACGTGGTTCGCCCCCTTGATGCGCGCCAAGGCCCGATCGGATGCGGCGCCGGGCTTGCGTGGCGCAGCGCGAATGGGATCAGGGCTGGAGCAAAACGGGACGCATGACCGCACATACGCCCAGAAAACAGATCGAAGCGGCGCACCGGCCGCCGGGCGGTGACCGGCGCAAGGCGGCGCGCCATGTCTGGTTTTTAAACTCGGCCTTTGATCGCATCGGCTTCGACACCGCGCTGGAGCGCATCGCCGGGCGTGATCCGGAAAAGCCCTTCGCCTTCGTGGTGACCCCCAATGTCGACCACCTGGTGCGCCTCGGCCGGGACCCGGTGTTCGCCCCGCTCTACGCCCAGGCCTGGCTGACCGTGTGCGACAGCCGCATCCTGGAGCTGATCGCGGCGTTTTCCGGCGAAACCATCGACGTGACGCCGGGTTCGGACCTCACCGAAACCCTGTTTGAAACCATGATCGACCGCGACGAGCCGGTGGTGGTGATCGGCGGGGACGCGCGTGTGATCGAGGGGGTGAAGGCGCGCTACCAACTCACCGACGTGCGCTGGCACGCCCCGCCCATGGGCTTGCGCGATAATCCCGACGCTGTCGCCGAGTGCGCGCGCTTCGTGGCGGAGAACCCGGCCCGCTTCGTCTTCCTGTGCGTGGGCTCGCCCCAGCAGGAGATGATCGCGGAGGCCTGCCTCAATCGCGGCGACTGCACCGGTGTGGGCCTGTGCGTCGGCGCCTCGCTCGACTTTCTGTCCGGCAAGGCCAAACGCGCCCCGGTCTGGATGCGCCGGGCCAGGCTGGAATGGCTGCATCGCCTGGCCGAAGCGCCGCGGCGCATGTGGCGGCGCTATCTGGTGGACGGGCCGAAGATCCTGTTTTTATGGTGGGAATGGCGCAAGGCGCGCGCCCGCCTGCGCGCGTTCGAGCGCGACATGGCGAAGCAATTCGGCCTCTAGGCTTGCGCGCCGCGGCGCCGCGGCCTTAATCCGGGCCCATGCGCGCAATCCTCATTCTCACGACCCTGCTTGGGCTCACCGCCTGCGGCCGCAACGAGGCGCCGGACGAGCCGCTCTACGTCATCGACCAGTCCGCCCCAGCCGCCGCGCCGGACCCCGGGCTTGAAGGCTGCTGGAGCGGTGTGATCACCACCAGCGTGGAGCCGCGCCGCATCCTTCTTGACGTGTCGCTCGACCCCGCACGCGTGCGCCTGATCTCTCCCGGTCAGGGCGGCGGCGCCATCGCGTTTGAACAGGTACGCCTGGACGGGCCCCGCCTGGCCGCGGCGACGCGCTTGGGCGCCTTCCGCTTCGACGGCGCGCTGGACGGCGACGGCCGGCTCGCCGGCGAGGTGATCCAGGGCGGGCTGGTGGACAATCTGAGCCTGGAGCCGGCCGAGGGCTGCTGACCGCAGCCCGCCGGGCCGCCCGACTGGACACGGAGGGGCCGAGCGGCCAGTTTCACGCCCTGTCTTCAGCGTGAAGGAGTTGCGCCATGGCCCGCCGTCTCTGCCTTGTTACAGGAGCCTCCAGCGGCATCGGCGCCGCGTTCGCGCGCGAGTTCGCCCGCCATGGCTGGGATCTGGCGCTGGTCGCCCGGCGCGAGGAGAAGCTGAAGGACACGGCCGAGGAGCTCAAAGCCCAGTTCGGCGTGGACAGCCTGGTGATCGCCGCCGACCTGTCCCATCCAGACGCCCCGCAAGGCGTCGTCGATGAGATCACCAAGGCCGGCCGCACGATCGACGGGCTGGTGAACAACGCCGGCGCCGGCCAGCCGGGCGGCTTCACCGAAACCAGCTGGGAGACCCAGGCGCAGTTCCTGGAGTTGATGGCCACGAGCTATCTCAAGCTGCTGCACCTTACCGCCCCGGCCATGGCCGAGCGCGGTTTCGGGCGCATCATCAACATCTCCTCGGTGAGCGCGCTTCTGCCCAGCGCCAACGCCCACACCCGCTATTCCGGCACGCTCTATCCAGGGATCAAATCGCTGCTGATCAAGGCCAGCGAAGCGCTGGGGCTGGAGCTTGAAGGCAAGGGCGTCAACGTCACCGCCGTGGCGCCGGGCTACACCCTGTCGGAGTTCCACGACGTCAACGGCGCGCGCTCCACGGTCAACACGCTGCCCTCCTACTGGATGCTGTCGCCGAAAGAGGTCGCGGAAACCGGCTATGACGCGGTGGAGCGCGGCGTGCCGCTGCGCGTGCCCGGCGCCTTTTACAAGACGCTCGTGGCCCTGGCGCGCATCCTGCCCGATCCGGTCGGCCGGGCGATCATGCGCGCCCAGGAAAAGCGCATGGCCGGCGCGCAAGGCGCGGCGCAAGGGGCCTGATCGAGACACACGCTTGACCGCACTGCGTCATGGGCGTATCCGCTCGGGCCGGGTCTGAGCGCGCCCGCCGTCCGCAGGGCCATGCCCTTGGTGAAGCGCTCCTCGAAGACTGAAGTCGTGCACCCTTGTTTCAAGGCGGCGCGGCGGCAATGCGGACCCCGCCGATGAGGCCGCCTTCGGACAGGAAGGCATGACATGACCCTCGATCTTCAAACCCTGAAAGCTCAGGCCAAGCGCCTGCGCGCCGCTCTGGCCGCTGACGGCGATTTCGTCACCCACTCGGAATCGCTGGAGCTGATCGCCCGCCAACACGGCCATCGCGACTGGAACACGCTCCACGCCGCCGTCGGCGAGCGTGCGCCCGAACCGTTCGCGGTGGGGTCCACGGTTTCCGGCCGCTATCTCGGCCAGAGCTTCACCGCCGAAATCCTTTCGATGAAGAAGCTCGCCGGCGGGGCGCGCTATGAACTCACCCTCGACTTCGAGGAGCCCGTCGACGTGGTGACTTTCGACAGCTTCTCCGCCTATCGACAAAGGGTGAGCGGAATCGTGGACGCACGCGGCGTCTCCGATGCGCGCACATCCGACGGCCGGCCGCATTTCGAGCTGGCGGTTTAGGCGTTCTTTCTGAGGCGCCTTCGAGGCTTCCCCGGATCAGGTCCGGGGTCGCCTCGAAGGACGCACAGGCCTTGCCACCCTACTGAATCACCGCCTCGCTCGGCGGCTTGGCGTTGCGGCTGACCGCGCGGCCGTTGACCGTGAGGGCGCCGGCTTCGGCGGCCGTTCGACCGGTCGATCAATCCCGCGGGATCGATCTTTGCTGCCTCACGTCCGTCAAGGGGAGGGCGTTTGCGCCGGCGCCGCTAAACCCGCACCGTCAGCGCTGCTTTCGCCGGCGCGGTGTTGGTGACAAGGCGGGTATAGGCGTCCAGCGCGCCGTCTGCGCCTGCAAGGTCTTGTTCTTCAAACAGCGCGCCGCCCTCGTCTGCGAAGGCGGTCCAGTCGGCGGCGTAGCGCTTGGCGAACTGCGCGGGGCCCCATTCGGAGATGCGCCTGGCCACATGGTCGGGGGCGAAGAAGAACACCGGTTTAGGCCCGGGCAGGCCCTTGGGCGGCGCGGCGTGCTCCCAGTGCGCCGCGCCGACGCGGATATCGGCGGCGAGCGCGTCGCCCAGAGCGGTGTGGATGTCGGTGGTGATCTGCGCGTCGCCGGCGAAATCGACGATGAGGCGCTTGGGCTCGGCCTTCAGCTCGGCGAGCGCGTCATAGAGCGTGATGGCGTCGTAATACCCGGTCTCGGCGACGAAGCCCATGGAGCGCTTCGAGGTCATCGCCTCGATTGCGACGCCCTCCGGACGGTTGCGGTGCAAGAGCCAGGCGAGGGCGAGCGCGGTCTTGCTCGACGCACTGGTGAGCGAGATCTGCTGCGCGCCGAAAAAGCCTTCCTCGCGCAGGTGAAGATCGATCAGCCAGCTCGTCAGGAACAGCGGCTGGAGCACCATCTGCACCGCCTCGCGGTCTTCGCGATAGCCTGGATCGCCCTGGCAGCGCGTATAGCGGTTATAGGCCGCCGGCAGATCGGCGCGGTGCGGCGCGGTGTCGATGAACGCGCCGGCGTTGATGCGCGCCGGCTCCACGATCAGTTCATCGCCCGCCGGCAGGTAGCCGTAGATGCGCTCGCCGATCTGCAGCCCGTCGGCCTTGCTTTCGGTCACCTCGGCGAAGCCCCACACCGGCAGGCGTCCGCCGTCGCTGGCGGGAAAGAAGTCCCAATAGCGCATGATCTCGCCGAAGGCGGCGTATGTGATGTTGTTGGCCGTCATGGCGAAGCGCCGCACAGCCAGGCGCGCCTGGCCGTCTTCGAGCGGCGCGCTTTCGGTTTCGATCAGCGAAGCCTTGGAAATATCGGTCTTGTCAATGGCGAGGGCCCAGCCCATGGCGGTCTCCGTCTGCGGATTGATCAGGATTGAAGAAAATCGTCCGGCCGGTCGCCCGGTCGCCATTGGCGCAGGAGCGCCGGATCGGCGGGATCGACGGGTTCGCGAAGGCCTTCTGCAGGCACGCTCGCCAGGATGTCGCGGATCACCGCCAGCCGGGCGCGGCGCTTGTCATCGGCGCGCACCACCTTCCAGGGCGCGGCTGCGCCGGTGGCGGCCAGCATGGCGTCGCGCGCCTGGGTGTAGGAGTCGAACTTCTCCAGCGCCACCGCGTCCACCGGCGAGATTTTCCACTGCTTGAGCGGATTGGTGCGCCGGTCCTCCAGGCGGCGCGCCTGCTCGGCGCGCGAGATGTCGAGATAGTATTTCAAGACGATGATCCCTTCATCCACGAGCAGGCGCTCGAACGCGTCCACGTCGGAGATGAAGCGGGCGTATTCGGCCTCGCTGCAATAGCCCATCACCCGCTCCACGCCGGCCCGGTTGTACCAGGACCGGTTGAACAGCACGAATTCGCCGCCGGCGGGCAGGTGCGGGACCCAGCGCTGGAAATACCAGCTGGAGCGGTCGCGCTCGGTGGGTTTGCCCAGCGCCAGAACGCGGGTGTCGCGCGGGGACTGGTGCTCCACGACGCGCTTGATCACCCCGTCCTTGCCCGAGGCGTCGCGCCCTTCAAAGATCACCAGAAGCCGGCGCTCCTCGCAGATGATCTGGCGCTGTAGGTTCACGAGGCCGATCTGCAGGCCGTGCAGCTCGGATTTATAGGCGTCTTTGTCCATGGCGATGAGAGTGGCGCGATGCGAGGGCTGCGTCGAGGGCCCGCGCGCGGCTTGGTGGGGGGGGCGCGCCGCTTCCTCTTGCGCGCGCCCGTTAATCCTTTACCCGTTCATAAATGACCCGGCTGGCGACGTTCCTTCTGAGCCTGCTTGCGCTCTCGGCCCTGGCGGCGGGCGTTTACGCCCACGGCGCGCGCCATCCAGACGGCTTGCCTCTTCGCGAGATCGGCCAACGCGCCGGCGAGGCCTATGTGTTCGGCTTTCCGCTCGTGCTCATGGACGAGACCCGCGCGGTGATGTTGGCGCGCACGGGCGCGCAGCAGAACCGTCTGGTCCACCGCCGCTCGCTGCCCGGTCATGGCGATGAAGAGGTGGTCCGGCCCAATCGCGACACGCTGTATTCCATCGCATGGCTCGACCTGTCTGCGGGACCGGTCGAACTGTCCTGGCCGCAGACCGGCGGGCGCTATTGGCTGTTTCAGGTCATGGACGCCTGGACCGACGTCGCCGGCGCGCCGGGCTCGCGAACGCAAGGCGCCGGGCCGGGGCGCGCCTTTATCACCGGGCCGGCCTGGCGCGGCGGCGCGCCCGAGGATGCGGTGCACATCAAGGTGAACACCAACACCGCCTGGATCATCGGGCGCATCGCGGTGGCGCCGCAGCCTGCGGATCTGGACGCAGGCCGCGCCCTGCAGAACGGTTTCGTCCTGCGCGCGCCGGACGCGGCCGGACCCGCGCGCTCCATGGGCGGACGCCGGCCGGTTGATGCGGTCACGATGCTGCCCGCCTCGGCGTATTTCAACCGCCTCGCCGGGCTGATGGAGATCGATCCGCCGCGGCCGGAGGATCAGCCCGCGCTGCAGCGCTTTTCCGGGATCGGGCTGATGGCAGGTCTGTACGATCCGGCGGGCATGGGCTGGATCGCCCGGCGGGCGGCCGCCCGGGGCGTCGCGGTGGCGCGTGAGCGCCTCGACGCCGCCGCCGCCGGCCGGGCGCCGGGCCTGAACGGCTGGCGCACGGCGCGTGAGGGGCTCGGTGATTACGGGACGGACTACGCCCTGCGCGCAGGCGTCGCCATGATCGGTCTGGGCGCCAACCGGGCCGAGGATGCGATCTATCCCAATACGGATGTGGACCGGCGGGGGCGGCCGCTTCACGGCGACCATGTCTATCGTCTGCGCTTTGGCCCCGGACAGGCCCCGCCCGCCGCGGCGTTCTGGTCGATCACCGCCTATGATGACCAAGGCTTCCTGCTCGACACCGATCGCCATGCGCTCGGGGACCGCGATCGCCTGGTCTATGAAGAGGACGGCGGCCTGGAGATCATCATCGCTGCGGTGCGGCCGGACGCGACGCCGGCGGCCAATTTCCTGCCTGTGACGCCCGGCGCGCCGTTCGCGCTCACCGCGCGGCTTTATGATCCGGCGCCGCAGGCGCTGTCGGGCGCCTGGACCATGCCGGCGGTGGAGCGGATGGACTGATCACTCCGCCGCCTTGGCGTTCACCGTTTCCACCGGCGCTAGGCTCGCCTGGTCGCCGGCCTGGCCGAAGCGGATATGGCCGTCCTCCAACTTGCCGTAGCGGATCGTCATCATGTCCTTGATATAGTTCTGATACGTCCGCCAGGGTTGGGTCGCGCCCTGGCGCGGGAGATCGGGCAGGGCGCGCTGGACATAGCCGGAGGTGAAGTCCAGCAGCGGCAGGGTTTCAAGATCGGCGGGCGGTTCGGGCACGGCGTAATCGGCGCCGGTCTTTTCCATGTGATTGAGCATGCGGCACACCCGCTCGCAGGTCAGGTCGATCTTCAGCGTCCAGCTGGCGTTGGTGTATCCGAAGGCCAGCGCCATGTTCGGCACGTCCGACAGCATCATGCCGCGATAGGTGACGTGGTCGGGGGCATGGAAGGGCCGTCCGTCCACGGAAATATCCACCGCACCGCCCACCTGCATGGCGAGGCCGGTCGCCGGGATGATCAGGTCCGCATCCAGATGCTCGCCCGATTTCAGCTGGATTCCCGTGGGCGTAAAGCGCTCGATATGGTCGGTGACGATGTCGGCCTTGTCGGTCTTCAACGCCTCGAAGAAATCGCCTTCCGGCGCCAGACAGAAGCGCTGATCCCACGGATTATAAGACGGCGAAAAATGTGTCTCGACGGGGAAGTCCTCGCCCAGCGTCTCGCGGATCTGTTTCAGGACGCCCTTTTTCACGAAGCCGGGATAGCGCCGGGCGAGATTGAAGAACACGATCGCCATCAGCACGTTCTTGGCGCGCGTCGCCGTGTAGGCGGCGCGTCCGGGCAGCGCTTTGCGTAGAAAATCCGCGATCGCGTCGCGCGAGGGACGCGCGGCGATATAGCTCGGTGAGCGCTGGAGCATGGTCACATGCCGGGCCGTCTCGGCCATGGAGGGGACCAGCGTGATCGCCGTTGCGCCCGAGCCGATGATCACCACGCGCTTGCCGGCATAGGGCTGATCCTCTCTCCACAGCTGGGGGTGGACGATCTCGCCTTTAAAGTCCTCCATGCCGGGAAAGTCGGGCATGTAGCCGCTTTCATAGCGGTAATAGCCCGAACACATCATCACGAAGCGCGCGTGATAGACCTGCGTGACGCCGTCATGGTCGGCGTGAACCGTCCAGCGCGCCTGTTCGGTGCTCCAGCTGGCCGATTTGACGCGGGTGTTGTACTGGATATGGCGGTCGATGCCGGCTTCGCGGGCGGTCTCGCGGATGTAAGTGCGGATGCTGGGGCCGTCGGCGAACACCTTGCCGTCCGTCCAGGGACGGAAATTATAGCCGAACGTGTACATGTCGCTGTCTGAGCGGATACCCGGATAGCGGAACAGATCCCACGTCCCGCCCAGATCGGCGCGCGCTTCAAGAATCTTGTAGCTGCGCGAGGGGCTTTTGTCCTGCAGGTGCCAGGCCGCGCCGACGCCGGAAATGCCGGCGCCGACGATCAGCACGTCCAACTCTATCGCCGTCTCGGCGTTCAGCGTCTCTACAGCCATGACGTCTCCTCCGCACCGGTCTCGCGCCGGGTCCGTCGATATGTGAACACCGTTCACTAGGTGGTGCAAGAGGGGCGGCCTTCCGCTTCCCGGTTCATCCCCCGGCGAAGGCCGGGGGTGGGACCGGGACCTTGGAGCTTTACAGGTTGAACGCCGAAGCAGCGTCGACGCTGTTCCACCGCCTGATCCGGACACGCTCCTGGGCCCCGGCCTCAGGCCCGGCCTGAAGCCGGGCCATTCGCCGGGGAGCGGGTTGTGTCTTCGATAAACAAAGCGCCCGCCTACTCCAGCCTATCCCTCACCCGCACCGCCGTTGCGGGATGGTCGGTGAAGACCGCGTCGACGCCCAGCCGGTAGAGGGCGGCGAGTTCGGCCTCCACGGTGTCGCCGGTGATCGGCGTGCGGTCGTCGCGCACGGTCCAGGTGTGAACCTCCAGCCCCTGCGCATGGGCGGCTTCCAGATAGCCGGTGCTGGTCCCGTCGGCGTTCAGCAGCACGCCCTTGAACGCGCCCACCCCGTCGGCGAACGCGGCGATCTCAGGAAGGGTCAGCCCGTCGGCGTCGAACCCGTCCTCGGCCGGGCCGGCGTAGAGCATGGCGAGCGGCAGCGGCGTTTCAGGCCGCAGCCGCTTTAGAAAGTCCGCATCGAAGGACTGGATCACCACCGGCGCGCCCGCGCGGTTGAGATCGCGGGCCTGAAGCGCGGCGAGCAGGGCGGGCAGCGGATCAAGGCCCAGCGCGGCGTATTCGGCGGGGCTTTTCACCTCCGGCTCGATTGCGATGACGCACTCGCACAGGATCTGCTCCTCGCTCACGAGATCGAGGAAATCATCGAAGGTGAGCACCGCGTAGCGGTCGTCGTACTCGTCGGAGCGGTCCTCGAAGACCTGGCGGGCGTTCAGCGTGCGCAACTCGTCGGCGGTGAAGTCGGAGACCCACCAGTCCTCGCGGCCGAAGCGCTCGGCCTTGCGGTCTGCGAACTCGGGCCTGTCGGCGATATCGGTGGAGCTGGACAGATACGGGTCGTGGCGCACGATCAGCACGCCGTCCGCGCTCATCTGCAGGTCCGGCTCCAGCACGTCCGCGCCTTGCTCAAGCGCCAGGGTGTAGGCCGCCTCGGTATGTTCGGGGCGGTCTCCCGACGCGCCGCGATGGGCGATCACAAGCGGCGGCTCGCCGGAAAGGGTGGGAAAGGCGAAGGCCGGCGCGGCCGGTTCCGGCTTGGGCGTTTCCGCGGCGCAGGCGCAGACAAGCAGGGCGGCGGCGAGAACGGGCAGGCGCATGAGAAATCCCCGAAAACAGCAAGCGCGCCCAGAATACCGCAAGCGCGCCCGCCTTGCGCGAACTTTTAATGACGGGCTACCCCGCGTCGGGGTCTTGCTCGGAGTCTTCGGGGGGCTCCGGCGCGCGCGCCGGTTCGGCGAGCTGGGTCAGCGGCCGGGTCAGGCGCTCATAGGCGTCGTCGGAAACCTTGAACGCCCAGTCTTCGGTGAGGCGCTGCAGGCGCTCGACCCGCTCGGCGGCGTCGTCGGCGCGCGCCTCCACCTCAATGAGCGCCCAGCGCGCGTCGTCTTCGGCGATGAAATCGAACGTGTAGGCGATGCCTGAGAACGTCACGCCGGCATGGCGCGCCACAAACGCGCCTTCCACCTGATCGGCCGGTTTGACGTCGCGGAACCGCAGGCGGGCGCCGGCGGTGGCCACGCCGTTCGCCGCTCCGCCGGTGACCAGGCGCCAGCCATTGGGCTCCATCAGGTCGTAATTGCGCTGCGCCACGCCCGCGCGCTGGACGAAATAGGCCGGCCCGGTTTCCGGCCGGATGCGCGCGCGCGCGACGGCGGAGGGATCGATGTCCCAGAACTCAAGCCCCAGCCAGCGTCCCGGATCGCCGAGCGGCGGCAGGTCGCCGGAGGCGGCGTAGGCGCGCTCGGCGCCGGCGGGGCGCAGATACACGCCGCCCGCCTCGCGATCCTCGCCGACGACGAGGCGCGCCAACGGCTCGCCTGCGCCGCCAAGCACGGTGAGGCGCACGCCCTCGCCGCCTTCAAGCGGGTCGCCGAGGCCCAGGCGCGCAAACTTGTCCGGGTCGCGGGTCATGGCGCGCTGATAGGTCAGCGCGCCCAGCGCCGCGTCCAGCTCGGCGATGCGTTCGGCGCGCACCGGATACCCCCCGCGCGAGGGCATGATCCAGCGCTCGCCCTGGCGCACCAGGGCGAACTGATCCCCGGCGGTGACGATTTCGATGCGCGCGGCTTCGCCGGCCGCCTCGCTCCAACCGGCGACGACGGGACCGGAAACCTCGGGCCGCGCGCCCAGCGCCGCGTCGCGCCAGACCGCTGCGGCGCCCATGACGAACAAGAGCGCCGCGGCGGCGATCGCGAACAGCGCCTGAGTGCGGCGGCGGTGTGCGGGGCCCCGGCTCATGCGGGCCGCCTCCGCCGCCGTATCAGGGTGAAGAGAATCGCGCACGCGATCACCAGAAGCGGGGGAAACCACACCGTCCAGATCATCAGCCCGCGTTCCAGCGCGTCGATCTCCACCCGGAAGCCGCGCTCGATCTCGCGCAGGCGCTCGCGGGCGTCGACGATCTGCGCGCGCAGGGTCTCGGCCTCGGCGCTGTCGGCTTCGCCCGCCCCGCCCAGCGCGCTGGCGCGGCCTTCGCGGGTCAGCGCCTCCAGCCGGGCTTCGGCGTCGCTGAGCTCGGCCTGCAATTCGTCCTGAAGCGCGAGATAGCGCGCCTCGGCGTCGGCGCGCAAAGCTTCGACCCGCACCATGGGCCGGTCCGATCCTGCGCGTGAGCGCAGGGAGACCAGGGCCGGATCGCCGGCGAGCCGGTCGGCGAGATTGAGGATCAGGGCCGGATTGTCGGCGACCACCTGCTCGCCCGCGGCCGGATCGCTGCGCAGATAGAAGGCGGGGTCCAGAAGGTCGGCGTCGGCGATCACCACGATCTCCGACTCGCTTTGGGAGACCTCCACATGGGCGCCGGGGTCAAGGTCGATGTCGGCGGCGGGCGGGCCTTCGGGAAAGGCGGTCTGGAACGGGCCGGACAGGCGCGCGGCCAGCGTCAGCGGCGCGTCGGGCGCGGGGTCGAGCTGGCGCATCAGCTCTTCGGGCGCAGGCGAAGACGCGGCGCGGTCGGCGTCCAGGCGGGCGGCGGCCTGGCTGGTGGTCAGCACCGGGGTGAAGCGGTCCTCAAGGCCGGGCAGGGGCGCCAGCACGCCGGGCGAGCCCAGATTGACCCCGCGCGACAGGGCGGCGACGGCCGGCAGGGCCTCGTTCATCTGCGCCGGCGTCACGGTGAACCAGAGCGGATAGGCGCGCATGCGCGTGCGCCCGCCCTCGACGATCTGCACCGGCAGGCCGTTGCGCGCGTCCATGGCGGTGGTGTTCACGTCATAGGCGACGCCCCAGGCGGAAAACAGCCGGTCCAGTGTCGAGGCGCGGTTGGCGTTCACCGGCGGCAGGCCGTCGGGACCGGCTTTCAGCGCCACATGGGCCATGGGGTCCACCAGGGCGAGCACCCGCCCGGTGGTCAGCGCGAACTGGTCGATGAGATAGCTCTGCGCCTCCTCCAGCGGGGCGGGGTGTAGGATGAACAGCGCGTCGGCGTCTTCGGGCAGGGCCTCGAAATCGTTTTCCAGCCACTCCACCTGAAAAGCGGCGGCGAGTTCGTCGATGATGCGATTGGCGCTGTTTCCGTCCCGGTCCGGCGCGAACGGCAGGTCGGAGATCACCGCGATCTTCGGGACCCGCGCGCGCTCCAGCTCGGCGAGGGTGCGCACGATCTCGTATTCCAGGCGCGCCTCCTCCACCGGATCGAAAAAGGGGATCAGCCGTTGATCGTCCACCGCATTGCGCCCGGTCAGGCCGAAGAATATCTGCCCGCCGTCTTCGGTGGGGGCCGGCTCCAGCCCGGCGGCGATGGCGGCGTCCTCTTCGGCGCTGAAGGGGTCGGGGTCGATCTCCTCCAGCCGCACCCGGCCGCCGGACCGGGCGGCGATGGTGCGCAGCATCTCGCGCACCCGCGCGCCATAGGCGCGGATGGCGGGATAGCGGGCCGCTTCGGTGCGCGAATAATAGAAGGTCAGCTCCACCGGCTCGTCGATGCGCGCCAGAACCTCGCGCGTGCCGGGCGAGAGCTGGTAGAGGCCGCGCTCGGTGAGATCGAGGCGCAGCCCGTCCAGCGCCGCGCCGGAGAACAGGTTGAGCCCGGCGAAGCCCACCAGAAGGCTCGCAGCCATGACCAGAAGGAAGCGCGCGCCGTTCATCGCCCGCCTCCGCGCCGGCTGTCGATGAGCGTCATGGCGAGCCCCAGGCCGAGGCCGATCAGGCTGAGGAAATACACCACGTCAGACAGGCTCACCACGCCGCGGCGCAAGCTTTCGAACCGGGCGAGGGCGGACAGCTCGGCGAGCGCTTCGGCCGCCGCGCCGGGCAGGCGCGCGGACAGGGCGTCGAGCACGAAGGGAAGCCCCGCCACGGTGATCAGAAAGCACGCCGCCGCGCCGAGCACGAAGGCGATCACCTGGTTCGACGTCGCCGCCGACAGCGCCTGGCCCAGGGCGAGATAGCCGCCCGCCAGCAAAAGCGCGCCGAAATAGGCGGTGGCGGTGGCCGCGTTGTCGGGCTCGCCGAGATAATTCATCGCGATCCACATGGGAAAGGTCAGCGCGATGGCGAGCCCGGCCACCGCCCAGGCGGCGAGGAACTTGCCCAGCGCCGAGGCCCAGAGCGGAATGGGCGCGGACAAGAGCGTCTCCAGCGTGCCGCGGTCGCGCTCCTCGGCCCAGGCGCGCATGGCCAGCGCCGGCATCAGCACCAGCAACAGCCAGGGCATGAAATCAAACAGCGGCGCCAGATCGGCCCGTCCGGTGTCGAACAGATCGCCCACCCGCCAGGCGAAGCTCGGCGCGGCGAGCGCGAACACGGTCAGGAAGACCCAGGCGAGCGGGGTCTCGAAATACGCCGCAAGCTCGCGGCGGAACACCGCCTTCAATCCGTTCACGCCGCCCGGCCTCCCCGGATGCGGCCCACCGTCTCGCCCATGGGCCCGGTCAGGGCGCGGAAGGCCGACGCGATGGTGTTGTCCGCGCCCAGCTCTGCAAGCTTGGCCGGCGTGTCGTCGGCGAGCACCTGGCCGCCGGCGATCACCACGGCGCGGGTGCAGATGGCGTCGACCTCTTCAAGCAGGTGGGTGGAGATGATGATCGCCTTGGCTTTCGCCATCTCGGTGATGAGGGTGCGCACCCCGTCCTTCTGATTGGGATCAAGGCCGTCGGTGGGCTCGTCCAGGATCAGCACCGGCGGGTCGTGGGCGATGGCCGCCGCCAGGGCGGCGCGGCGCTTGTATCCCTTGGACAAGGCGCCGATGGACTTCTCCGCCGCGGGCCCGAGATTGGCCAGGCGCAAGGCGCGCTCGGCCGCCTCGTCGAGGCCGGAGCGTGAAAAGCCCCGCGCGCGCAGACAAAACCGCACGAAGCCGCGCGGCGTCATCGCCGGATAGGCCGGCGCGCCTTCGGGCAGGTATCCCAGCTGCTCCTGCGCGGCGCGGCGCTGCAGGGCGCTGTCGCGGCCGTTGACCAGGGCGCGGCCCGCATCGGGCTCCAGGCAGCCGGCGATCATGCGCATGGTGGTGGATTTGCCCGCGCCGTTGGGCCCCAGAAAACCGAGCACTTCGCCGGTCTTCACCTCAAAGCTCACCTCATTGACGGCGGTCTTGCCGGCGAAGCGTTTGACCAGACGATCAGCAAGGATCATGGGCGGTCCCGTTCGTGGCGCGAGGGCGATGACGTTAGCGATAGCCCATGGCGGGCGGGCGCGCCACCAGCATGACTGCACGCTGGTCACCAAAGCCTGAAGACGGCGCTTGAACACGCGGCGGCGCATGGGCGTTTCGCAGCGGGACCGATTGAAAGGGAGAAGCGCCGATCGATGCGACCCGCAGGACCCGGGGGGCTGGGGGGGCTGTGAATCCAGATCCAGAGGCTTTACCCGCATCGACCGGCACGTCAAAAATGGATTTGGCGTGGGGCGTTCGCAGGACCAAAATAAGGCGTAATTGCGGCATTGCGTGAATTTTCGGTAACGCTGAGAAAAGGTTAGGGCGCGAGCCCCTAAGGAAAGGAGCGCGATGTCGTTTACAGCGGCGAACGCCTCATCGAGCGCGGACACCGTGATGTTCCAGCGCGCCGAGCTTAATGCGATCCTGCGCGTCTACGGCATGATGGTGGCCGGCGGGGAATGGCGCGACTACGCCATTGACGGGCTGAAGGACCGCGCCGAGTTCGCGATCTTCCGCCACGCCGCGGAGTTTCCGGTCTATCGCGTCGTGAAGACCCCGGCCGAGGCCAGGAAGCAGGGCGCGTTCAAGGTCGTCGCCGCCGGCGGCCAGATCCTCAAGCGCGGCCATGATCTGTCTCAAGTCCTCAAGGTCTTCGACAATCAGCTCAAGCGGTTGAGCTGGGGCGGGAGCGTCTAGGGGACATCAGGCGCAGCGTGCACAGCTGGAACCTTGGCGCCTCGCTTGATTGAGGGGCGAGGGAGCGGTGTGCGGCGCGGCCGTGGGCCGCCGACAGGATCGCAACCGGTTTCACGCCCCGTTATACCCCTCTCCCCCGCCGGAGCGCGCCGCGGGGTCCTCTTCTTCGCCTTCGCCGCGGGCGTCGCGCTCCACCTCGCGCTGGTCGAGACCGGCGGCGGCCGCGTCGTCGCTGGCGCCCATGTGCACAAGCGCTTTTGCGATGGCGTGGGCGGGATCGACGCGGTCGGTCAGCCCGATTTCGTCGCAGATCGGGTGATAGGTGCGGTCCTCGATCTTGGGGATGACCCGTTCAATCCCGGCCGCCTTGGCCACCAGCGCGGCGATGATGTTGTCCTTGTCGTCCTCGCACAGGGCGTACATCACATCCACCTTGCCCGGATTGGCCTGGGCCAGCACGTCGGGCCGCGCGCCGTCGCCCTTGATGAAGGCCACGTCCAGATCGTCGGCGACCTCCTCGAAGGTCTCCTGATCGGGATCGATGAGGATGACGTCGTCGCCGCGCTTGGCGAAGGCGCGGGCGGCTTCAAGGCTCATTGCGGTGAGCCCGGTGATGACGATGCGCATTCAGGTCTCCTTCGGCGAACCGCCAAGCCAGGTGGGCGGCCAGATCAGGACGAGCAGGGCGATGAACTCCACGCGCCCCAAAATCATCGCGACGGTGAGCACGGCTTTCAGGCCCGGCTCCAGATCAGGGCCGATCACGCCGGTGGACAGCCCGCCCGTGGTCACCGCGCCGGCCACGTCGAACAGCGCGTCGAGCCCGTAGCCGGCCACCAGGAAGGGCAGCCACACAAGAAAGATCGTGCCCACGGACAGAAAGGCGATGGTCATGGCGCTTTCCAGCGCCGAGCGCGAAACGATCCGCCCGTCCGCGGTGAGCCGCGTGACCGCGTCCGGGGGCAGGCTCGTGCGCTGCAGGGTCAGGCGCACCATGGCGATCAGGGTGGAGGCGCGATAGGTCTTGATCCCGCCCGCGGTGGAGCCTGAATTGCCGCCGATGAACATGGCGATCATCACAAAGGCGAGCCCGGCCGGGGGCAGGGCGGAGATGTCCATTGTGGTGAACCCGACGCTCGATTGCGCGGCCATGCCCAGGAACGGCGCATGGCGCAGCACTTCGCCCGGGCTGAACCCGTCCAGAAGCATGAAGACGGAGACTCCGGTGATGGTGATGGCGGCGAAAGCGAACAGCGAAGCCACGTCGCGGCGCAGGGCGGCGTCAGGAACCTTGCGATCCAGAAGGTGAATGTAGAGCGAGAAATTGATCGCGCCGAGCGTAGAGAATCCGATGAGCACCGCCTGGGGCGCCCAGCCGCCCAGAACCGCGGCGCTGGTGGAGTGGGGGGCGAACCCGCCGGTCGCCAGCGCCGTCATGGCGAACAAGAGCGCGCGCCAGGCGTCCGGCCCGGTGAGCCAGAGCGCGGCGAAGCACGCAGCGGTCAGCGCCAGATAGACCATCAACGTGCGTCTTGCGCGGGTGCGCAGCGGCGCCATGGGGTCCTCGCCCATGGGCTGGACCTCGTTGAGCTTGCGCGCCGCGCTGCCCCCGGCGCCGCCCATCAGGCCCAGCACCAGAACCGCGAATCCCAGCCCGCCGATCCATTGCATCCAGGCGCGGGTGAATAATAAGGTATCATCCAGCGCTTCCGGGCTTGGCAAGACGCTCAGCCCCGCCGTGGTGAGCCCCGCCACCGCTTCGAACAACGCCGCGTTCAGCGGAATGTCATAGGCCGCCATGGCCCAGCCCATGGCCGCGGGCGGGACGATGAACACCCCCGCCATCACCGACAGCGCCTCGTTCAGGCGCGGCGCGCGTGGCTGTTTCATGCGCCCGAACGCGCCGACCAGAAGGAAGCCTGCAAGCACCACCGCGCAGCGCAGCGCGAACGGCCAGTCCCCCTCGACCGCCGCGACCAGGCCGGGCACCAGCGGCAGCGGGCTCAGCGCCAGCAAGGCCAGCGCCCCCACATGCAGCGCCACGCGCGGGCGCACCGCATAGCTTAAGATCGTCGCGCTTTTGTCCATCGCGCTATAACGCAGCGAAGGGGGGCGGAGTGCCGCAGAGGCGCGGAGGGGCGCCTTTTCTTGCGCGGAAAACTTTTGGTGATAATATAGATGACTGAACAAAGCCCAGATATAGAAACCGCTGAAGAAATCGAGGTCACGCCTGAGACGGTGGAGGCGGCTGGCGCGTATCTCATCAAGTCGGGATTGCTTGGGGTGGGTGACGTGACGCTGGGGGGGCGCCGAGCGAAGAGTGATTGAAATTGCTATACGTAGGGCGCTTTTGGCAAGGCGCGACTGAACGAAAGGATGCGGTAATATAAGCTACGAAAAAGAGCCTCATAATTTTTTATTTCTTTTAAATAAATTTTTTCAACATGGGTAAAGTGGTCGTCCCTTTGAAAAGCGTTTGCTTCTCTTATCGATCGGCTTAGTCGTTTGTGGTAGAATGGAGAAAAGTACCTTTCATTCTTTGATTCATCCCAAGGGATACCAAGGCTGACAAGTTGGCCGTGAGCTAGCTTGTTGCGAACGCGCTTACGTCGATTGCACGCATTGTATAGTGTTTTCCAAAGTCTCAGGCACTCGGGATGCTTTGTGTAGCGCGCCTGCACGGCGGCGTCGGTCATTTTTAACCGAGCTTCAAATGATGCGACTTCCCAATAAGCAGCCTCGGCTGTGCCAGAAAAATCATCTATTGTGGCTCGTGTGAAGACTAAGCAGACGGCATTTTCGAGATCGGCCCAACTCGTAAGGGCCCGTCCGATGGCTTCGTAGTATTCAGATTCAGAGGGCAGCATTTCGAAGCCTCAAGAAACAGACGAACAGCGCCGCGGCCGGGCGCTAAAGCGGATGCTGAACACGCCGCCGACGCCGCATAAGCCAAAGGCGGACAAGAAAGAGGCGGACGCAAAGCGCCCGCCTCAGTCCAAGGGTTAGGCCGCACCGCGCACGGACGCTGCTTCGCGGCTGCCAATGTGCTTGCGCTCTTTCAGCACGTCGTTGACGCGACCGGGGTTCACCCCGAAGTGCGCCGCAATGTCGTGCTGATACTCGCCAGACCAATAGCGCTGCCAGATGGAGACACCGTCTTCAAAGGTGAGGCGATAGGGTTTGGGTTTAAGGTCGGTCGTCATAAGAAGGGCTCCTTGGCCGCTTTCAAAGACGGATCGAGCTTGACACCAACGCGCCCGTACATAGTGTTCGGGCTTACACCGCGCCTAGCGCTTCGCGTCCGATCCGAGGACACGCGAAGACGTGAAAGCGAAGAGCCGCCGGGTGTCTCACCACCCGGCGGTTTCAACTTTTACGCTCAAGCCCGACTCAGTGGTTAAACTTGTGATTCTGTCAACGGGCAGAACGCAAAGCGAACGCGGACTATCCACAGCTTAGCGCTTCTCCGGCCACTTCACGAAACGCACGCCCATAATGGGCGGCGCCGTGGAATTGAGCAGTCCGCCGATAGGTGAGGCGCTTGCCTTCCGCGTTGGAGAGGACCGCATCGCCGCGTTCTTCATCGGTGAAGCCGAGCTTCATCGCTGTGTTCTTCGCGTCGTTTGCGCCGAACGCACATCTGGCGTGGCGCCTTTTCTTGCGCGGAAAACTTTCCTATACTCGGCGCATGCTAAGGATTCTCGCCTCCGCCGGGTGTATTTTTGCTGGTGCACCCGCTATGGCTGCAGAGCCGTTGCCCGGCCCGGTGCCGGCCGAGCTTGTGCGTGTGATCGACGGCGACACGATCGAGGTTCGCGCCCATATCTGGCCCGGCCATTACGTGCAGACGCGGGTGCGGCTGCTGGGCGTGGACACGCCGGAGCGCCGCGGGCCCGATTGCGAGGCCGAGCGGGTCAAGGCGCAGGAGGCGACGGCCTTCACCCAAGCCTGGCTGGAGGGCGCGGCCATCGGCCTGGAGGCGATTGATCTCGGCAGCTTCGCCGGGCGGGTGGTGGCGCGGGTGCGCCGCGCCGACGGCGCGGACCTGTCTGAAGCCCTGCTGTCCGCCGGGCTCGCCGCGCCCTATGGCGAGGCGGGGCCGTGGTGCGCGCCCGCCCCCGCGCCTTCGCGCTGACCGGGGTCGCCGCCCGCGCCTAGAACGGCTTGACGCTGGCGAAGAAGCAGGTGGCCGCGATCAGCACCCAGTACATATAGGCGACCGAGCGGCCGAGATTGATCGAGCGCTTCAGCGCGGTCTCCACCGGCTCGTTCGGGCCTTCGGCGAGGATCTTAAACTTGCCCTGCCATTCATGCATGATCAGGCGCAGGATAACCCCGATGATCAGCGCCAGGCCGTAGGTGAGCACCTTGGCGGCATACCAGTAGCTGCCCTCTCCGGCCGCGAACGGGCCCCATCCGGCGATCGAGGTGATCGCGGTGATGATCAGGGTGGGGATGAGGATGTAGCGCGACCAGTCCTCAATGCCGGATAGGACGTGCCAGATCGGCTTGCCGCGCGTGACGAACGCGCCCCAGGTCACGCCCATCCAGGCCGCCCAGACCAGCCACATGGCCACGAGCCATAGCCCGCCTAGCGGCTGCAGCCCCCATAGATAGCCCATGTGCAGGCCCAGCGGCAGAAGCGTGATGATGCCGGTGCGCGCCAGGATGTCGATGCGGTAGGCGGTGTCCATATGGCGCATGCGCTCATCATAGGAGAGCTTCGGGTTCACCACCTTGTAGCTGGTCTGAAACACGCCCCACTCGCCGCCCAGCCAGTAAACCATGGCCAGAATATGCAGCCAGCGCAGGATCTCCAGCTCGTACTGAGAAATGAACGCCGCCATGAAAACCTCCCCGCGCCGGCCTCTCCGGACCGCCGTCTCCCTAATCCGATTAAATGATATATCATTTAAATCGCGGGCGGGAGCAAGACGGGTGCGGCGTTTTGGGCCGGCGGGCGCGGCCATCACGCCCTCCCCTTGATGGGGCGGAGACGCGCTTCGTGATCGGTGGCTAGCTCGCGCGTCCGGTCTTCGACAGCGCCAGATCCCGCTGCAGGCGCAGATCGGGGTCGGCGGTGTTCTCCAGCACGAACTGATCCACGCTCATATCAAGGCCTAGCGCCTGGATCGCGGCGGCCTGGGCTTCCCATTGCCCGCCCGTGGGCCAGGCGCACCCGGTGGATCGGAACGCCGAGACCAGAAGCGGCAAATGACCGGTGAGGCAGGCATAGGCCTCGAACGGGCGCTCCACCGCTTCGGGCACGTGCGTCGGCGCGATCGGCACGCCGTCATAGATGTCGCCGCGGTCCTCGGTGGCGTTCATGATCTCATAGTCGCGATTGGACAAAAGCGTCGCCCACACCGTCACCGAGCCGCCCTCATGGGGGGTGAGGGTGGCCGGCACCGAGCCGTAGACCGCGATGCGATTGGCGTAGGCGACCACATGGCCGGGGATTTCGATCTGGATGACCGGGATCAGCACGTCGGCGAGGTGATCGGCGAATTTGCGCCGCAGCTGCGCCGGCGCGGCGTTGGAGCCCACCGCGGCCACGGCGTGATAGCGCCCCTCTTCCAGCGCGGCGAGGCGTTCGCCGCCGGCGGCGTCGCGCAGGCTGACCTCGCCGTCCGGCCGGGCGATCGTCCAGTCGGAAAACGCGCCTTCAGTGCGCAGAAGCGGCCAGGTCGCCCCGTCGAGGAACACGAACGGGGTTTGCGGGCGCGGGAAGGGGTAGGAGAGCGCCCATTGCAGGTGGAGGGTGTCTGTGTCGATCATGGTTCGAACTCCCGCTTGCAGTGTCCTCCCCCTTGATGGGGGAGGTGTCCCGAAGCTTCGCTTCGGGGGGAACGGGCCGGCCGGCTCCATGGGCGCCAAGGCCCGCGAGGCTTGGCGTCTGCGGCTCCACCCCTCCCGTCCGCTTCGCGGACACCCTCCCCGTCAAGGGCAGGGAGTTTACGCCAGCGCTCCTACTCCTCCCCCTTGATGGGGGAGGTGCGCCGCGCGAAAGCGCGGGGCGGAAGGGGGGGGGCGGCGCCAACGCCTCGCAGCTTGGCCCGCCCGGCCCCACCCCTGCCGACCGAGCCGTTTTGCGGCCGGTCGACCATTCCCCGGTTCGATCTTTGCGGTCTCACCCCCATCAAGGGGAGGGACAAACCGCCTACTTCTCCGCCTTCGCCTCCACCCAGTCGGCGAGCAGCGCGCTGACGTCGACGCCGGAAAACCTTCGCAGCTCCTGGATGCCGGTGGGGGAGGTGACGTTGATTTCGGTGAGATAGTCGCCGATCACGTCGATGCCCACAAACACCAGGCCGCGGCGTTTGAGCTCCGGCCCGATGATGCGGCAGATCTCCAGATCGCGCTCGGTCAGCGTGGATTCCACCGCCACCCCGCCCACATGCATGTTGGCGCGCACCTCGCCCTCGGCCGGCACGCGGTTGATGGCGCCCACCGGCTCGCCGTCCACCAGGATCACCCGCTTATCGCCGTTGCGCACGTCGGGCACGAAGGCCTGGGCCATTAGGGGATCGCGGCTGACCTGCTGGAACAGCTCCACCAGCGAGGCGACGTTCTCCGCGCTGTCGCGAATGCGGAACACGCCCGCGCCGCCGTTTCCAAACAATGGCTTGACGACGATGTCGCGGCCATGGCGCTCGAAAAAGGCGCGGATCTCGCGCTCCTCGCGGGTGATCAGCGTGGGCGGCATGACGCCCTTGAAATGGGTGACGAACAGCTTTTCCGGCGCGTCGCGCACATGGCGCGGATCATTGACCACCAGCACCTCGGGCTGGAGATGCTCCAGGATGTGGGTGGAGGTGATGTAGCTCATGTCGAACGGCGGGTCCTGGCGCAGGAAGACCACGTCCACGCCGTGCAGGTCGAGGGTTTCAGGATCTGTCAGCGTGACATGCTCGCCCTGCACGCGCTGCATGGCCGTCACCCGCTGCGCCCTGGCGCGCACCCGGCCGTCCTCGAACACCAGATGCTTGGGTTCATAGACCCAGATCGCGTGGCCGCGCCGATGACATTCCAGCGCGATGTCGAACGTGGAGTCCGCATTCACGTCCACATCGGTGATCGGGTCCATCTGGAAGGCGATGGTGAGCATGTATCGTCCTCTCGCGCGCCGCTGCGGCGACAGACTTAGGCTCCGCGCGGCGCGAAGGGAAGCTCAGGGTTCGTCGTCGAAAATCTCTTCGATTGTCCGCCCGAAGGTGCGCGCGATCTTGAACGCCAGCGGCAGGGAGGGATCGTACTTGCCGGTCTCGATGGAGATCACGGTCTGGCGCGACACCTCAAGGCGCTCGGCGAGCGCGGCCTGGCTCCATCCGTGTTCGGCGCGCAGGTCTTTGATGGTGTTCTTCATGTGTAATGACGCGCCACAATGACGAGCGCGGCGTAATAGCCGAGACCGAAGGCCGGGCCGACAAACACGATCATCGGCGCGCCGATCGGGAAGACGAGCGCGGCGAGCCCCAGCAGCGTCGCGCCCGCCGTCGTCACTCCGCCCGCAAGCGCCAGAGCGCCGATATGGATGCGCCGCTGCATTTCATCGAGCGCCTTGAGGAGCTGAAAATACTCATAGAAACCAGCACAAAGCGCAAGGGCGAGCCCGGTGAACAAAGCAATGTTCACCGGCCCGCCCGCCCGATCCATATCGATCGCAAGCATCGTCGCGACCACAACCAGCCCGGACAAGCTGGTGCGCCAGAAATAGCGCCGGCGGGCGGCCGGCGGCGCCGTGGCGGATTCTGGAAGCAGGTTCATGCCGCGCCGCCCCCGGTGAGACGCCGCCAGATCGCCTTGCGGCTTTCGAACGCTTTCCAGCCCAGTAGCCCGGCGCCGACCCAGACGAAGGCTTCGGTGGACAGCGCGGCGGTCAGAACGGCGGCGATGCGCCAGCCGCGCTCCATGTCCAGAAGCAGGGTGGCGGCGAGAAAACCCCAGGCCGCGACGACGCCCAGAAACAGGACGGCGACCACGGTGCGGCGAATGAATGCGGATTGCGTCATGGGATCCTCCTTTGCTCCGATCCGAACCCTTTGTAAAGGGACCTTGACCTTATGAAGCAAAGGACGCTTTACGTCAAGCGACCTTTACCATGACGCGCGAAAGACCTGGTGTGCGCGCAGATCGCTCCGCACAAACCCCTGATGCGAAAAAGAAACGCGGATTCTGGGTGGAGACCGGTCCCGCGGCGTCTAGTAGTCCGCCTCTTCCCATTCGGGATAAAGCGCCGGGTCCGCGCTCAGCCGGTCCAGATAGGCGGTCACCAGCGACGTGTAGGGCGGCACGCGCATGCTGGCCGCGGTCAGCCCGTCCGGGCTCACCGTGTCGTGGATTTCAAAATGGAGATGGTCGGTGGTCGGCCGCCAGGCGCAGCGCCCGGCGCCCGCGTCCCAGCCGATCCCGAACCAGTCCGACACCACGCCGATGGGGTCGCCCTTGGACACCTCGTCGCCCACCTCCACATCGAGCCCATTGCCCGAACAGATCGAGGTGAGGCCGCCTGAATTGCACTGAGCCTGGGACAGGGTGGCCGGATCGCCGCAGGACTCCCAGTGATCAAGGTGCATGTACCAATAGGTGCGCCCGCTCTGCGTGTCGCGCAGCCAGACCGAGATCGAGCCGATATTGGAGATGTAGCCGTCCGCGACCGCCACAGCGCGGTGTTCGCCGCCGGTGACCGGCGTGCAGCTGGCTGGGCGGATATCCTGGCCCTGATGGCCGGTTCCGCTTTGGCAGAAGGCGTTGGAGTGCCCGCGCGTCTCGCAGAAATTGTCCTGCCAGGGATAGGCGTAATTGGAGACGTCGCATTGACCGCCCGCCGACTGATAGCCCCCGGGCCGGTAGACTTGCGAATTGGGAAAACCGCGCTCGGCCAGCGGCCACACAATGTCCGGCGCGAACACATAGGTGCGGTCGAAATTGGCGGAGCCGTCGAACCCCGCGCCGGAAAAGCCGGGCGTCTCCACCCCCGTGCGAAAATCCAGCTCGGTCAGCTCGCCGGGCGGATCGTAAGCGAATTCGGCGCCGGCCTCGTCCTCCGCGACCGGGGGCGGGGCGGGCTCCTCAGGCTCTTCAGCAGGCGGGTCTTCGGGTTCCTCGGCCGGAGTTTCCGGTGTCTCCTCCCGCGGCGGACCGGGCGGGTCCTCGGCCCGATCCTCGGCCGGATACAGGATCAGCGCCGCGCCGCCTGCGACGGCGACGATGGCGGCCAGGACCGCATCGCGCGCATAACTCATGGATCACCCCTCCCCTTCCGGATTGCCTCCGGCGACGATCAGACGGTCCAGCAGCGCCCGAAGATAGGCCTCGTCGGCGCAGCGCGGATCGCTGGCGGACGCGCACTCGACCGTCACCGTGTAGGCCGCGCCGTAGCGGCTGAAGTCCGCCGTCAGCCCGCTTTCATTGGTGACGATGCGATAGCCGTCTCCGCCGCGCCCGCGATTGAGGCCGGCGGCGCGCGCCACGTCGTTTCCGCGATGATTGATCAGGCGCGATCCGCCCACATGCACGCTCACCCCGTCCTCATGCCAGGACGCGTCGTAGAAATACGCCCGGGTCATGAGCATCAGCCCCGGCTCGCCGCCCGGACGGGTGGTCAGCGCCTGGGGCCCGGCGCCGGGCAGCAGGACCGGCATGTGCACCGGACGAATGTTTGCGCGCGAACGCTCGGCCAGCTGCGGCAGCGGCCCTTGCGCGGGCGCGCGGCTGAGACCGGCGGCGTCGTCGCGCGTGGACAGCTGCTCGCGATATTCGGCCAGGTCGCGGCGCCGGTCTTCGGCCGCCTCAGCCCAGTTGATGATCGCCAGGCGCGGATCACGCTCGCGCGTGTCCTGGATCACCGGGCGGAGCCGGGTGAAATCCTCCAGCTGAAAGCGCGACGGGTCCACCGCCTGGAGCTGATCGGGATCAATCCGGGCGGGCTGCGGGTCGTCCTGGGGAATGCTCTGCTGGGCGATCGCCGCAGGCGCTGCGCACACGGCCCAGGCCGACGCGAACGCCAGGGCGATTTTGTAAACCGGCTTCATCGCCATGTCCCCTCTCCCCACACGCCGTGTGAAGAGAAGGTTAACACCGCGGAGCCCGCCCGTCAGCGAATTTCCGGCCCGCCGCCGTGTCAGCCGAGGCAGGCCCGGCCGGTGAGCAGGGCGCCGGGGATCGGGCTTACCCGGTCGAGCGCGCTTTCAAGGCAGCAATCCACCAGGCCGGCGGGCATTTTCAGCACCGCCGCGGCCTCGCCGGGCTCCAGCCCCTCCACCGCGACCAGGCCCAGCACCGCCCGCTCCACGAAGGGCAGGGCGCAGGCCGCTGCGGCGAGGGCGGCGTCGGTGCGCGGCAGGTTGCGGGCGATGGAGGCGAGGGAGGGCTCGGCGGTCACGCTGTGCACGGCGAGCTGGCCGGTGAGCGCGCGAAACAGCATCAGCCGGTACATCATCCCGCCACGCAGCGCCGGGCGGGTTTCGGCCAGCATGGCGAGCACCACGGCGTCGGCGGTGACGGGGTGTCCGGTCATCATGCGCGCATAGCGGCGCAGGGGCGGGATCACATCCTGCAAACGGTAACGGGTCATGGTCGCACCTCCCAGGGCGTTCCATGAACGATGCGGCGCCGGGCGGCGGCGCGCGTTAACAATTGTTACGCTTGCGCGGTGTTTTGCAGTTGGGGTGATTGCAGGGGCGCGCGCGGGCGCAGATAGGCCCCGTCATAGCCGCACTGGCTGGCCGCCTGATCGATGTCGGCGAGTTCGATGCAGCCGCGGTCGATGGCGATGACGCCCGCCCGGTTCAGCGCAGCCAGGCTGCGGGACACGTGAACAGGCGACAATCCCAGCAGATCGGCCAGCGTTTCGCGGTTCAAGGTGTAAGCCAGCCGGCGCGGCGCGTCGGTGTCGGCGAGGCGTTGGCGCTCGCAAATCTCCAGCAGGAGGTGGAGCACGCGCTCGCGCGCCTTGCGCCGGCCCAGGCGCACCACGTGCTCGCGCAGCAGCGCTTCATCCTCGACCTTGGCGGCCAGAAACAGGCGGGCGAGATCGGGTTGTTTGACCAGAAGGGCCTCAAACTCCGACGCCGGGCACTCGTTAACCGTCAGATCTGTGAGCGCGATGATGTGATGGTCCTGATCGGCGCCCACGAGCGCCTGAAGGTCGCAAACATCACCAGGGATCAAGATGGCCAGGATCTGGCGCTGCCCGTCGGGCAGGAGCCGGCAGCGGATCGCCCAGCCCTCCACCAGGCAGAAGACATGCCCGCTCGCCTCGTCGGATCGCCGCAGCACCGCGCCGCGCTCATGGGTTCGCCGCCGGGGGTTCATGGCCTCCATGGCGGTGATCTGATCCCGCGAGAGCGGGCCGAACCGTTTAAGCCGGTCAATAAGCGCTTGCATGCGCGGGCGCCTCCTTTCACGTCCGACTGTCATGAACGCGTAAAGCGAGGCCGAGTTCACAATTTTCCGGTGATGTGCGTGTTCGGCAGGTCGCTGAACGGCGGCGGCTGCCGGCCCTGCGCCGTACGGCCCTCGACCGGTGAACAGCGTTCGTTTATCCTATCTGTCTACGGCGCAAGACCGAAACAGGCCGCGCCGCTTCAGGGAGGAGACGATCCATGGGCGCTATCACGAAGCTCACCCCGGCGCTGGCCGGGCTTGTTCTGGCGGCGTGCGCGGCGGAAGAGGCGCGCGACACCTCCGGCTTTGACCGCGAGTACCAGACGGTGCTGATGAACGCGCTGCTCGACGCCCAGCCTGGCGACGTGATCGAGATTCCCGCAGGCGAGTTCATCATCGAGCGCGGCCTGTCTTTGACCGTGGACGACGTCACCATACGCGGCCAGGGCATGGACGCGACGGTGCTCTCCTTCGCCGAGCAGCGCCAGGGCGCGGAAGGCCTGCTGGTGTCGGGCGCGGACAACTTCACCATCGAAAACCTCGCCATTGAGGATACGGTGGGCGACGCGCTGAAGATCACCGACGGCGACAATGTCACCATTCGCGGCGTGCGCGTGGAATGGACGAACGGCCCGTCGACCGAAAACGGCGCCTACGGGCTCTATCCGGTCCAGTCCACCGACGTGCTGATCGAGGACTCCGTCGCCATCGGCGCCTCGGACGCCGGCATCTATGTGGGTCAGTCCGACCGCATCGTCGTGCGCAACAACCGCGCCGAGTACAATGTCGCGGGAATCGAGATCGAAAACTCCAACCACGCCGACGTGTACGGCAATGTCGCCACCAACAACACCGGCGGGATCCTGGTGTTCAACATGCCTCACCTGCCCCGGCCCGGCGCAGGCACGCGGGTCTATGACAATGACATTTTCGAGAACAACACCGCCAATTTCGGTCACGCCGGCACCCCGGTGGCGAGCGTGCCCGCCGGCACCGGGATCATCATCAACTCCAACGACGACATCGAGATCTTCAACAACCGTCTGCGCGACAACCGCACCGGTCATGTGATCATCTCCAGCTTCTATTCTTCGGGCTTTGAAAACCTCTCGCGCGCCGAGGATTTCAATCCCTATCCCGAAGGAATCTGGGTGTACGACAACGCCTATGAGGGCGGGGGCGGCAATCCTGACGCCATGATGCTGCAGGCTGCGCGCATCGCCCTGTTCGGCCCCACTGGAAACCTTCCGCCGGTGATCTGGGACGGCTATACCGACGCGGACTATGCCGACGGTCCGCCGGAGGAAAAACGCATCTGCGTCAATGACGCCGAGGTGATCTGGGTGCACGATCCGCGCGGCGCCGACGAGCCGCGCCACGGACGCGAGCCGTTCGACTGTACGCTCGCCCCGCTCGCCCCGGTGACGCTGGAGCTCTAGATGCGCCTTGCAAGCCTGATCCTTTGCGCCGCGGCCCTGCTGCTGGCGGCGTGCGGCGCGTCCGGCGAAACCGGGGGAGACGGCGCCTCAGGCGCCGCGCCAGCGCCGCCCGCGCCGCGCTTCATCGCCGCGGGACGGCCGGACCTGTTGTCGGACTGGGGCCAGCTTGCCGCGGGCGGGGGCGCTCTGGTGCTGGGCGAGGGGGTGACGCCCTATGATCTCAACACCGCGCTGTTTTCCGACTATGCGCTGAAGCTGCGCACGGTCTGGACGCCGGACGGCGCGGGGCCGGCGGCTTATGACGCGCGTGAAGCGTTCGAGTTTCCGGTGGGCGCGGTGATCACCAAGACCTTCTATTACCCGCGCGCCGGCGGGTTCGAAGAGGTGAGCGCCGACGGCGCGTCCATGCAGCATTTCGACGGCCGCGCGCTGAACATGAATGCGGTGCGCCTTGTGGAGACCCGGGTGCTGGTGCGCCGCGAGGCGGGGTGGGAGGCGCTGCCCTATGTCTGGAACGAGGATCAGAGCGAGGCGCGCCTGGCGCGCGCGGGGGCGTTCGTCGATCTGACGCTGGTCTCGCAAGACCTCGGCGCGCGCCCGCTGGATTACCTGGTCCCTGACGTCAATCAATGCGCCAACTGCCACGTCACCGACACGACGGACGGGCGCGGCGTGCGCCCCATCGGACCGAAGGCGCGCCATCTCAACGGCCCGTTCGACTACGCCGAGGGGACGCACAACCAGCTCGCCCATTGGAGCGCGATCGGTCTGCTCGAAGGTGCGCCACAGGCTGACGCCGCCCCCATGACGTTGGCCTGGTCGGGCGGGGTCCCCATGGGCGAGGCCGCGCTCACCAAAGCGGCGCGCGGCTATATCGACATCAATTGCGCCCATTGCCATTCGCGCACCGGCCAGGCGGACACGTCGGGGCTCTATCTTGAACCCTGGGAGCCGGTCTCGGCGAATTTCGGCCTTTGCAAACCGCCCATCGCGGCCGGACGCGGCACGGGCGGGCGGCTCTACGGCATCGTGCCGGGCGATGCGCACGCCTCCATCCTGGTGCATCGCATGGACAGCGACCGGCCCGACATCATGATGCCCGAGCTTGGCCGTGCCGTGGCCCATGACGAGGGGGTGGCGCTGGTGGCGGCCTGGATCGATCAGATGGCTGGAGGATGCGGTTAAGCAAAACCGCATCTGCGTGTTGGCGGATCGCGGCTTGCGGGGCATGCTGGGTCCATCCCCCGCGAAGCGGACCTTGCAAGAGGACATCCATGATCGCCCGCAGCTTTCGCCTGACCCTCGCCGCCCTTCTCGCCGGCGCCGGGCTTTCCGCCTGCGCCACCACCGAGCCTGCGCCCGTCGCCTGCCGCGACGCCAGCGCGGCCGAGCGCGCCCTGTTCGGCGCCATGGTCGCCCATGACGAGGCGCGCGTCGCCGACCTCATGGCCCCGGGCCCGGACGCGGCGCGCATGCGCAATCTCGACCCGGCCGTGGAGGCGCAGGTCTTCGGCGCGCGCATGGGCGACCGCTCGGTGCGCACCGTGCTGATGCAGCCCCCGCTCTGCCTGTGGGACGAAACCGTGTCCGAGACCGAGCGCTACACCTATGTCTTCCCCGCCGGACGGTTTGAAAGCCTGCAGAACGAGATGATCCCCGGCGCCGAGCTCGGCCGGCCGGCGATCGACCATGCGCGCTGCACCTTCATCGAGCAGAACGGGCGATGGGTGCTGGAGGACGCGTGCCTGGGCACGTTCGCCCCGGTCCCGCCCGCGAGCTGACCGCGCGGCCTTCGACAAAGCCCAGCCGAACGGCGCCGGCCGCGCAACGCCGCGTGGCCGGCGCGCGTTCATCCCCTCGACGCTGTTTGCATTTCGAGGAGGACAAGCCATGCGCACCGGATCCGATCAGATCACCTGGGTCGCCGTTTTCGACGGCGGCAAGGCGCTGGTGTTTGAAAACAAGGGGTTCGACGACGCGGTCAATCTCGAACTCCTCGCCCGGTTCGACAACGACAACCCGCCAGACCGCGAGCAGACCACCGACAAGCCGGGCCGCTTCCAGGACGCCGGCTCCGGCTCCAAGGGCCAGGGGGTGGATGAAGGCGCCGCCCATGGCCGCTCCGGCGTGCAGCAGACCGACCGTCACGAGCTTGAGAAGACCCGCTTCACCGACCGGCTCATGGAGCGCCTGGCCAGCGACGCCGAGCATCAGCGCTTCGACAAGCTGGTGCTGATCGCCGCCGACAAGACGCTGGGCGAGGCGCGCGAGCAGTACACCGACCGGCTGGAAAAGCGCCTCATCATCGAAGAGCCCAAGGACGTCGTGAACGAGCCGGCCGGCGACATCGAAAAACGTGTCCAGAAACTGCTCACCGAGCACGCCGCCGAAACCCCGGCGAAAAGCCATATGGGGCTGTCCGGTCCGCAGAGCTGAGCGTCGCGGCGGGCGCCGCCGCGCCGTTACCGGCAATAGCGCCAGCGGCCCATGTCGAGATGAAAATGATCGGCGTGGCCCGCATCCCCGTCCGGGCCGATGACGCCGCGAAACAGCCCGCAGGCGCCGGCGTGCACCTCGCGCAGGAAGGCGGCCTCGTCCGCCCCGCCGATCCACCCGTCGCGCACGGTGACCACGCGCCCGTCCTCCAGAACGAAGCCGGCCACGTCGATCGCATTGGCCTTGCCGTGCTCGCTCAGCCGCGCGCCGGGCCGGTTGTTCACCGTGCGGCAGCTGTAAATCCCGTACTGGCGGATTTGCGCGACGCCCTGGCCGAAATGGGCCTCGGCCGCCGGCGCCACCACGCGCCGCTCCCACAAGTAAAGCTTCGCCGCCAGCGGGCAGCGCATCACCATGGGCTGGGGCGCCGACCAGGGATGGGCGCTTTGTTCAAGTACCACCGCCTCCTCATAGCCGCAGCCGTTCGCCGCGCTCAGCGGATCGGCGAGCCGGGTCTGCGCTTCGCTCTCCTCCAGCGCGTCCATACAGGCGGGAAAGGCGTTCAGCGCCAGCATCTTGGCGCGGTCCAGCGGCGCGGGCGGATCGTCCAGGCGCAGCGGCGTCCAGGCCTTGTAGCGGTCGGGTATCGCGTCCACCGCGCCCAGCGCCGAATGGCTGACGGCGCACGCGATCACCGTCGCCGCAAGGGCTCCGGCGGACTTCACCATGCGCGTGCGCGCGGCCTTTGTGCGCTCGTCCATGGATGAAGACAAAGCGCCGAGTGCGGCGCCGCGGCGCCTGCCGCGCGGTTATTTCAAGGCGCGGAAATGCTTGGCGAGCTTGAGGCCCTGGGCCTGGTAGTTCGAGCCGGCCGCGCCATAGGGCGTCTCCACCGGGCCGGCCATGGGTTCATAAACAAGGCGCGCCACCGCCTGGCCGTGCTCCAGAATGAACGGCACGTCGCGCCCGCGCACCTCCAGAACGGCGCGTGAGCCGGCGCCGCCGGCGTCGTCGACGCCGAAGCCCGGATCGAAGAAGCCGGCGTAATGGGCGCGAAACTCGCCGATCTCCGGGGCGATGGGCGCCATTTCGGCGGCTTCGCCCAGCGGCACGCTCACCGCTTCACGGCTTGCCAGGATGTAGAATTCGCCGGGATCAAGCACGATGCGCCCGTGGGCGGGCAGCGGTTCCCAGAACTGGGCGGGATCGTGGGCGCCGGGCTTTGACAGCTCCACCAGCGGGGCGTGGCGCTTGGCGCGATAGCCGGCGATCTCGCCGCCGTTTTGAAGATCCACCGACAAGGTGACGCTTCGTAGCGCCTCGTGCGCGCCGGAGCGCAGGCGCACCTGCACAAGCCGGTCGCCGGGCCGGGCCAGGACCGAGAACGTGCGCGGCGCGATCTCCACATAAAGCGGTCCGCAATAGCCTTCGGGCAAATGGTCGAAGGCGGTGGAGCCGTCGCCGATCACGCGGGTGAACACGTCCAGGCGCCCGGTGGAGCTTTTGGGATTGGCCAGCGCGGCGACGCCGCCGGGCAGGTCCAGGCGCTCTTCAAGCTCGGCGAGATAGACGCAGCCGGTCTCCAGCACCGCGCCGCCTTCAAGGTCGAGCTCGTGCATCACAAGATCGGAGGAGAGGCGCTCGGCCACCGTGCGCCCCGGCCCCGGCAGAAAGCTCGCCCTGAGCCGCCAGACCCGGCGGGCCAGGCGCAAATCCAGGCTCGCGGGCTGGATCTGCCCGGCCTCGAACGCCGGCCCGGACCCGATCCAGCCTTTGGCGGCGGCGTCGTGCAAGGCGCGGTCGGGAAGAATGCCGTGGGTCATGGGGCTCGCAGAATCACAAACAGGATGAAACTCGACCATTCCCCCCGGGGCGGCGCGAGTCCAGCCGGAGAGACGGTCGAAAGGCGGCTTCGCCGCCCGCCGCGCCTCGCGCCGCGCGGCGAGGCGCCGCTTTTCCTTGAGCCATCGCCCGCCTCGGTGCGATCATGCTTGATGAGCGAAGGCGCCGGGAGGCGGGAGTCATGTATAAAGCTGAGACAGAGGGCGTGGTGATCCGCGTCAGGCCGTCCTTCCACGCCGAGGAGTCCGATCCCCAGCAAGGCCGCTATGTCTGGGCCTACACCGTGGAGATCGAGAACACCGGCGCGCAGGCGGTGCAGCTTCTTGAGCGCGAATGGCGCATCACCGACGCGCTGAACCGCACCGAAATCGTGCGCGGCCCCGGCGTGGTGGGCAAGAAGCCCCGGCTCAATCCCGGCGAGCGATTCAGCTACACCTCCGGCGCGCCGCTGGCCACGCCGTCCGGCTTCATGGTGGGCGCCTATCTCATGGAGCGCGCCGACGGGGTGCGCTTCGACGCGGCGGTGCCGGCCTTTGCGCTCGACACCCCGTTCGACGGTCAGCCGGCCGCCGGCCGCCTGAACTGACCGGACAGGTCCGCACCTTTGAGTGAATCCGCGCGCACCGTCCTGTTCGTGCTCGGCGTTCTGGTGGCGTCGTTGGGCGCGGCCATGCTCGCCCCGGCGGTCGCCGACCTGCAGGATGACGGGCACGCGGCGGCGGCGTTCTTCGGCTCTGCGCTGGCCGCGATCGCAATAGGCGGCGTGATGGCGCTGGCCGGTCGCGGATCGGACAACCGGCTCTCGGCGCGCGGCGCGATCATCCTGACCGGCGGCAGCTGGGCGGTGCTGGCGCTGGTCGCCGCGGCGCCGTTGAAGCTCGCCCTGCCCTGGCTCAGCTGGACCGACGCCATCTTCGAGGCGACCTCGGGGATCACCACCACCGGCGCCACTGTGCTCACCGGGCTGGAAAGCCTGCCGGCGGGGGTGCTGTTGTGGCGCTCCATCCTGCAATGGATCGGCGGGGTGGGGATCATCGTCACGGCCATGGCGATCTGGCCGCTTCTGGGGATCGGCGGCATGCAGCTGTTCCGGCTGGAAAGTTCGGACACCAGCGAGAAGGCGCTGCCGCGCGCCGGACAGATCGCAGCGGCGGTGGGCCTTGTCTATCTGGCGCTCACCTTCGCCTGTTTCATGGCGTATTTAAGCGCGCAGATGAGCCCGTTCGACGCGGTGAACCACGCCATGACCACCGTGGCCACGGGCGGCTTCTCCACGCGCGACGCGTCCATGGGCGCCTTCACGGCGGGCCGTGCGGACCTTGTGGCGCTGGTCTTCATGGTGCTCGCGGGCCTTCCGTTCATGCTCTATGTGCGCGCCGCGCAAGGCCGGCCGGACCTTCTGTTCACCGACACCCAGGCGCGCACCTTTCTCATGGTCGCCTTCGTCGCGGCGGCGGCGCTGACCCTTTATCTGCTGACCACCGAGACCGCCTCGGCGTCCGGGCTCCCCGCCTGGCGGGCGGCGGCGGTGAACGCGGTGTCGATCCTCACCGGCACCGGCTACGCCTCCACCGATTTCTACGCCTGGGGCGGGGGCGCGGCGGCGATCTTTTTCATCTTGATGTTCATCGGCGGGTGCGCGGGCTCGACCACCTGCTCGATCAAGATCTTCCGCTATCAGATCGCGGCTTCGGCGATGAAGGCCTATATCGCCCAGTACGCCCGGCCCCACGCGGTGAAACCGGTGCGCTATAGAAGCCAGGTGGTGCCCGACGAGACGGTGCGCTCGGTGCTGGGCTTCTTCTTCATCTTCTTTTCCACCTTCGCGGTGTCGGCGACGCTGCTCTCGTTTCTGGGGCTGGACACGGTCACGGCGGTGTCGGGCGCGGCGACGACGCTGGCCAATGTGGGGCCGGGCCTGGGGCCGATCATCGGGCCTTCGGGCACGTTTCAGCCGCTGGGCGACGCCGCGAAATGGGTGATGACCGCCAACATGCTCATCGGCCGGCTGGAGATCATGGTCATGCTGGTCATGCTCGCGCCGGGCTTCTGGCGGCGCTGAGCCTTAGGCGTTCCTCTTCACCGCGCGTAACGCCGCTTCACCGCGAACAAAATGGCGATGGCGCCGAAATAGAGGAAGGGCCGGGCCGTGGCCGCCAGGGCGTGCATGTCCATGCGCGCGAACGCCAGGTCGATGGCGAAATTGGCCGGCATGTCGCCTGCGCTCAAAAACTCCATGGCGAAGCGCAACACCACGTCGAAGCCATAGGCGATGAGCGCCGCGCCCAGAAGCTGGGACCAGTGACGCATGGCGAGCGCGGCGATCAGACTCGCACAGGTCATGAACAGGACATCGAAGGCGGTGAACCCCGCCAGCACCATGCCGAGCGCGCTCTGCTCCATCTAACGCCCCCTTGCGCCGTACACCGCGACGCTAGCCCGGTTCCACGCCCTGCTCCAGAGCCCTGGCGAGGCCGGCGACATCCTTGGCCGCGTCGCAGCCGGGATAGCGCGCAGCCAGCGCGGCCTGGGCGCGGATCGCCTCGCCCACATGGAGATCGCGGCGCACCACGCCCGCCAGAAGCGGGGTGAACCCCAGAAAGCTCAAACAGGTGCGCGCGAAGATCGCATAGGCCTTTTTCGCCGCCTCGGCGCTGGGCGCGTTGTTGACCACCACGAAGGGCGACGCGCCTTCGTCGCGCAGCCTCAAGGTCTTCACGAAGGCGTAGGCGTCGGTGAGCGCGGTGGGCTCGTCGTTGATGACGATCAGAACATCGTCCGCCGCCGCGGCCAGGCGCACCGTGGCGCGCTCAGCGCCGGCGGCGAGGTCGATGATCATGCGGTCGTAATCAAGGCTCGCCGCGGCCATCCCGGCGGCGAGGCGGCCTACAGAATTGATGTCGAGGCTGGCCAGCGCCGCCGAGCCCGACGGTCCGGCGATGACGTCAAACCCGCCGCGCTTGTCCGCGCCGCCGCAGGCTTCGCTGACCGCTTCCTCGATGGTAAGGCGTCCGGCGACCACGCCGCCGATGTCGCCGCGCGTGTTGAGGCCCAGCTGTACGTCCACATTGGCCATGCCCAGATCGGCGTCCACCAGCAGCGTGCGCTGCTTTCTGCGGGAAAAGGCCTGGGCCAGCGCGGCTGCGATGGCGGTCTTGCCCACCCCGCCCTTGCCCGACGCCACGGCGATGACCGGGCCGGCGCGCCGCGGCGCGCGGTGGGCGGTCTCGGCTTCATAGGCGAGCGCGCTCATGCCTCATCCTCCCAGCCGGCGTCTTCCAGAAGCGCGCGCGCCAGGCGCAGCGCGGTCGCGGGCGCGAGCCCGGCGCCGATATAGGGTGAGGCGGAGATGTGGGCGTAGGCGAGGCCCGCCTCGCCGAAGCTCAAAAGCGCGCCGATGCGGCGCGCCGCGTCGATCTTGGTGGCGATGATCCGGCCTGCGCCGATGGAGGCGAACAGGCTCGCCGCATCTTCCGCGTCGCCCGGCGTCAGACCGGCCTCCATCACCGCGATGATCTCCGCATCGCTGGCTTCGGCCAGGTCGGAGAGGTCCTCCAGATCATCAAGCTCGAACGGGTTCACGCCGGGCGAATCGATGAGGATCGGCCCCATGGGCAGGCGCGCGATCAGGGTGGAGAGCTCGCGCGGCCCGTCGACGCTCTCGAACGGACATCCCAACGCATGGGCGTAGGCGGCCATCTGCTCTTTCGCGCCTGCGCGCGCGTCGGCGGAGATGATGTAGGGCGCGGCGCCGGCGGTCACCGCGCGCGCGGCGAGCTTGGCGAGCGCGGAGGATTTGCCCGCGCCCGGCGGCCCGGCGATCAGAAGCGGGCGGTCATGATCGATCTCGGCGGGGTGCACCCCGTAGCGGTGGTCCAGGGCGCGGGCCAGCGTCGCGGTGGCCTCGCCGTCTTCAAGCTGGACCGCGGCGTCCATGATCGCTTCGGCGGCGCGTTCGCTCACCTGATGCCAGACCAGCGCCCTTGCGATGCGGTTCAGCCCCTCCGCGGCGTCGCCGCGGCCCTTCAGGCGTTCGGCGTCGCGGCGCTTGAGATTGGTGTCGGCGGTCTCGCCCGAGCGGGTCACCGCGCCGCGTTCGGCCGCGGCGCGCACCTCGACGCCGCCGCCGGGCGAATCCGCGGTGGTGACGATCACCGCGTCCGGTCCGAGCTCGCGGCGCACCTGGGCCATGACCTGGCTCAGCGAGGCGCCGGAGAAGGTGCGAAGGCGCATGGCCGCTTACTCCCTAGACCTGGCCCACGGTTTTCAGCCGCGCGCCGGGATGGATCTCGTTCTGGCTCATCACCACCGTTTGCGGCCGGAACCGCTCGGCGAGCGAGCGCACATAGGGCCGCACCTGCGGACTGGTGAGCAGGACCGGCACGTCGCCCGACGCGCCGGCGCGGTCGAACGCGTCGCGGACCTGGGCTACGAAATCGCGCAGGCGCGAGGGCGCAAGCGCAAGCTGACGGCGTTCGCCCTCGCCGACAAGGGCTTCGGCGAAGGCCTGCTCCCAGGCCGGGGTGAGCGAGACCACGGGCAGCGTGCCGTCCGGACCCTTGTTGGCGTAGCAGATCTGACGCGCCAGGCGCGTGCGCACGTGCTCGGTGACCGCGTCGAGATTCTGCGTCGCGCCGGAGGCTTCGGCGATCCCTTCGATGATGGCGGGAAGGTCGCGGATGGAGACCCGTTCCTTGAGCAGGTTCTGCAGGACCCGCTGGATGCCTGCGCGCGTGACCTGGCCGGGCGTGATGTCGTCGAGCAGCTTTTTGTGCTCCTTCGACAGGGAGTCCAGCAGCTTTTCGGTCTCCGCATAGGAGAGCAGGTCGGCCATGTTCTCGCGCAGGATTTCGGTGAGGTGGGTGACCAGCACCGCGGCCGGGTCCACCAGGGTGTAGCCGCGGAAGGTGGCCTCCTCGCGCAGATTTTCCTCGATCCAGGTGGCGGGAAGGCCGAAGGCGGGCTCCTTCACATGGGTTCCCGGCAAATCCACCTGGCGCCCGGTCGGGTCCATGGCGAGCAGGTGATGCATTTTCAGCTGGCCGTGGCCGGCGTCCATCTCCTTGACCTTGAGGGCGTAGTCCTCGCCGGACATCTGCATGTTGTCGACAATGCGCACGCTGGGCAGGACGAAGCCGGTCTCCTGGGCGAGGTTTCTACGCAGCGCCTTGATCTGATCGGTGAGGCGGCGGCCCTCCACATCGTTGATCAGCGGCAAAAGCGCATAGCCCAGCTCGATCTTCAGCTCGTCGATATGCAGCGTGTCCTCGATGGGCGGTTCGGCGGCCTGCTGTTCGGCCGCTTCTGTGTCGGCCAGATCGGCGGCCTCGCGCGCGACCTCTTCGGCGGCGCGCGTCTTGCCGCGCCCGCCGAGGAAGGCGATGGCGCCCGCGCCCGCGGCGAGGCCCGCGAACGGCAGAAGCGGCATGCCCGGCAGCAGGCCCACCGCCAGCGCCGAACCCGACACCATCGCCATCGCCGCCGGATTGGCGCTGAGCTGTCCGAACACCGCCTTGTCGGCTTCGCCCTCCACCCCGGCCTTGGAGACCAGAAGACCGGCGGCCAGCGAGACGATGAGGGCGGGGATCTGGCTGACCAGCCCGTCGCCGATGGTCAGGGTGGAGTAGGTGTTGGCCGCATCCCCGAACGCCATGCCCGACTGGGCCACCCCGATGATCATCCCGCCGATCAAATTGATGGAGGTGATCAGGATGCCGGCGATGGCGTCGCCGCGCACGAACTTGCTGGCGCCGTCCATGGCCCCGAAGAAATTCGACTGATCTTCGAGATTCTTGCGCCGGTCTTTGGCTTCCTGCTCGGTGATCAGCCCGGCGGATAAATCGGCGTCGATGGCCATCTGCTTGCCGGGCATGGCGTCCAGGGTGAAGCGCGCGGCGACTTCCGCGATGCGGCCCGACCCCTTGGTGATCACCACGAAGTTCACGATCACCAGGATGATGAACACGATGATGCCGATGACGAAATTGCCCTGCATCACGAAGTTGCCGAACGCTTCGATGATGTCGCCGGCGGCCTCGGTGCCGGTGGCGCCTTCCGACAGGATCAGGCGCGTGGACGCCACGTTCAGCCCCAGCCGCAGCATGGTGGCGATCAAAAGGATCGCCGGAAAGGCGGTGAACTCCAGCGGACTCTTGATGAACAGCGCCGTCATCAGGATCAGCACCGAAAAGCAGATCGAGATCGCCAGCGCCCCGTCCAGCAGGAATTTCGGCATGGGCAGGAGCAGCATCACCAGCAGAGCCAGAACGCCCACGCCCATGGCCACGTCGCCGCGCAAGGCGCGGCGGCCGATCCCGGCGAGCGAAAAGCCGGAGCTGGAGGAGGCGGGCGTGTCAGCCATTTACGGTCTTTCCGAGCAGAGGCGTCTTTGTCCTCCCCCTTGATGGGGGAGGTGTCCTTCGCAAAGCGAAGGACGGAGGGGGTGGCTGCGCGAGCTTTCAAGGGTTTGGCGGCTGCGGCCCCACCCCACCCGGCCCGAGGCTTCGCCTCGGCCCACCCTCCCCATCAAGGGGAGGGACAAGATTACGGAGCTATTGATCACCCCGCCGCCCGGCTCTCGCCGGGGGCGGGAATGTCCGCGCCCTGCTCGGAATAGAGCTTCAGCTTGTTTCGAAGCGTGCGGATGGAGATGCCGAGAATGGTGGCGGCGTGGGTGCGGTTGCCCAGGCAATGGTCCAGCGTGTCGAGGATCAGGTCCTGCTCCACCTCCGCCACGGTCTTGCCCACCAGGTTGATCGCCTCGTCGGCGGCCTCGCGCGCCTTCTGCGCCACCGACCCGCCAGCGCCGGAGAAGGGCCGCCCGTCGGGCATGCGGATGGCGTCCGGGGTGATCTCCGCGCCCGCGCCCAGCAGCACGGCGCGGTGCATGGCGTTTTCCAGCTCGCGCACGTTTCCCGGCCAGTCGCGGCTGGTGATCTGAAGCTTGGCCGGCTCCGACAGCGGGCGGTACTCCACCCCGTTGGCCTTGGCGTATTTCTTCAAGAAGTGATCGGCCAGCGCCAGCGCGTCCTCGGGACGCTCGCGCAGGGCCGGCACGGCGAGGTTCACCACGTTCAGGCGGAACAACAGGTCTTCGCGGAAGACGCCCTCGCGCACGGCCTGGCGCAGATCGCGGTTGGAGGTGGCCAGAACGCGGATATTGACCTTCACCGGCTTGGTCCCGCCCACCCGGTCGATTTCGCGCTCCTGCAGGGCGCGCAGGAGTTTCGCCTGCAGGCGCACGTCCATCTCGCTGATCTCGTCCAGCAGCAGCGTGCCGCCGTCGGCCTCTTCGAACTTGCCGACCCGGCGGGCCACCGCGCCGGTGAAGGCGCCTTTCTCGTGACCGAAGAGTTCGGATTCCAGGAGGTTTTCAGGGATCGCGGCGCAATTGACCGAAACGAAGGGCTTGCTGGCGCGCTTGGATTTCTTGTGAACGAAGCGGGCCATCACCTCCTTGCCGACCCCGCTCTCGCCGGTGATCAGCACGCTGGCGTCGGACGGCCCGACCCGCTCGGCGAGCTGCACCACCTCCAGCATGGCCGGGTCGCGCGCGATCAGCGGGCGCTCGTCGTCGGCGACGGCGGCCAGAACCGCGGCGATCAGGTCGGGATCGGGGGGAAGGTGGATGAACTCCTTGGCGCCGGCCTTGATGGCGCCGGCGGCGGCTTCGGGTTTCACGCTCACCCCGCACGCGACCACCGGCGTATTGATGCGCTCGGCCTCGTTGGCGGCGATCAGCGCGGCGACGTCGAGGGCCACGTCCACCATGAGGATGTCCGCCCCGCGCCCGGCGCGAAGATGGGCGGTGGCCTGCTCGATCGTGTCCACATGGGCGACCTTCGCCCCGCGGTCCATGGCGATCTTGGTGGCGGCCGACAACTGCCCGCCCAGGCTTCCTACGATCAGAACACGCATGTTTCTGCTCCCTTAGCGGCGCGGCGGGTCACGCCGTATCCCCGTCCTTGATGATTTCGGTCATGGTCACGCCCAGCCGGTCTTCGACGACGACGACCTCGCCGCGCGCCACCAGGCGGTTGTTCACATAGATGTCGATGGCCTCGCCCACCTTGCGGTCGAGCTCCAGCACCGAGCCGGAGGTGAGGCGCAGAAGCGAATTCACGTCCACATGGGCCTTGCCCAGCACCGCGGAGATGTTCACCGGCACGTCGAAAACCGGGGCGAGGTCGACGGCGGTGCGCACCTCCTCCTCGATCAGGGACTGGCTGGCCGGTCCGCTCTCGGCGGGCGGTTCGGGGGCGTCCGCGGCCGGCGCGCCGCCGCCGAGATCGGGCAGGTTCAGATCGTCGTCGCTCATCGTCTCTCTCCTTCGGCCCGTCAGGCCGCCGCGCCGCCGCCGGCTTCACCCGGCGCGTCGCGCTCTTCGGCCGGTCTCGCCAGCCAGGTCTCCACAGCCGTCTGGATGCGGGTCTCGATTTCCGCCGCCGTGCGTTCGATCGCGCCGGAGCGCCATTCGATGACGCAGTCGCCGGCCGCCGCCTCGTCGTCGGCGCGCACCACCACCGCGCCGTCAAAGCCTTCGGCTGCGGCGTACTGATACAGGCGCTCGGCCAGCGGATCGGCCAGATGGGGCGCCACGCGCACGGCGATGCGCGGCTCGGCGCGCAGATCGCTGAGCGCCTCCTTCACGCATTGCTCCACGGTCTCCGCCCCGTACTGATCAAGCGCCGCTCCGGCCACTGCGCGCGCCGCGGCGACGGCGAGCCGGGCGGCGTCATGGCGCAGCGCCTCGCTCTCGGCGTCCAGCCGGGCGATCATGGCGTGCAGCTTGCCGGAGACCTGTTTAAGCGCGTCGGCGGCCTCGCGGGCGGCCTGGGCCTCCTCGCTGTTTCTGGCTTCGCCGGCGGCCTTCTCGGCCATGGCGTGCGCTTCGGCTTCGGTGAGCACGCGCTTGATCGTGTCGCCGTCGCGCAGGACCGTGCCGTCGGCGGCGAATTCGCGGTCGAAGGCGAAGCGTTTGAACGTGTCGGTCATGGGTCGCCCTCCCTAATAAATCAGCTCGTCCTCGCCGCCGCCTTCGGCGATGAGGATTTCGCCCTTGGCGGCGAGGTCTTTGGCCAGATTGACCATGGCTTGCTGGCTCTGGTCGACGTCCTTGAGGCGCACCGGACCCATGGCGCCCATGTCCTCGCGCAGGATTTTTGCGGCGCGTTCGGACATGTTGGAGAAAAACAGATCGCGCAAGCTGTCCGAGGCGCCCTTCAGCGCCAGGCCCAGCTGATCCTTGGGCACCTGGCGCAGCAGCGTCTGAACGCCCTGCGGATCAAGCTTTCCAAGGTCTTCAAACACGAACATGAGCGAGCGGATCTTCTCCGCGCTGTCGCGGTTGCGCTCTTCCAGCGTGGCCAGGAACCGGTTCTCGGTCTGGCGGTCGAAATTGTTGAAGATGTCGGCCATGAGCTCATGGCTGTCCTGTTTGGAGGTGCGCGCCAGATTGCTCATGAACTCGATGCGCAGGGTTTCCTCGATCTTCTCGATGATTTCGCGCTGCACCGGCTCCATGCGCAGCATGCGCATCACCACCTCCAGCGCGAAGTCCTCGGGCAGGGCGGCGAGCACGCGCGCGGCGTGATCGGGCTTCACCTTCGACAGCACCACCGCCACGGTCTGCGGGTATTCGTTCTTGAGATAGTTGGCGAGGACGGTCTCGTTCACGTTCGCCAGCTTGTCCCACATGGTCCGCCCGGCGGGGCCGCGCAGCTCCTCCATGATCTGCTCGACCTTCTCCTCGGGTAGGAAGGAGGTGAGCAGGCGGTGGGTCTGCTCCACCGAGCCGACGATGGCGCCGGTGGAGCTCATGGAGCCGACGAACTCCAGGATCAGCTTCTCCACCGCCGCGGCGGTGACGTTGCCGAGCCGCACCATGGCCTGGGAGACGGTGCGGATCTCCTCATCGTCCATCTGCTCCCAGAGCTTTCGCTGCTCATCGCCCAGGGCGAGCAGGATCACGGCCGCCTTTTCAGGGCCTTCCAGATCACTGGGATCCTCGATCTTGCGTGCCTTTCGCGCCGCCATCACGCGTCCTCGTGCATCCAGGTGCGCAGGATGCTCATGGTTTCATCCGGGTGCTGTTCGACCAGCGCGGCCACCTTGCGCACGGAGGATTTCTTCACCTGGCCGTCGATATGGGCGACGTCGATGCGTTCTTCGTCGTTCTCGTCTTCGGGCAGCATGACCGCCTCCTCGCCCGCCGCGCCCTGGGCCGCGAGGCGCGGCTGACCCGGCTTGCCCGGCAGCGCCGCCGCAGCGCCGTCGCCGGACGCCTCAATCTGCGCCGGGCCGGCGATCGCGCCCTTCACCAGCGGCCGCGCCACCAGCACGATGATCAGCAGGGCGGTGATGAACAGCACCGCGATTTCGGCGATGCGCATCAGGTCCAGATCGCCGATCGCGAATCCGTCCGGCGCGGGCGTGCCGGCGTCGAGATCGGGGCGCGAGAAGCGCATCTGCTCGACCTCGAGAATCTGCGCGCCTTCGCTCAAGTCCGCGCCGAGAGGAAAGCCTGCGGCGGCGGCGACGAGGCGGCGGATCCGGTTCATTTCTTCTTCCGGGCGCGGCTCGAAGCTCAGCGTCCCGTCCTCGCCGCGCACCGCGATCTGGTCGACGACCACCGACACCGCCAGGCGCTCCACCGCGCCGGCCTCGCGCACGCGGGTGGTCTGGGTCGAGGAGTTCTCGAAATTGCGCTCGGTGATTTCGCGGCTGGAGCGGGCCAGGCGCGCCTCGCCGGCTCCGGCTTCGGCCTCTGCGTCGGGCGTGTTCTCCGACACCGAGACCGCGCCGTCATTGAGCGGCTCCTCGCTCATCTCCTCCTCGGAGCGGCGGGAGACCTCCACCTGGGTGTTGGGATCGAACACCGTGGAGGTGGTGGTTTCGCTTTCCCGATCGAGCTCGGCGGTGACCACTACGCGCGCCGCGCCGGAGCCCACCACGCCTTCGACCACGTCGAGAATCTTGCGGCGCAGACGCTCCTCGACGCCCGCGCGCCGGTCCTCGAGCGCCGCGCTTGTCAGCGCGTCGCCGTCTGTGGGACTTGCAAGCAGCCGCCCGGAATCATCGGCGATGGTGATGCGCGTGGGCGACAGGCCCGCGACCGCGGTGGCGACCAGATTGCGGATCGTCTCCACCTGGCCGGCGCGCAGCTCGCCATTGACGTTGATCACCACCGAGGCCGAGGGCTCCTGCTGATCGCGCGAGAACAGGCGGCGCTCGGGGAGAACCAGGTGCACGCGCGCCGCGGAAACGCTGGCCAGCGTGTTGATGGAGCGGGCGAGCTCGCCTTCCAGCGCGCGGCGCGCATTGACGTTCTGCACAAAGCTCGTCGTGCCCAGCGCGTCGGTTTCGTCGAAAATCTCATAGCCGACCGAGCCGAAGCCCAGCGCGCCGCCCGAGGCCACGCGCATGCGCGCTTCGTCCACCTGATCGGCGTCCACATACACCGCCGTACCGCCCTCGCGCAGCTCATAGGCGAGGCCGGCCGAATCCAGCCGCTCGCTCACAGCGGCGGCGTCATTGGGCTGGAGGCCGGAATACAACAGCGCCTGGCCGCTGGAATTCATCGTCATGGTGAAGATCACCAGCGCGGCCGCCGCGCCGGCGGTGAGGCCGAGAATCGCCGCCAGGCGTCCGATCCCGAATCGGGCGAGCTGTTGCTGCAAGGCTTCCACGGCGAAAACGGCCCCTCGGTGATTCGCCGCGCGGCGTCACGGTGCGGCGGCTAGGCAAGTTTTTCCCACCGCCCCCGTAAACGAGGCCTTAACAAATTGATTCAGAATGCATGAAAGGCGCGCGCCGGGGCGGCGCGCGCCGTTTGAGATCCGTGCAGAGGTGCGCGCGAGGGCGCGTCCTACTGGCGGTAATGCTGAATGCGCGTGGTGCGCAGACCCGCCAGGCCATGGCGATCGATCGCGCGCTGCCAGGAGAGGAACTCCTCCACCGTCAGCCGGTAGCGATCACAGGCCTCGTCCAGGCTCAAAAGCCCGCCGCGCACCGCCGCGACGACTTCGGCCTTGCGCCGGATCACCCAACGCTGGGTGCCGGGGCTGGGAAGATCGGCGACGGTCAGCGGGGTGCCGTCTGGTCCGATCACATAGTTTTCCTTCTTCGCTCGACGTTCCATCCGACCCATCCGTAGTAACGAGCCCGTCTTAACGCAGGCCCTTGATGGGGGACGTTATACGCGAAGGCTCTTTCCGAACCTCTAAAGCTCAGAGTCAATCTCTTCTGAATCAGGCGTTTACCGCCGGGTAAGAAAAAATCGCCCCGGCGCGCGGGGCGCCGGGGCGTCAGGCTCACCGGTGGGACGGTGGGAACGGGTCTTAAATCTAGCGCTTCATCTGGATGGCTTCGGCCAGCATTTCGTCGGCCGTGGTGATGATGCGCGAGCTCGCCGAATAGGCGCGCTGGGTGATGATCAGGTTGGAGAACTCGGTGGCGATGTCGACATTGGAGTTCTCCAGCGTCGAGGACGAGATCGTGCCCGAGGAGCCCACGCCCGGCGCGTTCATGGTGAAGGCGCCGGAATCCTCGGTGATCTGGAAGCTGGCGCCGCCCACCGAGGCCAGCCCGTTCGGGTTGAACACCGTGGCGACCGGGATCTGGTAGATCTGGCGCACCACCCCGTTGGTGAAGCGCGCCGAGACGAAGCCGTCCGCGCTGACCTCCACGCCGGCGAAATCGCCGAAGATCGCGCCGTCCACGACCGTGGAGTCCAGCGTGGAGGGGCTGTCGAACTGGGTGATGCCGCCGGGGCTGCCGGCGTTGCCCAGGTCGAAGGTAATGTCCTGACCGCCGATCCCGGTGGTGGCCGACCATTGCACGTCGTTGGCGCCCAGCGGCGCAGCGTTGTCGGAGCCCAGGAAGCTCAGATTGGTGTTCAGCGTGGTGTTGCCTGGATCGATCTCGCCGTTGGTGTCGAAGGCGATGATCCCTGTGGAGATCTGGCCGTTGTTTAACCCCGCGCCGGTGGTGACGTCGCTGGCCGGCTCCACGTGCAGCTCGGCGTGCCATTGGTTGGCCGTGGTGGATTTGAGCAGCGACAGCGTCACCGAGCGCACGCCGCCCTGGGTGTCGTAGATCTGGATCGTGCGCTGGAAGTCCGGGGTCACGCCGCCTGAGGCCATGTTGGTGGCCGCAACGGTCGCGTCATAGGTGGCGGCGTCGGGGGACACCGCCTGACTGGCGCGGAGATTGGCGTTGACGCGCACCGAGCTGGTGGCGCTCGCCGTGCCGCCGATATTCGACAGGTTGATCGCCTCAAGCTCGTTCAGGTTCGACGGGTTCTGGGCCACCGTGCCGTCGGCCTGGACCGGCCAGGCGAACAGATACTGGCCGGCGTCGTTGCGCAGGAAGCCCGCATCGTCGGTCTGGAACCCGCCCGAGCGCGTGAACAGCACCGGGTCGGAGCCGGTCGCGTTCTCCGGGTTGGGGCGCACCACGAAGAAGCCGTCGCCGTCGATGGCCAGATCGGTGGGCGAAGCGCCGGGATTGAGAAGGCCCGGCGAGGAGATGTCCAGGCGCGAGTTGGAGCTCACGCCGGAGGAGGCGTATTGCGCCTCGCCGCCGCCGCGGACCTTGTAATTGGGGGTGAAGAGCGTCTCGACGCGCTTGTAACCCACCGTGTTCACGTTGGCGATATTGTCGGAAATGGCTGCAAGCGCGGAGGAGTTGGCCAGAAGGCCCGATGCGCCGGCCGCCAGGGCGGAATTGATGCTCATGGGTTCGCTCCCAATGTCCTTTTAAGGCGGGCCGCCGCGCCGTTTTGGCGTGAGGGCCGGGTCCCTTGTCTCGCGGCGCGGCCTTGTGCGCGCGCCGCCGGGCCGTCTTTTGCGGCCCTTGTCTGCCAGCGGCGCTTTAAGCGCCGGTCTCCCTTACGCCGATGACGCGCCCGGCCGGCACGCGCAGCGCGCCCAGCTCGACGATCACGTCCTCGCCGCTCATATCCACGCCGGTCGCCTTTCCGGTGACGCGCACCGGCGCCTCGATGCGCCGGCCTTCGGCGTCCTTGGCCACCACGTCCAGCGTATAGACGCCGGCGGGCAGCTGATTGCCTGCGGCGTCCTTGCCGTTCCAGCTGAAGTCATGGGCGCCCTGGCCGGTGGCCTGGTTGGCGAAGGTGGCGACCACACGGCCTTGCTGATCGGTGATCATGAGCTCGTTGCTCGCCGCTTCGCGCGGCAGGGCGTAGGTCCACTCGGCCCGGCCGTCCTTCATCGCGGCGTCGTTGGAGGACACCGTCACCTCGCGTCCGATGAAGTCGGTGGCGCCCATGCGCGCATTGGCGCTTTGCAGGGCGAGCAGGGTCTCCAGGCTCTGGTTGGAGCTGATCAGCTGCTCGACGCTGGAGAACTGCACCAGCTGTTCGACGAATTGCTGGGAATCCATCGGGTTGAGCGGGTCCTGGTTCTGCAGCTGTTCGGTCAACAGCGTCAGGAAGGTGTCGAAATTGTCCGCCAGCTGATCGGCCGCGCCGGCGGTCTCACCCGCCTCCTGCGCCAGCGCGCCGGTGCTCGGCAAGGCGATCCCGATGGGATTGAGCTCGCTCATGGTCAGATCCTCACGTCGAGGCGGGCGCGCTCAGACAGCGCGAAGCCGTATAGATTGGGGTTGGGCGCGGGCCCGGAGGCCGCGGCCGGTGTTTCGATCAGCACGTCGGTTTCGGCGAAGACGGGCCGGAACCGGCCGGGTCGGTCTTCGAACGCCTGCTCGCCGCCCTGCGAAAGGGAGAATTCAAGCCCGTTCTCGGCCAGATCGAGCCCGGCCTCCTCCAACGCCTTTTCAAGATCGCGCGCGGTGCGCTGCAGCTCGGCGAGCGTGTCGGCGCGCTCCGCGCTCAACACCGCGCGCACCGAGTTGTCCGCGCCCATTTCAAGGCGGACCTGAACCCGGCCCAGCTCTGGCGGATCAAGGCGGATGTCCACCGTCCGCCCGCCGCCGGCCGCGGTCTGAGCCACGCGCGCGGCGAGGTGCTGCACCGTGTGCGGCGTAAACCGCGCGGGCTGTCCGGCCTGGCCGGGCGCGCGCAGCGCCTCGCCGCGGGCCTCGGCGCGCATCTGCCCGGCCTCAAGCCCGGTTTCGCCGTCCGGCGCGGCGCCGTCCAGAGCCGCGGCCTCGCCCTCGGTCAGGACGGGCGCCGCTTGAGCGCCGGGCTGAAGCTGCAGCGCGATCAGCTCGGCGAGCGGACGCGCCGCCGGGCTCGCGGCCGGGGCCGGCGCGGGCTTGGCGTCCACGCGCGCCGCGTCAGGCGCCGGCTCGCCGCCGGTGCGCTCCGCCTTGGCGGCGCGCGGCTTGGCGGCCGCCTGGTCGCCGAGCTGCGCACGCTGTGAAACGTCCTCGCCGCGGCCCGCCTTCGCCTGGGCGGACGGAGCCACCGGCGCGGCCTCCTGCGGGGCCTGGCGCGCGGGTAGAGCCTGCGGGGATGCGCCCGCCGCACGCCCGTCGGCGTCCTGGGATTGCGCGGCGCCGGCGCCGGCTGCGTCTGGACCGGCTGCAGCGCGCTCAGGCGCCGCAGCCTTTTCGCGCGGCATGTCCGGCTTCGCGGGCAGAGGCGCGGTGTCCAAACGCGCCGCGTCCGCCTCGCCCTTGGCCGAATTCGGCGCCTTCACGCCCGCCTCGGCCTGCCGGGTCTCGCCCGCCGACGCCGGGGCGGGCGGGGCCGCCGGGGCAACCTCGGCCTTGGCCGAATTCTGCGTTCTCGCGATCGCCTCGGCCTGCCGGGTCTCGTCCGCCGTCGCCGGGGCGGGCGGGGCCGCCGGGGCAGCCTCGGCCTGGCGCGGTCCAACAGATTGCGGTGAGTCCTGCCCCGTGTCCGCTGGGGCGATCTCGGCGGAGCTCGGCTCCGGCGCCGCGGCCCGGCTCGCGCTCACCGCTTGCGCGACGCTTCGATCGGCGTTTGAGCCCGCCTTCGCGGCGGTTTCAGGCGTCGCGCCCGGCGCGGGGGCTTTCGTCTCGGCGGGCGCCGGCGACGCCTGCGGCTCCAAGGCCTTCGATGCGCTCGCGGTCTTCGCGCCTTCAGCCGGCGTGTTCGGCTGCGCGGCGGCCGGGGCCGGATCGGGTCCGGCGTCTGCGCGCCTTGCCGGGTTCGTCTCCGCGCCGGCGCGCGGCGCGGTGCGGTTGGCCTCGCCGGCGGGCGGCTCGGGCCGGGCTACGGCGTTCGCGGCGAGGGCGGGTGTTTCGCTCTCGGCGATCTCGCGCGCAACCGGCTCCGGCACCCGCCCTTCGGCGCGGCCTTGATTGGCGTCCGGGTTCGCCTGGGCGATCTTATCGCCCTTCGGCCGCGACGCCGCGGCGCCGGCGATGCCGGTGATGTCGGCGAGGTCGGTGATGTCGGGGGCCGGGTCCGGCTGCGGGCCGTCCTCGCCGCTCACCGGCCCGGCCGAGCCGGCGGACTGAGCCGGCTCTGCAGCCTCGGACGGTTTCGCAACCTCGCCCCTTACCGACGCGCCCGCCGCCCGGGCGCCGGCCAGCGCCGCCTCGAACGCGCCGGCGTCAGCGCGGCTGGCGCCGGGCTTCGCGGGCGGGGCCTCGGCGGAAACGCCGGCCATGAGGGCGGAAAGCGACAGCATGCGCGCAAACAATCCTTGGTCTTTTCGGAGTGCGCGCGTTTTGCTGCGTCTTCGACGAGAGCGCCCGTTTTGGGCGCCGGTCCAGCGAGCCGCGTGCAAGCGGCGCGCCAGAGCGTCTGATCGAGAAACAGCATAAAAATCAGTGATTAATGAGGATTTAACGGCGTTTTGCGTGATCCATCGGCAAATTCCGCCGGGCGTTTGCGGCAGACTCTGCCCGGCGCGCGACACCGCCCATTCACGCTGCGCTCACGCTGGATGCGCGGCGCCGGCGCCGGGGCCGCGCCGACTGGCCCGGCGCTTGCGCATGAGGGAGCACGACCCTTCCACACGGCGAAACGCCGATGGAGACATGATGCGATGAATACCGCATTTAAAACAAAGACTTATGTAGGCGTCGCGGCCGCCGCGGCCGGCGCTGCGGCGCCCGCGCGCCCGGCAGGATTTGCCCGCTACGCGGCGCATTCTGCCGCCTGCGCGCGTGAAAGGGGCCTTCCATGGCGTTGAACGGCGTGATCGGAAACGCCCTTTCGGGCTTGCAGGCTGCGCAGCTGGGCATGCGCACGGCGTCCAACAATGTCGCCAACGCCAACACGCCCGGCTATGCGCGCACCGAGATCAACCAGACCGCCCGCAACTCGGCCGGTCAGGGCATGGGCGTGGAGATCACCGGGATCGAGCGCGTCACCGACCGCTATTTGCGGGCCGCCTCCATGCGGGCGGCCTCCGACGCCTCGGCCGCGACCGTGACGGCCGAGGCGCTGGACCGGCTGCAGGCCCAGTTCGGGGCGACCGACGACGAGGGCTCTCTGTTCGGCCGGCTGAACCAGGCCTTCGCCTCCATCGGGGCGGCCGCCGCCGACAGCGCGGAGCGGGTCTCGCGCCTGTCCGCGGCGAGCGATCTGCAGAGCTTTTTCGACGAGGCCCAGCGCCTGTCCGCCGAAGTGCGGGCCCTGCGCGACGAAGCCGACAAGCGCATTTCCGCCGGGGTCGGGCGGGTCAACGAAATCCTGGCCGAGCTGCAGGACCTCAATTCTGAAGTCCAGTCCCTGAACGCCAGCGCCGCCGACACCACCGGCGCGCAGAACCGCCAGGGCGAGCTGCTGGACGAATTATCCTCGCTGATGGATGTGAAGACCGAGATCCAGTCTGACGGGCGCATGTTCATCCGCACCGAGAACGGCGTGGGGCTCCTGGATAATTCGCGCCTTGAGCTGGGCTATGTGGCCGCCGGGACCGGCGCGTACGGCGTGGATTACGGCGCGATCACCGCCACGGTGTCCGCGTCGGGCGCGCAGCTGGACCTCACCCCGTCGATCCGTTCAGGCGAGATCCGAGGCTTCTTGAACCTGCGCGACGCCGAGCTGCCGGCGCTGGCCGGCGGGCTCGCCGAGTTCGCCGCCGGCGCGGCCGACGCGTTGAACGCCGCCCATAACGGCGCCACCACCCTTCCCCCGCCTCAGCTGATCGAGGGGCGCAACACCGGGCTTCTGGGGACCGACTCGATCGCCGGCTCGGGCAGCGCGCATCTGACCCTGGTTCACGCCGACGGGCGCCTGGCGGTCGGCGGCGTGGTGGAGATTGAAGCCACCGCCACCGGCCTTACGGTCAACGGGACAGCGACGACGACGATCGATCAGTTCGTGACCGCGCTGGACGGCGCGCTGGGCGCGTCCATGTCGGCGAGTTTCGCCGACGGGCGGCTCACCCTGACGGCCAACACCGCCGATTACGGCATCGCCATGGCCCAGGTGGACGGCGATCCGCTGTCCATCGGCGGGCGCGGCTTCTCGCACTTCTTCGGGCTGAACGATCTGGTGGAGTCCGAGCGGCCCGGCTTTTTCGAGACCGGGCTGAGCGCGGCCAGCCCCCACGGCCTCAATCCCGGCGGCGCGCTGGGTTTCAAGGTGACCACGCCGGACGGCGTGCGCGCCCTGGACGTGTCCGTTCCGGTCACCGGCGCCACGCTCGCCGACCAGCTCGCCGCCCTGAACGACCCGGCGGGCGGGCTTGGCCGGTACGGCGCGTTTTCACTGGACGCGCAAGGCGCTCTAAGCTTCACCCCCGGGCCGGGATATGGCGACTACGACATCGCCGTCACCGCCGATTCCACCCAGCGCGGAACCACCGGCCTGTCCTTCAGCCAGCTGTTCGGGCTGGGCGACGCGGCGCGCATGAACCGGGCCGAGGCGTTCGAGGTGAAGCCGGAGATCCGCGCGGATTCCTCGCGCTTCGCCTTCGCCAGGCTGGATACCTCACCGGCCGGAAATATCGGCGACATCGTGCTCACCGTGGGCGATAATCGCGGCGGGCAGGATTTGTTCTCCGCCTTGAACGCCAAGCGCAGTTTCAACGCCGCCGGCGGGCTCGCCGCAGGCCAGGCGAGCCTCGCCGAATACGCCGCGCGCCTGGCCGGCGACGTGGGCTCGCGCGCGGCCCGCGCCGAGCGCGCGGACATGGCGGCGGCTTCGGTGAAAACCGCCGCCGACCAGAAGCGCGCCGACGTGGAAGGCGTCAATCTGGATGAAGAGCTGGCCCGGATGACCTTGTACCAGCAGGCCTATAACGCCTCGGCCCGCCTTCTGCAGGCGGCCAAGGAAATGACCGACACCTTGCTGAACATCTAGGAGGTTTGAGCGATGCGCATCTCCACCCAGGCCGCCTCCCAGTCCGCGCTCATGGACCTGATGAAGGCCCAGCGCGACAGCTTCGACGCGCGCGAGCAGCTGGCCACCGGCAAAAAGGCGCCGGACCTGAAGGGCTACGGCAACGCCGCCGAGACCATCCTCACCGCACGCGGCGCGAAGGTGCGCGCGGAAAGCTTCGTCAACGCAAACGAGCGCCTGGCCAACCGATTGCAGGTGCAGGATCTCGCCTATCGCGAGCTCTCCGACGCCGCCGACCAGCTGCGCGGCGCGCTCACCACCTCCGACGGCACCGCCCTGATGACCCAGGTGCGCGAGGCCTTCGACCGCACCATTGGCGCGCTGGACACCAAGTTCGCCGGCGCCTTCGTGTTCTCCGGCGCACGCAGCGACGCCGCCCCGGTGAGCGCGCAGACCCTCGCCGATCTGCAGGCGGCGACGCCCGACACCTCGGCGGTGTTCACCGATCCCGGCCGGCGCCAGAGCGCGCGCATCGACGAGACCACCACCATAGACGTGAACCGCACTGCGCAAGAGGTGGCCGGCGGGCTGATGTCGGCGTTCGAGCGCATCGCCGACTTCAATGATTTTGAGGCCTTCGACGGCCCGATCAGCGAGACCCAGCAGGCTTTTCTGCGCACCGAGATCACCAATGTGATCTCCGCGTTCGAGTCGATTAACGAGGCCATGGCCGAAAACGGCGCGAAACAGTCCAGGCTTGAGAACAGCATTCAGGCCCACAAGGACCGCGGCGACTATCTCACCACCATGATCGCCGGCGTCGAGGACGCCGACATGGCCGAGGCCGCCAGCCGCTTCCAGCAGGCCCAGACCGCGGTGGAGGTCTCCGCACGCACCTTCGCCAGCCTGAGCCAGGTCAGCCTGCTGCCCTTCCTGCGCTAATCCTGCGCCGGCCTGCCGCGCAAATCGCGGCGCCGCATGAGCCGCGCGGCGTTGATCGAGGGAGCCCGGTCCCCGGTTTCATCCCCGGACTTGATCCGGGGGGAAGACCGGGGCCCACCGCGCTTAAAGACTGAAACGCAATGCGGACGGCGCCGCAGGCTTTGCGCTTGATCCTGGACCCGCAATAGGCCCCGGTCTCGCCCCCGGCCTGGCGCCGGGGATCGAACCGGGGACCGGTACCCTTGATCGTTATAGCCTGGTCCCCGGTTTCATCCCCGGACTTGATCCGGGGGGAAGACCGGGGTCCACGGCGTTTAAAGACTGAAACGCAATGCGGACGGCGGCGCAGGCTTTGCGGCTCATCCTGAAACCCGCAATAGGCCCCGGTCTCGCCCCCGGCCTGACGCCGGGGATCGAACCGGGGACCGATACCCTTGGTCCTTATAGACCCGGTCCCCGGTTTCATCCCCGGACTTGATCCGGGGGGAAGACCGGGGCCCACGGCGCTTAAAGACTGAAACGCGAAGCAGACGGCGTCGTCGCTTCGCGCTTGATCCTGAACCCGCAACAGGCCCCGGTCTCGCCCCCGGCCTGACGCCGGGGATCGAACCGGGGACCGGTGTGTCCGGTGATGAAAACCGGAGCCGGGTCAGCGTGTATCGACCAGCTCCTGCCAGAGGTCCTTCCAGCCGGGGTTCATCTCTTCGATCAGGCGGATCTTCCAGGCGCGCCGCCAGCGCTTGATCAGATATTCGCGCTGATAGGCGGTGTGGTAATCCTCATGGGGTTCGTACCAGACCAGCTGCGTGCACCTTGTGCGGGCGGCGAAGCTCTCCACAGCGCCTTCGCGGTGCTGGCTGATGCGCCCGACCAGATCGACGGTCATGCCGGTGTAGAGCACCCCGCGCGGCCGATTGGTCAGAATATACACGAAACACGCCGCCATGATTCTCTCCTCAGGAGAACCATGCCGCATTGTCCCGCCCATGAAAACCGGTCCCCGGTTTCATCCCCGGACTTGATCCGGGGGGAAGACCGGGGCCCACGGCGCTTAAGGAATGAAACGCAATACAGACGGCGGCGCAGGCTTCGCGCTTGATCCTGGGCCCGCAATAGACCCCGGTCTCGCCCCCGGCTTGGCGCCGGGGATCGAACCGGGGACCGGCGAACTTCGTCGTTAAAGACCCGGTCCCCGGTTTCATCCCCGGACTTGCTCCGGGGGGAAGACCGGGGCCCACGGCGGTTAAAGAATGAAACGCAATGCGGACGGCGCCGCAGGCTTTGCGCTTGATCCTGGACCCGCAATAGGCCCCGGTCTCGCCCCCGGCTTGAAGGCGGGGATCGAACCGGGGACCGGTGTCCTCTTGGTCGTCCACCGTCCTCACCCCATTGCCAGAGCCGGCGCTTGATATTACGGCGGATGAAGACCCGTCCCGGTGCGGGAGATCGGCGCTTGGGAGAGCGATGTGGCGCAGGGGCAGTCTGGCGTTTCGGGCGAGGCGGGGGGCGGCGCGCTGACCGGCATGGCGGCGCTGTTCGTCGCGGCGGCGTTGCTGGGCTTTGCGCCGATCCTGGTGAAGGCGTCTGAGCTGGGTCCGCACGCCATCGCCTTCTGGCGTCTGGCCCTGGCCTTGCCGGTGCTCCTGGTCTGGCTGGTCATCGACCGCAGCCGGTCGCGGGCGCGGCGCGCTCAACCGGTGACTCGCCCGCCGGGGATGAAGATGCTGCTTCTGGCCGGGGTGTTCTTCGCCGGCGATCTCGCCTTCTGGCATACCGGCATCAAGATCACCACGGCGGCCAACGCCACGCTGCTGGCCAATCTCACCCCCATTCCTGTGACCATCGCGGCGCTGGTCCTGTTCGGCGAGCGGATCAACGCGCGCTTCGTTCTCGCCGGCGGGCTGGCGCTGGCGGGGGCGGGGCTGCTGTCGGCGGCGAATTTTCAGCTCGCGCCCGAGCGCCTGCCCGGGGACGTGCTCAGCGCGCTCACCGCGTGCTGGTACGCGGCCTATTTCCTCGCCGTGCGCGCCGCGCGCCGGGCCGGGGCGGCGACGGTGCAGGTGATGTTCTGGTCCACCCTGGTGGCCTCGCCCATCGCGCTTTTGGTGGTCACCGGGTTCGGCGAGCCGCTGCTGCCGGACACCGCCGCGGGATGGTGGCCGCTGCTGGGGCTCGGGGTGGTCGCCCATGTGGCCGGCCAGGGCGGGGTGGCGTTCGGGCTGGGGCGCACGCCGGCCGCGCTCGCCTCGCTGATCATCCTGGTTCAGCCCGTGGTGGCCGCGGGCGCGGGCTGGTGGTTTTTCGACGAGGCGCTCGGACCCCTGCAATGGGCCGGGGCGGGGCTGGTTTTGCTGGGGGTGTATGCGGCGCAACGGGTTAGGCCGGGCGTGCGCCCGCTCTCGACGCCCGCCGCGCCGCCGGGTAAGTCGTGAAGGATGAACGAGTTCGACCCCAAAACCGGCGCTTCGACGCCAAAAGACGATCCGTTCCGGGCCGAGGGCGGACCGCTTCTGCGCGATGTCTGGTATGTGGCGATGACCGCGCGCGAGCTGAAATCCGGCAAGCTTTACAAGAAGATGTATCTTGGAGAGCCGGTGGTGATGGGCCGCCGCGCAGACGGCGCGCCGTTTGCGCTGCGCGATATCTGCCCGCACCGCGCCGTGCCCCTGTCTGCGGGCCAAATCATCAATGAAAACAACGGTGAAGTGACGGTGGAATGCCCCTATCACGGCTGGCGATTCGCCGCTTCCGACGGGGTCTGCCGGCACATCCCCTCTTTGGTGGAGGGGCAGGATTTCGACGTCTCGAAGATCGCCGCAAGGTCCTATGCCGTTGAAGAACAAGACGATTTGGTATGGATCTATATGCCGTCCACGCCCGGCGCCGCGCCCCACGGCCCGCCGCCGCGTTTCGAGCGCATGGTGCTGAAAAACCAAGAGACAGAGGGTCGGGTTCGCTATGTGGAGACCGCCGAGCTGGCGTGTCATATGGACCACGCCGTCATCGGACTCATCGACCCAGCCCACACGCCGTTCGTGCATAAAAGTCCGCTCTGGCGTAGCTCCAAGACCCTGAAAGAAAAAGAAAAACACTACGCGCCCAGCGAGATGGGCTTCACCATGCTCTCCCACGCGCCGGTGAACTCCCCGCTCTACACCTGGCTGCTGGGGCCGGGGGTGAAGGTGGAGATCCAGTTCCTACTCCCCGGTCTGCGCGCGGAAAGCATCAGCACCGATCGCCACTCCTTCCTGGGCCTCGCCGCGATCACGCCGATCCGCGAAAACTTGTGTGAAATCAGGGAGATCATGTACTGGGACTCGCCTGTTCTGAACGTCGCCAAGCTGTTCGCGCGCCCGTTCACCAAGGCGTTCCTGGAGCAGGACGCGCGCATTATGCGCCTTCAGGGCGAAGGCCTCGCGCACAAACCGGCGCTGATGCAGATCCCCGACGCGGACACGCTCATGGTATGGTACCGGCGCCTGAAACGGGAATGGGCGAAGTCGCGTGAGGAGGGTCGGGCGTTCGAAAACCCCGTCAAACCCAAGATCTTACGCTACCGAACCTAGCGCCTGCGCCGCCGCGCCTAGCGGGCGCGAAGCCCGTCGAGCACGACGGCCAGACGCGAAGACAGCGCCTCGCGCGGATCGGCGCCGCTATCCTTGCGCGACTCACGCAGCGCGCCCAGCAACATGTCGTTCAAGAGGCAGAACGCCGCGTGCTGGTCGAGGTCGGCGCGCAGCTCGCCGGCCTCTACGCCGGCGCGCAGGGTCCGGTGCACAGACGCCCAGGCGAACTCCATTTGTTCAAACGCCGACTGGTAGGTCGGATCGGAAACCAGCCATGAATGCCCGATCGCCGCGGCGAACAGCTCGGCATGGCGGGCGTGGGCGTCCAGCAGCATGTGCAGCAGCGTGCTCAGCCGCTCGGTCGCGGGCCCGGACAGCGCGCCCTCCATCTGCTCGCAGGCCTCGGCCATGGCCTCGTATTCATTGCGCAAAATCGCCACCAGAAGGGCGGCCTTGGAGGATTCCGCGTTCAGCACCGTGCCTGGCGAGACCCCGGCCTCGTCAGCGATCATTTTGATCGTCGCCCCGTCAAATCCTTCGGCGAGGAAGACCTTGCGCGCGGCCTCCAGCACGGCGGCCTTCGTCGCTTCACGGCGTAGATCGCGCCGCGTCACCCGGGAATTCGTCATGTCGCGCATATGTGTTCCGAGCCTGCCCGCACCCCATGCGGCGTTCAATACCGCAAACGTACATGAACCATACTGTATTAAAAGTTATCCAAATTATTCATGCGGCCGCAAGCGTCCACCTGGCTGCGCGGCGCGCCGCCGCAGGCGATTGCCAGGCGCGCCGCGCAGCCTTATCTCCGCGCCATGCTCCAGTTTATCGACATTCTGCTCTACATCCTGCTCGCATTGGTCTTTCTGGTCCTGGCGGCAGGTATCTACGCCCTGTTCCGCGGCGGTGATTTCGGCCGAACCTGGTCGAATCGGCTGATGCGCGCGCGGGTGCTGTTCCAGTTCATCGCGGTCCTGGTGATCGTGGCCGGGTTCTGGCTGAAGAACCAGCTCGCCGGCGGCTAATCGCTCAGGAGCCGGTCAAGCGCGGCGTTGACCGGCGCCGAGACGGCGTCGATATCACCGGTATTGACCGCCGCCGCCGCGACGCAGCCGGTTTCCGGCTCCACCGTCATGCGCGCGAACCACATCGTGTTCGAACCGGCGTGGACCAGCCGGCCGCCCTCAAGCACGCCCCAGCCCAGCGCATAGTCGCCGCCTTCGGGCGGGGTCTGGAGGCGGGTCCAGCTTTCCTGCGAGAGATAGTCGGCCGGCCGCTCCGCGTGAGCGGTGAGGAAATCCGTAAGGTCTTCCAGGGAGATGTGAACGCGGCCCGCCGAGTTGACCGCGGGGGGATTATCCGCGCGGGCGCCGGGCTCGCGCGCCGAGCGGCCGAACAGACCGCCCGCATGGCCGCGAGGCTGGTCGGCCTCGCCTTGCACGCCCGGCGGGCCCCAGCCGGCGCTCTCCATTCCCAGAGGCTCGAACACCTCGCGCGCCATCAAGGCTTCGTAAGGGATGTCGGCGGCGGTCTCCAGCATCAGCCCGGCGACCACATAGCCGGCGTTGGAATAAAGGAAATCGCCGCGCGCCCCGGCCGGCGCCTCGGAGAGGACCATCTCAGCATAGGTGCGGCGATCCGCGGCGTAATCGGCGTCCGCGTCCGCGCCCGCCAGGCGCAGCATGCCGAGAATTCCCACATTAGCCTTGATCCCGGAGGTGTGGGCCAGAAGCGCGTCAAGGCGCGCCCCAGCGAGGTCTGGATGGATCTCAAGCCCGGTGTCGCCCAGCACCGAACCGATGGTGTCCTCCCAGCCGATCACCCCTTGCTCTACAAGGCGCGCGGCCAGGGTGGCGGTCATCGCCTTGGTGTTCGACCCCATGTGCCACAAATCGCCGGGTTCCACCTGCGCCTCGCCGCCCAGGGCGCGCAAGCCCGCGACGCCTTCCGCGAACGGGTCGCCGGGACAGCGACGCGCCACGGCGGCGCCCGGCGCGCCGGTCTCGGCCAGAAGCTCTGCGGCGACGGCGCCCGGTTGCGGCTGTGCGACGAAGACGGCCGCGCCTGCGGCGGCGAGGTGTAACGCAAGCATGTGGGTTTCCTTTCTTGCGGCATGTAACGCGTAGGTGACTTCCTGTCGGCTTGTGACAGGGCGTGGCCGCGCCGTCAAGAGTAACCTTCGCGTAACATGCGCGCGCCGGGTTTGCCCCCGGGCCTCCGGGCTTCTAGCTTGCACCCGCGCACAGGAGAGTTCTCATGGTCCGCCTCACCAGAATCTACACCAAGGCCGGCGATTCCGGCCGCACCCGGCTCGGCGACATGAGCGAGACGGATAAGCACGATCCGCGTGTGGAGTCCTATGGGACGGTGGATGAGGCCAACGCCACGATCGGCATGGCGGTCGCCGCTCTGGGCGCCGATCATGAGCTGTCTGCGATCCTTATCCGGGTGCAGAACGATCTGTTCGATCTCGGCGCGGATCTGTGCGTGCCGGACCGCGGCGAGGCTCTGGAATGGGAGCCGCTGCGCATGGTCGCCGAACAGACCGACCGGCTTGAGCGCGAGATCGACGCGTTGAACGCCCGGCTCGACCCGCTGGACAGCTTCATCCTGCCCGGCGGGAGCGAGGCGGCGGCCCGGCTTCATCTGGCGCGCACGATCACGCGCCGGGCCGAGCGCCGCGTTGTGGCGCTCGCCTCCACCGGCGAGCCGGTGAACGAAACGGTGATCACCTATCTCAACCGCCTGTCCGATCTGCTGTTCGTGGCTGCGCGCATCGCCAATGACGACGGCCGGGGCGACGTGAAATGGACTCCCGGCGCGGGGCGGTGAGCCCCAGTCTTTCCATGACGGAAATCTGATTTTTCGCCGGAAAGGGTGGCGAAGCCGGCGCCGTGCGCCCAATTATGCCCCTGCGGCTCGGCGCCGCACCTGGATAATCAGCTGGAGGGATGCTTCCATGAAGACCGCCTACGCCGCCGCCTCGCTGGCGGCCTTCCTCGCCGCCCCGCTCACCGCCACGGCCGCCTTCGCCGAGCCGACCGAGTACGAGTTCGACAAGACCCACACGACGATCAAGGCGACATGGGAGCATCTCGGCTACTCCAACCAGTCGATCCATTTCACCGATTATGACGGGGTTCTGCTGCTGGACTTTGAAGAGCCGGAGAACTCCACCGTCGACATCACCTTCAACCTGCCCGGCGGGTTCTGGGTCGGCGCGAACCAAGAGCGCTTTGAAGGCCACCTCAACAGCGACGATCTGTTCAATACCGGCGAGTATCCCAGCGCCCGTTTCGTGGCGACCGAGTTCGCCACCGAAGACGGCGAGACCGGCACGATGACCGGTGATCTCACCCTTCTGGGGCAAACCCATCCGGTGACCCTGGACGTGACGCTGAACCAGAAATCGCCCAACCCCTTCAGCGACGTGCCGACCGCCGGGTTTTCCGCCACAGGCACGCTGCAGCGCTCCCAGTGGGGCCTGGGCTATGCGGTTCCGGCGGTCTCCGACGACATTGAGCTGAGCATCGAGACCGAGCTCAACATGGTCACCGACGAGGACGAGGCGGACTAACGTTCGAAGACATCCGTCAGGGCGGCCGGGCGCGGGAGACCGCCCCGGCCGTCTTGTTTTTCGCTGCACCGCACCCAATCGCAGCGTTTGTCCGGACAGGCCGTGTGCGACGCGTTGACTTACCGGGGTGTCGAGGGCAGGTTCCGCGCCTAGATTCACGCCTGATGTCGCGGGCGCATCCTCTTTGCGCGCCCGCTTAACGCAACACCAAACCGGAGCCGTCGATGAAGATCCTCGTCCCCGTCAAACGGGTGGTCGATTATAACGTCAAGGTCCGGGTCAAGCCCGACCAGACCGGCGTCGACCTGGCCAACGTGAAAATGAGCATGAACCCCTTCTGCGAGATCGCGGTCGAAGAAGCGATCCGGCTGAAGGAGAAAGGCGTGGCTGAAGAGATCATCGCGGTCTCCATCGGCCCGGCTCAGGCTCAGGAGACCATCCGCACCGCGCTCGCCATGGGCGCTGATCGCGGGATTCACGTGACCACCGACCAGACGGTGGAACCGCTCGCCGTGGCGAAAATCCTCAAAGGCGTGATCGAGGCGGAGAGCCCCGATCTCGTCATCCTCGGCAAGCAGGCGATCGACGACGATTCCAACGCCACCGGCCAGATGCTGGCCGCCCTGATGGGCTGGCCGCAGGCGACGTTTGCTTCGGAAGTGGAGAAGGACGGCGACGCGCTGAAGGTCACGCGCGAGATCGACGGCGGCCTGCAGACGATCAAGATCTCCCTGCCGGGCATCGTCACCACTGATCTGCGCCTCAACGAGCCGCGCTACGCCTCTCTGCCCAACATCATGAAGGCCAAGCGCAAGCCCATCGACGCGAAAACGCCTGACGATTTCGGCGTCGACATCGCGCCGCGACTGGAAGTGCTCAAGGTCACCGAACCGCCCAAGCGTGAAGCCGGGGTGAAGGTGGAGAGCGTTCAGGAACTGGTCTCCAAGCTGAAGAACGAAGCGGGGGTGCTGTAAATGTCCGTTCTCGTCATCGCAGATCACGACAACACCACGCTCAATGACTCCACCCGCGCGGCCATAACGGCCGCCAAGGGCATCGGCGGCGACATTCACGTGCTGGTCGCCGGGAAAGAGTGCGGCGCCGTGGCTGAAGCCGCCTCCAAGCTGGAGGGCGCGGCCAAGGTGCTCCACGCAGAGAGCGACGCTCTGGAAAAATGGCTCGCCGAAGCCATGGAGACGCTGGTGGTTTCAATCGCCGGCGATTATGACGCGATCCTCGCGCCGGCCTCCACCGTGGGCAAGAACTTCATGCCCCGCGTGGCCGCCAAGCTGGACGTGGCGCAGATCTCCGACATCACCGCGGTGGAAAGCGCCGACACCTTCGTGCGCCCGATCTATGCGGGCAATGCGATGATGACGGTGAAGTCATCTGACGCCAAGAAGGTCATCACCGTGCGTCCGACCACATTTGAGAAGGTGGGCGACGGCGGCTCTGCGAGCGTGGAGACGATCGACGCACTGGCCCCGGCGGCGTCTTCGGAATTCGTCGGTGAAGAGCTGTCGAAATCTGACCGTCCCGAGCTGGGCGGCGCCAAGATCGTCATCTCCGGCGGCCGCGGCATGGGCAATGGCGAAAACTTCGCCATCCTTGAGAAGGTCGCCGACAAGCTGAACGCCGCCGTCGGCGCCTCGCGCGCTGCGGTGGACGCCGGCTTCGTGCCGAACGACTATCAGGTGGGCCAGACCGGCAAGGTGGTCGCGCCCGAGCTCTACATCGCGGTGGGCATTTCCGGCGCGATCCAGCACCTGGCCGGCATGAAGGACTCCAAGGTCATCGTGGCGATCAACAAGGACGAAGAGGCGCCGATATTCTCCGTCGCCGATTACGGCCTGGTCGCCGACCTCTTCAAGGCGGTGCCCGAGCTGGAAGAAGAGCTGGGCAAGGCCGGGTACTAGACCGGCCCGTCAGCGCTGAAACGCGAAAGCCCCGGAGCGATGCTCCGGGGCTTTTTTATCTGCCGGGCTGCGACGGCCTCCTGGCGGCGTGACGCGGGCCTCAGGTTTCGTCGCGAAAACGACGGTCCCCGGTTCGATCTCCGGCTTTAGGCCGGGGGCGAGACCGGGGCCTGCTGGGAGTCCAGGATGAAACGCGAAGCCTGCTGCGGCGGTCGCCCCGCGGTTCGATCTTTGAGCGATGTAGGCCCCGGTCTTCCCCCGGCCTAAAGCCGGAAAGGAAACCGGGGACCGGCTGTCGCAGTCTAAACGCCTTCCACCGCCTGCTTGATCGGCGTGTCGCCCTTGATGATCTCGAAGGTCTCTCCGGCCGTGTCGGGATGGTCGATCACTTCGGCCAGGGTTTCGGCCACGTCCGAACGGCTGATCTGCGCCTCATCGCCCTCGAACTGGCTGCCGGTGCGGATATGGCCGGTGGCGCCGTCGTCGGTGAGCGCGCCGGGGCGCACGATGGTCCAGTCCAGCGAGGAGTTCTGCAGATGCTCATCGGCGGCCTTTTTCGCGCGCAGATAGGGCTGCAGCTTTTCCGGACCCTCATCGGGCCGGTCGGCGTAGATGGAGCTGAGCATGACGAAGCGCTGCGTGCCGGTGTCGCGGGCATGATCGGCCAGTTGGATCGCGCCGTCGCGGTCCACGCCCTCCAGATCGTTTCCGCCCGATCCGGCGGCGAACACCACCGCGTCGGCGCCGGACAGCGCAGCGTCGAACTGCTCGGGCGTGGAGAGATCCAGCATCACCGGTTCGGCGCCCAGCGACTTCATGTCGTCGAACTGGTCGGCCTTGCGCACCCCGGCGGCGACCTCATGGCCTCGCGCGCCAAGGGCGCGGACAAGCTTTTCTCCCACGGCGCCGTGGGCGCCGGCGACGAGCACTTTCATGGCGAATCTCCTGTAATTTCGCGTTCCTTGGTCAACCGGCGGCGGGCGGGCTTCGTTCCTCGGCGTGCGCGCCTGATTGCGGCGGCGATGCGGCGAACCCGCGGCCATGTGGCGGCGCGCAGGGCCGGCCGGGAACAGGCCGGATGAATAACGGTTATGCACGCCAACCTAATCTCCGGCGCGCCGTATCCCGGCCCCGCCGCACCGATGGAGCCCCCATGTCCCAGGCCTTGATCCCCGTCGCCTTTCTCGCCGGCGTCGCCACGCTGGCGGTGTCCGTACCCGCCCTGACCGAGCCGCCCGGCCACGCCCCGGCCCATGGCGCCCGCGACGCCGCCGAGGGGTACGCGCCGCAGTACCATCAGCGCCATGATGAGGCGGAGTTTCGCTATTACGAAAACGCCTGCAGCGCGGGCGGGGAGGCGGCGCTTGGCGCGGTGCTCGGCTCTTTCCTCGGCGAGGCGCAAATCGGCGCTCAGCTCGGCGAAGCGCTGACCGACTGCGACCGCTCCCAGTTTGAAACGGCGGCGCAGATCGCCTTTGACAACAATGCGCCAGCCTATTGGCGCAACCCGCAAACCGGGTCTCGCGGCGTGGTTCACGCCGGCGCGCCCATGGACGGCTACGCCCATGAGTGCCGAAGGGCCGAGGCTGAGTTTTACACCCGCTCCGGCGAGTACGAGCACGAAACCGTCACGCTGTGCCGCGACGGCGAGGGGGGCTGGACTCCGGCGCGATAGCCGACCGGCCCGGCTCCGGTCCACTTGGCTCACCGGCGCGCCGGGCCGGGAACCGGGGCTGTGCACAGGGGTTGTTCCGCCAGAGGGGGATGCCCGAGCGAAAGGCGTCCCGATGATCCGCAAAACATTGATCCTGGCGCTGAGCGCCGCGCTGTTCAGCGCCGCCGGCTGGGCGCAGGACGCACCGTCCGGTCCGCTCGCCGGCTTTGCGCCCGAGCTGTCCGAGCGCCACGGCGTGGTCTTGTTTGAAACCCTCACCGCCGTGAACTGTGCGCCGCGCGCCGGGGGCGATCCGCTGGGCGGGGCGCGCCTCGACCGGCGCCTGGGCGCTGCGTTGAGCGACTGCACCCGCCTGCGCATCGCCAGCGCGGCCGCCGCGGCCCTGGAGCGGGGCGGCAAGGTGCGCTGGCGCCTGGACGACGCGCTTCTGCGCGGCGCCGCCGCGCCGGGCCCCGCCGCCGAAGGCCGGCTCGGGAAGTGCCGCACGGTGCGCCTTGAAACCTACAGCGCCCACGGCGACGTGGACGAGCGTACGCTTACCCTGTGCCGCACCGGCGCGGCCTGGCGCGTGGAGCCTGCGCCGCGCCGCAACCGCTTCAGTCGATCGGGATAAGCCCGGCCTCAGGCGGCCGCGCGCGCTTCGCCACTAACCACCGACCCGGTAAGGGCGCGCCCTAATACCGCTCGATCGCCGCTTCGATCAGGGCGAAGGCCTCTTCGCTGGCCCATTCCGCGTCGCCGTCCAGCCGGCCGATTTCCGCGCCTGTGCGGTCGTAGAGCACGGTGAGCGGCAGGCCGCGCGCGCCGGCCGTCATCGCCGCGGAGAACGATTTGTCGTGATAAAGCGCCAGATTGCTCAGCTGGTTGCGCTGATAGAACTCGCGCGCCTCTTCCAGCGTGCGGTCCATGGAGATCGCCACCACCTCAAACTCGTCCGAGCCGTAACGCGCCTGAAGCGCGTCAAGATAGGGCATCTCCACCACGCAGGGCGCGCACCAGGTGGCCCAGAAGTTCACCAGAACCACCTTGCCGCGCTTGTCGGCGAGGGTGATCTCGCGTCCGTCGCCGGTCTCCAGCGCGGTCAGCGGCTGGTCGGGCGGGTCGGACACGGTGCGAAACTCGCCCATGGCGCCGGTGGCGAAGGAGTCCATCGGTCCCGGATCGGAGCTGACGAGCGCGGACCCGATGACGTATACGATGCTCAACGCGCCCACCAGGATCGCCGCGATGATCGCGTTCTTCACCGTCAATACGGCTTTCATGCTCCGCTCCGCCTTTCTAATGTGCGCATGATCGCATACGCGCCGTCTTCCTAAAGGACCCGCCATGACCGACAAGACCGACGATCAGCCCGCCCCCAGCGGGGTCTGGGGCGGGCGCTTCGACGCCGGCCCCTCCGCCGTGATGCAGGCGATCAACGCCTCGGTGGATGTCGATCAGCGCCTGTTCGAGCAGGACATCGCCGGATCGCTCGCCCATGCTGCGATGTTGGCCGCCGTGGGCGTGATTTCAAGCGAAGACGAAGCGGCGATCCGCGACGGATTGACCGCCGTCGCCGAGGATATCCGCGCTGGACGGTTTTCCTGGGACGCCGGGCTTGAAGATGTTCATATGAATATCGAGGCGGCGCTGAAGGCGAAGATCGGCGCGCCGGCCGGGCGCCTGCACACCGCGCGCTCGCGTAACGACCAGGTCGCCACCGACTTCCGGCTCTGGCTGCGCGGCGCGCTGGACGCGGCGAGCGAAAGCCTCGCCGCGTACCAGGCCGCGCTGATAAAACAGGCCGAAGCCCACGCCGACTGGGTGATGCCCGGCTTCACCCATCTGCAGACCGCCCAGCCGATCAGCCTCGGGCATCATCTCTTATGCTGGGTGGAGGCCGCCGAGCGGGATCGAACACGCTTTGAAGACTGCCGCAAGCGGCTCAATGAAAGCCCGCTGGGCGCCGCGGCGCTTGCCGGCACGGCGTTTCCCATAGACCGCGATCAGACCGCCGAGGCGCTTGGGTTCGACCGGCCCATGGCCAATTCGCTCGACGCGGTGAGTTCGCGCGACTTTGCGCTGGAGGCGCTCGCCGCGGCGTCGATTTGCGCGGTGAACCTGTCGCGCTTTGCTGAAGAAATCGTGTTGTGGACCTCGCGCCGGTTCGGGTTTGCGAGCCTGTCCGACGCGTACTCCACCGGCTCGTCCATCATGCCGCAAAAGCGCAATCCCGACGCCGCCGAGCTGGTGCGCGCCAAGCCTGGGCGCATCGCCGGGGCGCTGCAGGGGCTGATCATCGTGTGCAAGGGCTTGCCGCTGGCCTATTCCAAGGACATGCAGGAGGACAAGGCGCTGGTCTTCACCGCCTTTGATGATCTCGCCCTGGCGCTGGCGGCGATGACCGGCATGGCCGGCGACCTCTCCTTCCATAAGCCGGCGATGGAGGCGGCGGCCGGGGAAGCCTATTCCGACGCCACCGACCTTGCAGACTGGTGCGTGCGCGACCTCGACATGCCGTTTCGCGACGCCCACCATGTGGCCGGCTCCGCGGTCAAGCTCGCCGAGGCCGAGGGTTGCGCCTTGAAGGACCTGGCGCTTGAGCGCTACCAATCCATCGATGCGCGCATCCATGAGGGCGTTTACGCCGTGCTTTCGGCGCGCGCCTCCATGGAGAGCCGCTTAAGCTTCGGGGGTACCGCGCCGGTACGCGTGAAAGAACAAGTCAAAGCCTGGAAGACCCGGCTGGGTCTTGAAACCTGAAGGACGCCGCCATGACCCGCCTCGCCGTTCTCCTCCTCGCCGCGGCCGCCGCGCCTGTCCTGTCAGGGTGCGGCATTCGCGGTGATCTGGACCGCCCGCCCCCGATCTGGGGTCCTGACGACCGCGAAACCGTCGACCCGGCCACCCGGCCCAGCAACGCCGACGACCGCCCCGAGGTGGACGCGCGCGAGGACCGCGACACCGGCGCGCCGTCCTGAACCGCTGCGCCGGCCCCCGTGCCAATCGCGCGGATCGTGATTATCTTCATCTGTGATGACGCGCCCTGATCCGATCCGCCGCACGCCGGTGCGCCTGGCCTACGCCGCGCTTTTATGGGAGCGCGCCGCGCCGGTGCTGGCCGGGCCGTTTCTGGCTTTGGGGCTGTATCTCGCGCTCGCCCTGTTCGGCGTGTTCGAGCGCGCCGGCGATCCGCTGCGCGCGATCGCCTTGCTCGCCGCCATCGTCGGCGCCGGGCTCGCTTTGCGCTTCACCTGGCCGAAATTCAGATCCCCGACGCTGCGCGAGGCCGAGCGCCGGGTCGAGGCGGACAGCGCCATCTCCGGCCGGCCCTATGAAGCCCTGCGAGATTCGCCCGCAAGCGGCGACGCCGCGCTGTGGGAAGCCCATCGCGCGCGGATGGCGGGCCGGCTTGACGGGGCGCGCGCACGTCGCCCGAAGGCGGCCTGGGCGCGGCTCGACGCCTATGGCGCGCGCGTCTCGCTCATCCTGGTGCTGATCGCGGGCGTGTTTCTCGCCGGCGATCTGGCGCCGCTGCGCCTGGCCGACGCCTTCGCCCCGCGCGCTTTGTCGGGCGGCGGCGCGCAGGCGAGCGTGGAGTTCTGGGTGGAGCCGCCTGAATACACCGGCCGGCCGGTGATCTATCTGCGCGACCGGCGCAGCGTGGCGGCGCCGGAGGGCTCGGTGGTCGCCGCGCGTGTGGCCGGCCTGCGCCGCGAACCTGCGGTGTCCGGGGCGCCCGCCGAGATCGAATCCCTGTCCGAAGACGTGCGCCAGGTGACCTTCGCGCCGGTCGAAAGCGGCGAGCTGACCGTCCGCTCCGGCGCGCTGCGCGAGCGCGTCGCGCTGACGCTTCTTGAAGACAGCGTGCCCGAGGTGCGCCTCGCCGCGGAGCCGGAAAGCGACGCGCAAGGCCGGCTGATCCTGGAGTTCGCCGCCGAAGACGATTACGGCGTGGAGCAGTTCGTCTTCGAGTACGCCGCCGCGCCGGACGCGCCCCTGGCGCCGTTTCCCGATGACGCAACCGCCCGCCCATTAAGCCCTGGAGAGGTGAGCGCGCCGGACGCGGACGGGCTTCGCACCGCCACGATCGACGTGGCGCGCGCGCCGCTTGCGGGCGAACGGGTGGTGATCCGCATGGCCGCGCTGGACGGGGCCGGCCAGCGCGGCGCTTCGGGCTCCATGGCGATCACGCTTCCAGAACGCGTCTTTCTTGATCCGCTGGCGAAGGCGGTCGCCGACGAGCGCCGCCGCTTCGTCACCGCAGACGGCGCCGGCGCATACGCGCCCATGCCCGACGGGGCGTCCGCAGCCGTGGTCAGCGGCGGGTTCCTGAGCGAGGAGCCGGAACGCCGCATTGATCGCGCGCCTGCCCGGGTGCAGCGCCTCGCCGTGGCGCTTAACGCGTTCTCCGATGCGCCGCCGGCCTATTTCGACGATCCGGTGGTGTGGATGGGCCTGCGCGCCGCGCTCAACGAGACCCGGCGCGCGCGCGAGCTGACCGAACTGGCCCATCTCGATGAGGATCTCTGGCAGATCGCGCTTCGCGCGGAGCTTGGCAGTCTCGCCGACGCCGAGGCCGCCCTGCGCGCCGCCGAGCGCGCCTTGCAGGACGCGCTGGCGCGCGGCGCCGACGCCATGGAGCTGTCCGCGCTCATGGACGCTTATGAGCAGGCGGTGTCGCGCTACATGCAGCTTCTGGCGCGCGAAGCCGCTGAGGAAGGCCGGTTCGCCGAGGGCGGGGCGGGCGGTATGGGCGGGATGAACGCCGACGCGCTGCAGCAGCTGATCGACGCCCTGCGCGAGGCCGCCGAGCTTGGCGATACCGAAGGCTCGCGCCAGGCGCTGGCCCAGCTGCAGGAGTTGTTGGAGAACCTGCAACTCACTCTTTCCCAGGGCGGGCAGGGCGGTGAAGGCCCCGAAAGCGAGATCGCTCAGGCCTTGCGCGAAGCGCTTGAGGAGCTAGGCGAAACCATCGGCGAGCAGCGCTCGGTGATGGAGGACACGTTCAATCAGCAGGACGGCGAGACCCAGGAGGGCGGTGAGCCCGGCGAGGGGGCGTCGTCAACGCGCGGCGGCGGCGCGCCGCAACCAGGTCAGCAGGGCGAGGGCGCGGCGGGCATGCCCGGGGGCGAGGCCGGCGCGCCCGGCGCAGGCGGTTCGCCGCAGTCCGCCGAGAGCGAGACCGGAGCGGGCGGCGGCGAGGGCCGGGACGAGGGCGCGGGCGGGCTCGCCGAGCGCCAGCAGGCGCTCGCCGAAGGGCTGGGCGGACTGGCCGATCAATTGCCCGCCGGCGAGGAGGGCGAAGCCGGGCGCGCCGCCCTGGGCGCCGCGCGCGAAGCCATGGACGAGGCGCGCCGCGCGCTGGAGGCCGGCGACTCAGAGGGCGCCCTTGAGGCTCAGGATGAGGCGCTTGAGGCGCTGCGTGACGCCGCGCGCGAGGCCTCCGAACGCTATGAAAGCGCGCGCGCAGGTCAGCGCGGCGAGACCGATCCGCTGGGCCGTCAGGGCGGCGGTTCGGGCGCGGGCGGTCCGGGAACGCAAACCGGCGTACCCGGTGAAGCCGAGCGCCAGCGCGCCCGCGACATCCTGGAAGAGCTGCGCCGCCGCGCCGCCGAGCGCGGCCGCCCACAGGAAGAGCTCGATTATATCGACCGGCTTCTGGAGCGGTTCTGAGCCGTCCTGCTCAGTCCAGCCGGCTTAAGGGAAACGAGAACGCGGCGGTCCAGTGGGGTGTGTCCACAAGCTGGGCGGCGCGCATCTCCCCGCACACGCTGCACAACAGATACGCGTCCTCCGCCGACAGGCCGCGGCGCGCGGTGAGCTGGTCGATCATTTCACGCACCGCGTCCCGGGCCGCGCGCAGATAATCAGGCCCGACGCCGGTGGTGGTGAGGCGCGAGTCCGGCTCTGGCATGGCCCGCGCCGGGGCCTCGATTACGGGTGCGCGCGGCGCCTTTCCAGGCAGCACCTCAACGGACAGGACGAGATTCGTGGCGGTTTCGATCGCGGTGCCGCACACCTCGCCGTCGCCTTGCGCGATATGGCCATCCCCGGCCGAAAGCAGGCCGCCGCTCACCTCCACCGGCAGAATGATGCGGGCGCCCGCCACAAGATCGCGGCAGTCCAGATTGCCTCCGGTGCGCCAGGGCGGGATGATGTCGTGCACGCCCGGCGCGCCCGGGCTGAGGCCCAGCGTGCCCATGAACGGCCGCGCCGGCGCCCAGGCGATCCCGCCGGGCGCTTCGGCCACGCCGCGCTCTCGGTCCAGGCGCCAGGCGCGAAACGCCGGATCCGGGAAATCCTCGCTTAAAAGGCCGAAGCCGGGAATGTTCGCCGTCCAGCCCCAGCCGGCTGTGGACAGCTCTTCGATCGTCACCACCAGCGCGTCGCCCGCCGCCGCGCCGTCCACCGCGATGGGTCCCGTGACCGGATTGACGCTGCCCGGATCAAGGCTCAGCACGTCCTCAGCGCCGCTGTTAGCCGTGAAATGTCCGTGGCTTGCGTCCAGGGCCGAGAGCGCTGCGCGCTCGCCGGGCGCCAGGGTGATCGCGGGCGCCCGGTCGGGCCGCCAATCGCAATGGCGGTGTTCATGCAACGTTTTCAACATAAAGCGTATTCGATTCCCGCTTCGGGGCGCTGACGGCGGTGGTCAACCGGCATTGGCGCGGCTATACCCGCCAACCCTCGCCTTTCGGAATTCGATCCATGAGCCGGCTCATCATCTTCGACGTGGATTCCACGCTTCTGTCCGTGGAAAGCCTCGACTTCGCCGTGGAGCGCGCGCTTAAAGCCGCGCCCGACGGGACGGAGCGCACCAACCGGCTCAAAGCGATCACCGATCGCGGCATGGCCGGAGCGCTGGATTTCCGCGCCTCGCTGGAGCAGCGCCTGGAGATCGCGGCGCTCACCCGCGCCCAGGTGGCCGACGCCGCCGAGGCCCTGCGAGGACGTCAGACCGAGGGCATGGCCGGCCTGATCGAGCGGCTCCGCAAGAAGTATTGCGATATCGCTGCGGTGTCGGGCGGGTTCATCGATCTCGTCGAGCCGGTGCTGAAGGATATGGGCCTGGCGCCGGGCGAAATGCGCGCCAACCGCTTTGTTTTCGACGAGGATCGCGTGGCCGGGTTCGACCGCGCCAATCCGCTGTCGCGCTCGGGCGGCAAAGCCAACGTGGTCAAGGGCCTGAAAACCCTCACCGGCCGGCCGCTGGCGGTGATGATCGGCGACGGCATGACCGACTACGAAGCCTTCGCCAAGGGCGCGGCGGACAGCTTCATCGGCTTCGGCGCGGTCGCCGACCGCAAACCCGTGCGCGCCAAGGCTCCCGCGTTTGCAGACAGTGTCGACGCCCTGAGCAAGATGCTGCTGGGGTGAGCCCCGGTCGGCTTTAGACGATCAATCGGTCCGGGGGACCGATTGAAGGGGCGAACGGGCCGGCAGGCCCCAAAGGAGCCTCGGTCGGCTTTAGACGATCAAACGAGCCGGCAGGTCGGGGATAGAGCCATTTTGAACGCCCGTGCCTTGCTCGCCGTGTTGCGCTAAACTGTCGCCATGACCGCTGACCTGTCCTCACGCATCACCACGGAGCCTGGCAAGATGGGCGGCCGGCCGTGCATTCGGGGCTTGCGTATTCGGGTTATTGACGTCCTCGACATGCTCGCGGGCGGCGCGACGCGTGCGGAGATCCTCGTCGATTACCCCGATCTTGAGGATGCCGACATCACAGCTGCGCTCGCGTACGCCAGTCGCGCGGTGGATCACCGGGTGATCGCTGCGGAATGATGTTCGTCGTCGACCAGAACTTGCCGGTTTGGCTGGCGAGTTGGTTGCGCGATCAAGGCCATGGTGCGGTTCACCTTCGCGAAGTCGGTATGCAGGCGGCGGACGATTCAATGGTCGCCACGCTCGTGCGTGAGAGACGTGGCGTCTTGATTACCAAGGATGGCGATTTTGCGCAGCCGCCGGGCCCCGGTGCGCCGGTGGTCTGGGTGCGCATCGGCAACGCCACCCACAGCCGCCTCGCGAACACCTGGGCGCGGATGTGGCCTGAAATCGAAGCCGGATTGGCGGCGGGAGATCAACTGATCGAAGTGCGCGGCTAACCGGGAAACGCCACGCCGCTGAGCACGCTCGCCACCAGCGCGATGATCGGGGCTGCGATCAGGTTGATGCGAGAGCCCGCCTTGATCATCTGCTTCATGCTCGCCGCGCCCGACGCGTAGACGATGGCGTTGGGCGCGGTGGCCACCGGCAGCATGAAGGCGCAGCTGGCGGCCAGAGCCACGGGCACGATCAAATGCTCCGGCGGTACGCCGGCTTCCAGCGCCACCGCGCCGAGGACCGGCAGGAAGCCGGAGACCGTGGCGACATTGCTGGTGAGCTCGGTGAGGAACACCACGATCAGCGCCAGTATCAGCACGGTGATCGGGGTCGGCAGCGCGGCGACCCAGACAAGGTGCGAGCCGATCCATTCAGCGAGCCCCGTCGCTTGAATCGCCGCGGCCAGCGACAGCCCGCCGCCGAACAGAAGGATCACCTCCCAGGGCAGGCGCCGGGCTGTGTCCCAGTTCATCAACGCCTCGCCTTTTGCGTGGCCGCCGGCGGGGATGAGAAACACCGCCAGCGCGCCGGCCATGGCGATCTGGGCGTTGCCGAGCTGCGGCGTCACCGGCAGGCCGATCTGCGCCGATAACCAGGCCAGGAGCGGGTTCCAGCCGAAGGTGATCCCCTCCATCCCGATCAGAAAGCCGGGCAGCTCGCGCCCCATCCACAACAAAGCCACGGTCCCGAACGCCAGCGCCACGCGCACTTCCGGCGTGGTCATGCGTCCCAGGGCGCGCTTGTGCTCCATGACCACGGCGCGTCCGGCTTCGCTGGGGGCCTTGCTTGCGACCTTGAAGACCAGGCGGGTCAGGATGAGCCACATGGCCGGGATGATCAGGAGCGCGGCCGGCACGCCGAGGATCATCCATTGGGGAAAACTGATCACGCCGCCGTATTCGCGGTCGAGAAAGCCCATGGCGATGAGGTTGGTCGGCGTGCCCACCGGCGTCATGATCCCGCCCACCGATGCGGCGTAGGCCACCGCCAGCGCCAGGGCCGGCGCGAACATCTTCGCATCCACGCCCTCGTCGGCGACGGCTTCGGCGACTTTAAGCGCGATGGGGATCATCATCAGAGTGGTGGCGGTGTTGGAGATCCACATGGACAGGATCGCGCTCGCAGCCATGAAGCCCAGGATCATCGCCGCCGGGCGCGAACCGAAGGCGGCCACGACGTTGAGCGCGATGCGTGCGTGCAGGCTCCAGCGCTCAATGGCGAGGGCCACCACGAACCCGCCGAGCAGCAGCATCACGATGGGGTCGGCGTAAGGCGCGCTCGCCTCGCGCATGGAGATGATCCCCGCCACCGGAAACAGGGCGAGCGGGACAAGGGCGGTGGCGGCGATGGGGATCGCTTCGGTGGCCCACCAGCTCGCCATCAAAAGCGCCAGCGAGGCCAGCAGCCAGGCCTCCCGCGACAGGCCTTCGGGCAAGGGAACGAACTGCAGGCCCACGGCCAGCACGATCCCGGTCCAGAACCCGACGGTCTTGGTGCGGTCCGGCTGCGTATGCGCCGCGCCCATTTCGCTCATGCTCCGCCCTCCCTTGGAGCAGTCAGCAAAGCCGGGTTCGCCTGCCCAAGCAAGGAAAAGCGGGACGCGGCCGGCGGCGCGAAGTCCCGCGCCGGTTAGAGCCGGTTTGATCGTCTGAGCGCGCCCGGCCCCGAGCTTTGAGCCGGGGGAGGAGCGAAAGTCCGGACGGACCTGAGCAGCAAGGAAGAAGAGCGCCCGGCTCGCCCCATCTCCCCCCGAACCCGCAGGGTTCGCAAGCGCGACCGCGCGCCCGGACCCCGAGCTTTGAGCCGGGGGAGGAGCGAAAGTCCGGACGGACTTGAGCAGCAAGAAAAAAAGTGCGCCCGGCTCGCCCCTTCCGAGCCGGGCGCGGGTGGGACCCGTCCCGAGGTCGCGCTGGCCTCCATCGCCCCCCTCTGACGATTTGTGTGCCGCGCTGACACAGGCGGGACGAGCCCCGGGCCAGAGATCGCAAGGGGCGTGCTAGTCACGCGGGCCTTGCGCCTCCCCGGCCATCCGGCCCCGCGCCGGATGTGAGACTGTTCGGGGTTTGCACGTCCGGGCCGAAGCGCACGGGGGGAGGAGTGCTGGCGCTTCGGCCCGGCGCCGGATCGTTTCAACCGGCTTGGGAGGCGCGGGGCTGAAACGAACCGGTCGGTGCAAACCGCGGCGGGAGCGGGAGGTCTCGCCGCCACGGGTCTCTTTATGGAGGGGCGATAGGGCGGATTTGGTTCGTGAACATGATAAAGCCGCCCCGTGTGGGGCGGCTTTCTGTCGAACCTGTTCAGCTTCGGTTCAGCGCGTCACGGCTCGTAAGGGCGCAGCGTGTCGAGCTCCAGCGTATAGGCGGTGTCGCCCAGCTCGTTGTCCTGGCGCTTGGTTCGCATAATCCCTTCCGCGTAGACCGGATCCCACAGCCCGTCGATCTCGATGGGCTCGCTGGTGGTGACATAGACCAGCTGGTTCGGCGGGGGCGGCGGCACGTGGATGCACGCGCCCACATACGGGACGAGCAGAAAGCGGGAGATTTCCCCGCCATTGAAGTCGAACGGCAGGACATAGCCGCCGATGCGCACCCGCTCTCCGTCGAGCGCGTCGACGGTGTTGAAGGTCTGAATCTGCGGCATGCGTTCGACGCCGAAATGGTCAATGCCGCTGGCCACCGCCTGCATTTGTTGCAGTTCGGCGATGCGCCGCGCTTCGCCTTCGGGCAGCAAGTCGGACCAGGCGAGATCAAGGAATTCCTGGCTCGACGGGCCGGTCTGGGCGAGCGCGGGCGCGCTCAGGACCGCGACCGGGGCGGCGGCGAGGGCGAGGGCGGAGAGAAGCTGTCTGATCATGACCGCAAAGATGCGCACGCAATGCGGCGCATTCAAGCCGCTCGTGCGGCGCGCCGCCGGACCTTTCGCCTCAGCCCGGCCTCCGATCAGTTCAGCGTGAGCGCCGCGTCCGCCGGGGTCAGCTGATCCGCCGCCGCGCCGCTTGCGTCGAGATACTGGACCTCGACCCGCTCCAGCCGGTCGAAGGCGGCGAACAGGCCGGACAGGTCCAGGCGCCGCAGACGGGCGGGCGTTTCACACTGGAACGTCCAGTTCACCACCACGTCGGAATGGCCGTGGCCGTCCCCTTCGTGGTCGTGGTCATGGTCGTGCTCATGGTCATGGCCGTGATCGCCGTGGTCATGCCCGTGATCGTCATGGCCATGGTCGCGGTGCTCATGATCATCATGGCCGTGGTCGTCGTGACCGTGGTCATGGTCGCCATGGTGATCGTGGTCATGGTTTTCGGCGGCCTTCGGTCCGCCCACGACGGCGGTCTCCGTCAGCGTACAGCCGGCGGTTTGCGAGAAGGCGACGAGGCCGGGCTCGGCCAGGCGCGCGCGCACCGTCTCGACGAGGGTTTTCTGCTCATCGCTCGTCGCCGCGCTTTCAAAGCCGTAGAGATTCCAGGCTGGGCTGGACAGTTCGGCGACCACCAGCCCGTTCGGGTCGGCCGCGGCGATCAGCTCGGCCGCGCCGTGAACATGGGCGCCCAGCTGGCGCATCCCGTCCTCTTGAGCAGAAGCCGAGGCCGCGGCGAGCGCGCCGAGGGCGGCGGCGGAGAGAACATGGCGCAAGGTCATGGAAACCTCCTTCAAAAAGAGCCGGCGTCAGCGCCGGTGAGCAGGGTCGGACGTATGGCCGAAAGGTGCGGCGAAGTTGGGGCGCTGCGCATGGGCGTCTTCAGGATGAACGTGCGGGCCGTGGGAGAGGGTCATCAGGGCGGCCACGCCGGCGCCCGCGAACACCGCCGCGCCGCCCTTCACCGGTCCGGCTTCGCCGGCTTCGTGCAACAGGTGCGCTGCGCCGGTGTGCAGCAGCAGCCCCGCCACAACGGCGAACAGCGCGCCCAGGGTTTGTGAGTCCAGAGCGCCGGTCTGCGGTCCGGCGATCGCGGCGGCGGCGAATGTGGTCGCGCCCGACGCCAGAAACGCGCCGATGAGCGCTGTGCGGTTTCCCACGCCGGCGCGCTGGAACAGCACGAAACAGATCAGCGCTTCGGGAAATTCGTGCAGCACCAGCCCGCTCGCCGCGCTGAGGCCGATCACCGGATCGACCTGGAAGCTGACGGCGTAGACCAGCCCGTCCAGCGCCGAGTGAAGCGCGATGGCGCCGATGGCCGCCAGGCTGGCGCGGCGCAGCGCGCCCTCCGGCTCGCCATGACCGGCCGCCCCGGCGACGGCGTGCAGCACAAAGCCGAACGCAAACCCGCCCAGCACCAGCCAGGGCGCGCGCTCTGACAGGTGCAGCGCCTCGGGCAAAAGCTTGACCAGCGCCATGGTGATGACGATTCCGCCCGCAAACGCGGCGAGCAGAGGCGCGTTGGCGCGGGTGAACCCGGCCGCCGTGCGCACCAGGGTCAGCGCCAGCCCGGCGACCAGGGCGGCCAGGCATCCAAACAGCAATGTGGCGGCGATGGGGCTCACGCGAGGGCGCCTTTCAAGGGCGGTGTTATAATATTGCGCTCTCATAGGCGCTCGGCGCCCGGCGCGCAAGCGCGTTCAGGCCGGGCGCCGGCTGCGGAATGCGGCTGAGAGCGTGCCGTCGTCGAGATAATCCAGCTCCCCGCCCACCGGCACGCCGCGCGCCAGGCTGGTGACCTCGACCCCCGCGCCTGCAAGCTTGTCGGCCAGGAAATGGGCGGTGGTCTGCCCGTCCACCGTGGCGTTCAGCGCAAGGATGATCTCCTGGGTCTCCTCGCGGCGCGCGCGCTCGATCAGGCCGGCGACGTTGAGCTCCTCCGGACCCACCCCGTCCAGCGCGGAGAGCACGCCGCCGAGCACGTGATAGCGCCCGCGAAACGCCGCCGAACGCTCCAGCGCCCAGAGATCGCCCACCGTCTCCACAACACAGATCACCTTATCCTGGCGGCGCGGATCGCGGCAGAGGGCGCACGGATCGGTGACGTCGAGATTATGGCATTGCGAGCACGCGGAGATCTTCGCCGCCGCCTCGCTCAGCGCTTCAGCCAGCGGGATCATCACCGCCTCGCGCTTTTGAAACAGCTGCAGCGCCGCGCGCCGCGCCGAGCGGGGCCCGAGCCCCGGCAACTTGGCCAGAAGCGTGATCAGACGTTCGATTTCCGGTCCGGACGCGGCCATCAAAGCTCCTGCGGCGACTCGCACAGACCAAGCTAGCGCGGGCCGAGGGGAAGGGAAACGCGCTGCGGCGCCGAGCTTCCCGCCCACCCGCCCGGCCCCGCTTAGGGTGTCAGCGCCGAGCGGGGCCGGTGCGAAAAGCCCGCAAACAGACGCGCCTTGCGTCTCGCGTGACGTCACGGCCGTCCTCGGCGGCGCGCTCACCCGCGTCACTTGGCCCGCGCGTATGGGTGTAGGAGAAAAGCGGGTTCGACCGCGTGGTGCGCGAGGAAAGGCACCCGGCGGTGGTGCAGGAAATAGGTGTGTGTCCCCATTTTCCTGCCCCAGCGTTTATTGCGCTAACATCATCTGTGATGTTGGTTTCTTATGTATTAGGCTTTGTGTTTCTACGATAGGTTTGCTGACTCCGACTTTTGTGGATCGCCAAGATCAATTCGAGCACATTGACGGCAGTACCGGGCTTTTCATCAAAGGAGGATCGCGTGACCCAGCACTCAGGCCCTTCGCCAGTTTGGATCAGTTTGACGGTCTCAATAGGCGCGTATCTGGTAGCAGCGCTTTCCATCTACCTTGGCTATGACCTTTATAGGCTTGCTGCGACTGGCGAGTTCGGTTTTCAAGGCGGTGCTGGCGGCAGTCGTATCGAACTTGTAAGCACAGCGCCTGGAATCGGTTTTGCGCTCTTCGGCGCGGCGCTGTCAGCCTTCGCCACATTTCGGCTTATCGGCACGAGTCAGAGGAAACAGCCTTGATCCGAGCCATAGCGCCCTTATCGGGCCTCGCCGATTGTTGTAAGCTTCGCTAGTCGCGATACGGGTGTTCGCGCCAGAGGGCGCCCGGCCATTTCCGATTGCAGGAAAACCGGACACACACCCATTTCCCGCCGAGCCCCCGTCTCCATGAGCGCGCCAAACGGCGTTCGAACCGGGCCGCCGCCCCGCGCGCCGGGCGCGCGCCGGGGCTGACGGGTTTGGTGCACGGGCCGCCTACTCCTCCAGCATCATCGCGCTGACCGCTTCGGCGCGCACTTCGGCCGGGTAGAAGGGCATGCGGCTCCAGTCCTTGCGGGAATAGGCGCGGGTCTGGTCGCCGTAATGGGGCGAGGTGGGGTTGGTGGACTGAGAGTAGCTTAACAGGCCGCGGGCGCGCGGGCCGTCTTCGGTGAACTCCACCGCCATGATCCAGCTGGAGCCGTGGACGATCTTGGCGATCCCCAGCTCGGGTTCGGGCGGGGTTCCGTAGATCATGTTGAACACGCCCTGATGGCCCGGCCCGCCATGGATCGCGATGCGGTCCTCGCCGCGCGGCTCGGTCTGCACCTCGCCCACCGCCGCGTCGAGCGGCAGGGAGAGCGCGGCCATTTGCTGCATCGCCGTGGCCAGCGCCTCCAGCACGGCGGGGTTCGCGGTGTCCAGCGTGCGCGGCGTGGTTAGCGGGCGGTCGCGATCATAGGCGAGCGCCCATTGCGCGCCGCCGGCCTCCATGAACAGACTGAACAGCATCGCGCCGCGGCTGTCGAGATCGACCTTGAGGTCCCATCCCGCCAGCACCTCGCAGGCGGTGTGCAGATCGGCGCCGCCTTCGGCGCGGCACAGCGCCACGAGATCGTCGCGCATCAGCTCTCCGCCGTAGTGGCGATTGGAGAACATGACCGCGGTCATGCTGGCCAGATCAAAGCCGGGTTCGCCCAGCCCGTCGGTGCCGGCCAGGCGTTGCTCGATCTGGTCGACGGCGAGCCGGGTGCGCAGCGAGCGCTCGGTCCCGGTGTCGCCATAGACTGGGCTGTAGCTCAGAGGCTGGTCGGGATGGCTCAGCCAAGGGCTGTCATTTGAGTTCATCACCCAGTCGGTGCGGATGATCTGCGGCGCGTCATCGGGGCCGAACACGCCGCCGGCGGGGCCTGAACGCGTGGCGCCGGGCCGGTCGGAATACCAGCGGCATTCAGAGCGCGAGGCGTCCAGAACCGGCACGCGCGCGCCGGCCCAGAATCCGCGCGCGGTGTCAGAGGCGGCGCACTCTGCGATCAGCGCGTCGTCCACCGCCGGAACAAGGCCCATATCGCCCAGGAACGCCTGGCCGGAGCTGTCGGCGGCGATGGTGTTGAATGAGGTCGACTGATAGCGCGCCAGCGCGTCGCGCAGTTCGCGCACGTCGCCGGCTTCGAACAGGGCGAGATACTGGTCGATGAAGCGCAGCCCGGTGCTGGGGACCGAGATGGCGTAGGCGCGCTCGCCCGTCCAGGGCAGGCGCTCGGATTCCACCATGGGCCCGAACTCGGTGGCGTAGAGGGTGCGGGTCACCGCCTCCACGCCGTCCTCGCCCAGCACCTCCAGCGTCACCTCATGGCGGCGCATGGGCCGGGTCTCGCCGTCGACGATGTAGGCGGCGGGGTTTTCGGGATCGAGCGTCAGTTCAAAAAAGCCGTAGCGGCGCGCGGTGGAGACGGTGTGGCTCCAGGCGACATGCTCGGTATGACCGATCCCGACAAAGGGCGTGGTGATCAGGCCCGCGCCCGCCACGTTGATGCGCCCTGGAATGATCAGGTGCGAGCGGTAAAAGCGCAGCATGCCGTTCCAGGGATAGTGCGGATTGCCCAGAAGCACGCTGTCCACCCCGCGCGCGGCGTCCGCGCCGATGGCATAGGCGTTCGAGCCCATGACCGGCTGCTCGCCGGTGAAGTCGAAGCGCGCCTCCACGACCGGCTCGGCTTCGCCCGGCGGGGCGGCGGCGACCACCTGGGCGACCGGCTGGCCGAAGGGCAAAAGCAGCGCGCCCGCCCAGATGTCTTCAGGGGCGAGCGTGCGGATATGGTCCGCCCCGGCGCAGCGCGGATCGTCGATATTGTCCACGCCGGTCTCATCCACCCAGCGATTGATCCCGGCGGCGTAGCCGGCGATGAAGTCGCGCGCGTCCTGCGTGGGCGTGTCCACGTCTCCGGCGGGGCCGTTCAGCAGCGCCTCCACGATCCCGTCGTCAAGCAGGGCGTGGTGATAGAGGTCCGAGGCGATGTTGGCGTCGTTCTCGCCGGGGCCGAGATACTTCGCCCGCTCGCCGCGCAGGGTGAGGTCGCGGTCAAAGATCATGCAGGCGTTGTCCTGCGCCGCGGCGTAGCCGAGGCCGTAGCCGAGACCGGCGTAGTCCTCGGCGATGACATGGGGCGTGCCGTACTCGGTGCGCAGAAGTTCGGCGGCGTAGGCCGGTTCGGCGGCCTGCGGCGCTTGCGCGGGCGCGCGTTCGCCAAGGGTCGCCAACCCGGCGCAGCCGGACGTGGCGAGGCCCAGCGCTGCTGCAAAGGCGATGCGTGCTTTCATGATGATCGTCCCCATGCTTGTCTTCGCGCAACGATAGCGCGGCGCGGCGCGCCGGTCATCAGGCTGAACGCAAAAGCGAAACCGCCTTGGCGCGTGCAGCCGGCGCCGCATTCTCGCCAAGCCGGTCTGGAACACCGCTTGCGTGACGGACTTGATCGTGAGGCGAAAGACAGGAGACGCCGGACATGGGGGTGCTTGCAGCCCTGGCGAGCCTTGCGCTCACCGCCGAGCCCGGCGGCGCCGACGCCCTGACCGGAGAGGGCGAGGGCGAGCGCGGTGCGCCTGTCGAAGCGGTGATGGAGGCGCGCGCGCCCGGTCTTTCGGTGCGCTATCGCTTCGCAGAACCGGCCGCGCAATTGCGCCTGGCCGCGCCTTTGCGCGATGCGGTGGACCGGGTGCGCCTGGACGGCGCGGCGGGGCGGTTGCAGGACGGCGTCGCGGCCTGCGGCGAGACTTGTCGGTTCACTGACGCCGAGCTGCACCGTTTCGCGCCCACCCCGCGCGCCTATCCCGACTTCATAGACGCGGGCGCCTGCGGGCTTTGGGCGGACGTGTCCGCCTATGCGCCCATGGACCCGCAGACCGGCGCGCCGATCGCGGACCAGCTTGCAATCGGCGATCGCACGATCGCGTTGACCGGAGAGATCCCGCAATATGTCGCCGTGCGCGCGCCTGAACGCGCGCCGGTCTGCGCCGACATCGCGGTGATGGCCGAGGATCGGCTAGGCGCGAGCGCGGCGCGCATGGCCGCCGATTACGGGGCGATTTTCGGGCACCTGCCCGGCGCTCCGCGCCTGATCCTCTCGCGCGCTTCGGTGGACCGGCCCGGCCTGAAACCGGTTCACGGGGCGGCGGCCGGCGACGGTCTGGTCTTCCTGTTCGCGCGGCCCGGCGCCGAGGCCGAGCGCGTGCTTGCGGTGCTGTCTCACGAGATCGCGCACCTGTGGATCGGACGGCGCGCGCGCCTGCATCCCCAGTTCGAGCAGGCCTGGATCTATGAAGGCGCGGCCGAATACCTGTCGCTGAAACAGCTCCTGCGCATCGACGCCGCGGACGAGGCCTATGTCGCCGCAGAGATCGCGCGGCACGCCGGGGCTTGCCTCGCCGCGCTTGAAGAGGGGCGGCTGACCCTTAACCGGTCCACGCAAAAGGGCGCGTTTCCGTATAATTGCGGCACGCTCGCCGCGGTTTACGCCGATCAGGCCATGCAGCGCGCCGGGTCCAGCTTCGAGGCCGCCATGGCCGACATGGTCGCCGATCCCGCCTTTCGGCAGGCGAGCGCCAGCGCGCTAGAATTCATGGACATTCTCGGCGCCCACATGGGGCCCGAGGCTGAACGCGCGTTCCGCGAGGTGATCCTCGCCGACATCCCCAACAAGCAGGCGCGCTTCCTCGCGCTTCTGACCGCCGCCGGGCTGGGGGCGGAAGCGCAGGACGGGCCGGGCCCGTCGGCGGGTCATCTCGCCGCCGTCGCCGCCCGCCATGTGGTCGCGCAGCTGTGTCCGGCGGGGGGCGGTGAATTCTGGATCGACGAGGGCGTGGTGATCGAGCTCGGCGCCGCCTGCGACGGCCCGGAGGGGACCAGCGTGCTCGCCGCGGTCGCCGGCGCCGATTTGATGGATGACGGGCGCGCCGCGATTCATGCGCTGGAGGCGGCCTGCGCATCGGGGGAACGCGTGCCGCTGAGCCTCGGTCCTGAATCCTATGCGCTGACCTGCAACGCGCCGCTTCCCGACTACTTCAAGGGCTTCGCCCTGAACGCCGAGCGCGCGCTGCAAATCCTCAGCGCAGAGCCATAGCGGGGCGGAACCTAGCGGCGCCGGTCACGTTCAGTTTGGGACCGAAGCCGTCAAGGATGCACCCCGAGCGGATGGCGCAGATCTTCTCCCGCAGCGCCGACGCCTGGCTCAGGCTGGGCCTCACCGCGCTGGCGGGTGTGGTCCCCGCCGCATTGCTGGTGCTTGCGTTCACCGCCGTGCAGCCGACCGATTTCTCCAGCGACATCAATGTCGCCGAGCAGCAGCCCGTGCCCTTCAGCCACCGCCACCACGCGGGCGAGCTGGGGATTTCCTGCGTCAATTGTCATGTGAGCGCGCAGACCGGCGCGAGCGCGGGCTTTCCGCCCACCCAGACCTGCATGGCCTGCCATTCCCAGATCTGGACCGGCGCCGAGGCGCTGGAGCCGGTGCGCCAATCCTTGCTCACCGAAACGCCGATCAGCTGGAACCGCGTCCACGACCTGCCGGACTTCGTCTATTTCAATCACTCTGTTCATGTCGGCGCGGGCGTGTCGTGCGCCAGCTGCCATGGCGACGTCTCGGAGATGGCGCTGATCCAGCAGGTGGAGCCGATGACCATGCGGTTCTGTCTCGATTGCCACCGCGATCCCCACGAGCGCCTGGTGGGCCGCGACAGCGTCTACGACCCCGGCATTCTTGAAACCGGCGAGCGGCTTTCCGTTTTCGAAGCCACCGCCAACATCACCAACCCCAACGCCCTGGACAGCTGCAATGCCTGCCACCGGTAAGCGCCTGACCTTGCAAAGGCGCACGCCGGGGGAGGGCCCCGACGCGCCGAGCCCCGAACCGGCCGCCGAACCCGGCGCCACCCGGCGCGAGGCGTTGGCGCTCTCAAGCCTTGGCGCCATGGCGGCGCTGTCGGCGTGCGGCGATACGCCGGAGCAGGCGGTGCCCTATGTGCGCGAGCCGCGCGGCGTGACGCCGGGGGAGGCGGCTTATTACGCCACGGGCTTCATGCTGTCCGGCGTGGTGCAGCCTGTGCTCGCCACGGTGCGCGAGGGCAGGCCGGTGACGTTGGCGGGCAATACAGACCATCCCGCAAGCCGAGGCGCCGCCGATCCGTTCACGCTTGCGTCCATCCTGGGGCTCTACGATCCCGGACGAGAGACGGCGATCCGGCGCGACAACCGCATCGTGCCGCGCTCCGACTTTGAGCGCATGCTCGTTTCGGCCCGCGCGCGCTGGGCCGCCGGCGCGAAGCTTCGCATCCTCACTGGTGCGTCGACCTCGCCGACCCTTCACCGGCAGATCGCGCAACTGCAGGCGGTCTACCCTGATGCGGCGCGGGTGCAGCATGAGCCCGCCTTCCCCGCCGGCGCGCCCGCAGGGCCGCGCCTTGGCGAGGCGCGCACGGTGATCAGCTTCGGCGCCGATCCGCTGGGCCCGGGGCCGATGCAGACCGTGGAGGCGGGCCGCTGGGCCGACCTTCGCCGCGCCGCGCGCGGCGGAGCTGAGGTGACGCGGCTTCTGGTCGCCGAGGCCGAACCCACCCTCACCGGCGCGCGCGCCGATTTGCGCCTGCCTGCGCGCGAGGACCGGCTGGAAATCCTGGCGAACGCGGTGGGCGGCGGCGCGACCGGCGAACTTTCCGCGCTGGAGCGCAGCTTCGTCGCCGAGGCGCGCCGCGCGCTGCGCCGCGGGCGCGTACAGGTGCTCGCCGGCGATACGCTGCCGGATCGGCTTCGCCGGCGCATCGAGTCCATGGGCGACGTGGCGCGCCCCGCGCCCGTGCTCGATTACGGCGAGACGCTGGCGTTCGACACGCTCCTGTCCGAGCTTGAAGCGGGCGAGGTGGATACGCTGGTGGTGCTGGATTGCAACCCGGTTCAGACCGCGCCGGGCGATATCGATGCTGCAGATTTGCTGCAGCGTGGCGGGCAGGTGATCCACGCTGCGACGCAGCGCAACGAGACCAGCCTGTTCGCCGAATGGTTCCTGCCGCTGGCCCACCCTTTTGAGAGCTGGAGCGACGGTCAGGCCGGGGACGGATCCTTCGTCGTCACCCAGCCTTTGGCGCGTCCGGGCTCCGACCTTTTCGGCCCGCACGAAGTGCTGGAACACCTGCTTGATCAGGGGGGCGCCGGAGATCTTGAAAGTGTTCAGGAGACCTGGCGCGACCGGCTGCCCGCCCCGTTCGAGGCGTCTTGGATGAAGGCGGTTCATGATGGGATCGCGCCCGGAGGGCCGCCAAGCAGTCTGCAAAATGCTGCGCAGCAAAATGCGTCTTCCAGCGAGGGCGGCGAGGGCGCGTTCGAGGTACTGATCCGCCCTGATCCCAGCGTCTGGGACGGCCGGTTCGCCGGCAATATCTGGCTTCAGGAATTGCCGCGGCCGCTGTCGAAGACGGTCTGGAGAAACGCGGCTCAGATTTCCCCCGCCGATGCGGCGCGGCTGTCTTTGGAGGACGGTGATCTGGTCCGTGTGCGGGCGGGTGACGCGGCGGTCGAGGCGCCGGTCTCCATCCAGCCGGGCCTCGCGCCAGGCGCGGTGGTGGTGACGCTGGGATACGGCCGAAAGCTCGGTGACGGCGAGGCGGAGGGGCGCGGCTATGACGCCTACACGCTGCGCACCTTGGCGCAGCCGTTCCGGCGCGCCGGAACGGTGGAGCCGACCGGCGAGCGCGCGGACCTGGTGACGACGCAGCATCACCATACCATGAACGGGCACCATTTCGTGCGCACCGTGGCGCCCGGCGAAGGCGTGGAGCACTGCCTCGACACCGGCGCCTCGCTTTATCCCGGCTGGGAAAGCGGCGAGCGCGAATGGGCCATGGCGATCGATCTCGATCTGTGCATCGGCTGCAACGCCTGCATGACCGCGTGTCAGAGCGAAAACAACACTCCGGTCGTCGGCGAGGAGGAGGTCGACAAGGGCCGGGAGATGCACTGGATCCGCGTGGATCGGTATTATTCGGGCGCCGACGAAAACCCGGACATCGTCTTCCAGCCGGTCACCTGCATGCATTGTGAGCAGGCGCCGTGCGAGATGGGCTGCCCGGTCAACGCCACGGTCCATTCCGACGACGGTCTGAACCTGCAGGTCTATAATCGCTGCATCGGTACGCGGACCTGCCAGGCGTATTGCCCCTACAAGGTTCGCCGGTTCAATTTCCACGCCTATTCGCAGCGCGATCCGTCCGAACCGGAAGCGCGGCGCAATCCCGAAGTGACCGTGCGCGCGCGCGGGGTGATGGAGAAGTGCACCTATTGCGTCCAGCGTATCCAGGCCGCGGATATTACCGCCCGTTTGGAGGATCGCGGCGTCAAGGAGGGTGAGGTCGTGACCGCCTGCCAGGCCGCCTGCCCCACCGGCGCAATCATCTTCGGTGATCAAAAAAGGCCCGAAAGCGCGGTGGCGCAGGCCAAGGCCGATGCACGCGCCTATGACCTCCTCGCCGAGCTCGGCGTGCGTCCGCGCACCTCCTATCTCGCGCGGGTTTCGAGCCGCAGCGGGGATGCGGAGGACGAGGCGTGAGCCCGCCGCCCTCCCATTCCATCCACGGCCCGCCCCAGGCCGGTGAGACGTCGGGCCCCTACACCCTGTCGGGCGTCACCGACGAGATCGCCGGCATCACGCTCAACCACCCAACGAGGCTGCGCTGGACGATCGGGTTCGGGATCTGTTCGGGACTCGTCGTGCTGTGGCTGGTCTCCATCGCGGTGCTGTTCACCCGCGGCGTCGGCGTTTGGGGCGTGAATGTTCCGGTCGGCTGGGGCATCGCGATCTCAAACACGATCTGGTGGATCGGAATCGGGCACGCCGGCACGATGATCTCCACCCTGCTTTTGATGACCGGCGCGGCCTGGCGCACCTCGCTCAATCGCTTCGCCGAGGCGATGACCCTGTTCGCCGTGATCTGCGCGGGGACCTTCCCCATTCTGCACCTTGGGCGGCCGGAGTTGTTGTTCTGGCTCATCCCGCATCCCGATCAGCTGGGCCTGGGACCGAATTTCCGCAGTCCGCTGGAATGGGACGTGTTTGCGGTGATGGTCTATCTGCTGGTCTCGCTCCTGTTCTGGTATGTGGGGCTGATCCCGGACCTGGCGTCGCTGCGCGACCGCGCGCGCGACCGGTTCGGCCAGATTTTCTACGGCGTGCTCGCCATGGGCTGGACGGGCTCGGGCCGGAGCTGGGCGAATTGGCGGCGGTCCTATCTCATCATCGCCGCGCTCGGGCCGCCTCTGGTGATCGGGCTGGAAGGCGGGGTGTCCATGCTGCTGGCCGGCGGGCCGATCCCAGGCTGGCACACGACGATCTTTCCGCCCTATTTCCTGCTTGAGGCGGTGTTTTCGGGCTTCGCCGTGGTGGCCATGCTGGCGGTTTTGCTGCGCAGCGCGTTCGGGCTGCGAAGCCTGATCACACGCGATCATCTGGGCATGCTCGGCGCGATGATGCTGATCACCGGCCTGATGACGGCCTATTGCTACGCCATGGAGCTGTTCGGGGCCTGGTACTCCTCGGACTCCTTCGAGCGCCAGACTGCGCTGGACCGCCTGTTCGGGCCCTGGGCCTGGGCGTTCTGGGGCGCGGTCATCCTGAATTTCGCGACCATCCAGGCGTTCTGGATCAAGAGCTTGAGACGCAACGGGCTTCTTCTTTTCGCCGTCGCGCTTCTGGTCAGCATCGGCATGTGGCTCGCCCGCTACATGCTCGTGGTCTCGGCGCTGGCGCGCGATTACCTGCCGTCGAGTTGGGGCGATTACTGGCCCAGCTTCTGGGAATGGACGCTATTCGCCGGCTCGCTCGGTCTTTTCGGCTGGCTGTTCTTTCTGTTCATCCGTTTCCTGCCGCTGATCTCCATGTTCGAAATCCGCGAGCTCGTCGACGAAGACGAACCCGGCGGCGATCAGGGGGACCGGTCATGACGCGGACCTTGCTCGCCGAATTCGAAACGCCGGGAGCGCTGGTGCGCGCCGCCAAGCGGCTGCGCGAGGCGGGGTTTGAGCGGTTCGAGACCTATAGCCCCATGCCGGTCAAGGGGCTGGACGTGCTGACGCGCGCCAACCGCCGGCGCATCGACGCCTCGGCGCTGGCCTGGGGCCTTGCAGGGTTTGCGCTCGCCTTCGCGGTGGCGACCTGGATGAGCGTGGTTCAGTACCCGCTCAATGTGGGCGGTCGCCCGCTGTTTTCCTGGCCGGCGTTCTTCCTGCCGAGTTTCGAATTTGCGATCCTGGCCGCCGCGATCGGCGTGCTTGTCGCATTGTTCCGGACCTCCGGCCTGCCGCGCCTGCACAATCCACTCTTCGACGATCCGGGCTTCGCGCGCGCTTCAGGCGACCGCTTCTTCATCGCCGTTCACGCAGACGAGGCGGACGAGGACCGGTTCAGAGCCGCGCTGGAGCCGGTCGGCGCGCACGACATTCGCGAGGTGGGGGCATGAACGCGCGCCGTCTCCTTTGCATGCTTGCTTGCGCCGCGCTTCTTGGCGGCTGCGGTCAGCGCATGATCGACCAGGAGCGCCAGGAGGCCTATGAGGCCGAAACCGCCGCGCTCGGCCGGCATCCGCCCGAAGGGACGGTGGCGCGCGGCGAGATCGCCCGCCTGCAGACCCTAGCGACCCGGCCGGAGATGAGCCTCGCCCTGATCGAAAGGGGCCGCGTCGTGTATGACCGCGTGTGCGCGCTGTGCCACGGTCGCACCGGGCGCGGCGACGGGATCATCGTGGCGCGCAGCTTTCCCGCGCCGCCGAGCTACCACTCCGACCGGCTAAAGGACATGGCGCCGTCCTATGTGGTGGAGGTGATCACCAACGGATACGGCGTCATGTACCCCTACGCCAACCGCGTGGTCCCCGAAGATCGCTGGGCGGCGGCGGCCTATATCCAGGCGTTGCAGAGGCTGGGCGCGCAGGTGGAGCCGGCGGCGCCGGAGGCGACGTCCAGTGACTCGCAAAGCCGGGGCCGGCCGCAACAGCCCTCCCTTCCGGGGCGGAACGCGAGCGGCCGGAACGGGATTGACCGAAGCGAAACGCAAGCCTCCGGGGAGGCGTCGCCATGATGCGGCTCTTCTCGATCGCGCTGCTCCTCGGCGCCGCCGCGGCGCTTATCTTCGCCGCCCTCACCGAGCCGGCGGGGATGCTGCGCGCCTGGCTCACGGCCTGGCTCGTTCTCATCGCGCCCGCGATCGGCGCGGTGTTCCTCGCCCTTATAGCGGTGCTGGCGCCGGGGCCCTGGGTGGACAAGATCTGGGGCCCGGCGCGCTGGCTGCTGCTGGCCTTGCCGGCCTTAAGTCTCGGCGTCGTTCCGATCTTGCTTGCGCCCGGCGCGATCTATCCGTGGGTGGATCCCGGCCCCGAGGCGGCGCGCTGGGTCGATCCCAGAGGCCTGTGGCATGAGCCGCTCTGGTTCTCACTTCGCCAGGGTCTTTATCTCGCCATCCTCTCCGGCGCGGCGCTTTTGCTGGCGGCCGGACGGGTGTCGAGCCGGCCGCTGGCGGGGGCGCTGGCGATCCCGGTGACGCTGGCGGCGAGCTACTTTGCGTTCGACATCTCCATGAGCCTCGATCCCGCCTTCAATTCCACGATCTTCGGGCTCTATGTCATCGCCGGCCAGGGCGCGGCGGCCATGGGCCTGGTCATCGGCGTGCGGGTGCACCTCACCCAGGACGCCGACAGCGTCGCCGGCCGGCCGATCTGGATGCTGTTCGGCGCGTGCGCGCTGTGGGGCTATCACGCGTTTTTTCAGTATCTCATCATCTGGACGGGCGATCTGCCGCGTTACGCCGAGTGGTTCCTGGCGCGCAACCAAGGCGCCTGGCTCATCGTCATCTTCATCTACGCCATGTTTTTCGCCCGCGCCTCCCTGCTTCTGCTGCGGCCGGTGAGGAAGAGCGTGCGCGGCCTGATGACGGCGCCGCTGGGCGTGGTGCTGGGCGTCGCCCTCGAAACGGTGTGGCGCACCGCGCCCGACCTGTCGCCGAGCCCGGCCTATTGGGCGGCTCTGGCGGGCTGGCTGGCGCTCGCCTTCGGGCTGTTCGCTCTGATCGTCGCGCCCAAGCGGATGCGGGAGGCCGTCCATGTCGGATAAAACCTCCATGCACGAGCCCGACGCGGTGCCGGTGCGCAATATCTTTCTGTTCACCCTCGTGCCCGCCATCGCCATCTCCGCGTGCCTGATCGCGCTTTTCGCGTTTTTCGTCAGCGAGACCGACGCGGTGACGGCGCAGGAAGCCTGGGACCGACGCCCAGGGGAAGGGCCCCGCCTCTCCGCGCGCCCCGCCGAGGCGCGCGAGGCGATCGAAATGCGCGACGCTGCCTGGCTTGAGCGGGGGCCGGGCATCGAATTGGCCATGGCGGCCGCCGCCGAGGCCGGCTGGCGCGACGGCGGCTGGCCGAGCCGCGCCTATGAGGCGCTCGAAATGGATGCGGCGACGGTAGGGACCCGCACCTCGCCGCGCGAAAGCGATCTGCGCGCACCCGCCACGGGGCCGCGTGCGGACGGCGATCGCGAACCGCGCGCCGGCGCGAACGCCGAACCGGAGACGCGGACCGGGGAGGGGCCGCCATGATCGCTCTCCTCGCCGCCCTCGCCCTGGCGACAGCCGGCGACACGCCGCGCGATGTGGACGTCGCCCCGCAGCCCGGCGCCCAGGCCGGCGGCGCGCGCCTGATGACGCTGGACGGGCCGTTGGAGTTCGAAGCGCTTGAAGGAAAGCCCGTGGCGCTTGCGCCGATCTATTTCACCTGCCCGACCGTGTGCGGGCTCACCGAGCAGCGCCTGGCGCGGGCCTTCCTGGAGGCGGGGCTGACGCCAGGCGAAGACGCGCATCTGGTCTTTCTCAGTTTCGACCCGCGCGACGACGCCCGCACCGCCCATCCGGCGCGCGAGCGGGTGCGCGCCGCCGCTCCGAACGGCGCCGCCGACGGCGCGCACGTGGCCTGGGGCGAGGATGCACAGGCGCTTCTCACCCGCATCGGCTATGAGCGCCGCTTCGATCCCACCGCCGAGGAGTTCGCCCACCCCGCAGCGCTCGCCGTGCTGACGCCGGACGGCGAGGTGTCGCGCTGGCTCGGGCCGCAGGGGCTCTCCGCCGACCAGTTGCGCCGGGCGCTGACCGAAGCCTCGAACGGCTCCATCGGCGGCGTTCTGGAGCGCGCGCTCCTGCTTTGCTGGCGGTTTGATCCGCAGACCGGGACCTACACGCCGCGCATCCTCCTGCTCTTGCAGATCGCGGGGCTGCTGACCGTGCTGGTGCTCGCCGGCTACGTGCTCAGCCAGCTGAGGAGGCGGCCATGATCCATGTCCTCTCCGCAGCCGGCGGCGGCGTCGCGTTCTGGCCCGAAGCGATCTCTCAGCACGCCGAGGCGATCGACGCGCTGGCGATCAGCTTTTTCGCGCTGGTCATGGCGCTCGCCGCACCGATCGGGTTCGCCCTGATCTGGTTCGCCTGGCGCTACCGGCGCTTCAGCGAGGCGGACCGCGACCAGCCCCATCACGGCTCAAGCTGGATGGAGTGGGGCTGGATGATCGTCCCCTTCCTCCTGACGCTGGTCTTCTTCGTGTGGTCCGGCGTGCTCTATCGCGACCTGCACCGCCCGCCCGCCGACGCGCGCGAAGTGTACGGCGTGGGCCTTCAATGGATGTGGAAGTTCGAGCATCCAGGCGGCCAGCGCGAGATCAACACGCTCACCGTGCCGGTGGGCGAACCTGTGCGGGTCATCCTGACCAGCCAGGACGTCATCCACTCGCTCTACCTGCCGCAGCTTCGCATCAAGCAGGACGTGCTGCCCGGCCAGACCACGTCGCTCTGGTTTGAAGCCGATACGCCGGGAATTTATGACCTCTGGTGCGCCGAGTTCTGCGGGGTGAGCCACAGCCGGATGAAGGGCGAGCTCGTCGTCTTGAGCGAGGCCGATTACGAGGCCTGGCTCGACAAGTTTGATGAAGGCCCCGCGCTCGCCGAGACCGGCGCCCGGCTTTATCGCGATCTTGGCTGTTCGGGGTGCCACGGGGTCGAGGCGGCGGTGAGGGCGCCCGATCTCGCCCAGCTCTATCGCCGTCCGGTGCCCTTGAAGAGCGGGGAGACCGTGATCGCCGACGAGCGTTATCTCACTGATTCCATCCTCATGCCGCAAAGCCAGATCGTGGCCGGCTATGAGCCGGTCATGCCGAGCTTTGAAGGGGTGGTGGATGAAAGCGAGCTCGTCGCGCTCGTCGCCTTCATCAAGTCCATGGCGAGCCTTGAAGACATGCGGACGCAGGAGCCGGCCGTTGACGGACTTCTGGACGCCGGCCCGCCCGAACGCGAGGACGATCAATGACCGACATCCCCCTGGCGCCGGAGCGCTCGAAGAATTTCTGGACGGCGAAGGAGACGGTGAAGTCGTGGTTCCTGACCACCGACCACAAGCGCATCGCCATCCTCTACGCCGCAACGCTGTTCGTGTTCTTCTTCATCGGCTCGGCCGGCGCGGCGGTGATCCGCCTGGAGATGATCACGCCGGGCGCTGATGTCGTATCGGCCGAAGGCTATAACCGCGCCTTCACCCTGCACGGCATCATCATGGTCTGGTTCTTCCTGGTGCCGCTGATCCCGACCACCTTCGGCAATTTCCTGCTGCCGCTGATGCTGGGGGCTAAGGATCTGGCCTTTCCCAGGATGAACATGGCCAGCTGGTACATCTTCATCTTTTCAGGCCTGCTCGCGCTCACCGCCATATGGCTTGGCGGGCTGGAGACGGGGTGGACGTTCTACACGCCCTTCAGCGCGGTCTACGCCGACGGCTGGGTGACGCTCTCGATCTTCGCCGTGTTCGTTTCCGGATTCTCATCGATCCTGTCAGGCATCAATTTCATCGTCACCACGCATACCCTGCGCGCGCCGGGCATGACCTGGTTTCGCATGCCGCTTTTTGTCTGGTCGCTCTACGCCACGAGCCTTGTGATGATACTGGCCACCCCGGTTCTGGCGATCACGCTCCTGCTGATCATCGCCGAACGCGCCTTCGGGATCGGCGTGTTCGACCCCTCCATCGGCGGGGACCCTCTGCTGTTCCAGCACCTGTTCTGGTTCTACTCCCACCCGGCGGTCTACATCATGATCCTGCCGGCGTTCGGCGTGATTTCCGAGCTTGTCACCGCCGGCGCCCGCAACCGTATTTTCGGCTATAAATTCATCGCATTCTCATCGCTGGCCATCGCCGTTCTCGGGTTCCTGGTCTGGGGCCACCACATGTTCACCTCCGGCCAGTCCATGTACGCCGGGATCGTGTTCAGCTTTCTCAGCTTCCTCGTCGCGGTGCCGAGCGCGGTGAAGGCGTATAACTGGGCGGCGACGCTCTATAAGGGCCGCATCACGCTGAACACGCCCTTCCTCTATGCGGTGGGATTCGTCGGCCTGTTCGTGTTCGGCGGTTTGACCGGGGTGATCCTCGCCGCGCTCGCCGTCGACGTGCACGTGCACGACACCTACTTCGTCACCGCCCATTTCCATTACATCATGGTGGGCGCGGCGGTGACGGCGTTCCTGGGCGCGGTGCATTTCTGGTGGCCGAAGATCACCGGCAAGCTGTTCAACGAGACCCTGGGACGGGCCGCGGCGGTGCTTCTCTGGATCGGCTTCAACCTCACCTTCTTTCCTCAGTTCATTCTGGGCTATCTCGGCATGCCGCGGCGCTATAACGCCTATGATCCGGAGTTTCAGATCTGGCATGTCCTCAGCTCGGCCGGCACGCCGATCCTGGCGCTGGGCTATCTGTTACCGGTATTCTATCTTGGCTGGTCGTGGTTCAAGGGGCGCGACGCCGGGCCCAATCCCTGGCGCGCGCAAGGGCTGGAATGGACCACCTCGTCACCGCCGCCGAAGCACAATTTCCTCGGCCCGGTGAAGGTCACTCGCGAAGCCTACGATTATCCCAAACAGGATCCGTACAAGGGCCCGCTGCCGCGCACCGCCGCCCAGGAGGCCGAGGACGACCGCCGCGAAGGAAAAAGCGCGGAGGATCGGCGATGAAGGAAGCCGCAGATCCGTCCGGTCTTGACCCTTATGAAGACGGCGAAACGCGCCTGAAGGCCCAGCGCATGGGCATGTGGCTGTTCCTGGCCACTGAGGCGATGATCTTCGCCGGGCTGTTCCTGTCGCTGTTCGTGATTCGCACGCTCCACCCCGAGGGCGCGGCCGAGGCGTCCAGCCATCTCAAACCCATGGTCGGCGCGGGCAACACCGCGATCCTCATCATCGCCTCGACCCTGGTCGCGCTCTCAAGCGTCGCGGCCAAGGACGGCGATGAGCGCCGGTTCATCACGTGGGCCGGCTTCGCAGGCGCGGCGCTTTTGGGAGCGCTCTTTCTGGCGATCAAGATCGGCGTCGAATACCGCGCCGAGTTTCACGAGGGGTTCATTCCCGGCGCGGGTCCGGCTTTCCCGATCCAGGCTGACGGCGCGCAGCTCTTCTTCAACCTGTATTTCGCCGCCACCGCGCTTCATGCGGTGCACGTGCTGATCGGCGTGCTGGTGCTCGCCGGCGCGGCCCTCGGGGTCTGGAGGCGTTGGCTGAAACTGCCCGACAACGCGCCGGAAATCGAGTTCTGCGGACTTTACTGGCACCTGGTCGACATCATCTGGATCTTCCTGTTCCCCGTTCTCTACCTGGTGGGCTGAGCCATGGCGTCTTCGATTTTCCCCGCCCAGACCGCAAAGATCGCCGCCACGTCCGCGGCGCTTCTGGCGCTGCTGGTGCTCACCGTGGCGATCGCCGAGTTCGAGCTTGGCTGGATCAACATCGCCGCCAACCTGATCATCGCGCTCGCCAAGGCGGCGCTGGTGGCCTGGGTGTTCATGGAGTTGAGCGAGGTGAAGGGCGCGATCCGCCTGTTCGCGCTGGGCGTGCTGGCTTGGATCGCACTGATGTTCGCGTTCACCAGCGCGGATTATTTCTTCCGCGAAGGGATCTGATCGCGCGGCGATATATCCATTAAACAGAACGAACCAGGACAAAGTTTGTAATTTATCCAACTCCTCATCGCGGATATCGCTTGGGTCCGCGGCGCCGCGCGCCGCTGGGGATCAGTCTTTTGAGGAGCCGCCCATGACCAAAACCCTGTCCTTCGCCGCCGTTTCGGCGGCGGTGCTGCTTCGCGCCTGCTCGGCTGGCGCCGAGGACCAGACCGGATCAATCACCGCTGAAGAGGTCGCCGCCGCCCAACAGGCGTGGGGTGAAGGCATTGTCGCCATCGGTGAAGCCTACACCAATGACGGTGATTACACCGAGGCTGCGCGCGAGCACATCGAGCGCTTCTACGCCTACGGCCATGACGTGCCTGTGCTGTTCAAGCCGACGCTGGCCGCCGAAGACCAGTTCCGCGGCGATTTCGACGGCGCGCTGTCCTATTTCGTGGGCGGCTCGATCGACGAGGACGGCGGTTTCGCCATCGCGCCCTACACCAATGTGCGCTGGGAAAACGAAGGCACCTTCATCGACCCCGCGGCCGACAGCGCCATGGCCATGGGCAATTACTTCTTCACCACCACCGAGGGCGAAGAGGTGAAGGTGGAATACTCCTTCGGCTATATCGAGGACGAGACCGGCGATCTGAAAATCGTCCTGCACCACTCGTCGCTGCCTTACTCGCCGCAATAGTCTCTGGTGCGATCGGGCGGTTCGCGAACCACCGCCCGATCAATCCCGCAGGGATCGCAAGGGCGACCGCCCGCCGGCCCCTTATGGGCCGCCCGACCGAGCGGAGGCGAGGGAGGATCAAAAGTGAGCGAAGCCCGATCCCGCAGGGATCGCAAGGGCGACCGCCCGCCGGCCCCTTATGGGCCGCCCGACCGAGCGGAGGCGAGGGAGGATCGATAAAATGGCGTCCCCGACTGGATTCGAACCAGTGGCCCTCAGATTAGGAATCTGATGCTCTATCCTGCTGAGCTACGGGGACGCACGCCGTTGCTCATACCAGCTCAGCGCGCGAGCGCGAAGCCCGCTGCGGCGCCCCATGCAAAATATGCATGCGGCGCCGGCGGCGGGCTGGCGCTTCTTATCTAAGGGGGCTAGCGTCTGGTTGAACGCATTAAGCCTGTCCAAGAGTCCTGAATGATCGACACCCCCGCCCAGACGCGCATTCTCCTTGTCGAGGACGACGACCAGGAGGCCTTTCTTTTTGAAAAGATGCTGCGTGAGGAGGCGGGCGCCACGCACATCGTGCGCGCGGTTGAAGGCCGCGGCGCGTTTGAGCGGGCGAGCGATCCCGGTGCTGCGCCGGACTGCATCGTGCTCGATTTGCGCCTGTCGGGCGAGGACGGGCTGTGGCTTCTCGATCGATTGCTGGACGACGAGGCCCTGGCGCGCATTCCCGTCATCGTGTTTTCCGGCGACGCCGCCCGGCTTCAGCGCGCCTGTTCGGAATTTCCCAATGTTGTTTCGTCCGTGCGCAAGCCGGAGACGCTGGAGCAGTACCGCACCGCGCTGACCATCGTCGCGGCGACGCTGCAGGCCGCGCTGGGCGAGCGCTGATCCGCGCTTGCGCGCCGGCGCCCGCCCGCTAGGCTCCGGCGAAAGACAAGCGGGAGGCGGATATGGATTTTTCCGATAAGACGGCCGTCGTGACCGGCGGAGCCAGCGGCATCGGCAAGGCGATCGCCGAGGCGTTGCACGCCAAGGGCGCCAAGGTCGCGATCGCCGACATGAATGGCGAGGGCGCCGCCGCCGCGGGCGCAGCCAGCGGCGGATTCGGCGAGCGCGTGGACGTCACCGACGAGTATGCGCTGACCCGCTTCCTCAACAAGGTGGAGCGCACGCTCGGCCCGGTGGACGTTTATATCTCAAACGCCGGGATCGGGGTGAGCGACGGGCCGGGCTGGGGTGCGGGCGACGCGCCGAACGCGGCCTGGCAGGCATGCTGGGACGTCAATGTGATGGCCAGCGTCTACGCCGCGCGCCATCTCGCCAAACCCATGGCGCAGCGCGGCGGAATCTTCGTGGTGACCGCCTCGGCCGCCGGCCTGCTCGCCCAGATCGGCGACGCGCCGTATTCGGCCACCAAGGCGGCCGCCGTGTCGTTTGCGGAAAACCTCGCCATCGCCCATGGCGACGACGGCATGCAGGTCCACTGCCTCTGCCCTGAAGGGGTGAAGACGCCCCTGGTGGAAGGCATCGAAGGCGGCGCCCAGGGGCTTTCGGGCTATATCGAACCTGCCGTGGTCGCCGACAAGCTGCTGGAGGCGATGGAGGAAAAACGCTTCCTCGTCACCACCCACGAGAACACCGAGCAATACGCCGCCATGAAGGGCGCAGAGCGCGACAAATGGGTGGGCGGCATGCGCAAGCTGCGCCGCATGCTGCTGGAGGCCAATGGCGGGCGCCCGCTTTAGCCTCGCTCGCGCGTTGGGACGGTCATGACCGAAACGCAGATCAAGCCCGCCCGCGGCTACGATGCGATCGAAATCGGCGAGACCGCCGAGCTGACGCGCACCGTCACGGCGAACGACCTTCTTTTCTACTCCCACGCCAGCGGTGATCTGAACCCGCTTCACCTGCCAGAGCTCGACGGCGACGGCGACGGCGTGGCGGAGGCGTTCGCGCCCACCGCCTGGCTCGCCGGCCTGCTCTCGGCGCTGGTGGGCAATGTCCTGCCGGGACCCGGCTCGCGCGCGACCGACTTCAAGGGCGAGGCCGGCGCGCCTTTGCGCCTGGGCGAAACCGCGACCGCGCGCATTAAGGTGACGGGAAAACGCGACGGCGTGCTGATCGTGAAGGGCGAGGTGACCGGCCCCGCCGGTCCGGCGATGACCGCCGAACTCGCCGTAGCGCCGCCGGAGAATCCCCAGGCTTTCGAGGCTTACGACCTGCCTGGCCTGATGGTGCGGCGCCATCCCCATTTCGACCGGCTCCTTAAAGCCTGTGACGGGATGGAGCCGGCGCGCACCGCCATCGCCGCGCCCCATAGCGAGGACGCGCTCTCCGGCGCGCTTCAGGCCGCCGAGCGCGGCTTGATTGCGCCCCTTCTTGTGGGCGTGCGCGCCAAGATCGAAACGGCGGCCGAGGCGCTCGGCGCGGATATCTCAAGGTGTGAGATCATCGAGGCGGACGGTGTTTCCGACGCAGCGGCGAAGGCCTGCGCGCTGGTGGGCGAGGGCCGGGCCGACAGCGTGATGAAGGGCCATCTGCACACCGACACCTTCCTGCGCGCGGTGTTGAACCGCAGTCACGGCCTGCGCGGCGACCGGCGCATCTCTCATTGTTTCGTCCTGGACGTGCCGGGGCGCGAAGAGCTTTTGTTCGTCGCCGATGCGGCGGTGAACATCAATCCCGACCTCATGGCCAAGGCCGACATCGTGCAAAACACGATCGACCTGGCCTGCGCTTTGGGGATCAAGCAGCCGCGCGCCGGGATCCTGTCTGCGGTGGAGACGGTGAACCCGGCCCTGCCCTCAACCCTGGACGCCGCGGCGCTGTCGAAAATGGCCGACCGAGGCCAGATCAAGCGCGGCCTGGTGGACGGTCCGCTGGCCATGGACAACGCGGTGGACCTTGAAGCGGCCAAGTTGAAGAAGCTCACCGGTGAAGTGGCCGGCCGGGCCGACATTCTCATCGCGCCGGACCTTGAAGCGGGCAACATGCTCGCCAAGGAGCTGACTTATCTGGCGCGGGCCGAAAGCGCCGGCATCGTGCTGGGCGCCAGAGCGCCGGTCATCCTCACCAGCCGGGCCGATAATGCGTTTTCGCGCCTTGTTTCCTGCGCGGTGGCGGCGCTGCATGCGGCCTGGCTGAAGACCGGCGAGCCGGCTACGGGGCTCAAGCGCGAAGACTGATGGCGATCCTCACCCTCAACGCCGGATCCAGCTCGCTAAAGTTCGCGGTGTTTTCACGCGACGGCCGCGAGCGGCGCCTGTCCGGCCATGTGGACGGGGTCGGCCGCGACGCGGCGCAGCTCAGCCTTAGGCGCGAGGGCCGCGAGGATGAAACCCGCACCCTGAAACGCGGCGGCTCCCATGAGGGCGCGCTGGAGGCGGCGCTGGAGATCGCGGGCGAAGCCTCGGGCGAGACGGTCCACGCTGTGGGCCATCGCATCGTCCACGGCGGGGCTGAGTTCTCCCGGCCCGCCTTGATCACCGATGACGTGGAGGCCGAGCTGGAGCGCCTCGTCCCGCTCGCCCCTCTGCACCAACCCCATAATCTGAAGGCAGTACGCACCGCGCGGCGGGCGTTTCCCGACGCGGCCCAAATCGCCTGTTTCGACACCGCGTTCCACCGAAGCCATCCCTTCACCGCCGACGCCTTCGCATTGCCGCGGCGCTATTATGATCAGGGCGTGCGCCGATACGGGTTTCACGGCCTGTCTTATGAATATCTCACCGCCCGCCTCGCCGAGCTGGAGGGCGGAACGCCGGGCCGAGCCGTGCTGGCTCATCTTGGCTCAGGGGCCTCGTTGTGCGCGGTGAAGGATGGGGTGAGTTGCGACACGTCGATGGGGTTCTCCGCCCTTGACGGGCTGCCCATGGCCACGCGCTGCGGCCAGATTGATCCCGGCGTGCTCCTGCACCTGATGAGCAAAGAGGGGCTCGGCGCCGAAGCGCTCACACGGCTCCTCTACAAGGAGAGCGGGCTTAAGGGCCTGTCCGGGACGAGCGGCGACATGCGCGAGGTGGAGAGCGCCGGGACCAAGGCGGCAAGCGAAGCCTTCGATTATTTCGTTCACCGGTGCCGGCGCGAAATCGCGGGGCTGTGCGCCAGCCTTGAAGGTCTGGACGCGCTGGTCTTTTCCGCCGGCGTCGGCGAGCATTCCCCGGGCGTCCGCGCCGCGGTGTGCGAGGGGCTCGCCTGGCTCGGCGTGGGTCTTGATCCGCGCGCCAATCAAGCCGCGCAGGGGGAAGACGCCCTCATCAGCGCCGAGACCTCTTCAGTGCGCGTCTGGATGATCCCCACCGACGAGGAACGCGTCATCGCAGAGGCGGCGGCGGGGTTTGTCTAGGCTCTAAGCGCAATCACCCCGACCTGCCCTCCAAAGGCGCCGGGATGACCGTCTTTCGCTGCGCGCCGGCAGGAGAAGAACAGCTCGCGCTCTTCGAACGTGCAACGCTTCAGTCGGGTAACCGCGTCTTCGCGCACTCCGGCGGTGATGAGCTGACGGCGGCAGGCTTCGGCGACGTCGAGCCCGGCGCCGCCCTCGGCGTCGCGCGGACCGGCGAGCAATGGGTCAAGCCCGCCAAACAGGGTTTCGAACTGCTCCAGCACTTCTGGACCGACGCGGTAGTTCGCCTGGCTGATCGCTGGACCGATGGCGGCCTGCACCTGCGCAGGCTCGGTAGCGTAAGCCGCCTTCATGGCTTGAAGCGTCGCCGCGAGGATTTCCTTGACCGTCCCGCGCCAGCCTGAATGCACCGCCGCCACCGCCGGGCGCACCGGATCATAGAGCAGGACCGGCACGCAGTCGGCCGTCTGGGCGCACAGGGCGAGGCCTGGGACATCTGTCATCTGTGCGTCGGCCTCGCCGGAGGACCAGGCGCCCTCCGGCCGGGCGTCCACCTTCAGCACCGTCGCGCCATGGACCTGGTTCATGAACACCAGATCGGCCCCGCCGAGCGCTTCGGCGACCCGCGCCCGGTTCGCCGCCACGTTCGCCTTGTCGTCGCCGCGCGACCAGGAGAGGTTCAGGCTTTCATAGGGGCCCTCGCTCACCCCGCCTTTGCGCGTGGTGAAGGCGTGGACGAGCCGGTCATCGCCAAAGCCCGGCGCGGCGAGAAGATCCAGCCCGCTCATGCGGCCGACTCCGGAAGAAAGCCGGTCCGGTCGCGGCCGAGATCATAGGCGGCGCGCGCCTCGGCGATCTCGCGCAGCACGGCGTTGAAGGCCGACCAGTCGTTCTCCTCGGCGATGGGCGCCCACAGGCCTTCCACCACTTCGATTGTCATGTGCACCGGATCGGACTTGGCGAAATAGGGGTGGGCGAGGCGTTCGGGCCGCACCGCCTCGCGCTGTTCCAGCGCGTTGCGCACAGGGGCGAAGTCTTCGCGCTCATAGTATGCCTTGCGAGGGCTCGCGAGCGCGCGAGTCGCCGAGGCGGGTCCGCAGAACCAGTCGAAGAACACCGCCTCGAACGGGATCTCGCTCGCCTTCATGAAATCAAGAAGCTGGGTGACGAGCGCGCCGTCGGCGTCGTCATCCTGTTCTGCGACGCCCAGCCGGGTGAGGAAGGCGGTGCGGATCTCGCGCTTATAGTGTTCAGGATAGGCCGACAGCGCCTCAATCAGCGCATCGCGGTCGCCGGCCAAAGTCAGCGCGCCGCCCAGCTGCTGCAGCGCCCAGAAGACGGCCTCGGGCTGGCGGGCGTAGGCGTAAAGCCCGGTCTGGTCGAAATAGGCGGCGGTGAAGCCCGGCTCGAAATGCGGCAGGAAGCGCCAGGGGCCGTAATCGAAGCTTTCCCCGGTGACCACCAGATTGTCGGTGTTCAGAACGCCGTGCACGAAGCCCGCCGCCATCCATTGCGCGGCCAGGCGGGCTGAATTGCGCGCCGCAGCGTCCATCAGCGCGGCGGCCTTGTCGCGCCGGGCGTGATCGGCTTCGGGCAACAGGTTTTCAAGGCTGTAGTCGATCAGCGCGCCGACCGCCTCGGCGTCGTCGTGATAAGCGTGGCGCTGGAACACGCCGAAACGCACATGGGAATGCTGCAGCCGGGTCATCACCGCCGAACGCGTGGGCGAGGGCTCGTCGCCGCGATACAGCGGCTCGCCGGTCTCGAACACGGAAAAGATCTTGCTGGTGTAGACGCCGAGCGCTTCGAGCATTTCCGCGGCAAGGATTTCGCGCACCGCGCCCTTTAGCGTCAGCCGCCCGTCGCCGGAGCGGGAAAACGGCGTCTGGCCCGAGCCCTTGGTGCCGAAATCAAGAAGCCGGCCGGCTTCATCGCGCACCTGCCCGAATAAAAACCCGCGACCGTCGCCGATCTCGGGATTGTACACCCGGAACTGATGGCCGTGATATTTGATCGCGCGCGGCGCCGTCTGGTTGTCCGGCAGCGGGTCGAAGCGATGGAAGTGCGCCTGGCGCGCCGCCTCGTCGAGATCAAGCCCCACCGCGTTCGCCCAGCGCGCATTCCACCAGACCGGTTCGGCCTTCGGGAAATCAGCCGGATCGACCTTGGTGGAGAAGGTGTCGCCAAGCCCGGCGAATTTCGGATCGGGGTGATAGGGCGCGGTCATGGCGTCCTTTTATCTGAAGGGGGATCAGGCCGGGGTCTGCCGGGCTGGACGGGAGACGCCTTTTGCGAGCGCCTTGGCCGCGTCCTCAAGCGCGGTGATGCAAACAGGCATGATGCGCGAGAGGTTCAAGAAGCCGTGCGGCGCGGCCTTGTAGACCTTGCGCGTCACCGGCACGCCGTAGGCGGCGAGCTTGGCGGCGTAGGCTTCGCCTTCCTCTAAAAGCGGGTCGAACTCCGCCGCCAGCATCCAGGCGGGCGGAAGGCCTTTCAGCTCCGCGGCGAGCAGGGGCGAAATGCGCACGTCGGCGGGATCGGCGTCTCTGACATAGCGCTTCTTGATCTCCTCCAGCGTGGCGGTGGACAAAAGCGGGCCCTCCTGCCAGCGCGGCCGGTCTTTCTTCACCTGCATGAGCTGCAGCACGGGATAGAGCAGAAGCTGGAAGATCACCTGGTCGCGGCGCTCGCGCGCGATGGTGGCGGCGAGATTGCCGCCGGCGCTGTCGCCGCCGACGGCGAGGCGGGTCGGGTCAAAGCCGAAGCTCGTCAACGCACCGCCCAGAGCCGCGTCGAAGCTGGCCAGCGCATCGTCCACCGCCGCCGGATAGGGGTGTTCAGGCGCCAGGCGATACTCCACCGAGCAGATCCGCACGCCCGAGACCGCCGCCAGGCGCTGGCACAGCGGATCGTAGGTGTCGAGCGAGCCGACTGTGAACCCGCCGCCGTGATAGAAGATGAGCCCCGGCGCCGGCGCGGGATCGGCGCCGTAGGGCACGTATACCCGCGCGCCGATCGGGCCGTCGCCGCCGGCGATGTCGATATCGTATTTCTGCTCCACCGGCACGGGCGGCGCCTCGACCAGGTCGCGCGCCTTGCCCATGGCGTCGCGCAGGCCCGGCGTGGTCTTCGCCGCATCAAACAGATCGGCGAGGCCGGAGCTCTTGAACCAGTGGTCGATTGGATTGGACGCGTCGCTCATGGGGCCAAAGATCATGCGGCGGGTGCGAAGGCGCAAGCCTCCGCGCCGGGGCGCCGCAGAAAATTCATCACTGCGCCGCCAGGCGCTCGGCGTCCTGACGCGCGTCGGTGCGGTCACGATCCGACAGCGCCAGGAGCGGTGAGAGCCGGCGCAGGAGCGAGTCTTCTTCATCGTCCTTCTTGCCGTCGGCCAGCGCCACCATCCACAGATGGGTCATGAAAATCTTGCGGTGCTCAAGGGGCATGTCCTTGACCACCTGGGTGTAGCGGTGATGGCCCACGGCGGTTTCGGCGATCTCTTCGGCCTCGGCGAGCACGGCATCGGCCCGCGCGGGCTCCAGCTTGAAGCCTTCGCGCAGGATCTGACAGATTTTCTCGCGCTCTTGCGGTGAAAACTCACGGTCGGCGAGGGCGGCCTGCACCATGAGCACCGCGGCGGCGATTTCCGGGCTCGGCCGGTCGTCGCCGGCGTCTTGGTTTGCGCCGCCCTGGAACATCTTCTTGATCGCGTCGAACATGGGCCGTCCTTTCACTGCGCCTCGGTCGAGGCGTCTTCAAGCGTGTAGAGCGTGCGCGCCTCTGCGGCCGGGCCGCGGCGCTCGCCGAGTCCCAGCACGGTGACGCGCACAAGTGTTCCAAACCGGATATAGACCAGGCGGTCGCCGGGGCGCACGGGGTGGCTCGCTTTTTTCAAACGCGCGACCGTCCCGCTGCGCTCCACGCGCACGCCGCCGCCCTCGATGAACGCGCCGGCGCCGGAGCGTGATTTGAACAGGCGCGCGCGAAACAGCCAGACATCGCAGCGCTGACGGTCCTCGGCGGCCGGCTTCAAGGGGCGTCTCCGGAGGGTTTACGCTTGCGCCGGCGCTTGCGGTTCGGATTCGCCGCCTCGGGGGATGGTTGCGGCGCCGGTTTGGCCTTGCGGCCGGCGCGCCGCGGCTTGCCCTTGGGCGGCGCTTCAGTCGCCGGGCGTCCTACGGGCAGGGCGGCGAGCACGGCGAAGGGGGTGTCGGCGGCCGCCGGCTCGGGCCGCGGCTCGGGCGCGGGTTTCAGCGAGCGCGCCCGCCCGCCCCACAGCTCCGCCGTGGCCGCGTCGCCCGCACCGGCGGCCTTGCGCACGCGCTTATAGCCCAGGGCTCTAAGGACGGCTTTCAGCTCTTCCTCACCGCAGCCCAGAAGGCTCATCATGGCCTGGCTCGGCGCGAAGGCGTGCTTTTGTTGCGGATCGCGCGCCTCGCGGATCAGGTCTGCGAGGCGTTCGAGCATGTCCAGGCGCACTGCGCGCGCGCCGCAGCGCTGAAACCCCGCCGCGCCGTAATCCGCCTCGCTGCGCCGCGGGTCGATCTCAAGGCTGGTCAGGCCCGGCTCCGGCAGCAGCGCGGTCTCCGCCTCGCCCGCGAACGCGGCCTTGAGGAGCGAGGACAGCCGGGCCGGGCGCGGTTTGACGAGCGCGGGCAGAAACACGGCGTGCTCGCCGATGCGCACGCCGGCGCTTTTCAATTGGCGGCGCTCGTTGACGGAAAGCTGGGCGATGTCATGGGCGAGCGCAGCGCGCGGCGCGGCGCCGAAGCCTTCCACCAGCCGGTAGCCGATCCCGCGCGCCAGACCATCGAGGCCTTTGGCGCCGTTTACCTTGCGACGCAGCGTCAGCAGCGGCGTCAGCACCGTTTCCGCCTCGTGGGCGAGGAAGCGCTCCAGCCGGCGTTCTGCGCGCGCCACCGCCTCGCCCGCGCCCAGCTCGCCGCCGATCAGGCTCGCCCCCGGCGCGAAGGGATCGGAGCCGGCCTGGATGCGGGCGATCTTCTCATCCTTCCAAAAAACCGACCCGTCATCGTGAAGGCGCAGATCCGCGTTTTCGGCCTTGGCCAGCGCGCCCAGGCGCCGGTTCACCTCCGGGCGCACCGCCTTCATCGCCGCGTTCGCCACCGCCCGGCGCGCCAGCGGTCCGCCCTCGGTGTCGGCACGGAAGGTCAGACCGGTCAGGCGGCCCACGAAGTGGCCCTCCACGGTGACCTCGCCATTATGGGAAAGGCCGGCTTCCAGATCGCTCTTCTCGCGCAGCCCTTTCATGAGGGCGCTGGTGCGCCGGTCAATGAAGCGTGCGGTCAGCCGCTCGTGCAGCGCGTCGGAGAGCCGGTCCTCCACCTCGCGGGTGCGCGCCTGCCAGTGCTCGGGGTTCTTCGTCCAGTCGCTTCTATGGGCGGCATAGGCCCAGGTGCGCACATGGGCGAGGCGCTGGGAGAGCGCGTCCACCTCGCCGGAGGTCTTGTCCAGGCGGTTCAGCTGGGCGTCGAGCCAGGATTCGGGCAGGAATCCGGAGCCCGAGGTGAGGTGTCCGAACACGGTCTTGATCAGCCGCGCGTGGTCGTCGATCGTCGTTTTCCTGAAGTCCGGCGTGCGGCACACGTCCCAGAGCCGGTAAAGGCCGGCCTTCGACGTGATGCGCTGCTTCAGGTCCGCGTCGCGCGCGGCGATATCGAGAACTTCCTCATCAACGGCGTAGCGCACCCGCTCCAGCACCGGATCGGGCGCAGGCCTGTTCAGCGAGATGCGCAGATTGTGCAGGCTGGAGAAGTCCAGCTCTGAATTGCGCCAGGTCAGCTTGTTCACCGGGGAGAATTGGTGGTTCTCCACGCGTTCGATCACATCGGCCTCAACGGGTTTGGCGTCGGCGGTTTCTCCAAACGTGCCGTCAGAGCGAAAGCGCCCAGCCCGCCCGGCGATCTGGCCGATCTCATGGGGGAAGAGCTTCCTGCGCTTGCGGCCGTCGAACTTATGAAACGCGGCGAAGGCGACATGGTCCACGTCCATGTTCAAACCCATGCCGATGGCGTCGGTGGCGATGAGAAAATCCACCTCGCCGGACTGGTAGAGCTCCACCTGGGCGTTGCGCGTGCGCGGACTGAGCGCGCCCATCACCACCGCCGCGCCGCCGCGCTGGCGCCGTATCAGCTCGGCGATGGAGTAGACGTCCTCGGCGGAGAACGCCACGACCGCCGAGCGCCGGGGCAGCTTGGAGAGTTTCTTAGAGCCGGCGTAGGTCAGGACGGAGAAGCGCTCGCGCTCCTCGATCTCGGCTTCGGGCACGAGGCGGCGCAAAAGAGGCCGCATGGTGCTCGAGCCCATGAACATGGTCTCTTCGGTACCGCGCGCATTGAGCAGCCGGTCGGTGAAGATGTGCCCGCGGTCGGGATCGTTGGCGAGCTGGATCTCGTCCACGCCGAGAAAGGCCGGCCGCATGTCCAGCGGCATCGCCTCCACCGTGCACAGAAAGTAGCGCGCGTTCGGCGGGCGAATCTTTTCCTCGCCGGTGATCAGGGCGACCTGATGGGCGCCTTTGGCGCGCACGACCTTGTCGTAAAGCTCGCGCGCCAAAAGCCGCAGCGGCAGGCCCATGACGCCGGAGCCGTGCGCCATCATGCGTTCCAGCGCAAGGTGGGTCTTGCCGGTGTTGGTCGGGCCGAGCACGGCGGTGACGCGCCCGGCGCCAGGTCTGGTCATGGTCAGGCCCTATCCGGTGTTTCCACCAAGATAGGCCGGTTCGCGCCCGCGTATAAGGCTTGCGCCAAGAAAGACTCAGTCCGGCGCGACGCCGTTGAGCGCGATGCGCCGGGCCGAGACGTTGATGTCGCCGATCTGCGTGGCGGCGCGGAAGCGCACCGGCACGTAGACATCATTGATGGGCGCAAGCCAGATGCGCACGGGGTTCTCGGTCTCTTCATCTGAAGGCCGGTCGCCGGGGTCATAGCCGGAGATCGGCTCCAGATAGGCATGACACTCCACCGCGTCGCCCCGCCAGGCGCGGGTGCGCACGCTGTCGAGCCCCTGGTTTTCGAACCTGAGATCATAGCGCGCCTTGCCGTCAAAGACCGGCAGCGTACCCGAGCACGGTTCGTCGCGGTCGCCCGGCATGGCGAGCGCCAGGCCCAGCATCACAGAGATCGGGTCAAGCGCGCCCGCGCGCTCTTCGTCGCTCGCGGGCGGCTCGCCCATGGAGCCGAAGGGCGGATTGACGTCCGGCGTGGCGACGCGTTCGGGAAAGTCAATGCCCACCACGCGGCCCTTGTCGCTGGCGTAATTGATATGCTCGTAGCGATAGGGGCGCAGCCCGGCCTCGCCGCGATAGCCCACGGCGGTCGCCTCGATATTGGTGTCGTCGAACCAGCGTAGCAGGCCCGCGCTCTGGAAGGTCGCGGCGGCGGAATAATCCACCTCGCTAAACCGCGCGTTCAGCGATATGTCGGCCACGGAGAGGAAATAAACGGCGCCGGAATACTCCACATAGAGCTCGCCCGGCGGCTCCACGCCGCCTGGGTCGGACGGCGCAAGCTGCGCGCCGGCGGCGGGGAGGGCGGCGAGCGTCAAAGAAGCAGCGAGGCCGGCGGCGCGGCCAAGGGCGGTCAAAATCATAAGCGGGGTTTCCCGATTGCACTATATGCCGATATGGGACAACGCGGCGGCTGGCTGCAAGATGAACACCCGGCTGCGGCGCTGTTTTTCGTCCCACGTCTTGCAGCTGACCATGGCCGGATAACGGCGGCGCGGCTTGACGCGCGCGCAGGGCTCGTTTAGATCGCCCGCTCTTGCGCCGCGAGGGCTCGCCCATTGCGCGGTCGCACACGGGTTTTTACGACTGACTTAATCAAGGTGGAAGCCATGTCGCGCCGCTGCGAACTCACGGGCACGGGCCCGGTCTCTGGGAACAACGTGTCCCACGCCAATAACAAGACGAAGCGCCGCTTCCTGCCGAATCTGTGCCAGGTCACCCTGGCGTCGGAAACGCTGGGCCGCGCGTTCAAATTCCGCGTTGCCGCGCGCGCCCTGCGCAGCGTCGACCATGTGGGCGGGCTTGACCCGTTCCTCATGAAAGCGCGCGATGAAAATCTCTCGCCGGCCGCGCTGAAAGTGAAGCGCGAGCTGAAAAAAGCGCAGGCCGAAGCCGCCGCGTAAGCGCCGCTTTCGAACCTGGATACAAAGACGCCCGCCGGAAACGGCGGGCGTTTTGGTTTGGGCTATCGCTCCGGCGCGGCGTTGGCTCTCTCAGCCACATTCGGCGCTGCGTTCAGCTGGGGCCGGGGCGGCCGATTCTACGCAGCCGCGCTGAGATCGTCCCGGAACGTCGCCAGCTCCGCCGACAGGCGCTCGGCGGATTCGGCGAGACCGGCGGCGGCGCGTTCAAACTTGGCTGCGGCGTCGTCGGCGCGTGCCGCGGCGCCGGAGACCTTGCCGGCCTCCGCGCCCACCTGAGCGGTGGCCGCGGCGGCGTCGGAGGCCAGGCGCGCGATCTCGTCGGTCGCCGCGGCCTGCTGGGAGAAGGCGCCGCGGGCGTCGGAGCTGGCGGTGCGCACTTCGCCGATCGTGCCGCCGATCTGTTTCAGGCCCGCGCCCGCAGCGTCCGCGGCCCGGCGCATGGCGTCAATCTTCGCGCGGATGTCCTCGGTGGCCTTGCCGGTCTGGTCGGCGAGATCCTTCACCTCGCTGGCGACGACGGCGAAGCCTTTGCCCGCCTCCCCGGCGCGCGCGGCCTCGATGGTGGCGTTCAGCGCCAGAAGGTTCGTCTGTTCTGCAATGGAGGTGACGAGGCTCACGATCTCCTCAATCTCGCGCGCGGCCGCGTTAAGCTCTCCCATGGAGACGCCCGCCTTGCCCGCCTCGTCCTCGGCGCGGCCGGAAATGTCGTCGGCCTGGGTGAGCGTGCGCGTCACCTCTTCGATCGAGGCGGCCAGTTCAGACGCCGCCGAGGCGACCGCCTGCACGTTGCGGCCGGTGTCCTCGCTGCGCGCGGCCACTTCATCGGCGCTGCCGCGGGTGTCGCCGGCGTCGGTCTTCAGCGCGCCGGACAGCTCGGCCATCTCCGCGGCGGCGCGCTCCAGCTCGCCCAGCACGTCGCCCACCTGGCGTTCGAAACCGGAGGCGAGTTCGGCGACGCGGGCGCGCGATTTCTGCGTTGCGAGTTCCTTTTCACGGTCGGCTTCGGCCAGGCGCCGGCTTTCCGCGGTGGCCGTGTTGGCGCTTTCAAGCGCCGCATCGGCGTCGGTGAGCGCCTTTGAGATCGTGCCGGACAGCCAGATCAGAAGTCCTGTCTGCGCCACGACGACCACGGCGTGAAACACCACCCGGCCAAAATCGCCGCCGCCGGGGAAGACCGCCGCGGGAAGGGCGAAGTTTAACACCAAGTGATGGGCCGCAGCCGCTCCGGCAGCCGCCAGAAGCGCTTTGCGGTCGCACAGCACCGTCACCGCCGCCAGCGCGGCGAAGAAGGTCATGTGCATGTCGATCTGCCAGGCCTTCCCGCTCATCATGAAGGTGAGCGCGGCGGGAAACGCCATCATGGACGCGCCGAAGACCATGCGCGTGGTCGGCTCTTGCGGCGCGGCGCGCCAGCTGGCGAAGGCGAGCCCGGCCGCGGCGGCCAGGACGAGGGTTCCAAGGATCGCCTTTTCCGGCGCCACGAAAAGCGCTGCGACCACATAAACAACGATGCTGGCCCCAAGGAAGGTGAGCAGGATGCGCTGCGCGTCATGGCGCACGGTGTCGAGACGGTTCATGGCTTTGGGTCCCCGTTTGCAAGGTTAGCTGAGGCGCATCCGCCCAGAATGATTGGATCGGCCACAAGCCAGGCGCCCGCCGCGCGCAAGGCGCCGGAGCCTCCGGAGTCGGGAAGCTCAACGACGATGGAGCCCGGCGCGGCGCCAAAACGAACGATGGAGGCGCCCGCGCGCGCGGCGGCTTCAGCCAGTTCGGCGCGGGTCATCCGCGGATCGAACAGCACGGCGGCCTGACCGCCAGGCGGCGTGCTGGCGACCGCGCCGAACACCGGCAGGCCTGCGCTCAGCGCAAGCGCCGCGGCGAGGCAGAATGGGGGCAGGCGTGACGGCACCGGCGGCGGCTCCAGGAAAGAAGTCTCACCTTAATGGAGCCGTCGCGGTTAATGGTGTCTTTCAATTGAGGCGCGTTCAGTGAACTTATCCCCACGGCCCGCCAAAATCGCGCCGGCGCGAGCCGTCGCCGTCCACATCCCCGCCCCATGGGCCTTGATGGCCCCAGGGGCCCGCCGGCGGCACCGGGGCGTCGCCCGCCATCTCGCGCAGCCGGGCGATGCGGTTGGCGGTGTTCGGGTGGGTGGAGAAGAAATTATCCCCGCGCTGACCGTTCAGCGGGTTGATGATGAACATGTGCGCGCTCGCGGGATTGCGCTCGGCGCTTTCATTGAGCGTGCGCCGCGCGCCGCGCTCGATCTTCTCAAGCGCGCTAGCGAGCCATTGGGGATCGCCGCAGATCTCCGCCCCGATGCGGTCGGCCTCGTACTCGCGCGAGCGCGAGATCGCCATCTGGACGAGCGCGGCGGCCATGGGCGCGAAGATCGCGATGAGGATGCCGGCGAGCAGCCCGCCGCGCTCGCGCGCGCCGAAGAACAGGGCGAAATTCGCCAGAAAGCCGATGGCCCCGGCGAAGGTCGCCGTCACTGTCATGGTCAGCGTGTCGCGCGATCGCACATGGGCGAGCTCGTGGGCCATCACGCCCATGACCTCCTGCCGATTCAGTGTCTGGAGAAGGCCGGTGGTGGCGGCGACGGCGGCGTTGTTCGGGTCGCGGCCTGTGGCGAAGGCGTTGGGCTGGGGATTGTCGATCACATAGATGCGCGGGGCGGGCATGCCGGCGGTCTGCGCCATGTCGGCGGTGTCGCGGGCGAATTGATAAAGCTTGGGATCGCGCTCATCCGGCGTGATCTCGCGCGCGCCGTGCATGCGCAGGACCATCTTGTCGGAATTCCAGTAGGCGAAGACGTTCATCGCCGCGGCGACCACGAAGGCCAGCATCGCCCCGCCGGGCCCGCCCACCAGATAGCCTACGCCCATGAACAGGGCGGTGAGGGCGGCCAGCAGCATGAAGGTGCGCAAACCGTTGCCGGTCATATGTCGTGCTCCGAGAGTGAACCCTTGGCCGCTTGGCGCGGCGCGCCTAGATATGTGGGCGTGAGCATGAGGAACTGCAAGCGATGAGCGACGGCGAAACGCCCCCCGAAGACGGCCCGCGCAAACCATTGAGCGAGGCGGCCGAACGCGCCCTGGCCGAAGCCGCCGAACGCCGGGCGCAGGCCGAAAAAGAGGCGCGGGAGAAAGAGCTGGGCGGTCCCAAAGGCCCGGAACCCACCCGCTACGGCGATTGGGAGAAGAAGGGCATCACCTACGACTTCTAAGGGCGGGAGAGCCGGGGCGGGGCGAGCCGGTTTCCGTTGACGGTGCGTGCGTGTTAACGTTTTGCGATGATCACGCTTTGCGCCCTACTTCTGGCCGTCAGCCCGCCCGCAGACGCGGACCCGCGCATGCGCGCCGACATTGACCATGGCGCGCCTGCACGCCGCGCCGATCGCCGCGCCGCGCCTCGCGCAGGCGATCCGGTGACGCTTGATCGCGGCTTTTTCCTCGCCCGCGACGTCGGCGGAGTCGGGCGCGAGCCGGCGGTCTACACGACGCCGCCAAGGCGGGTGATCATCGTCAGCGCGCCCGCGCCGCGCTCGGCCGGCGCGCAGGCGGCGGGGCGCGGCCTCGCGCGGCCCTCCGACTAAAAATGCAGGCCCGATCGCCGCTGCGGCGCGTTATCTGCTAAGATGCAAGTTCCGGTCCGCCGGCCGGCGCACGCCGGCCCGGCGCCCATGCTATCGAGGAGCCGCCCGTGGCGACCAAAACCAGCGCCTTCAAGACCACCCCCGCCGAAGACAAGATCAGCCGCACCGACAAGGCGGCCCGCCTGATCATCGGGGCGGAGGATGATGCGCGGCGCGAGAAGACCGAACGCCTGCGCAAGGCGCGCCTTGAGATGGAGGCGCGTGAGGCCGCCGAGGCGGCGCCGCCGGCGAAGCCGGCGAAACCCGCCGCCAAAAAGGTCCGCCGGATCAAGGTCTAAAGCGTGATCAGGTGAAGTGGGACCCGGTTCACCGCTTCGATCACGCGACCCTTAAAATACGTGATCAGGTGAAGTGGGCGCCGGTTCACCGCTTCGATCAGGTGTGTGTCGAGTTTGGCCTAATCCGCGCCGAGTGACAAAAGCAGGTAGAACATCGCCGGTACCGCCAGCATGGCGGGAATGACCAGGACGGCGAAGCCGAACAGTTTCACCAGCACCGCCAGCAAAAGCACCAGATTGAGCGCGAACAACGGCCCGGCCCGGTGCGGGTCGCGGGCCACCTCGCGCAGCATGTGGCCGAGCAGGGGCGTGGCGAGGGTTGCGCGGCCCACCAGGCCGGCGGCGCTGCGCGCCAGCCCCGCGGGGTGAACCAGCAGCGCGTCAATGCGCCGGGCGCGGCGCGCGCCGGCCATGATCAGGCTCATGGCGATCCCTGCTGCAAACACGGCAAACGCCGCAGCCAGGCCTTCTCCCGCCCAGGCGACATAAGCGAACCCGGCCACCGACATAAGCGCGGTCAACGGCGCCATGGCGCGCTGCACCGCGCGCGCGGGACGCCACACGGGCAAAGCCTCGCCGGCCTGACCGGCCATGGAGTTCGCAACGAAGGCGAGGCCGGCGATGTAATGGAAGATCACCAGCGGGATCGACACCGCCACCAGGGCGAACGCGGTCGGACTGTCGAAAAAGCCCGGCTTGGGGCCGGGGAAGGCGGCGTAAAGGCCGGCCCAGAGAAAGAAGGGCAGCAGCATGAAGCCGCCCACGGCGTACGGGACGAAGCGCATCAAAATTCCCCATGGCGAGACTCAAGATTGCGCCTGATTTAGGCGCAGACCCCGCCTGCGCAATACGCCCATGCTGCGGCGCAATAGCACCCTGAAAGAGTGGGGTTATTGGCTCGTATTCTTGGGCGGCCCGAGCCCCAGAACGACGCCCAAGGCTCCGGCGGAAGGGGGCAAGACGCAGATCCAGTTCATCAGGAGCCAAAAGACGACGTTCCAGCTTGTCTCGCCACCCCGGTCGACGCCGGTGGGGCGGGTTCCTAGCGTGAGCACGGATGTGACGAGCAACCCGATTACGAGCGCGACAATAAGAGCTGCGAACACCAGGTATCGCTTGCGCGCGCCTGCGAGAATCGCTGCGCTCACGCCCGGTGCCCATGCGGCGCCGCCTAGAATGGTGCTCACAAAGAGCCAAATGCTTGCGCCAGGACCGGGCGGTTCGTCATGTGCGCCGCTGATCAGCCACCAGGCTTGCCAAAACACCGTAACGCCGGCCAGCGCGGCGATGAGCGCAAGCCCTGCGAAATCGCCCTTTTTCACCCCAGCGCCGCCTTGCGCCCTTCGATGAGGTCATCCACCACGCCGGGGTCGGCGAGGGTGGAGGTGTCTCCCAGCTTGTCGAATTCGCCCTCTGCGATCTTGCGCAGGATGCGGCGCATGATTTTACCGGAGCGTGTTTTCGGCAAAGCGGGGGTGAACTGGATCACGTCGGGGCTGGCGACCGGGCCGATCTCTTTGCGGACATGGTCTTTAAGCTGCTTGGCCGTCTCGGAGGTGGGCTCGATCCCCTCGATTAGGGTGACATAGCAATAAATGCCCTGGCCCTTCACATCATGGGGATAGCCCACCACCGCGCTTTCCGCGACCAGGTCGTGGAGGACCAGGGCGCTTTCGATCTCGGCGGTGCCCAGGCGATGGCCCGAGACGTTGAGCACGTCGTCAACCCGGCCGGTGATCCACCAGTATCCGTCTTCGTCGCGCCGCGCCCCGTCGCCGGTGAAGTAGACGCCCTCATAGGCGGAGAAATATGTCTCGAAAAAGCGCTGATGGTCGCCGTAGACCGTGCGCATCTGGCCCGGCCAGCTGCCTTCGAGCACCAGATTGCCCTCCTGGGCGCCGGTGTCGGGCAGTCGGTTTCCCTCCGCATCCATGAGGGCGGGGCGCACGCCGAACATGGGAAAGCTCGCCGCGCCCGGTTTCAGGGCGTGGGCGCCGGGAAGCGGCGTGATGAGATGGCCGCCGGTCTCGGTCTGCCACCAGGTGTCCACGATGGGGCAGCGCTTCTCGCCGACCACGTCGTGATACCAGCGCCAGGCTTCAGGATTGATCGGCTCGCCCACGGTGCCCAGAAGACGAAGCGAGGAGCGATCATGCTTCTCCACCGGCTCATCGCCCATGCGCATGAGCGAGCGAATGGCCGTCGGGGCGGTGTAGATGACCGAGACCTTATGCTTGGCGACGATGCGCCAGGCCCGGTCCGGCCCCGGCCAGGTGGGCACGCCTTCAAACATCACCGATGTGGCGCCGTTGGCCAGCGGGCCGTAGACGATATAGCTGTGCCCGGTCACCCAGCCGACGTCCGCGGTGCACCAGAACACGTCGTCCTCGCGATGGTCGAACGTGTAGTCGTGGGTCATGGCCGCCCAGACCATGTAGCCGCCGGTGGTGTGCAGGACGCCCTTGGGCTTACCGGTGGAGCCTGAGGTGTAGAGGATGAAGAGCGGGTCCTCGGCGCTCATGGGTTCAGGCTCGCATTTGGAGTCCACCTTAAGGCCCAGCTCGTGGTGCCAGTGGTCGCGGCCCTCAACCCAGGCCACGGCTGCGCCGGTATGGCGCACGCACAGCACGGCCTTCACCCCGCCGCAGATCTCGATCGCCTTGTCCACATTGTCTTTAAGCGGCACGCCGCGCCCGCCGCGCACGCCCTGATCGGCGGTGATCACGAATTCGCTCTGGCAATCCTCGATCCGGCCGGCGAGGGCTTCAGGGCTGAAGCCGCCGAACACCACCGAGTGCACCGCGCCGATGCGCGCGCACGCCAGCATGGCGTAGGCGGCTTCCGGGATCATCGGCATGTAGAGCGTGACCCGGTCGCCCTTCGTCACCCCGATCTTTTTCAGCTCGTTGGCCATGCGGCACACATGGTTGTGCAGCTGGGCGTAGGTGATCGCGTGGTGATAAGCCGGATTATCGCCTTCCCAGATCAGGGCGACCTTGTTGGCGCGGGTCTTTAAGTGCCGGTCGATGCATTCATAGCTGGCGTTGAGAACCCCGTCCTCGAACCAGCGAATGTGCAGATCGTCTTTGGCGAAGCTGACATCGGAGATGGTTTCAGGCCGGGTGAACCAGTCCAGCCGGGTCAGCTCCTCGCGCCAGAAGGCCTCGGGCTCGTCGATCGATTGCTTGTATTTGTGTGCATAGACCTCGGGCGTGATGCGCGCGTTCGAAAAGCTGTCGGCGATCGGATAGACGTCCTCGGCCATGGTTTCCTCCCGTATCTCTTTGAAAGGAGCTTCGCGCGGGGGAGGGGCGCCGGGCAAGGGCGACGTTTGGGGGGTGAGCGCCGGTCGGCGAAGCCGATCAATCGATCCAGTGGATCGATTGAAGGCGGCGAACGGGCCGGCAGGCCCTGGGGGCGCGGCGTTCCGCCTCTTCGATTGCGCCGTGTGGAAAGCGCCGCCATACTCCGCACAGGGGAGTTTCACGATGCACATTCTTTTAGGCTTGCTCAGCGTTATAGGGGCGATCGCCTTCTTCCTGTGGCGCATCAACATGGCCGGAAAGGCGGCGAGCGAGCTTGCGGATACGGCGGGCGAACTGGCCAATCTTCCGCGCAAGATGCGCTTCAAAAGCAAGGCGGGCAAGCGCGGCATCGACGTGATCGAGGACCCGCGCGAAGCCGCCGCAGCGCTGGTCTACGGTGCAATCGCCTCCGGCGATTACGTGACCGCAGAGCGCAAGGCCGCGCTCGCCGCCAGTCTCGCCGAGGTGTTCGAGGTGTCTGAAGAAGAGGCGAAGGAGCTGGTGGCCCGCGCGGCCTGGCATGTAACTTCGCTCAACGATCCCATCAATGCGGTCAATCCGCTCACCGACCGCCTCATCGCCACCGTCGGACGCGACCCCATGGCGGATCTGAAACGCCTCATGGACGCCGAAGCGGCCCGCAATGAGCGGCCCTCCAGCGATCAGCGCTATTTCATCGACAAGTTCGCCCGCCGCGCCGGTCTGGGGTGAGCTGTCCTCCCCCGCGTGCGGGGAGAGATATCATCCCCCCGCCCCAGTTGACCTCCCGCCCCGCCCCGCATACCTCAGCGCTTCATCTTTCTCCGGAACAGAAGAAGCCCCATGACCGACTACGTCTCGCTTGCGCAATCCGCCAAGGCCTGGCCGTTCGAACAGGCGCGCGCCGTGCTCAAACACGTGGAGAAGGCGGGCAAGGCGGGCGAGCCGGTGATTTTCGAGACCGGTTACGGGCCGTCGGGGCTTCCCCATATCGGCACGTTCGGCGAGGTGGCGCGCACCTCCATGGTGCGCCACGCCTTTCGCGTGCTCACCAATGACGCGATCGAAACCCTGCTGATCTGGTTTTCCGACGACATGGACGGCATGCGCAAGGTGCCCGGCAATCTGCCGAACCAGGACATGCTGCACGCGCATCTGGGCAAGCCGCTGACCGACGTGCCCGACCCGTTTGAAACCCATGAGGGGTTTGCTCAGCACAACAACGCCCGCCTTCGCGGCTTCCTCGACAGCTTCGGCTTCGACTACGAGTTCTATTCGGCCACCGAGCAATACCGGTCCGGCGCCTTTGACGCGGTGTTGCTGCGCGCGCTGGAGCGCTTCGACAAGATCATGGACGTGATGCTCCCCACCCTCGGCGCGGAGCGTCAGGCGACCTATTCGCCTTTCCTGCCGATCTCGCCCACCACCGGCCGGGTGCTCTATGTGCCGATGAAGAAGGTGGACGCAGACGCCGGCGAGATCACGTTTGAGGACGAGGACGGGACCGACGTGACCCTTCCGGTGACCGGCGGGAACACCAAGCTTCAATGGAAGCCCGATTTTGGCATGCGCTGGGCCGCGCTGGGCGTCGATTTTGAGATGTTCGGCAAGGACCACCAGGCCAACGCGCCGATCTATTCGAAAATCTGCCGCATCCTGGGCGTCGAGCCGCCGGTGCAGTTCGTCTACGAGCTGTTCCTGGATGATCAGGGTGAAAAGATTTCCAAATCCAAGGGCAACGGCATCGCGGTGGAGGACTGGCTGCGCTACGCGCCGCAGGAGAGTCTGTCGCAGTTCATGTTCCAGAAGCCCAAGACCGCCAAGCGGCTCTATTTCGACGCCATCCCCAAGGCCGTGGACGAATACCGCCAGCATCTCGCCGCCTATCCAGGTCAGGAGCCGGACAAGCAGATCGAGAACCCGGTCTGGCACATCCATGACGGTGAGCCGCCGGCCTCGGGCGCGTCGATCAGCTTCTCGTTGCTGCTCAATTTGGTAAGCGCGGCGAACGCGCGCACCAAAGACCAGCTCTGGGGCTTCATCGAGCGCTATGCGCCGGGCGCCACGCCGCAGAGCGAGCCGTTCGTGGACCGGCTGGCGGGCTATGCGCTGGCCTATTACGAGGACTTCGTGAAGCCGAACAAATCCTATCGCGCCCCCACCGACACCGAGCGGGCCGCGATGGAGGATCTGGTGGGCCGGCTGAAGGCGCTGGACGCAGCCGAAACCGACCCCGAAGTGATCCAGACCGAGGTTTTTGCAGCCGGGAAGGCGCACGACTTTGATCCGCTGCGGTCCTGGTTCCAGGCGCTCTACGAAGTGCTGCTGGGCCAGAGCCAGGGGCCGCGCTTTGGCGGGCTCGCCGCGCTCTACGGCGTGCCGGAGACGATACGCCTGATCGAGCGCGCGTTGGCGGGCGAGGATTTGTCGGGCGGGTAGGCGTCGTCACTCGGTCAGGCTGAAGACGTCCTCGACCGCGACGCCGAAATAGCGCGCGATCCGCAGCGAGATCACGGTGGACGGAACGAAACGGCCGGTTTCGATTGTGCTGATGGTCTTGCGCGACACCCCGATCGCCTCGGCGAGTTCGCCCTGGCTGAGGTTTTTTTCGGCGCGCAGGACCCGCATGCGGTTCGTCAGCGGCGGCGTCACGCCTCGTCCTCGAACGGGTCTCCGTCCGGGCCCGAGCTGAAGATGAAGAAGGACAGCGAGAACAGGGCGAGGGCGGCGCTGATCACGATGTCGAGCATGATCTCGCCGCTGATAAGGGGCAGGAGCCGCTTGCTCAGCGTGCTCAGGGCCAGGGCCGCCACCAGCAAGCCGGCGAAGGCGGTGAAACCGGCCCGCTTCACGACGGCGCCAAGATAGCCGTCGTCCTTCCAGGGGTTCATCGCCGGCGCCCCGCGCCTCAGCTTGAACCAGATGAACAGGGGCAGGAAGATCATCAGCACCGCGGCGCCGCCGACGAGCTGGATCATCTCCAGCGCCGCGGCCAGATCGGCGTTCACATAGGCTTGCCAGATATTGAGCGAGTGAACGAGCGCGGCGAACCCCGCGGCGAAGGCGGTCAGCATGGCGAGCCGATCACTCGCCTCGGCGCCGTTGGACGGCCTGAAATAGGACATGTGTGCTCCGTGACCCTGCGGGTTGATACCCTTACCGTCCCATATGATACCCAAAGGTGTCAATATGGGATCAAAAGGTGTCAGCCCCCGACAGGCTTGGGAGCAGCGGCCAATATCACCTCGAACACCGTGCCTGCGTTCCCTGTGTCGGCCAGGCGCACCTCGCCGCCCATGGCGCGGGCGAGGTCGCGGGCGATGGAAAGCCCCAGGCCTGTGCCGCCGGGCGAGCCGGAGCGGCCGAACGGTTCGAACAGGGTTTCGCGCACCCGGTCCGGCACGCCGGGACCGGTGTCGGCGAGGGTGAGGACGAGGCGGTTCTCCTCGCGCCGGCAATCGGCGTGGATCGCCCCGCCGTCGGGCATGGCCTGGACCGCGTTGCGCACAAGGTTCAGCACGATGCGGTGGAGGTGGTCGGGGTCGGCGAGGGCTTCGGCGGTCTCATCCACGGCGTTCGACCAGTCCGCCGCGCCGGTGGCGGCGAAGGCGTCGCCGGCCGCGTCGTCCACCGCGTCACGCAATCTCACCGCGGTCATCTCCGGGGCGTGCTCGCGGGTGCGGCCGTATTCCAGCGTCTCCTGGCATAGCCGCACCCCGCGATCGACAGCGCGCAGCAGGCGCGCGCCCATATTCGCGACGCGCGTGTCGGCGTTCGCGGCGAGCCGGTCGGAGATGAGCTGAGCGCTGGCGAGCACATTGCGCAGATCGTGATTGATGCGCGCCACCGCGCCGCCCAGCGCGGCCAGGCGCTCTCTTTGGGCGAACGCCTCGCGCACCTCGTCCTGCATGGCCGCCAGCGCCGCCTGGGCTTCGCCCAGCTCGTCCGAGCGCGTAGAGGCGGGCGCGCGGCGAGCCGGATCCAGCGGGTCTTCGGCGAAGGCGGTCATCGCCCGGGCGAGCCGGCGCATAGGTCGGACCAGCATGTACAACAGCACCAGATAGAGCAGCCCGCCGGTCACCGCGGCGATGAACAGCGACAAAAACGCAATGTTGCGCGAGAAGGCGACGAGGTCGGCCTTCAGCCCGGCTTCGGGCACGATGACGCTGATCTGCTCGTCCGGCCGGGTGCGCGGGCGGGCGATGATGCGCAAATACCGCCCCTCCGGCGCAAGCAGCGTACCCCAGACGCCGGCGAGGGACTCAATGAAGCCGTCCTTGGTGAGGTCGGCGGTCGTCAGCTCGGCCCCGCCTATGGCGCCGCCGAGCACCAGCTCGTTCACCCCGTCGGTGATGCGCGACACCGCGACGACTTCGGCGCCGGCCAGAAGTTCGCGCACCATCTCCTCGCCAGGCTTCATGTCCTGCGCGGCCTCCGCGGCGAGCGCGGCGAGATGGGCGTCGTCGGCCCGGTCCATCAGCCATTCGGTCCGGAAATTCGCAGCGCTTGGGAAGAAGATCAGCACCTCGGCGATCAACACGAAGGCCACTGACAGGGCGAGCAGCTTGCCCGGCAGTGACAGCGCGGCCGCCCGCGTGCGGGCCCAGGCGCCGGCGAGGCGGCCGGTCGCCGACTGATCTGACTCCACGCCGTCTTTCATCCGCCCCCGTCCGGCCCCGGTGCGGAGCCTAATGGAACATGGTCAAAAATCCCGCCCAGGTCTTGGCGAGCGGGCCGAACACGGTGGGTTCGTAATACTTACCCGCGGCGCGTTTGAACACTTCGCCGCGCGTGGGATAGGGGGCGACCGGGCTTGTAAGGTCCTTCACCGACCCGCCGGTGGCCATCACCGCCTGCGCGATCTGGATGAGATCGTCGGCGCGCGCGCCGGCGGCGTGGGCGCCCAGAATCTTGCCGCCCTTGCCGACGACGAGGCGCGCATCGCCCACCGTATCAAGCTCGGCGATGGCGCGGTCGTTGTCGGCGAAGGGCCAGCTGACGACCGTCACCTTGTCGCCGTGCTTTTCGCGCGCCTGGCTTTCAGTCAGGCCGATCCCGGCGATGGGCGGATCGGTGTAGACCGCTTGCGGTATAGGCTGGCTGGACTGCTTGGTGGGCAGGCCGAAATAAAGATTTCTGACGATCACCGAGCCGTGCCAGCCGGCCAGGTGCGTGAGCGCGCCCTTGCCGGCTATGTCGCCGGCGGCGAAGACGCGCTTGTTGGTGGTGCGCAGCTTGTCGTCGCACACCACCCCGCTTTGATCCGTCTCGATCCCGGCCTTGTCCAGGTCGAGGCCTTCAAACACCGGCTCGCGCCCGATGGCGACCAGAAGATGGGAGCCGCGAATGGTCTCGCGCAGGGAGGTGGCGACTTCGACCCCGCCCTCGGCGCTGCGGCGCACGGCGGTGGCGCGCACGCCCACCTTGATCTCCACCCCGTCGGACGCGAGCGATTGCGCGACGATCTCAGCGTGGTCGGGCTCGGCGCGCGACAGCAGCCGGCCGGCTTCAAGCAGGGTGACCTTCGAGCCCAGTCGCGCGAACGCCTGGCCGAGCTCGGTCCCGATGGGCCCGCCGCCCAGAATGATCAAATGCTCGGGCAGGGTCTCCACCGACCAGATGGTCTCATTGGTCAGATAGGGCGTGCCCTCGATGCCGGAGATGCCGGGCACGCGCGCACGCGTGCCGGAGGCGAGCACGAAGCGCTTGGCCTGCACCTCGACGCTGTCGGAGGCGAGGGTCTTCTCGTCCAGGAACCGCGCATGCTCGCGCACCACCCGGACGCCCATGCCTTCAAAGCGCTCCTGGCTGTCATTGGGGTGAATCGTTTCGATAGCCTTGGCGATGTTTTCGCGCACTTTTGCGAAGTCGATGCTCACATCGCCGGTCTTGATCCCGTACTTGCCCGCGGTGCGCACGGCGTGGGCGGTGTGGGCGGCGGTGAGGATCGCTTTCGACGGCACGCAGCCATAGTTCAGGCAGTCCCCGCCCATCTCGCCGCGTTCAAACAGCACGGCTTTGCGGCCCAGCATCGCCGCGCCGCCGCTGGAGACCAGCCCCGCCGCCCCGGCGCCGATCACGGCGAGGTCGGCCTTGATGCGTTCGCGCGCCATTTATGCGTCTCCTTCGGCCGGCTTGGCCGGCGCCTTCTTGCCTGTGATGCGCTTGTAGATCGCCGGCAGGACGGCGAGCGCGGCGAACACCAGGAGTGCGAGAATGAGCTCCAGATCCAAAAGCTCGGTGAACGAGGGGATGCCTTCTTCCACCACGCTGGAAAGCTTGCCTCCGACGGTGGCGTAGACATAGGCGCCCGGCGCCATGCCGATGAACGAGGCCAGGACGAAGGCGCGCAGCGGCACGTTCAAAAGCGCGGTGACGATATTGATCGCCCAGAACGGAAACACCGGAATCAGCCGCAAGATCATGACATAGGTGAACGCGTCCTGGGAAAACCCGTCCTGAAGCCGCTTCACATAGCCGGGAAATTTGCGCCGCACCCAGTCGGCGAAGGCGTAGCGCGCGGCTAAAAACAGGATCGTCGCGCCGATCGTGGCGCCCAGAAGCGCGATTCCCGCGCCGAGCCATGGGCCGAACAAAAAGCCCGCGCCCAGCGTGAACCAGATCGCGCCAGGCACCGAAACCGACACCGCCAGCGCATAGAAGACCAGATAAGCCAGCGCCGCGAGCCAGAGATTGGCTTCGACGAAGCCGGTCAGGTCGCGTAGCACGCCCGCGGCGGCTTCCGGGTTGAGATAGCGCTGACCGCCGAGCGCGAAGAACAGGGCGAGGCCCGCCGCAAGCACGGCGAGCGGAAGAAGGCGCTTCCAGAGCGGGGTGGCGCTTTCGCTTTCGGGCGCGTCGGGATCGGCGCTCATGTCTGTCGTCCTTTTAAATGGCGGCGGTGACACGGTGGCATATAGCCTGAACTTGCAACACCGATAGTCACGACAGGCGCGCCGGATTTCACCTTGGTGTGAAAGCGCGCCGCTTCATGAAGGCGGACAGTGTTGACCGAGGCGATCGAGATCGCCCAGAGCGCCGCCCCGGACTCACTCGCGGCGCTTGACTAGGCGGGGCGGGACGCGTATCAACCGCGCCTCGAATTTGAGCCGCCGGGGGACCGGCCGCTGATCCCGATGGGAGAGACGCCGTGAAACGTACATTCCAGCCTTCCAAACTGGTTCGCGCCCGCCGCCACGGCTTCCGTGCGCGCATGGCCACGAAGGCCGGCCGCCATATCATCGCGCGCCGCCGCACCAAGGGCCGCAAGCGGCTCTCGGCCTAAGGGCTGACCGGCATAATTCCAGCCTACCCGAATCGCGCCGCGCGGATTACGCAGCGGCGCGATTTTTTGCGTGCGCGAGACGCCCCGCGCCAGGCCAGGCCCGGCGTCGTCATCCAGATGCGCCGCCGCACCGACGGTTCGCAAGGCCCTGCGCGCGCCGGATTCACCGCGACGAAAAAGATCGGCAATGCGGTGGTGCGCAATCGCGCCAAGCGCCGCCTGCGCGAGGCGGCGCGCCTGCTCTTGCCCCTCCACGGGCAGGCCGGGACCGACTATGTGTTCATCGCGCGCGCTGCGACGCCGGACCGCGCCTGGCCGGCCTTGCTTGACGATATGGAAAGCGCGTTGGTAAGCCTCGCGCGCCGCGCCCGCGCGGAAGATCATCACAGCCGATCGGGCAGGCGCGACGACGCGCAGTAGTAAGGACCGCACTCGTGGGTGAACACCGCAATCTGATCATCGCCATCGTGGTGCTGTTCGTTTTCATGATCGGCTATCAGTACTTCGTGCTGGAGCCCATGGCGCGCGACCGGGAAGCCGCGCGCGAGGCCGCCGCCGGTGAGCAGGCGGTGCAGAATCCCGACGACGCGCCAACAGCCGACCCGGACAGCTTCGGGCTCGGCGATGCGGCGGTCCCGATATCGCGCGATGAGGCGCTCGCCCAGTCCCAACGTGTGCCGGTGCGCACCGATGCGCTTTCCGGCTCGATCAACCTCACCGGCGCGCGCTTCGACGATCTCGATCTGCTGCGCTACGACACCGAGCCGGACAACGACATCCCGGTCACCCTGCTGACGCCCGAAGGCGCGCCGGGCGGCCATTACGCCGCCGCCGGCTGGCTGGGTCAGGTCCCGAACCTGCCGGGGCTGTCGAGCGCCTGGACCCTGGTCGAGGGCGACGTGCTGACGCCTGGAACGCCGGTCGTGCTGGAATACCGCGCCGGGTATCTGGTGTTCCGGCGCACCATTGAGGTGGACGCCGACTATTTGTTCACCGTCACAGACACCGTGGCCAACACCTCCGGCGAACCGGTGGCGTTGCGACCCTACGCCCTGGTGCGCCAGGAGGGCGTGCCCGCTGATCTGCAGAACTTCTTTATTCTTCACGAGGGCGCTGTGGGCGTCGTCGGCGAGGAGATGTTCGACCGCAAGTTCGGCAAGATGGAGGATGAAGGCCGCGGCGACCTGACCGAGAAGACCGGCGCCGGCGGCTGGATGGGCCTTACCTCGAAATACTGGCTCGCCGCGGTGGCGCCGCAGGGCGACCCGCAGGTGCGCGGCCAGTTCCGCGTGCTCGACCGGCCCGGCCAGCCGGTCTTTGAATCCAACTATGTCGCCGAGCCGGTCACCATTCCCGCCGGCGGCGTCGTCACCAATGTCTCCCACGTCTACGCCGGCGCGAAATCCCAGCCCCTCCTGGCGCGCTATGAAGAGGAAGTCGGCATCGAGCGCCTGACCATGGCGATCGACTGGGGCATGTTCTGGTTCTTCACCCGGCCGTTTTTCTCGATCCTGCACTTCTTCTACGGGATCATGGGCAATTACGGCCTGGCGATCATGGGCCTGGTGCTGGTGCTCAAGCTTGTTCTGTTCCCGCTGAACAACAAGGCCTTCGCCTCCATGGCGAAGATGCGTGCGGTCGCGCCGAAGATGACCGAGATCCGCGAGCGCCATAAGGACAATCCGCAGGAACAGCAAAAAGCGATGATGGAGCTGTACAAGAAGGAGAAGATCAATCCGGTGGCCGGCTGTCTGCCGATCCTGCCGCAGATCCCGATCTTCTTCGCGCTGTACAAGACGGTGTTCATCTCGCTCGACGCGCGCCATGCGCCCTTCTTCGGCTGGATCGAGGACATGAGCGTCGCCGATCCCACCAATATGTGGAATCTGTTCGGTCTCCTCCCCTATGATCCGTCCGGCTGGCCTATCCTGGGCGGGATTCTGGCCATCGGCCTCTGGCCGCTGATCATGGGCGTGACCATGTGGGCCCAGCAATCGCTGAACCCGCCCCCGCCCGACAAGATCCAGCGTCAGATCTTCGCCTTCCTGCCGATCGTGTTCACGATCGTCATGGCGCCGTTCCCGGCCGCGCTGATCATCTATTGGTCCTGGAACAACCTTCTGACCGTGGGCCAGCAATACATCATCATGCGCCGCCAGGGCGTGGAGACCGAGCTCGACAAGAACGTCATCCGTCTCAAGGCGCGCCTGCAAGGCAAGCCGCGCCCGGTGATCGGCGATGAAGGCGCGGGCGCGACCTTGAAGGAGAAGGTCTCCACCGTGGAGGGCCAGGCGCTCACCGAGGGCGCGCGCGACGACGCCCAGGCGACGCCGGATCCTGAAAAGGGTGACGCCGCCGCCGCTCAGACCGCCGGCGACAGCGTGGACGGCGGCGCTGCGGCCGACCCCGGCGACAAAACCGTCCAGGGCGAGGCGAAGGCTGACGACACCGGCGCTGAAGAGGCGGAAACGCCCGCCGGGAAGCCGGCCTCCACCGGGTCTTCGACCGGGCGCACACGCTCCAACCCGGCGGCGAAGAAAAAACGCACTCCGCCCAAGAAGAAGCCGAGGTCGTAACGCCCATGAGCGGACCGGCCGAGGGCGACGAGGCGGAGCGTCAGGCCTGGCTTGAGGACGGCCGCAAGCTGTTTGCGGGCGATTGCGAATTCATGCTTGGGGTGGTGAGCCTTGCGACCTTGCCCGAGCCCACCGCGCCGGAAGTGGCGTTCGCGGGCCGGTCCAACGTGGGCAAGTCCTCGCTGATCAATGGGCTGACCGGACGCAAGAACATCGCGCGCGCCTCCAACGAGCCCGGGCGCACGCGCGAGCTGAACTTCTTCGATCTCGGCGGGCGCCTCAGAATCGTCGACCTTCCCGGCTACGGCTTTGCGAAAGCGCCGAAAAAAGTGGTGGATCGCTGGACTGCGCTCACCAAGAATTATCTGCGCGGACGTGTAAACCTGAAGCGGGTCATCCTGCTGATCGACTCCCGCCACGGGATCAAGCCGACCGACGAGGGGATCATGAAGGCGCTCGACGAAGCCGCCGTGGTCTATCAGATCGCGCTGACGAAAATCGACAAACTCAAGCCCGCCGAGGCCGAGGCCCGCCGGCTTGAAACCGAAGAGAAAATCCGCCGGCGCCCGGCGGCCTATCCGATCGTGGCCGTGACCAGTTCGGCCAAGGGCGCGGGTCTTGCCGAGCTGCGCGCAGAGATCGCGGCGCTGGGGCTTCAATGATGCGCGCGCTTCTTGTGGCGGCCGCCGTGCTCGCCGGGCTCGCCTTCGCCACGCCGGCGCGCGCAGGCGAGGTGTGCAACGAAACAAGCTTCATGGTTGACGTGGCCAAGGCCTGGCGCACGCCGACCGGCATCGCCGCCGAGGGCTGGGTGCGCATCGCGCCGGGCGGGTGCGGCGAAATCGGGCCCGGCCCTGAAACCGACCAATACCTCTATGCGCGCTCCACCCCGGCCTATCTCGGCGGGGTGCGCGAATGGCGCGGCGGGCTGGAGGTGTGCGTGGACGAGGCGGATTTCCAGATCGAAGGCGTGGCTGATTGCGATGCGCTGGGCCTTGAGACCCGCCAGTTTCGACAGCTTGGCGAGGCCGAACGCTCGCGCGCCGTGCTTGTGGAGCTCGCCGACTATCGCGAGCGCGCCGAGGAGGCGGGTCTGCAACGGCTGCTGCAGGCCGCCGGCTATGATATCCGCGTCATCGACGGCTATGCCGGACGGCGCACACGCCGCCAGATCAGCGCGTTTGAAAGCGATGTGGGCCGGGCCTTCGGCGCGGACCGGGCCGGCCTGATCGAGGCGCTGCACACGCGCGCGCTGGAGCGCAACGAAACCGCCGGGCTTCGCATTTGCAACGACTCCGACCTGCCGCTCGCCGCAGCGGTGTCGCGGGCTGAAGGCGAAGGCCACCTTACCCGAGGCTGGTGGCGCATCGAGCCGGGCGCCTGCGCCCAACCGCTCGCCGAACGCCTCACGGCCGGAGAGCTGTTCGTGTACGCCCGGCTCATCGACGGCGCGGCCATGCGGCCTATCTCCATGGGCCGGGAGGCGTTCTGCATCGCGCCGGGCCGGTTCTCCACCGAGCTGCGCGAGAATTGCGCCGATATTGGTTTTGAGGCGGCGGCGTTCCGTCCTGCGCCGGATCCGGAGAACGGCGGCGTGGTGGTGCGCCTGTCGAGCCAGGATTTCGAGGAGGCTCTGCCTTGAGCGGACCGAAGCTGGACCATGTGGACACCTGGGTCTTCGACCTGGACAACACGCTCTATCCGGCCGACGCCGACATCATGGTCCAGGTCGACCGGCGCATGACCGAGTTCGTCATGAAGCTGCTGGATCTCGATCACGATCAGGCGCGCGCCACTCAGAAGAAGTACTGGCACGAGTACGGCGCCACGCTCACCGGATTGATCGCCAATCACGACGTGAACATGGCCGAGTTCCTCGATTTCGTGCACGACGTGGACCATGACGCGATCACGCCGGATCCCGAACTCGCCGAACACGTAAAGGCGATCGAGGGCAAGCGCCTGGTGTTCACCAACGGCAGCTATAAGCACGCCGAGAAGGTGATCGACCGGCTCGGTCTCAACGGCCTGTTCGACGATCTCTACGACATCGAGGCGGGCGACTATACGCCCAAACCCCACCGGGAAAGCTTCGAGCGGTTCACCAGAAAATTCGGCTTTGACCCTCAGGGCGCTGTGATGTTCGAAGACAGCCTGCGCAATCTCGAGACCGCCGCCTCCATGGGCTACACCACGGTTCTGGTGCGCGCGCCCATGGACATTCCTGGCGGTGAGACCGCCGGCCCGGGCGCCGCGGCGCCGCACGTGCACTACACCGCCGATTGCCTGCGCACCTTCCTCGGCGACTGGCGAGCGAGCGCGGTGAAGAGAACCGGCTAGGCGCGCGCCGCCCGCCAGGCGCACCGCGCCCTCCTTATGCGGCGTGCGACCGTGGCGGCGAATTCGGGCGTCACCCCGCCTTTTTCGGGCTGGCCTGGGCGCCGGCCAGAATGCCGCCATCGAGATGCAGGCCCGTGCCGGTGGTGTAGCTGGAGCGGTTCGACGCCAGGAACACCGCCGCCTCGGCGACTTCTTCGGCCGTTCCAAACCGGCCCATGGGCACGCCGGCCTCCACATCCGCGATGATCGCCTCGCGCTGAGGACTTTCGCCCAGCATGGCGTCCCACATGGGCGTCATCACGGCGGCGGGCAGAAGCGCATTGCACCGTATGGCGTAACCGGCCTGCGCGCAGAAGAGCGCGACGGAGCGGGTATGGTTCATCACCGCCGCCTTGGAGGCCGCATAGGCCGGCGCGCCGGGAACGCCCACCACGCCGGAGCGCGACGACAGGTTCACGATCGCTCCGCCCTTCGCCTTCATCAGCCGGATGGCGGTGCGGCAGCCCAGAGCGACGCCGTCGGCGTTGACCGCCATGACTTTGCGCCAGCTTGCAAGGTCCAGGTGCTCGGGATCGTGCGGGCCGGACGTTTCCAGAAAGCCGGTGATTCCGGCGTTGTTCACGAGGATGTCGAGCCCGCCGCCCTCCCAGAGGCGGCTTTCGGTCTCGGCCCATTCGGCCTCCTGCGAGACATCAAGCCGGAAGGCGCTCGCGCGTTCGCCCAGCTCTGCGGCGACGTCCTGTGCGGTCTTCAGGTCGATGTCGGTGACATGAACGAATGCGCCCTCACGAACGAAGGCGCGCGCGATGGCCGCGCCGATGCCGCGGCCGGCGCCCGTAACGAGCGCGGTTTTGTCTATCAGCTGTCCCAAGGTGAATCCCATACGTAAAGACGCCCGCACGTGGCATGGCGGGCCGGGGGCCGTCATGCGGCCGGCATTGTCTTTAGCGGGACTGCTTCACCGTCAGGGTCCTCCTCTTCGGGGAGGCGGCTTATGCGCGAGCCGGGCCGCGCCTGTCAAACAAAAACGCCCCGGCCGAACGGCCGGGGCGCTGACTTTAAACGCGAAGGCGGTGTTATTCGGCCGCCTCGCCCTCGCGCAGGTCGCGCTCGTTCATGGGCTGGGGCGGGCGATAATTGTTGTCGTATCGCGCGGTAAAGTCCTCAATCTGTTCGCCCGCGGCCGAGAGCGGGGTCTGGAACACGGTCCAGGCGACGCCTTCGGAACACGGCGGCGTGGTGAGCGAGCCCTCATAGCGCCAGACAGCGCCGTCTTCCGGGAGGAAGGCGTTGGGATCGAGCGCCACGTCGAGATCCGTCTCGCCGACCCCGTCCGGCAGGCTCGCCCAGATGCCCGAAAGCGGATCATTGGCGGCGCCGTCTTCGAACATCATGCCCACAACGGCCAGCTCGCCGGCTTCGCTGGCGTGCACGAAATGGACCTCCAGCGGATACTGCTCGCCGTCGATCGTGTGCTCCGATCCGGCGTGGAAGTGAAACTGGATGAGGCTGTACTCGGTCCCGTTCAGCGTCAGACCGCCGGCGTCCTCGACATTGACCTGGATGGTCTTGCCGGTGTCCGCCACGGTCGCCGACCCGACCGGGGTCCAGTTGATCTCGGGGGTGTTTTGCGCGTCCATATCGGTGGAGACCAGGTCGATGGGCGACTGTTCCAGCCCGGTGTCGCACGTGGCGTACTCCGCGCCCAGCGAGCCCCAGTTTTCCGGCGCTTGCTCACCGTCATAGCCCCAGCTGGCCGGTTGGCCGTCTTCGGACATGGTGTTCTCGGCGGCCAGTTCGGCGTCCTCGGCCATGGCTTCGCCTTCGGCCATGGCTTCGTCGACGCCGCCTTCCATGGCGTCGCCGGCGTCCTGCGCGGCCTCCATGGCTTCAGAACCGGCCTCGGCCATTTCGGTTTCGGCCTCTTCGGCCTCCGGCGAACAGGCGGCCAGAGCAATGACGCTCACGGCGGCGGTGAGGGCGAAACGCATGGTGATCTCCCAGCTGCTGAGTGTGGTATTCCACCATATGGCCCAACGCACCGGTAAATCCACAGGCTCATTACAATTAATTTAGGAAGTGGCGGATGACGTCGCGACGGTGGTTGCGCTGGTCGCGGCGACGATGGCCGCGGTCTGGGCGGCGATGATCGCGGCGAGCGCGCTTACCGCGCCGGGCGTCAGGTCTGCGCGGTCGCTGGTCTGCACCAGGTAGGCGAGGCGCGCCCGGCCTTCGCCGCTTGCGCCGCAGTTGCGCGGCAATTCATCAATGATCTGAGAAATCACGTCGAGATCGCCCTCCTCAAGGCCCTGCGCGGCCCATTCCAGCAGGAGCGCGCGGCCCACGCGATGCCGCAGAATGCGCTCGCGTTTTCGGACGGCGTCGAGCGCGAGGAAGCGTTTGAGCACGGTGCGCGGCTCGGCCTGGTGAAGCGCCGTCGCCCGCCCGCCGGATCTCCGGTGGCCGCGCGTGCGCCGATCCTCTTTGAACACAGCCTCGGCGCGCGCGCGGGCCTGGGCGACGACGCGAGGGTCGTCGGCGCGCACCGCATGGGCGGCCGCATAGGTGTCGGTGACCTGCGTGTCGCGCCGCCACCAGGGCGGGTTCAGAGCAGCTTTCATGGCGAAGAACCGCCGCGCGGCCTCCTCCGGTGCGTCCTCTCCGGCGCTGAGCACCAGCGCCGCGCGCGAGCCGCCGGCATGGGGCCGGCCGGTCTCGGACGCTTTCCAGCCCTCGCGAACCGCATCCCGCAGCGCGGCGAAGCGATCTGCGCCGACCCCGGCGCGCACCAACACGCCGGCATAGGCCCATCGCAGGGCCCCGGTGGGTGCGCTATGGCGGCCGATCCGGTCGACCAGCACCCCGTGAAGGACGCGGGCGTCTTCGGCAAGCGTCTCCGGCGCGCCGTCGGCGGGCAGGAGCGCGCTGGCGGTGAACCAGGCCGCGGTTGAGTCCGGCCGGGGCTTGGTCGCGCGCAGCGCGTCCTTTAGCGCTTCAAGGCGCGCAAGCTTGACATGGATGGCCATGGAAGGGGTCCGCTTTCGCCCGCTACGCGCTTACGTTACGCGCATTACTCGGACTCTTCCACAGAAAGTCCGGTGTGATGGGCGATGAAGGCCCACCGATCAGCGGCTTCGTTAATAAGTTTTGAAACCGGGGTCCCGGCGCCGTGTCCGGCGCTGGTCTCGATGCGGATGAGGGTGGGCGCCTCCCCGGTGTCGGCGCCCTGCAGCGCGGCGGCGTATTTGAACGAATGGCCGGGTACGACCCGGTCGTCGGTGTCGCCGGTGGTGATCAGGGTCGCGGGATATCCCTCGCCCTCGGGGATGGTGTGATAGGGCGAGTAGCCGTAGAGCACGTCAAACAGTTGGGGATCTTGCGGGCTGCCGTAATCATCCACCCAGAACCGTCCGGCGGTGAACTGGTTGAAGCGCAGCATGTCCATCACGCCCACCGCCGGCAGCGCTGCGGCGAACAGATCCGGCGCCTGATTGGCGACCGCGCCCACCAGCAGTCCGCCGTTGGAGCGGCCGTGGATCGCCAGATTGTCCGGACTCGTCCAGCCCAGATCGACCATGGCGCGCCCGGCGTTGATGAAGTCGTCGAACACGTTCTGCTTGTTTTCCAGGCGCCCTGCGTCGTGCCAGTCGCGGCCATAGGCCGAGCCGCCGCGGATATTGGCGATGGCGTAAACTCCGCCCATCTCCATCCATTGCAGGCGGCGCACGTCGAAATCGGGCCGCCTTGTGATGGCGAAGCCGCCATAGCCGTAGATCAGCGTCGGCTGGGCGCCGTTCGGCTCCACATCGCGATGGCGGGCGATGAACATGGGGATGCGCGCCCCGCCGGTGCTCTCGTAAAACACCTGCTCGACCACATAGTCGCCAGGATCATAGGTCAGGTCCGGCGCGCGGAAGATATCGCTCTCCCCGGTCTCCACGTCATAGCGGTAGAGCGTGGGCGCCTGGGTCAGGCTTTCATAGCTGTAGAAGGTCTCCGCCCGGTCCGGCGAGCCGGAAAAGCCCGACGCCACGCCAAGACCCGGCAACGCCACCGCGCGCACCAGGGCGCCGTCCTCGGCGTAAACCTCCACATGGCTCGCCACGTCCTTCATGCGCTCCACGATGATGTGGCCGCCCACATGGTCAGCGCCGGTGATCACGTCGCCGGTCTCTGCAATTACGGTGTCGCGAGTGAATGGATCAGCGAGATCCACCGCCATGATGCGCCCGTTCGGCGCGCCGAGATCGGTGTGGAACAGGAAGGCCGAGCCGAGATTGCCCACATAGAGATGGTTGTTATCAAACCCCTCGAAGATGGCGATGGGCTCGGCGTCCGGGCTTTCCAGATCCAGCACATGAACCGCGTTGCCGTCGGTGCCGGTGGACGAGGTGATCACAAGGTAACGCCCGTCATCGCTCACCCGGCCGCGCCAGCCGATTTCAGGGTTGTCCGGATCGGACAGGACCAGACGGTCCGCGTTCTGCGCCGTCCCGATCTCGTGGAAATAGATCGCCTGATTGAGGTTCAGCGCGGTGAACTCCTGGCCGTCCTCGGGCGCGGGATAGCGCGAATAGAAAAAGCCCGACCCGTCGCTCGCCCAGGATAGCGGCGAGAACTTCACCCACTCGATCGCGTCTGACAGGTCTTCGCCGGTCGCAACGTCCAGCACGCGGATCGTGCGCCAGTCCGAGCCGCCCTCGGCGACCATATAGGCGAGCCTGGACCCGTCCGGGCTCGGCTCATAGCCGGTCAGCGCGGTGGTGCCGTCCTCCGCCCAGGCGTTGGGATCGATCAGCGCGCGCGGCGCGTCCTCAAGCCCGTCTTGAACGTAAAGAACGCTCTGGTCCTGCAGGCCGTCGTTGCGGGTCAGAAAATAGCGCCCGCCGCTGTGCTCGGGCAGGCCGTAGCGCTCATAATTCCAAAGCTCGGCCAGGCGCTCTGCAATGACCTCCCGTCCGGGAAGCTGATCGAGATAGGCGTTGGTGACCTGGTTCTGCGCCGCGACCCAGCCGGCGACCTCTTCGGAGACGCGCACATCGGTTTCCAGCCAGCGATAGGGATCGGCGACCGTCACCTCGCCCTGCGCGGCGCTCTGGTAGACATCGCTTTGCGCGACCGTGCGTGTCTGGGGATACGCCGGCGCAGCGATCTGCGGCGTTTCGGCCGGCGCGGAGGCGCCGGGCGCCGGGGCGGTTTCGGTGGCCGGCGCACAGCCGGCGAGCGCAAGGATGGAGCAGGCGGCGAAGAGCGCGGCGCGCATGACGGTTCTCCCCAGGTTTTTCATTGGCCGTAAAGCTAGGCGGGGCGCGCTGAAATGGGAAGCCGGGCGCGCACGCAGCAGCGCCGCGCCCTTGCGTGTTCATGCTTCGTGCGCCTAGGTGAGCGCATGCTTCAAGCTTTCCCCCAGCATCGCCACGCCGCGACCATGACGGTGAACGGCGCCCGGCTTGTCGCGGACGTGTCCGGGGCGGCGCTGGAGCTTGGAACGCGCACCCTGCTGGTCGCCGATCTGCACTTTGAAAAGGGCAGCGCCTTCGCCTCCAGGGGCCAGTTCCTGCCGCCCTACGACACGCGCGCGACGATCAAAGCCCTCGCCGGCGCGATCGAGCGCCTCAAACCGGCGCGCGTCGCCGCGCTGGGCGACAGCTTTCACGATCTGGGCGCCGACGGGCGGATCCATGGCGAGGATGCGGACAGTCTCACGGCGCTGGTGGCCTCGGTGGAGGACTGGCTGTGGATCGAGGGCAATCACGATCCCGAGCCGCCCGCCCGCTTCGGCGGCCGCACCGCGCACGAGGCCCGGCTCGGCCCGCTCACCCTGCGCCACGAGCCGCAGCCCGGCGCCCGCCCGGGCGAGGTCGCCGGCCACCTTCACCCGTGTGCGCGCGTCGCGGTGAGGGGGCGCGCCCTGCGCCGGCGCTGCTTCGCCACCGACGGATCGCGTCTGGTCCTGCCCGCCTTCGGCGCGTTTACCGGCGGGCTCAATGTCCGTGATCCCGCCTGGGCGAAGATTTTCGACACTGCGCCCACCGCCTGGATGATGGGGCGCGAGCAGGTCTATCCGGTGTGCGGAACGAAGCTGCGCGGGGATTAGGGCGCTCTGGAACGCGCTTCAATCGCGCACAGGCGCCTTGGAGAACGCCGCGTACTTGTTCTTGCGTTCACGCACCTCTTGGGCCCCTTCGATGAGCAGCACGGCTTCGCCGCGCGGCGGTTCGGCGAGACGCTCGCGCAGCGCGCTGAGCGGTTCGCGATAGACGCGCTCGAAGGTTTTTGTGAGCTCCATGGCGAGCGCGGCGTTGCGATCGCCCAGCACATCCAGGGCGTCGGCGACGGTTTCGCCGAGGCGCTGCGGGCTTTCAAACAGGATCAGCGTGGCGGGAAGCGCGGCGTAGGGTTCGAGGAATTTCTTTCGTTTTCCCGATTTGCGCGGCGGGAAGCCCAGGAACACGAACCGGTCGGTGGGAAGCCCGGAGATCGTCAGCGCGGTGATCGGCGCGTTGGGGCCTGGGACCGCGCTCACCTCCAGCCCGGCGTCGAGTACGGCGCGCACCACCCGGTAGCCTGGATCCGACACGCCCGGCGCGCCGGCGTCGGAGACCAGGGCGACGTTCGCGCCCTCGCCAAGCAGCTTCACGATCCCGGCCGCGCTCTGGGCCTCGTTGTGGTCGTGGCAAGCGATGAGGCGCTTGTCCACGACGCCGTGGGCGGACAGCAGCTTGCGGGTCTCGCGCGTGTCTTCGCAGGCGATGGCGTCGGCGGCTTGCAGGGTCTCCAGCGCACGACGGGACAAATCGCCGGGATCGCCGATGGGCGTGGCCACCAGCATCAGCACCGGGCCGCGCTCGCGCGCCTGGGCGTCGGAAAGCTCGGCCCCGCTCATCCGCGTCACTGCACCAGCGGCGGCGCCAGCGTGGTGATGTCCACGCTCACCTCAAGGCCCACCGCGTCCTGCGGCCGACCGTCGAAAAATCCCGACAGGGGCGCGACCTGGCTCGGCACCCGCCCGACCCCGGTGCGGATCAATCGGCCGGACGCGACATCGCCGTTGGTGGGGTCGAACTCGATCCAGCCCGCGCCCGGCAGGAAAACCTGGACCCAGGCGTGGGTCGCGCCCGCACCCTGGACGTCGGAGGGGGAGTCCGCGGTGCGTACATCCAGCGCGGGATCATAGAGATAGCCGGTGACGAAACGCGCCGCGAAGCCCAGCCGACGGGCCAGCTCGCACATCAGCTCGGCGTAGTCGCGGCACGAGCCCGAGCCCAGGGCCAGAGTCTGAGCGGGCTCCTGCACGCCGGGCTCTTCGCGGCGGGCATAGGCGAGCTCGGTCTTGATGCACCGGGTCATAATGGTGAGCAGAGCCCAGGTGTCCCCGCCGGCCTCCTGGCGGAAGCGCTCAGACAGCGCGGCGACCGCGCCGTCGGGATCGTCATGGCGCGGGCTGCGGCAGGCGGCCAGGTCCAGCTTTTCATGATCTTCATACTGGAAGGGAAAGCGCCGGGCGTGCTCAGCGATGGGAAACTCGGCGTCGCGGAAACTGGTGCGGACGATGTCGAAGGTGCAGCCCACCTCCAGAATGTCGCTCGCCTCGGTGAAATCGAACAGCGTTACGGAGTTGGAGAAGACATCGTGGATCCAGTGCACGGTCGCCTCCGGCCGGGTGTCTACGCTCATGGTCAGCAGCCGCAGCTCGGGCGTCTCGTGGGGGCGGAACATGGCGCGGTGACGGCCGAACCTCACCGGCCTGGCGTAGCGGTAACGGGTCACGTGCCGTACGCGGAACAGGTCGGTTTTGACCTGCGGCTGTTCGCCCATGGGTGATCCCTCGCTCCAGACGGCTGCGCCCCCTGCATGCCCTGATTCTTCATGAGGGCGCGCGTCAGGGATCAGTCAATCCGGCCCGAAATATCGGGTGGCCAGGGCGCTGGCGAACGTGATGAGCTGCACTTGGACCTGATCGAGATAGGCGTGCAGGCTTCGGCCCGGCTTCACCGGCGTGCCCGGTTCCAGAAGGCTGAGCAAACCCTTGCAGGCGCGGTGGAGTTCCGAGCCCGGCGCAGCGCCGTAATCGTCCTCAAGCTCGCGCAGCCGGTCGGCGGCGGCCATGGCCGCGAGCTTCACCGAGCGGGGGCAGTCGGGATCGAACAACAAGAACGCCGCCGCTTCAGCCGGCCCGGCCGAGAGCGAATGGCGCCGGCGGAAGGCGTGATAGCTCGAAGCTGAACGCAGCAGCGAATTCCACCACACAATATCGGGCGGAGCGAACCCGTCCGCCTCGTCGGCGCCGGCGCTCTTGAGCTGGTAGTATTTTACATCGAGCAGGCGCGTGGTCTGGTCGGCGCGCTCAAGTTCCGAGCCGAGCCGGTGAAACAGCCACGCCTCGTCGCGGTACCAGGTGCCGTCCACCATGCCCTGGTGGGTCAGGCAGCCCAGTCGCACCGTTTCACAAATCCCGTTGAGCTTGGGCAGGGTGACCTGACGCGCCTTGAGATCGGCCACATGCTTGTACAGCATGTTGATCTGCTTCCAGCTCTCGATCGGGCTGATATGGCGCAGCGCGCGGGCGTTCTCCCGCGCCATGGCGAGGGCCGTATGGATCGAGTTTGGGTTCGCCTTCTCCAGCACGTACCAGCGCGCGACATTGATGCCCGTCAGCTTGCGTCCGGTCTTCTTGAACGCAGGCATGTCATGGAAGGTGTTCAGCACGCTGCGCCAGGCCGCGTCGTCATCGTCGCCGGCCGCAAAGCCTTCGGTCACCGACAAAAGCCGGGCGAGGTTTTCGGCGCGCTCGATATAGCGGCCGAGCCAGAAGGCGTGCTCGGCGTAGCGTGACAGGAGCTTATGTGAGGACCCAGGTATCTTTCGACCCTCCGCCTTGGCTGGAGTTCACGATGATGGAGCCCTTCTTCATGGCCACGCGGGTGAGCCCGCCGGGCAGAACCCAGGTGTCCTTGCCGGTCACCGCGAAGGGGCGCAGATCCACATGGCGCGGCGCCACGCCCTCGCTGGTGAGCGTCGGCGAGGCCGAGAGCGTGATCATCGGCTGGGCGATATAGTTGGAAGGGTCCTTGCGGATGGCTTTCGCCACCTCCTCACGCTCGGCCTTGGTGGATTTGGGACCTACGACGATGCCGTAGCCGCCGCTTTCACCCACCGGTTTGACCACGAGGTCGGCGAGATTGTCGAGCACGTAGTCGCATTCGTCCTTACGCCGGCACACGAAGGTGCGCACGTTTTTCAGTATCGGCTCTTCATCGAGGTAATAGCGCACGATCTCGGGCATGTAGGCGTAGACCGCCTTGTCGTCGGCGACCCCGGTCCCCGGCGCGTTGGCGATGGTCACCCTGCCGGCCTTCATGGCGCGCATCAGCCCCGGCGTGCCCAGCATGGACTCCTTACGGAAGACTTCCGGGTCGAGGAACGCGTCGTCGATGCGCCGGTAGATGACGTGGACAGGTTCCGGTCCCGACACGGTCTTCATGAAGACCGCGTCGGTCTCGTCCACGTAGAGGTCGCGGCCTTCCACCAGCGGCACGCCCATCTCGCGCGCCAGGAAGACGTGTTCGAAATAGGCTGAGTTGAACAGGCCAGGCGTCATCAGGACGATCTTGGGATCGTCCACCCCCGCCGGCGCGCATTCGGTCAGCTTTTCGCGCAGGTGAACGCCGTAATCTGACACCGCGCGCACCTTGGCGTTCTCCATAAGATCGGGGAAGGAGCGCTGCATCAGGTGCCGGTTCTCGATAACGTAGGAGACCCCGGACGGCGCGCGGCAATTATCCTCCAGCACCAGGAATGAGCCGTCCACATCGCGGATCATGTCGGTGCCGCAAATGTGCACGTAATTGCGATGTGGGACGTCGACGCCGATCATCTCCTTGAGGAAGTACTTGTTCTCCACCACAAGATCCTCGGGCACGACGCCGTCCTTCAGGATCTGCTGGTCGTGATAGATGTCGTGAAGAAACGCGTTGAGCGCGGCGATGCGTTGTTTCACCCCGGCTTCCAGCTCACCCCAGTCGTCTGCGGTGATGGGCCTGGGGATCACGTCGAAGGGCAGCACCCGGTCGACGGTGTCTTCGCCAAAATAAACGGTGAAGGTGATACCGAGATTATACAGCTCCTCCTCGGCGCGCTTCTTGCGGCGCGCGAGGTTCGACCGGGTCTGCTTGTTCAAGCGCTTGAAGAACAGGCGCTGAATCTCGGGGTCGTCCCTGCGCCCGCTCACTTCGCAGAAAGCGGGCGAGGCGTCGTATGTGTCGAACAGACCGGACGCGGCCATGGCGCTCCTTCGGTTTTGTTGCGCTTGGACCCTAACACGCCGGAGGGGGGCGAGTTCAAATATTCAGGATTATTCCGCGCGGATAGGGGGTTAGGCGCCGTCTCCGGCCAGCCGTACGCGTACGCGCACGCGGGTTTCCCTGCCCTCGGCGTCCACGGCGGAGAGGGCGTAGAAGCCCTCGCCCATGGGGGCGAACACCGGTTGACCGGCCGCATTTGTTTCCGCCGGCGCGCCGTCCACATACCAGCTCACCGGCGAGCCTGCGCGCGCCGACAAGACAAAGGCGCGGCCCGGAGCTTCGGCCCACAGCTCCCCGCCCTCGGGCGGAAACAGTATGTCCGGCGGCTGATTGGGGCGGGCGAAGCGCGCCAGCGTGTCCGGTGTGCGCCGCTCGGCGATATGGGGGCGCGAGGCGGCCTCCGGGATGTGGCGGACGAGCGTGTCGGCCAGATCGAACAAGGCCGGCAGGGCCGCCTCCCGGCCTGTGGCGCCCGGGCGCGGGGCGCCGTCGGGGCGGCCGGTCCACACGATGATCACATGCCCGCCCGTGATCCCCGCCGCCCAGGCGTCACGGAAGCCGTAGCTGGTGCCGGTCTTATAAGCGACGCTCGGCGCGCGCGCGGCGAGATGGGCGGGCATGCGGCCGGGAGGCGCGGGCGAGCCGTACAGTACGTCCACGATCTCACGCGCGCTTTCCGAGCTGACGAGGCGCGCGCCCGGGCGCGCCCGGTTGGCCTCTGCGGCTTCGGGCGTCCAGGCCAGCGGCTTGGCGCGGCCTTCATCGCCGAGCGCGGCGTAGAGCACGGCGAGGTCCTGCGCGCTCATGCCCAGCCCGCCTAGCGCGACGGCGAGGCCGGCCGCCCCGTCCAGGCTTTGCGGGATCGAGGGGTCGGCGCCGGCGAAACTGAGCGCGGAGGCGAACCGGTTCGCCCCCACCCGGTCGAGCACGCGCACCGCCGGCACGTTCAAGGAATGCTGAAGCGCGTCTGCGATGGTCACCTCGCCGCGGAAGGCGCGGTCGAAATTCTCCGGGCGATAGCTGGCGAAGCGCGCGGGCAGGTCTTCAATCAGCGTGTCCGCCGCGGCCGTCCCGTCGTCGAAGGCGAGGGCATAGACCAGCGGCTTCAGAGTCGATCCCGGCGAGCGCCGCGCTGCGGTGAGGTCAAGCCAACCGCCGGCCAGGTCCCGGCCGGCCGAACCCACGGCGGCGCGCACGGCGCGGGTCTCGATCTCTATGACGAGGGCGCTCGCCTGAACGCCCGGCCCACCCGCATCGGCGATCCGGCGTAGGCGCTGCGCCACCTCGCGCTGGAGGGCGAGATCGAGGGTGGAGCGCACCGCGCCCTCGCCGGGGCGCAGGCGCGCCAGGGTTTCGCTGGCGTGCCAGGCCTCGGCGGGGAAGGCGTTACGGGTCTGTGCGAGCGCCTCGCCGGCGGCGTCCTCGGCGCGCGCCGCGCTGATCCAGCCTTCGCCGGCCAACCGCTCAAGGATCGCGGCGCGCGCCGACAGGGCCGTCTCGGGCCGCAGATCGGGGCGGCGGGCTTCGGGGCTTTGCGGCAGGGCGATCAACAAGGCGATCTGGTCGGGCGTCAGTGCGTCCGGCTCGCGGCCGAACCAGGCCCAGCTCGCCGCGCGCACGCCTTGCAGATTGCCGCCATAGGGGGCGAGGGTGAGGTAAAGCTCAAGGATTTCCCGCTTGGTCAGCCGCGCCTCCAGCTGCAGGGCGCGCAGCGACTCGATGATCTTGGAGGGCAGGGTTCGCGGGCGCGGTTCCAGAAGACGCGCGGTCTGCATGGTGATCGTCGAGGCGCCCGATACGATGCGCCCGTTCGCAAGCATCTGCCCGGCCGCGCGCGCAGCAGCCAGGGGATCCACCCCGGGATGGGCGTAGAAGCGCTGATCCTCGATGGTGAGAAGGGCTTCGACGAAGTCGGGGTCGAGCCGGTCGAGATCGGCGGCGAGCCGCCAGCGCCCGTTCTCCACAGGGAAGGCTCGCATGGCCAGCCCGCTGCTGTCTTCGGCCACGAACGAGACCACCCGCGCGCGCTCAACCGGCGGCGGGAAAATGCGGTCGAGCAGGACCACGGCCGCGGCGCACGCCGCGACCGCCGCTAGAAAAGCGGCGAGCCGGGTGCGGAGGCGGGCGGGATGACTCACTCGGACGGTCTCATCTTTCAGGCTGCAAAAGCGGGATCGGTCGTGCCTCCTATGAGGCTATTGCTTGGAAAGGGACGCCACGCAATGAGGGCGTTGGAATACACGTTAACCCTCATTCTTGCCTGAAAAGAGAGGCGTGAAAACGTTGAATGCGCCCCGCGGTGCTCCGTGCCATGATGAAGCGACACACGATGGAGCCGCGTCATGACCCGTTTATTCGCCCTGTTTTGCGCCCTGATCCTGGCCGCCTGCGCCCAGGCGCCGGCCGCGTCGCCGGAGACGCCGCCCGAACCGTCCGGCCCCTTCGTGGCCAGTCCGGGCGCGCTGGTCGGCGTGGGGGAGGCCTGCGGCGGCATGATGGGCCTGAGGTGCGCCGAAGAGCCTGAGGCGCGGCAATATTGCCATATGGAGCCCCAAGCCATGTGCGGCGCAGCCGACCAGATGGGCGAATGCCGGGTGCGGCCCATGGCGTGTCCGCGCATCTATCGCCCGGTCTGCGGTTGCGACGGCGAGACCTATCCCAACGCCTGCGAGGCCAACCGGGCGGGCGCCAGCGTAGCTTCGCAAGGCGCGTGCGGGGATCGGCGGTAGCGGGCCCAGCCGCGCCTTCGCCGCCCGCGAAACCGGTTCCTGCGGTCCTTGGAAGAACCAGAAGCGTTGCGCCTTCAGCGCGCCGGGCGTACATCCCGCGCCATGCGACCGCTTCCGCCTCACGATACGCCGATCCGGCCCGCCGGCGACCCGGCTGCGATCGACGAGGCCGCCGCCACCCTTGCGGCCGGCGGATGCGTCGCGCTGCCCACAGAGACGGTGTACGGCCTCGCCGCCGACGCCACGCACGGCGAAGCGGTCGCGGGGATCTACGACGCCAAGGGCCGGCCGCGCTTCAATCCACTGATCGCCCATTGCGACAGCCGGGAGCGCGCCGCCGCCCTGGTGCGCCTCGGCGAGACGGGCACGGCGCTGGCGCGCGCCTTCTGGCCGGGACCGCTGACGCTGGTGGCCCCGCGCAGGTCCGGCGCGCCGGTCAGCGATCTCGCCGCGGCCGGCCTTGAGACACTGGCCGTGCGCGTTCCGCGCTCGCCCGCCCTGGCCGCGCTCGTGGCCCGGCTCGACCGCCCGCTCGCCGCGCCCAGCGCCAATGCGTCCGGCCAGGTCAGTCCGACGACGGCCGGCCATGTGAAAGACAGCCTGAACGGGCGCATCCACCTGATCCTCGACGGCGGCGCTTGCCCGGTCGGGGTGGAAAGCGCCATCGTCGACGTCAGCGTAAGCCCGCCGCGCCTGCTGCGCCCCGGGGGAATCGCACGCGAAACGCTGGAGGCGGTGTGCGGCCCGCTCGCTGCCCCGGGGGATGCGGTGGCCGCACCAGGCATGCTCTCAAGCCACTACGCGCCGCGGGCTGCGATCCGCCTGGACGCAACCGAAGCGGAGCGGGGTGAGGCTTATTTGGCGTTTGGGGCGCATCCTGAAATGGAAGCAGTTGAAATATTTAACCTCTCTTCAGTTTCTGACCTAGCCGAAGCGGCGGCGAATCTGTTTTCTGGGCTACGCATGCTGGACGCGCGCGCCGAACGGATCGCCGTTGCGCCCATCCCCCGGACAGGGCTGGGCGAAGCGATCAACGACCGGCTGATGCGGGCGGCGGCGCGCTGAATGCATCTTATGGCTGTATTCACCTTTTCGTGCTAACGAGTAGACATGCTTATGGACGCCGGCCTCTACCTCGCCCGTTTCAGGACCCCGCTTGATGACGCATCCGGCATCATCGTGGTGACGGGCGACCGTGTGCATGGCGGAGATTCCGGCATGTATTACACCGGCCAGATCACAGGCGAGGACAACGCGATCAAGGTGCGCCTGCGGGTGCGCCAGCACGACGACAGCCGCCCCTCCGTGTTCGGCGAGGTGGACGATTTCACGCTCGTTCTCACCGGTCGCCGCAAAGGCGCGGACTATCATTTCGAAGGCCGCGCCGACCGCGGCCCGTCTCTGCGGTTCGAAGCGGTCCTGACGCGCGTAGAGGACTAGCCCCTGTTCGCGGGCGCGCGCCGGCCCTATGTTCGGGCTATGACGCCCGACATCCTCACCCGCCTCACCGAAACCCTCGATCCCAAGGCCTGGTCGGTCGACCCCGACGAGCTGTCCGGTCATGTCTCCGACTGGCGCGGCCGGTACAGGGGCGAGAGCCCGTTGCTCTTGAAGCCCGGCTCCACCGACGAGGTCGCGCGCATCCTGTCGCACTGCAACGCGGCCGGGATCGCGGTTCTGCCCCAAGGCGGCAACACCGGTCTTGTGGGCGGCTCCACGCCCCAGGGCGAGGTGGTGATCAGTCTGAAGCGCATGAACCAGATCACCGCCGTGGACGCCGACAACGAGTCGCTGACCTGCCAGGCCGGTGCGGTGTTGGAGACGGTGCAGGGCGCGGCCGCCGAGGCCGGCAAGCTGTTCCCGCTGTCCTTGGGCGCGCAAGGCTCGGCGATGATCGGCGGGCTGATCTCCACCAACGCCGGCGGCGTGCACGTGCTGCGCTACGGCATGATGCGCGAGTTGGTGCTCGGCCTTGAAGCGGTTCTGCCCGACGGCCGTGTGGTGTCCGACCTTGCAGGCCTGCGCAAGGACAACACCGGCTACGATCTCAAACAGCTTTTCATCGGTGCGGAAGGCACGCTGGGCGTGGTCACGGCCGCGACGCTGAAGCTGTTCGCTCGGCCCGCCGCGACTGCGGTGGCGGTGTGTGCGGTGGATGATCCGCACGGCGCCGTGGCGCTTCTGCGCCACATGAAGGACGCCACCGGCGGTGCGGTCGCGGCCTTCGAGCTGATGCCGAAATTCGGCCTCGACCTGGTCGTCGAACACGTGCCCGGCGCGCGCCACCCGTTGACCGGCGATCCGGCGTGGAGCGTGCTGATCGAGCTGACAAGCGCGGAGCCCGGCCGCGCCCCGGCGCTGATGGAGCAGGCGCTGGAGCCCGCCTTCGAGAAGGGGTTGATCAGCGATGCCGCCATCGCCCAATCCGAGGCTCAGGCCGGCGAATTCTGGGCTTTAAGAGAGTCCATCCCCGAAGGCGAGAAGGCCCACGGCAAGGCGGCCAAGCACGATGTTTCGGTACCGGTGTCGCGTATGGCCGACTTCATGGCCGAGGCCATCGACCTCGCCGAAGCCGCCGACCCGGAGGTGCGCGTCATCGCCTTCGGCCATGTGGGCGACGGCAATGTCCATTTCAACGTGGCGGCGCGTAAGCCCGGCGCGGGTGAGGACTTCCTCTCCCGCATCAAGCCGGTGACGGCGCAAATCTACGATCTCGTGGACAAGCACCACGGATCGATCTCCGCCGAGCACGGGATCGGTGTTCTCAAACAGGCCGAGTTCGTGCGCCGAAAGCCGGTCGAGGCCGAGATTATGGGCCGCATCAAGGCGGCGCTCGATCCCAATTCGATCATGAACCCACGCGTGTTGCTGGGTTGATAGTTTGGGGTTTCATATCACCTCTATCCTGAGGTGAGACCTCGGTCCCGGCTGAGGGCCGGGATGATTGTGTGTGGGGGGAGCCTTAAAGGACCAGCAGGATGAGACCCCCTACACTCGCGGCTTAAAGCCCAGGCGCTGCTCGGAGATCGGCACGTAGGTGTAGTCCTTGGTGGCGGCGTGGACTTCCAGCCGTGCGCCGGATTCATCAAGATCGATCACATTAAAGCCCGCCGGCTCGTCGCGGGTGCGCTTGGACAGCGCGGTGGACGCGCCCACATGCCAGGACTTGCCCCCGTCGGGCCGGTCAAAGGCCAGCGCGAAAGTCTGATGAAGGTGGCCGGACAGAACAAGGTCGACCTGGGCGTCGGCCAGGATATGGGTCGCCTCCGTTGCGCCGCGCGTGCGCGACCGGCCCTTGTTGCCCTCCCGCGAGAACAGCCGGTGGTGTCCGGCGACCTTGAGCGCGCCGGGGACGTCGCGCAGATTCTCCGCCGCCTCGCGCGCATGGGCTTCGCGCACCTTGCCCAGCGACCAGTCGAGCCGGGCCTGCAGCCCCCGCGAGGTGGCCAGCGTCTCCAGCCCGTCGCGCGCGCCGCGCCAGCGCGGCTTCACCGTGCCGCCCAAGAGCCGCTCGAACCGGCCCCAGGGTCGGAACAGGCGCGAGAACAGATCCCAGAACGGCGTGTCGTGATTGCCAGGCGCGGCGATCACCGGCGGCGAGAGCCGGGCGAAAAACTCCGCCGCGGCGCGGAATTCGCGCCGGCGGCCATACTGAGTGAAATCGCCGGCCGCGCAGATCACGTCGCACTCAAGTGCGGTGATCGCGTCGGCGAGGCCGTCCACCAGCTGCGGATCCTCCGCGCCGAAATGAAGATCGGCCAGATGGATGAGACGGGTCATGATCCCCCTTCGCGTCATGCCTCGCAGGGCCCAAGCCCAACGCAGCGAAGGCGCGTGCGTTCCGTTCAGCCGTCCCTCCCACGCCTGTGGCGCCGTTCCGGCCCCGCAAGCCGGTCGCGGCGGGCCGCGCGGCGCTGCGCGTCGTCATTGGCTTCGCCGTCGATCACCTCGTGGAGACTGCGCACGGGCGTGCGGCGCTGCCCGTCATGGTCGACGCAGGTCCAGTCCATCACGCCGGTGGGCCCATGGCGGCCGCCGGTGTCGCAGCTGACCGAATTGAGCGCGTCGCCGGGCGGAGGGTCGGCCCAGGTCGGCGTTTCGCACGCGGCCAAGAGTGCGGCCGCAGCGATCATCAACGCAATGCGCCTCACGCTCGCTCTCCCATCCGCGCCACGGGCGCGTGGCGATGACAGGCCACCACATGATCGTTCACCAGGCCGCACGCCTGCATGAAGGCGTAGACGATGACCGGGCCGCAGAACTTGAAGCCGAGCCGTTTGAGGTCCTTGCTCATCGCCTCGCTCGCCGGCGTCTGGGTGGGGACGTCCGCCATGGAGCGCCAGCGGTTTTGAACCGGCGCCCCGTCGACGACATCCCAAAGCCGGCTGGAAAAATCACGCGGACCGTCCTGGATGTCGCACCAGATCCGCGCGCCCTTGATCGCCGCCTCGATCTTGGCGCGCGAGCGCACGATGCCGGCGTCGCCAAGCAGGCGCTCGATATCGGTTTCGGTGTACCGGGCGATTTTCTCGGGATCGAACCGGTCGAAGGCGCGACGGAAATTCTCGCGCTTTTTCAAGATGGTGATCCAGGACAGCCCCGCCTGAAACCCGTCCAGCACCAGCTTTTCAAAGAGCGCGCGCGACTCGTACTCCGGCACGCCCCACTCGGTGTCGTGATAGGTGACGTAGACGGGATCGGTCCCGCACCAGGAACAGCGCTCGATCATGTAAAACACCCTAGGCGAAACCGGTTGCGCGCGCACGCGCCACCGCCGGCGCGCTGAGGAGCGCCGCTGTCTCTCAGGTCAGAGCTTCAAAGCACGCCGTTACCGCGCCTGGATCGGTCATCATGCCGTTGCGCGCCACATTGAGCTCGATGAAACGCCAGCCGGGGCCGCGGCCGGGCCCGACCATGGCTTCGGAGCTTGGATTATAGACCTGGCCCACGGCGTGAATGCAGGTGCGCTCGAAGCCCTCCCAGCCGCCGTTCTCAAGCTGCAGGCGGTCGGTCCACTGCTTCGCCGGATGCCAGGTGATGCGCCGGCGCAGCCAGGCGATGTTCTCGTGATCGTCAGCGGGCACCAGCATCTCCGGCGGATAATGATCCCAGAGAACCATCTTGTAACCGTCGCGAAAATCGCGCGTGCGCTCGATCCACCAGGCCGGATACGCCCCGGTTTCGGGATTGGGCAGGATCGCGGCGGGCCGCTCGGCCGTGGGGATCAACGCATCGAAGAAGGCGATATGGCGCACCCGGCCGCCCAGCCGGTCCGCCGCGCCGGTGATGGTGATCCCGGAAAAGCTGTGGCCGATGAGGATCACGTCCTCCAGCTCCTCCCACGCAATCGCGTTCACGACGTCCTCGATATGGGTCTCCAGCCCCGTCTGCGGCGTGATGAGATGGTGGCGCTCGCCGCAGCCGGTGAGCGTCGGGGTGATCACCCGGTGGCCGTTCGCGCGCAGCCGGTCGGTGACCCGCACCCAGCACCAGCCGCCATGCCAGGTGCCGTGGATCAGGACGAAGGTCTTGCGCTGGTTCGACTTTGAATAGGCCGGTGCGGCGATCCCGGCGCCGGCGAGCGCCGCCGCGCCTGCGCCAAGGCCTCTGCGGGTGATGTCGGACATGAACGCCTCCCAATCGCTCGCGGGACGATAGCATGTCCGGACAAACTTGCGACGCTGAAGTCATCCACGCCGACGCGCCGCCGCGAGTGACATGGCTGCTGTCAAAGACCGGCTTGATTGTCAGTGATATTGACAGAGACGACGTAATTTGCGTCTCACACCTCCTTACGCCCTTTCGCCGCCGCGCCCGCGCGCGCTCCACCACGAGGACAGTCATGGCCGAGGCCCCTTCCACCGACCAGATGCGCTTTGAAAAAGCGCCTTCGCCCACCGAACTGCCGAAGGTGGATGCGGAGATTCTGGCGTTCTGGAAGGCGGACGGGACATTTAAGGCCTCGATCGACGAGCGTCCCGAAGACGACCAGTTCGTCTTCTATGACGGCCCGCCGTTTGCGAACGGGCTACCCCATTACGGCCACCTCCTGACCGGTTTCGCCAAGGATGTGATCCCGCGCTACCAGACCATGAAGGGCAAGCGGGTCGAGCGCCGCTTCGGCTGGGACACCCACGGGCTGCCCGCCGAGCTCGCCGCGGAAAAGACGCTGGGGATCTCAGGCCGCCTGGCGGTGCTGGAGATGGGCATCGACACGTTCAACGCCGCGGCGCGCAGCGAGGTGATGAAATACGCCGGCGAGTGGGAGGACTATGTCACCCGCCAGGCGCGCTGGGTCGATTTCGAGAACGATTACAAGACCCTCGATATCACCTTCATGGAAAGCTGTTTGTGGGCGTTCAAGCAGCTCTGGGACAAAGGGCTGGTCTACAAGGAATACCGCGTCGTTCCGTATTCCTGGGCGGTGGAAAGCCCGCTGTCGAACTTCGAAACGCGGCTGGACAATTCCTACCGCAACCGCACCGACCCGGCGGTGACGGTGAAGTTCGAGTTGAAAGACGGCCAGGGCGATCTCTCCGGCGCGAAATTCCTGATCTGGACGACGACGCCCTGGACGCTGCCCTCCAACCTCGCCTGCGCGGCCGGGGCGGAGATCACCTACGCCATTCTGGAAAAGGACGGCGAGCGCCTGATCCTGTCGGCGAACGCGCTGGAGAAATACAAAAAACAGCTCGACGGCTATGAGCGCACCGGCGAGGTCATGGGCCGCGATCTGGAAGGTCTGCGCTACCACCCGCCGTTCGACTATTTCGAAGGCCGCGAAAACGCCCACCAGATTCTCATCGAGGATTTCGTCACCGACGAGGACGGCACCGGGCTCGTGCACATGGCGCCGGGCTTTGGCGAGGACGATCTGAACGCCTGCCGCAAGGCGGGCATCGCGGTCGTCGTGCCCGTCGATCAGGCCGGCAAGTACACCGCGGAGATCCCTGACTACGAAGGCATGCTGGTGTTCGAAGCCAATAAGCCGATCACCGATCGCCTAAAGGCCGAAGGCAAGCTGTTCCGCCACGACACCTATGACCACAACTACCCCCATTGCTGGCGCACCGACGAGCCGCTGATCTACAAGGCGGTGGACAGCTGGTATTTGCGCGTCTCTGACTTCCGTGAGCGGATGGTCGAGCTGAACCAGCAGATCAACTGGGCGCCCGCCCACGTGAAGGACGGGATTTTCGGCAACTGGCTCGCCGGCGCGCAGGACTGGAATATTTCCCGCTCGCGCTTTTGGGGCACGCCGATCCCGGTCTGGGTCAGCGACGATCCGAACTATCCGCGCACCGATGTTTACGGCTCCATCGAAGAGCTGGAGCGCGATTTCGGCGTGACGGTGGACGATCTTCACCGGCCCCATATCGACAACCTCACCCGCCCGAACCCGGACGATCCCACCGGCAAGTCGACCATGCGCCGGGTGGAGGACGTGTTCGACGTCTGGTTCGATTCCGGCTCCATGCCCTACGCCCAGGTCCATTATCCGTTTGAAAACAAGGACTGGTTCGAGGCCAATTTCCCGGCCGACTTCATCGTGGAGTACGTGGCCCAGACGCGCGGCTGGTTCTACACGCTGATGGTGCTCTCCACGATGCTGTTCGACCGGCCGCCGTTTAAAAACGCCATCTGCCACGGCGTGGTGCTGGACGAGAACCGGCAGAAGCTCTCCAAGCGCCTGCGCAATTATCCAGACCCCATGGCGTTCTTCGACCAGTACGGCTCAGATGTCATGCGCTGGTTCCTGATCTCCGCGCCGGTGCTCAACGGCGGCGATCTTTTGGTGCCCAAGGAAGGTCGCGAGATCGCCTCGATCCAGCGAGAAGCGATTGCGCCGTTGATGAACGCGTATTCGTTCTTCTCGCTCTATGCGAACCTTGAGGATCGCGCGCCGCAGATCATCACAAAGGCTGAGGATCCGCTGGACCGCTACATCCTCACCAAGACCGGCGAGCTCGCGCGCGACGTGGGCGCGGCGCTGGACGCGTTCGACATCCCGCGCGCCTGCCGCGAAACGGTGAATTATTTCGACGCCCTGACGAACTGGTATATCCGCCGCTCGCGCGCCCGCTTCTGGGGGTCGCAGGACGAGGCCGCCAAGCACGCGGCGTTCGACACGCTGTACACGGTGCTGGTGAAGGCGTGCCGGGTGCTGGCCCCGCTTCTGCCCATCGTCACCGAGAAGCTCTACAAGGCGCTCACCGGCGAGCGCTCGGTGCACCTGGCGCACTGGCCGGACGCCGCTGAGTTTCCCCAAGACCATGATCTGGTGCGCGCCATGGACTTGGTGCGCGACGCCGCGTCCGCCGCCCTGGCGGTGCGCGAGCGCGCGCGCCTGCGCGTGCGCCTGCCGCTGAAAACGCTTACCGTGGTCCATGCTGAAAGCGCGGCGCTGAAGCCTTACGCCGAGCTGCTCGCCGACGAGGTCAATGTGCGCGAGATCGCCTTCTCCACTGATCTGGACGCCTACGGCACGGTGCAGCTGAAACCCGATCCGCGCATCGGCAAGCGGCTGGGCAAGAAGATGAAAGAGGTCATGGGCGCGGCGCGCTCGGGTGACTTCACCCTGAACGCCGACGGCACGGCCATGGTCGCCGGTGAAACCCTCTCCGAAGACGAGTTCCAGCTGGCCATGGTCGCCGAGGAGGGCAGCGCCGCCGAGCCCTTCGCCGGCACCGGCGCCATCGTGCTCGACGTTTCCGTTGACGAGGACCAGGAGCGCGAAGGCCTCGCCAGGGACCTCATTCGCGCCGTGCAGTCGGCGCGCAAGGACGCCGGCCTCGAGGTTTCCGACCGGATCAATCTCGGCCTGTCCGGCGGTGAAAAGACAAAGGCCGCAGTCGACGCGCACGGCGACTTCATCAAGAGCGAGACGCTGGCCGTTTCACTTGGCGAAGCCGGTGCGGGCGCGAAAAGCGAGGCTGAAATCGGCGGCGAGACCGTGACGATCAGCGTGGAGAAGGCGGGCTAGCTTTGTCCCTCCCCCTCGTGGGGAGGGTGGGCCGCGCGAAGCGCGGGTCGGGTGGGGGGAGCGCCCGGGTCCGCATATGTTCGAGTTCTACGATCCCCACCCCACCCGTCAGCCCCGGCCAAGGCCGGGCCTGATACCCTCCCCATCCAGGGGAGGGACAGATGAGCCGGATCGAGCCGGGTAAAAGAGCCATGACCGAGCAAAGCTACGATTTCACCGCGCTGGAAACCAAATGGCGCGATTTCTGGGACAAGCACGGCGTCAACAAGACGCCCCATCCCGCCCCGGGCGACAAGACCTTCTACGTGCTCGACATGTTTCCCTACCCCAGCGGGGCGGGGCTGCATGTGGGCCACCCGGTGGGCTATCTCGCGACCGATATCGTGGCGCGTTACAAGAAGATGGCCGGCTACACCGTGCTGCATCCCATGGGCTGGGACAGCTTCGGCCTGCCGGCCGAGCGCTACGCCGAACGCACCGGCGTGCACCCGGCCGTCAGCACTGAAAAGAATATCGAGACCTATAAGCGCCAGATGCGGCTCCTGGGCCTGGGGTATGACTGGTCACGCGAAATCGCGACGTCCAAGCCGGACTATTACAAATGGACCCAGTTCATTTTCACCCGGCTTTACAATGCCTTCTATGACGCCGAAGCGGGGCGCGCGCGGCCTATCGATGCGCTGGATATTCCCGATGACGTAAAAGCCGCGGGCAAGCTGGCGGTGCAGGAGTATCAGGACGAACGTCGGCTGGTGTATTACGAGACCGCGCCGGTGAACTGGTGTCCGGAGCTCGGCACGATCCTCGCCAATGAAGAGGTCTTCGACGGCAAGTCGGAACAGGGCTATGAGGTGGTGCGCGTCCCACTGCGCCAGGTGAAGATGCGCATCACCGCCTATGCGGAACGCCTGATCGCCGATCTCGACGGGCTCGATTGGCCCGAAGGCATCAAGGAAAGCCAGAGGAACTGGATCGGCAAGTCCGAAGGCGTGACGCTCTCCTTCCCCGTGGCCGGGACCGACCACCGCATCGAGACCTTCACCACACGCGTCGACACGCTGGGCGGGGTGACCTTCCTGGCGCTGGCGCCGGAGCATCCGCTGGCCGCCGAATTCGCCGACGCCGATCACCGCGCCGAGGTGGAGGCCTATATCGAGGCCGCCGCGCGCAAATCCGATCTGGATCGCACAGTAGACGCGGAGAAAACTGGCGTCTTCACCGGCGCGGAGGCCGAGAATCCTGTCACCGGCAAGCGGGTGAAGATTTTCGTCGCCGACTACGTCCTGCCCGATTACGGCACCGGCGCGGTGATGGGCGTGCCCGCCCATGACGTTCGCGATTTCGCGTTCGCGACCAAGTACCGCCTCGACATCGTGCCGGTGATCGATCCCGGCGCGGACCATCCCGACCGCGCCGCCGTGCTCGCCGGCGAACAATGCTGGACGGAAGACGGGGTGATGCTCGCGCCGCCAGGCGACAGCTCCCTCTACCAGGCCGGCGTTCGCTGGCGCGACGCGCGCGAGGCGGTGGCCGACCATCTGGAGGCCAAGGGCCTCGGCCACCGGGTGACGAGCTATAATCTGCGCGACTGGATCTTCGCCCGTCAGCGCTATTGGGGCGAGCCGATTCCCATCGTGCACTGGGAGGACGGCACGCGCACCACGCTTCCTGAAGATCAGTTGCCGCTCACCCTGCCCCATATCGACAGCTACAAGCCCACAGGGCACGCGGAATCCCCGCTGGCGCGCGCCGAAGACTGGCTTGAGGTGACCGATCCCCAGACCGGCATGAAGGGGCGGCGCGAGACCTCCACCATGCCGCAATGGGCGGGCAGCTGCTGGTATTATCTGCGTTTCAAGGACCCGCGTAACGATAACGCCCTGGTCGATCCGGAAATCGAAAACGCCTGGGGTTCGGTCGATCTTTATGTGGGCGGCGCCGAGCACGCCACACTGCACCTGCTTTATGCGCGCTTCTGGCACAAGGTGCTGTTCGATCTTGGGTTTGTTTCCACCAAAGAGCCCTTCCAGAAGCTGGTGAACCAGGGGCTTTTGACCTCGCACGCCTTCAAGAACGAGCGCGGGATCACCCTTCCTGTGGACGAGGTTGAAGAGCGCGCCGAGGGCGAATTCATTCATACGCCGACGGGCGAGACCGTGGAGAAGATCGGCGCGAAGATGTCGAAATCGCTGCACAACGTGGTCACGCCCGACGACGTGGTGGCCCGCTTCGGCGCGGACGCCTTCCGGGTGCACATGATGTTCATGGGACCGGTGGAGGCCATGCGCGAATGGGAGACCGACAGGACCGCCAGCGCGCTGAAATTCCTGCGCCGGGTCTGGCGCTTCGTCACCGGCGTGCTGGACAGCCCGGCGGGCGAAGACGCCAAGACGGTGCGCCTGGCGCGCACCAAGCTGGTTCTGGCGATCACCGAAGATCTCGACAATCTGCGCCTGAACACCGGCGTCGCCGAGCTGATGAAATTCCTCAACGCCGCCGAAGGCGAAGCGATCTCGAAGGAGACGCTGGAGGTGTTCATCCGCGTGCTCGCACCGTTCGCGCCCTTCATGGCGGAGGAGCTCTGGGAGCGCGCCGGCGGACAGCCCAGCGTCTTCTACGCCGACTGGCCTGAAGCCGACGCCGCAGAGCTTGAAGCCGCTATCGACACGGTCGAAGTGGTCATCCAGGAAGGCGGCAAGCGCCGCGGCGCCGTCGAACTCGCTCCCGATGCGGACGACGAAACCTTGCGAGCCGCCGCTCTCGCACTGCTGGACGGTCAGGGCAAGCCGGTCACCGGCGTGCCGCTGGAGCGCGTCATAGTGGTGCGCGACAAGAAAACCGGCCGGGTGAAGCTGGTGAACGTGCCCAAGCTCGGATGAGGATCGGCCTGCCGGCGGAGTAAGTCTCTAATATAACCCATTCGTTTCCCGGTCCGTCTCCCGGCGGAGGCCGGGTGCGGAACCGGGATCTGGCGGCGTTTCAGTAAATTGCTCCGGTGCGAGCGGCGCGGCCGCGCCGGCGCTTGATCCTGAAAGGCTGCAAGGCCCCGGTTTCGATCCCGGATCAAGTCCGGGATACGAACCGGGGAACGGGGTTTGCCTCTTGTTCCCACACCGTGTCGCCCGGTCCGTCTCCCGGCGAAAGCCGGATCGGCGGGATGCTCGCCCTAGAGCCCCGCGCCCGCGACCGCTTCGGCCTGCAGGGCTTCGACGCGAGCGGGCGGGAGCGCGGTGGCCAGCGCGGCTTCGAGCCGGTCGCGGTCGGGATCGCCGGCGAGGCTGTCCGGGCCGTTAAAGCCGGCGCGCAGCACCCAGACATAGGCCTGTTCAAGATCGCGCGCCGTTCCGTCTCCGGTGGCGAGCGCATAGGCGTAGAGGAATTGGCTTTCCGCGTCGCCGGCCTCGGCGCCCTGGCGCGCCCAGCCTGCGGCGCGCTGCGGGTCCGCCGGCATGCCCGGCCCGCCCTGAAAGTACAGCAACGCCATTTGACCCATGGCGGCGGGCAGACCCAGCTCGGCCGCGGTGCGCATCAGAGCCGCGCCGGCGGCGGGGTCGGCGTTCGCGCCTTCGCCGGCGAGGTGCATCGCGCCTGCCATCAGCGCGCCGTAGGCCACGCCGTTTTCGCCGGCGCGCTCATACCAGTCGCGCATGGCGCTCAGGTCGTTCGGCCCATGCACCCAGTCGCCGAGCGCGTGGGCGTAGTCGGTATAGGCCTGAACCCGGCCGCTTTCCGCGGCGAGGCGCAGCCAGTCGACCGCGTCCGGCGCCGCACCAGGATCGCCGCGGTCCATCAGGTAAAGGCCGAACTCGTGCGCCGCGCGCGCATCGCCGGTCTCGGCGGCGCGGGCGAGATAGCCCTCGGCCTGGAACGGCGTCAGCCCGCCCCGCTCCGAAGAGGCCAGGCGCGACAGGATCACCAGCGCGTCCGCGTCGCCCGCCTCTCCGGCCCGGCGCAACCAGCGCACCGCGGCGGCGTCGTCCTGGCCGCGTTCAGACAGGCCGTGAAGCAGGATATGGCCCGCCATCAGCGCGCCGGACGGCTCGCCCCCGGCCGCCGCGGTCTCGGCGTAGGTGAGCGCGCTGTCCCAATCCTCCAGCACCGCCGCGCGCAGCGCGCGGGCCATGGTGGCGTCGGTGGCCGAGCGCCCCTCCACCGCCTCTGCGGAATGGTCGCGGCTGATCGCATCGTCCAGCGAGGGCGGAAGCGCCGGCGGCTCGTCGGCGAGCGCGGGCCCGCCGGCCAGCAGGCCCGCGATCAGCGCAGAAGCTTGGAGAAAGCGTCGCATGCGTATTCAGGTCCTTGCTCGTGCGACCAGATCCCGGCGCACACCGCGAGATAATCGGCGCCCGCCTCAATCACCGGGGCGGCGTTGTCCACCGTGATCCCGCCAATGGCGACGCTGGGCAGCTCGAACAGCTCGCGCCACCATGTGAAGAGCTCCAAGGGGGCTGAAAATTTCGGCGGTTTCGTGGCCGAGCTGTAAACCGCGCCGAAGGCCACATAGTCCGCGCCGCGCTCTCCCGCGATCATGGCCAGGTGGCGGCTGTCATGGCAGGTCACGCCCACCAGCGCCTGCTTCCCCACCGCCGCGCGCGCGTCCGCGATGCCGGCGTCGCCCTGGCCGATATGGACGCCGTCACATCCAAGCTTCGAGGCGATCGCGGGATCGTCGTTCATCATCACCGTAGCGCCGGCCTGCTTCGCGGCTGCGATCAGCGGCGGGGCGAGGCGCAGCACCTCTTCGGGCGTATGATCCTTTAGGCGAATCTGCACCGCAGCGACGTCGCCCGCGGCCAATGTCGCGGCGAAGACGGTGTCGAATCCCGGTTCGATTCGCGGCGGGGTGAGGATGTAAAGCTCGGCCATGGCGAACCTCTAGCGCGATGCGCGGCGCGAAAGAAGCCTGCAGGCGCGCCTCAGCATGTCGGGCTGCGGCGTCAAGGGGCCGGGCGATTGGACCGCTTAGCGGGTCAAACCCGGTGCGCCTGCCCTTATAAAGGGGGCGAAGGGTTTCGCGCCGGCGTGACGTCCTGCGCCGCATCTCACCGGAGATTGTCCTGCGTCCGGCTGATGAAGCGACCAGGTGGAGACATCACTCAAGCGCCCTCCTTAGAAACCGGCGCCTTCCCTTCGCCGGATTCGCTGTCATAGTCGGCCCCATCTGGGGACGACGGAGGCAGGCGATGAAACGGCTCTTTACTCTTGCGGCGGGCGCTTGCGCCCTGATGCTCGCCGCCTGCGCAGACGACTCCGCCCCCGACCAGCCCTCGAGCGAGGGCGCGCTGCTTCAAAGCCGCGCCGACGACGCGCCGCGTGCTGGCGCGCCGCAGCCGGACGGTTTCGACTATCTGCGCTACGCGGTGAACACCGACAGCGCCACGCCGCAGCTCTGCCTCACCTTCTCCGACGCGCTTGATCCTGAAACGGACTATTCGGCCTATGTGGACGTGAACGAGCCGGTGGCGCTGTCGGTGGACGGCTCGCAGCTGTGCATTGGCGGGCTCAATTACGGCCAGACGCGCGAGCTGACCTTGCGTGCCGGGCTTCCCAGCGCCGGCGGCGATGCGCTGGAGGCCGACGTCTCGACCACGCTCACCTTCGATGATCGCCCGGCGTTTGTCGGTTTTGCAGGTTCCGGGATCATCCTGCCGCGCATCGAAAGCGACGGGCTGGGGATCGAGACGGTGAACGTGGACGCGGTGGAGGTGCGCATCCACCGCGTCACCGACCGGGCGCTGGCGTTCAAATCGCTCACCGAAGGGTTCACCGCCGGCCCGGGCGAATGGAACTGGACGCCGGACCGCGAAGAGCCCGCCGAGATGGGCGTGGAGGTTTATCGCGGGCGCATGGACACGCAAGGCCCCGCCAACGCCGCGACCACCACGGTGCTGCCCGTCGCCGAGGCGCTGGGCCGGCTGCAGCCGGGGGCCTACTATGTCGAGCTGTTCGACGCCGCCGCGCTGGACCGCGAAGGCCGCGAGCCGGGCGCGCGCGCGGCCCGCTGGCTCATCGTCACCGATCTGGCCTTCACCGCCTATCGCGGCGAGGCGGGGATCGAGACCATCATCCGCTCGCTGCAGACCGCCCGGCCCATGGCCGGCGTCGAGGTGCAGCTGGTCGCCCGCTCCAACGAAATTCTCGCCACCCGCACCACCGGCGCGGACGGCCGGGTCCGCTTCCCCGACACGCTTCTGGCCGGCGAGGACGGAAACCGGCCGCGGCTTCTGACCGCCTACGGTCCGTCGGGCGATTTCGCGCTTCTGGACCTGCAGCGCGCGCCGGTGGACCTCACTGACGCGCCGGTGGACGGGCGCGCGCCGTCGGGCGCGGCGGACGCCTATGTCTATCTGGACCGCGGCATCTACCGGCCGGGCGAGACCGTGCAGGCGAGCGCGCTGCTGCGCGGGCCGGCCGGAAACGCGCTCACCGACCGGGCGGGCGCGCTGGTGGTCTATCAGCCCAACGGGCTGGAGTTCGCGCGCCGCCGGTTCGAGGCCGCGCCGGACGCCGGCGGCGTCGTACACGGGTTCGAACTGCCCGCGGGCGCGGCGCGCGGCGGCTGGCGTCTCACCGCCGAACTCGACGGGCTTGGAACCGTGGGCCAGGCCGGCTTCCAGGTGGAGGATTTCGTCCCCCAGCGCGTTGCACTGACGCTGGATGCCGACACCGAGACCCCGCTGCGTGCAGGCGAAACCCGCATGATCGAGGCGAGCGCGCGCTTCCTCTACGGCGCGCCGGGCGCAGGACTTCCCATGGAGGGCACGGCCCGCATCCAGCGCGATCCCAGCCCGTTTGAAGCTTATGGCGACTACCGCTTCGGCCTGCATGACGAACAGTTTGGCGAACAGCTGATCGACCTGCCGCGCGTGACCGCGGACGGAAACGGCCAGGCGCAGATTCCGATCGCCGTGGACCGGCGCGGCGCATCGTCCACCGCGCCTTTGCGGGTGCGCGCCGTAGTGCGCGTGCAGGAGCCGGGCGGGCGCGCCGTCGCTGACGATGTGCGCATCCCTTACCGGCCGCGCGACAGCTATGCCGGCCTGAAGCCGGAGTTCTCCGGACGGGCCGAGCGCGACGCGCCGGCGCAGTTCTCGGTCATCGCGCTGAACCCGGCCGGCGAGCCCATGCGCGGCGACCTCGCCTGGCGCCTGGTGCGCAACGACACCGACTATGACTGGTACCGCACCTCCGGCGGCGAGTGGCGCTGGCGGCGGACCGAGACCGTCGTGCCGATCACCGAAGGGGTCGTGACGCTGAACGGTGAAGATTCGGCCCGCATCGTCACCCCGCCGCTGGACTGGGGCGATTATGATCTCATCGTCGCCGACGGAACCGGGACCGACGTCGCCAGCCGCGGCTTCTGGGTCGGCTGGGGCGGCCGGACCGAAGACGGCGAAGCCGCGCCGGACCAGGTGCGCGTCGCCGCGCCCGACGGCCCCGTCGCGGTCGGCGAGGAAGCCGTGATCACGATACAAGCGCCCTATGCCGGGCGCGCCGACGTTGTCGTGGCCACCGACCGGGTGCTGACGGTGCGCCAGATGACCCTCACCGAGGAAGGCGCGGAGGTGCGCCTGCCGGTGACCGGCGCCTGGGGCCAGGGCGCCTATGTCATGGTCACGGTGCACACCCCGCGCGATCCGGTTGACCAGCCCCTGCCGCGCCGGGCGGTGGGCGTGGCCTATGTGCCGGTGAACATCGACGATCGCACGCTCGAGCTGAGCCTTGACGCGCCCGAGCTGTCGGAACCGAACCGCACCGTACAGATTCCGGTGACGGCGCAGGGCGGCGGCGATCAGATCTTCATGACGCTCGCCGCGGTGGACGAGGGCGTGCTCCTGCTCACCCGGCACCAGAGCCCGGATCCGGTGGACTTCGTCTTCGGCAAGGAGCGCCTGGGCGTCGATTTGCTGGACGATTACGGCCGGGTGCTCGATCCCAATCTGGGCGCGGCGGCGGCCTTGCGCTCGGGCGGCGACCAGATCGGCGGCGCAGGCCTGTCTGTGGTGCCCACGAAGACCGTGGCGCTGTTCGCCGGACCGGTGAGTCTCGACAGTCGGGGCCGTGGCACGGTCAATCTCGAGCTTCCTGACTTCAACGGCGAGCTGCGCTTGATGGCTGTCGCCTGGAGCGCGTCGTCGCTTGGCGCGGCCGACCAGCCCATGACGGTGCGCGACGCGGTCGCCGCCGAGCTGATCCTGCCGCGCTTCCTGGCGCCCGGCGACACGGCCTTGGCTACGGCGAGCCTCGATAATGTCGATGGTCCGAGCGGCGTCTATTCCGCCTCGGTCGCCGCGGACGGCCCGGTGAGCGTCGACGGCGGCGCGGCCGACGGCCCGCTCGCGCCCGGCGAACGCCAGGACGGCGCGGTGTCCCTGGACGCCGCCGGAGAAGGCGTCGCCGAGCTGACTCTGGATGTCACCGGCCCCGACGGCTTCACCGCGGCGAGCACCTACCCGATCCAGGTGCGCTCGCCCTTCCTGCCCGAAACGCGGGTGCGCGGCGTGATCCTGGAGCCGGGCGAGACCTACGCCCCACCCGCCGACCTGCTGGCGGGCTACACGCCCGGCTCGGGACTTGTGCAGATCTCCGTCGCTCCGTCGCCCATCGACGCGGCCGCGCTTTACCAATCGCTCCACCGCTATCCTTATTCCTGCTCGGAACAGCTGGTGAGCCGGGTCACTCCGCTGCTCTACGCCGGACACCTGGCGGGCCTTGTCGGCGGGACCGGTCCGGACGGCGCGGCCGGTGAGGTGCGCAGCGCCCTGGAGACGGTGCTCGGCCGCCAGGGCCAGGACGGCGCCTTCGGGCTGTGGCGCATGGGCGACGGCGACGCTTCGCCCTGGCTTGGCGCCTACACCACGGACTTTGTCGCGCGCGCGGCCGAGGCCGGCTACCCCGTTCCGCCGGCGGCGCTGGACCGGGCGCTGGCCGCCCTGCAGCCGGTGGCTCAAGGTGAGATGTGGCGGTCAGGCTACGACACCGACGTGGGCAATCCGCGCTGGACATCCGACACCGCCGAGCGCCTGGCCGACCGCAGCGCGGCCTATGCGCTCTACGTGCTCGCCCGCAACGGCCGGGCCGACCGCTCGCGCCTGCGCTACATGCACGACGAGCGCATCGACCGGATCGAGAGTCCGCTGGCGCGCGCCCAGATCGGCGCGGCGCTGGCCGCGCTCGGCGATGAGGCGCGCGCGAACTCCGCCTTCGATGCTGCGGTGGAGGCGCTGGGCTATGAGAACGAGGGCGACTGGTATCAGACGCCCCGGCGCGACCTCGCCGGCGTCATGGCGCTGGCCGCCGAAGCCGGCCGGTTCGAGATCGTGGAGAGCCTCAGCCCCCGCCTGGCGCGCGACCTGCCCGAGCCCTCGCGCCTGACCACCCAGGAAAAGGCCTGGCTGATCCTCGCAGCGAACGCGCTTGCAGGTGACGCGGACACCCTGGCGGTGACCTATGGCGGCGAGACGGGCCGGCGGTCGGTGACGCTGGACGACGCCTCCGTCGCGCAGGCCTCCGCGTTCACCAACACCGGCGATACCCCGCTCTTCCTCACCGTGCTGACCCGCGGCGCGCCGGACGGCCCGCCGCCGGCGGCGAGCGAGCAGCTTCGCCTTGAAAAGCAGATCACCGACACCGCCGGACGGTCGGTGAATTCAACGGTGGCCCAGGGCGACCGGCTGGTGGTGGCGCTCACCCTGCGCCCCGAACGCGCGGCGCTGGCGAGCTATGTCATCGCCGATCTTTTACCCGCCGGGTTCGAGATCGAGGCGGTGTTGCGGCCGCAGGACGCCGGCCCTGCCGGCGCCTACGCCTTCCTTGGCGAGCTTGACGAAGCCCAGATCGCCGAGGCCCGCGACGATCGCTTCGTCGCCGCGGTGGAGGCGCGCCGCACACCCGATCGCGATCCGGTCCGCCTGGCCTATCTGGTGCGTGCGGTCACGCCGGGCGCGTTCGCCCTGCCGGGCGCGGTGGCCGAGGACATGTACAAGCCGGAAGTGTTCGCGCGCACCGGCTCGGGTCGGGTGCAAGTGGAGCGGTAGGGCGACTTTTTCTGCGGGTCACACAAGGCTCGCATCCGTTGAAACAGGAGACGCGCATGTCCGACCCCCGCCAGGCCCCGCTGGACACCCCGTTCGGCGCGCGCACCACCGCCGCGGAAGTCGCCGCCGGGCTGGAGTTGTCCGGCAGGACCATCGTGATTACCGGAGGATATTCCGGCATCGGGCTGGAGGCGGCGAGGGCGCTTTCCGGCGCCGGCGCGCGCCTTATCGTGCCGGGCCGCTCGCCGGACAAGGCGCGCGCCGCGCTCGAAGGACTTGAGGCCACGGTGGTGGAGCTTGACCTGGGCGAGCCGGACAGCGTCGCCGAGGGCGCGGAACGGATCGCCGACGAAGCGCGCGAGGGGGTCGATATCCTGATCAACAACGCCGGGATCATGGCCACACCGCTGCGGCGCAATTCAAAGGGCTGGGAAAGCCAGTTCGCCACCAATCATCTGGGCCATTTCGCCCTGTTCGCGCATCTAAAGCCCCTCCTTCTCAAGCGCCGCGGCGCGCGCGTGGTGGCCCTGTCTTCCTTGGCGCACCGCATCAGCGATATCGATCTCGACGACTGGAACTGGCAGGCCGGCGAATATGACAAGTGGAAAGCCTACGGCCGGTCGAAGAGCGCCAACGCCCTGTTCGCCCTGGCGCTGAACGACAAGTATGAGCACGAGGGGTTGAACGCCTATTCGGTCCATCCCGGCGGGATCATGACCGATCTTCAGCGCGATCTTCAAGCTGAGGAAATGCGCCAGATGGGCTGGATCGACGAGGAGGGCCGGCTGAATGAAGTCTTCAAGACGCCCGAGCAGGGCGCGGCGACGACCGTCTGGGCGGCGACCGCGCCTGAGCTCGACGCGCGCGGCGGGGTGTATTGCGAGGATTGCGATATCGCCGGCCCGGCGCAGGAGGGCGTGTTCGCCGGTTACCGCCCGCACATCCGCGATCTGGAGCGCGCCAAAAAGCTCTGGGCCTTGAGCGAGGCGGTGACGGGGCTTTCGGCCTGAGGCTTCACGCAGGCCTCCGGCGGGGTTAAATCACGCCGCGAGCCAGCCAGGACCCCGCCGCCATGCCGCTTCGTCTCGCCTTCATGGGCACGCCCGAGTTCGCCGCCGCCAGCCTCGCCGAGATCGTCGGCGCGGGCCACGAGGTCGCCGCGGTCTATACCCAGCCGCCACGCCGGCGCGGGCGCGGCCAGCAAGAGAGCAAGACGCCCGTCCATGCGCTCGCCGAGCAGTTCGGCCTGCCGGTCCATGCGCCTGAGCGCTTTCGCGAAGACGACGTGCTCGACGCGTTCGAGGCGCTGGACCTGGACGCGGCCTGCGTCGTCGCCTACGGCCAGATCTTGCCCAGGCGCGCGCTTGAGGCGCCGCGGCTGGGGTGCTTGAACCTGCACGCCTCGCTGCTGCCGCGCTGGCGCGGCGCGGCGCCGATCCAGCGCGCGATCCAGGCTGGCGACGAGGTCACGGGCGTTCAGATCATGCAGATGGAGGAAGGCCTCGACACCGGCCCGGTGCTGATGAGCGAGGTCGTCCCGATCTCTCAGACCGACACAGCCGGGACCCTCCACGACACGCTCATGAGCACCGGCGCTCTGCTCTGGCCGCGCACGCTGGCGGCGCTGGAGCGCGGCTCGTTGGGCGCAGTTCCCCAAGCTGAAGAGGGCGTCACCTACGCCAGGAAGATCACCAGCGCCGAAGCGCGCATCGACTTCGCCCGCCCCGCCGGCGAGGTGGTCGATCATATCCGAGGGCTGTCGCCGTTTCCCGGCGCCTGGTTTGAACTGCCCGGCGAGACGCCGGTGCGGGTGAAAGTCCATTTCGCCGAGGCCGTGCGCGGCGAGGGCGAGCCGGGCGAGGTGCTGGACGACGATCTCGCGATCGCCTGCGGTCGCGGCGCGATCCGGCCCACCCGGCTGCAGCGCGAAGGGCGCAGCGCCGTGGACCGGGCCGCTTTCCTTAACGGAACCGAGGTGAAGGCGGGGACGGTCGTGTCCTGACGGCCGGACTTATTTGAGCCGGGGCATGATCCAGGCTTTGGCGCGCTCAAGCGCCGCATCGGCCTCGCTCAGCAGTGGCGAGAACATCTGGAAGTCGTGAAACATGGCTTTCCAGACCTCGCAATGCACGTCGACGCCGGCCTCCTCAAGGCGGGCGTGGAGGCGGGCGGAATCATCAAGCAGCACCTCGTCCTCGCCCACTTGGATGAAGGTCGGCGGCAAGCCGCGCAGATCAGCGAACAGCGGAGAGGCGTCCGGGTCGCGTGGATCGCAGCCGTCCAGGTACAGCTCCGCGCCTTTTTGCAGGAAGTGCGGGGCGAGCATCGGATCCTTGTGCGCCCGGCTGGCCGTGCTTTCGCCCGACAGCGACAGATCCGTCCACGGCGAAATGAGATAGAGCGCCTGGGGCACTGGCCGGCCGGCGTCGCGGTGGCGGATGACAGAAGCGAGCGTCAACCCGCCGCCTGCGCTGTCGCCGGCGACGATCAGCGGGCCCGCGGTCTGCTTGCTCACCGCTTGCAGAACATCCTCGCCGTCCTCCACCGCGGCCGGGCAGACATGTTCGGGCGCCAAGCGGTAGTCGGCGGAAAATCCCTCCATCTCGAACAGGGCGGCGAGCCTTGAAACGAGCGGCTTGTGGCTTTGCGGCGAACCAAGCGAGTATCCGCCGCCATGGAAGAACACGATCGCACCCGGCTTCGGGTTTTCCGGCCTGAAATGCAGCGCCGGGCGGCCGGCCAGGTCGATCTCGTCGATCGCCACGCCCGGCGCGCCGGGCAGCCGGTCGCCGGACTTGTTCATGCGCGCGCGCGCCACCTGGCGCGGATTGTCCGGCGCCAGGGTGAGTTTTCCGGCCTGGCGCGCCATGTAGCGGGCGATCAGCCGGCGCACGCCGAGGCCGCCGAAATGGGATACCGTTTCGATCATCGAGGGGCTCTTTCATGACCGTTCTGACCACAGCGTTCACTCTGCCGTGCGGGATTTCAATCCCCAATCGCCTCGCTAAGGCGGCGATGACAGAGGGGCTGGCCGAGCCCGGCGGCGTCGCCGGCGCGCGGATCGCGCGGGTCTACGGGCTATGGAGCGAAGGCGGGGCGGGGCTGATCCTCACCGGCAACATCATGGTGGACCGGCGCTATCGCGAGCGTCCTGCGAACGTCGTCGTCGACGGCGCGCAGAGCGAGGCGGCCATGGCCGGCCTTCGCGCCTTCGCCGAAGCTTCGAAGGCTGGAGGGTCGGTCGCCATCGCGCAGATATCCCACGCCGGCCGGCAAAGCCCCGCCATGATCGCGCCAGAGCCGGTGGGCCCGTCTGCGGTGGAGGTGAAGCTTCCTGGCGGCGTGTTCGCCAAGCCGCGCGCGCTGAGCGAAGCCGATATCGAGGACGTGATCGCGCGCTTTGCGCACACTGCGAAGGTTTGCGTCGCGGCCGGATTCGACGGGGTGCAGGTGCACGCCGCCCACGGATATCTGATCAGCGAATTTCTCAACCCGCTGGTCAATCAGCGCACCGACCGATGGGGCGGGAGCCTGGACAATCGTGCCCGTATTCTGATCGAGACCGTGCGCGCCGTGCGCACCGCCATCGGCGCGGACAAGGCGTTGAGCGTGAAGCTCAACTCTTCCGACTTCCAGAAGGGGGGCTTCAGCTTTGCAGACTGCAAACGCGTGGTCGCCATGCTGGACGGGGAGGGGATCGACCTTCTGGAGGTTTCCGGCGGCAATTACGAGCAGCCGCGCATGATGGGGCTGGAAGGCGTGGAGCCGGTGTTCGAAGGCGAGGTGCGCGAGACCACCAAGGCGCGCGAAGCCTATTTCATGGCCTACGCCGAGGAGGTGCTGCAGACCGCAAAGACCCCGGTCATGGTCACCGGCGGCTTTCGGTCGAAGCGCGCAATGGAGGAGGCGGTGGACAGCGGTGTCGCGGTGATCGGCGTCGGCCGTCCGCTCTGCGTCATTCCCGATGCGCCGGCCCGTCTTCTGACCGGCGAGTTCGCCGCTCTGCCGGCGTTCGAGGAGACCTTGAAGCTTGGCTCGGGCTATTTCGGACCGGCGAGCTCCAGCGACCTGATGAAGGCCGCCAACGGGTTTGCGGCGCTCGCCTATTTCTACCGCAACATCATCCGCATGGCCGACGGCAAAGCCCCAAAGCGTGCAATGAATCTTCTCGGCGCGCTCATCGCCCATCAGATGCAGGAACGCGCCGACGCCAGGCGCATGTGAGGCTTACGGGTTGCAGGCGGGGCATTCGCCGGGTTCGGCCTCGGCCCGGCCGTCCGGGCGCGGCCGCGCGGTTTCATGGGCGCAGGCGGGGCAGGCGTGAATCTCCGCGCGCACCAGATCGGTAGGCGCGCCGCACGCGGCGCAGGGCAGGCCCCGGTCAAGGCGCGCGCGCCCGAATCCTGGCGCGGCGCAGGCCGGGCAGGGCGAGGCGAGCCGCCGGGCCAGCGCCTCGGCGGCCTTGGCGATTTCGCCCATGCGTGTGGGGTTGAGATGGGCGCGCATGTCGGTTTCAAGGCGCACGGCGCGGCCTTCGATCACGGCGTTGAGCGCGTCGCGCCCCGTAACGCCCTTGGCGAGGATTTCGCGGCCGGCTCTTACGATCACGGCGTGATCCGGGAAGCCGACACGGTCCAGAAACGCCGACGGGTCGCCGCCCGGGGCGACATCCTCGGCGGCGAAATTGGTTTCGAAGCTGATCCGGCTTTCCACCACCTCCAGCCCGTCGCAGCTGCGACGGGCGAGGATCAGCTCGCGCGCATCGGTGAGGAAGGGGACAGCACGGCTTGGTCCGAACGCGCCTTCGCTGGCCAGCACCCAGTCGGGCGCGCCGTCTGAGCCTGCGAACGCGGCCTGCGCCTTGGCGCGCGCGGCCTCCAGCATGTCGCCGGCCCGCGCCGTCTCGCCGGTGAACGTGCCGAACCTATCGGTGTCCAGCCCCTGCACAGTCGCCACGCTGAAGCCCAGGCGCTCAAGCGGGGGCGCGAGCGCGGCCGCCTTGCCGTGCATGGTGGCGATCAGCGCGGACAAGCCGGTGAAGGGCGGGGTCGTGTCTCTCATGGGGCGCCGGTTCGACGGCGTCTCCGGCCCGCGCGCTAAAGCGGCGTGTCGCGCCGGATCTCGGCGCCGGTGGGGGTCAGGCGCAGCACCTTGCCGTCTTCGCGGCTGTCGGTGAGCACGTAGAGCGCGCCGTCCGGGCCTTCGGCGACCTGACGGATACGCGCCTCGCGCCCGGTGAGCAGGCGCTGCTCGCCCACCACCTCGCCCGCGGCGTTCAGATCGAGATGATGCAGGGCCTTGCCCGAAAGCGCCGTGACGAACAGATCGCCGGCCCAGCCCGCATAGGCCGCGCCGGAATACCACGCCATGCCGCCCGGCGCGATGGAGGGCGTCCAGACCTTGCGCGGGGCCTCGAAGCCGTCGTGCTCGGTGATCGGCGAGATGCGCGCGCCGTTATAGTCCAGACCGTCGGTGGCGATCGGCCAGCCGTAATTGGCGCCGGGAACGATCACGTTGAGCTCGTCGCCGCCCTGCGGGCCGTGCTCATGGGTCCACAAAAGCTCGCGCTGAGCGTCCCAGGCGATCCCTTGCACATTGCGATGGCCATAGGAGAGCACGTAGCCGGCCGGCCAGCCCTCTTCGGCGAACGGGTTGTCGGCCGGGATCGAGCCGTCGGGGTTGAACCGCACGACGGTCCCCAGATGGTTCTCCCGGTTCTGGGCCTGCTCTCTGTAAGCGAACGCGTCGCCCAGCGTCAGCGCGATCGTGCCGTCCGGCAGAAACGCCATCCGCCCGCCATAGTGATTGAACGTGTCGCGCAGGGGATGGGCGGTGAACACGCGCGCCCCGTCCACCAGAGCGCCGTCCTCAAGCCGGGCGCGCCAGACCTCGGTGGAGTTGGCGTCCGCCTCGCCCACGGCGTAGCTCAGAAAGATCACGCCGCTGGTCTCGAAATCAGGCGCGGCGAGCACGTCGAGCAGCCCGCCCTGACCTTCGGCGTACACCTCGGGCACGCCGGCGACCGGCTCCGGGGCGAGGGCGCCGCCGGTGATGAGGCGAAGCCGGCCGGGGCGCTCGGTGATCAGCATGTCTCCGCCCGGCAGGAATTCAAGATCCCAGGGATGGGCGAAGCCGCCTGCGATCTCCTCCACGGCGTAGAGGTCGGGCGAGGCGTTGGGCGCCGGGTCCTGCTGCGCCTGCTCGGTGCAGGCGGCGAGCCCTGCGGTAAGCGCCAGAGCGGCCCAGGGTGCGGCGTGCGTGGCTTTCGTCATGACGGTCTATCCCTCGCCCCGGTGATCGGTGTCGCCTTGGAGACCGGCCCTTGCGCCGACGCTCCGCTGCGGCATTCTAGGCGCCGAAGACCGGCCCGGCCAAGCGTTGTCAGGCGCGGCGTGCGCGGCCGGCGGCGAGGGAGGAAGCCATGGGAGTTCTAAGAGCGGTCGGCGGCTGGGTTCTGGCCTCGGTGCTGCTGGGGGTCGCGGCGACCATCCTCTCCAGCGTGATGGTGCTCGCCATGCTCGACGCGGTTGGCGCAGAGCTGGGCGCGAGCCATGTGATGATTCAGATCGGCGACGATCTCGCCGGGTTCGGCCCGATTTACTCGGCGTTTATCGCCCTGGCCCTGGCGATCGCCTTCGCCGCGGCGGCCGGCGTGACGCGCCTGATCAAGGGGCTGCGCCCGGTGATCTTCGCGGTCGCGGGCGCGGTGGCGATGGCGGTTATGCTCACCTTGATGGAACAGGTCTTCTTCGGGGTTCAGATGGTCGCCGGCGCGCGCACCTTGCCGGGCTTTTTGCTGCAAACCGGCGCAGGCGCGCTTGCGGGTCTGGCCTACGCCGCGCTGACGCCTGCGCCGCACCGCCGCTGAACCGCGTTTGAATAGCTCTATGAGCGGCTGTGTTCAAAACGTCACGGTTAACCTCATGGATACAATGCCTGCATGACAAGGAGGGGAATTGCGGCATAAGCTCCGACTCGGCGCGGTGAATCCCAGCCGTAAGAGCTGAACCGCCGTTTTAAAAATTCAGGGGGAGGAAGCCCGAATGAAACGCTCGATCAAAGCAGCCGCGCTCGGCGCGTCGGCGCTCGCCGCCGGCGTGGTGAGCACCGGCGCCTGGGCCCAGACGCCCGACGTCATCACCGTCACCGCGCAAAAGCGCGAGCAGACGCTTCAGGAGACCCCGGTCTCCGTGGCGGTTGTGACCGACACCGCCATCCAGCAATCCCAGATCCGCGACGCCGCGGACCTGACCACGCTCGTGCCGTCGCTGCGCGTGGCCGAGTTCGCCGCCTCCACCAATACGCAGTTCACGCTGCGCGGCGTGGGCACCAGCTCGTTCAACCCGGGCCTTGAGCCCTCGGTCGGCGTGTTCGTCGACGGGGTCTACCGCCCGCGCGCCGGCTCGGCGATCAACGACCTGCTCTCCGTCGAGCGCGTCGAGGTGATCCGCGGCCCGCAGTCCACCCTGTTCGGCCGCAACACGCCGGCCGGCGTGGTGAGCTTCATCACCAAGGAGCCGGAGTTCACCTTCGGCGGGGACGCCGAGCTGACGATCGGCAATTACGGCCAGTTCGTCGCCAAAGGCACCGTGACCGGCCCGCTCAACGAGGCGGAGACCCTGGCTTTCCGCGTCGACGCCACGACGCACACCAATGACGGCTATCTCGACAATGTCTCGCCGACCGGCCAGATCGAGCAGGTCAATAACCGCGACCGGCAGAGCTTCCGAGCGCAGCTTATGTGGCTTCCCGACGATCGCACCGAAGTGCGCATCATCGGCGATTACGGCATTATCGACGAGAACTGCTGCGCCGCGCCGTTCGGCTTCTACGACCCGGTCGATCAGGCCGCGATCGTGGGCCTTGGCGGCACGTTGGTCCCGGCCGATCCGTGGGGCGGCGATATCGCTGTCAACGGCCTGGTGAACACCCAGCTGGACACCTCCGGCATCTCGCTTGAGGTGAACCGCGATTTCGACAGCTTCACCTTCACCTCGATCACGTCGTATCGCGGCTATGACGAGGCGCAGAACATCGACGCGGACTTCTCCGACCTTGATCTGGTCGGATCGCGCGACATCGACACCGAATACACCAGCTTCACCCAGGAATTCCGCCTGACCTCGTCCGGCGACAATTTCATGGACTGGATGACCGGCGTCTTCTTCTATGACAACGATCTGAACTATCAGCAGAACGTGGATTACGGCGTGGATGGCAAGGCGTTCTTCGACGCCGCCTCGGCCAGCGAAGTCCAGGATCTGGTCGCCGCGTTCGGCCTGCCCGCCGGCACCGGCGGAATCAGCCTTCTGGAGTTCCTGATCAACACGCACAACGCCTTGGGCCAGCCCGGTCTGCCGGCGGTTCCGGCTGAAGGCTACGTGGCCGAGAACCATGGCGTGGTGCTGGAAGATTATCAGTACGACACCCTGTCCTGGTCGGCCTTCGGTCAGCTGGACTTCAACATCACCGACCGGTTCACCTTCTCGGTAGGCGCACGCTATACCGAAGAAGAAAAGGACATGACGACGTCCATCAACGTGGACGATCCGATCTCGGCTCTGGACTTCACCACGCTCGGCGCCAATTTGCGTCTACCCGATCCGAGCCAGTGCATCCCGACCGGGCCGGCCTCGCCGCCGGTTTGTCCGTTCTTCCTGCCGGCGGTGCTTGGTCAACAGGCCGCCGGTGATCCTGCGCTCGCCGCGGCGCTGCAGGGCATCGCCACCGCCACCGGCACTTCGCTGGCGACGGGCACGTTCTTCTTCGACCCAACTGTCGCGCAAATCATCGCGGGCAACGGCCAGCTGAACCTTTTCAACGGGTTCACCGCGTTCCAGAACTTCCTGCCGGCTGATGCGGCGAACTATCCCACGAGCCGGACCGACGACAATCTGTCCTACTCGCTGATCGCCAGCTACGACGTGTCTGATACGCTGAACGTCTACGCCAGCTACTCCACCGGCTTCAAACCGGGCGGGTTCAACCTGTCCTACGAGGCGGTGGAGACCGGCATTTACGAGTTCGAGGACGAGACCGCCTCCTCCTGGGAGATCGGCGCGAAGGGCAGCCTGCTCTCGGGCGCGATGACCTATGCGCTGACCTATTTCAACCAGGAGATCGAGGACTTCCAGTCTGAGAACTTCGTCGGCTCCGGCTTCGCGCTGGACAACGCCGGCTCCATCGAGGTGAGCGGTCTTGAATGGGATGTCGCCTGGGCGGCCACCGACCGGCTCTTCTTCACCTTCGGCGGCACCTATCTGTTCGAGAGCATTTACGGCGAGTACGAGTTCGCGCCGTGCCCGGACAGCTCGCCGCTTTTCGGCCCGGTCTACGATCCGACCGATCCGCTTTACGCCGCTTGCGCCACGCCGCGCACCAACTCCGCCGGCGTGACCGCGAACTTCAACGATCTTTCCGGCGAGGATCGCGGCAACTCCGAGCTGGTGTACGCCGTGACCGGCACCTACACCCAGCCGATCGGGGACAATCTGGAAATGTTCCTGCGCGGTGAGCTGAACCACACCAGCGAATTCGCGCTGACCACCGGCCTTGATCCGCGTCCGGTGGCCAATCAGGACGCCTTCACGCTGTACAACGCCTCCATCGGCATCGGCGCCGAAGACGGCGCCTGGCAGGTCCAGGTCTGGGGCCGTAACATCACCGAAGAGGAATACGTCAAGGGCGGCTTCCCGTCGGTGGGGTATCTCGGCGCCAGCTTCAACAACTATCCGGGCGACCCGCGCACCTACGGCGTCACCCTGCGCGCCAGCTTCTAAGTCTGTCGCGCATCATGCGAAACTGCGGCGCCGGGAGCGATCCCGGCGCCGTTTTTCGTTGCGGGCGCGCGCCCGCGCCGCAGCCCCGCCCGCTTGCATGATCGGCGTGAACAGCGTTCATTAGGGCCATGAGCGATATCCTCACTCTCATTCTGGTCTTGGGCGCTTCGGCGATCTCGGTCGGCCTGATCGTCGTGCTGAACGTGTTCCTGGGCGGGTGGACGCCGGCCAGGTTTTCCCACACCGAAGCCGGCGTCGCCGCCATTGAGGAGGGGGTGCTCGGCTTTCGCGGCTCATCGGACGCCGTGATGGCGCGGGGCGGCCGCGCGGTCCTGGTGCTCGAGGCCGGCGGCGAGCGGCTCGGCGTCGCGGCCACGTCGGGAGACCGTGCGACGGTGCGCGCTCTGCGCCCCGGCGAGGTGAAGGCGGTCCACCTTGACGGCGCGACTTTGAGCCTCGATCTCGACGACTACACCTTTCCGCGCGTCTGGCTGACCCTGGACGACGCGGCCAGCGCGCAAGACTGGGCGGCGAAGGCCGAAGCCTTCACCCATTCCGCAATCGTGCGCCAGCCTTCAGCGAGCCCCAGCCATGCCTGAACTGCCCAATCCGATCTATTTCGCCATTCCCGGCTTCGTCCTGCTGATCGTCGCGGAAATGATCCATGCGCGCCTGACCGGCAAGACGCAGTACGAGCCGCGCGACACCGCCGCCAGTCTCGCCATGGGCCTCGGAAACACCGTTTCCGGCATCGTGCTCGGCGGGATCGCGCTGGCCTGGTTCACCTATATCGAGCGGTTCGCCGTGCTGGATATCGGCTGGGCCTGGTGGGCGTTCGCTCTGGCCTTCGTGCTTGATGATTTCGTCTATTACTGGAGCCACCGCTTCGCCCATACCGTGCGCTGGTGGTGGGCCGACCATGTGATCCACCACTCCAGCCAGCACTACAATCTGTCCACCGCGCTGAGGCAGCCCTGGCTCAGCCCGCTGACGCTGAAATTCATCTTCTTCGGGTCCTGGCTGGTTGTGATCGGCTTTCCGCCGGCGATGATCGCCTTCGTGGCGGCGCTGAACCTGATCTATCAGTTCTGGATCCACACCGAGGCGGTGCCCAAGATGTGGGCGCCGATCGAGGCGGTGATGAATACGCCAAGCCATCACCGGGTCCACCACGCCACCAATCCGCGCTATCTGGACCGCAACTACGCCGGCGTCTTCATCGTCTGGGACCGCATGTTCGGTACGTTCGAGCCCGAGCGCGAGGACGAGCCGTGCCGCTACGGCATCGTGCGCAATCTGGGCACCTATAATCCGATCAAGATCTGCCTGCACGAATGGATGGGGATCATCAAGGACGTGCGCTCGGCGAAATCGCCGGGCGAGGTGATCGGCTACTGGCTGGGCCCGCCGGGCTGGTCGCCGGACGGCTCGCGCGACAGCTCGAAAATCCTCAAAGAGCGCTGGATGGCCGGACGCCGCGCCGAACGCGGCGAGGACACCCCCGACGCTGCGGCGCCGGCGGAGTAGGGTCGCGGTCCGCCGCACGCGGCTCAGCGGCTTTCTTCCCGGCCTGCGAGGGAAGTGAGCCGGGCTTCGCGGCCCCCCCCTGTAAACGGGGGAGGAAAACCAGGTGGGCGGTCTATCGCTTCTCGATCCAGTCGTTCACTTCGCGGTCCGCCTCGTCCTTGGACTTGCCGTAGCGCTGCTGGATCTTACCGGAGAGCTTGTCCTTGTCGCCTTCGGCGGTCTTGAGGTCGTCGTCGGTGAGCTTGCCCCAGTGACGCTTGGCGTCGCCGGTGAGCTCTTTCCATTTGCCTTTGAGTTCGTCGGCGTGCATGGCGTGTCTCCTGCTTTGCATTCAGGAGGATAACGCAGGGATCGGGCTGGAGTTCGCCGCGTCGTCGCGGCGCGTCGCCGATTGCGCGCTTCGCGCCGACCAAATTTCGCTGCTAGAATGAACTCCCCAGCCCCGGAGCGCGCGATGGCCGACAAACGCACGATCAGCATTCAGCAGCACAGCGGCGCCGGGGTGCTCTGGTTCGCCGGCTGGCTGTTCACCATCGGCTATCTCGGCCTGGGGGTCTGGAGCGGCGTGCTGGCGCTATTGATCTGGCCGTATTTTCTCGGCGCCCACTTCATGCCGGCGCCGGGCTGACGCGTAATCGGCGCAGGGGCGCGCCTAAAGCAGTGCGCCTGCGATCCCGTCGAAGATGAACTGTGCCGCCAGGGCTGCGAGGATCACGCCGAGAATGCGGGTGATCATCGCCGCCAGCGTGTCGCCGATCAGACGCATCAGCGTGCCCACGGTCAGGAACAGGACCAGGCACAGCAACAGGTTCGCGCCCATGCCGGCGAACACCAGCGCCTGACCGATGCGGTCGCCGGCCGCCTCGCTCATGAACAGCATGATGGACGCAATGGCGCCGGGGCCGGCGAGCATGGGAATCGCCATGGGGAAGACGGAGATGTCCTCATGGGTGCCCGGCATGCTTTCGTCGGCCTCGTTGAGCGCCTCGGCGCGCTCTTCCCGGCGCTTGGACCGGGTCTCGAAGATCATGTCGAGCGCCAGCATGAACAGCAGAACGCCGCCCGCGGCGCGGAACGCGTCGAGGCTGACATGCAGCGCGCCCAGCAGCCACTCTCCGCCAATCGCAAAGCCGAACAGAACCGCGGTGGCGATCAGCACCGACTTGATCGCCATCTTGCGCTTATGCGCGGCGTTCGCGCCTTCTGTGAGGCTGGCGAAGATGGGCGCCACGCCGATGGGGTCGATCACCACGAAAAAGGTGACCAGCGACGCGGTGAGCAGCGAAAAGTCGATGGCGTCCATGAAAGGCCCCGGACCGGATTTGCTAGGATGCGTCCGCATAACAGAGCCGCTCGTTCGTGGCGAGACCGCGCAGGCGGGCGCCGGGTATGCTTTAAAACGGGAGCAAGCTGGGACGACTCCGCGTTGCGCGCTCATGGAAAAGCGCCCCAGAACCTCTCGAACCTACGAGATCGCCGGCCGCGCGGGGCTGTTCGCCCGCGCGGTCGTCTACGCCCTGATCGCCGGCTTGATGCTGCGCGCGGTCTTTCTGTCCGGCTCCGGCGGCGGCGCGGAGGGCGGCCAGGAAGGCGTGCGCCCCAGCGAGGCCTTCCAGTGGCTGGAGACTGAAATTTATGGCCAGGCGTTGTTGCTGGCGATCGGGCTGGGGCTTGCGCTTTATGCGCTCTGGCGCTTCGTGGAGGCGGGCGCGGACACCGGCGATGAAGGCGACGGCGCCGAAGGCGTGCTTGCGCGCGCCGGCATGGCGGCGTCGGGAGCAGGTTATGCTCTGGTGGGCGTCGCCGCGATCGCCGTCCTGTTCGGCCGTGAACAGAGCGGCGGGGGCGGCGGCGGTGGAGGCGCGACGAAGACCACGGTGCAATGGCTCCTCGAGCAGCCCTTCGGGCCCGCCCTCGCCATCGTCTTGGGTCTCGGTCTCGCCGGTATCGGCTGTGCGCAGATATGGCGCGCCTGGAAGGGCGAATGGAAAGACGATCTCGACCTTTCCGGCTGGGCGGGGCGGACCACCGGCGCCATCACGGCCGCCATCGGTCTTCGCGGTCTGTTGTTCATTCTAGTGGGCGTCTTCGTGATCCTTGCGGGCTGGCATGTGGATCCGTCAGAGGCCAAGGGCCTGTCCGGGGCCATCACTTGGTTGAGGCAGCAGCCCTACGGCGTCTTCCTCTACATCCTCGGCGCGCTCGCGCTGGCCGGCTACGGCCTGTATTCCTTCGTGCAGTCGCGCCGATTGAACTTCGCCCCGAGCCGGCATGCGTGATGGGCGAAGCCCCCGCTCTGCGGCTTAATCCTCCAGCCGGAACGCCAGCAGCAGCGTGCGCTGGGCGGCGTTGAAATTGTCGTCCGACATCAGCACCAGCATCGGCGCGCCGTCGACTTCGGCGAAGGCGGCGGCTTCAATATTGTCCACCGTCATCTCCGGGGTGATTTCGGCAAGGCGCTCAGGCGTCAGCAGCGCGCCGCCCGGCGCGGCGAGAACATCCGCGGACAGCCGGGCTATGCGGATCCGGTTGCCCACATCGCGCGCCCAGAAACGTTCGACGATGTACAAGGCGCCGTCAGGGCCCATCGTCAGCGCCGTGAGGCCGAAGCCGGGTTCGATGGCAAGCTGCAGCGCGCGCGGCGGCTCGGACGGCGCGGTTCGGTCGTAGACCCACAGCGTATGCGGCTGACCAGAGACGATGGGGTCCTCCACCCCGGCGTAAAGGCGCGAGTCGTCGGCGGCGAGGGCTTCGATTCCGGCGTTGTTGCGCAGGCGCGCCGCGCCGGGCGGGGCGGGAAACTCGGTCTCCCGTGCGGTCTCGATACCGCTCCAGTCAGCCCCCAACTCGAACACGGCGATCCGGTGCGCGCGTTCGAAACTCACCGCAAAGCGGCCGTCGCCCAGCTGGGCGAGACCTTCAGCGTCGGCCGCCTCGCCGGCCAGCGATCCGCCGTCCCGCCCCAGCACCGGCGCCAGGCGCGCCTGCGAGAGTCCGGCGAGCGCCCCGTCCTCAAACCTTAGATGAGCGGTCATCCAGGCGCCGTTGTCGGACAGCGCCAGAAGGCGCGAACCGTCGTCAGACAGCTCCATCGCCGACCAGCCGCCGAAGGCGCCGTCCCCGCTGTCCAGCACCAGCCCGCCGGCGTAGCGCAGGGCTCCGATCCGGGTGCGGCCGGGGTCGCCTGGAAACAGCGCGGCCGGCTCTGCGGTGACGGCGATATCGGCCGGGTCCGGCTCCCCGCAGGCGACGGCGAGAAATGCGGCGAGGGCGGCGCAGGGCAGGCGGGCGTACATGGCGCTCTCCATAGGGCTTCGGCGCCTGGAGCGGGATTGCTTCAAACACAAGCGTTGCAGCCGCAGGCGTCTTGGGAGTCGCTTCACCAACGCGGTGAACCGGGCCCCTTCGCTTGATCACGCTCTAGAACTTCTCCGGGCGCAAGACCTCCACCTGGTCCATATACACGATGCCGGGATAGTCCTTGAAGTAGCGCTCGGCCACTGTCGCCGCGATGCGCTCGGCGGCGGCGCGGTCGGCCACGATCACCTCGATGCGCACGATGGTGAAACCCTGGGCGATGCCCGGCCGGTCCGAGCCGTGCAGGCCGTGGGCGCCTTTGCCCATGCCTTCGGTGACGGTGTAGCCCTTCGCGCCTTCGGTCTCGACAATGGCGATCACCTTGTCGCGCAACAGGCGCTCGACGACGAGAATGATCTTGGTGGCCTCGTGGAACAGGGTCATGGGTTTGATCCTCCAAGCCTTAATAGTCGAATACGAGCTGTGCGAGGGCGACGTAGAGCGGGATGCCGATCGCGATCGCCACCGGCGTGCCCACTGCGGTGGACGAGCCGATATAGGTGGAAGGATTGGCGCCGGGTATGCCCGCGCGCAAGGTGGGCGGGCCGGAGATGTCCGAGCTTGATCCCGCCATCACCGCCAGCAGCACCACCCCGCCCGGCGAGAAACCGGTGAGCACGTGTGCGACATATCCCAGGCCGAACGCGGCGAGCCCGAGGACCAGGGGCGTGATGACACCGTAAATCGCGTACCAGTGTGCGACCTTGGCCAGCTCCGACATGCGCGCCCAGGCCTCCATGCCGAGGATCAGCATCAAAATGGAGAGCAGGCCGCGGAAGAGCGGATCGTAGAAGCTCTCCACCACGCTGTCGGGACGGGTCAGCACGCCGAGCACCATGCCCAGAAGCAGCGCCGAGATCGCCGAACCGCGAAGACTGTCCACGATGATCGCCTTGATGTCGGCTTTCGCCCCGTCGCCGCTTTGCTTCTGCCGGGCCACGCCCGCCAGCACGATGGCGGCCAGAAGCGCGGGCAGGTCCATGAACGGATAGAGCGCCGGGACCCAGGCTTCGAACGGAATATTCTCTTCATTCAGAACCACCATCGCCGCGGCGAGCGTGGAGGCGGACACCGCACCGAACAGGCCGGCCGTGGCGTAGCCGTCTTCCGCCTTCAGCTTGGGAAGCCGGGTCAGCACGAACGCGCCGCCCACCACCGCGCCGAGGCCGATGAACACGGCGATGAGGATCGGCAGGATCATGGAGATGAGGTCCGCCTCGCGGATCTCCATGCCCGCTTCCAGCCCGATCGTGATCAGCAGCATGAACACGATGAAGCGATAGAGCGGATCGGGAATGGTCAGATTGCTGCCCAGCGCTGCGATCACCACCCCGCCGATCAGAAAGGCGAGGGTCGGCTTTTGCAGCTGGGAGGCGAAGGTGGAAAGAAAATCAAGCAGGACGTCCATGGGAGCTCCAGGGCCGGGCGACAACAACGCGCTGGAAGCTAGCGATGTGATGCGTTAGATAAATTACAATGTTTGAATTTGATCGTTCGTATTTGTCGAACAAAAGGGTGCGTCGTGAATTACAAGCATCTGCGCTATTTTCGCGCCGTGGCCCATGAGGGACGGCTGACGAAGGCGGCGGAGGGGCTGAATTTGTCCCAGTCCGCGCTCTCCACCCAGATCCGCCAGCTGGAGGCGCAGCTGGGCCACGCCTTGTTCGAGCGTACGGGGCGCACGCTGACCCTCACCGAAGCCGGCCGGGTGGCGCTGGATTACGCCGACGCCATCTTCACCACCGGTGAAGAGCTGGAAGCGGTGCTCAAAGCCGGCGCGGGCGCGGCGCGGCGTTCGCTGAACGTGGGGGCGCTCGCCACGCTGTCGCGCAACTTCCAGACCGATCTGCTCACCCCGCTTCTCGCCGAAGGCGGGGTGGAGGTGCACCTGCGCTCCGGTTCGCTGGAGGAGCTCATGGCCGAGCTCGCCGCGCACAATCTTGATCTGGTGCTCGCCAACCAGGCGCCGTTGCGTGGGTCCGGCAGCGCCTGGACGGTGCATACGCTGGCCGAACAGAAAGTCAGTTTGATGGGTGCCCCAGGCCGGCTTGACGGAGACCGAGACCTGGCCGGCCTTTTAAAGGCTCATCCCCTGATCCTGCCCTCGCGCCGCAGCGGGGTGCGCTCCGGCTTTGACGCGCTCGCCATGCGGCTCGGCGTAACCCCGACCATCGCGGCGGAGGTGGACGACATGGCGATGCTCCGCCTGTTCGCCCGAAATGACGCCGGTCTCGCCGTGGCGCCAACCATCGTGGTGCGTGACGAGCTGGCGAGCGGCCGGCTGATCGAGGCCGCCGAGCTGCCCGGCATCGTGGAGACGTTCTACGCCATCACCCTGGAGCGCCGCTTCGCCAACCCGCTGGTGACGCAGATTCTGGCGAGCGCCTAACGCCTCGGCGTAGTCGTGGTCGCCCGCTTCAGCGCCGACAGGCCCGGCCCGCCGCGGCCCTTTCGCACATCGCCCTTCGGCCCCCGGCGCACGCGCCGCGGCTGCTTGTCGAACAGATCGGCGAGCTGGTCGGTCATGGCGCCGGCGAGCTGCTCCACGTCCACGATGGTGACCGCCTTTTTGTAATAGCGCGTCACGTCGTGACCGATGCCGATGGCCAAAAGCTCCACGTCGGACTTTTCCTCGATGAAGCCGATCGTCTCGCGAAGATGCTTTTCCAGATAGGAGGGCGAGTTGGCCGACTGGGTGCCGTCGTCCACCGGCGCGCCGTCGGAGATCACCATCAGGATACGGCGCTGTTCGGGGCGCGCGGTGAGGCGCTTGTGCGCCCAGAGCAGCGCTTCGCCGTCGATGTTTTCCTTCAACAGCCCGTCGCGCAGCATCAGGCCCAGATTGGGCCGGGCGCGCCGCCAGGGTGCGTCGGCGTTCTTGTAGACGATATGGCGCAGATCATTGAGCCGACCGGGATTGGGCGGCTTGCCCTGTTCCAGCCAAGCTTCCTTGGAGCGCCCGCCCTTCCAGGCCTTCGTGGTGAAGCCGAGGATCTCCGTCTTCACCCCGGTGCGCTCTAGGGTGCGCGCCAGGATATCCGCGCAGGCCGCCGCCACCAGGATCGGCCGGCCACGCATGGAGCCTGAATTGTCCAGGAGCAGGGTCACGACAGTGTCCCGAAACTCCATGTCTTGTTCCTGCTTGAACGACAGCGGCTGCATGGGGTCCAGGATGACGCGCGGCAGACGCGCCGGATCCAGCACGCCTTCTTCAAGATCGAACGCCCAGCTTCTTTGCTGCTTGGCCATGAGCTTTCGTTGCAGCCGGTTGGCGAGCCGGCCCACCGCGCCTTCAAGGCCTTTCAGATGCTGGTCCAGATTGCGGCGCAGGCGGGTCAGCTCGTCGTCATCGCATAGATCGCCGGCCTGGATCACCTCGTCGAACTTGGTGGTGAAGACCTTGTAGGCGTCGGCGTCCTCATCGCGGGGCGCGACATAGTTCGGCCGCGCAGCCTCCATGGACTCTCCCGGCTCGTCGTCGGCCTCGACGCGGGTCTGACTTTCTTCGGCGTAGTGGATGTCGTCGGTGTCGGCGGCCGTCCCCTTGGCGTCGGCCGGGTCGTCGTCCTCGCCCTGGTCAGGATCCTGCTCGCCGGGATCCTCGCCGGCTTGGGGCTCCTGTTCGGCGCCGGAATCGTCCTCGGACTCCTCGTCGTCCTCGTCTTCCTCCACTTCGCCAAGCTCGTCGGAAAGGTCCAGATCGCGGATCACCTGGCGCAGGGCTTCGGCGAATTTCTTCTGGTCGCCCGCCGCGTCGGCGAGGGCGTTCAACGCGTCGCCGGCGGCGTCTTCAAGGTCCTCGCGCCAGACCTTCATCAAGCCCTTCGCGTCGTCTGGCGCCGCGCGCCCGGAGATGCGCTCGCGCACCAGCATGGACACCGCATCGGCCAGCGGCGCGGCCTGGCGATCCTCCGCGACGTTCCAGCCTTGCCGGCGGCATTTGTCGATCAACGCAGCGTCCAGATTGTCGGCCACGCCGCGCATGGCCTTCGCGCCCAGCCCCTCGCAGCGCGCCTGTTCGGCGGCGTCGAAGATTTTGCGCGCCGTATCTCCGGGCGGCAGGGATTGCTGGTGGGCGCGGCTGTCATGGAGCGCGTAGCGCAGCGCCAGCGCGTCGGCGCGCCCGCGCGCCTTGCTCGCCTCGTCGATGGTGAGCTTTTCCGGCGGGTTGGGCAGCACCACCCCGCCGCGCGCGATGGCGGCCCGGTCCCCGCCGTATTTGACCTCCAGCTCGCGCTCCTTCGACAGGGCGCGGGTGGTGGTCGCAAGGGCGCGGCGAAACTGCTCGGCGGGGCTCTGATCGGTCATGGCCGAATAGATAGCCCCGCAAGGACGACTTGCGAACCCGGATTGGTGCAGTGCAGGGCCGGCACATCGACAAATCTGACTAAGTTGACTAAGCTAAGCGCCATGAAAACCGTCACCGTGCATGAAGCGAAAACGCATCTGTCGCGCCTTCTCAGAGAGGTGGAGGCGGGCGAGACTATCGTCATATGCCGCGGCAAGACCGAAGTGGCGCGGCTGGAAGCGGTCGGCGAGCCGAAACGCAAGCTGACGGGCGCCGACGCGCATGGGGCGTGGGCGGATCTTGGTGAATGGACGCAGGAAGCCAATCGCATCCTCATGGAGCCCACCTACACCGACGAAGAGTGGGACGCTTTTCTCGATCGCGACCTTGAGCCGGAGGACGCCAAGTCCTGACGGTGCTCGTCGATACGCAAGCGGCGGCCTGGTTCATGATCCCTGACCCAAGCCTGAGCGCGCCGGCGCGCGCCTATCTGCGGCGCGCGGAGGCGCCGCTCATCTCAATGGCGTCTGTCTGGGAAGCGAACATCAAACGCGCCAAGCATGGCGACCGGCGCCTGGGATCGCTTGGCCCCTGGCTCGACAGGTTGAAGGCGGTGGGGCCGCCCAAGCCGTTCGAGATTCTGCCCATTGATCTCGGCGACTGCTACGCCGTGCGCGATCTCCCGCCTGTCCACGGTGACCCGTTCGACCGCATGATCGCCGCCCAGGCGGTGCGTCGCAATATCCCGGTCGTCAGCGCTGATCCGGTGTTCGACGCCTATGGCTGCGAGCGGGTGTGGTAGCGAGCCCTACGCCGCCTGACCGGGCTTCACCGGGCTTTCAGGCAGGTTCTCGCCGAACACGCGCTGATACATCTCCGCCACGATGGGGCGTTCCAGCTCGTCGCACTTGTTTAAGAAGGTGAGGCGGAAGGCGATGCCGGGATCGCCGAAAATCTGCGCGTTCTCCGCCCAGGTCAGCACGGTGCGCGGGCTCATAACGGTGGACAGATCACCCGAGATGAAGGCTTCGCGTGTCATGTCGGCGACATTGACCATGTCGGAAATGGCTTTTGCGCCGGCGTCCGACTGGCCGAATTCGCCCAGCTTCGCCGCCACGATTTCGCGCTCGGTCTCGGCGGGCAGATAGTTCAGCGTGGAGACGATCGACCAACGGTCCATCTGGCCCTGATTGATCTGCTGGGTGCCGTGATAAAGACCGGTGGTGTCGCCGAGGCCCACCGTATTGGTGGTGGCGAACAGGCGGAAATTGGGGTTCGGCTTGATCACACGGTTCTGGTCCAGCAGCGTCAGCGAGCCCGACGCCTCCAGCACGCGCTGAATGACGAACATCACGTCGGGCCGGCCGGCGTCGTATTCGTCAAACAGGAGCGCGACCGGGCGCTGCACGGCCCAGGGAAGGATGCCTTCCTGAAATTCGGTGATCTGCTGGCCGTCTTTCAGGACGATCTGGTCCTTGCCCACCATGTCGATCCGGCTCACATGGCTGTCCAGATTGACCCGGATCATCGGCCAGTTCAGCCGCGCGGCGACCTGCTCAACATGGGTGGATTTGCCCGTGCCGTGATAGCCCTGGATCATCACCCGGCGGTTGAAGGCGAAGCCGGCCAGGATGGCGCGCGTGGTCGCCGGATCGAAGACATAGGTCTCGTCGACGTCCGGCACGTGGCTGTCGCGCTCGTTGAACGCAGGGACTTCGAAGCCCGGGTCAAAGCCGAACAGGGCCTGACAGTCGGCCTTTGTGTCGGGGGTCAGGGCGGTCAGCGCGTCGTCGGTCATGTCGCCTCGAACTCTTGTCAGCAATCAAAGCGCCGCGGGCGCGGCTCATATCTCCCGCTTACCTAGCGCGCACACGCGTCCGGCGCCACCATGGCCGGTGACAAAGCCGCTCACGCCATGCCTGCGCCTTTGAGGATCTGATAGCTCTGAACCACCTTGTTGAGCTGCTCCTCCATGGAGCGGTCGCCGCCGTTGGAGTCCGGGTGATAGGCGCGCACCAGTTCCGCATAGCGCTTGCGCACCTGAGCCTTGGTGGCGTCGGGGTCGAGGCTCAGCGTTTCCAGGGCGCGCTTCTGCAAACGGCCCATGGAGGCGTGGGGGTCTTCGGCTTCGCGCTGGCGGCGCTCCTGGCCCGGCGGCGGGCGGTCGCCGAAGATCGAGAAGGGATCTTCAAATCCGTCCTGGAAGTCCTTGCTGGCGCGTTCTGCCTTCTTGCGGGCCGTGGACCCGGCGGCGAAGCTCCAGGTGGGGCGGTGGCCGTAGAAATCGGCGTCCATATGGGCGCGCGCGGCGTCCTCGCTCATGCCCTCGAAGAAATTCCACTGCTTGTTGTACTCGGCCGCGTGGCTCTGGCAGAACCAGTAGAATTCGTTGCGTTTAGCCGCGCTTTTCGGCGCGCGCGCAGTGGCCTTGGACCGGCATTGCGGGTGCTCGCACACGCGCTCGTCGACCGAAGCCTCGTTCTTGGGCTTCTTGATGCGGATGTCGACAAAGCGCGGGCGGTATTTGTAATCGCCGTCCATGGGGGCGAAGTATGGGGTGCGCCGCAGCCCGCGGCAACGAATGGAGGGTGTCCTTTGCAACACGTTAAGCAGCGCCTTGAGGAAAAACTCGCCGCAGCTTTCGCGCCGGAGGCGCTTGAAATCAGCGATGACAGCGCGCTCCACGCCGGTCATGCCGGCGCGCGCGAAGGCGGTGAAAGTCACTTCACCGTAATGATCACCGCGGACGCGTTCGCGGGCAAAAGCCGGATCGAGCGCCACCGCCTGGTGAACGCCGCGCTTAAAGAAGAGCTGGCGGGTCCGGTGCACGCCCTTGTCATCAAGGCGAAAGCGCCCGGCGAGTAGCGCGTTTTTCTTGACGGCGGGCCCGCCGTGCGTACTGTGCCGGGCTTTCCAGCGCCGGGAGGGGTGAAACCCAATGGCCGAAAGCGCCGCGTCCATCGCCGCCAAGCCCATCGCCATCGTCATGGGGTCCAGGTCCGACTGGCCCACCATGAAGCACGCCGCCGATCTGCTCGACCAGTTCGGCGCGGCCTATGAGGCGAAGGTGATCAGCGCGCACCGCACGCCGGACCGCTTGGTGGACTTCTCCAAGGCCGCCGCCGGGCGCGGCGTGCAGGTGATCATCGCCGGCGCGGGCGGCGCGGCGCATCTACCGGGCATGGTCGCCTCCATGACCCATCTGCCTGTACTGGGCGTTCCGGTTCAGTCAAAAGCGCTCTCAGGGCTCGACAGCCTTTTGTCCATTGTCCAGATGCCCGGCGGGGTGCCGGTGGGCACGCTGGCCATCGGCGAGGCGGGCGCGAAGAACGCGGCGATCCTCGCCGCCTCCATCGTGGGCCTGTCTGACTCCAGCCTGATGGCGCGGGTGAAAGCCTATCGCGACCAGCTTACCGACAGCGTGCCCGAAACCGTCGAGGACTAGATGACCCGCCTCTCCCCCTGTTCGCGCATCGGCATTCTGGGCGGCGGACAGCTGGGGCGCATGCTGGCGCTGGCGGGCGCGCGCCTCGGTCTCGACATAGTGATCTTCGATCCTGAACCCGGCTGCCCGGCGGGCCGCGTCGCAGCGGAGACGGTGACGGCGGCCTATGACGATCTGGGCGCCGTGGCGCGGTTTGCAAAAAGCGTCGATGCGGTCACCTACGAGTTCGAGAACGTGCCGGTGGAGACCGCGCTCGAGGCGGCGAAACATGCGCCCCTGCGTCCTGGCGCCAATGCCCTGGAGGCCGCCCAGGACCGGCTCACCGAAAAGACGTTCCTCAACGCCCATGACGCCCCCACCGTCACCTTCCGGGCCGTGGACACGCCCGCCGATGCGCGCGCGGCGGCTGAGGCGCTGGGCGTGCCCGCAATTTTGAAAACCCGCCGCTTTGGCTATGACGGCAAGGGCCAGCAGGTCGTGCGCGCGATCGAGGACGCCGAAGCGGCGTTTGACGCGATCGGCGGACATGAAGCGATCCTCGAAGCGTTCGCGCCGTTCCAGCGCGAGCTGTCCATCCTCGCCGCGCGCGGCGCCGACGGCGAGGTGCGCGCCTTTCCGCTGAGCGAGAACCACCATGAGGGCGGGATCCTGCGCGAGACGACCGCTCCGGCCGAGGCCGATGACGGCGTGCGCGCCGAGGCCCTGCGCATTGTCACCGCGATCCTGGAGGCGCTCGATTATGTAGGCGTGCTGGCGGTGGAGCTGTTCGCGCTTTCAGACGGCCGGCTTCTGGTCAACGAGATCGCCCCGCGCGTGCACAATACCGGCCACTGGACGCAAGACGCTTGCCTGACCGACCAGTTCGAGCAGCACATGCGCGCCGTCGCCGGCTGGCCGCTGGGCGATCCCGCGCCGATCGCGCCGGCGCGCATGATCAACCTGATCGGATCGGACGCCGAGGACTGGGCGCGCTGGCTCACCGAGCCGGGCGCGGTGCTCCATCTCTACGCCAAGCGCGAAACCCGTGAGGGCCGCAAGATGGGCCATGTGAATATCGTCGAACGTGGGTAGGGCGTAGCCCGGTGAGCGGGCTTACGTAAGATTGAGCCAGATGATGAGCGTGCCGGCCGGATGCCGCGCTGATGTCCCCTTCGCCCCTCTTTGAGGGGCTGAGCCTGCCGAGATCGATCCGGGGGATCGATCGAACAGGCGAAGGGTAAGGATGAGGGGTGGGGTGCGGGCGTAAGCGCTGCGCTCGATCCGGAGCGGACCCCCTCTCCTTTATCCTCTCCCCCTTTAAGGGGGCGAGGGGGCTTTCGCGCCGGCTCCATTCGGGGCGAAGCCTGCGCCTCGCAGCGCCGCCGCCGCCCGCTAAAGCTTCCACCCGGTATGGATCGCCGCGATGCCGCCGGAGAGGTTGTCCACCTTCACCTGTTTGAAGCCGGCCTCTTCCAGCTCCGCGGCGAAGGCCGATTGGTGGGGGAAGCGGCGGATGGACTCCACAAGGTATTGATAGCTGTCTCGGTCGTCGGCGATCTTTTCGCCAAGCACCGGGATCGCATTGAACGACCAGGCGTCGTAGATTTTTTCCAGCGCGCGCGTGGTGGGCCGGGAGAATTCCAGGCACACGAACCGGCCGCCGCGCTTTAAGATCCGGCGCATCTCGCCAAGCGCCTTGATCCGGTCGGTGACGTTGCGGATGCCGAACCCAATGGTCACCGCGTCCGCGCAGGCGTCGTCCAAGGGCAGGTGCTCGGCGTTGGCCGTGACCCAGTCAAGCCGGTCGCGCGCGCCGCGCTTCAGGCCTGCGCGGAGCATCTCCTCGTTGATGTCGGCGACCACCGCTTCGGCCATCGCGCCGCCGCGGCGCTTCTGCAGCCGGTCGCAGCGGTCGAGGAAGTCGCGCGCGATATCGCCAGTGCCGCCGGCCACGTCGATCAGCCGCGCGCCGGGGCGCGGGCCGGCCTTGGTGACGGTGATCTCCTTCCAGACCCGATGCACCCCAAGGCTCATCAGATCGTTCATCAGATCATAGCGCCGGGCGCTGGAATCGAAGACCTCCCGGACCAGGCCCTGCTTTTCGCCGCGGGCGACGTCCTTGAAGCCGAAAGAGACGGTGTCGTTGCTCATAACCGCCAAGCTAGAGCGGCTGACGCTTGTGCGCCAGTGGCGCCGGCTGCGACGCGCGGGCGCGCCTTACGCCTCGCCATCCAGCCGGCAATCGCGGTCAGTGTCGCCGGGCAGGCCCAGCACCGCAGCCTCGCCCATATTCCAGAAGAAGAGCGCATCGTCGCCCGGCGCTTCGAACCGCGTGCCCGTTTCTGTGTCCACGCGGTCCAGATCATAGGTCTGGCTGTCGACCACGATGCGCGCGGTCTCGCGCAGGAAACGGGCCTCCACCTCACGCTCACCGCAGAGGAATCGGTAGGTTTCGCTCTCTGCGTAGGGGTTGGCCGAGCCCATGCGGCGGTCGCCGGGCGTATCGGGCGCGTCGTCACAGGCGGCGAGGGCCATCAGGGCGGCGAGGGCGGGGGCGGCGAAAAGGGCGGAAGAACGCATGGTCAAGCCTTTCAAGTCTGCGGCTCGCCCGATAACCAATGATCACCCGTCCGGGTTCACGGGCTCCAGCCGGTCGCGCCCGGTCAAATAGGTGAAGACGGAAAATCCCGGCGTCTCGCGCCAGCTTTCGCCCTTGCCGTAGAAGGCCAGCATCACCTCCTCGCCGGCCGGGGCGAAGGCGGAGATGCGAAAGGCGCAGGCTTCGGCCAGCGTCATCTCCCCCACGGCGCGCTGCGGGTCGTCCATGGCGCACAGAAGCTTCACATGGGCGCGGCCCTGGGCCAGCCGATCGCAGGCAGCGGACATGGATCGCCATCCGCCCCGCCAGGCGCACTCGGCGATCAGGGGCTGGGCAAGAAGCGCAGAGCCGTCCTGGGCGTAAATCCGCCAGGCGATGTCGTAGAGCGGATTGTCCGTGGCGAGCACGGGGCCGTTCTTGATCAGGGACGGGAAACGCCAGCGCGCCGAGACGGCGTGACAGCCGGCGTGTTCAGGGGTCAGAGCCGCGGCGATCTGATCGCGCAACTCGCGGGCGATGCGGTCGGTCCAGGGATTGTCCCCGCGTGCATACATCGCGGGATGATCCGCGCCGGCGCGCACGTTCGCCGCCGCGCCCAGCGCGCGCAGCGCCAGGCCGGCGGCGCTGGCGGCGCCGTTCAAGCTCGCCCCGTCGCGCGCCATCGCTACAGTTCCCAAAGACCAAAGCTCATGGGGGAAGGGTGATGCCTGAACTGCCTGAAGTCGAGACCGTGCGCCGCGGTTTGCAGCCGGCCATGGAGGGGCGTCGCATTTTAGCCGCACGGGCGAACCGGCCTGATCTGCGCTTCGCGTTGCCCGAACGCTTCGAAGCCCGGCTCACCGGCACGCGGGTGGAGCGCCTTGACCGGCGAGCGAAATATCTCCTGGCGCGGCTGGGCTCGGGCGAAACGCTGCTCATGCATCTGGGCATGTCGGGGCGGTTCTCCATCGAGGCCGACGATGTGAAGCGCCAGCCGGGCGATTTCGTCTACGCCCCGGCCGCGAACCCGAAGCACGACCATGTCGTGTTCCAGATGGAAGGCGGGGTGACGGTCACATACAACGACCCGCGCCGGTTCGGGTTCATGGATCTGTTCGCCGGCCACGACGACGCGGTGAGCGCCTATCTCGCCAATCTGGGGCCGGAGCCGGACTCCAACGCCTTTTCGTCCGCCCATCTCAGCGAGGCGTTCGCGGGGCGCAAAAGCCCGGTGAAGGCCGGGCTGCTGGATCAAAGCGTCGTGGCCGGCCTGGGCAATATCTATGTGTGCGAGGCGCTGTGGCGCGCGAAGATCTCGCCGCGCCGGCTGTGCGCCTCCATCCCCGGCGCGCGGGCCGAGCGCCTCGCCCCGGCGGTGCGCCAGGTCATCGCCGAGGCGATTGCGGCGGGCGGATCGACCCTGCGCGACTATGCCGGCGCGGACGGCGCCATGGGGTATTTCCAGCACAGCTTCGACGCCTACGGGCGCGCGGGCGAACCCTGCCGGCGCGAGGACGGCGGAACCATTCAGCGCATCGTCCAGTCGGGCCGCTCCACCTTCTTCTGCCCGAAATGCCAACGGTGATGCGGCGTTATCCCGAATATGAAAGTTTATACATGCTTTTCTAAATGTTGTAGACTCACAACAAATAAGGGGATATCACCATAGCGCTCGCCAGGAGAGGCGAGTTTGCATAAGGTTGCATCCTGACCGATGTCGTCGCCGCCCGGATCTGCGTCGCGCTGACGCTTTAGGGCGGCCATCAAACGATCACATCGCTGAGGTGTAAGGGATTCAGGCGGGCGCGCGACTAAGGTCGGCGCCGCGTGACGGGATAAGAGGGAAATAGAAATGAAACAGCTTCTCAAAGCCACCGCCGCGCTGGCTGCAGGGTTTGCAGCCGGCCTGGCCTTCGCCGGCGCCGCTTCGGCGCAGGATGATTATTCCGCCATCGAGGCGAACCCGGCCATCTGGTCGATCTCCGACGCGGACTCCACCGTCTATCTGTTCGGCACGGTGCATATCCTGCCGCCGGAGCTGAACTGGCGCACACCCGCGGTGGACGCGGCGCTTGAAGACGCGGAGATCATGTACCTGGAGGCCGACGCGGTGTCGCCGCAGGCCCAGGCGCAGATGCAGGCTCTGATCCCGCAGCTCGGGCTGAACGAACCCGGCGTCACGCTGAGCTCGCTGATCAGCGACGAAGCCAAGGCGCATATGGTCACCATAGCCGAGCGCATCGGCGCGCCGCCCGAGGCGCTGGCCGCTCAGATGGACCCGTTTCAGCCCTGGCTCGCGAGCCTGACGCTCGCCGTGCTCCAGATCCAGGCTGGCGGCTATGATCCGGAATCGGGCGTGGAGCACAAGCTCACCGCCGCCGCCACCGCCGCCGGCAAGGATTTCGGGTATTTCGAAACCGTTGAGGAGCAGCTGCGCTTCTTCGCCGACATGCCGATAGAGACGCAGATCGCTGATTTCGAGATCGGCATCGCGCAAATGGTCGAAGACCCCGACATGCTCTCCGAGATTGTCCAGGCTTGGGCGATTGGCGACATGACCGTGATCGACCGGGTGTTCAACGAGGATATGCGGGACACCTCCGCCGAGCTTTACGACGCCCTGATCGTCCAGCGGAACCTGAACTGGATTCCGCAGATCGAGGCGGCTCTGGCCAGCGATCAGGACGCCTTCGTCGCGGTCGGCGCCGGGCACATGCCGGGCGAGAACGGCGTGATCGCGCTGCTGGAAGCCGAGGGCCACACCGTGACCCGCCAATAGGCTCGATCCAGACGCCTGAAACGGGCCCGCGCCGGGTGTCGACCCCGGCGCGGGCTTCGTGTATAGCGGCGCGCGTTTTGTCGCTCACCCGCGCGCGCCCCGGCTTTATCGGCGCGCCCCAGACCGCTTGGAGGGCCTGATGGCCTACACCACCATCCAGACCAAGACCGAAGGGCGCGTCGGCGTCATCACCCTGGACCGTCCCCAGGCGCTGAACGCGCTGTGCGACGAGCTCACGGCCGAACTCACCGCCGCCCTGTCCGCGTTCGAAAAAGACGAGGACATCGGCTGCGTGGTGCTGACCGGTTCGGCCAAGGCCTTTGCGGCCGGCGCCGACATCAAGGAGCTGCAGGAAAAAGACTTCATCTCGCTCTACAAGCACGATCCGTTCGCGGAGACCTGGGAGAGCGTGGCGCGGTTTCGAAAGCCGATCGTCGCCGCGGTCTCAGGCTACGCGCTCGGCGGCGGGTGCGAGATCGCTATGATGTGCGACTTCATCATCGCGGCCGAAACCGCCAAGTTCGGTCAGCCGGAGATCAATCTCGGCGTCATGCCGGGCGCGGGCGGCACCCAGCGCCTGCCGCGCGCGGTGGGCAAGGCGAAAGCCATGGATCTGTGCCTCACCGGCCGGATGATGCCCGCCGAGGAGGCCGAGCGCGCCGGGCTGGTGAGCCGCGTGGTGCCCGCCGACGAGCTTCTGGACACCGCCATGGAGGCGGCCTCCGCGATCGCGTCGAAATCGCTGCCCATCGCCATGATGACCAAGGAAGCGATCAACACCGCCTTTGAAATGGGGCTGGCCGAAGGCGTGCGCTTTGAGCGCCGGGTCTTCCAGTCCCAGTTCGCCACCGAGGATCAGAGCGAAGGCATGGCCGCCTTCGCCGACAAACGCGCGGCGCATTTCAAGCACCGCTAGGCCGGTTCCACCTGCGCATTCAGCGCATCGCGGTTGACGCCCGGCCCGCCCGGAGCTATACGCCGCGCCTTATCGAATTTCCTAAGCCAGCGCCATGTCGGGCCGCCGGCGTGAACGAGAGAGCTTGAAGACCCATGGCGAATACACGCTCGGCCAAGAAGATGACCCGGAAGATCGAGCGCCGCACCGCGCTCAACAAGGGCCGCCGCACGCGCATGCGGACCTTTATCCGCAAGCTCAACGAGGCGGTCGCCGCCGGCGACGCGGGCGAAGCCCGCAAGGCGCTCCAGACTGCGGAGTCTGAAGTGATGAAAGCGGTGTCCAAAGGGGTCATCCACAAGAACACCGGATCGCGGACGGTTTCGCGCCTTTCCGCGCGCGTCAAATCGATGACGGCTCAGTAAAAACTCTTCTTGAGCCGGATCAATTCGTTAGAGCGCCCGCAGCCTGTCTGCGGGCGTTTTTTTGTCGCTTTGCGCCCTCCGTCGTCATGCTTAGAATTTCTTTACCCATAAGGCGATCTGAGCCATTCTGGGGCAGGCATTGCGAGCCTGGGGCGAGTCCTATTTTCAAGCTGATTACAAGCGCAAAAATGCGCAAAAATTTTTTTCATCTCGCAAACGCCCAAGGCGCTTTGTGATTCATCCTGTCAAGCTCTGAATCGGTGCCTTTGCGTGGTTAATGGTGTTGATTCGTCGGCTCGCGTGGCTAACCTGAGGACATCGACGGCAGTCATCTCCATACGGAATGAAAAACACACCGGGGCGCCGAATAGGTGCGTGTGGCCGGACGGAGAAGGTGCGTCCAAAATCAGACACTTGACCGTAGCCTCAAGGCTGCGGCGAACCTTGAAGGTTGGGGTTCCATGGGGCATGAAAACAGAGCATCCGCAGTGCTACGCTATGAGGCCGTCGCGATGACCGGAGGTCGGACCGCGGTGGGGATCTGGCGCGATGTACGCGCAACCCTTCGCAAGGAATTCGGCGACATCGTCTACGCCTCGGAGATCGCGCGCCTGCGGGTCATGGAGGACGAGGCCGGGCGCGTGTTCATCATCTGCCCGAACGATTTTTCGCGATCCTGGGTGGAGGACCATCTCGGCGCCCGGCTGAGGGCGCTCTGGGCGGCGGCTGAAGACGCGCCGCGCGACATCCTGATCTCCACCGAGGCGGGCGTGATCGCCGCCGCGCGCCGGCCCGCTCCGGTCGCTGCGACCGCCGGGCGCGCCGTGCCGGAGACCGCCGACCGGGCCGCGCTTGCGAGCCACGCCGCGCCGGCCGCCTTCACCAGCGCCGCGGCGCCGGAGTCAAAGGAGGCGCGCTTCACCTTCGACACCTTCATGGTGGGCTCGGCCAACATCATGGCGGCCACCGCCGCCAAGGCCGTCGCCGGATCGGCAACGCCGCCGTTCAACCCTGTTTTCTTCCACGGCGATTACGGCGTCGGCAAAACCCACCTCATGGCGGCGATCGCCCATTCGGTGGAGCTCGGCGAGTCCAAGCGCAAGGCGCTTTATCTGACCGCCGAGGAGTTCCTCAACGGCTTCCAGTCCGCCCTGCGCGCCAAGGACACCCGCCCGTTCAAGGAGCTGGTGCGCGACTGCGACGTGCTTTTGATCGACGACGTGCACTTCATCGCCGGCAAGACTGCGACCGAGCTGGAGTTTCTGCAGACCGTCAACGCGCTCATGGCCGCCGACAAGCAGGTGGTTCTGGCCAGCCATTGCGCGCCGAACGATCTCAACGTTTCCGACCGTCGCCTGAAGGACATTCTGTCGGGCGGCTTCCATTGCCCGCTCTCGGGTCCGGATCTGGACCTGCGCCGCAAGATCATCGATTGCAAGATCGCCCAAGCGCGCCGGCACTGCCCGGACCTGGACGTGCCCGAGCAGGTGCGCGACTTCCTGGCTGCGCGCGTGACCAGCTCGGCGCGCGAGCTGGAGGGCGTGCTGAACAACATCATCGTGCGCACTGCGCTCTTGCACCGGCCCGTAACCATGGAGACCGTGGAGGAAGCGCTCGGTGAATTGCCGGTGCGCAGCGAGAAGCGGGTGACCGTTGACGACATCCAGAAGGCGACGGCGGCCTATTTCGACATCGCGGTGGATGACATCCTGTCAAAGCGGCGCACCAAGACCGTTGTTCGCCCCCGCCACATCGCCATGTATCTGGCCAAAACAATGACTACGCGCTCACTGCCCGATATCGGCCGGCGCTTTGGCGGGCGCGACCATTCCACCGTGATCCATGCGGTCAACAAGGTGTCCGGCGCGCTCAGCTCGGATGCGGCTCTGGCCGAAGACGTGGACGCGATCCGGCGCCGCCTGCGGGGCTGACCACCGCTTTTCAACCCCCTCTGAGAGATCGGCCGCAAGAGACCCCTTCTTGCGGCCGATTTTTTTGGTTTAGAGTGTCCTGCTCTTCAGATTCAGGCGATTCCCGTTTGTCCGGTTCGCCTCATAGAAAAAGACAGGCAAAGGCGAGACCATGAAGCTCACCATCGAGCGCGCGACGCTGCTCAAGGCCCTCGGACACGTGCAAGCCGTCGTGGAGCGGCGCAACACCATACCCATCCTGTCCAACGTCCTGATCAACGCCGAGGGCGGCTTTGCACGGTTCACGGCCACCGATCTCGATATGGAGATCGTGGAGGAGGCCGAGGCGAAATCCGAGCGCGACGGCGTGGTCACCGCCCCGGCCCACACCCTTTATGAGATCGCCCGCAAGCTGCCCGAGGGCAGCCAGGTGACGCTGGAGCTGTCCGGCGACGATCCGCGCATGGTGCTCACCGCCGGGCGCTCGCGCTTCAACCTGCCGGTCCTGCCGCCGGGCGATTTCCCGGTTATGCCGAGCGAGGATCTGGCGGTCACCTTCACCGCGCCGGCGAGCGAAATCGCGCGCCTGATCGACAAGACCCGCTTCGCCGTCTCCACAGAAGAGACGCGCTATTATCTCAACGGCATCCACCTGCACGCGGCCGAGCGCGACGGGCGCAAGACGCTGCGCGCCGTGGCCACCGACGGTCACCGCCTGGCGCTGGCGGAGACCGATCTGCCCGACGGGGCGGGCGGCATGCCGGCGGTGATCGTCCCGCGCAAACCCATTCAGGAACTGCGCCGCCTGCTGGAGGACCTCGACGGCGATGTCGAGATTTCAGTGAGCGAGGGCAAAATCCGTTTCCAGCTGGGCGCGGCGGTGCTCACCTCGAAACTCATCGACGGCACCTTCCCGGACTATGAGCGCGTGATTCCGCGCGGCAACGACAAGATCCTGCGCATCGACCGCGCGCCCTTCGCCCAGGCGGTGGACCGGGTGGCGACGATCAGCCAGGAAAAATCGCGCTCGGTGAAGCTGGCGCTGGCCGATGGCCAGCTCACCCTCACCGTGAACAATCCAGAAAGCGGCGCGGCGAGCGAGGAGCTCTCGGCGGACTATTCCAGCGACGAGATGGCGATCGGGTTTAACGCCCGCTACCTGCTGGATGTCGCCGGTCAGATCGAGGGCGATGAAGCCGTGTTCGAGTTCGCCGATTCCGGCTCGCCCACGCGCGTCACCGATTCCGGCGACAAGGACGCGGAATACGTGCTGATGCCGCTTCGGGTGTGACGCAGGCGACCATCGCCCGCCCCGCGCCGGACACCCCGGCGGTCACCCGGCTGAAGCTCACCGGCTTTCGCAATTACGCCCGGCTCGATCTGGAGCTGGACGCGCGCCCGGTTGCGCTGTTCGGTCCTAACGGGGCGGGCAAGACCAATCTGGTTGAAGCGGTGAGTTTCCTTGGTCCCGGCCGCGGTGTGCGCGCAGCCGGGGCGGACGCCGTGCGGATGAAAACCCCGGACGGGCCCGCGCCGATCTGGGCGGTCTACGCCGAAGCGATGACGCGCGAGGGGGCGGTGAGCCTCGCCACCGGGTCCGACCCTGCCGAGCCTTCGCGGCGCAAGACCCGGCTCGACGGCGTGGCGGCGACGCAGAGCGAGCTTGCCCGGCTGTTCCCCATGGTCTGGCTTACCCCGCGAGAGGACCGGCTCTGGGCGGGGCCTCGCGCCGACCGGCTGAAATTCTTCGACCGCCTGGTGCTCGCCGGCGCGCCTGACCACGCCGCGGAGGCGTCCGCCTATGAAAAGGCGCAGCGCGAGCGCCAGCGCCTGCTCGACCGGTTGGAGGAGGGCGGGCGCGCCGACCCGTCCTGGCTCGACGCGCTGGAATCGGAGATGGCCGCGCGCGGGACCGCGGTGGCGGCGGCGCGCCTGGATGCGCTTGCGCGGCTGCAGTCGCAAATCGATGAGCGGCCCGACAGCGCGTTTCCCAAGGCCGATCTGGCGCTGGAAGGCGTGCTCGAGGTGCGGCTCGCCGAAGGCATGAAGGCCGGCGAGGCCGAGGACTGGTTCGCGGGCGCGCTCAAGGATGCCCGCCGCCGCGACGGCGCGGCGGGGCGCGCGCTCACCGGCCCCCATCGCACCGAACTCGCCGCCCGCCACCGCGAGAAAGATCAGCCGGCCGCCGACTGCTCCACTGGAGAGCAGAAAGCGCTGGTGCTCGGTCTCGCCCTCGCCCAGGCCGGCGCGGTGAAGCGCAGCTACGGGGCCGCGCCGGTGCTGATCTTCGATGAAGCCTGCGCCCATCTTGACGCTGCGCGCCGGGCCGGCCTCGCCGAAGCGATCCTGGCGCTGGAGGTTCAGGCCTGGCTCACCGGCGTGGAGCCCGTGCTGTTCGAACCCTTCGGCGAGGGCGCCCAGCGTGTGGCGGTCGTGGAAGGCACGGCGCGGGCCATGGGCTAGGCCGCCGCCGTCCAAGCGGAGCCTTCTCGACTTACCTCTTGATGCGGTGGGCCTGTCGCCGTGAGCGGCGTCAGAAAGGGCGCGCTCCCGCCTTCGCCCGGATCTCCGCCGCACTCATTCCGGCCGCGCGCATGGTGCGGATCGTGGCGCTGTCATCGCGCTTGGCGAAACGCTTGCCGTGTTCGTCCAGCAAGAGCCGGTGATGGCGGTAGACAGGCCGCGGCAGCTCCATCAGGTGCTGGAGCAAGGCGTGGAGATGAGTGGCGAAGAAGAGGTCCTGGCCGCGTATGACGTGGGTGACGTCCTGCAGCGCGTCGTCGTGAACGGCGGCGAGGTGATAGCTGGCGCCCACGTCCTTGCGCCCGAGAATCACGTCGCCCAGCGTTTCCGGACGGGCGCGCACAAGGCCGTGCTCGCCCTCGGGCCCTTCGCCCTCCTCGATGAAATGCAGCGCGTCCCACGCCGCGCCGAGTTCGTCACGGCAGGCCGTGACCGAGAGCCGCCAGGCATAGGGTTTGCCCTTTGCAATGAGGGCGTCTTCCTCAGCCTTTGTGAGCGGGGCTTCCGGACCAGGATAGATCACGCCTTCAGGGCCTTCGCCCGGCGCATGGGGCGCGCGCGCAATCTCGTCGGCGATCTCCTTGCGGGTCTTGAAGCAGCGATAGACGAGGCCGCGCCGCGCGAGGCTTTCCAGCGCCCGGGCGTATTCGGGGAAGTGCGCGCTCTGGCGGCGCACCGGCTGCGGCCAGTCGAGGCCGAGAAAGGTGAGATCGTCAAAGATCGCTTCTTCAAACTCCAGGCGGCAGCGCGCGGTGTCGATGTCTTCGATCCGGAGCAGGAAGGTTCCGCCTGCGGCTTTCGCCGCCTCGAACGCGGTGATCGCAGAGAAAGCGTGGCCGAGATGGAGGAGCCCGGTGGGCGAGGGGGCGAAGCGGGTGAGGAAGTCGCTCATGGCGGCAAGGCTTAGCGCAAGCCTGCGCTCTGGTCACGGCGGCGGCTTCCAACACGGTGCGCGCCGGCTATGATCGCGCCGCAAATCGGAAAGGGACGACAGGCATGATCCTCATCGACGGGCCGCGCATCGCGCCGAAATCGAGCAAGGCGAAAAAGCTGGTGGTGCTGTTCCATGGCTATGGCTCGAACGGGCAGGATCTGGCCGGGCTGGCGCAAGCCTGGGCGCCGCATTTTCCCGACGTGGCCTGGGCGAGCCCGAACGCGCCTGAATCCGTGCCCGGCTTTCCCGGCGGATACCAATGGTTTCCCATCTCGCGGCTCGATCCCGAGCTGATGGAGCAGGGGGTGCGCTCGGCCCATGCGAGCGCCGAGCAGTTCGTCAAAGCCGAGCTGACGCGCTGGGAGCTTCAGCCGCAGGATCTCGTTCTTGTGGGCTTTTCCCAAGGCACGATGATGGCGCTGCACACCGGTTTGCGGCGCGAGACCGCCCCGGCGGGCATTCTCGGCTATTCTGGCGCGCTGGCCGGACCGGAGCGCCTGAAACAGGAGATGACGGCGAAGCCGCCCATCCTTTTAGTGCACGGTGACGCCGACGAGGTGCTGCCCGTGGGGATGACGCTCATGGCCGCACAAGGCCTGTGCGCGGCCGGCCACGGCGCGGAGTTTCACATCTCCCAGGGCGTGCCCCACTCCATCGGCCCGGACGGGTTGGAGCTGGGTCAGCGCTTCATCGCCAACGCGTTCGCAGGCAAGCTGGTTTAGCAGGCCTGGCTGCACGCCGTACGCGGCTTCGCCCGCCGGCGTGGAACGAAGGGGCGGTGTGAGCGACGCGCTTGCGATGGCTGGCTGCGGCGCCGGTCTCTTCCTCAAGCGAGGGGGCGAGCCGCCGTGGAGGACCCAGAAAGCCGCGCCGCCAAGGGAAAGCCCGCTCTGCGCTCGCCGGGCTGGAGCGGAAAACCAACATTGTCAAAGACCCGTGTGCTCAGTGTCATGTCACCGTCACGCGAGTTCGGTTAAAGTGCCGACGTCTCGAAACCGCTCCAGATGATTCGTTTCGCGAATTCAGGGGCCTGGACTTTGAGGGAGGCGCGTCTTCAGGACGGCCATGACATATCGGGGTCTCGCCCCTTGCAGTGCGCTCTCCGGCGCGGCTTCAGTCGGGGGAGAGCGCCATGCGCGTGTTTAAGACCGCGCCGGAAGATCTTCGCTGCCTTGTATTGAACGCGGACTACCAGCCGCTGTCCTATTATCCGCTGTCCACCTGGCCCTGGCAGGAGGCGGTGAAGGCGGTGTTTCTGGAGCGCGTTGACATCGTTTCGGAATACGCCACGCCCATTCGCAGCCCCAGCTTCGAGATGGCCGCGCCGAGCGTGGTGGCGCTGCGCGACTATATCAACCAGGACCGCCCGCCCGCCTTCACCCGGTTCAACGTGTTCCTGCGCGACGGTTTTCGCTGCCAGTATTGCGGCACCAACAAGCTTGATCAGCTCACCTTCGACCATGTGATCCCACGCTCCAAGGGCGGGCGCACCACCTGGGACAACATCGTGGCCGCCTGCGCACCCTGTAACCTCAAGAAAGGCGGGCGCACCCCGCGCGAAGCCGGCATGCCGCTGCTGCGCGAGGCCGACCGGCCCGGCATGCACCAGCTGCAGGCCCAGGGCCGCCGCTTCCCGCCGAAATACCTCCATGAGAGCTGGCTCGATTATCTTTACTGGGACGTGACGCTGGAGGCGTGAGGCTGGATGGCCAAGGCAGGCCTCTTTCACACAATCGCCATTCTGGGCTTCGTTGCGCTCGCATTTCCGATCGCGTTGATTGGAACGGCTGAAGGCTGGAGCCCTGGTGTGACCTCGGGCCTGCTGATTGCGGTGATGGGCGCTTCGGGTGTTGTCAGCTCCTACGATTCGGCAAGGCTCTGGGGCCAACTCCTTCCCTTGCCATGGGAGCAATGGAGGATCGTCCAACGCCGTGTCGGGCAGGTGCTCTCCGTGGGTGGGTTCTCCGTCTCCGCCGGTTCGATCTTATATTCGTTTGTTTAGTTCAGAACGCTGAAGTGTGCAGGTCCATATTGCCAGATCGCACCCCCACCCTCGCCATCGCGTACGATTTCGACGGTACGCTCTCGCCCGGCTCCATGCAGGAGCACTCCTTCATCCCCGAGATCGGGGAGGAGAAAGAGGCGTTCTGGAAGCGCGTCAACGGCGAGGCGGCGCGGCTCGGCGCCGACAACATCCTTATCTACATGCACGAGATGGTGAAGGCCGCTCAGCGCGAGGACGTGCGCTTCCGGCGCGAGGACATCGAGCGCCACGGCGCCAGGATCGGCTTCTTCAAGGGCGTCGCGGACGGCTGGTTCGACCGGGTGCGCAACCATGGCGGCGAGCAAGGCGTGGAGGTGAAGCACTTCATCATCTCGTCCGGACTGAAGGAGATGATCCGCGCGAGCGCCGTGGGTGGAGAGTTCGACGCCATCTTCGCCAGCGAATTCAAGTACAACGCCGACGACGTGCCGGTCTGGGCGGCCTCGGCGGTGAACTACACCAACAAGACCCAGTTCCTCTTCCGCATCAACAAGGGTGCGCTGGATTTGTCCGACCACTCGGAGGTGAACAAGTACGTGCCCGAGGACGACCGCCCGGTCCCGTTCCGCAACATGATCTATATCGGTGACGGCGACACCGACGTACCGTGCATGCGCACGGTGAAGGAGCAGGGCGGTGTCTCCATCGCCGTCCATCCGCCCGGTGACCAGGCGCTGGCCGAGAAGACGGCGGGGCTCAAGACCGACCGCCGGGTCCAGTTCACGGCTGACGCCGATTACACCGAAGGCTCGCCCCTCGACAGATATGTGCGCGCCGCCATCGACAAGATGGCCGCGGTGGAACGGCTGAAGGCGCTGGAGCGGGGTTAGCCGTTTCCCGGTCCGTCTCCCGGCGAAGGCCGGGTGCGGGACCGGGATCCTGCAGCGCTTCATGGGAAGGCGTTGAGCAAGCCTCGCCGCCGCTCCATCTCACCACCCTGACAGGCTGCAAGGCCCCGGCCTCGGTCCCGGATTATCCCGGCTTTAAGCCGGGACCGGGACACTTGCCGGGGAACGGTTTTGGGATCAGACAGAAGAGAGCCCCTAGCCCTTTTCCATCCCCTCATCCCACTCGCCCAGCGTGGCGAGGCCGTTCATCTTGGCGCGGTGGTTGAAGGCTTTCTGGCCGGCCTCCACCTCGCCGCCGTTCCAGGCGGCCAGCGGGGCGGCCTGAAGCGCGCGGCCGTAAGAGAAGGTCAGCGGCCAGGGCAGGTCGAAGCCTTCATTCATGATGTTCAGGTGCGCGGTGGCGTCCTCGTCCGACTGGCCGCCGGAAAGGAAGGCGATGCCCGGAACCGCGGCGGGGACCGTGTTCATCAGGCATTGCACGGTCATTTCCGCGACCTCTTCGCGACTCGCCTGGTCCTTCGCCTTGGCGCCGGCGACGACCATGTTGGGTTTAAGCACCGTGCCCTCCAGCACGACACCTTGCGCGAACAGCTCCTCATAGAGGCGGCGCAGCGTGTACTCGGTCACCTCGTAGCAGCGCTCGATGGAGTGATCGCCGTCCATCAGGACTTCCGGCTCCACGATGGGGACGATGTTGGCTTCCTGGCACAGGGCGGCGTAGCGAGCGAGGGCGTGGACGTTGACGTTCACGCAGTACTGCGAGGGCACGCTCTCATCGCCGTCGCGGCCGATATCGATCACGGCGCGCCATTTCGCGAAGCGGGCGCCAAGCTCGTAATATTCGTTCAGCCGGTCGCGCAGACCGTCGAGCCCTTCAGTCACGGTCTCTCCCGGCGAGCCGGCGAGGTCCTTGGCGCCCTTGTCCACCTTGATGCCCGGAATGGAGCCCGCGTCCTCGATCAGTTTCACCAGCGGCGTGCCGTCGGCGGCGTTCTGGCGGATGGTTTCGTCAAAAAGGATCACCCCGGAGACATGCTCGCGCATGGCCGGCTCGGTGCGGAACAGCATCTCGCGCCAGTTGCGGCGATTGTCTTCGGTGTTCTCCAGCTTGACGCCGTCGAAGCGCTTGCCGATCGTGCCGGTGCTTTCGTCGGCGGCCAGGATGCCTTTGCCCGGCGCGACCATGCGCAGGGCGATGTCGTTAAGCTGATCGAGATCCATGGGCTTCCCCCCAAATAGATGTTTGCTGCGGCCCGCCCGCCGCATGCGGTGTTACTCGCCCTAGCCTGCGCGCGGGTCAAGGTGTTCAGTCTTTCAGCGCCTCAATGCCGGGCAGGGGCTTGCCCTCCAGCCATTCCAGGAAGGCGCCGCCGGCGGTGGAGACGAAGGTGAAGTCGTCCGCTACGCCGGCCTGGTTAAGCGCGGCCACCGTGTCGCCGCCGCCGGCCACCGCGGTCAGGCCGTGGTCCTTGCAACGCTGGGCGGCGTAGCGGGCGGCCTCCACCGTGGAGGTGTCGAAGGGCGGGGTCTCGAACGCGCCCAGCGGTCCGTTCCAGACCAGGGTGCGCGCCGCGGCGATGGCGTCGGCGAGCCGGTCCACCGTCTCCGGCCCGCAATCGAGCATCATCTCGTTGGCCTGGATCTTGTCCACCTCGGCGACGCGGCGCTCGGCATGGGCCTTGAACTCGGTGGTCACCACCCCGTCCATGGGCAGAAGCACCGCGGACCCGGCCGCGTTCGCCGCCTCGAGGATTTCGCGCGCGGTCTCAAGAAGGTCGCGCTCGTAAAGGCTCGCGCCCATGTCGTAGCCTTTGGCCGCCAGGAAGGTGTTGGCCATGGCGCCGCCCACGAACAGCCGGTCCACCTTGGCGACCAGATTCTTCAAAAGGTCGATCTTGGTGGAGACCTTCGCCCCGCCCACCACCGCCAGCAGCGGCCGGTTCGGGTTCTCCAGCGCGGCGGTGACATGGTCGATCTCGCGCTGCAGCGACAGGCCGGCATAGGCGGGCAGCCGGCGCGCCACGCCCTCGGTGGAGGCGTGGGCGCGGTGGGCCGCGGAGAACGCGTCGTTCACATAGACATCGGCGAGCGTGGCCAGCTGCTCTGCAAACGCGGGATCGTTCTTTTCCTCTCCGGCGTGGAAGCGAGTGTTCTCAAGCAGCAGCACGTCGCCTTCGCGAAGGCTGGCGACCGCCTCCTCGGCGTCGACGCCCACGCAGTCGGAAACGAACTTCACCGGATGATCGATGAGTTCGGACAGCGGCGTCGCCACCGGGGCCAGGCTCATCTCCATGTTGCGCTGACCGCGCGGCCGGCCGAAATGGGCCATGAGTATCACCTTCGCCCCGGCGCGGCGCAGAAGGGCGATGGTGGGGATCGCCGCCTTCAGCCGCGTGTCGTCGGTGACCTGGCCGCCCGCCATGGGCACGTTGAAATCCACGCGCACCAGAACGCGCTTGCCGGCGATGTCGGCGTCTTCAAGGCGTCGGATCATGACGTGTCCCCCGGTCGCTTTACTCTTCACCGCCGTCAAGCTGATCGCGGCGGTTCAGCCTCGCCCCCTCCTCGTTGAAGGGGAGGGGACGATACGCAACAGGCGGAGTCTCAAACAACTCCGCCCGTTAGGTCTAGATGAAACGCCCCATCGCCGCGGCGGTGTCCAGCATGCGGCAGGCGAAGCCCCATTCATTGTCGTACCAGGTCATCACCCGCACCAGGCGCTCGTCGATGACGTTGGTCTTGTCGATCGCCACGACCGAGGAGCGCGGGTCGTGATTGTAATCGATGCTGACCAGCGGAATGTCGTCATAGCCGAGAATCCCGGTCAGCGGGCCGTCGGCGGCCTCGCGGATCGCGGCGTTGATCTCGTCTTTCGACGTCGCTTTGCCGGGCGTGAAGACCAGGTCGATCAGCGACACGTTCGGGGTGGGCACCCGGACGGCCGAGCCGTCGAGCCGGCCCTTGAGTTCCGGCAGCACCTCGCCGACCGCCTTGGCCGCGCCGGTGGTGGTGGGGATCATGGACATGGCCGCGGCCCGGGCGCGGTGAAGGTCTTTGTGGTTTTTATCCAGCGTGTACTGATCACCGGTATAGGCGTGGATCGTGGTCATGTGGCCGCGCTCGATGCCCACCGCGTCGTTCAGCACCTTGGCCACCGGCGCAAGGCCGTTGGTGGTGCAGCTGGCGTTGGAGACCACCACGTCCTCGGCGGTGAGCTGGTCGTCGTTGACGCCGTAGACGATGGTCTTGTCGGCGTTTTTCGCCGGCGCCGAGCACAGAACGCGTTTCGCGCCCGCGTCCAGGTGCGCTGACGCCTTGGCCTTGTCGTTGAACGCGCCGGTGCACTCCATCACCAGATCAACGCCCATTTCCTTCCAAGGAAGCTTGGACGGGTCGCGCTCGTTGACCTTGGTGATCTTTCCGAAGCCCAGATCCATCCAGTCCTCGCCGATGGACAGCTCGCCGCGATAACGCCCGTGCACGCTGTCATAGGCGAACAAATGAGCGATGGCCTCGGCGGTGCCGGAATTGTTGATCGCCACGATTTCGAACTCGCCGGCGCGCTGCTGCTCGAGCACCGCGCGCAGGGCGAGACGCCCGATCCGGCCGAACCCGTTGATCGCCACACGAAGGGCCATGGTTTGCTCCTGAATATCGGTTGGCGCGCACGTCCCGCCTGCGAAGGGCGGGCGCGGCGATTGAACTCGCGCGCGGTTTAGACGAGGCGGCCCCAAAGGTCCAGACGCGCGGCCTCCAGCGGCGCGCGGCTCTTGCATCCCCGCGCGCAGCCTGCCAGAACCTCTCACAATTATATGACAGCACGCCCATAATTCACCGGAGTCCCAGATGAAAGTACTCGTGCTCGGCGGAGACGGTTTCTGCGGTTGGCCGTCGGCCCTTCATCTGTCCGCTCGCGGCCATGACGTCGTGATCGTCGACAATCTCTCCCGGCGCAAGATCGACATCGAGCTGGAAGTCGACAGCCTCACACCGATCCGGCCCATCGGCGAGCGTTTGCGCGCCTGGAAAGACGTTTCCGGCAAGGAGATCGGCTTCGTCGATCTCAATGTCGGCAAGGACTATCAGGAGCTGGTGGACCTGATCGCGGCGGAAAAACCGGACTCCATCGTCCACTTCGCCGAACAGCGCGCCGCGCCCTACTCGATGAAGAGCGCGCGCCACAAGCGCTATACGGTGGACAATAACCTGAACGCCACGAACGACGTGCTGGCCGCCATCGTGGAGTCCGGCCTCGACATCCATCTGGTCCATCTGGGCACGATGGGCGTCTACGGCTACGGCACGGCGGGGATGAAGATCCCCGAGGGCTATCTGAAAGTGAAGGTGGAGACCGCGGAAGGCCTGAAGGATCAGGAGATCCTTTATCCGGCCAATCCCGGCTCGATCTATCACATGACCAAGACCCAGGATCAGCTCTTCTTCCACTTCTACAACAAGAACGACAAGGTGAAGATCACCGACCTTCACCAGGGCATCGTCTGGGGCACCCAGACTGAAGAGACCAAGAAGGACGAGCGCCTGATCAACCGGTTCGATTATGACGGCGATTACGGCACCGTCCTGAACCGCTTCCTGATGCAGGCCGCCATCGACTTCCCGCTCACCGTGCATGGCACGGGCGGCCAGACCCGCGCCTTCATCCACATCCAGGACACGGTGCGCTGCATCCAGCTGGCGGTGGAGAACCCGCCCCAGTCCGGCGAAAAGACCCGGATCATGAACCAGATGACCGAAACCCACCGGGTTCGCGAGCTGGCCAAGATGATCGCCGACATGACCAGCGTGGAGGTCGCCTACCTGCCCAATCCGCGCAACGAGGCCGACGAAAACGACCTGCACGTGGAGAACGACACCTTCCTGTCCATGGGCCTGAAACCCATCACGCTGGCTGAAGGCCTGATGGAGGAAGTCACCGAGATCGCCAAGAAATACGCCGACCGGTGCGACCGCTCGAAAGTGAAGTCGGTCTCCTACTGGAACAAGGACCGCGCCGCGGCGGACAAAGAGAGCGCTTAGGCCCTTCGGCGCTTCAATTCAAAAAGAAGCCGGGTCCCGACGGGGCCCGGCTTTTTTTTAAGGCCAGCTATCGCACTGTCCCTACCCTTGATGGGGAGGGTGGTCCGGAGCGAATCTCGGGATCGGGAGGGATTCGGCGCCGAACCCTGCGAGGATCGCGCCGCCGGCCCCACCCCCTCCGTCCCAAGTCTCAAGATCCGGCACACTTCCCCCATCATGGAGCGGGACAGGACCCCTCAATCGCGTGCATAAACCCGCCAGACCTTGCCGTTGTCCTGATCTGTGGTGACCCAGACCGAACCGTCGGGCGCTTGCGTCACCTCGCGAATGCGCGCGCCCATCGGCACGCGGTCCACCTCTTCGGCGGCGGCCGGGTCGACGATGACCAGCCCGCTGGAGGTGAGGCCGCCGATCACGGCGTGGCCGGTCCAGGCGCCGAACATGTCGCCGGTATAAACGACCATTCCGGACGGGCTGATCACCGGGGTCCAGGTCAGCACCGCGTCGGTGTAGCGATCGGTGGTGGACGGGTCGGGAATGGGTTCGCCGTCATAGTCTGAGCCCGCGCTCACCTCCGGCCAGCCATAATTGGCGCCGGGTTCGATCCGGTTCAGCTCGTCTCCGCCCAGCGGACCCATTTCGGTCACCCAGAGGCGCTCGCCGTCATAGGCCGCGGCTTCGATATTGCGGTGGCCGTAGGACCAGATGGCGTCGACGCCGTCTTCGCCGACGAACGGGTTGTCGCCCGGGATCGAGCCGTCCCGGTTGATGCGAATAACGGTTCCCAGCGTGTTGGAGAGGTCCTGAGCCGGATCGAATTGATAACGCTCGCCGGTGGTGAGAAAGACATGGCCGTCGCCGTCGAATTCGATGCGGCCGCCGAAATGCTTGCCGTTGTCGATCACCCTGTCCTGACTGAACAGAACCTCGAAATCTTCAAGGCCCGCCTCGGTCATGCGTCCGCGTCCGAGCGCGGTGACCGCGCCGCCCTCCACCGGCCGGGCGTAGGAGAGGTAGACGAGCCGGTTGGCGGCGAAATCCGGGTCGATCTCCACGTCCAGCAGCCCGCCCTGCTCAACATTATGGACCTCCGGCACGCCGGCGACCGGATCGGAGAGCGTCCCTTCCTCAGACAGAAAGCGCAGGCGGCCTTCGCGCTCGGTCACCAGGGCGCGCCCGTCGGGCAGAAAGGCGAGGCCCCAGGGATGGACGAGGCCGGAGGCTTTCTCCTCCCACACCACCGTCATGTCGCCGAGATCGACGCTTTGAACCTGAGCGAAAGCGGGCGCGCCGGCGGCGGCGAGCAGGGCGGCGGCAAGGGTGATTTTCATGGGGAACTCCAGCGCTGGTCTCGCATGGCGAACGCAGGCGGGAGGGGGCGGTTCCTCGGTGGATTAATTCAAGGAAAATGTCCGTCCACTTGATGGGGAGGGTGGGCCGGCGCGCAGCGCCGGGTCGGGCGGGGTGGGGCCGCTGCTGCGACCCTATACAAGAGAGCGCGGCCACCCCTTCCGTCCCGGATCAAGGATCCGGGACACCTCCCCCATCAAGGGGGAGGACATTGCAAGCCGGCGCCCTTAGGCGCAGAGCCGGTTCTTAAGCTTGCCCAGAAACGCGTCGCACTGGGCCAGCTGGTCGATGGCGACGAATTCGTCGGGCTGGTGCGCCTGTTCGATGGAGCCCGGCCCGCACACGACCACAGAGAAGCCGGCTTCCTGGAACTGGCCGCCCTCGGTGCCGTAGGCGACGACGCGGGGGGAATTATCGCCGGTGAGCTGGCGGGCGAGCTGTTCGGCCTCGCCGTCGGTTTCCGGTTTTAGCGGCGGGACATTGCTCATAACGGTGACGTCGATACGGGCCTCCGGAGCGCGCGCGCGCAGCTCGGTCTCCAGCGCCTTTGCGCGCTCCATAAGACGCCGCCCAAGCCCCGGCCCGTCATCCCATGGCGCCGGGCGCATGAGCGCCTCGAACCAGGCGTGGCGGGCGAGGATATTGATCGCCGTCCCGCCTCCGAACCGGCCGATGGTCAGCGTGCCGTAGGGCGGATCGAACGGGCTATCGGCGGGGGCGGCGGCTTTAAGCGCTTCGGCCTCCTCCACCAGCTGGTTCATCAAGGTCACCGCTGCGGTGGTGGCGCAGGCGCCGCTGTCCACAAGGCTGGAATGAGCCTCCTTGCCATGCACCTCCACGCGCACCGAGTAGAGGCCCTTATGGCCGGTGACCACCTGCATCATCGTGGGCTCGCCGACGATGACCGCGGAGGGACGGGGGCGCTTGCCGGACATGTCCTTGATCATGCGCGGCGCGCCCAGGCAGCCCACCTCCTCGTCATAGGAAAAGGCGAAGTGGACCGGGCGTTTAAGCGGCGCTTCGGCGAAGGCCGGGGCGGCGGCCAGCGCGCAGGCGATGAAGCCCTTCATGTCGCAGGACCCGCGCCCGTAGAGCTTGCCGTCGCGCTCGGTGAGGGTGAAGGGATCTGAGGTCCAGGGCTGGCCGTCCACGGGGACGACGTCGCTATGGCCGGACAGCACCACGCCGCCGTCGGCGTCGGGGCCGAGGACGGCGTGCAGATTGGCTTTCGTGCCGTCGTCGCTTAAGCTGCGCTCGCAGCGTGCGCCGAGGCCTTGAAGATAGGCCTCGACATGGTCGATGAAGGCCAGATTGGACGTGCGCGAGGTGGTGTCGAAGGCGACCAGCTCGGCGAGCCAGTCGCGCGACGGCCTAGCCTTCATTTTCGTCCGAACCGCCCTCGTTGGCGCCGGAATCGTTCATCTCTTCAGACCCGCCGCCTTCGCCGTCCATAGCGCCTTGAGCGCCCTGATCGCGGCCCGGAAGGCCCAGCAGCTCGATCCTGAAAACCAGCGCCTGGTTGGGCCCGATCGGGCCGCCCGGCGTGCCGCGCTGGCCGTAGCCGAGCTCAGGGGGAATGAACAGGGTCCATTCCTCGCCCACGCGCATCAGAGGCAGGGCCTCCACCCAGCCGGAGATCAGCCGGTCTGAAGGGAACACCGCCGACTGGCCGCGCTCATAGGAGCTGTCGAAGGTCTCGCCGGAGACCAGCTTGCCTTCATAGTCCACGCGCACCAGCTCGCCGGAGGTCGGCGACGGGGCGTCCTCGACGGCTTCCACAATGGTGAACTGCAAGCCGCTGGGCAGTTCGAACACGCATTCGCGCCCGGCGTTCTCCTCCAGATAGCTCTGGGAGACCTGGGCGTTATAGCTCGCCTGGTCCTGGTCTTCGCCCTGCTCCTCGGCTTCGAAAGCCATGTCGGACTGTTCGCTCTGGCATTCGCGAGCCTGGCTGACGATCTGCACAACCTCCTCGCTGGGCTCTTCGCCTGCGCGCATGGGCTGGCCGCGGCCCTCGCCGTTGGCGGCCTGGTTGGCGTCCTCGCCGATGGTTTCGGCGTCGCCGTTCTGCTCGGATTCGCCGCCGTCCATGGCGGACTCTTCGATCCCGGCGTCCACGGTGTCGCCGGTCATCTCTTCGTCCATGGCGTCCCCGCCGTCACCGCACGCGGCGAGGCCCAGGGCCAGAACGGCGGCGGAGGTGGTCAGGCGCAGGCGTAACATGGCGTATCCTCAAATAGGCGCGCACCGCTTCGGCGCGCTTCGGAGCGAAGCTTAACAGGCGTTCAGGCGCTTGAAAGGCCCTTCGCCATCGCTGGTGTGAACGCGCCGCCCCGCTGGTAAGTTGCGACACAGCGAAGCGGCGCGCCAAAGCCCAGCTGGAGCCTAGTCGAGATTCAGCACGTCATTGAGGAACATGGTCTCGGCCTGGCGTTGGAAATCGCGATTGGATTTCTTGGCGAAGCCGTGACCCTCGTCGAGCGCGAGGAGGTACCAGGGGTCGCCGCCTTCCGCGCGCACCGCGGCGAGGATTTGCTCGGCCTCGCTGGCGGGCACCCGCGGATCGTTGGCGCCCTGGATGATGAACAGCGGGGCGGTGATTTTTTCCGCCTGATTGGCCGGACTGATCGCCTCAAGATGGGCGCGCATCTCCGGGTCGCGCTCATCGCCGTACTCGGCCCGGCGCAGATCGCGGCGATAGCCGTTGGTGTTTTCAAGGAAGGTGACGAAATTGGAGATGCCCACGATGTTGATCCCGCCGGCGAGCCGGTCGGAATAGTGGGTCATTGAGGCGAGCACCATGTAGCCGCCATAAGAGCCGCCATAGACCACGACCTGGTCTGAATCCAGCTCGGGCTGCTCGGCCACCCAGTCCAGCAGCGCGCCGATATCGCGCACGCTGTCTTCGCGGTTGAAGCCGTTGTCCATGGCCACGTACTCCTTGCCGTAGCCCGACGAGCCGCGCACGTTCGGCGTGATCACCGACACGCCCAGCTCGCCGACCCAGTACTGGATCGAGGTGTTGAAGCCCGGCCGCTCCTGGCTCTCCGGGCCGCCATGAATGTCGATGATCACCGGCTTCGGCCCGTCGCCCTCGGCGCGGTAATAGAAGGCGGGGACCTCCAGCCCGTCGAAGCTTTCAAACGTGATCAGCTCCGGCTCCACGAACTGCGAGGTGTCCAGCCCGCCCACCTCGCTCTGCGTCCAGCGGGTCAGATCGCCGGAAGCGAGATCGTAAGTCCAGGCGTCGCCGGGCGAGCGCGCGCTCACATGGGTGAAGCCCAGCCGGCCGCCGTCCGCGTCGAACTGCAGCCCGCCGACAAGGCCCAGCGGCAGGTCCGGCGTTTCAAGCGCCGCACCTGTTTGCGGATCGATCATCAGCAGCTCTTCATTGCCGCCATTGTTGATCGTGTAGACCAGCTTCGAGCCGTCGGGGGAGAGGTCCATGCTCTCCACGTCCCAGCCATGCTCCGGGGTCACCGCCCGCGCGTCGAAGCCGTCGAGCTCGATCTCCAGAACGCGGCGGAATTCGCTATCCCAGTCGGTGATCAGATAGACGCTCTCGCCGTCCGGCGCGAACTCGGCGCCGCCATAGGCGACGTCGATCCCGGGCAGGATCTCCGTCAACGCGCCGGTTTGCGTGTCGAGCACGAACAGGTCTGAGTGGGTGATTGAATAATAGCGCTGGACCAGCAGCCGCTCGCCGTCCGGCGACCAGTCGCCCGGCCCCATCCAGCCTTCGCCCTCATGGAGCACCCGGATCGAGCCGGGGTCAGACGGATCGCCCACCAGAATGTCGGAATCCGGATCGCCGTCGCGCTGCCGGTTCCAGGCCAGCCGGGCGCCGTCGTCGGACCAGGAGAAGAAGCCGTTGCGCGTGCCGGCTTCGGTGAAGCGCGCGCTCGTCGCGGTCTCGGGATCGTGTAGATAGCCTTGATAGAACTCGTCGCCGCCAATGTCCTTGGAGAACACGAACTGGCCCGATCCGTCCGGGCGCACGTTCGCGCCGCCGGTGCGCTCGTCAAAGAAGGTCACCTGCCGGCGCATGCCCATGGGCTCGGCCACGGCGTGGATCTGGGTGGTCTCGCCAAAGCGGGTGGTGATGTAGATCCCGCCCTCCGGCCTGAAGTCGGAAAAACCCGCCGAGCGGATATTGGAGAACTGCTGGAGCCGATCGCGCACCTGCGCGGGGATCTCCGGAATGTTCTCCATCACCAGATTACCCTCGGTGACGCGCTCGGGCGCATCCTGGGCGAGGGCGGGCGAAGCGGCGGCCAGAAGGCTGGTTCCGGCCAGGAGGGCGGTGATCGTGTTCATGGTCTCTCCCCTGCTGCGCGGCCCGCCGGGGCGGGCCGCGTCGTTTGCAGGAAGAGAGTTTAGGGCGCCTCGACGCCTTCGGCGAGAATGATCGCGCGCCAGGCCCGGTCCGGCTGGAGGTATTGCGCCCCGGCCGAGGCGATGTCCTCCGGCGTCAGGGCGAGATAATCGCCTTGCGCCGAGCGGTGCTCGTCAAGGGCGTCGGGATCGGCCTGGGACAAGGCCAACAGCGAAAGCCAGTAGCCGTTGCGCTCCAGGTTTTCCTCAATGGACTCCAGGATGGGCTGACGCGCGCGCTGCAGCTCGTCCGCGCTCACCCCGCCGCCGGCGATCTCTGCGGCGATCCCGTCGGTTGCGTCGAAAACGACCGGGATGTCGGCCGGCTCCACATCGACGCCCGACCAGTGATAGCCCCAGCCTTCAAAGACCTCCGAATTATTGCTGGAGACGCTGGGGCTGTATGTGGCGCCCAGCTCCTCGCGCAGCACGTCGGTGGCCTTCAGGCGGAACACGCTGCGCAAAAGCGCCAGGCGGCGCTCTTCAGCCTGGTCCATGCCGTCGGCGGTGGGCCAGACGGTCAGGGCGTAGGCCTGGTTCGGCTCGCCGTTGAAGCGCACGATCTCCGGCGTCCCGGTCGGCTCGGGGAAGCTGAGCGCGTCGCTGGTGGCCGGCGTCGGAAACGCCTCATCGCGGGCGGGCAGGGCTCCGAAGGTCGCCGCGGCGAGTTCCACCGCGTCTTCCGGCGCGATATCGCCCACAATGGTCACTTCGATCGGCGCGTTCGCCAGCGCCGGCGCGAGGATCTCGCGGGCGCTGTCCATGGTGAAGGCGTCGATGGTCTCGCGCGGGGGCAGGGTCCAGCGCATGTCACCGCCGCGCAGCATCGGATTGATCTCTGCGCTGAGCACGCCGCCGGTGGAGGCGTAGAGATTGCGCCGCGCCTCCGGCTCGGCCGAGCGCAACTGCAACAGCCCGTCTTCGCGCCAGCCCGGCGCGGTGAGATAGGCGGCCATGACCTGGGTGGTCAGCGCCGCATCCTCCGGCGTGGTCGTGCCGAACAGGGTGAAGGTGCGGTCGAACACGCCGAAATTCACCGATGCGGCCTTGCCTGCAAGGATGCGGTTCAGCTCGTCCAGGCTGTGGGCTTCAAGCCCGCCCTGCATGAACACCGAGGTCAAAAGCGCGGTGTCGCCGTTATTGGGCGCGGGCGTGAGATGGCCGGCGCCGAAATCGGCGCGCATGCGGATGGTGTTGTCTTCAAAATCGGTCTGTTTGACGTTCAGCCGCACGCCGTTCTCGAAGACATAGGTGTGAACGTCCAGATCCTCGATCACGCCCTGCTCGGCGACCGCGCCGGGCGCGCCGAATTCGGTGTAGGCGAACGCCAGCGGTCCGGTGTCCTCCACCGGCTCCACCGGGGTTTCTTTGGAGGTCTCCCAGACGTCGCGGACCGCTTGGGCGCCGTTGTCCAGCTCCACATTGGTGGCCAGGAACAGCTGCGCCGGCGCGGCCGACCAGCGTTCGGCGAAGGCGGCCTCGACGGCGTCCACGGTGATCTCGTCGCGGCGCGCCTCGAAGGCCGCGAGATCGGCGTCGGGATGGTTGAACACCGTATCGCTGAGCCAGCTGCCCCAAAGCCCGCGCGCCAGCGATCCGCTTTCGCGCGTGCCCGCCGCTTCAGCCGCGTTGCGCAGGCCGGTCTCCAGATTGGCGATCTGCTCGTCTAGCTCGGCCTGGGTGAAGCCTTCGCTCACCGCGCGCCGGATCGCCTGCTCCATACGCGCCGTTCCGTCCTCCCAGCGGCCTTCGGAGATCACCGCAAGGGCGCTGGAGGTGTCGAACACGTCATAGGCTTCGCCATTGCCCAGAGAGAACTGAAGGAAGGGCGAGGTTCCCGCCGAAATCTCCGACTGGATGCGCCGCTGCACGATGCGCGAGCCCAGCTCCAGCAAAAGCTGCTCGCCGCGTGTCTCATAGGTGTCCGGCGCGTTCGCCGCCGGGACATGCACATGGGCGCTGACCACGGTGAAGAGGTTGGGATCGTGGAAATAGCCTTCGCGCGCCTGGCTGAAGTCGGGGAAGTCGCCAAGATCAATGGTCTCCGGCGCGTCTTCGGGCTGGGCCCAGCTGGCGAAGCTGTCCGCGCGCTCCACGTCCAGGCCCGGAATGGACAGCTCGAACCCGTCGCGGATCTTCGCCTCCACGGCGCCCGGATCGATGTCGCCGACGACCACCAGCAAGGCCCGCTCGGGCACGTAGAAGTCATTATAGAACCGGACGAACTCCTCGCGCGGCACATTTTGGATGTAATCGTCGGACGGGCTGAGCGGACGCGCCGCGCGCGTGCCTTCATAGAGGAAGGCGTTGCGCGCTTCGAAATAGCGCCGTTGGGGTGTATTGCGCGCCCGGGTCTCGCCGATGATGACGCCGCGCTCGCGATCCAGCGCGCCCGCCTCGAAGGTCATTTCGCTGGCGGTCTCGCGCATCAGGAACAGGCCGGCGTTGAGCACCTCCTCCTCGGTGCTGGGCAGGTTCAAAAGATAGCCGGTGGCCTCCGCGCCGGTGAAGGCGTTGGTGTCGGGGCCGAACGCCAGGCCGTAGCGCTCGAGCAGGCGCACCATCTCGCCCTCGGGCACGTTGGTCGTGCCGTTGAAGTTCATGTGCTCCAGGAAGTGGGCGACCTCCATCTGGTCTTCGTCCTGGGCCAGCTCGCCCACGTTAAAGACCATGTTGATCACCGCCTGCTCGGACGGGGTGTCGTTCTCCATGATCGCGTAGCGCATTCCGTTCTCAAGAACGCCGTAGCGCACGCCGGGATCGGGCGGCACGTCGCTGGCTTCATGGGCGAAGACCGGCTCCGGCGCCGTCTCAGCGCCGGCTTGGCCCGCGTCGGGCGGCGTGCAGGCCGCAAGCGAGATGGTGACCGCAAGCGCCGCACCGGCGCCCCAGAGCTTGATCGGCATGGATATCCCCTCCTGATGGCTTCAAGGCTCGGCGCCTGGAAGTTGCGCTTTATTCTTGCACGGCGTTTGGCAAAATGGAAACGCGGTAAGCCGCATCGGGGCGGAGCACCTCGCCGGACAGGGCGACAAGGTCGGCCACCGTCACCTGGCGGTACTGGTCCCCGGCCGACCGGATGTCCTCAAGGCGCTGGGGCTCAAGCTGAGAGCGCGACAGGGCGTTGACCCAGAAGGCGTTACGTTCGCGCTCCTGCTCCAGACGCTCCAGCAGTGGTTGGCGCGCGCGCTGCAGCTCGTCCTCGGAGATTTCGCCCGCGGCCATGGCGGCGGCGATGTCGTCAGCGAGCGCATACATGCGCTCTACATCGCTCACGTCGACGTCCAGGCCCACCCAGATGAAGCCGTAGCCTTCAAACACTTCGGAGAACTGACCGGACACGATGGCCGAATAGGTCGCCGCCTCCTGCTCGCGGAACCGGTCATTGGCTTTGAGCTTGTAGACCTCGCTCAACAGCCTCAGCGCCCGACGGCGCTCAGGATCTATTCCGTCGCCGGCGGGATAGTACACGTTCGCCATGCCCTGATCGGGCTGGCCGTTGAAGCGCACGATCACCGGTTCCCCGGCCGGCTCGGGGAACGCGATCTGCGCGTTGTCCTCATAGTCCGGCCAGGTGCGCTCGCGCTCGGGCAGGGCCGCGAAGGTGTTCGCCACGGTGTCCACCGCGGTCTCCACCGTGACGTCGCCGACGATGGTGATCTCGATGGGCGCGCGCTCCAGCGCCGGTTCCAGCATGGCGCGGGCGTCGTCCATGGAGAAGGCGTCAAGCTCTTCCTGGGTGGGAAAGCCCCAGCGCGGATCGCCCCGGCGCAGCATGCGCGAAACCTGGTTGATCGCCACCTGGACGGCCTGGGCGTTCTGGCCGCGGCGCACCTCTTCGGCGATGGCGCGGAACTGGTTCAACCCGTCCTCGCGCCAGCCCGGCGCGGTCATGAACGCGGCGAGCACCTGCATCTGCAGCTCGAAATCGGTGGGCGTGGTGGCGTTGGAGAAGAAGAACGTGTCGTCGGCCACGCCGATGCCGTAGCCCACGGAGCGCCCGGCGAGCAGGCGCTGCAGCGCGTCGCGGTCATGGGCTTCAAGCCCGCCGCCGCCGAACACCGCGCCCAGGATCGAGCCCGCCGCCGCCGCCGGCTGCGGGGTGAGGTCGCCGGCGCCGAAATCCACGCGCACCCGAATCGCGTTGTCCTCAAAATCGGTGGGTTTGACGTTCAGGCGCACCCCGTTCTCGAACACCACGCGGGTGAGGTCGAACTCGTCCAGCGTCTCGCGGCTGACGACCGCGCCGGGAGCGCCGAAATCGGTATAGGCGAAGGCTTGCGCGCCCGCGTCCACGGGCGGGTCCACCGGCTCGGCGCTGGCGGCGCGCCAGGCTTCGCGCACCGCCGCGGCGCCGTCGCCCAGATCCTGGTTCAAACCCAGGAAGACATGGGGCGCGCCTGCGCCCCAGATATCGGTGAAGGCGCGCTCCACCTCCGACACGGTGAGCTGGTCCTCCACCCGGGTGAACCAGTCCAGCGCATAGCGCGGATGGGCGAACACGTCGCCGTTGATCCAGGCGCGCCATACCGCGTCGGCGAGTTCGCCGGTGCGCCGCGTCTCGGCCTGGTCGGCGGCGTTGCGGAGCGCGGTGCGCATATTGGCCAGCTGCTCGTCAAGCTCGCCCTGGGTGAAGCCGTGCTCCAGCGCGCGGCGAAGCTCGTTCTCCATCGCCGCCACGCCCTCGCGCCAGCGCTCCGGAGACGACACGCCCAGCATGCCCGCGCGATTGGCGAGGTCGTAATCGTTGGAATAGGTGAGGTTGGCCTGCACCAGCGGGCTGTCGCCGCGATTGATCAGGCTCTGGATGCGGCGCTGGACGATGGCGTTGGCGAGCTTTCGTTTCACGGTCTCAAGCCGTGTCGCTCGGGTGTCCACCTCGGCGGGCCCCGGCTCGATCACGTCCACGGTGATCAGGGTGAAGACGTCGGGATCGTAATGAAACCCGAAGGCGGGCCTGCTCGCCGCAGTCACCGCGCCGAGGTCTGGATGAGGGGCGGGAGGATCAGGCTGGGCCCAGCTGGAGAAGCCCTCGACGCGCGAGATATCCAGGCCCGGCGCCGTGATCGGAAAACCATCGCGAATCTTCGCCTCGATCGCGTCGGCGTCGATGTCGCCGGCGACCACCAGAAGGGCGCGCTCGGGCGTGTAGAACGTCTCGTAATAGGCGAGGAAGGCTTCACGCGGCGCGTTTTCGATGACCTCGGGCAGGCCGATGGGATCGCGCTCAGGGATCAGCGTGTCGGGGTAGAGAAAGTCATAATAGGCGTTGAAGAACCGGCTCACCGGCGTGTTGCGGAAGCGCTCCTCGCCGGCGATGATCCCGCGCTCGCGGTCGATGGCGTCGGCCTCGAACAGGATTTCCGAGACCGTTTCGCGCATCAAGAACAGGCCAACGTCAACGACCTCCTCCTCCACCAAGGGCAGGTCGAGGGTGTAGCCCACCACCTCGTGGCCGGTGAAGGCGTTGGCGTCCGGTCCGAAGGCCAGGCCGTAGCGTTCGAGAAGCGGCACCATCTCGCCTTCGGGCACGTTGGTGGTGCCGTTGAACGCCATGTGCTCGATGAAATGAGCGAGGCCGCGCTGATCCTCGGCCTCGGCGAGCGAGCCCACATTGAGCACCAGGCGCAGCGCCGCGGTTCCTGTCGGGGTGTCGTTTTCAACGATGGCGTAGCGCATGCCGTTTTCCAGCACGCCGTAGCGCACGCTCTCGTCGGCGGGGATGTCGCTGGCGTCGTGGGGGAAGGCGGCCGTTTCGAAGGCGGCGTGATCCACATCGCCGCCGCGCCCCCCGTCCCCGCCCTGCGGTCCGCACGCCGCCAGGGCCCACGCGGTCACGGCGAGGGCGGCGAAGACGCCGAAGCGGCGCAGATGGATCATGAAAGCCCCTTCTTTTCGGACACGCGGCGCAGCGCGCCTCATTTCAGCCAAAAAGATAACGAGCGCACCGCCCCGTTCAAATGAAAGAAGCGTCATCCCCCGGAGAGGACCCGGAAAGCCGTCACGCCGGCTCGGGCGCCTCGGTCTCCAGCACGGTCTCAATGGGATCGTGTTCGGCGACGAAATGGCCCGGCGCCACCTCGATCAGCTTGGGCCGGTATTGCTCGGCGTCGGGATCATCGATCAGCTTCGATTTCATGAAGCGAAGCTGGGCGCGGCTGTCGAGCGGGCTCGGCAGATCGCCGTGGAGCTTCAGGCGTTCGCGCTTCTTCTCGATCTCCGGATCGGGGATCGGCACCGCGCTGATCAGCGCCTTGGTGTAGGGGTGGCGGGCGTCGTCATAGATGCTCACCCGGTCGGCCAGCTCCACGATGCGGCCCAGATACAGCACCATCACCCGGTGGCTGATCTCGCGCACCACCGAAAGGTCGTGGGAGATGAACAGCATGGACAGGCCGAAATCCTTCTGGAGGCCGATGAGAAGGTCGATGATCTGAGCCTGGATCGACACGTCCAGCGCGCTCACCGCCTCGTCGCAGATCACCAGCTTGGGCTTGAGGATCATGGCGCGCGCAATGCCCACGCGCTGGTTCTGGCCGCCTGACAGCTCGTGGGGGTAGCGGTTGATCATGTTCGGGTCGAGGCCGACCCGCTCCATCATCGCCTTCACCTCCGCCTCGCGCTCCTTGGAGGTCATGGACTTGCGGAAGGTGAGCATGGGCTCGGCGATGGAGGCGCCGATGGTCATGCGCGGATTGAGCGAGGCGAGCGGGTCCTGAAAGACGATCTGCAGGTCCTCGCGCTCGGCGCGCAGCTTGCGCGCGCCCATGGACAGGAGGTCCTTGCCGATCCAGCTCACCGCCCCGCCGGTGGCCTCCACCAGGCGCAGCACGGCGCGCGCCAGGGTGGACTTGCCGCAGCCGGACTCTCCGACGATGCCCAGGGTCTCGCCTTTTTTCAATTCAAAGCTCACCCCGTCCACGGCTTTGAGCGGCTTGGTCTTGGGGAAGAACCCGCCGGAGACCTTCACCGGGAAGTGGACCTCCACCTCGTCGGCGACGAGCAGCGGCTCGTCCGGTCCCTCCACCTGGCGCGGAGGCAAGCCTTCATGGCCCGGCTTGTCCGGCTGGTCGATACGCGGCATCGCGTCCAGCAGCATCTGGGTGTAGTCGTGGCTCGGGTTCTTAAAGATCGACCAGACGTCGCCGGTCTCCACATACTCGCCGTGCTTCATCACCTGGACGCGGTCGGCCATGCGCGCAACCACGCCCATGTCGTGGGTGATCAGCGCGATCGCGGCGCCGGTCTCGTCTTTCAGGTCGTCCATGATGTCGAGCACTTGCGCCTGCACCGTCACGTCCAGCGCCGTGGTCGGCTCGTCCGCGATCAGAAGATCGGGCTCGCACAGCATGGACATGGCGATCATGACGCGCTGACGCATGCCGCCGGACAATTCGTGGGGAAACTGGTCGAGCCGGCGCTTGGCTTCGGGGATGCGCACCCGCTCCAACCAGTCCACGCAGCGTTTCTCGGCGGCCTGGCCCTTCAAATTCATATGGACGGAGAGGACTTCCTTGAGCTGATCGCCCACCTTCATGTGCGGGGTCAGCGAGGTGAGCGGGTCCTGAAAGATCATCGTCATGGACTTGCCGCGCACCCGATTGAGCTTGCGCGGTGAAAGGCCCAAGATTTCCTCGCCGGCGTATTTGATCGAGCCCTCAGCCTTGCCGTTGGAGGCCAGAAGCCCCATCGCGGCGAGGAACGTCTGGCTTTTGCCCGATCCGGATTCGCCCACCACGGCGAGGCACTCGCCGGGCCGGATCTCCAGATCGATGCCGCGCACGGCGTGAACCTCCCCGTCGGGCGTATCGAAGCGCACGTTGAGATCGGAAACCTGGAAGATCGGCGCGGTGGTGTCGGTCAAGGCGTCGGCCCTTTGAAAAGCAACTGGCGTCGTGACGTTTCGATGAAACGGTCCCCTCAAGAGCTGCGCAGCATACCGGCTCGGCGCGCCAAGGCCAGAGCGCCGGGCGCCCGGCGCTGATATGATCATTCAAGACTTGCTGATTCGATCCTCACCGAGCCAAGCTGTGACCGAGCCGCCTTCCAATCCGCGCCGGCTCCGCCCGGACCCGGCCGCCGTGTTCGACGCCTTCGCCGAACCGGCCGCGCTGATCGGGCCGGGCGGCCGCATCTGGCGGGTGAACGCCGGCTTCACCGAACATTTCGGCGCCGCCATAGCCGACGCGAGTCTTGACGATTGGCTCTGCGACCCGCTGGACCGTCACGCCGCGCCCTGGCGCCGGGGCGGGCCCGGGTCGGGCGCGTTTCGAGCCCTGGTGAAGACCGCCGATGGGGGTGAGTGCGCCGCGCAGATCACCGTGCGCGGCGCGGGCGCCGGCGTTCTGCTGGCCACCCTGACGATCCAGCGCGCCGACCGGGATGCGCAGGCCGTGGCCGAGACGCGGCTCGACATCGCTACGCGGCTCGGGGAATTAAGCGCCTGGCGGTATGATTTCGACACCGCCGAAGGCTGGGTGGAGGGTCCGCTCGCGGGCCCCTTCAACGGGTTTGGTCCGGCCGCCTGGCGGGGGCGGGTCCACCCCGACGATCTCGGCGCGCTCACGGCGGCGTTCCTGGCGATGGAATTCGGCGGCGGGTTCGACCAGCGCTTCCGGGTGCGCGGCGAAGACGGGCGGTGGCGGCTGCACCATGCCTGTGGCGCGCGCGAACCCGGCTTCGGCCCGAACGGGCGGCGGGCCTCGGGCTTCGTGCGCGACGCCGGGGGCGCGCAGGGCGAGGTCGACGCCGACCCGGCCGAAGCGGCGGCCTCGGCGCAAATGAGCGCGTGGACCTACGACGTCACGTCGCGTCGGCTGCGTCTGACCGGGCCGGTTCTGGAGCGTCTCGGCTTGCCGCAACCGGTTTTCGAGCTGGACATTCTGGATTGGCGCGCGCGATTGCCGACCTGCGACCATGCCCAGATGGATCAAGCCACGCGAGATCTGGAGGCGCGCGGCGTCACCGAGGTGGAGTACCGGGTGCGCGCGCAGAACGGTGAGCTGGTCTGGCTCACCTTGCGCGGCGGAGTGAGCGAGCAGGACGCGTCCGGCGCCGTGCTCAGATTCTCCGGCTTCCTGTCGGAAATCAGCCCGCGAAAGCAGCTTGAACACAAGCTCGCCGAACGCGAGCGGCAGCTGTCCGAAGCCGTCGACGCCGGCCTGATCGGCATCTGGTCCATCGACATGTCCACCGGCGCGCAGCGTGTGCACGGCCGCCTCGCCAGCTGGATGAAAGCGGGTCCGGACGGCGAGGTCGAACCGGCCCAATGGCGCGCCGTGATCCATCCCGATGAGTTCGCCAAAGCACGCGCCGCCCATGAAGCGGTCCGCGCGGGGCGGGCTTTCAGGACCTTCGATTACCGGCTCGCCGCGCCGGAGGGCTGGCGCTGGGCGCGCACCACAGGTCAGATCGTCGAGAGCGACCCTGCGGGACGGCCGCTGCGCGCGGCCGGAGTTGTAATCGACATTTCCGCCGAGCGCGCCTTCGCCCGCGCGCTGGCGGCGGAGAAGCGCCGGTTCGAAACCATCTATCAAAACACTCCGGCCCTGATGCATTCGGTCGATGCGGACGGGCGCACGATCATGGTCTCCGATTATTGGAGCGCGCGCATGGGATATGCGCGTGAGGAGGCGGCGGGCGCGCCGGGCTGGCGTTTCTTTATTCCCGACGATCAGGCGCGGGTGCGCGACGACATCCTCCCGCGCTCCATGCGTGAAGGCGTGATCAAGAACGTGCCGCTCACCGCGCTCACCCGCTCTGGAGAGCCCATTGAAGTGCGTCTGTCGGCCTTCTGGGAACGTGACGAGATCGGGAGGCCCGTTCGCGCTCACGGCGTGTTTGCCGAGGTTGGCGACCTCAACGAGGCGCGCCGCGAGCTGGAGGCGCAAAACGAGGCGCTGGAGCGGGTGAACCGCGAGCTCGGCCGCTTCACCACCGTCGCCTCCCACGATCTGCAAGAGCCGCTGCGCAAGATATCCGCCTTCGCCAGCCTGTTGCGGCGGCGCTATTCCGGCTCCATCGATCCCGACGCCGATCAGAGCCTTGAATATCTGGTCGACGCCGCCGGGAGGATGCGCACGCTGATCGACGATCTGCTGGCCTATTCGCGCGCCTCAAGCCGTGCGGTGGCGTTCGAACCGATCGCGCTTTCCGCCGTGTGGGCGGAGACCCTGGAAGGTCATGACCTTCAGATCGCCGAGGCCGAGGCGCACATCGAGGCCGGCCCCCTGCCGGCGGTGCGCGGCGACCGTGTGCTCTTGAAGCTGCTGTTCGCCAATCTTTTGTCGAACGCTCTGAAATACCGAAAAGGGCCGGGCGTGCGCATCTCGCTGCAGGCGAGCGCGGAGCGCGGCGCGGTGCGCCTGGTCTTCGCCGATGACGGTATCGGATTTGATCAAAGCTTTGCGGAGAAGGTCTTTGAGCCGTTCTCGCGCCTGCACGGCCGGGAGGAGTACGCAGGAACCGGAATCGGTCTGGCCATCTGCCAGCAGGCGGTGGAGCGCCAAGGCGGGCGCATCTGGGTGGAGACCGCGCCAGGCGCGGGCGCGCGCTTTCACATCACCCTGCCCGCCGAGGCGCAGTCGGGCGCAACCGCCGGCGCAGCCTAGGATTTCGGCTTGAAAAGCGGGCGTTCGCGCCGTCTCCGGCGGGCGAGCTGCAACAGCATCAGGCGGCGCATGCGCACGGCGAGCAGGGCGATCCCGGCGATGACGGTGAACAGTGCAAGGCCGGCCATGGCGATGAGGAGGGGGTGGTTGAAGTTTTCCCGCTCCTTGTAATCCATGATGTGGAGCATCCAGAAGAAATCGAACACGCGCCACATGTCGTTGCGACGGGCGTCGACGACGCCTGTGGCTGCGTTCACGTAGAGCCGCGTTCCTTCGCCGTCGTCGAAGGTGACGCGCCAGGCCGGATGATCGCGGCGATACTCCCAGTGCGGCTCGGCGAAGTATTCCACGTTCACGACGGCGGCCTCGCCGGCGTATCCGGCCTCGGCGATCGCGCGCGCCGTCGCGGCGTTGACGGGCGTGCGGCGAAGCCCTGAAAGGGCGTCCACGACAACGGCCCGGCCGCCCGCTTCAAAGCGCCAGACCGGCCCGTCATGCCAGCGCGTCAGCGTGGCGGTCTCCACGTCGGCGAGGCCGGCGACGGCGGCCGCGCGTTCCGCGGTCAGCACCTGATCGAGAGGCAGACGATAGCCCGGCGCCGGCGCGATGGTGTGCTCGGCGCGCACCTGCTCGATGGGCATCAGGCTCATGGCCAGCCCGCCGAGCACCCAGAGAAACACCTGCACCGCGACGATGAGGGCGAGCCATTTGTGCGCCCGCAAAATCCAGCGGGTCACCGACACCTGGCTATTTCTCCTGCGGCTGAAGCTGAAGCGCCACGGTGAAACGCTCATCCGGCGAGCCTGCCGCCTTCGCATCCGCGGGCGCATCGCCGGTCTGCGCGGTTTCAGCGTTTGTGACGGCGAGCAGATCCTCGACCGTCTCGCCGATCAGCGCGGAAAGGTCATGGTCGCCCACCACGGTGAGGGTGGAGGCCGGCGTCTTCATGGAGACCTGGGCTTCGGATTTCACTTTCCGGGCTGCCGCGAGGATCTGGGTGAAGGCCTCGCCCTCGGCCCTGTTGACGCCCGGCTCGGCCTGGTCTTGCGCCTTCGGCCATTGCCCGCGCGCATGCACGGTCGCCGCCGCTCCGTCCTGGTCTCCGTACAGCACGTCGTACAGGGAGTCCGTCACATAGGGCGTGAACGGCGCGTACAGCCGGACGATCGTGTCGGTAGCGTGCCACAGGGTGAGGCAGGCGGAGACGTCTTCCGGAGAGGGCGCGCCTTCAAACCGGGTGCGCCGCTTCACGATCTCCAGGTAATTGTCGCAATAGGTGCGCCAGAAGAAGTCCTCGATCACGCGCTGGGCGTTGGCGTATTCGTAGGATTCAAAGCTCTCGGTGGCGGCCTTCACCGTCTCGGCCAGCCGGCCCAGAAGCCATTGATCCAGAGGATGGGAAATCGCGCCCGAGTCGATGTCCTCGCGCGCGGTGGTGGGATTAAGCGCCCCCGCCTCATCGGCGGCTTTCAACGCCATGTGCGCCAGCTTGGTGGCGTTCCACAGCTTGTTCACCACGCGCTTGCCCTGTTTCAGGGTGTTCTCGCTCAGCGCGGTGTCCTGGCCCAGGCGAGACGTGCCGGTCCAGAAGCGCACGGCGTCCACGCCGTACTGGTCCAACAGCTTGATCGGATCGACCACATTGCCCTTGGACTTGCTCATCTTCGAACCGTCTCCGGCCAGGCACCAGCCGGAGATGGCGATGTTGGTCCACGGCACGGTGTTCTGGTGATGGAGCGCCTTCACGATGGTGTAGAAGGCCCAGGTGCGGATGATCTCATGGGCTTGCGGGCGCAGCGCCATGGGGAATTGGCGGCGGTGGCTGTCGATGTCGAGGGCGTAGTCCTCGTTGATCGCCCGGGTGTTGAGCTGCGGGCTCACCGAGCTGGTGGCCCAGGTGTCCATCACGTCGCGTTCCGGCTCCACCTCATGGGCTTCATAGCCTTCGGGCAGGTCGGTCATGGGATCGACCGGCAACTGATCGGCGGTGGGCGTGATCATCTTGCCCTCTTCGCCGGCGCGCTTGGAATACCACACGGGAAGCGGCACGCCGAAATGGCGCTGACGGCTGATCAGCCAGTCCCATTTCAGCCCCTCCACCCAGCTTTCCAGGCGCTGTTTCATATAGGCGGGACGCCAGGTGATCTCGTTCGCCTTTTCAAGGATCTGGTCCTTGAACTCCAGCGTCTTGATGAACCATTGGGGCGTGACGATGATCTCCAGCGGCGCGCCGGATCTTTCCGCAACCGGCACCACCTGATGGGTCGTTTTCTGGGCGAGCAGCAGGCCCTTCTCCTTGAGGATTTCAAGGATCGCCTCTTTGGCCTTGGCGGCCTTCAGACCGGCCAGCGCGGCGATGGTCTCGCGCGCTTCTTCCAGGTTCAGGCTCGGCCAGTCGTCGGTACCGATCTCCAGCTGGTCCACCATCTTGCCGGCGCGGTCGATGACAATGCGCAAGGGGAGGCGGTGGGCGCGCCACCAGTTGATGTCCTGAATGTCGCCGAAGGTGCAGCACATCACCATGCCGGTGCCTTTTTCCGGGTCCACGGCCTCGTCGGCGATGATGGGGACGGGCACGTTGTAAAGCGGGCTGACGGCGCGCTTGCCCACCAGCTCCTGCGCGCGCGGATGCTCGGGGTGGATCATCAGCGCGCCGCAGCCGCCGATCAGTTCGGGGCGCGTGGTGGCGATCACCGCCGGCTCGCCGCCGCCCTCGATCTGGAACGGGATTTCGTTCAGCTTGCCTTCGCGCTCGATCTCCTCGACCTCGGCCTGGGCCAGCGCCGTGCGGTCGGCCGGGTCCCACAGGGACGGCTCCAGGCGGCGCTCCAGAAGCCCTTTGTGATAAAGGTCCAGGAAGCTCATCTGGGAGATCGTCCGGCTTTCATCGGAGATCGTCTGGTATTCCCGGCTCCAGTCCACAGACAGGGCGAGGCGGGTGAACAGATCGCGGAACTGCTGCTCGTACTCGGGGATGACGTCCTTGCACAGCGCCACGAAGTCTTCGCGCGCCATGGTCCCGCCGCGCACCTTCTTCACCTTCTCCACCAGGCGCTCGGTGGGCAGGCCGTTATCGTCCCAGCCGATGGGATAGAGCACGTTGCGCCCGCTCATGCGCATGTAGCGCGCCGTGATGTCGGCCTGGGTGTAGGAATAGACGTGCCCGATATGCAGCGCGCCGGACACGGTCGGCGGCGGGGTGTCGATGACATAATCGCTGTCGGCCGGCGCGCCCGGATCCCACTGAAACGCCTTCTCGTCGGCCCAGCGCGCGTTCAGCGCGGCTTCGGCGGCTTTGGCGTCGTACTTGTCGGGAAAGGCTTTCATGGGGGCGCGTCCGGTCGTTTGTCCAGCGGAAGAGAGCGGGCGGTTTAGACGATTTTCAAAGACGGTGGAAGGCGCGCGGCCTCACCACGAAAAAGGGCGGCGCAAGACCGCGCCGCCCATTGTTTGTGGCGGGGGGAGGCGCTTAGTCCTCGTCCCCGCCGATCAGGTCTTCCAGCGGCAGGGCCGGCGCGGGCGGCTCGCCGCCGTCGCCTTTCAGGTAGTGGGTCATCCAGCGGTGAAGGCGGTGGGCGTAGTCGAACTGCGCGGCCGCATTGCGGTTGCCGTGACCCTCGCCGGGATAGGTGACCAGGCGCACCGGCGCCTCGCTCTCCATCTTCAGCATGCGGTAGAGGATGTAGGACTGGCTCGGATCGACGCGGGTGTCCTCCTCGCCGTGGAAGATCAGCGTCGGGGTGGTGGAGCCGGGCGCGTTATAGCTCGGCGACTTTTCAAGATACGTCGTCCAGGCCTCCCACGGCGCGTCCATGAAGTGGACGTCCACCATTTCGATCGGGATCTCGGTGGTGCCGTAGAAGCTGATGAGATCGGTGAGCGCGACGGACGGCGCGGACGCCGCGAAGTGCTCGCTCGCCACCGTGGCGCCCCAGGCCGAAGCGAAACCGCCATAGCTTGCCCCGGTAATCCCCACGCGGTCGGAATCGACGATCCCGGCCTCGGACAGCGCGCCGATCCCGTCGACGATGTCCCAGAACTCGTCGCCCGGCGCGTCGAGATGGTCGAGCTTGGCGAAGCGCTCGCCGCGCCCGGTGGAGCCGCGATAGTTCGGATAGAACACCGCAAACCCGTCGCCGGCCGCGATATGGCCGAGGCGCGAATACCCGTTCACCCAGCCGTCGTCGTCATGGGCTTCCGGCCCGCCATGGACCGTCATGATCAGCGGCCAGCCGCCGTCCGGCGCATCGCCTTGCGGCGTGACCAGCACGCCTTCGATCCGCTCGCCGTCGCGGGCGGTGTATTCGAACGCGCGCTGATCGCCGAAGGCGATGCCTGAAAGCTGCGGATTATGGTCGGTCCAGCGCTCAAGGCCCGCCGGATCGGCGCCGACGAAGATTTCATTGGGGTGCGTCGGCGCGTCGGCCACGGCCGCGATGCGGCCGGACCGCCGGTGCAGGTCCATGGCGCCGACGACGAAGTCGGAATAGTCGGTGCGCCCCTCCTCGCGGCCGTTGTCGGCGTCATAGGCGATGATCGCGGTTTCAACCCCGATCGCGGCGAGCGCCAACACCGTGTCGTTGTCGGCCCAGGCGATGTCGGAGACATGCTGCTCGGCCTCGCGCGCGATCGCTTCGAAATCGCCCGAGCGCACCTGACCCACATGCAGCGTGCCGGCGGTGGGGTCGGCCCGATCGGCGCCGGCCAGGAAGGCGAAGCGCCGGCCGTTCGGCGAGAACGCTCCGCCGCCGATCTTGCCCGGGGTGTCGAAGCGGGCGAGTTGGTCGCCGTCGCGGGTGTCGTAGACCACCCAGTCGCGCTCCATCAGGGAGTCGTCCACCAGCGTGGTGGGCGCCACCACGACGGCCATGCGTCGCCCGTTCTCGCTTAAGACCAGGGAGGAGGGATGGCCGTCCACCGCGATCTCTTCGGGCTCGGCCTCGGCGTCTGACAGCGAAGCGCGGAACACCCGGTTGAAGCGCTGCTGCTCCTCATAGACGTTGGCGCGAAAGCCCATGGAGCGGAACTTCGACGCGGTAGGATCTTCAGCCGGGCCGGTGATGAAATAGACCGTGTCGCCGTCCGGCGCGATCGCATAGCTCTGGATCGAGGTGTCGAAGGTGAGGGCGCGCTGCGCCTCGCCGCCGCTTAAGGGGATGCGGTAAAGGCTGGTGGCGTCGTCGCCGGAGCGCCGCGCCAGGAAGGTCAGCGCCTCCCCGTCCGGGGTCCAGTCCACCGCGCCGACCCGGCCCTCGCCGGTGACGTAGCCGCGCACCTGGTTCGGGCCGGAGGCGACATAAAGCTCCACATCGCCCGAGCCGTCGTCCTCGCCCGCCGCGACATTGCGGGGGTCGAAGACGGTGAAGGCCACATGGCGCCCGTCCGGGCTGAGCTGCGCGCCGAAGGCGGAGCGGATCTCGAAGATATCTTCGATCTCCATCGGGGCCTGGGCGAGCGCCGGACCGGCGGCGACGGCCGACAGGGCGGCGGCGGCGAGGCCGCGCATAAGCTGCGTTTTCATCGAAGGGGTCTCCGTTTTACTCGTCGGCGCCGTCGGCGCCCTGGCCCAGAAGGGCGTCGTAGTCGAAATCGGCTGCGGGCGGCTCGCCGCCCTCGCCCTGCAGATAGTGGTCGAACCAGCGCATCATGCGGTGAGCGTAGTCGAACTGTGCCGCCGCCTGGCGGTTGCCGTGGCCCTCGTTCGGGTAATAGATCAGCCGCACCGGCGCCTCGCTGCGCAGCTTCAGCGAACGATAGAGCTCCAGCGACTGGCTGGGATGGACGCGGGTGTCGCGTTCCCCATGCAGGATCAGCGTCGGGGTCTCGCTGTCTCCGGCGTAGTAGACCGGGCTGCGTTCAAGCAGGTTGGTCCAGTCCTCCCACGGCCATTCCAGCGAGTGCACCAGATAGGCTTCGTTGGGGATGTCGGTGGTGTTGAACTTGGAGATCTGGTTGGAGACGCCCACGAACGCCACCGAGGCGGCGAAGGTCTCCGATTGCGCCGTGGCGCCCCACATGGCCGCATAGCCGCCATAGGACCCGCCGGTGATCCCCACCCGGTCCGCATCGGCGACCCCGTCGGCGACCAGCGCCTCGACCGCTTCGCGAACGTCATCGAATTCGCGGCCGGCATAGTCGTTCTGGTGCCGGCGCGCGAAGTCCTGGCCGCGCGCCGTGGAGCCGCGATAGTTCGGATAGAACACCGCATAGCCCGCGCCCGCGCCGATATGGCCGGGATCGGAATAGCTGGTCAGCCAGCCGTCGCTGTCATGGGCTTCCGGCCCGCCATGGACCGTCATGATCAGCGGCCAGCCGCCCTCAGGCGCGCGTCCGCGCGGCGTGATCAACACGCCGTCCACGCGCACGCCGTCGCTTGCGGTGAAGGAATAAGGCCGCTGCTCGCCCAGGCGGCGCTCATCCAGCCATTCATTATGGTCGGTGGCCTGGCGGATGCGCGCGTCGGCGCTCTCGGCGAAGAACAACTCGCGCGGATGGGCCGCGCTGTCCGCGACGAGGGCGAGGCGCCCCGCGCCGGTGCGGGCGATCGAGCGCAGGACGATGTCCTGCTGGGCGGCGCGGCTCTGCTCGGCGCCGTCGACGCCATAGCTCACCAGCGCGCTTTCGGTGGAGACATGGGCGAGCGCGAGGATCGTCTCGTCGTCGAGCCAGACCATATCCTCGATCTTCTGCTCGGCGTCCTCGGCGATGAGGGTGTACGCGCCGCTGGCGGCGTCGGCGACCGCGAGCGTGCCGGCGGTGGGGTCGTTCTCGTCGGTCCCCATGATCACGGCCAGGTGCGAGCCGTCCGGGCTGAACGCGGCCGCGCCGGTCTTGCCTTCGGTCGCAACGGTGGAGACCCTGTCTCCGCTGCCGGCCTCGATCACCGACCAGCGCCGCTCCATATAAAAATCATCCACCAGCGGGGTGGGCGCCAGCGCAACGGCGATACGCGCGCCGTCCTCGCTGAGCACCGCGGCGGAGACGTCGCCCTCGATGTCGAAGGCCATGGCGTCCTCGTCGCCGTCCACGTCCACGCGCCAGAGCCGGGTGAAGGTCAGGTCCTCCTCATAGGCATAGGCGTTGAAGCCCAGATCCTCCCAGCGATCGTCATCGGCCTCGCTCTCGTCGGGCTCGTCCGCCATGAAATACAGCGTCTCCCCGTCCGGCCCCCAGACATAATCGGAGATGCTCTCCTCGAAGGCGTAGAGCCGGGTCGCCTCTCCGCCTGCGGCGCTGATTTCGTAAAGCGCGGTCTTCTTGTCGTCGCCGCGCCGCGCGGTGAAGGTGATGGTCTGCGCGCCGGGGCGCCAGGCGACGTCGCCGACGCTCATATCGCCGGTGATGAAGGGGCGCGCGCCGGTGTCTTCGTCATAGACCCATAGATGGGTGTCCGCGCCGGCGTTGTCGGCGCCGGACACGATGTCGCGCGGGGTGCGCACGGTGTAGGCGACCTGGTCGCCGTCCGGGCTGAACGCGGCCGAGCCGACGCTTTGCAGCTGGAACAGGTCCTCGATGGAGAGCGGTTCCTGGGCGTGGGCGGGCGCGATGGCGGCGAACGCCGCGCCGGCGGCGAGCGCGGCGCGCAAGGTGAGCGAGGTCATGACCCCTCCTTCATATCACGGCGATTTCGAACGACCCGGAAGCTAACGCGGCGAGGCGGCGCGGTCGAGGCTGTGGGACGGCGCAAGGCCCGGCTTGGCGGGCCGGGGCTTCAGCGCATGCGGCTGTGCGCGCCGCCTCCGAACCTGACCGAGATGCGGAGATTGTCGCCGCGCCCCCTTGCCAGACCGGACCGAAGCGCCGACCTTTCGCCCCGCAATCGACAAGAGCTGAAAGAAGGACACCGCCATGAGCCGACGCGAGTTCGACATCGTCGTTTACGGAGCCACCGGATTCACCGGGCGCTTGGTCGCCGAGTTTCTCGCGTCCCACCATCCCGAGCTGAATTTCGCCATGGCGGGGCGATCCGAAGACAAGCTGAAAGCCGTGCGCGATGAGATCGGCGCGCCTGCGGACACGCCGCTCATCGTGGCCGACAGCGACGATCACCAGTCGCTCCTGTCCATGTCGGGCCGGGCCGAAGCGGTGATCACCACGGTGGGTCCCTACCAGCTTTACGGCGAGCCGCTTCTGCGCGCCTGCGTGCTGAACGGGACCGACTATGTCGATTTGTGCGGCGAGCCGGCCTGGATGAAGGACATGATCGAAAAATACGACGCGCAGGCCAAGGAAAGCGGCGCGCGCATCGTTCTGTCCTGCGGGTTTGATTCGGTGCCCTTCGATCTCGGCGTCCTGTTCCTGCAGGAAGAAGCGATCCGGCGCGCAGGCAAGCCGATCAGCCGCGTGAAGGGCCGGGTGCGCTCCATGAAGGGGACGTTCTCAGGCGGCACCGCGGCGAGCCTTGGCGAGACCATGAAGCGCGCCCAGAGAGAGCCGGAGATCATCGAGTGGCTGAAAGACCCGTTCTGCCTCACCCCCGGCTTTTCCGGCCCGAAACAGCCCCACGGCGCCAAGCCGGTCTATGAGGAGGAGCTGAAGTCCTGGTCGGCCCCGTTCATCATGGCGGCGATCAACACCAAGAACGTGCACCGCTCCAATTTTCTGATGGGCCATCGCTATGGCGAGGATTTCATCTATGACGAAATGATGCTCACCGGCGACGGCGAGAAGGGCGAGCAGATCGCCAACCATGTGGCGAACGACAAATCGCTTTCGGAAAACAAGCTCAAGCCGGGCGAAGGGCCGTCCAAGGAAGAGCGCGAGAGCGGCTATTACGAAGTGATGTTCACCGGCGAGACGGCCGAGGGCGAGCGCGTCACCGCGAGCGTGTACGGCGACAAGGATCCTGGCTACGGCTCCACCTCGAAGATGATCGCAGAATGCGCCATTGCGCTGGCCAAGGATATCGGCCGCGAGCACACCCCCGGCGGCGTCTGGACGCCCGCCCCGGCGCTGGGCAAGGCGCTCATCGACCGGCTGAGCGCCCATGCGGGGCTCACGTTCAAGTATGAGTGATCGTGGAAAAGTAAGGCGGTTTGCGTTAAGGTAAGGAGAGGTGGATTTCTATCTTACCTAAATGGAGTCCGTCATGTCTGACGTCAGACTGTCCGCGAAGAACCAGATCAGCGTCCCGAAGGACGCTCGCGAAGCGCTGGGGCTCAAGGCTGGGGACACAGTGCGGTTTATGGTGTTCGGCGACCGGGTCGAACTGGTGAAGCCGAAGCCGGCGGCTGAGCTGGCGGGACTCTTGTATCGGCCCGGCCAACGCACGGTTTCGATCGAGGAGATGAACGAAGCCGGGCCTGCAGACTGGGACGACGAGCCCGGCGCATGATCGGTGTCGACACCAATATCCTGGTGCGCTTGCTGACGCGCGATGACCCTGTCCAGCATGCGGCCGCTGTCCGGTTCATGACCGCGCGCTCGCCTCAGGATCCCGCATATGTTTGCCGGGAGGTTCTGATCGAGCTGGTCTGGGTTCTCGGCCAGACCTACCGCTATCGACGGGACGAGATCGCGGAAGCCTTACGCGGACTCCTCATCGCGCCCGACATCGTTTTCGAAGCCGATGCGGATGTGAAAGCTGCGCTTGTCGCCTATCGCGAAACGGCGAAACTCGACTTCGCCGACGCCATGATCGCCGCGGCGGCCAGGCGCGCCGGCGCTTCAGAGCTGGTCACCTTCGACAAGCGCGCAGCGGCGCTTCCAGGGGTCAGGCTGCTCCCCGCTTAAAGACTGAACGTCGGCGACCAGCGGATGAAGGCGGCGAGCGACAGGCTGATCACCGCGCCCAGCGTGGCGAAAAGGCGCAGCGGCATGTACCAGCCGGGGAAGGTGGCGTCGCGGATCGCGGCGCGGTCCCAGAGATACTGGATCACGAAGCCGACGATCAGGATCGCCCAGCCGACCAGCTCGAAATTCACCGGCAGGCCGGGACGGCTCCAGACCTGAAGCGGCACGGCGATCCAGCCGGCGAGCGCGATTGTGACGGCGAGCACCATCACCCCGGTGCGCGGCTTGTCGCCATGGATCACCAGCTCGCCCGCCCAGCGCCCGCCGGCCATGAAGGACAGGATCACCGCGGCGTAGACCGGCAGGGCGTTGGCGGCCTGCAGCGCGGCCTGGCCGCCGATGGCCAGGCCCACCGCTCCGGCTGCGAACGGAATGATGCCGGCGAAGGTCAGAAGAACCGGCGTCAGGGGCGCGTCGCTTAAGCGTTGCATGGGCGAAGAGCTTTCCTACTGCCTATTGCCTGCGGCCGAACACGGCGGCGATCCAACCCGCCAGCGCGGCCATGATCACGGCTAGAACGCCGTAGACAAGGGGGTGGTCGTGCGCAAGGTCATAGATCGCCCGCTCCGCGCCGGCCTTGGCGACCTCCAGCGTGTCCGACCAGCGCGCGATGGGCTCGCCGCCGCGGAACAGATAGACCTCCGCGTCATACACCCCGGTGGGCGTGACCGGCGGCAGGTATAGGCGCGCGGCGAACAGCCCGTTTTCGATGATCTCCACACCGCCGGCGGCTTCGGCGTAAAGGTCCTGGCGCGCCTTGTTGCGCACCACGGCGGCGCGGTAATCCACGATGTCGCCGCCCAGATCGGAGACGCGCACGTCGGTGATCCCGAACCTTGTTTCGGTGCGCTCGGTCTCCGGCGCGGACAGGCGCAAATGCTCCATGCCCAGCGAATTGCGGCGCAGGGCCGAAAACGTCGCGAATTCATCCAGCGGCCGGGTGGAGGCGACGGCGTAAAAGCTCGGCACGGCTTCAAAGCGCACCGGCGCCGCGTTCACCCAGATCCCCGCCACGCGCTCCTTGCGCATGACGCGCAGATCGCGCTGCGGCCCGCGCACCACCATGACGATGTCGTCGCCTTCGCGCAGGCCCACGGCGGCGCCGAACAGCGTGAGTTCCGCGCCGGCGAAGTTGGATCGGATCTCCACCACGTCCTGTGTCAGGGCGGCGGAAATGCGCGCCTGGGGCGGCGCGGCGTCCGGCGCCGCCTCCTGCGCGGCCTCCTGCGCGGCGGCGGGCGCAGCGAGGATGAACGCCAGCAAAGCGGCGAGCCGGGCGATCATGAGCCGCCTCCACGCACGTCAAGGAGCACGAACAGATCCTGCGGCGCGGCGCCGAGATCCCAGGCCAGCTTGCCGCACACCGCCAGCACCATGAGCGCCAGCGCCGCGCGCAATTCCTCGGCGCGCACTTTCGCACCGACCCGTGCGCCGATCTGCGCGCCGATCACGCCGCCGATGATCAACAGCCCGGCCAGCACCACGTCCACGGTCTGGTTTTGCGCCGCCTGGAGGATGGTGGTGAGGGCGGTCACGAACAGAATCTGAAACAGGCTGGTGCCGATCACCACGCTGGTGGGCATGCGCAGGAGATAAATCATCGCCGGCACCATCACGAAGCCGCCGCCCACGCCCATGAGCGCGGCGAGCGCGCCCACCAGGAAGCCGATGGCCAGCGGCGGGATGACGCTCATGTAGAGCCCGGAGACAGGGAACCGTGTCTTGAACGGCAGCGTGTCGATCAGCCCGCGCTTGCGGCGTTTTTTGCGTCTCGGCGGATTCTTGGAATAGCGCCGGCGGATCGCATTGGCGCTCTCCACGAACATCAGCCCGCCGATGACGCCAAGAAAACCCACATAGCAGAGCGAGATCACCAGATCGATCTGGCCCATGGCCTGCAGGATGGAGAAGATCTGCACCCCGGTGACCGAGCCGAACACCCCGCCAATGATCAGCACCAGCCCCATCTTCAGGTCCAGCGAGCGCCGGCGCCAATGGGCGAGCGCGCCGGAGACCGAGCTGGCGACGATCTGATTGGCCTGGGTGGACACCGCCACCGGCGGCGGCACGCCGAGGAAGATGAGGATCGGGGTCATCAGAAAGCCGCCGCCGACGCCGAACATGCCCGACAGAAACCCCACGCCGAGCCCGAGGCTCAGCAGAAGGTAGAGGTTCAGGCTGATTTCCGCGATCGGAAGGTAGATCTGCACGTTCGATCGCCCTTGGCCGGCTCCAGCGCCTAACGGATGTAGGGCGCGATGTATCCCAATTCCGCCCGCGCGTCTCGGCTTGCGCCCTAGCTGGCTGCGGCGCGCTCCAGCCGGGCGATGAGGTCCGGCGTCAGGGCCGCGCCGAGCTCAAGCCCCGCATCGCGCCGAAACCGAGCGATCGCCAGGCGGGTCTGATCGCCGAGAACGCCGTCGGCGGCTCCGACTTCATAGCCCAGCTCGCCCAGCAGGCTCTGCGCGCGCGCCACCAGCTCGGCCGCGCTGAGATCCCAGGCTTGAGGGCTGTAATCGCCTTGGGCGGCGGGCGCGGAGGGGCGCGGCGTGAAGCCCTGTGCGGCTTCGGCGGCGGCCTGGCGTGCCTGCGCGGGAAGGTCGGCGCGCAGGGTCTGGGCCCGGCGCGCCGCGTCCTCGTCACCGGCGTTGCCCGCAATCGTGAACCAGGCCAGCGCGTCGGCGGGGCTTTGAGCCACGCCGTAGCCTTCCTGATAGAGCAGGGCCATGTTGAACTGGCTGTCGCGCACTCCGTGCAGCGCGCCCTGTTCGAACCAGCGTGCGGCCTCGGCCTGGTGCTCGGGCGTGTCGCCGGCGTTGATGAACATGCCGCCGGCTTCATGCATCGCGAGAATGTTGCCGGCCTGGGCGGCGCGCACCATCCAGGCGCGCGCCTGTTCACGGTCCTGCGCCACGCCGTCGCCGGCCTGGAACATCTGGGCGTAGCGGCGCATGGCGGCCGGTTCGCCCTTCTCGGCGGCCAGGGCCATCAGGCGCGCGGCGTCTTCAAGGTCGCCCGCCTCAATCTGTTGAAGGGCGAGCTGATAGCGCGCCACGGGGTCGCCGGCGCGCGCCGCGGCTTCCAAAGTCACCGGCTCGACCGTGATCGAGCCGGCTTCAGGAAAAGGGTCGGCCTGCTCTCCCGCCGGGGTGGCCGGCTCTGGTTCAGGCGCGGCTTGCTCGGCGCTGGGCGCAGGCTCGAGCTCCGGCGCGGCGGGGGCGGGCTCGGTCTCGACCGGAGCGCTCACCGGCGCGGCTTCGGCGTCTTGGCCGAACAGGGTGGAGAGCGCGGCTTCGGGATCGGCTTCGGCGCCGCGCGGCCGCGACCCGCCGTTCACCGCCTCAAGCGCCAGCATGCCCGCCGCGGCGGCCACGGCGGCGAAGCCCAGAACGCCGGCGCCGATCAGAAGAAGCCGGCCGCGCGCCGGACCGGCGCTTGACTTCGGCTCATCCCATCCCGCCCCGCCGCCGCGGTTGGGGCGCACGGTCTTGCGCGCGGCGTTGAGGAAATCAGCGTCCGCCGAGGCTCCGAGGCGCTGTTCCCGCTTCGGCGCCGGTTCAGGCTCGGCCTTGGTCTCGAAGGCCCAGTCGTCCTTGTCTGCGGCGGCGGCCTTGCGCGCCCGGGTCTCGGTGCGCGGGGCTTCTGCGTCGATGACGAAGCTGTCGCGCGCCGCGCCGGGATCGTCCTCCGGCGTGGCCGCCCAGGCGTCTTCGCTCAGACCTGGCGGCTGGGGCAGGGGGGTGGAGAAGTCCGGGCCGCCCCCGCCCCCGCCGTCGTCATCTCCACCGCCGCCGCCCTTGCGCCTGGGCTCGGGCGTATCGGGTTTCGCCGCGCCGGAGCCGCGTTCGATGGCTTCCAGCCGGTCGGCGAGGGCGGACATGGCGCGCTGCACCGGCGACAGGGCGTCGGCGGTTTCGCCGCGCGCCTGATCGAGGCGTGTGTGCACGCCCTTCATGGCGTCTTCGATGCGTTGGGCGGTGCGCTCCTCGCTGGCGCGGATGCGCGCGTCGAGATCGGCTTCCGACGCGCCGCGCTTGGTCTCCAGCTTCTCGACCACCTCGGCCATGCGTTCGCCGGCGGACTCGACCGCCTTTGCGCTGCGCTGCTCAGCCTGGTTCACCCGATCGGCGAGATTTTCGCCAAGCTTGGCCACCTGTTCGCCGATCTTGCGCACCGCCGCGGCGTTCTCCTGGCGCACCCGGTCCAGGCGGGCCTCCATGTCGGCGCGGCTTTCGCGGGTGTCGCGGCGGGTTTCTGTCTCGGAGAACTTCGCCTCCAGACGCCGCTCGGCGTCTGCAATGCGCCCGTCCACCGCGCGCGAAAGCCGGCCCACCTCCTCGGCGATGCGGGTCAGGGCGGCGGACTGGCGGGTCTCGGCCTGGGACAGGCGCGCCTCCGCGGCGGTAAGCGCATGCTGGAGCCGGCCGGCGTCGTCGCCCTTGCCGGAGAGCTCCGCCACCTGGCGGGCGCAGTCGGCGCGGGTTTCGCGGATCAGATCGGCCAACTCGCGGCCCAGTACGTCGAAGCGGCGCTGAAACTCGTCGGCGCCCATGGCGTCGCCGGTGCGCGCTTCAAGCTCGCGCAGGCGCTGGCCCAGGCGCTCCTGGCTGGAGGTCAGCGCCTCAGCGGCGCGATGGGTCTCGCGCTCGGCGGTGATGATGCGGCTCTGCAGGCCGCGTGCGGCGTCCTGAAGGCCGGTGAGCGCCTCGCCGATGCGCTTATCCTGGCTCTCGGCGCGTGCACGCAGATCCTCAGCGTCCTGGCGGGAGCGGCGCTCGGCCTCCTCCACGCGCTCTGTGAGGCTCTTCAGGGCGCGCTCGGCCTGGGTGTCGCGGCGCGCATCCTTGTGGGCGAGATTGTCGAGTTCGGCGCGCACGTCGCGCTCAGTCTCGTAGAGCCGGCCGGCGAGCTTACCCACCGTGCCCTCAAGCGCCTTCATCGCCTGGGGATCGCCGCCCGCGCCCGGGCCCTGGCGCTCCAGCTTGCGGATGCGGTCCAGAAGGTCTTCATGCTGGCCGCGCAGACGCGACAGCGCCGCGTCGGACGCCTCGCCGCCGTCCTCGGCCGCCTCTTCCAGCGCGTCGAGCCGGCGGGCGAGCGCGAGCACCGACTGGTCGACGCCGGTCAGCGCCAGGGTGGAGCGATGCTCGCTGGCCTCCAGCCGCTCGGTGAGCCGTCCCACCATTTCGCGCAGGGCGTCGTCCTCGCCGCCTGAGCCGAAACCTGGATAGCTGTCGAGCTGGTTTTCCCATTCGCCAGACGGGGCCATGTCGGGATCGTCCAGAATGACTCGATTGAGCCATTCGCCCAGCGTCATGCCTTCCTTGCGCGCGGCCGTCTTGGCGATCGCACGGGCGCGGGGATCAATCCCCTTCACACTCCAAGGCGCCCCGGACGGCATGCCGACTCACTCTCCAGATCGTTTCAGCGACGGTAGCGGAATCGTTAATCTTGTGTAAACCAGATGGGCAGGCGCCAAATCTGGTATATCCACAGCGAATCAGACTCCAAGCGTCACCGTCACACCTTTGCTCAAGACTCAAGAGCCGGTGATGCGGTTAACGCCTCGTAAAACTCTCTAAACAGAAGGCTTTATTCTTCCGGCGATTCGCTTTCGCCGTCTTCGCGGCCTGTCCAGCCCGGCGCCAGGGCGGCGAGGCGCGATTCCAGCTCACCGATCTCGGCAAGCGCCGGCGTGGGCTCGCGGCCGGGCAGGGCGCGGCCGAGATCGAAGAACACCCAGGCGGCGTGGGGCGCGCCGGCCTGCAGGTAGAGCCGGCCGAGCCGGGAATAGGCGGCGGGGGCGTGCGGATCGATCACCAGCGCCTCGGCCAGCAGGCCCGCCGGGTCGAGATCAGGCCGGCTTTCAAGGCCTTCGCGGCCCCAGGCGATCAGGGCGTCGGCGGTGAGGATGCGCGCCGCCGCGCCTGCGGCGTCGTCGCGGTCGATGAAGGCGGACAGCCGGTTCACCGCCCGCGAAGGATCGCCGTCGCGCGCCGCGTTCACGCCTTCAAGCACCCGCTCGAAGTCGGACTCGCCGATACCGGCGGCGGTGAGCGCGTTCAGCTGCGAGCAGGCAAGGCGGCCCGTACCCACGGTTTCTTCGGGGCAGGGTCCGAAATGGTGGGTTTCCTGGGTCGCCGTCAGGAAGGCGCCGGCGAGATCGCCCTCGGCGCGCAGCTCGGCGACCCGTTCGAAGAAGGACGCCATGTCCGGCGCCTCCCCGATTTCGCCGCGCGCGGCCTTCAGCGCGGTTTCGCCCGCCGCGCCGATCAGCGCGGCTTCAGGAAGGCGCAGGTTGAGCGCGCCCGGCAGAACGGGGCCGCCGTCTTCGCCCGGCGCGAGTATCCAGCTCTCGCGCCGCCCGTCCGGGCTGTCGGGGCTGTAGACGGTGAAATCGAAGGCGCAGGGGAAGCGCTCGTCTTCTGAAAGGCGCGCCATCACGTCGGGGTGCAGCGGCGCGGCGTGGCGCGCCAGGATCATTGCGCCGTCCGCCGCGTCACCGGTCAGGGCCTCGGCGTCGCAGCGCGTGCGCTCGCCGTCGCCATAATCGGCGGAGAAGACCGGCTCGCCCTTCAGCGTCGCCTCAAATCCCGACTCGGTGTCCTCGATCGCCAGTACGCCGGAATTGGCGGCGAGCCCCATGGCGGCCTCAAGCCAGGTGCGGTCGAACTCGCCGGCCGCGCCGAAGCTGATCATCTCCGCGGTCCCGCCTTGCGACAGGCCGGTATAGATGTCCAGGCGCCGGCGCGCCTCGGCGTAAAGGCTGGTGTTGATCAACACATCCTCGCCCGCTGGGATCGTCAGGCGGCGATGCGCGGCGTGATCGGCGAGGGTGTAGGTCCCGTCCTGCGCGCTCCAGGCCGCCCAGTCGCCGCCCAGCTTGGCTTCGATGCGCGCCGTCTCCCCGCCGCCGACCGCGCCCAGCGGCGTCTTCAGAATGTCGAACGCGACCGTCTCAGGGACGCCGAACCCGCCGCGCGCCTCCTCATAGGCCGCCGGATCGGTCGCCGGCCCCTGAGCGAGGGCGGGCGCTGCAACGGCGGCGAGAAGGGCGGCGGTGACGAGGCGCATGGACGGCTCCGGTTTGCTTATCTGCTTGGTCGCAAGGGCGCCTTGCGAATGCGGCGCCGTCAAGGCGGGGCGGGTGACATCCGGCCGAGCCAGGCGCCGCGCGTTTCAAAGTCTCACGCAGCGTCAACGCCCCCTCGCCCCTCTCAGAGGGGAGAGGTGAGGAGAGGGGAGCGGAGCAGGATATGACGCGGCGCCACATCATCCTGCGCACCCCTCTCCCTCACCCTCTCCCCACATCCGTGGGGCGAGGGGGACATCCGCGCCGACAATATCGGTCAGCCACGCGTCTCGCTTTAACGCAAAACCGCGCTGACGCCTCACGCCTCCCCGAACACCCGCTTGAAAATCATGTCCACGTGTTTGAGGTGATAGGCCTCATCAAAGCAGGCTTCGATCTGCTCGTTTGAAAGCAGCGCGGTGACGCCCTCGTCGGCTTTGAGGTGGTCGACCAGCATGCCGCCTTCATCCCAGGTCTTCATGCCGTTGCGCTGGACCAGCGAATAGCTCTCCTCGCGGCTGGCGCCGGCTTGGGTGAGGGCCAGGAGCAGGCGCTGGGAGTTATGGATGCCGCCATAGGCTTCCAGATTCTCCCGGCAGCGGCCCTCGTGGACGATGAGGTTCTCCACCATCCCGGCGGCGCGGTGCAGGGCGAAATCGAGATGGATGTTGGCGTCCGGTCCGATGCAGCGCTCCACACTGGAATGGGAGATGTCGCGCTCATGCCACAGGGCCACGTTCTCCAGCGCAGGAACCACCGCCGAGCGCACCAGGCGAGCGAGCCCGGTGAGGTTCTCGGTGAGGATCGGGTTGCGCTTGTGGGGCATGGCGGAGCTGCCCTTCTGCCCCTTTGAAAAATACTCCTGCGCCTCGCGCACTTCACTGCGCTGGAGGTGGCGCACCTCCACGGCGAGGTTCTCAATCGAGGACGCGATGAGCGCCAGCGCAGAGAAATATTCCGCGTGGCGGTCGCGCGGGATCACCTGGGTGGAGACCGGCTCGGGCGTCAGGCCGAGTTTTTCGGCCACGTGCTCTTCCACGCTTGGGTCCACATTGGCGAACGTGCCCACCGCGCCGGAGATGGCGCAGGTGGCCACCGCCCCGCGAGCGCGCTGAAGGCGCTCTTTGCCGCGGGCGAACTCGGCGTAGAAGCGCGCGAATTTCAGCCCCATCGTCGTGGGTTCGGCGTGGATGCCGTGGGAGCGGCCGATGCACACCGTCGCCTTGTGCTCGAAGGCGCGGGTTTTCAGCGCCGCCAGCAGCCGGTCGAGCCCTTCGATAAGCAGATCGGCGCTGCGCGTCAGCTGCACCGCGAGGCAGGTGTCCAGCACGTCCGAACTCGTCAGCCCCTGGTGGACGAAGCGGGCGTCCTCGCCGACCAGTTCGGCCAGATGGGTGAGGAAGGCGATGACGTCGTGCTTCACCTCCCGCTCGATCTCGTCGATGCGCTCGACGTCGAAGGTCATGTCCTTGGCCTTCCACACCGATTGCGCGGCGGCCTTGGGCACCACGCCCAGCTCGGCGAGGCGGTCTGTGGCGTGGGCTTCGATCTCGAACCAGATGCGGTACTTGGTTTCAGCCGACCAGATGTCGGCCATTTGCGGCCGGGTGTAGCGAGGGATCATTGCGGGTCCGTCGTGGAGGAGGTTGGAACCGGCCGGACGGCCAGGGCGGAAAGCGAGACCCGCGCGCCCGGCGCGGGCAGGGCGGCGACGCCGATGATCGTGCGCGCCGGCGCGGCGGGCTGCATGCGGTTGCCGAAGCTGCGCCGCCAGGCGCGCGCGGCGCCCTCGGCGTCCATCGATCCGTCGGGCTCGGCCACCACATGCACGGTGATCTGCGCCACGTTGGCGAGGGCGAGGCCTTCGGCGTCCAGCGCATCGGAGAGCAGGCGCAGGGCCGCGCCGGTCTGGCTTTCGACGTCTCCGGCGATCTCGCCGTCTTCTCCGGCCGGGGCGAGAATCTGCGAAAGCGCGACGGTTTCGCCGGCGAGGGCGCGGGCAGGGGCGAACGCGCCGAGTTCGTCCGTCGCGAGTGTCAGGGCGGACCGCTCCGGCGCGGGCGGTGCCGAGGCGGTGTCCGGCTCGCTCCCGCACGCAGCGAGCGAGAGCGCGGCGAGGACGGCTGAAACGGCGAGCTTGGCAGGCGCGGTCATGGACGGCCTCGTCCTTCAGGGGCGCTGGGGCGGGATCGCCGCAAGAAGCGCGCGTGGACCCGCCCTGTCAAGCGTGCGCGGGGCTAAGCCTGCTCTGAGCTGCGCTTCAGGTCGTCCTTGATGAAGAGGCTCGCGCCCAGAAAGCAGATAATGGCGATGACATAGCCCGCGACGCTCACCAGCAGCGCGGCGCGCAAGGCCTCGCCGGGATCGGTCCCGCCGGCCTGGAGCGTGTCGGAGATCACGCCCACCAGAAGCGGGCCGAAGCCGTAGCCGATCAGCGTGTTGAAGAAGGCGATGGTCGCAGCCACCGTGGCGCGCAGGCCGGGCTTGGCGAGGGTCTGCGACGCCGCCAGCGCCGGACCGATCCAGGCGTAGCTGAGCAGGGTCGGCGGCGCGAGCAGCCAGAGCGAAAGCGTCCCGTCGCGCACCAGAATGGCGGCGAAGAAGAACGGCGCGGCGATGATCAGCGTGGCGGCCGGCACCAGGGCGTAGGCGGCCGGGCGGGTGCGCCCGATCCGGTCGGCGAGCCAGCCGCCGGCGAGGGCGCCGATGACGCCGAGCGCGAAGATCGGCGACAGGAAGCGGCCCACTTCGACCAGTTCAAGGCCCTGCGCGCGTTGCAGAAAGCTGGGGGTCCACTGATAGAGCGCATAGCCGGTGAAGCTGGTGGCGGCCATGGCGGGGATGAGCAAAAGCAGGCTCGGCGTTTTCGCGATGAAGCGGAACGCGTCCAACGGGCGCGCGGGCGCGGCGCCGGCCGCGCCGCCGTCTCTGGCCGCTTCGAACCGGCCGCGCGGGGGCTCCTTGATCAAAAGCCAGAGCGCCAGGCCCAAAAGCACGCCGGGCGCGCCCAGGAGAATGAACGCCCAGCGCCAGCCCAGCGAGTCGGCGAGCGCGGCGCCCAGATAGGACCCCGCCATCAAGCCCAGCGGCGCGCCCACGGAGAAGGCGCCGATCGCAAAGCCGCGCCGGCTGGCCGGGAAATAGTCGGAGAGCACCGAATAGGACGGCGCCACGCCGCCGGCCTCGCCGGTGGCCACCCCGATGCGCGCCAGCCCCATGGTGACGAAGTTCACAGCCAGGCCTGAAAGCGCGGTGAACGCGCTCCAGACCGCACAGGCGAGCGCGATCAGGCGCACCCGGTTAGTGCGGTCGGCGAGCCAGGCGATGGGCAGGCCGAAAATGGCGTAGAACACCGCGAACATCGTGCCGCCCAGAAGCGCGAGCTGGCTGTCGGAAAGATCAAGATCGGCCTTGATCTGCTCCTGCAGGACCGCGAACAGCTGGCGGTCCATAAAGTTGACAAGGAACACCACCAGAAGCGCCGCCAGGGCGATCCAGGCGCCCGGCGCGGCGCGATCGTCACGCTGCGCCGGCTCGCGGTCGTCGGCGCGGCGGGCTGGGCTGGACATTCGGTCTGCTCTCTGTCGGCGGGACCGCGCTGATATCGCGCCGCACGCGCCCCTCCAACGATCCGTCACATGTGAATAGCAGTTATAAGTCGGCGGCGGTGACCGGTTTGGTCCGGTCGATGCGCCCGGCAGTATCGGCGAGAGGGTATTTAAGTCCGGTTCCGCAATTGAAAAGCATCACGCGCGCATCCGGTTCGATAAGCGTGTCTGTGAGCGCTTTTTGCGCCGCAGCCAGCGTCGCCGCGCCTTCGGGGCACAGCAGCAGGCCGTCGCCATGGCCGCACAGATCGCGGGCGCGTGTGATCTCGGCGTCGGAGACCGCGATGGCCGCGCCGCCGCTTTCGCGTACGGCCCGCAGGATCAGAAAGTCGCCGATGGCCTTGGGCACGCGGATGCCGGCGGCGAGCGTGCGGGCATCCAGCCATTCCGGCGCATGCTCCTCGCCGGCTTCGTAAGCCTTGACGATGGGCGCGCAGCCCTCGGCCTGGACGGCGAACATTTTCGGACGCTCGGGGCCGATCCAGCCCAGCTGCTCCATCTCGTCGAACGCCTTCCACATGCCGATCAGGCCGGTGCCCCCGCCGGTGGGGTAGAAGATCGCGTCCGGCAAGGTCCAGCCCAGCTGGAAGGCGAGCTCAATCCCCATCGTCTTCTTGCCCTCGATCCGGTAGGGCTCCTTTAAGGTGGAGACGTCGAACCAGCCCATCTCCTCCTTCAGCGAGGCTGCGAGTGCGCCGCACTCATGGATCAAGCCATTGACGCGATAGACCTTGCCGCCGTGCGCGGCGATCTCGCGCACATTCACCTCCGGGGTGTCCGACGGGCAGAACGACCAGGTCTCCATCCCCGCGCGCGAACCGTAGGCCGACAGCGCCGCACCGGCGTTGCCGTTGGTGGGCATGGCCATGCGGGTGATCGCGTAGGAGCGGGCCATGGACACCGCAAGCGCCAGGCCGCGGGCCTTGAAACTGCCGGTGGGGAGCCGGCCTTCCTCTTTGACCAGAAGCGGCCCGGACAGCCCGATCGCGCGGGCGCTGGCGGGCGTCTCCACCAGGGGCGTGTCCATCTCACCAAGGCTGGTCACATGGGCGTCGTCGGCCACGGGCAGAAGCTCGCGCCATTTCCAGAAGCCGGGAAAGCGCACGGGATCCCGTGCGGCGATGGCGTCGCGGTCGGCGGTCTGCTTCAGGGTTTCAAGATCATAGCGCGCCAAAAGCGGCCAGCCTTCGGGCGAGAGATTGTTCGGCTGCTCTTTTGAGACCCGCGCACCCGTCATCGAGCATTCCAGATGGGTGAAGTGATTGGACGGCGCGGCGCTCATGGGAGACCCTCGGATTTACGAACATGGGAGAACGACATGGCGGTTTTGGGCCTTGGCGGCGTGTTCATCAAGAGTGAACACCCGGAAAAAACAAAGAATTGGTATCGCGACGTGCTGGAGGTGGAGATCAACGCTCATGGCGGGATGGACTTCCTGCACAAGCGCTCCGCCGACGCCTACCCGCAGGCCGCGCGCACGGTGTTTGATCGGTTCGAGGCCGGCAGCGATTACTTCGCGCCGTCGGGTCTCGCCTTCATGATCAACCTCATCGTCGATGACCTTGATGCTGCGATCGAGAGGGTCGAGGCGGCCGGCGAGACCATGGTGGGGTCTCCGGAGTCCTATGATTACGGCCGCTTCGCCTGGGTCATAGACCCGGACGGGGTGAAGGTGGAGCTCTGGGAGCCGGTCGAGCCGGCCTAAGAGAATCCGCCGCGCGCGGTTCGGCTGTCCAGCCAGCCCATTCGCTCGGCGAGGGCGCGGCGGGCGGACAGGTCGATCTCGGCCAGGAGAAGCTCCGGCTCGGCCCCGGCTTTGGCCAGCACCGCGCCGTCCGGGCCGGTGATCAGCGAAGCGCCGGCATAGGCCTGACCGTCCTCCACCCCGCATCGATTGGCCAGCGCCGCATAGACATGATTGTGGTAGGCCAGCGTGCGCATCTCGGCTTTGAACAGGTCCAGCGGCTCCTCCGCCTCGATGCAGGTGGGCGTGACGATGATTTCCGCGCCGGCTTTCGCGCAGGTTCGATAGCTTTCGGGGAAATGGCGATCGAAACAGATGACGACGCCGACTTTGCCGATGGCGGTGTCATAGACCGGCCAGCCGTCGCCGGGGGCGTAATAGTCCTGCTCCCAGAAGCCTTCGAACTGGGCGATCTCCGTCATGCGGGTGACGCCCAGAACCGTGCCGTCAGAATCGATGACCGGGCTCGCGTCGTGGCGCACGCCGCCGGGGTCTTTCAGGTACAGGTTTGAAACCACCACGATGTCGGCGTCGCGGGCCGCAGCCGCCAGGCGGGCGATCTCGGCGCCGCCTTCGGACATGGTGAAGGGCGTCGCGTCCCCGCCCTTTTCACGGGGGAAGAACGGCGTGAGGTGGATTTCGGGAAACACCACGAGCCTGGCGCCGGCCGCGCCGGCCTGTGCGATCATAGCCTCGGCATTGGCGAGATTGGCCTCGAGCTCCGGCGAGGCGGCGGTCTGAGCGATCGCGAGGCGGATCATGGCGGCTCCCATTGAAAACACCCTAAGAACCCCATATGACGCTTTGACGCGCAAGGGCCTTAAATTCGTTGAAAAGATAGGCTATACCGCGCCGCAACATGACCGCAGACGCCGCGCGACACGCGCCGCGCCGCAAGGGATCGACGCCATGCAGCTGACCATGATGAAGGCCAAGCTTCACCGCGCCGTGGTGACGCAGGCCGACCTGCACTATGAGGGCTCGATATCGATCGACGCCGATCTGCTGGAGGTCGCGGGCATTTTGCCGAACGAGCAGGTGGACGTGCTCAACATCAATAACGGCGAGCGCTTCACCACCTACGCCATCACCGCGCCGCGCGGCTCGAAAGTGTTCGGCATCAACGGCGCAGCCGCGCGCCTGGCCCAGCCCGGCGACCGGATCATCGTGGTGAGCTACGCGCAGATGGACGCCGAGGCGGCGAAGAGCTGGGACCCGGCCGTGGTGTTGCTGGATGAAGCCAACGAGGTGGTCAGCCCCGCTGCGGTCAACGCCGCGTAAACGGGGACCGCCCACACCCGACATGAAAAACCCCGGCGCGCCGCGCCGGGGTTTTTTTTGGGTCGATATCGGTTGGAGGCCTAACCCGCCGCGGCGCCGGCGCCGGGGGCGGGAACGCCGAGCATGCGCGCGGCCTCTTCAAAACAGCGGCCGCATTTGGGCTTGGCGCCGCAGGCCTTGAACACGCCGGGCACGTCGGCCGCGCCCTTTTCGGCGGCGGCCTTCACGTCACGGCAGCGGATCACGTTGCAGACACACACGATCATGGGCGGCGGTCCCGAAAGCTCGAGCGCGGGCGCACCCGCAATTCATTCTCAAGAGCCATATGAGACCTGGTGCGAATGATTGTCAACTGCGCGCGGCGCCGGACGGTGCGGCGAGAGCGCGCAGGCCCGCACCAGCGAGCGCTCTAATTTCTCGTTGGTTGAACTTATTTAATTTTCATCGATAGGTTGACCTAGAGAAAGGGTTATGGATTCCTTAACTAAGGTGGGAATTCAACGAGGCGGGGACAATGGCTTCCACACTTTATCTCAACGTGCACCTTAACTTTAGGGGCGCCGGTGTTGAAACGATCGTCTTTTTCGCCCGCCCCGAGGATGCGGGTGAGGAAATCACGGTCTCCAACGCCGCAGGCTATGAGGAGACGATCGTTCTCGACGAAAACGGGACGGCCCAGCTGACATTGCCGGAAAGCGTCGCCATGTCAGGCACCGGCGTGAATAATCTGGGTCTGATGATCGAGAGCGAGGCTGATCTCAGCGCGTATTTTTCCAGCCGCGAACGCTTTACGACGGATTTGTCCGTCGTGTTTCGCGAGGAATCGCTCGGGACCGATTACGTGCTGGCGTCCGTCGGCGGCGCTTTCAACGATGGCGGTCAATTCTCCGTTCAGGCGCTCGAAGACGCCACCGAGATCACCTTCACCTTGCCCGATGGGCAGACCGCTACGGTCACGCTTGATCGGGGTGAGACCTTCAAGTTCTCAACCACGGACGGGACAGGCAACGACGCGCTCGGGATAAGTGTCCCTGATGATTTTGACCTCACCGGCACGCTTGTGACCGCCAGCGCGCCTGCAGCCGTGTTCAGCGGCCATGGCCTCGCCAATGTCGGGCGCGGCGCCGCGGACTTCCTCATCGAGCAGATGCCCGCGATCGATGACCTCTCGACGAGCCATATTGTCGGGGAGACCTTCGCTAACGGCTCAGGCAATAACCTTGTGCGGGTCATCGCCGCCCTTGACGGCACCGAAGTGACCCTTGACGGGGCGGTGGTCGCGACCCTGGGCGCCGGCGAATTCTACGAGTTCACCCTGTCCGACCCGGCCAGCGTCATCGACACCTCCCAGCCGGTGCTTGTCGCCCAGTATCTCCAGGGCCGCACCACCGCCGGCGAAGGGGATCCGGCCCTGGCCTTCGTGCCCGGTGAGGAGACCTGGCTCAACGCGTACGCGCTCGCCACACCCAGCGGGACCCAGGCGTTTAATGACAATGTCGTCAACCTGGTGGTCCGCACCGATGCCCTGTCGACGCTGGTGGTGAACGGCGAGCCGGTCGACGAAGGCCTGTTCACGCCGATCGAGAACACGCCTTATAGCGTGGCGAACGTGCCGGTGCCGCCCGGCGTCGTCACGGCGTCCGCGGCCGAACCGTTTCAGCTGTCCGTCGCCGGCTATGAAAGCTTCGACTCCTACCTCACCTTCGGGGGCGCTTCGTTTGCGCCGACCACCGCGAACATCGCGCCGCGCGCGCGCGACGATGCATTTGACGTCGCCGACAACGCCGTGCTGACCGGTGACCTGTTCGCAGACAACGGCGCCGGGCCGGATCGCGACATCAACAACGACCCGCTAAGCGTCATCGAGGTAAACGGCGCCGACGTGCCGGCGAGCGGCGATATCGTGCTGCCGTCGGGCTCCACGCTTCGCCTCACGGGCGCGGGTGATTTCACCTACACGCCAGGCGGCGCGCTGGCCAGGCTGGATGAGGGTGAGACCGGCCAGGACAGTTTCACCTACACCGTATCCGACGGGCGCGGCGGGACCGACGACGCGACGGCCACCATCACCGTGAACGGCGCCGCAGCGCCGCAAGTGGGCGATTTGACCATCACCTTGCCCGACGGCCTCGCCGCCGGAGAGGCCGGCACGGCGGTGATCACCCGCACCCTGCAGGACGGTGATCCGGCCAGCGGGCCCATCCTGGTCGCTGTGGACATGGAGGGCGGCCTGGCCGCCGATCCGTTCACCGGCGACTTCGCCGACACGGTGTTCGTGCTTGTGGGCGGCGTCGACCCGTCCGAGGAGGGGCGCCAGACGTCGGTCGAGATCGAGGTGAAGGGCGCGGCGGGTCCGAACTCGCGGGTCACGGCCGAAGTCGCGCCCGCCGATCCCGACTTTGACCCGCAGATCGACGAACGCTTCGCCAGCTTCCAGCCGGATTATGTGGAAGACGCCACAGTGGCGCGGATCCAGGCCAATCTGGAGCTAACGCTGGGCGACAGCATCGCCGATCTCACCGCCGCCCTCGCGCCGCTTGCCGAGCGTTTGAGCAGCTTCAACCTCAATGACGACAGCGCGGGCGCGGCTCTGGGGTTCGCCCTTGAAACAGCAGGCGCTTTCGGCGCCGTCGCCGAGCGCGGCATGGACGGCTCGCTCGGCCAGGGTTGGGCGAGCCTGGCCGACATCAGCCTGGATATCGACGGCCCGTCCGTGCAGATGCGCGGCCTGACCGATCTCGAGGCGCTGCGCGCGCTGTCTCTGGACGTCTCGGCCCTTTACGCCGTGTCGAATGCGGCGGGGCGGTCCGTGCTTCTGTCCGGTGACGCCCTTGCGGTGACGCCTCCGGATCGGCCGGAGTTCGAGCAGGGGATCGACGGGCGGTTCCAGACCACCAGCGCGTTCGCGGGCACGCTGCGCGAGACCGCCGGCGGCTACGAGATCGAGGCCGATGACGGCGAGCGGCTGATTTTCGATCAGGACGGCGTGTTCTTGCGCATGGAGCTGCGCGGCGGGCTTCAGATCACCGCCAACCACGATGACGACATGCGCATTGTCGAGCTGTCCGGGCCGAACGGCGCGCGCCTGTCCTTCACCCGGGACGCCGATGGCCGGATCGAAGCGATCGAGAACGCCGACGGCGACGCCATGACCCTGTCCTATGACGCCGACGGCCGGCTCCAGACCGTCGAGCGGCCCGAGGGTGTTTCGTCCTTCGCCTACAACGCCGACGGCGATCTCATCTCCGCCGCCGCACCGGGCGATATCCGCTCGGCCTTCACCTATGACGCGCTGGGCCGCCTTGAAAGCGCCCAGTACGGCGGCGGCCTGCAGACCGAAACCTTCGCCTTCGACAACGCCGGCGGCCTCACCATCACGGACGGCGCCGGGCGGACGACGCAGATTGATTTGCTGCCAGGCAGCCTCGCCAGCCGGATCGTTGATGGAGAGGGCGGTGGATCGGAAATCATTTATCGCGACGGCGGCGGGATCGCCGGCGTACGGGCCCCTGACGGCACTGAAACCCTGTTCGATTTCGATGGCCAGGAACGCCTGACGCAAATCACGGACGCTAACGGAGCTCAACTTCGCTTCGCCTATGGCGAAAGCGGCGAGGATCCAGCGAGCTTCACCGATGCGGGCGGCGGGACGCGAAGCTTTGAATACGACGAGGCGGGCCGGATCACGACCGCGACATGGCCAGACGGGACCACGCTGCAGTTCATCTACGATGATGAGGGCAACCTGACTGGGTACAGCAATCGGCGCGGCGACGGTGTCATTTACACGTACGATGAACGCGGACGGCTGATTTCAGAGTCAGACAGCTCGGCTGGGCCGACCACTTACACTTATGATGCGCAGGGGCGGCTCACGTCCGCGACCAACGACCAGGGTACGACTTCGCTTACCTATGACGGCACCGATCGTGTGACGCAGATCGACTATCCGACCGGAAGATCGCTCTTCTTCACCTATAACGAGGCCGGGCTTCGCGCCTCCATCTCAGACGGCGGCGATTACAACATCTTCTATGAATACGACGCACTCGGCCGCCTCACCGGCTTGCGCGATGAAGACGGCCAGATCGTTTCTTACGAATACGATGCCGCTGGCAATCTGGTGCGGGAGGAGAACGGCAACGGCACCGTCTCGATTTTCACCTATGACGACGCAGGCCGTCTGACACGAATCGAAAATCAGGCGCCGGATGGCAGCGTCAACTCTTTCAACGCCTACACCTATGATGCGGCGGGGCAGCGGATCACGAACGAGACGCAAGATGGCATCTGGACCTATGGCTATGACGCCATCGGGCAGCTGACCTCGGCGCACTTCCTCTCCACCAACCCGGATATCGACGACAAGAGCCTGACCTATGAATACGACGCGGCCGGGAACAGGACGCGTGTGGTCGAGGACGGCGAAGAGACGATTTATGTCGCCAACGCGCTGAATCAGTACACTCAGGTCGGTGATGCAACCTTTACCTACGATGCCGACGGCAACATGACGTCACGTACTGATCCGTCTGGCACCACCACTTACGCCTATGACCTCGACAATCGCCTAACTTCGGTGACCGAAGCGGACGGGACAGTACTCGAATTCGAATACGATGTTTTTGGCAACCGCGTGGCGAAGGCGGTGGACGGGGCTGAGACCGAATACTTGGTCGATCCATTTGGCCTGGGCGATGTGGTGTCGGAGTTCGCAGGCGGGACGCTCACTGCGACCTACGCCCACGGCCTCGGCCTCGCCGCCGGCGAAATCGGCGGCGTGGACGCGTTCTACGACGCGGATGCGGTAGGGACGGTGACGACGCTGACGGGTAGTGGCGGGGCGATTGCAAACAGCTATGTGTTTACGCCGTTTGGGAGCGAAATTTCTGAGATTGAGGCGCTGTCCAATGATTTCGAGTTTAACGGCGCTCTAGGAGTTCAAGAAGACACCGCCAATCTTTCATTCATGAGATCTCGTACATACGATGATAAGTTAGGTCGGTTTGTCTCGGAAGATCCCAACCTAGTCGAAGGGGATATACTCAATCTTTATCGCTTCGGTCTGAACGATCCGCTAGATTATGCCGATCCGGGCGGTGAAGTTCCCTTACCTGTCCTGGTAGTCTTATGGGGTCTGGCCCCTGCCGCGGGTGCTACCGGTTATGCGATAGCAGCAGGCGCAACCGCCGCCGTTGGGTACGCTGCATACAAAACCTTTGACACGGCTACAAACGCTATCGGTTCCGTCGTTGCTATCGGTTACGGCATGTACAAAGGAAACGATGCTATCGTTGAAGCCGGAGCGGCTAATCTAGTTACCACAGGCTTCGGTTACGTTCTCCCCAAAACACTGCGTGTTAATGAATTAGGGTTCAATCTTGGGCTGGACGCTGTCGATTTGGGGACCGGGTTTAATTTTCAGGAAGATGGTGCGCAGTTCCTGATAGAACTTGGTGACAAAAGTCCCGAGCGACCTGAACCACCTGCTCTAGGCGACGATTCAGCGCTAGCGCCGCCGGCGCCTACTCGCAAACCCGAACCTCCCGTGAGTGATGAAGGCGACGCGTTCACTCCGCCCATCCCAGCCCGGAATCCGCGTCGTCTTGAGAACGCAGAAAGCGGCGCGAGCGACGGAGACCCGCATCTTCGTACGTTCGACGGTGTGGGCTACTCGTTCCAGGCGGCAGGTGAATTCATTCTATTCCGTACGGAAGACGGTCAGTCTGAAGTCCAGGTTCGGCAGGAACCGTTCGGCGATAGCGACCGCGTGTCGGTGAACACCGCCGTCGCCGTGCGTATCGGGGAAGATACCGTCGCCGTGTACGCCGATGAGGCGATCCCTCTGGCCGTTAATGGCCGAGCCGTATTCCTGGAACGCGGTGAATCCATCGCGGTGGGCGAGGGCTCGGTGTATTTCGACGGGCGCGCCTACGTCATCACCGACGCCGAAGGCAACGGCGTATGGGCGCGGGTCAACACCAGCCGCGAGTTCCTCAATCTGCGCACCTTCCTGAACGAGGAGTCAGTGGGCCGCGTGGAGGGTCTGCTGGGCGACGCCGACGGCGATCGCTCCAACGACTTCACCCTGGCCGACGGGACCGTTCTGCCGCAGCCGCTGGCGCAGACCGTGCTTTACGGCGCCTTCGCCGCGGCCTGGCGCATCACCCAGGAGATCTCGCTGTTCGATTACCGCGAGGGCGAGGATACGAACACCTTCACCGATCCGAACTTCCCCGCCAACTTCGTCTCCCTGGATGATCTCGATCCGGCCGCGCGCGAGGCGGCTGAAGTGATCGCGCTGGAGGCGGGCTTGACGCCGGGCACCTTCGAATTCGAGACCACGGTGCTCGACATTGCGATCACCGGGCTTGAGGACTTCGCCGAGGCGGTCGCCGATGCGCCGGTGCTCGATCCCGAGGATGACCCCGCCGACATCGTACCGGTGGAGATCAACGAGGCGCCGCAGGCCGTCGCCGACACCGCTACGGTGGACGAAGACGCCTCGGTGACGATCGATGTATTGGCCAACGACACCGATCCAGAGGGCGACGCGCTCACCCTGGTGGGCGGTAGCGATCCTAACGGCGGCGCGGTCACGGTCGAGGACGGCCGGCTGGTGTTCGCCCCGGCCCCCGACTTCGCCGGCTCCACCGAGCTGACGTACGAGCTCGCCGATGCGGGGGGCAACACCGTGTTCGGCGCCGTCACCGTCACCGTGAACCCCGTGCCTGACGCGCCGACCGCATTGGACGTCACCGGGCTTGTGGTTGCGGAGAACGCGGCGGCTGGAACCCTCGTGGGCGAATTGTCCACGCAGGACCCCGACGAGGGCGACACCTTCACCTATTCGCTGAGCGAGGATGCGGGCGGACGCTTCGCCATCGACGGCGACCGGCTGGTGGTCGCGGAGGGGGGCGAGCTCGACTTCGAAGCCGTCAGCGAGTGGGACGTGACCCTTGTGTCCACCGACTCCGACGGCCTGACCATCGAACGCACGGTCACCGTGTCGCTCACCGACGTGAACGAAGCGCCCACGGCGATTGCGCTCGACCAGGAGACGCTGGAGGAGAACGCGCCGGGCGGCACGGTGGTCGGCGTCTTGTCGGCCGAGGATCCTGACGCCGGCGACGACGCCTTCACCTATGTGCTGCTTGACGACGCGGGTGGGCGCTTCGAGCTGGACGGCGACCGGATCGTTGTCGCCGAGGGAGCCGACCTGGACTTTGAGCTGTCGCCGAGCCTGGATGTCGTGGTCGAAGCGGCTGACGCGGACGGTTTGAGCGTCGAACAAGCTCTTTCGATCAACCTCACCGATCTTGACGAGAATTTCGACGGCGGACCCGGCGACGACGTCATCTTCGGCGACGCCGGCGACAACGTGATCGACGCCGGCGCCGGCGATGACCGGATCGACGGCGGCCTCGGCGACGACAGGCTTACAGGCGGCGAGGGCGCGGACGTGTTCGTCGTGTCCGAAGGCGACGACGTCATCGAGGACTTCTTCGGGTTCACCCCCGCGAACGAGCCGATCGATTTCCTCTGGTTGAAGATCCCTGTGAGCCGGCCGGCGGACCAGATCGATGTCAGCGGCCTCGATCTGAGCTTCGCCGACTTCGAGTCCCAAGCCGAGCAGCTCGGCGACGACGTGGTGTGGCGTATCGATGACGACACGACCCTGACCATCGCCAATTCCCAGCTCAACGATATCGTGGAAGAGGATTTCCTCTTCTGATCCTCAAACCTCAACATCACGAATGGAGAAAACCATGCGTATTATTCTAGCTGCGCTCGCCTGCGCGTGTGTCCCGCTCACCGCCGCCCAGGGCCAGGTCTCCCAAAACGTCTATGGCGAGGTCGGATATACCCGCGTCAGCTTTGACGATGTCGGCTACAACACCGCCGGCGGGCGGCTGGGCCTGAACATCAACGACCTGTTCGGAGTCGAAGGCGAGGCCTTCTTCGGCGTCGGCGAAGAGACGACGACCGTCATGGGCGTGGATGTCGACTCCTCCCTGAATTACACCGCCGGGCTTTATGGCACGGTCCGGACCGGGCTGGGCGATGCGACCGAGATCATCGGCCGTCTCGGCTACGCCACGGCCGAGGTTGAAGCCTCTGTCATGGGGGCCGGCGTGTCGGGGTCGGACGACGCGATCGCCGGCGGCGTGGGCGTGCGTCACTATATCGGCGGCGGCGCGTTCGGCGTGCGCGGCGACATCACCTACGCCGACTATGACGGTGGGGAATCCACCTCTTACGCCATCACCTTGGTGCGCCGCTTCTAGGCGAAGCCGCCATCAACCGGACGCCTCCTGGGCGGGTTGCGATGCGGACGAACAGGGGAGCCGGGCCCGGCCTGCGACGGCCGGGCCCGGTTTGAATCGTCTTACTGGCCCTGGCCGAGCGAGTAGCCCGGCTCGCCGTCGAACTCGTAAAGATGTTCGGTCTTGATGAAGTCGATCCCTTCACGCACGCAGCGGGTCATCAGCTCGGCCACGGCGGCGTGATCGCCTTCGCCGTCGAACATGAAGCGGCAACGCCAGTGATCGGTCTTGAAGGTCTCCGGCATGCCGTTGGGCCACACTTTCGTGCCGCGGTTGGAGATCATGGCGAGTTTCAGCCCGCCTTCTTCGACCTTCTGCAGCAGGGCGGCGAGGTCGTCGGGGTTCTGGCCCGGCCAATGGGCGAACACGTCGATCCCCACAAGGGTCTTCTTCGCCGGCGCGGGGCGTTCGATCTGCGGGATCTGCGGGGCGCCCGCGTCCTTGTCGTAGACTTGCGCAGGCAGCTTCACCGGCTTCTGGCCGAGGCGTTCGATGATTGCGTCGGCGAATTCGCTGGTGGAGACTTTGCGCGTGCTCTCGCCCTCGGTGAAGATGTCGTAGGTGTGGATGCCGTCTTCGATGGTCTTCAGCCAGGCGTTATGGACGGTTTCGGCGACCTCCGGCTGGCCGATATGGACCATCATCTGCACGCCGGCGAGCAGAAGGCCCGACGGGTTGGCCACGTTCTGACCGGCCCGGCGCGGGGCGGAGCCGTGGATCGCCTCGAACATGGAGCAGTGCTCGCCGATATTGGCCGAGGAGCCCAGCCCGACAGAGCCGGTGATCTCTGCGGCCACGTCGCTCATGATGTCGCCGTAGAGATTGGCCATGACGATGACGTCGAACTGGTTCGGGTTCGCCGCAAGCTTGGCCGCGCCGATGTCGATGATCCAGTGCTCGGTCTCAAGCTCGGGATACTCCTTGGCCACCTCCTTGAAGATCTTATGATAAAGCCCGTCGGTGAGCTTCATGATGTTGTCTTTGGAAAAGCAGGTGACTTTCTTGCGCCCGTTGGCCTTGGCGTATTCGAAGGCGTAGCGGATGATCTTCTCGGTGCCCGGCCGCGAGAACAGCTTCAGGCACTGGAAGACCTCGTCGGTCTGGCGGTGCTCGATGCCGGCGTAAAGGTCTTCCTCGTTCTCGCGCACGATCACCACGTCCATCCCAGGGTGCTTGGTGGCGATGTAGGGCGAAAGCGCCTGGCAGGGGCGGACATTGGCGAACATGCCCAGCGACTTGCGCACGGTCACGTTCAACGACTTGTACCCGCCGCCCTGGGGCGTGGTGATCGGCGCCTTGTAGAAGACTTTGGTGCGGCGCAGGGACTCCCAGCTTTCCGGCTCGATCCCTGCGCTGTTGCCCTTGAGGTAGACCGCCTCGCCGATGTCGATCTTTTCCGGGGCGATGTTCGCGCCCGCGGCCTCCAGCACGCGCAGGCTCGCCTCCATGATTTCCGGGCCGATTCCATCGCCGTAAGCCACGGTGATCGGGACGGCTTTCACGGCGGCGGCGCCGTTCGTCGCGTCGGTCTGGGTGTGGGTGTTCATAGGTGCAGGTCCTCAGTGCAGTGTACACAATCGCCGCGGCGCGAGGCGGCCGAGGCGAGGCTCGGCGCGGGCGGTCACCGCCCGCGCCGGAATCGCCGGGGTTCAGCGAACCGGGTATTGGCACGAGATGGCCTGCACCGGAAGAGGATTGCGCGGGTTCGGCGGCGGAATTTCGCCGCAGCCGGGCGCGCGTTCTTGTCATGACGGCCCAAAACGCCGACGCTTGGCGAGGTGTAAGGCGCGGGGAGGGTCTGGATGCGGGGTTCAGTGTGGATATCGCTCGCCGCGCTCGCGCTGGCCGGCTGCAGCCCGGCCGACGACAGCGGCGAAATCGTGCTTCATCGGGGCAATGAGCTTGAACCGCTCACCCTGGATCCGCAACTGGCTCACATCACCAATGAACGCCAGATCGTGCTCGATCTTTTCACCGGGCTTTACGAGCCAGACCGTGAAGGCCGGCCGGTCCTGGCGCTGGCCCAAAGCGCGCAGATCTCCGAAGACGCGCTGAGCTGGACCTTCACCCTGCGCGAGGCGCGCTGGTCGGACGGGCATCCGATCACCGCCGAGGACGTGGAGGCGGGGCTAAGGCGTGCGCTCGACCCCGCCACGCGCAATCCCTATCCCGCCGTCCTTTTCGTCATTGAGAACGCCCAGGCCGTGGCCGAAGGCGCGGCGCCGGTGGAGACGCTGGGCGTTGAGGCGCTCGACCCGCGGACCGTCACGATCCGGCTGGAGCATCCCGCCCCGTATCTTCCGAGCATTCTCGCGGTCTGGGGATCGCCGGCGCCCAGTCACGTCGTGGTCGAGCACGGCGAGGACTGGATCCGGCCGGAGACGATGGTGGTGAGCGGCGCCTACGATCTGGTGCGCTGGCGCAGCAACGATTTTATCGAGCTGACGCGGAACCCGCATTTCTTTGACGCCGAGGCGGTCTGCGCCGACCGGGTGTTTTACTATCCCACGGTCGACACCGGCGCCGCAGAGCGCCGCGTGCGCAACGGCGAACTCGACCTCAACACGAATTTCAACGGCGCCAATCTGGCCTTGCTGCGCGAACGCCACCCGGCGCTGGTGCGGATCGACCCGGGCCTGGTGGTGCGCTCCATCTCCTTCAACACGCGCAGCGAAGTCGGCGGCGACGCGCGGGTGCGCACCGCGCTGGGCATGGCGATCGACCGCGACTTCATCGCCGAGGAGGTTCTGGGCGGAGCCGACGAGGCGGCGTCCCGCCGCGTGCCCCAGGGGGTGAGCGGGCGGCTGGAGGGGCCTGAGCTGAGCTATGCGCAAACGCCCATGGAGGCGCGCCGCGCCGCCGCGCGCGCCTTGCTGGCGGAGGCCGGCTACGGGCCGGACAATCCCCTTGAGGTCACGCTTCACTATCAACCCTCCTCAGGCTGGCCGCGCGTGGCGCCGGTCATTCAGGAGGACTGGAGTTTGATCGCCGACTGGGTCCGCCCACAAATCCTCTCGCGCGACAGCCAGCTGCATTACGACGCCATGCGTTCAGGCGATTACATCGCGGCGACGACCGGCTGGGTCGGCGATTTCAATGATCCTTACGCCTACCTGCTGCAGTACGGGGCGGATGCCGGCGAGATCAACCATGCCCGCTGGGAGGACGCGGCCTACACGCAGCTTGTGCGCGCCGCACGCGACAATCCGGACGCCGAGGCGCGCCGGGCCCAGCTTGCGCAAGCGGAAACCCTGTTTCTCGACGGCGGCGCCGCGACGCCGATCTTCATCGAGCGCGCCAAGTCCTTGGTGCGCCCCGAAGTGGAGGGCTGGGGCAATAGCGCCTGGGGGATCAATCTCAGCCGCTGGCTCTGCAAGGCTCAGCCCGAAGATTAACCCCGCCGTCCCAGCCGCCGCAGCCGGCGCCAGAAGCGGCGGCGTTCGGGGCGGGGCTGAGGTTTGAGGTTCTTCACGAACTCTTCCGCGCAGGACCGCCAGGAATAGCCCTCGGCGTAGGTGCGGCAGTCCTCGCGCGTCATCTCAAGCGCCTCAAGGCACGCCGTGCGCAGATCATCATTGACCGCGCCGGCCTTGGAGCCGGGGATGATGTCCTTGGGCCCGTCGGCGATGAAGGCGGCGACCGGGGTGCCCGTGGCCATGGATTCAAGGATCACCAGGCCGAACGTGTCGGTGAAGCTTGGAAACACCATGCAGTCCGCGTCGGCGAAATGGCGCGCCAGCTCGACGCCGGACTTGTTCCCGGTGAAGCGGATTTCAGGATAGCGCTTTTTCAGCTCCTCAAGCTGCGGGCCGGGACCGACCACGACCTTCGTGCCCGGCAGGTCGCAGTCTAGGAAGGCCTCGATATTCTTCTCAACCGCCACCCGGCCGATATAAACGAACACGGGGCCTTCAAGGCCTTCATAGACGCTTTCCCCGCCCATATGGCGCTTGTCGGGATGGAACAGCTCGGTGTCCACGCCGCGCGCCCAGGGGGTGATGTTGTTGAAGCCCTTCTTCTGAAGGTGATCGCGCATGGACGGCGTGGCGACCATCAGCCGGTTTCCCGAATTGTGGAAGCGGCGCATGAACCAGTACCCCGCCTCCAGCGGGATGAAGGGGAAGCGCGCATGCACGTATTCGGGAAACTTGGTGTGGTAGCTGGTGGTGAAGGGCAGCTTCCACTTCAGGCAGATCTTGCGCGCCGCCTGACCCAGCGTGCCTTCGGTGGCGATGTGGATGGCTTCCGGCTCGAACGCCTTGAAGCGGCGCTCGATCTCTTCATCCGCGCCGATCGCCATCTTGATGTCGGGATAGGTGGGCAGCGGGAAGGTCTTGAACCCGAGGCCAGGGTGGATGACCTCCACCTCGTGGCCCATGGCGCGGCATTCGTCCGCGGTGCGCGAAAGCGTGCGCACCACGCCGTTGACCTGGGGCTCCCAGGCGTCGGTGACGAGCATGATGCGCAGCGGGGCGCTATCCTCCATGGGGCGGGCTCCGGCGGGATTGGTTTCAGTGTCCATCGCGGGCGGTCTTAGCGTGTTTTCGCGCCGAGGCGAAGCCTCGCGCGCGGTTGCATGGGGTCGCACGCCGGCGCGCGGCGCGCTGCGGTTCGTCTGACCCCATCTGTCCCGCTGCATCGTTGTAACCCCATCAAACAATTTACTCTTGCCGATCCGGGCGGGCTCGGCGAAAGGAGCGCGGCGGACCCGGGCGGCCGGCGCGGCGCACGCTTCCCTTGCCGCGCCTGCCTCGCGGGGCCATTGTCCGGATCAGTCAACCCTGTCAGGCCGCGCACGCCGGCGCGGCCCTATTGGAGCCTGCCATGCGCGACCACGCCGATCTTCAGATGGACTGGGACACGCTCGACGCGATCAAGTTCGCCGACGAACGCGAGATCGCCCGCGAGCTGGACGCCCGGGTCGGCCTCTCTAACGAAGCCCGCGACCGCGCCGGAAGCGAAGCGGTCAAGCTTGTGAAGACCGCCCGCAAGACCAAGCGCGGCGGCGGGCTGATGGAGAGCTTCCTCCAGGAATTCGGCCTGTCCAACAAGGAAGGCCTCGCCCTTATGTGCCTGGCCGAGGCGCTCTTGCGCGTGCCCGACAAGGACACCGCCGACGATCTCATCAGCGAGAAGATCGGCTCGGGTAAATGGGCCGAGCACGCCTGGAAATCGGATAACTGGCTGGTGAACACCTCCACGATCGGCTTGATGCTCACCGGCTCGATCATGAATGTGGAGCCCGCCGCGCGCCGGGACCCGGGCGGGTATTTCCGCCGCATGGCCGGGCGCATGGGCGAGCCGGTGATTCGCACCGCCGTGCGCCGCGCCATGCGCATTCTGGGCGAGCAGTTCGTGCTGGGGCGCTCCATCGACGGCGCGATTCGCCGCGGCCGGAACTGGAAGATGTACGGCGCGATGAAGCCGCTGTTCTCCTTCGACATGCTGGGCGAGGGCGCGCGCACCGAAGAAGACGCCCTGCGCTATCACCAGCGTTATCTCGAGGCCATCGCCGCCACCGCGGCCAAGCGCCAGGACGGCCCGATCGAACAGGTCGACGGGGTCAGCGTGAAGCTCTCCGCCCTTCACCCGCATTATCTGGCGGTGAAGGAGGACGCGGTGATGGCGGTGCTTTATCCGCGCATCCTCGAACAGTGCGAGGCGGCTGCGAAAGCCGACATCGCCCTGTGCCTGGACGCCGAGGAGGCCGATCGGCTGGTCATCCAGATGAAGGTGCTCGAGCGCCTTTCCCGCGAGCCGTCGCTGAAGGACTGGGGCGGGCTCGGCCTTGCGGTCCAGGCGTATCAAAAGCGCTGCCGGCCGCTGCTTGAGATGCTCGCCGATCTCGGCAAGCAGACCGGCCGCCGTTTCCTGGTCCGCCTTGTGAAGGGCGCCTATTGGGATACCGAAATCAAATGGGCCCAGGCCGGCGGGCATCCCGACTTCCCGGTCTGGTCCACCAAGCCGGCGACCGACCTCAACTATCTCGCCTGCGCGCGCGTCATGCTGAACGCGCCCGACGCGATCTACCCCCAGTTCGCCACCCATAACGCCCATACCGTGTGCAGCGTGCGCGAGCTGGCGAAGGAGGCCGGCGATCCGCCCTATGAGTTCCAGCGCCTGCACGGCATGGGCGAACCGCTCTACGCCGCGGCGGCTGAAACGTACGGCAAGGATCTTGGGCCGGTGCGCATTTATGCGCCGGTGGGCAGCCACCAGGATCTCCTGCCCTATCTGGTGCGCAGGCTTCTGGAGAACGGCGCCAACACCAGCTTCGTGCACGCGTTTCTGGACGACGACGTGCCCGCAGAGGACGTGGCGCGCGGGCCGTTCGCCATGGCGCCGGTGCTCGACCGCCACCCCTTCATCCCCGCCCCGCCGGCGCTTTATGGCGAGGCGCGGCTAAACTCGGCCGGCGTCGATCTCACCCAGGCTTCGGTGCGCGACCGACTGCAGGAGGCCCAGCAGGCGTTCGACAAGGGCGCCCCCCACAAGGCCGGCGTCATCATTGACGGCGAGGCCTTCGCCGACGGCGGCGAGGCGCGCCAGAGCCCGGCCGATCTCGCCTTCACCGTATCAGAAGTGCGCGACGCCCAGCCCGGCGACGTGGACACCGCTTATGAGCGCGCCCGCGCCGCCCAGCCCGACTGGGACAAGCGCGGCGGGGCCGAGCGCGCGGAAATCCTGCGCCACATGGCCGAAGCGCTGGAAGAGGACTCCGACCGGCTCATCGCCCTGATGGCGCGCGAGACCGGCAAGACGCTGGATGACGGGGTCGCGGAAGTGCGCGAGGCGGTGGACTTCCTGCGCTATTACGCGGTGGAGGCGGAAACCAAGTTCAACGGGCCGCAGCGCCTTCCCGGACCGGCCGGCGAGACCAACCATCTTGAGCTGCGCGGCCGCGGCGTGTTCGTGTGCATCAGCCCGTGGAATTTTCCGCTGGCGATCTTCACCGGCCAGCTCGCCGCGGCGCTGGCGGCGGGCAACGCCGTGCTCGCCAAACCCGCCGAGCAGAGCCCGCTCATCGCATTTGAAGCGGTGAAGCTCTACCGCAAGGCGGGCCTGCCGGACGGTTTGCTGAACCTTCTGCCCGGCGGCGGGGAGATCGGCGCCAAGCTTGTGGAGCTGCCCCATATCGACGGGGTGTGCTTCACCGGCTCCACCGAGGTCGCGCGCATCATCAACCGCACCCTGGCGGCCAAGGACGGGCCCATCGTGCCGCTGATCGCGGAGACGGGCGGGCTGAACGGCATGTTCGTGGACACCTCCGCCCTGATGGAGCAAGTGGTCGACGACGTCATGCTCTCCGCCTTCGGATCGGCTGGTCAGCGCTGTTCGGCGCTGCGCGTCCTGTTCCTGCCTGAAGAGACGGCCGACAAGTTCATCGAAGGCATCAAGGGCGGCATGGACGCGCTGCGCCTGGGCGATCCCTGGAACGCAGCCTGCGATATCGGTCCGGTGATCGACGAGGAGGCGAAGGCCATGCTCGAAGAGCACCTCGAAGCAATGAAGGACAAGGTCATCCACCGCGCGCCGATGAACGAGGACCTTTCGGCCAAGGGGCGCTATTTCGCCCCGGCGCTCCTGGAGCTTTCAAGCCTTGATGAGATCACGCAGGAGAAGTTCGGGCCGATCCTGCACGTGGTGCGCTACAAGCGCGGCCAGCTCGGCGAAACCGCGGCGAAACTCCATGGGAAAGGCTATGGCCTGACGTTGGGCGTGCATTCGCGCCTGGACCGCTTCTTCAACACGGTGCGCGAGGCGGTGCCGGCCGGGAACGTCTATGTGAACCGCAACATCACCGGCGCGGTGGTGGGCGTGCAGCCCTTCGGCGGTGAGGGCCTGTCCGGCACCGGCCCGAAAGCCGGCGGCCCGCACTACATCCACCGCTTCGCCGCCGAACGCGCGGTCACCATCAACATCTCCGCGCAAGGAGGGGATCCGGAGCTTCTGAGCCTGGAATAGGGGCGCGCTGGGGGCTTTCCCCTCCGGATCTGGCGCACCGTCGAAGTCCCCCTCGCCCCAGTGTGTGTGGAGAGCGACTGTGTTGGTCGTCAAGCTGGATGATACGGTTTTTGGTCTCTGACGATGGCGTTCAGGGTGACGAGGATTTTTCGCGCCAGGGCGATGAGGGCGAGCTTTTTCGCCTTGCCGCGCGCCACCATGGCGTCGACGAAGTCCTTCAACGGCCCTTTGCAGCGCGCGGCTGTGAGCGCGGCCATGTAGAGCGCGCTGCGCACAGAAGCGCGCCCTCCGCCGATGAAGCTGCGCCCTCGCCATTGCCCCGACTGGCGTGTCCATGGGGCGAGCCCGGCCAGCGCCGCGATCTGGCGGCGTGTGAGCCGCCCCAGCTCCGGCAGCTCGGCCACCAGGGTGCGCGCCACCACCCGGCCGACGCCGGGCACGCTGGTCAGCAAGGCCTCGCGCGCTCGCCAGAGCGGGCTCTCGCGCACGGCCGCGTCGATATCGCCGTCCACATCGCTCAGCTCGCGCTGGAGCGCGGTGATCAGGCGTTTGATCGAGCGGGCCGAGCGCGCCGAAGCCCGGCTCAGGCGCTGGGTCTCGGCGGTGATCATCGCCACGATCTGCCGGCGCCGGGCCACAAGATCGGCCAGGCGCGCGGTGTCGGCGTCGCGCAGGGGCCGGATCTCAGGGCGCACCGCCGCGGCGAAGCGGGCGATCACGGCCGCATCGATCGGATCGGTCTTGGCGCGCTCGCCGATCGCCTGAGCAAACGCGCGCACCTGGGCCGGGTTGACCACGGCCACTGGCAGACCCGCCGCGGCCAGCTCGGCGGCGACCACGCGTTCATAGCCGCCGGTCGCCTCCACCGCGATGCAGGCGCAGGGCTGCTGAGCCAGCTTCTCGACCAGTTCGCTCAGGCCTTCTGCGTCGCGGCTCACGGCGAAAGCCGTCCCGCCCGGCTCGACGTGCACGTCGAGCCGGGCCTTGGACACGTCAATGCCGATAAACTTGTCCATCCAACACCCTTCCTTGCAAAACCGGGCTCGCAAGCGGCCCCTGCGACTGTTCGGGGTCGATGGACCGACGGCGCGGACCTAAGCTCTCCCACGGGCGTAAAACCCAAAGGTAAATCCGGTCTCGCAACCGACGCCGCTTCCGATAGGATAAACCAGAACCGGCAAATCTCACTTACAAGGGTAAGGGAGAGGGGTGCGGCGCCGGCCTGAACGCCTGCGCGCATCTTGGACCGACCCCTCACCTTCATCCTCTCCCCCTTGAAGGGGGCGAGGAGGACATGAGCGCCGCACTCCGCCTTGATTGATCCGCGCCGGGCTTCGCCGGGAAGACCGCCGGCGTCGCCGCCCAGGGCGGCGACCCGGAGCTGCTGAGCCTGGAATAGGGGCGCGCCGGGGGCTTTCCCCTCCGGATCTGGCGCACCGTCGAAGTCCCCCTCGCCCCAGTGTGTGTGGAGAGGGTAAGGGAGAGGGGTGCGGCGCCGGCCTGAACGCTTGCGCGCATCTTGGACCGACCCCCTCGCCTTCATCCTCTCCCCCTTGAAGGGGGCGAGGAGGACATGAGCGCCGCACTCCGCCTTGATTGATCCGCGCCGGGCTTCGCCGGGAAGACCGCCGGCGTCGCCGCCCAGGGCGGCGACCCGGAG
>JAVJPX010000006.1:0-136770 GCA_040217555.1 Oceanicaulis sp.
GACTGTTCGGGGTCGATGGACCGACGGCGCGGACCTAAGCTCTCCCACGGGCGTAAAACCCAAAGGTAAATCCGGTCTCGCAACCGACGCCGCTTCCGATAGGATAAACCAGAACCGGCAAATCTCACTTACAAGGTGAGGAGAGGGGAGCGGCGCCGATCTTCGCACCGGCGCTGAAGCCTCGACCGCGCCCCTCTCCCTCACCCTCTCCCCACCAAGTGGGGCGAGGGGGACGTTGACGGTCCGCCAATCTTTCAAAAGGCATAGCCAGGCGCTAAGGCCCGGGTCTGAAGCCGCCGTTCACCCTTCGGCGCATGCGATCGCGCCGACGCTCACCGGGCGGTGATCCGAACCTGCGTGCGGGCCGACTTCGATTGAGGCCGCGCAGAGCTCTTCGCTCAGCCAGACATGGTCGATCTCCAGTAAAGGAACTGCAGCTGTTGAACGTCGTGGACGGGTCGCCCCGTCCGCTTTTTTGTTGTTTTCCGCTGCCTGCAGGCGACCTAAAGCCCCTCGAGGAAGCGGCGCACGGCCTGCGCCGTGGCCTCGGGCTGCTCCTCCACCGGCATGTGGCCGGCGTCTTCGATCAGGGTGAGGCGTGCGTTCGGCATGGCCGCGGCGAAGCGGGGGCCGTGCTCGGGCGAGATCATCGCATCGCGCTGGCCCCACAGGATGAGGGTGGGCGTCTCTATCCCGCGCAAGACCGGGTTTGGATCGGGCAGGGTGAACTGCTCGATGCGCTGCACCAGCGCCGGGCCGACGCCCTCAATGCGCATCATGGCCTGGATGCGCTCCAGCTGCGCTTCGGTGATGCGGGAGGGGTCGGCGTATAGAACGGCGGTGGCCGCCTCCACGCCGGCCATTGGCGCGGCGGTGAGGTAGAGGCGCACCTGCTGGGGCACGGGCGCGGGCTCGTCGCCGACGCCCAGATTGGGATAGCCGCCCGGCGCGATGAGGACGAGACCGCGCACGTCGTCCTCGTGCTCCGCGGCGTGACGCCAGGCCACCAGCCCGCCCAGCGAATGCCCGCCGAGCACGTACTGGTCGGGCGCGATCGTCTTAAGAAGGGCGCCGACCTGATCCACCGTGGCGTCCACCGAATAGGCGGCGTCCTCGCGCGCGCCGGTCAGGGCGTGGCCCGGCAGGTCGAAGCGGATCACGCGGTGATCGCGCTCCAGCGCGTCGGCCAGCGGCTCAAGGCTTTCCAGCGAATGGGAGAAGCCGTGCACGAGGACCACCGCCGGCGCGGCTTCAGGCCCGCTTTCGCGCACGCGCCAGGTCTGACCGGCGGCTTCGACCAGGCGGTCTTCTTCGCTCATCCAGCGCGCCTGGGCCTGAGACCGGTCCACCGGCTGCAACAGCCAGGCGAACACGGCGACGGCAATGACGGCGATCAGGATGAGCGTGCCAAGTATGCGTAACAGCATGGAATTATCCGTGGCTGGCGAGGAAGGCGTCGATCGCGTCTCTCGCGCTGGGTTCGGTGAGAAGCGGCGCGTGGCCCACGTCCGGCACGTCCACGCGCTCCATGTGGGGGCCGCGGCGGGCCATCTCCTGCACGGTCTCTTCGCTTAAAAGGTCGGTGAGGGCGCCGCGGATCAGCAGCAGGGGCTTTTGCGCCAGCGCGTCGAACAGCGGCCACAGGTCGGGCGGGGCGGCGTTGCCCGCCTGGACGGGTTTGGAGATGTTCTTGTCGTAGTCAAAGACGATCTCGCCGGTCTCGGTCTCGCGGCAGACGCGTTTGGCGAAGGCGAGCCAGAAGGCCTGACCGGTCTCGTTGGGGAAGGCGACGCCGTTGATGTCGCGGACCGCCTCTGCGGCCTCCTCCCAGGAGGTGAACGGGCCGGCGCCGCCCACATAGCCCTGGATGCGCGCAAGGCCCCTGGGGTCGATCACCGGGCCGATATCGTTGAGCACGGCGGCCTTGATGCGCTCGGGCTGAAGGCTGGCGTGGATCATGGTCATCAGCCCGCCCATGGAGGTGCCGATGAAGATCGTCTCGCCCCAGCCGGCCTGATCGAGCACGCCGATCACGTCCTGGGTGTACACCGCCGGCGTATAGTTCTCCGGGTTCGGGTCGCGGTCAGAGCGCCCGCGCCCGCGCACGTCAACGGCGATCACGTCATGGCCCTTGGCGGCGATGTGCGGGGCGACTTCTTCGAAATCCTTCGAATTGCGCGTCAGGCCGTGCAGGCAGATCACCGGCGTCGTCTGGCCGCGCCCCTGTCCGGGATAGCGGCGGAAATAGGTCTTCACCCCGTCGGCGGCGGTGAAAAAATGTTCTGAATATTCAGTCATTCAGCAGCTTTCGTTTCCGGTTTGGCGAGTTTGCGGTCGCTCACCCCGTGCTCGGCGAGGCGGCGGAATCCGGCGCCGACGAACTCGGGCAGGCGCGCGTGCAGGGCGTGCAGGTCGCCGGTCTCGCAAAGCCCTCCCGACAGCGAATCGACCCGGCCGGTGTCGGCGAAGGTGAGCACCAGCGCGCCTGATAGGAAGTGATAGCTCCAGTAAAGCTCCTCTTCCGGCGCTTCAGGCAGGGCTTTTCGCATGGACTCAAGGAAGCGGCGCACGATGGGGTCGAAATACTTCCCCATCACCGCCGCGCCCCATTCGGGGGAGTTTGTGACCTGGCCGATCAGCGAGAAATAGGCCTTCCAACCCGGGCCTCCATTGGCCGAGCGATCCAGCAGCGGTCCGGTGAAGGCGGCGATGATGTCCTCCACCGCCGGTCCGCCCGGCCCGGCGTCGCGCTCGCACGCCTCCAGCCATTCAAGCCGGATGGTGTTGAGCGCCTCGGCGCGGCGCAGCAGCACCGCGTCGAACAACTCCCGCTTGCCGCCGAAATAATAGGCCACGAGCGCAGGGTCGGACGCCGCCTCGCGTGCGATGGCGCGTACGGTCACGCCGTAAAAGCCCTTCTGGGCGAACAGCGATTCGGCCGCATCCAGCAGCCGCTCTCTGGTCTGCTCACCGCGTCTGTTGCCGCGCGTCTCCGGCATGGCCGGGCCTCCCTTTCGCGCCTGCAACAGGCGGCTCTCCGCTGTGACCTTTGGGCCTCACAGCTTCTTTCATCAACTGAAGAAAGTCTAATCGCCGTTGACTTTTCATTCAACGTTGAAAAAAGTCCCGCGCATCGCTCCGACAGAGGGCGCTTTGAAGAGTCACCCAAGGGAGGGGGTCGTCATGACCATTCGCCGTTCCATTTTCGCCGGCGCCGCGCTGCTCGCGAGCGCCTCCGCGCTGCCGTTCGCCGCAACCGCCCAGGCCCAGGACGCCGAGGCGGCCCCCGCCGCCACGCGCGACGTGGTCACCGTCACCGCGCGCCGGCGTGAGGAATCCATTCAGGACGCACCGATCGCGGTGACCGCCATCGGCGCGGATTCGCTGGAAGCCATCGGCGCCGTCGACATCACTGACGTCCAGAAGATTACGCCGAACGCGACGATCGAAACGGCGCGCGGGACGAACTCCACGCTCATCGCCTTCATCCGCGGCGTCGGCCAGCAAGACCCGCTTTGGGGCTTCGAGCCCGGCGTCGGCCTCTATATCGACGACGTGTATGTCGCCCGTCCGCAAGGCGCGGTGCTCGACATCTTCGACATTGAGCGCATCGAGGTTCTGCGCGGGCCCCAGGGCACGCTCTACGGCCGCAACACGATCGGCGGCGCCATCAAGTACGTGACCTCCCGCCTGAGCGACGAGCCTGAGTTCCAGGCCGGGGTCAGCGTGGGGTCCTATAATCAGCTGGATACGGTCCTGTCGGGCTCGGTGCCGCTCGGAGAGACCTTCGCCCTGGGGGGCGCGGTCGCGCGTTATACTCGCGACGGCTTCGGCGAAAACGTGCTCACCGGCGCGGACCACTACAACAAGGATATCCTCGCCGCGCGCCTGTCGGCGGAGTGGACCCCGCGCGACGATTTGTTCTTCCGTCTGGCTTATGACCGCACCGAGGACGACTCCAACGCCAAGCACGGCTATCGCCTGATCCCTGGCTTCCTTGGCGGCGAGCCGGTGCTCAATGATGTCTACGACACCCGCGGCGGTGCGGGCGACGACAACAGCGTGGAGACCGAAGGCCTCTCCTTCACGGCTGAGTGGCAGGCCAACGAATGGCTGACCCTGAAATCGATCACCGCCGGCCGCGAGGACTTTACGAGCACCCCGATTGACTTCGACGCGCTGCCGGCGCGCACGTTCGACGTCCCGGCGTTTTATGAGAACGAGCAGTTCACTCAGGAATTCCAGGCGCTGTTCGACACCGGCCGCTGGTCGGGCGTTGCGGGCCTTTATTACCTGAACGGCGCCTATGAAGGGGCGTTCGACGTCATCCTGAACGGTGCTTTGAATGCGCCGACCTATGGCGACGTCTCGAAAATTTCGCTGTCGGCCTATGCCGACGTCACCTATGAGATCAACGACGAGTGGTCGCTGTCGGTGGGCGGGCGCTACACCGAGGACACGACCAAAGCCGCCGTGATCCGTCAGACCTTCTTCGACACCCTGCCGAGCCCGTTCCTGGGCGGACCCGACCGGCCGGCCTTCGCCACCGGTTCGAACTTCCGCAGCGAGCGCACCGACGATCAGTTCTCGCCGCGCGTCAACGTGACCTATGAGCCGAGCGAAGATTTGTCGCTCTACGCTGCGTATTCTCAGGGCTTCAAGTCGGGCGGCTTCGACCCGCGCGGCAACGCCGGCCTGCCCGGGACGCCGAACTTTATCGTCGTCACCGAAGGCTTCGAGCCGGAAGTCGTGGACAGCTTCGAAGTCGGCGCCAAGGGCTCCCTGGCCGATGGCCGTCTGGTCTATCGCGCGGCAGCCTTCTACGCCCAGTACACCGATCAGCAGATCACGGTTCAGACCTCCGAGCCCGATCCGGTGACCGGTCTGCAGACCTTCGTGTCCACGGTGCTGAACGCCGGGGAATCCGAGTACATGGGGCTGGAGCTGGAAGGCAGCGCCTTCCTGACCGATAATTTCAGCATCGACTACATGCTCGGCTTCATCGACGCGGACATCGTCGAAATCCTCACCACGCAGCCGGACCCGGTGACCGGCGCCCCCACTGAGGTGGACATCTCCGATCAGTACGTGGTGCAGAACACGCCGGAATACACTTGGCGACTGGCCGCGAACTACGAGCTGGCGGCTCCGCAAGGTCTCGGCGATGTCCGTCTGACGGCCGGGGTGAGCTATCGCGACGACATCAACCTGTTCAACGTGCCTAACACCGGCGAGCCGGAAGCTCTGCCGCAGAACCCGTTGGGCGTCCCGCTGCCGGCGCTCGACGAGGACACGGCGTATACGTTGCTGGACGCCAGCGTGATCTGGGATCTCAACGAGCAATGGCGCTTCTCGCTGATTGGACGGAACCTGACTGACGAGCGCTACCGCATCGCCGGTTATAACTTCGCCGGCGCGAATCAGCTTGGCGTCGACGGGGCGTACTCCGCCTTCTTCGGCGACCCGCGCACCGTCACCGCCAGCGTGCGTTTCCGCTACTAAGGCGAGCTGAAGAACGCGCCGTCTGGACGGTTCAAGGCTCTGAACTGAGCCTGCAACCGTCCGGGCGGCGCTTTTTCTTTGCGGTTTGCACCCGATAGCCTCCATCATGGGGCCAAGGCGCGCGTGCGACGCGCTTCGACGACACATGCGGGGAGACATATGGCGACGACCCAAACGGCTTCTGCGGCCGCCAAGCCGCCCAGCGCGGGCTACCGCGTCTGGGTGCTGTTCATGCTGTTCGTGGTCTACGCGTTCAATTTTCTGGACCGGCAGATCATCTCGATCCTGGCGATCCCGATCCAGCAGGAGCTGGATCTGACCGACCGACAGCTGGGGCTTCTGGGCGGCATCGCCTTCGCCGCGCTCTATTCCACGCTTGGCGTGCCCATCGCCTGGCTCGCCGACCGCACCAACCGCACCTGGATCATCACGGTCTCGCTGACCGTCTGGTCTGGCTTCACCGCGCTGTGCGGCTTTGCGCAGAATTTCTGGCAACTCTTCCTGTCGCGCGTCGGCGTGGGCGTCGGCGAAGCCGGCGGTGTCGCGCCGTCCTATTCGCTTGTCGCCGACTATTTCCCGCCGCAAAGCCGGGCGCGGGCGCTTGCGATCTATTCGCTCGGCATTCCCATCGGCTCGGCCTTCGGCGTGGTGGCCGGCGCACAGATCGCCGGCGGCAATATGGGCGACAATCTCGATTGGCGCGCCGCCTTCATCATTGTCGGCATTGCGGGAATCGTCATCGCGCCGATCTTCAAGCTCACCCTGCGCGAGCCCAAGCGCGGCGGTCTGGATGTGAAGGCGAAGGCGGCCGACGCCAAGACCCAGCCAGAGCCCGGCGAGGCGGCCAGCGTGGCGGCGCCGGCGGAAGCGGCCGAAGAGAAGAAGCCCGGCTTCGGCGAGGTCCTCGGGGTTCTCGCCAAGAAGCCCAGCTTCTGGTTCCTGGTGCTGGGCGCGTCCTGCTCGTCGATGATGGGCTATGGGGTGTTCTTCTGGATCCCCAGCTTCTTTGCACGCAGCTTCGAGCTCGACATCGTCACCACAGGCTGGCTGTTCGGCGGCATTCTATTCGTCGGTGGTTCGCTGGGAATTATTCTGGGCGGCGTGCTTGGCGATCTCATGGGCAAGGGATCAAAGAAGATGTTCGCCATAGTTCCGGCGGTCGCCTTCTTCTTGACCTTCCCGCTCTATATCGCCGGGACAATGGCGACGACGCCGCTGGTCGCTGCGGCGCTGTTCGTCATCCCCACCGGGCTGGGTCTGGCCTGGCTCGGGCCAACGCTGTCAGCCTTCCAACACCTGGCGCCGCCGAACATGCGATCCATGGCGTCTGCGGTGTTCCTGCTGATCAACAACCTGCTGGGCATCGGGGTCGGCGTGTATGTGCTGGGCGAGCTTTCGACCCTGCTCACGCCGATCTTCGACCAGGAGGCGCTGCGCTATTCCATCATGATCGGCGCCTCGCTCTACGTGGTCGCCGGCACGCTCTTCCTGATCGCTTCGCGCACCATCGAGAACGACTGGGAGAAATAGTCTGAGCGCTGCAACAGCCTTGGCGAACCAAGGCCGTTGAGCGTGCATACGAAAACGCCCCGGCGATCGCCGGGGCGTTTTTACGTCTGGATCAAACCGGAGCCGCGTTTAGGCGGCTTGCTTGCTGACGTCGAGCGTCTTGATGAAGGTGGACGCGGCGTCTTCGCGCGCGGTCTCACCTTCGGCGGCGAACACTTCGCCGTTGAGCGCCAGCGCGGCGTCGCCCTCGATACCTTCCTTTTCGGCGACTTCGGCCAGGAAGCCGACCGCTTCGCCCATCACGCAGACCGGCTTGCCGGTGCGCACGTAGTCGCCCAGCAGAAGGCGCGCGTCCTGCTCACCCTTCAGCTTTTCGATGCTGGTGGCGCCACCGGGCACGAGAAGGCCTGCAAAAGCCTCCGGACCCTTGTCGCCGGGATGGCCGTCGACCACGAAGTTCATCTCCTCGCGTGTCTCAGACCGGCCGCTCACAAGCGACTTGTTCGTGCTCAAAATGCAGGTCTTGTAGCCCGCGCGCTCGGCCGCGCTGGCCACTTGCGTCAGATCCGACGCGGCGAAACCTTCGGCAACCAGGACGGCGATTTGTCCTTCCTCGCCCACATGGGCGAGATCAATTCGTTTTTGACGGTTGTGCGGTTTCTGAAAAGCCACGATTCCTCCTGGCGCCGCCGTACGGCGCTCGACAAATGACAGGTTAGACGAGTGCTTACAGGGTAGGGAACGCAGACAAACGGTCAACCGTTCCACAAAAAATTCAGCAGCACTGTTTTTATGCAGCGCGCTGCGAATTCCCTCATGAAACTTGATTTTTTCCGGTCGGAGCGGGTAATTCAAGGGTCTAAAGCGCGGGTCGGCCGATCCGCGCTTTTTGCAAATCTGTGATTACCTTTACGGAAAGGATGGCCGAGCATGTGCGGCATCGCCGGAGAGCTCCGCTTTGACGATCAACGCCCAAACCTCGCCGCGCTGGACGCAGCGGCCGGGCGCATGGCCAGGCGGGGCCCTGACGCGGCCGGCCTGCATGCGCAAGGGGCGAACGCGCTTGCTCACCGGCGGCTGAAGATCATCGACCTCTCCGACGCCGCCCAGCAGCCCATGGTGGACGCCGAGCTGGGGCTCGCCATCGTGTTCAACGGCTGCATCTATAATCACAAAGAGCTGCGGGCTGAGCTGGAGGCGAAGGGCTATCGCTTCTTCTCCCACGGCGACACCGAGGTGATCCTCAAGGCCTATCACGCCTGGGGCGAGGACTTCGTCCAGCGCCTGAACGGCATGTTCGCCTTCGCGATCACCGAGCGCGATTCGGGGCGTGTGCTGATCGGCCGGGACCGGCTAGGGATCAAACCGCTCTATTACGCCGAAACCAGGGGCGGCTTCCGCTTCGCCTCCAGCCTTCAGGCGCTGACCTGTTTCGACGATGTCGACACCAGCCTCGATCCCGATGCGCTGAGCTTCTATTTCAGCTTCCACGCCGTCGTGCCGCCGCCCTTCACCATGGTGAAGGGCGTTCGCAAGCTGCCTCCGGCGACGCTGATGCGCATTGAGCCGGACGGGTCACGCACCACGAAGACATTCTGGGATGTCGCCTTTGGTCCGCTGGACCATGAGCGCGGCTATTCCCACGCCGACTGGAAGCGCCTGGTCGCCGACACCTTGCGCGCCAGCGTGAAGCGGCGCCTGGTCGCCGATGTCCCGGTGGGGGTGCTGCTTTCAGGCGGGCTCGACAGCTCGCTCATCGTCGGCCTGCTCGCCGAGGCCGGGCAGACGGGGCTGTCCACCTTCTCCATCGGGTTTGAAAGCGTCGGCGAGGAGAAGGGCGACGAATTCCAGTATTCGGACATCGTCGCGAAACACTTCGCCACCAACCACCACAAAATCGAGATCGACACCGGCCGCGCGCTTCCGGCGCTGGACGAGGCGATCGCGGCCATGAGCGAGCCGATGACCAGTCATGACTGCGTCGGCTTCTATCTGTTGAGCCAGGAGGTCTCCAAACATGTGAAAGTGGTCCAGTCCGGCCAGGGCGCGGACGAGATTTTCGCGGGCTATCACTGGTATCCGCCCATGCTGGACGCCAACGATCCGCTGGACGCCTACGCCAAGGCCTTCTTCGACCGCGACCGCAAGGAGATGGGCGAGCTGCTCCAGGACCGCTGGCTGAACGGCGACACGCCGCGCGATTTCGTCGCCGAGCATTTCGCCAGGCCGGGCGCCGAACGCCCCATCGACAAGGCGCTTCGGATCGACACCCAGGTCATGCTGGTCGACGATCCGGTCAAGCGGGTGGACAACATGACCATGGCTTGGGGCCTTGAGGCGCGCGTGCCTTTCCTGGACCATGAAGTCGTTGAAGCCGCCGCGCGCGTACCCGCCGAGATGAAGACCGCCGAAGGCGGCAAGGGCGTTCTGAAAGACGTGGCGCGCGACATCATTCCGCACGAAGTGATTGATCGGCCCAAGGGCTATTTCCCAGTTCCCGCGTTAAAGTATCTGCGCGGGCCGTATCTGGAGAAGGTGCGCGACGTCGTCACCTCCAAGCGGTTCGAGGAGGCCGGGGTGGTCAAGCGCGCCTACGTTGATACCCTGTTGTCGGACCCGGAGGCGCACATCACGCCTTTGCGTGGATCGAAGCTGTATCAGATCGGGCTCCTGGCTCTCTGGATGGACTCCCACGGGCTCTGAAAGGAGCGGCCGACGTGAAGAACTCCGATCAGCCCCGCAAGGCGATGAGCCACCGGTTGAAGCGCCTGCGCGAGCATGCGCTGAAATCCTCCGGTCCGCCTCGCAGCGAGATCCAGACCGAGGCCGAGATCGACGTGGGCTGGGGGCGGCTGATCTTCGCCCAGACCTTCGACGACGCCGAGCGGCTGGTGAACGCGATCCGCGACGAGAAGCGCAATAAGCGCGACATCGCCTTCTATGTGCGCGACCCCCACGTGGTGATGGCGTCCGCGCCCCAGGAGGTGTTTCTTGATCCCTCCCACACCTACCGGCTCGATCTGTCGACCTATCGCGGCTCCGCAGAGCAGCCCAAGGGCTTCTTCATCCGTCGTTTGTGCTCTGAATCCGACGCCGAGACGGTGAACACCCTCTATGTGGCGCGCGGCATGGTGCCGGTGGAGCCGAGCTTTTTCTGGCGCCAACGCGATTCGCGCACGATGACCTTCCTCGTCGCCGAAGACGAGCGCACCGGCCAGGTGCTTGGCGCGGTCACCGGCGTCGATCATGGCCGCGCCTTCGACGATCCCGAACGCGGCAGCTCGCTGTGGTGTCTTGCGGTGGATCCGCGCGCGGCCCACCCGGGGCTCGGCGAAGCGCTGGTGCGCCGGCTCGCCGAAACCTTCCTGGCGCGCGGCGCGGCCTTCATGGATCTGTCGGTGCTGCACGACAATGAAAGCGCGATCCGGCTTTACGAGAAGCTCGGCTTCAAGCGCGCGCCCTTCTTCACGCTCAAGCGCAAGAACACCATCAACGAAAGACTGTTCATCGCGCCGCCGCCGGAGGAGGGGCTGAACCCCTATGCGCGCATCATCATCGACGAGGCGCGCCGGCGCGGCATCGGCGTGGAGGTCCTCGACGCCGAAGGCGGGTTTTTCAAGCTCATCTATGGCGGGTTGTCGATCATCTGCCGCGAAAGCCTGTCGGAACTCACCAACGCAATTGCGGTGAGCCGCTGCGACGACAAGGCGGTGACGCGCCGCCTCATGGTCAAGGCCGGCGTGCCGGTGCCTGCCCAGATGACGCTGGACCCCAAAGACGAAGACTTGAGCGAAGCGGAAAGCTTCATGGCCGAGCACGGCGCGGTGGTGGTCAAGCCCGCCCGCGGCGAGCAGGGGCGCGGCGTCACTGTGGGCGTAAATACGGCTGAAGACCTGCGCGCGGCCTTCGAAGCCGCGCGCGGCGAAGGCGGGGTGGTGCTTCTGGAAGAATTCGTGGAGGGCGACGATCTGCGCGTCCTGGTCATCAACAACCAGGTCGTCGCCGCCGCCCTGCGCAAGCCGCCGGAGATCACCGGCGACGGAAAGCGCACGGTACGCAAGCTGGTGGAATCGCTGTCGCGCCGCCGCGCTGCGGCCACGGGCGGGGAAAGCCAAGTGCCGCTGGACGCCGAGACCGAGCGCTGCATCCGCGCCGAAGGCTATGAATGGGAGAGCGTGCTGGAGCGCGGCGAGACGATCCGCGTGCGCCGAACCGCCAATCTGCACACCGGCGGCGCGCTGCATGACGTCACCGACCAGCTTCACCCCGACATCGCGCGCAGCGCGGTGGACGCGGTGCGAGCGGTGGAGATCCCGGTCGCCGGCATCGACTTCATCGTCACCGCGCCGGACGGGCCGGACCATGTTTTCATCGAGGCCAATGAACGCCCCGGCCTCGCTAATCACGAACCGCAACCCACCGCCGAGCGGTTCATCGACCTGCTTTTCCCCCTTTCCATTCCGAAAGCGAAACAGACGGAGGCCACCGCGTGACGCAGATCGACGACGGGTATCTGAAGGACCTGCTCGAACGCCTTTTGAAAACGCCAAGCCCCACCGGATATACCGACGAAGTCACGCGCCTGTGCTGCGAAGAGCTGCAGTCGCTCGGCGTGCCTTATGAGATCACCCGGCGCGGCGCGATCCGCGCGCGCATTCAGGGCGGGCGCCGTCAGCCCGCGCGCGCCATCGTCGCCCATATCGATACGCTGGGCGCCCAGGTGAAGCGTTTAAAGGAGAACGGCCGGCTGGAGGTCGTGCCCATCGGCCATTGGTCCTCGCGGTTCGCAGAAGGCGCGCGCACCACGGTTTTCACCGCCGACCACGGCGCCTTTCGCGGCACGATTCTGCCCCTGAAGGCGTCGGGACACACCTTCAACGAGGAGATCGACACCCAGCCGGTGGCCTGGAGCCAGGTGGAGCTGCGCCCCGACGTGGTGGCCGAAAGCGTCGAGGACCTTGAAGCGCTCGGCTTTAACATCGGCGACATCGTCTCCATCGACCCCCAGCCGGAATTCATCGACAACGGGTTCATCGTTTCGCGTCATCTCGACGACAAGGCCGGTGTGGCCGCTCTGTTCGCAGCCATCAAGTCGATCGTGGAAAGCGACCAGCCAATGGAGGTGGACACGTATTTCATCCTGTCGATCACCGAGGAGGTCGGCTCCGGCGCCAGTTCGATCCTCACCAGCGACATCGCCTCCATGGTCTCCATCGACAACGGCACCCAGGCCGAAGGCCAGAACAGCAAGGAGTTCGGCGTCACCGTCGCGATGGCGGACCAGACCGGCCCGTTCGACTATCACCTCACTCAGAAACTCCTGCGTCTTTGCCGGGAGGAGTCGATTGAGCATCAGCGCGACCTGTTCAAGTATTATCGCTCCGACAGCGCTTCGGCGATCGAGGCGGGCGCGGACGTGCGCACCGCGCTGATCTGCTTCGGCATCGACGCCAGCCACGGCTATGAGCGCATCCACATGCACGCGCTTCATTCGGTGGCCCGCCTGGTGCGCGGCTACTGCCTGTCGCGCGTGGAGATCAATCACGACGCCGACGAGATGGGCGGGCTGTCCGGTTTCACCCATCTGCCGATGACCCCGGCCAAGGATGAGGAATGGGACGGCCGCGACGAGGCGCCCGAACGGCCCTCCGGCGAGGGCCACGCCGGCGGCGGACAGGCGTGACCGTCTAGCTCAGCCGCTTGGCGAAGGCGTCGGTGACGCGCACCAGCCCGTCCACGGTGCCCGGCTCTCCCGCGGCGTGACCGGCGTCGTGGACGAAGTCCAGCTGGCTGCCCGGCCAGGCCTTGTGCAGCATCCAGGCGGTCTTGGGCGGCGTCACCATGTCGTAGCGCCCTTGAACGATGGCGCCGGGAATGCGGGCGAGGTGGGCGGTGTCCTCTAAAAGAACGCCGTCCCGCTCCAGGAAGCCTGCATTGACGAAATAGTGCGTCTCCATGCGCGCAAGCGCATCGGCGCGGCGCGGCTCGGGGCTGACGGTGTCCGGGTCGGCGTGAAGGCTGATCAGCGCGCTTTCCCAGCGCGCCCACTCCACCGCGTCGGCGCGGCGCTCGGCCATGTCCTCGACCATGACGCGCTTATGGTAGGCGGTCAGGACGTCGTCTTGCTCACCTGGTGTCAGGCGTCCGGAGAAGCGCGCCCAGGCGTCCGGGAACAGGCGGTTGGCGCCGTCGCGGTAGAACCAGTTGATTTCTTCCCTTGTGCAGGCGAACACGCCGCGCAGAACCATCGCCAGGACGTGCTCTGGACAGGCGCGGGCGTAGGCGAGGGCGAGCGTGGCGCCCCAGCTGCCGCCGAACACCATCCACTTATCGACGCCGAAAAAGGCGCGCAGCGCCTCAATGTCTTCGATGAGTCGCCAGGTGGTGTTGTCTGCGGTCTCAGCAAACGGGCGCGAGCGCCCGCAGCCGCGCTGATCGAACAGGATGATGCGGTATTTGCGCGGATCGAAGAAGCGGCGCATGGCCGGCGCCGCACCGCCGCCCGGCCCGCCGTGCAGTCCGATCACCGGAACGCCGTCGGGCCGGCCGCATTCCTCATAGTACAGCGAATGGCCCTGCCCCACAGGCAGATAGCCGCTGCGCGCCGGTTCGATCGGCGGATAGAGTCCGAGGCGGCGGGCGTGGCGGTGGGAGTCCATTGAGCAAAAGACCGCTTTGAAACGGGCCCTTCATGATTTTTCGATTTGTTTACCTGAACAGTATGCCGTTTTATGGTTCTGTTAAAGCGGTCCATCGAGGGGCGGGCCGCGCGCGTCACAGCGCGAGGGAAGACGCTTTGAAATATCAAACGGTCAGAGGGCTAGCGCCCATTGTCTGCGCCGGAGCTTTGGCTGCATTCAGCCTGGCCGGTTGCGCCAGCGGACCCATCGACATGGTGCAGGCTGAAACCGATGCGCCGCGCGTGCTTGAAGAGCAGGCGGTGCTGCGTGACGGCGCGCAGGCGCTCGCCGCCCATGTGGATGAGGCCGGCTGGAGCGTGGCTCCGCCTGCAGCAGATCAGGCGCGCTCCTTCCTTGGCAGGTTGATCGGCGGCGAGAGCGCGCCTGCGGACCAAACCGATCCTGTCGCCGACTACCTCGAAGGCATGACGCTGGCGCGAATCGCCGCTCATATCGACGCGCTTGCGGCGAAAACCCTCGCGGTGTCCGACCAGGCGAATGCAGTCGCCGCCGCACCCCAGGGGCTGTCGCGCGACGCGCTGCAGCGCGACATCGCCGCGGCGGAAAGCGCGCTTGGCGCTATTCGGCGCGCGCGCGCCTTCTTCGCAGAGGTCGGCGCGCGGGTCAGCGCGCCGGGCGATTCGGTGGCCGTGGGTCTTGATGATCTCAAGGCGGCCGAGACCGCGCTGGCTGAAGCCGCCGACGCCCTCGCCGAGCGGCGCTGGTCCGGGCACGGGGTCCGGCTTTCAGGATGAGCTTGGCCGTTCCGGGCGACGCGCTCGATCCGCAAGACGTCAAAGGCTTTCTGGCGCCCGATGAAGGCGAGGCCTTGCATCGCCACGCCCTGATCGCGGCCGAAGCCGCGCCGGGCGCTTTTGTTGAGATCGGCAGCTGGTGCGGGCGATCCAGCGTCTATCTCGGGCGCGCGGCGCGCACGGCCGGGGGCCTCTTGTTCGCCGTCGATCACCATCGCGGCTCCGAGGAGCATCAGCCAGGCGAGGGGTATCACGACCCCGACCTGTTCGACCCCGAGCTGGGTTTGGTGGACACCTTGCCTGAGTTTCGACGCACCATCGCGCGCGCCGGGCTAGAAGCCCACGTGTCGGCGCTCGTGGGACCCTCGGCGCAGATCGGCGCGCGCTGGGGCGGGCCGATCTCGTTCCTGTTTATCGACGGCGGTCACGCCATGGAGACCGCGCTGGCCGATTATCGCGCCTGGGCGGGTCATGTGGCGCGCGGCGGGCTGATGGCGATCCACGACGTATTTCCGAACCCCAAAGATGGCGGCCGCCCGCCCTATGAGATCTGGAAGCTCGCCGTTGCGTCGGGCCTGTTCGAGCCGGTGACGCGGGTCAATACGCTCGAGATTCTGCGCCGGCTTTGAGCCAGGCGTCGGGGCGCGCATGGCGCACAAGAAAGTCGGAGCCCGGCGCGATCTGGTAGAGGGCGTCGGCGGCGAGCACCACCGCCGCGGCGGTCCAGCCTGGCTTTTCCTTGGGCCAGACCACCCCAAGCTCGAACTGCCAGCCCATCCAGTAGCCTTCGCCGCCGCGCGCCAGCGGCGCCAGATCGGCGATGAGCGTGCGCGCCTGCTCGCGCCGTCCAAGCGTCAGGCAGGCCATGGCGAGCTCGGCGGTTTCCGCCGCTGTAATCCACGGCTCCTCTGCGACGCAGCGGCAGCCAAGATCGGCGACCACGAATCGGTCCCAGCCCGCGTCCATGCGCTTGGCCGCCGCGGGGCCTGAAATCGCCCCGGTGAGCACGGGGTAGTACCAGTCCATGGCGTAATTGCTGCGGTCGGTTCCCAAGCGGTCGAAGCGCTCGGGCGCGTGGGCGAAGGCGCGCGCCACGCCGGCCCGGGCCCGCGCCCAGTCCGGCCGTTTCCGCCCGAGAGCGTCGGCGATGCGAAGACCAGCCTCAAAGCTCTTGTACAAAGAGGCGTTGCCGGCGCGCAGCGAATCCACCTGGTCCAGCGGCTGGTTCGGATCGGGATCGCGCCAAACGATGTCGCCCGCCTCGCACTGGCGCGCCGCGACCCAGTCGAGCGCGCGGGCGATCATCGGTTCATGGCGCGCAATCAGGCGCGGTGCGTCCAACGCCAGCGCGGCGCGCAGCACGGTCACGGCGGCGTAGCCGGTGAAATTGGTGTCGCGCGCCGTGACGGGCTCTGCGGGCGGGGCGATGCGCTCGCCAGTTTCGTCCATGGGCACGCCCGCGCCCAGCTCGCCGGTCCATCCGCCGTCGGCGTCCTGGCGCGCGGCCAGGGCGTCCAGTCCGGCCTCCACCGCGGTCTCCCGTCCGGCGACGGCGAGGGCCATGACGCTTTCGCCGTGGTTCCACGGGTCCCAGACCCCGGCCTCGATCCAGGGAATCGTCCCGTCGCGCCGCTGCAGGACCTCGATCCGGTCGGCGCAGGCTGCGATGTCGACACCGAGCGCGCGCGGACTCAAGGCGCGGCTCCGGTCTTGTCAAAATAGAGCGCCACCGACTTGCCCATGACCGGGTTCAGCGCTGTCTCGGTCCAGCGGGTGAGGCGCGGCTTTTCCAGAAGATCCCATTCCAGAAGCTTGCGGTAGGCGGCTACGGCGCGGCTCTGCTCCTGACGCTCCCATTTGGCGCAGCGCAGCCACCAATAGGGGCTGTGCAGCGCATGGGCCCAGTGCCGCTTGAAGCCGGTGAATCCAAAGCTCTCCACCTGGGATTTGAGCTCTGCATCCTTGAAGATGCGCACATGGCCGCCGGGGGTGTTCTGATAGCCTTCCGACAGGCTCCAGCAGATCTTTTCCGGCCAGAAGCGCGGCACCGAGCAGGCGAATTTGCCGCCGGGCTTGATGATGCGGGTGATCTCAGCCAAAGCGCTCTCCACGCTGGGCAGGTGTTCGAGCACCTCTGAACAGATCACCGCGTCAAAGCTCCCATCGGCGAAGGGGAGCCGGTCGGCGTCGCCGACGCACCACACCGCGCTGCGCGGCGGCTCCGGGGGCGGCGGAGGCAGCTCGAAAAAGCCGTCCACCGCGCCTTTGAGGTCTTCAAGGCTCAGATCCAGCATGACAACGTCCAGCGCCCGCTCATGCCAGTAAAGGGCGTGGGAGTGCCGGCCGCGGCCGCAGCCCAGGTCAAGCACGCGCTGGCCATCCTTCAGCTCCAGCGCGTCCAGGTCGAGCGTGACCATCATGGCGCATGCGCTCCTTCGCGCTCGGTGAGTGCTTCGCGGTAGAGCGCGATCGCGGCTTCGGCGTGCGCGTCCCAACGGAAGGCGGCGCGGGCGCGCGCGCCGCTCTTGGCGCTCATCTCCGCGCGCAGGGCCGGGTCGGCGAGCACCTGCTCCAGCGCGCCCGCGAGGGCCACGGCGTCCTCCACCGGGGTGACGATGCCGGCGTCGCCGGCCACTTCAGGAAGCCCGCCACCGGAGGACACGATCACCGGCGCGCCGCACGCCATCGCCTCGGCTGCGGGAAGCCCGAAGCCTTCAAAGCGCGAGGCGGAAACGAAAACGGTGGCGCGCCTGTAAAGATCGCGCAGGTCTTCGCCCGACAGGCCGGAGACAAAGCGGACCTGGTCCATCAGGCCTTCGCGCTCCAGGGCGCGCTTGGACGGGCCCTCGCGCAGCCTGCCCACCACGGTGAGGCGCGGCGTGCGATTGCGGCGCTTCAACAAGGCCAGGGCGTCGATCAGCACGTCGAGGCCCTTCACCGGCACGTCGGCGCTTGCAAGCGTCACGATGTGGTCGGCGTCGCGCGGCGCGGTCGTATCGGCGGTGAACACGTCGTCTATGCCGTTCAGCGAGACCGTCACCGTCGAGGCGTCGACCCCGCAAAGAGCGGCGTACTGATCGCGCGCCGCTTCGCTCACCGCCAGAAAGCGCGGCAGGCGCCGGGCGGCCTTGGCCTGGGTCTTCACGAAGGAGTGCCAGCGCGCCTGCAGCGCCCTGCGCCACCAGGAGCCGGCGTTCGCCACGGCGAAATCGCGATCAATGGCGATGGGATGGTGAAGCGTGGTCACGACCGGTACGGCCTGGTCGATGCGCGCCATGGCCGGAGCGAGGGTCTGGTTGTCGTGAATCACGTCAAAGCGGCGGCCCTCGCGCGCGATGAAGCGCTCAAGGCGCAGGGCGAAGCTGGTCATCTCGGCGAACGCGCCGGTGTTGTGGGCGAGCCACTCGGTCATGTCCGCCTTCGAGGCGAGCATGGAGGGGCGCAGGGCGAGGAAGGCGTTCTTTTCCTCGAACAGGTCGAGCGAGGGCAGCTTCTCCAGCGCCACGCCGTCGTCGAGCTCAGGATAGGGCGGGCCGGAGACCACCGTCACCTCACACCCGGCCGCCGCGAGGGCGCGGGTGAGCTGGCGCACGTATATGCCCTGCCCGCCCACATGGGGGGCGGACCGGTAGCTGGACACCAGCACGCGCAGCGGCGAGGGGAGGGCGTGGTCCTTCATCGGCGCGGGAAGCTACTGGCTCGGTTGGATGAAACCAAGAGCAAACACCGTTCACGCTGTGCTTTATGCCGCGCGCGCGGCGCGCTACACGCCTCGCCCATGACCTTGCGCCTGTTCCCCCTGCCGCGCCCGGCGCGCTTCGCCCTGTTCTACGGGGCGTTTTATCTGGGGTTCGGAGCCTACCTTCCCTACATGCCGGTCTGGTTCGAGGCGCGCGGCCTCAGCCCGGAACTCATCGGCCTTGCTGCGGGTGCGGGCATGGCGGGCCGGGTGGTGGCCGCCCCGCTGGGCGCCGCGCTCGCCGACCGCATGGCCAAGCGCCGCCATGCCCTTCTGGGCTTCTGCCTCGCCGCGGCGCTGGTCTTCGCCGCACACATCCCGGCCACCCATCCAGGCCTCATCGTCGTGCTCGCGGGGCTGGCGGGCGGCGCCTACACCGGAATCGTGCCGATCATCGACGCCTTCGCGATGCGCGAAGCCAAGACGCGGCGCTTCGCCTTCGGCCCGCCGCGCGCGCTGGGCAGCGCGGCCTTCATCGCAGGCAATCTGGGTTGCGGCGCGCTGATCGGCGCGTTCGGGGGGGAGGCCGCGCTCTACTGGACGCTAACGGGCGCCGGGCTCGCGGTGCTGGCGGCGGTCCTGCTGCCCGAGGGCCGGCGACAGGCCGTCGCAGCGCGGAGCAGCGCGAAAGGCGGGCTCGCCGATCTCGCCGCCGCATTGTCGAAGGCGGGATTGCCGCTGGCCTTCGCAGCCTCGGCCCTGGTCCAGGGCGCGCACGGATTCTACTACGCGTTCTCCGCGGTGGCCTGGAAGGCGCAGGGCGTGCCGGCGCAGGCCGTCGGCGCGCTGTGGGCGAGCGGGGTGGCCGCAGAGATCGTCTTCTTCACCCTGATCGCCAAACACTTCACACGGTTCAATCCAGCCTGGCTTTTGGTGCTGGGCGCGGGCGCGTCGGTGGTGCGCTGGAGCGCGCTGTCGCTTGAGCCGCCGCTCAGCGTGCTGTTTGCGCTACAGGTGCTGCACGCCTTTAGTTTTGGTGCGACCTATCTGGGGTTTTTACGTTATGCAGCCGATCATGCGCCCGACCGGTACGGCGCGACGGCGCAGGCGATCAACTCCGCCCTGTCGGGCGGGCTGATCCTGGCGGGCGCGACTTATGCTTCGGGGTTTGCGTATGCGGCGTTCGGCGCCGGCGGGTTTGCGGCGATGGCGATCCCGGCCGGGCTGGGGCTGGTCTGCGCCATGGCCCTCGCTCTGAAAGGGCGAATGACGTCATAATGGCGCCTAATCGAAGCGTAAGCGTATGAGTCCAGCAAGCTGGAAAGGCGGGGTGTTTTGACGGCCAGCACAGCACAGACCGGATCGGCGCGCGCCGAGCTCACCACCCGTGACGAGGGCGGAAAGCTTGTTGTGGAGCCGCGAGGCGACTGGGTGGTCGAGGTCATCGGCCGCTTCGACAAGGCGCTGCACCGGATCGAGGAAGAGACCGATCCCGGCGACATCATGGTCGATCTGTCCTTCCTGAACCGGATCGACACCGCCGGCGCGTATCTCCTCGGCCGGACGCTTCGCCGTTGCGGCGACCCGGACGGCGACTGGCGGTATGTCGGCGACCATCCCACCGCCCGCCGCCTGATGGTGGAGATGCGAAAGCGTATGGCCGAATGCCCGCCCCCGCCCGATGAAGGCGGCGGCGTGGTGGCGGTATTCGCGCGCATCGGCCGCGCGGTCGAGGAGGGCTGGGCGGAGACGGTGGACAGCTTCGCCTTCTTCGGACGCACGATGATCACGGCCGGCTCGGTGATGGCCGTACCCACCCGCATGCGCTGGGTGTCCACCGTGCACATCATGGAGACCGCCGGGGTGAACGCGCTGCCGATCATCGCAGTGCTCTCCTTCTTCATCGGGGCGGTGGTGGCCTTCATGGGCGCCAATCTTCTGGAGACGTTCGGCGCGGCGGTGTTCACCGTGGAGCTCGTCTCCATCGCCGTGCTGCGCGAATTCGGCGTGCTGATCACCGCGATCCTGCTGGCGGGGCGATCAGACAGCGCCTTCACCGCCGCCATCGGCTCCATGAAGATGCAGCAGGAGATCGACGCCATGAAGGTGATCGGTCTCGACCCTTACGAGGCGCTGGTTCTGCCGCGCGTGATCGCCTGCGTCGTGATGGCGCCGCTGCTCACGTTCGGAGCGATGATCGCAGGCCTTGTGGGCGGCGCGCTCGTGAGCTGGATGACGCTCGACATTTCGCCCACCTTCTTCATCGCGCGCATGAGTTCGACTATCGACTGGACCCATTTCTTCGTGGGCATGTCCAAGGCGCCGTTCTTCGGCTTGGTGATCGCCATCATCGGCTGCCGCCATGGCCTGCAGGTGGGCGGCGACGTGGAAAGCCTCGGCGCGCGCGTGACCACATCGGTGGTGCAGTCCATCTTCGCGGTGATCGTGATCGATGCGCTGTTCGCCATGCTCTATCTGGAGCTGGACATATGAGCGGGCATGACGTGGTCATCGAGGTGCGCGGCCTGCGCTCCCAGTTCGGCTCGCATGTGGTTCATGAGGATCTCGATCTCGAGGTGCGGCGCGGCGAAATTCAGGGGATTGTCGGCGGATCAGGCTCGGGCAAGTCGGTTCTGATGAACACCATTCTGGGCCTCAAACAGCCCGACGGCGGCGAAGTGCTGATCGAAGGCAAATCCGCCTCGAAAATGAGCCGGGCCGAGCGCGACGCGCTGGAGAAGCGCTGGGGCGTGCTGTTTCAGGGCGGGGCGTTGTTTTCCGCGCTGACGGTGGCGGAAAACGTCATGGCGCCCTTGCGAGAGCACGTGAAGATGCCGGTGTCGCTCATGGAGGAGCTGGCCGGCCTGAAGATCGGCCTGTCCGGCCTGGCTGAAAACGCCGGCGCGAAATTTCCCTCCGAGCTGTCGGGGGGCATGAAGAAGCGCGCCGCGCTGGCGCGCGCGCTGGCGCTTGATCCCGACCTCTTGTTTCTCGACGAGCCCACCGCCGGGCTCGATCCCATCGGCGCGTCTCAGTTTGACGCCCTCATAAAGGAGCTCAGCGATACGCTGGGCCTGACCGTTGTAATGATCACCCATGATCTCGACAGCCTGCACGCGATCTGCGACCGGGTGGCGGTGATCGCGGAGAAGACGATCATCGCCAATGCGCCGCTCGACAGGCTGGCGCACAACCCCCATCCCTGGATCCAGGAGTATTTCGGCGGCCCGCGCGGGCGCGCCGTGCTAAGGACCACGCCAGAGGAGGCGAGGTGATATGGAGACCAAAGCCCATCACGCCCTGGTCGGGTTTTTCGTCGCGTTCCTGGTGGCCGGCGGCGCCATCTTCGTTTTGTGGCTCTCCTCGGTTTCTTTCGACCGGGAGTTTCGCGAGTACGACGTGGTGTTCGAAGGCCCGGTACGCGGCCTGCGCAACGCCTCGGAAGTGCGTTTCAACGGCATCCAGGTCGGCGAGGTGACCGACCTTGGGCTGAATCCGGACAATCCCGGCGAGGTGATCGCGCGCATCCGCGTTGACGCGGCCACGCCGGTGAAGGTGGACTCCGTCGCGCAGCTCGAGCCGCAGGGCCTGACCGGCCTGTCTTATATCCAGCTCAGCTCCGGATCGCCGGACGCCGCCCGCCTTGAAAGCCGCCTCGGTGACCGCGCGCCTCGCATTTATGCGCGCGCCGCTCAGATCGAGACCCTGGTGGAGGGCGGCGAGACGCTGCTGGAAAGCGCTCAGCTCACCTTCGCGCGCGTCGGGCGCCTTCTAAGCGACGAAAATCTGGAAAGCGCGACCAACACGCTGAACAATATCGAGACCCTGACAGGGCGCCTGGCCGAAGACGATCAGCTGCTTGCCGACCTGCGCCAGGCGGTCAACAGCCTGAACCAGGCCGCCCTGGACATTTCCGACGCCGCGCAGGGCATTGAGCAGTTCGGCGCCACGGCGGAGACCTTCCTGATCGGCGAGGTCGGCCCCATGGTCAACGACGTGTCCTCCGCTTCGATCGAAGTGGACCGCGCCGCGCGCGAGACCTATGACGCGCTGGTCGACATTCGCCCTGCGCTGGATGAATTCACCGAAGACGGGCTCGGCCAGCTCACCGCGGCGGCGCGCGATCTGCGCTCGCTGGTGGCGGCGCTGGAGCGCATCGCGCTGGAGCTTGAACAGGATCCGGCCGGGTTCGTGTCCCAACCCTCCGGCGAGGAAGTAGAGGTGCCCCAATGAAGCGTCTAGCTGTGATCGCCGCGTGCGCGTCTCTGACCGCGGGCTGCGTCTCGCTGCTGCCGGAGTCCGAGCCCGATACGCTCTACCGGCTTGCGGGCGTCGACCTGGAGGAGACGGTTTCGGGCGGCGCGCCTGTGACGGTGCTCGTGGACCGCATCGCCGCGCCGCGCGGGCTTGCCGGGGACCGGATCGCGCTCCTGCGCGGCGACGCCATCGCCTACATGGCGGGCGCGGCGTGGATCAGCCCCGCGCCGCAACTCATGGGAAGCGCCGTGATCGACGCGTTTTACGAGACCGCGCCTTTGCTCGCTCCGGCGCGCGCCGAGGACGGGGTGAACGCGCGCTATGAACTCGACATCGAGCTTCGGCGCTTCGAGGCCGAGTACGACCAGGGCGAGGGCGCGGCGCCGCAGGTGCGCGCCTCGCTGCGCGCCCGGCTCATCGACCGCGACGACCGCAGCCTCGTCGGCGCGCGTACCGTGGAACGCACCGTGCGCGCCTCGCAGAACCGCCAGAGCGCCATCGTCGCCGCGTTCAGCCAGGCCGCCGGCGAAGCCTCCCGCGAGCTTGCAGGCTGGACGCAAGGCGCGATTTGCGCCGCCGACGACGCGCCGCAGGCGTGCATCGACCCGTAACAAGCGCCGCCCGGGCAGGCCGGGCGGCGACTCATGCAGGCGCGGAGGCGTCTCGGAGCCCCGTCACGCGGCGCGGATGTGCTCCAGGAAACTCGCCACGTCCCCGCGAAGCTGCTCGGCCTGCTTGCCCAGATCTTCCGCCGCGCCGACCACGGCGCCGGCGGCCGTGCTGGTTTCCTGAGCCCCGGTGAGCACGTCGGTGATGGTTTGGGAGACCGAGCTCGCGCTTTTGGCGGTCTGTTCGGTATTGCGGCTGATTTCAGCTGTCGCCGCGTTCTGCTCCTCCACCGCGGCCGAGATCGAGGCGGACACCCCGCTGACGGTTTCGATGGAGCCGGAGACCGCTTCAATGGCGGAGACGGCGGCTGTCACCACGGTCTGCACATGACCGATCTGGGCGCTGATCTCTTCGGTGGCCTTTGCGGTCTGGCTTGCAAGGCTTTTCACCTCGCTGGCGACCACGGCGAAGCCCTTGCCCGCTTCGCCGGCGCGCGCAGCTTCGATGGTGGCGTTCAGGGCGAGAAGATTGGTCTGCTCGGCGACGCTCTCGATCAAGGTGACGATCTCGCCGATCTTGTCGGCGGCGGTCTGAAGCTCCGCCATGGTGGAGCCGGTGCGCTCGGCTTCGCTGCGCGCGGTTGAGCTTGTCGACGCCGCATCGCCGGCGCTCTTTGAAATTTCCGCGATGGCGCTGGTGAGTTGGGCGGCCGCAGACGCCACCGACTGGGCGGTGACGGTCGCCTCCTCGGCCGCGGCGGCGACCGTGGAGCTCTTCTCCGAGGTGGTTTCGGCTGTCGCCGACATGGTGCGCGCGGTCTGCGCCAGCTGCTCTGAGGCCGCGGCGACGGAGGCGACGATGGACGACACCGTCTGCTCGAAATCGTTGGCGAGTTTATCGCGTTCGTCAGTCTTGGCCTTGTTGGCGCGCGCTTCGATGTCGGACATGCACAAATCCATGTCCAGCATCGCCGCCTTGGTCAGCGCCTCAATGTCGGCTTCCAGCTCGCTCGAGTCGGGGCGTTTGAACAGGCTCGCGCTGGAGAGCGCCTGCCGGGTGACGGCCTTCATCAGCCCGCCGGCGATTTTCGAGTATCCGCCGAAATACCAGTTGGGTTTCAGGCCGAGACGGGCGTGGGCTTTGCCGATGCGCGCCACGCTGTCGAGATAGTCCTGACCAAACTCGGCCTCGCAGATGCGCAGCCAGTGCTCAAGCTGCTTCTCGCGGGCGTGCGCGCGCATCTCCGCACTCTTGAACATCTCGTCGACTTCCGGGTGCTTGGCGATGTCGCCGTAAAAGCGGTCGAGGATGGTGGGCAGAGCCTGGGCGACCAGCGGTTTGAGCCGTCTGAGCCGGGCGCGGTCGCGCTCTCCCAGTTCGAGGAAGTCGAAGCGCTCGGTCAAGTTCGCATCGGTCATCGCAATCTCCCAGCCGCGGCACAGTGAGAACAAAGCGAGCCGCATGAATACTCATTCGCTGGATGGGGTTAATAAACGGATATAGTGCCGCGCCAACGCGCTGAGTGAGCGCCGAGCGAGCGCGGAACAAAAAAGCGGCGCGCCCGCCGGGACGCGCCGCCAAATCTTTAAGAATTTTGGGGGTCAGGCGGCGCGGATCTTCTCCAGGAAGGCGCTGACGTCCCCGCGCAGCTTCGCCGCCTGGCGGCCCAGATCGTCGGCCGCGCCGACCACGTCGGCCGCCGCGCTGGAGGCCTCCTGGGCGCCGGCGAGCACATGGGTGATGGTTTCAGACACCGATCCGGCGCTGGCGGCGGTCTGGTCGGTGTTGCGGCTGATCTCGGCCGTCGCGGCGTTCTGCTCTTCGACCGCCGCGGAGATCGAGGCGGATACCCCGTTCACCCGGTCCACCGAGGCGGCGACCGATTCGATGGCGCTCACCGCGTCGCCCACCACGCTTTGGACCGCGCCGATCTGGGCGCTGATTTCTTCGGTCGCCTTGGCGGTCTGATTGGCGAGACTCTTCACCTCGCTGGCCACCACGGCGAAACCCTTGCCGGCCTCGCCGGCGCGTGCGGCTTCGATGGTGGCGTTCAGGGCCAGCAGATTGGTTTGCTCGGCCACGGACTCGATCAGCGTGACGATTTCACCAATCTTGTTGGCCGCATCGGACAGGGCGGCCATGGTCTGGCCGGTGCGCTGGGCCTCTTCGGCGGCGGCGGTGGAGGTGGTGGCCGCCTCGCCGGCGCTCGATGCGATCTCTTGAATCGCCCGGGTCAGCTCCGTGGCGGCGCCGGCGACGGACTGAGCGGTGGCGGTGGCCTCCTCGGCCGCGGCGGCGACTGTGGAGGCGCGCTCGCTGGACTGATCGGCGGCGCCGGCCATGGCCCGAGCGGTGTCGGACAGCGTGCCCGAAGAGGCGGCGATCGTATCGGCGATGCCTGCGATCTGGGTTTCGAAATCGGCGGCGAGGGATTCAAACGCGCCGATCCGCTCCTGCTCCTTATGGCGGTAGATGACCGTCATCACCATCTCCATGTCGAGCATGACCGTCTTCACCAGCACCGAAACGCGCGCCCGTGCGGCTTCCGATTTGCTTTTCCAGCCGCCGAAAACGCCGCCGGCGTCGCGCTGGGTGTCGAGCACCGCTTCGATCAGGCCCATGAGCAGGAAATTATAGGCGCCGAAATACCATTGCGGCTCCAGATCCATCTTCGCGTGAACCTCGCCGACGCGCTGGACGGAGTCGGCGTAGTCCTGGTCGAACTTCGCCTCGGTGATGCGCTTCCAGTGCTTGAGCTGCTTCTCCTTGGCGTGGGCGACGTACTCGCGCCCGCCGAACATGGCGTAGACGTCCGGCCAGCTTTCCAGATGGCTGTAGAACTGATCGAGAATCGCGGGAAAGCGCGCCGCGATGACGGGCCCCAGTTCGCGTAGGAGCGCGCGGTCGCGCTCGTCGATTTTCATGAAGGTGAGGCGGGTCTTGAAGTCTGAAGCGGTGGTCACGGCGCGAGGCCCCCCAAAGGCGGTAAAGATAGGGGCGAGCATGTCGCGGCTGGCGGTTAACACCCTCTAAATATTCAAATTTAATCAGCTGTGGGGGGCTGCGTCCGGATGTCGCTACGACCGTGCGGCGCGCCAGTAGGGCAGGGCGGTCCAGACGGTGAGCACCGCCAGGAACCAAACCCCGCCGACCCAGTAATAAAACCAGACGCCGACATCGCGCAGGCCGGCGAGCACCAGCACGAACGGGGCGGCGGTGAGCACCATCTGGATCGCGGTCTTCACCTTCGCATCGTAGCTCACTTTCAAGGTTTCCGGCGCGCCTGAACGCAGGCGCAAACCTGTCACCACCATGTCGCGCACGACGATCACCGCCACCGGCGCGGCGAGCCAGATGTCGAAGCCGGATATGATCACATAGGCGATCAGGTACGGGCCCACGAGAAGCTTGTCGGCGATGGGGTCGAGCAGCGCGCCGAGCGGGCTTTCCACGTCCAGGCGCCGCGCCAGCCATCCGTCCAGCCAGTCCGAAACCGCAGCGACGACGAAGATGACGGCTGAAGCAAGTCCATAGGCGACCGCCTCGCTTTCACCCCCTGCGCTCGCGCTCATCAAAAGAAGGAAGGCGCCGAAGGGGCCGGCGATGGCGCGGGCTATGGAGACGGCGTTGGGGAGCTGGTTCATAAAGGGGCTCTGATTGTTGTCCTCCCCTGCTTGCGGGGGAGGTGCTCGCGAAGCGAGCGGAGGGGGCGGCTTAGCGATAAGGGCGGCGCAGCCCCCCTCGGCCCTTGCGGGCCACTCCCCCCGGGCGGGGGGAGACATCAAGCGTCAGCCTAACGGCAACGCCTCACTCGTGAAAATGGTCGAAAATCTTTCGCGCCAGCGCTTTCGAGACGCCCTCGACATTCTCCAGATCCGCCAGCGCCGCCCGGCTCACCGCGCGTGCGGAGCCGAAATGTTTTAACAACGCGCTCTTGCGGTTGGCGCCGACGCCGGGGATGGAATCGAGCGGATTTTCCTTGATCTGCTTGGCGCGTTTCGCCCGGTGGCCGGTGATGGCGAAGCGGTGGGCTTCGTCACGGATGCGTTGCAGGTAATAGAGAACGGGATCGTTCATCGGCAATTTGATCGGCGGCTTGCCGGTCATGTAGAAGACCTCGCGCCCGGCGTCGCGATCAGGGCCCTTGGCGACGGAGGCGACAGGCACGTCGTCCACGCCGAGCTCCTCCATCACCTCCATCACAGAGCTGAGCTGGCCCTTGCCGCCGTCGATGAGGACGAGGTCGGGGACCGGCGCGCCCTGGTCGCGCTCCTTCTGTAGCCGGGTGAAGCGGCGGCGCAGCATGGCCTTCATCATGGCGAAGTCGTCGTTGGTGGCCGCGTCGTCGCCCTTCATGTTGAACTTGCGGTAGCTTGTTTTCTCAAGCCCGTCCGGCCCCGCGACGATCATGGCGCCCAGCGCGTTCGAGCCCTGGATGTGGGAGTTGTCGTAGACCTCAATGCGCTCGGGCCGGGCTTCAAGACCGAATACTTTCGCCACGCCGTCCAGAAGCTGGGCCTGGCTCCGGCTTTCGGCGAGCTGGCGGCCGAGTGCTTCGCGCGCGTTGCGTGTCGCGGCTTCGACAAGCGCTTTCTTGCTTCCGCGCTGAGGCTGGCGGATCTCCACCGCATGCCCGGCGCGCAAGCTGAGCGCCTCGGCGAGGAGATCGGCCTGCTCGGGGGCATGGCTTGCAAGGATGAGGGCCGGGGCGGGCTTGTCGTCGTAGAACTGGGCCAGAAACGCCGAGAGAATGTCCTCGGGCGCCGCATCGGCTTCGTGCTTTGGATAGAAGGCGCGGTTGCCCCAGTTCTGGCCTGCGCGGAAGAAGAAGATCTGCACGCAGGTCTTTCCGCCCTCCTGGTGCAGGGCGACCACGTCGGCCTCCTCGATGCCTTCGGGATTGATCCCCTGCTGGGTGGTCACCGCCGAGATGGCGCGGATCCGGTCGCGCAGCCGGGCGGCCTTTTCGTAATCAAGGTCTTCGGCCGCCGCCTCCATATCCTTCTGCAGGCGCTGGCGCAGGGCGTTGGATTTGCCGCGCAGAAATTGCGTGGCCTCGTCGACCAGCTCGCCATAGCGCTCTTCGTCGACGAGATCGACGCACGGGCCGGCGCAGCGCTTGATCTGGTAGAGCATGCAGGGCCGGGTGCGACCCTCATAGACGCTGTCGGTGCAGGTGCGTAAGAGGAACGCCTTCTGCAGCGTGTTCAGGGTGTTGTTCACCGCTCCGGCGCTGGCGAAGGGGCCGAAATACTCGCCCTTCATCTTGCGCGCGCCGCGGTGCTTCATCAGCTGGGGCGCGAAATGGTCCTTGCGGATCAGGATGTAGGGAAAGGACTTGTCGTCGCGCAGAATGATGTTGAAGCGTGGGCGCAGCCGCTTGATGAGATTGGCTTCAAGCAGCAGCGCCTCTGTCTCGGTGTCGGTGACCACGAACTCCATCTTGCGCGTCAGAGCGATCATCAGCGCGATGCGGTTCGTGTGACCGCCCGACTTGGCGTAGTTCGAGACCCGGTTTTTCAGCTTCTTCGCCTTGCCGACATAAAGCACCTCGCCCGCCTCGTCATACATGCGGTAGACGCCCGGCTTTAAGGGCAGCGTCTTCACATAGGAGGCGATGATCTCCGGCCCGGCGCGCGCGTCCGAGGGCGCCGCCGCGCTGGGCGCGGCGTCGTCGGAGTTCGCCGGCGGGGTCTCTGGGCGTTGGGCTCGGGCCATGGGGGCAATCTAGGCGCTGGGAGGTGAGTCGTCAGCGGCGCGCTTCATCCTGCGGGTCCTTCGAGGCTCGCCTCCGGATCAAGTCCGGGGGCTCGCACCTCAGGATGAGGAAGACTAAAGCTTTGAAAAATTTTCATTCTGAGGAGTCTTTTCGCGCAGCGAACCCCGGGACCGGATCCGGGGCTCGAAGGACGCACAGCGCCGCTCAGCGCCAGCGCTCCAGGCTCACCCCCACGCTTTCCGCGTCGTCGAGCGCGGCGAGCTTGTCTATGGTGAGCGAAAGGCGGGTGATGCGCGGATCGGCGAAGCAGGCGTCGGCGATCTCCTGGGCAAGGTCTTCCAGAAGGTCATGGTGTTTCGACAGGGTGATCCGGCGCGCCAGCTCGGCCAGCGCGGCGTAGTTCACCGCCTCGCCCAGCGTGCCGCCGGGATGCGCGGCGCCCGCCGAGACATCGGCCTCCAGAGACAGGCTCACTGGCTGGGTGCGCCCGTACTCGGACTCATAGACGCCCACCTCGGCGTCCATGCGCAGACCGCGCACGCGTACGCTCACCCGCTCTCCGGCATGGGCGGGTTTGGCTGCAGGTTCTGCGCGCACCGCGTCGAGTTTCATCAAAGCGCCCCTATATCTCGGCTGAAGCGGGATATAAGCCCGTTTGGCCGCGGGTGAAACCGCGAGCTCTGCGATACCGGCCGGGGAGGCGAACATGACACGAGGCGCGGTGCTGGTCACAGGGGGCGCAAAGCGGGTGGGGCGGTCCTTCATCGAGGCGCTCGCCGGTGACGGCCACCCGGTGGCGATTCACTACAACACCTCTTCAAAAGAAGCCGAGGCGTCGGCGGACACGATCCGCGCCGCCGGAGGCCGCGCGATCGCGCTGGGCGCCGATTTAATGGACGCGGGCGCCACCAAGGCGCTGATCGGGCGCGCCGCCGAAGCCCTGGGTCCGGTCCAGATCCTGGTGAACTCCGCCTCGATCTTCGAAGACGACTCGCTGGAGAGCCTCACCGAAGACAGCTTTCACCGGCACATGACGGCGAACACGCTGGCGCCGGCGCTTCTCACAAAGGCGCTCGCAAAGCAGGCGGGCGAGGGCGCGCTTGTCGTGAACGTGCTCGATTACAAGCTCTTCAACATCAACGCGGATTATTTCAGCTACACCCTGTCGAAGGCGGCGCTGAAGACGATGACGGAAATGCTCGCCAGAGCCTTGGCCCCGAAGGTGCGCGTGAACGCCGTAGCGCCGGGCCTGACCTTGCCGAGCCCCTACCACTCCGAAGCCGAGTTCGAGCGCCTTCACCACGACAATCCGCTCGCGCGCGGGCCGGACCCGGAGGATCTGGTGCGCGCCCTGCGCTTCTTCCGTGACAGCCCCGCGGTGTCGGGCCAGACGGTGTGCGTGGACGGCGGCCAGCATTTCGACCCGCGCCTGACCAAGGACGTGTTCGGCGCGCTGTAACGCTTAGACGCCCGCCTCTTCGCGCGCGCGCTCATACGCGTCTTCGGCTTCCAGCCAGGCTTCTTCGGCCGCCTCGATCATCTCCACGCAGCGCGCGCGCTTTTTGGTGAGGTCGGCGGCCAGCGCCGGGTCTTTTTCCCAAAGGCCCGGCACGGCGAGTCCGGCGTCTATCTTTTCCAGAACGCCCTTAAGCCGCTCGATCTCGCGCTCCTGCTTCGCCGCCTCGGCCTTAAGAGGCTTCAGCTCGTCGCGCGCGCGCGCAGCCGTGCGGCGCTGTTCGGTTTTCTGGCCGCCGGTGGGTTTGGACTTGTCTCTCGCTTTGGCCTCACCTTGCAGAAGCGCGCGGCGGTAATCGTCGAGATCGCCCTCATAAGGGCGCACCGTGCGGTTTTCAGCGATCCACAGCCGGTCGACGCAGGATTCGATGAGATTGCGGTCGTGGGAGATGATGATCACCGCGCCGGAGAACGCGTTGACGGCGTTGATCAGCGCCTCGCGGCTGTCCATGTCGAGATGGTTGGTCGGCTCGTCCAGGATCAGCAGATGCGCGCCGTCAAACGTGATGAGATTCATCAACAGACGCGCCTTTTCACCCCCGGAGAGCTTTTCAGCCGGCGTCTCCTGGCGGTCGGCGGGCAGGCCGAAGCGGGCCAGGCGCGCGCGGCGCTCGGCTTCGGTGGCGTCGTCCATGCGCTCCAGCACGTGGGTGTAGGCGGAATGCTTGGGGCTGAGCGCGTCGATCTGGTGCTGAGCGAAATGGGCGACCACGGCCTTTTTGTGCATGCCCATGCGCCCATCGGTCACGGGCAGGGCGCCGGTTAAAAGCTTGGCGAAGGTGGACTTGCCCGCCCCGTTGCGGCCCAGCAAGCCGATCCGGTCGTCGGTGTCGATGCGCAGGTTGAGGCCGGTGAGGATGGGCTTGTCGTCGCTGTATCCGGTCACGGTCTCGTCAAATCGCACCAGCGGATTGCCCATGCGCCGTCCGGCGTCGGGGAACTCGAAGGGCGCGACGGGATCGGCCACTACGGTGGCGATGGGCTGCATCTTCTCAAGGCGCTTCACCCGGCTCTGCGCCTGCTTGGCCTTGCTGGCTTTGGCCTTGAAGCGGTCCACGAAGGCCTGCAGGCGCCGCTTTTCGTCCTCCTGGCGCTCGATCATTTTCATCTGCAGGCGCTGGCGTTCCGCGAGCTGGCGCTGAAACTGGTCGTAGCCGCCTTCCCAGACCGAAAGCTTTCTGTCCTTCAGGTGAGCGATGGCGTGGACGCTGGCGTTCAAAAGCTCGCGGTCGTGGGAGATGATCAGCGCCGCGCCGGGAAATTTCGCCAGATGGTTCTCCAGCCAGACCGCGCCTTCAAGGTCTAGGTAGTTGGTCGGCTCGTCCAGCAGCAAAAGGTCAGGATTGGCGAACAGGGTCGCCGCCATGGCCACGCGCATGCGCCAGCCGCCGGAAAATTCAGAGCACGCCCGGGCCTGGTCCGGCGTCGGGAAGCCCAGCCCGTGCAGGATCGCGCCGGCGCGCGCCTCAGCCGAATGAGCGTCGATGTCGGCGAGCCGCGTCTGGACCTCGGCGATGCGGTGGGGATCGGTGGCGGTCTCGGCTTCGGCCAGAAGCGCCTCGCGCTCCTTGTCAGCCTGCAGCACATAATCCATCACGCTGGTGGCGCCGGCGGGCGCCTCCTGCTCTACCGTGCCCACGCGCGCGCCGGGCTGCACGCGCACCTCGCCGTCGTCAGGCTGGGCGTCGCCCAGGATCAGCCGGAACAGGGTGGATTTGCCCGTGCCGTTGCGCCCCACCAGGCCCATGCGCGTCTTGGCGGGCACGTACAAGGTCGCGGCGTCGAACAGGACCCGGCCTTCGATCCGGTGGGTGAGGTCGTTGATGTGCAGCATGGCCGATGCGCCTAGCACGGCTTCACACCGGCTCAAAGCGCCGTTATAAGCCGCCGCGCACTCCTCCCCGTCTCACCGATCAAGGATATTTCAGATGGCTCATCAGCGCACCTTCTCGATCATCAAGCCCGACGCCACCGCCCGCAACATCACCGGCAAGATCAACGCCATGATCGAGGACGCCGGCCTGCGCATCATCGCGCAAAAGCGCATCCAGATGACCAAGGAACAGGCCGAGGGCTTTTACGCCGTTCATAAAGAGCGCCCCTTCTTCGGCGATCTGGTCTCCTTCATGATTTCGGGCCCGGTTGTGGTCCAGGTGCTTGAAGGCGAAGACGCCATCGCCAATTACCGCAAGGTCATGGGCGCCACGAACCCGGAACAGGCCGACGAAGGCACGATCCGCAAGACCTTCGCCGAAAGCATCGAAGCCAACTCCGTCCACGGCTCCGACGCCCCGGAAACCGCCGCTGAAGAGATCAAGTTCTTCTTCAACGACGACGAAATCGTCGGCTAAGCGACACGCCTACGGCTGAACGAGAAAACCCCGGCGCGATCACGCCGGGGTTTTTTTGTATACGCGGTGGAGAAAGGCCGGGCTTAGGCGATGGTCGCGCCGGGCGCGCGCTTAATGCAAAGAGATGCAATTTTATCGATACGCAAAACGCGTCAGACGCGTTATCGTGCACCCATGATACAGCTTCTCGGTATTTCCGCCCTCGTCTTTGTGCAGCCCACCGAGGCCGAAACCGCCTGCGGCGCGCCTGAGGGGTCGCAAGCGCTGCTCGCGGAGACAGCCGGTCAGGTGCTTGTGGTCGGCGAGCTGCACGGCACGAACGAGGCGCCGGGATTCGCCGGGTCGCTCACCTGTCTGGCGCTCAGCCAGGATGAAACCGTGACGTTGGCGTTAGAAATTCCCGCCGATGACCAGCCCGCGTTGGACGTCTATCTCGCCAGCGAGGGCGGCGAGTCTGACAGCCGTGCGATGTTCGAGGGCTTTTCTTCTTCCTTCTGGACCTGGAGCGACGGCCGGTCGAGCCAAGCGATGCTGCGCCTCATCGACGGCGTGCGGGGCTGGCGCGGGGCGGGGATGCCGGTGAGTTTGCAGGCGATCGACGCGGGCGACGCCGACTACCTCGCCGCTGAGGACCCGCAGGAGCCGACGATCCGCGACCGCGCCATGATCCGCCGGGCGCTCGCTGCGCAAGCCGAGACGGACCGCGTGATTGTTCTGGTGGGCAATATCCATGCCCGCCGCACCGCCCTCGTCAGCGGGGACATGCGGATCGAGACCATGGGAACGCTGAGCGAGCCCGGGCGGCTGGCCTTGGTCAATACGCTTTATGGCGAGGGCGAAGCCTGGAACTGCACGATGCCCGACGGCGAACTGGTATGCGGCGCGCGCGAAATTTTTCAGGGCCCGGTCTCCGGCGAGCCGCGGGTTCTGTCCGGGGCGGAGGCTGAAGCGCTGAACACGTACGCGGCGTACGACCATTTCGTCTATCTGGGGAGCGCCAGCGTCTCCCCGCCGGCGCGCCCGGAGACGGCCGCCGAGGCTCAATAACGTCTTCGCCTAATCCAGCTTCGGCGGCTTCCTCAGCGCCTTGCGCTTTGAGGTGACCGCCTTTTTCTCCTTCTGGCGCTTGATGGAGGCGAGGGAGGGGCGCGATTTCTTGCGGGGTTTGGGCTTTTTGCTCGCCTTGTCGATCAGCGCTTTGAGTCGGTCGCGCGCCAGCTGGCGGTTGCGCTCACGAGAGCGCTCGTCCTCGGCGTGGATGAGGATCACCCCGTCCTTTGTGAGGCGCGAGCCGGCCAGGCGGGTGAGGCGCTGCTTGATCGCGCCGGGCAGATCGCTCGCCGCCATGTCGAAGCGCAGCTGCACCGCGGACTCGGTCTTGTTCACATGCTGACCGCCAGGGCCGGAGGCGCGGGTGAACTGCTCCTCGATCAGGCTCTCGTCGATGGTGATGGCGTCATTGATGCGCATGGAGAGGGAACGCGCCAGGCGCGTCAGCCGCCCGGATTGTACAGAACGGCGTCCGGCGAGGCGGCGGCGTCCTTGTCGATCTTCACCCGTTCCGCGGTGACCCGCGCCTTGCCGTCGGCCACCAGCTTCAGACAGGCGGGGTAGAGCTTGTGCTCGGCCTCCAGCACGCGGGCGGCGAGCGCGTCAGCGTCGTCGTTGGGCAGAACCGGCACGGCGGCCTGGCCGATGATGGGGCCGTCATCCATGTCGGCGCGCACATAGTGGACGGTGGCGCCGTGGACGCGCACGCCCTGCTCCAGGGCGCGTTCATGGGTGGAGACGCCGCGGAAGGAGGGAAGGAGGGAGGGATGGATGTTGATCATCCGGTCCTTCCACTTGTCCACGAACCAGGGCGTCAGAATGCGCATGAAACCGGCGAGCGCGATGAGCTGGACGCCCGCCTCCTTCAGCTTTTCGTCGAGATCTTTTTCAAAGGCTTCGCGGTCTTCGCCGTAGAGCGTGTGATCAAGGAAGCTGGCCTTAACCCCGGCCTTGCGCGCCTTTTCCAGCCCCAGCGCGCCAGCCTTGTTGGACAGCACCAGCACGATCTCGGCCGGGTAATCCGGGGCTGCGCACGCATCGAGCAGCGCCTGCAGATTGGAGCCGCGCCCGGAGATCAGCACGGCGACTTTCATCTTCGCCATATCAGACCGCCTTCAGCTCACCGATGAGGAAGGCCTGTTCGCCGGCGTCGTTCAGGCGCGCCGCGATCGTCTCGGCGTCACCGGCCTCGACCGCGCAGATCATGCCGATACCGCAGTTGAAGGTGCGGCGCATCTCCGCCTCGTCCACGGAGCCGGCCTCCTGAAGCCATTGAAACACCGCCGGGCGGGCGAAGCTCCCGTAATCGACGTCGAAGGTGAGGTGATCAGGCAGCATGCGCGGCGTGTTCTCGGTGATCCCGCCGCCGGTGATGTGGGCGAGGCCTTTGATCGATCCATCCTGGATGAGCGGCAGCAGGCTTTTGACATAGATGCGCGTGGGCTCCAGCAGCGCTTCGGCGAGCGGCCGCTCCGGCGCGAAGGGGGCGGGGTCGTCGAAGGACAGGCCGGCGTGCTCGATGATCCGCCGGACCAGGGAGTAGCCGTTGGAATGGGGCCCCGAGCTCGCCAGCCCGATCAGCGCGTCGCCTGGCTTCATCGCGTCGTGGCGCGGTAGAAGCGTGCCGCGCTCGGCCGCGCCGACGACGAAGCCCGCCAGATCGAAATCGTCGCCGGAATACAGGCCCGGCATTTCAGCCGTCTCGCCGCCGATCAGCGCGCAGCCGGCCTGGCGGCAGCCTGCAGCGATCCCGGAAACGATGTCCCGGCCCTTGGCCGGGTCGAGCTTGCCCGTGGCGTAATAGTCCAGGAAAAACAGCGGCTCGGCGCCCTGGGCGAGCACGTCGTTCACGCACATGGCCACCAGGTCGATCCCCACCGTGTCCAGCTTCCCGCTGGCGATGGCGAGCTTGAGCTTGGTGCCCACCCCGTCGGTGCCCGACACCAGAACCGGATCGTCAAAGCCGGCGGCCTTCAGGTCGAACGCGCCGCCGAAGCCGCCCAGCGCCACGTCCGCGCCGGGCCGGCTCGTGGACTTCGCCAGAGGCTTGATGGCGTCGACCAGGGCGTCGCCGGCGTCGATGTCGACCCCGGCCTCGGCGTAGGTCAGCCCGGTGGATTTGCGCGTGTCGGACAAGGAGGGGACTCCGTTATGAACATGTCATGCATGCTGCATAGCCAAGATCAGGCGCACATGCGAGCCTTGCGCGGCGCCGCGCGGGGCTTCACCGCAGCGCGCTCGCGCGTATAGTCGAGCCTCATCGCCGTGCGCCATCGTGAGAGGGGACCGCCATGGGTACGCCCGCCGCCGCCAAACGCTTCGCCGCCGCCGCTTTCGCGCTGGTGCTCTGTGCGCTCGCCGCGCCTGCTTTCGCTTCGCCGTACACCGTTTCCGGCGTCGAGATCGACGCCGAGGCCGACAGCGCCTTCGTCGCGCAGCGCAACGCGCTGGCGCGGGGTCAGACGCGCGCGGCGGAAATCCTCATCAACCGGCTCACCCTGGCCGAGGATCGCATGGAGGCGCAATTTCCGCCCATGGATCCCGACACGGCCGCACAGCTGATCGCCGGTCTTCAGATCGCCGACGAGCAGCGCTCGGCGACCCGCTACCGCGCCTCCGTCACCGTGGAGTTCGATCCGCGCGCGGTGCGCAATTATCTCTCCGGCCTTCAAGTTCCCTTCGTGGAAAGCCAGGCGGCGCCGGTTCTGGTCGTGCCGGTGCTTGATGACGGCGGCGCGCAGATTTTCCGCGGTCCCTGGTATGAAGCCTGGCTGAACGGCGGCTACGCCAATGCGCTGACGCCGATGATCGCTCTGGGCTCGCGCCGCGGGCCCGGCGGAGCGCCGCTCGGGCGCGGTCTGATCGGGCCTGGCGAAGCGCTCGCGCTCGACGAGCCGGCGCTGCGCGCGCTCGCTGACGCCTATGGCGTGGACGCCGTCGCGGTCATCCGGGCGCGCTCCAGCGCCGGCGCGGTGCGCGCCGGCGGCGATCTCGTGCGCTTTGGCGGGGCGGAGGGCGGCCCGGTTATCGAGCCCGTTCCCAGCCAGATCGTGAACGGGTTTGCACAGGCCGCCGACGCCGTCGTCGCCCAGCGCCAGGAGGCCTGGAAACGCCAGGCTGTCGTGCGCGGCGGCGAGAGCGCACAGCTGGAGGTCACCATTCTGTTCAATTCGCTGCGCGAATGGCGATCGCTGCAACGCGCCGTGGCCGGAGCCTCGCTCATAGAAAACGCGCGCCTGGACGCGCTGTCGAAAACCGGCGCGGCGATGACGATCACGCATCGCGGCGCCCGCGAGCAGCTGCGCGCCGAACTCGCCGCGCGCGGCGCGGACTTCTCCGAAGACACCGAGCTCGGCTGGACCGTGCGCCGGCGCTGATGGCGACGCCCCAGCTCGCGCTCGATCTCGCGCTCGCGCCCGATTACCGCGCCGAGAGCTTCGCGGTGAGCGAGGCCAACGCCGGTGCGCTGGCGCTGGTCAATCGCTGGCCGCGCTGGCGCCACGGCCATTTGCTCGTCACCGGGCCGCCCGGCAGCGGCAAGACCCATCTCGCCCATATGTGGCGGGCGCGCTCTGGCGCGATGGCGCTGCACGCCAGGAAGCTCGGGCGCGAACTGGCCCTGGTGGGCCGCGGGGCGAGCGTGCTGGTGGAGGACATCCATGCAGGCCTTGATGAAGACGGGCTCTTCCATCTCATAAACCGGGCGGCGGGCGACGCAGGCGTGACGGTGATGATGACCGGAACCGGCGCGCCGGAAGATTGGGGCTTTGCGCTGGCGGATTTGAACTCGCGCCTGATCGCGGCGGAGCGCGCCGTGCTGCACGAGCCGGACGACGCCTTGCTTCGCCAGGTGATGGAGAAGCTGTTCCGCGACCGGCGCACGCCGCTGGCGCCGGGCGTGCTCGACTACATTTTGACGCGCACCGAGCGCTCGGTGGATTTCGCCCGTACGCTGACGGCCTGGCTTGATCGCGAGGCGCTGGCGCGCAAGGGCCCGGTCACGCGCACCCTTGCGCGCGAAGGGCTCGCGGCACTATCAGGCGACTAGGCGGCGCTCCGGTCCGCCCCAGCTGGAGGCTCTCCATGAACGACGCATCGCCCTCGACCGCACGAGCCGAGCGCGTCGACGTCCCGGCGCTCATGGAGGCTCCGGACCGGTTCCTGAACCGGGAGCTGTCCTGGCTGCAGTTCAACTGGCGCGTCCTGGAAGAGGCGGGCAACCCGCATCACCCGGTGCTGGAGCGGCTGCGCTTTTTGTCGATCTCGGCGAGCAATCTCGACGAATTCTACATGGTGCGCGTGGCCGGGCTGCGCGCACAGGTCAGAAATGGCGTCGACCGGCCGGGCATGGACGGGCTGACGCCCTCTCAGCAGCTGGAACGAATCGATGCGGCCGCCGCTGAACTGATGACCGCGCAACAGACCGCCTGGCGCGAGGTGCGCCAGGCCATGGCCGACGACGGGGTCGAGCTTGTGGGCGCCGATGAGTTGTCGGCCAAGGAGCGCACCTGGTTGCGCGATGATTTCCTCGCCCACACCCTGCCGGTGATCACCCCGCTGGCCATCGACCCGGCCCACCCGTTCCCGTTCATCCCCAATCTCGGCTTCGCCGTGGTGCTGAAGCTGAAGCGGGAAAGCGACGGCCGGATCATGAACGCTCTGATCCCGCTGCCCGCCGGGGTGAAGCGCTTCGTGGAGATTCCGACGAAAGACACCGATGCGCAGGGCCGGCCCAAGAAGCGCTTCATCGCGCTTGAGACCATCCTCATCTTGTTCGTAGACGCGCTGTTTCCCGGCTATCAGCTGGTGGGCAAGGGCGCTTTCCGCATCATCCGCGACAGCGATATCGAGATCGAAGACGAGGCCGAAGACCTGGTGCGCGAATTCGAGGCGCTGCTCAAACAGCGCCGGCGCGGCGTTCTGGTCCGGCTCAAGATCGAAGCGACCATGCCGGAGGAGCTGCGCCGCTTCATCATCCAGCAGCTGCACGCGGAGAAGCAGGACGTCCAGCTCGTGGACGGAATACTGGGGCTGGCCCAGCTCTCCCAACTCATTCCCGACGAGCGCCCGGAGCTGAAGTTCACCCCGTACGAGCCGCGCTTTCCCGAGCGCATCAAGGATCACGGTTCAGACGTGTTCGCCGCGGTCCGGGCCAAAGACCTCATCGTCCACCACCCCTATGAAAGCTTCGACGTGGTGGTGGAGTTCGTGCGCCAGGCCGCGGTCGATCCAGACGTCATCGCCATCAAGCAGACGCTCTATCGCACCTCAAAGGACAGCCCCATCATCGCGGCGCTTATCGAGGCGGCGGAGAACGGCAAGAACGTCACTGCGCTGGTGGAGCTGAAAGCGCGCTTCGACGAAGAAGCAAACCTGAAATGGGCCCGCGATCTGGAGCGCGCCGGCGTGCAGGTCGTCTACGGCTTTATCGAGTACAAGACGCACGCCAAGATCTCCCTGGCGGTGCGCCGCGAGGGCAGCGAGCTGCGCACCTACGCCCATTTCGGCACCGGCAACTATCACCCGATCACGGCGAAGATCTACACCGACCTCTCCCTGTTCACCGCCGATCCCGCCTTTGGGCGCGATGCCGGGCGGATCTTCAATTACATCACCGGCTACGCCCGGCCCCAGGGGCTGGAGAAACTTGTGATCAGTCCGATCAACATGCTCGATTTCCTGCTGGGCAAGATCGACCGTGAGATCGCAAACGCGCGTGCGGGCAAGCCGGCTGCGGTTTGGGCGAAGATGAATTCGCTGGTCCATCCCAAGGTCATCGACAAGCTCTACCAAGCCAGTCAGGCAGGGGTGCGCTGCGAGCTGATCATTCGGGGCATTTGCTGTCTGAAGCCGGGCGTTCCCGGCTTGTCGGAAAACATCCGGGTCAAGTCCATCGTCGGGCGCTTCCTGGAGCACTCGCGCATCGCCTGTTTCGCGAACGGCGCGCCGATGCCCAGTCCGAGTGCGGAGATCTACATCTCCAGCGCCGACTGGATGCCGCGCAATCTGGACCGGCGCATTGAGACGCTGTGCCCGATCGAGAACCCGACCGTGCATCGCCAGGTTCTAGATCAGATCATGGTCGCCAATCTGAACGACGAAACCCAGAGCTGGTACATGAATCCTGACGGCTCCTACACCCGCGTGGACCTTGCCGACGTCGCCGACCCGTTCGACGCCCACGCCTATTTCATGACCAATCCAAGCCTGTCGGGCCGCGGTCAGGCGCTCAAGCACGACCAGCCGCCGGCCTTCCCCTATGTCGGCCAGCGCCGATGACGCCGGCATGAGCGAGGTCGACCGCCGCGACGCCGCCGTCATCGATGTGGGCTCCAACTCCGTCCGCCTTGTGCTGTTCAGGGTTGAGGGCCAGGCCCTCTGGCCGGTGTTCAACGAGAAGACGATGGCCGGACTGGGCCGAAGTGCGGGGGAGACCGGACGGCTGAACCCCGACGGCGTGGAGGCGGCGCTTCGCGCGCTCAAACGCTTCGCCGTGCTGCTGGACGCCAAGGGGATAACCCAGCGCCACGCCGTCGCCACCGCGGCGGTGCGCGACTGCGAGGACGGTCCCGATTTCGTCGCCCGGGTGCGCGAGGAAACCGGCCTTGAGATCGAGGTGCTTTCCGGCGAGCAGGAGGGGCGGCGCTCCGCGCTCGGCGTCCTGGCCGGGGTGGGCGAGGCGGACGGGGTCGCAGGCGATCTGGGCGGCTCGAGCCTGGAGTTCGCGCGGCTTTCCGGGCGCCGGGTCGGCGATGCGGTGACCTTGCCGCTGGGGCCGCTTGCGGTGTTGTCGGATTCAGGCGACATGCGCGCCTTCAGGCCGGTTGTCGATGAAGCGCTGGAGCGCGCCGCGCCCATGCTCGACGCGTCCGGCGACACCTTCTACGCCGTGGGCGGCGCGTGGCGGGCGTTCGCGCATCTGGCGATGGCGCTCAATGATTATCCGCTGAGGCTTCTGCATCAGTATTCGCTGTCGGCCGCCCAGGTCGGCAAGACGGCCGACTTCGCGGTGAGCCAGAGCGAAACGTCCCTGGCGAGCGTGCCCGGCGTGGCGTCCAAGCGCGCCGCCATGTTGCCCTACGCCGCGATGCTGTTGAAGCGCATCGTGCGCAGCGGCGGGTTCAAGACCGTGGTGTTTTCCGCCAACGGACTGCGCGAAGGCGTGGTGTGCGCCGCCGACATGCGCCTTGTCACCGAGGGCGATCCGCTTCTCTCCGGCGCGGAGGCGCTGGCGAGAAACTCCGCGCCTGAACCGGCGTTCGGACGCGTCCTCGGCGACTGGATCGATCCGGTTTTTGATGCCGAATCGCCTTGTTTCGGCGACCGCGATCCGGCGCTTCGCCTGGCGGCGGCGCGGCTCGCCGACATGGGCGCGCGCATGCACCCCGATCACCGGGCGGATCTGAGCTGCGAGCAGACGCTTTACGCCCCGTTCGGCGGCGCCGCCCATCGCGAACGCGCCTTTCTGGCGCTTACGGTGCACCATCGCTACGCCGGCAAGAAACAGCGCGACGAGGGCTGCGCCTCGCGCCGCCTGCTCGACGAGGCCGAAGAGGGCGCGGCCTTGAAGCTCGGACTCGCCCTGCGCCTGGGCGCGGCGCTTTCAGGGCGAAGCGCCGAGGTGCTCCAGGCTTTCGCGCTTGAGCGCAGCAAGAGCGAGCTGGTGTTGAAGGTCAATCCCGGGGCCGAAGCGCTGGTGGTGGAACGCGCGCGCCATCGCTTTGATCAGCTCGCCTCGATCCTTGATCTTGAACCCCGCGTGATCTGACGGGGCCCGAATTTTCAAGCACGCTTCACGAAAATGGGCTAAAACGCAGCGCAGCCGTCATCAGCCCCTGGGAGGACATCCGATGAAAACGCTTCTGACCACCACTGCGCTCGCCGCACTCATGCTCGCCGCCTGCGCGCCCGAGGCCGAGGACACCGAGGCTCCGGCCGTCGACACGATGGGTGAAGAAGAAACCGCCGCCGACACCATGATGGACGGCGAGACCGGCGCCGACGACGCCGCGATGGAAGACGCGGACATGGAAGACGCGGACATGGGCGGAGAGTCCATGGACGACGAGGCGATGGAGGCCGGCGGGTCCGATATGGACGCCATCCTCGCCGACGCCCGCCGCGACGATGACCGTGCGCGCGACGAATTCCGCAATCCGGGTGAGACCCTGGCCTTCTTCGGCGTGGAGCCGGGCGACACCGTTGCTGAAGCGCTGCCGGGCGGCGGTTGGTATACCCGCGTGATCCTGCCGTATGTCGGCGAAGAAGGCCGTTACGTGGCGCTGAACTACGCCATCCCGCAATGGGAGGAGATGTACGGCGATCGCTGGAGCGAAGAGGCCGAGGCCGAGCTGTCGGCCTGGACCGAAACCGCGCCCGAAGCGCTGGCCGAAAACGGTCCGGTCTCGGCTGAGGACATCGACGCCTACATGATGGGCTCGATCCCCGACAGCGAGAACGGCCAGGCCGACGCGGTGCTGTTCATCCGCGCCGTGCACCACATGATGAAGTTTGAGGCCGACTATCTGTCCACCGCTCTGGAGGACGTCTACGCCTTCTTGAAGCCCGGCGGCGTGGTCGGAGTGGTGCAGCACCGCGCACCTGAAGATATGGACGCGGAGATGACCACCGGCTCGCGCGGCTATGTCAAACAGTCTGACGTGGTCGCGGCGTTTGAAGCCGCCGGCTTCGTGCTGGACGGGGAAAGCGAGGTCAACGCCAACCCCGGCGACACCGCCGACCACGAGTCGGGCGTGTGGGCCATGGGCCCGAGCAACGCCGGCGACAGCGAAGAGGAAGACGTGCCGCCCTCCCAGGATCTGGGCGAAAGCGACCGCATGACGCTGCGCTTCGTAAAACCGGAATAAACACCCGGCATATCACGGGAAATGGAAACGCGCCGGCGGGTCAGCCGGCGCGTTTTTTCATGTCATCGTCACCACGGCGTAGAGCAGGTAGATCAGGACGATGGTCACGCCCTCAAACCCGATGCCTTTGCTCTGACGCCGCAGGAGCCCCAGGATCAGGACCGAGGTCATCAGCAAGGTCGAGGACAGGCCCATGACCGTCTTGTCGGTCATGGCGTGATAGATCGAGCCCTCCAGATAAGCCGTGTCGGAGATGGCCAGGAACAGCGTGTCGAACACGTTTCCGCCGATGATCCCGCCTACAGCGAGCGTCAGCGCTCCGCGCCGCACCGCGGCGATCGTGGTCACGAGCTCGGGCAAAGAGGTGATGATCGCGGTGATCAGCGCGCCGATGGCGGCTTCAGCAAGCCCGGTGCGCTCGGCGAGCGCGATGGCGCTCTGGCTGACGGCGAAGCCGGCGATACCCGTACACAGCGCCAACAGTGCGAAGGCGATCCAGAGGCCTGAGCCGGCGCCGCTCATATGGGCCTCTTCGCCGCCGTCCTCGACTTCGTCGGTCTGGGTCTCCTGATCGACCTCCGGCGCCCACATGGGTTCGTTGCGCATCTTTCCGATGATGCGAAGGCCGTAGATATATCCGATGAGCAGGATCGGCGTGGCGACGTGGATGTGGAAAAAGGTCACCTCCGGACCCGCCATGGCGATCAGCGGGACGGTCAGCATGGCGCACAACAGCGCCGCCTGGGCCATGCCCGACAGCGAGGCGGCCGCGTGCTCCAGATTGGTGCGGCGGTAGGTGAAGTCGGCCACCGCAAGAAACAGGGTCTGCACTGCGATGCCGCCCACCGCGTTCGAGATGGCGAGTTCGGCGTAGCCCTCATAAGCGGTCGTCACCGAAGTGATGATGCCCGGCAAAGATGTCGCGGCGCCCAGGAATACGGCGCCGGTGATCGCTTCACCCCAACCGGTGGCGTCGGCGAGTTCGTCCGCCTTGCCCGCCAGTTTGGAGCCGGCGAGCAGGATGACGAGCGCGCTCGCCACCAGCACGCCCGCTATGAGAATCACGGATGCGTCGGGGGGGAAAGATAATGGCATGGCGCATATAACGCGCGCCGCCTTGGCTGGGCTCCCTCGGTGCAGTGCGAGTCCGCGCCGTCATGCGTTAGGCTGGGACAAACACCACGACGGAGTTTCGCGATGGCCGACCTCATTCTCGCCCTCAGCCTCGCCGCTGCGGCGCAGACCGCAGCCGACAGCCCCATGACCGGACTTTGGGCCACCAGTGAAGACGGCGGGCGTGTCCGCATAGAGGCCTGCAGTGATGCGCCACGAAAGCTGTGCGGCGAGCTGATGGACGCTCAAATCCTACAGGCCGAGCCGGACCGGCGCGATATCAACAATCCCGACGAGGCCTTGCGCGAGCGCCCGCTGCGCGGCGTGCGGGTCATCGACCGGTTCGAGCGCGGCGAGGACGGGGAGTGGACCCCCGGCGTGCTGTATGATCCGGAAGAGGGCCGCAATATCCGGCGCGGCCACATCACGCTGGTGGACGAGGATCGGCTGGAGGTGCGCGGCTGCGTCACCTTCATCTGCCGCACCCAGGTGTGGACCCGGATTGAAGACGGCGCCTGAGGCGGAAGACTTAGAGCGCGGCTTTGATCTTTTCGGCGAGCGCCTCCAGCTCCGCCGGGTCGGCCTTGTCGCCGCCGGCGTGACCGCGCATGTTCTGTCCATCCCAGTTCGGGATCACATGGAAGTGGATATGAAACACGGTCTGCCCGGCTGGCGCGCCGTTGAACTGCACCACGGTGACGCCGTCAGGAGAGAGCGATTTTTCAACGGCTTGCGCGATCTTCTTCACGCGCGACACCGCTTCACGCGCCGCCTCGTCGGACAGCTCCAAGAGGTTGCGCGCCTTCTCTTTGGGCACCACCAGGCAATGGCCTTTGCTTTGCGGGAAGAGGTCCATGAAGGCGAGGGCGTGCTCATCCTCGAACACCTTCACGCACGGCGCCTCTCCGGCGAGGATCTTGGCGAAGATATTGGCGTCGTCATAGGTCCCGTGAAGGCTCATCGAAGTCTCCGGTCTTTCAGCTGTCTTTCTTGTAAGGGGTTTCCGCCTCCATCGCCAACCGCTCGGCCTCCACGGCCGGACGCTCCTGGTTGAGGAAGTCGGCCACGGCGCCGCGAAGGCCGGGGTGGACGATGTCGTGGCACGAGTGCACGAGCCGGGGCCGATAGCCGCGCGCCAGCTTGTGCGCGCCCTGTGCGCCGGCCTCCACGCGCTTGAGTCCATGGGCGAGCGCATAGTCGATCGCCTGATGATAGCAGAGCTCGAAATGCAGGCTGTCATAATCCTCCACACAGCCCCAATAGCGCCCGAACAGCACCTCGGACCCGATGAAGTTCAGCGCGCTCGCCACCGGCCGCCCGCCGCGCGAGGCGAGGACCAGCAATACCTTGTCGGCTATACGCTCATGGATAAGCTGGAAGAAGGCGCGGTTGAGATAGGGCGCGCCCCATTTGCGCGCGCCGGTGTCCTGATAGCAGGCGAAAAAGAAATCCCAATGTCCGCTGGTCAGGTCTGATCCGGAAAGCTGTTCGATTTCAACGGAATCCTGCGCAATCTTTCGTTCTTTTCTCAGCGCCTTGCGTTTGCGCGAACTCAGCGCGTCGAGGAAGTCGCCGTAATCGCGGTATCCCTCGTTTTCGAAAATGAACTGCACGTCGTGGCGCGTCAGCAGGGCCTTGCCCGAAAGCCGTTCGCGATCATCGTTTGAGGGAAAGAGAACATGCCAGCCCGACGCGTCCAGCTCGCGTGCGGCGTGCCGGGCCGCATCAACCAGCAAGTTCGCGACTTCAGGATCGGCGGCGAGCACGCGCCGGCCGGTCGCCGGCGTAAACGGAACGGCGGTGAGCAGCTTGGGGTAATAACGCCCGCCCGCGCGCTCCAGCGCGTTCGCCCAGCCATGGTCGAACACGTACTCGCCGTAGGAATGACTTTTCACATAAAGCGGAAGCGCGCCCGCCAGGCGGCCCGCCGCGTCGGTGGCGACCAGGTGCCTTGGCGCCCAGCCTGTCTCCTCCACCGCGCAGCCGCTGGTCTCCAGCGCGTCGAGAAAGTCCCAGCTTAGAAACGGGTCATAGGCTGCGCCCGGCGGGTTGGCGAGCGCATCCCAGTCCTCGCGAGAGATCTCGGCGAGGCGCTCCACCATGCGGATTTCAAGATCGCTCATCGCTGACGGCCGGGCTGCTGCACTAGGGGCGCGAATATAGGGCGAGGCCCGCCTGGGTCAGGCGATGTCCACGATCGCGTCCACTTCGACTGCGGCGTTGAGCGGCAGCACCGCGACGCCGACAGCCGAGCGCGCATGGCGCCCGGTATCGCCAAACACCTCGACCATAAGATCCGAGGCGCCGTTGATGACTTTGGGAACGTCGGTGAACGCCGGGTCGGCGTTCACGAAGCCGCCGAGCTTCACCACCTGTTTCACGCGCGACAAATCGCCGCCGCAGGCTTTTTTCAGCTGAGCGATCAGGTTGATCGCACACAGGCGCGCCGCGGCCTGTCCGGCCTCCAGGTCAAGATCGGCGCCGAGACGGCCGGTGACGAGACCGTCAGGGCCAAGCGAAATCTGGCCGGACACATGGACTTGGCCCCGGCTGATCTGAAAGGGCGCGTAATTGGCGACCGGCGCGGCGGCCTCCGGCAGGGTGATCCCCAGCGCCTGAAGGCGGGTGTCGATGGTCGTCATGATTGCGCTCCTCGCAGCTGTTGGCCGGTGCTTTTGCTTGGCCTAAGCGTGGTCATCTGACAAGGCGGCGGGTTGAAGCCCGCACTGTGTGTAGGCATGTTAACCAGCGGCGGGGGTGAACATGACGGGCAAGCGTAGCCTATGGCTTATGACGCCGGATCCGCGGCGATGAACCGCGAGACCAGTTTCGCGACGCGGGACGGCCGGATGCTTTGCGGCGCGATCTTCGCGCCGCCGCGACCGGTCGCCGTCATGGTGATCAATCCCGCCACAGGCTATGCCGCGCGCTTCTATCACGCCTTCGCTGAAGCCGCCGCGCGCAACGGCTGGGCCGTGCTCACCTATGATTACCGCGGGCAGGGCGCGTCGGCTGACCGGCCGGTGAAGGAGGATCCGGCGACCATGCTCGATTGGGCGCTGGAGGACATCCCCGCCGCCGCGCGCCATGCCTGCGAGCTGTATCCCGGTCTGCCGCTGGACGTGGTCGGTCATTCGGTGGGGGGGCAATTCGCTGCGTTCACGCCAAGCGATTTGCCGCTGCGCCGACTGGCGCTTCTATCGTCTTCAAGCGGGTACTGGGGGCGCCAGGCCGCGCCGCTGAAATATCTCGCCTGGGTGTTCTGGAGGCTGATCGGACCGGCCTATCTCGCCGCTCGGCGCCATATTCCCAAAGGCGCGCTCTGGAAGGGCGAGCCGTTACCTGCGGGGGTGTGGAAAGACTGGCGCGATTTCGGGGTCAATCCGGCCTGTTTCCGCGATCGCCTCGCCGAGCTGGGGCTTGACGGGCGCTACGCCCGCTTCACCGCGCCGATCAAGGCGTGGACGCCGGATGATGATCCCATCGCCACACAGTCCAGCGTACGCTGGCTGCTAGAGCGCTACGAGAACGCCCCGAGCGAGATGAAGGTCGTTCGCCGCGAGGATCTGGGCCGCGGCGCCATCGGCCATGACGGCCTGTTCCGGCGGAAGATGGCCGATGTCTTCTGGCCTCAGGTCTTCCGCTGGCTCGCCCTGGAAGATCAGCGCGCGGCGGCCGAGTAGATGTACCGCCTGCACATCGCCAACAAGAACTATTCCTCCTGGTCGCTGCGGCCCTGGATCATGATGCGCATGGCCGGCCTCGCTTTCGAGGAGGCGATGCACCCGTTCAATCCGGACGGTTCCAGCTATGAGGCGTTCAAGGCGTTCTCGCCCACCGGACAGGTGCCCGTTCTGGAGGACGGCGAGATCATTGTCTGGGATTCGCTGGCGATCTTCGAACACCTCGCCGAGCGCCATGAGGGGCTCTGGCCGGACGACGCCGCGGCGCGTGCGTGGGCGCGCTCGGCTTCGGCGGAGATGCATTCCGGGTTCGCGCACCTGCGCGCGCAATGCCCCATGAGCGTCGGGGTCAGCGTGCGCCTTGCGCAGATCGACGCGCAGCTGCAGCGCGATCTTGGCCGGCTCGCCGCGCTTTGGGAGGAGGGGCTGGACCGGTTCGGCGGGCCGTTCCTTGCAGGGCTGAAGTTCACGATCGTCGACGCCATGTATGCGCCCGTCGCCTATCGCATCAACAGCTACGGTCTCGACGCCGGCGAGCGGGGCGGGGCCTACGCCGCGCGGCTTCTTGCGTTGGACGCGATGCGCGATTGGGAGGCGGCGGCGCTTGCGGAGCCTTTTCGTGAACCCGGCCACGACGCGGAGATCGCGGCCATGGGCGAAGTGATCGAAGATCGCCGCGTTCAGCCCTGACGCTTCTTGTCGCCGGGCTTTAGAAGCCGGCCCTTCATCACCGCCGCATCGCCGAATTTCGCGCGCGCCGCATCCACGGCGCGTTCCGCCTTGGCGCGTTTAAGCGCGCCGGTGTCGAGAAGATCGCCCGCGTCCCCGGCGGCCGGCTCCAGCACCGAATAGCCCGCCCCGATCAGGCGGTAGCGCACATGGTCCGGCTCGCGATCCAGAAGCTCAGCGGCGTTGCGGAACAGCGTGTCGGCGAGCTGGGCTGGCTGGGCCAGGGTGCGCCGGCGGGTCAGGGTTTTGAAATTCGCCGTCTTGATTTTCAGCGTCGCCACGCGCCCCGCCACGCCGTCGGCCTTCATGCGGTCGGCGACTTTCACGCAAAGCGGCCAGAGCCGGTCCTTGAGCGCGGATTTGTCAGCGATGTCGTCGTTGAACGTGGTTTCCGCCGAGACCGATTTGCGCTCGCGCTCCGGGTTCACCTTCCGGGTGTCGATCCCGCGTGCAATGCGCGCCAGGCGCAATCCGCCCTCGCCATGGCGGCGCGCCAGCTCGGCCTCGGAGCGCTTGAGCACATCGCGCAGCGTGGTGAGGCCGTCAGCCTGAAGCTTTTTCGCGAAGACCGGCCCGACGCCGTAGACCGCGGACACCTTCATATTGGCGAGAAATTCCGGCGCGTCGGCCCTGCCGATCACGGCGAAGCCGTTGGGCTTGTCGAGATCGGAGGCGGTCTTGGCGAGGAACTTGTTAAAGCTCAGCCCCACCGAAACGGTGACGCCCACCTCCTCGAAGATGCGCTTTTGCAGGCGTAAGAGGGTGAGGGCCGCAGAGGCGCGGTGCAGGCGCTCGGTGCCGGAGAGATCCAGGAACGCCTCGTCCACGCTCAGCGGCTCCACCAGCGGGGTGACGTCCTCCATCATGGCGCGGATGCGCCGGCCTTCGGCGGCGTACACGCCCATGCGCGGGCGCACCACCACCGCGTCGGGACAGGCTTTCAGCGCCTTGAACATGGGCATGGCCGAACGCACGCCATAGAGCCGCGCCACATAGCAGGCCGTGGACACCACGCCGCGCCGGCCGCCGCCGATGATCACCGGCTTGTCTTCAAGGCTGGGATCGTCGCGCTTTTCGATGGCGGCGAAGAAGGCGTCGCAATCGATATGGGCGATGGCGAGCGTATCCAGCTCGTCATGGCGCAGGACCTGGCGCGAGCGGCACGCCGGGCAGGCGCTTGCGCTGTGTAAGACCGGCGCAAGACAGGTGCGGCAATAGCCGGCGCTCATGGCGCGCGTCCAGGCGCCGCCGGGTCGAGCCAGGCCGCGCCGCGCACGCCGGAGCTGTCGCCGTGGACGTTCAAACGCACGCGGGTGCGCGGCTCGTCGGTGAACAGAAACGGCGCCATCTCGCGTTCCAGGTCCTCGCAAAGACCGTCCAGGTTGGACAGCCCGCCGCCGAGCACCACCATGTCGGGGTCGATGATGTTGACCACCGTGGCGAGGCTTCTCGCCAGGCGGTCGCGGTGAAAGCGCAACGTCTCGCGCGCGCCGAGATCGCCGTGTCTTGCGAGGTCCGCGATCGCTTCGGCCGTCCGCCGGTCGCCGGTGCGCCGCTCGTGATCGGCGGACAGCGCCGGACCGGAGCACCAGGCCTCGACGCAGCCGTTGAGGCCGCACTTGCACGCGGGTCCGGGGACTTCACCAGGCTCGGGCCGGGCGAGGGGGGTGTGCCCCCATTCCCCGGCGTTGCCGTCCTGGCCCTCGACAAGCCGCCCGCCGATCACCAGCCCGCCGCCGATCCCGGTTCCGGCGATGACGCCGAACACCGCGTGCGCCCCCGCCCCGGCGCCGTCGGTCGCTTCGGACAGGGTGAAGCAGTTGGCGTCGTTGGCGCAGGCGACAGGGCGCCCGAGCGCATCTGCGAGGTCCCGGTCCAGCGCCCGGCCGTTTAGCTCGGTGGAGTTTGCGTTTCTCATCAAGCCGGTGCGCGGGTTGAGGGAGCCGGGATGGCCGACACCCACATGGGGAACCTGCACGCCGGTTTTGCTTTCAACAGCCTGCACCAGGGCGGCGACGGCGCGGACCTTCGCCTCATAACCCGCCGGGCTGGGGACGCGTTCGCGCACAACAAGCTCGCCGGCCGGCGAAAGCACCGCCGCCTCGATTTTCGTTCCGCCAAGATCCACGCCGATTCGATGCATTGCGCCGCAGCCCCGCTCAGGTACCATGTTCATATCCTGTTCCATCGGGACCGGAAAAGGGGGGCGACTCATCCTTGATTAACAAAAGTCGGGTTTACTCTGTCTTGGATGGTCAAGGGCTCACGCTAAAAAGCGGGGCCGTGGGGAAGGCGCGCTCACAATGCTGCAGGTCATGTCCAAAAAAGTTCTGATCGTTGAAGACAACGAGCTGAACATGAAGCTGTTTCGTGATCTGCTCGAGGCGCATGGTTTTGAAACCGTGCAGACCAAGGAAGGGCTCAAGGCCCTGGACCTGGCGCGTGAGCACAAGCCTGACCTGATCCTCATGGACATTCAGCTTCCCGAGGTGTCCGGCCTGGACGTCACCAAGTGGATCAAGAACGACGAAGCGCTGTCCGCCATTCCGGTGGTCGCGGTGACTGCGTTTGCGATGAAGGGCGACGAAGAGCGCATTCGCCAGGGCGGCTGCGAGGGGTATCTGTCCAAGCCCATCACGGTTTCGACTTTCATTGAAACGGTTCGCAAGTTCATCGATTAAGGGGGGACGGCCGCATGAGCGCACGCATCCTCGTCGTCGATGACATCGAAACCAATAGACGCCTGCTCGAAGCGCGCCTGTCGGCGGAGTATTTCGAGGTGCTTCAGGCTGAAGACGGCGAAGCCTGCCTGAAGGCCGCCGCCGCCGAGCACCCCGACCTGATCCTTCTCGACGTGATGATGCCAGGCCTTGACGGGTTCGAAACCTGCCGGCGGCTGAAGGCCGATCCGGCGCTGCGTCATATACCGGTGATCATGGTCACCGCGCTCGATCAACGCCAGGACCGCATCAAGGGCCTGGAAGCGGGCGCCGACGAGTTCCTGACCAAGCCGGTGGACGACGTGGCGCTGTTCGCTCGGGTGCGTTCTCTGCTGCGCCTGAAAACGGTGATGGACGAGCTTCGTCTGCGCGAAAGCGCGTCCGATCCGGGCGAAGAGGTCGGGCCTTCGCGCAAGGGCGGGCGAGTCGTCATCATGGCGCCGGACGCCGACGGCGCGGCGCGCCTCGCCGCGAAGCTTCCCGCGCCGTTCGACGCCTCCGGTCATCATGAACCGCTCGAGGCGCTGCGCGCCGCCGCCCATGCCGATCTCGTCATCGTGGATCTCTCCAGCCCGCGCTTTGACGGGCTGCGCCTGTGCGCGCGGGTGCGATCCGACGCCGCGACGCGCCAGCTTCCGATTCTCGCCATCGTCAGTGGCGACGATCGCGCCACAATGGTGCGCGCCCTTGATCTTGGTGTGAACGACGTCATTCACCGGCCCGTCGACGGCGGCGAGCTGAACGCGCGCGCCCGCACGCTGGTGCGCCGCAAATCCTACGCCGACGCCTTGCGCGACCGCCTGGAAGAGAGCCTTGAGATGGCGGTGACCGATCCGCTGACCGGGCTTTATAACCGCCGCTACGTGGTGTCGCGCCTGCGCCAGGGGCTGGACGCGCTGGACCGGTCTGGCGAGCCGGTGGCCGTGGCGCTCATCGACATTGATCACTTCAAGCGCATCAACGACACGTTCGGCCACCAGGCCGGAGACCGGGTCCTGAAGGGCTTCTCCGAGCGCCTGGGCAAGGAGCTGCGCGCCATCGACATCGCCGGCCGCTATGGCGGAGAGGAGTTCCTGGTGATCTTCGCCGGCGCCACGGCCGCCAATGCGCTCGAAGCCGCCGAGCGCGCCCGCGCCGCCATGGCGCGCGAGCCGTTCGTCATGGCCTCCAGCGGGGAAAGCATGGCCGTCACGCTCTCGGCCGGCGTCGCCGAGGCGCTGCCCGGGGATGATGTTGACGATGTGCTCGCCCGCGCCGACGCCGCGCTCTACGAAGCCAAGGCCTCGGGCCGCAACCAGGTCATCGGGTGGCGCAAAAAAGCGGCTTAGGGGTTTTCACAACGCCGCGCCGTGCTAAGCTCGCCTAATGAGCGAGCAAACTTCAATCGAGGGGCCTTCACCGTGGACTGAGCGCGCTTCGGGTCCGCCCGCACTCTGGTACGTCTACCTGGCGGCGATGATCTGCGCGACGTTCTTCTCCAACACCGCCACCAGCTTCTTCCACGGCTTTCTGGATGGGATCCTTTTGCGGGAAGGGGGGCTTGCGCAGCCGCTCGCCTGGTATGGATTGGTCACCGGATGTGCGGCTGGGCTGATCTGGGGCGCGATCTTCTATTGGGCGCGCCAGCTGAGACTGGTCATCGTCGTTCCCATCATCGCGCTGTTTTCCGTGCTGAGCCTCGCAGCAGCGTTTTATGACCTTGTGGGCGTCTCCGGTGACTTTGCGGAGGAGCTCGAGGTCCTGCGCGCCTTGGCGCTGCCGACGGCTATGCATGTCGCGACGTTCTGGCTGGTGTTTCTGGCGATCGCGATCCCACCACGCAAAGCAGGTCGGCGCGCAGCCTGAAACGCAAAAAAGCCGCCCGGGACGGGGCGGCTTTTTCGTTGAGGCGCTCAAAGCAAGCGTGAAGCCTACTTGATCTTGCCTTCCTTGAATTCGACGTGCTTGCGCGCGACCGGGTCGTACTTTTTCAGGACGAGCTTCTCGGTCATGGTGCGGGCGTTCTTCTTGGTCACGTAGAAATAGCCCGTGCCCGCCGTCGAGTTCAGGCGGATCTTGATGGTTGTCGGCTTCGCCATGGTCTCGCACCCGGTCAAAATGATGTGCGCGCCGAAGGGGTCTCCGGCGCTCGCGAGCCGCGGAACATACTGACGGCCCGGTTTATGTCAATGCTTGGCGATGTCCTTTTCACGCCATGCGATCACCAGGTACAGCGCGGCGAAGCCGGCGAAGGCCAGCATGAGGCCGTGCGGGTCGAAACCGTCCATCACCGCGCCCGCCATCGGCGGGCCGAAGAGCGATCCCACGCCATAGGCGAAGATGAAGGCGGCGTTGGCGGTGGCGAGCTCGCCGAGCTTCACCCGCTCGCCGATCAAAGCAAGCCCGACTGTATAGAACGCGCTTGCAAGGCCCACATAGATAAACACCAGCGGAAATACGAGCCAGGCCCACGTCCCCGCGAGCGCGATGGCGAGGGCGAGGATCACCGCCGCTCCGGCGATCAGGCGCAGCGTGGTCAGGCGCCCGGCGGCGTCGGCGAATCGCCCGATCGGGATCTGCAGCGCGATGGCGCCGAGCGCGCCGGTGGTCACCAGAAGGCCCACCATCACTTCAGTGAATCCCAGACGCTCGGCGTAGACGGGAAAAAGGGAGAACACGCCGGTCTCCAGCGCGCCGAACACCAGGCCGGCGAGGATCGCCGCCGGCGCCAGGCGCGCCGCGCGCAGCATGCTGGACGGGCCGGATTCCCCGGCCGCGGGCGGCTCCAGTCCGGGGCCCTTGAGCAACAGGATCGGGATCGCCCCAACGAAGAAGATCGCCGCGCCCGCAAGCCAGGGCGCCAAGCCCTCGCTGCCCAGCACGGCGAGAATCACGCCGCCCGAGCCGAACCCGCCCGACAGCACCGTTGCGTAGACCGCCAGCAGCGTGGCCCGGCTTTCCGGCTTGGCGAGCTGATTGATCCAGGTCTCGCTCGCGACGAAAACGACGGTGACGGTGAGCCCCACGAGGAAGCGTAGCACGAACCAGACGGCGACGTCGGGGATGAGCGGGAAAAGGGCGATGCCGGCGCCTGTGATCAGGGCTGATCCCACGATCGCCGCACGCGGCGGGACGCGCGTTAGCAGAGGCGGGATGAGCGGTGTTGCGGCGATGGTGGAGAGCGCTGCCGCCGCGGCGTTGGCGCCCACCACTGCGCCGGAGCCGGTCATCGCCTCCAGATTCAGCGCGATCAGCGGCATCATCAGCCCGAAGCCGCACCCGGCGAGCGCGGCGCACAGAATCGCCGCGGCTAGGGAGCGGGCGCGGGCGTGAGCGTCGTCTGTGAGGAGCCGGGCGATCATGGCCCGGCGCTATAGCCGGGTTTCCACCCGCTGTCCCGCGCGGAACGTCACCCGCAGCGGTCTCGGCCGGCCGCCGAGCGCGGATAGGGCCAGATCGAGAAACGGCGCCATGGCCGGGTCCTCCAGCGCCAGCGCGGCGTTCTCCGGCGTGATCCAGACGATACGGTCGGCGCGCCCGCGCCGCTTGATGGAGTTGGAGACTTTCGAAAGCGGTGCGGCGAAGACCCGCATGTGGCGGCGCTCGTCCGCCTCGGCTGGGTCGAGCGCGCGCCCCAGATAGGTGAGGGCGTCCCGCTCCGGCGCCAGGCGGTGGCGGGCGAGCCGGCCCCAGCCGCCGCGCATGGGCAGGCGCTCCCCCATCAGCGCGGGCCGGGCGATGAGCTGGCCCAGCTCCTCATAGACCGATCGCAGCGCAGCGTCCTGAAACGCCTTCGCCTTGCTCTCCGCGCAGCCGAGCCGCGCCCGCGAAATCGTCGGCGCGGGGCCGTCGGCGAGGCCGTCGCTGCGCTCCAGCCGGGACTGCGGCGCGATCAGGCGGCCGTCGCGGCGCGCCAGCGCGATGCGGCGCGAATGGGGATCGGCGAGGAGCAGCGCCGCGCATTCATAGGGCCGGGCGCTCATACCGGATCAAGCCTCGGGCCGGCGCGGGTTACGTGTGCGCAGCGCACCATGTCCTGCTCGCCCTTGAGATGGGCGTCGAGCTCGCCGAGCACGAAGCGGGTGATGATGGGGATGTCCAGCGTGTGCGCCTCGGGCAGCGCCACCCAGCGCAGATCCTCCAGCTCGCCGCTCCCGGTGAGCGCGGTGGAGCCGTGAACCGACTCGATATCGGTGGTGAAAAAGAAGGCGTCGAAGCGCCGCGGGCGGCCCGGCGGCGTGATCGCGCGCGCGACGAGGTCCAGCGGCTCAGCGTCGGGCAGGGCGCCGGCCTCGGCGAACGGGCGCCATTCCGGCTTCGGCCGCGGCAGGTCGCCGGGGCGAGCCACCAGAAGTCCGGTCTCCTCGGCGGTCTCGCGGATCGCCGCCGCGGCGGCGGCGCGGGCCCGGCGCTCGGAGAGTACTCGGCACAGGGTTTCGCGCACCGCGGGCTTGGGTTCGCCGGCGAGCGGCGCGTAGCCGTCGGATCGGTCGACACGGCCGCCGGGAAACACGTATTTCTGCGGCATGAAGACATGCCCGCCCGATCGGCGGCCGAGCAGAATCTCGGTCCCGCCCGAGGCGCGGGTGCGCCGCAGGATCAAGGAAGCGGCGAGTTTTGGCCGGAGGGCCTTTTTCGGTTCAGCGGCGGCGTCGGCCATGGGACTTTCGCGGGCCCGGACGGCCCCGGCCCGCGCTGGTGTCGCGGCGGCCGGTGCGCCCCTTGGGCGGTTTTCCAGATTCGGGTGGGGTTAGAATGTCGAAGACCAGCCCCCCCGTCACTGGTGTCGCCTCGATCAATCGCACAGTGACCGGCATGCCCAACCGATAGCGCGCCCCGGTTTGTTGGCCCACAAGGGCGTGGGCGCTTTCGTCGTGGACGAAGTATTCAGAGCCCAGCCGGGAAATCGGACACAGCCCGTCCGCGCCGGTCTCGGCAAGCTTCACAAAGCACCCGAAGCGCGTAACGCCGGCGATGCGGCCTTCGAACTCGCTTCCCACACGGTCTGACAGCCAGGCGGCGATGAAGCGGTCCGTGGCGTCGCGTTCGGCGGCCATGGCGCGGCGCTCGTTATGGGTGGTGTCCTCCGCGATCGCGTCCAGTTCGGAGCGTTCCTGATCGGTCTGTCCGTCCCCGCCTAGATTATAGGCGCGGATCAGTGCGCGGTGGACGGTGAGGTCGGCATAGCGCCGGATCGGCGAGGTGAAGTGGGCATACTTGTCAAGATTCAGCCCGAAATGGCCGAGATTGTCGGTGGCGTAGATCGCCTGCATCTGGCTTCGAAGCACCACCTCATTGACCGTCTCGTGGTGATCGGTTCCCTTGGCCTGGCCGAGGATCTGGTTGAACCGGGCCGCGGTGGGGCGCTCGCCCTTGGACCATTTCAGGCCGACATTGGGCAGGAAGTCGGCCAGGTTGTCGATCTTTTCAGAGCCCGGCTCGTCATGGACGCGGTAGATCAGCGGCGTGCGCTTTTCCTCCAGCGCCTCGGCGGCGGCGACATTGGCCTGGATCATCATCTCTTCGATGAGCTTGTGGGCGTCGAAGCGCTCGCGCACGGCGACGCCGGTGACCGCGCCGTCCGGGCCGATCTCGATCTTCTTCTCCGGCGCGTCGATCTCCAGCGGCTCGCGCCGGTCACGCGCCCTTTTCAGCGCGGCGTAGGCGGCCCACAGCGGTTTCAGCACGTCGTCCAGCAGAGCTTGCGCCTTGCCTTCGCCCTTACCGTCAACGGCGGCCTGGGCGGCTTCATAGGACAGGCCCGCCGCCGAGCGCATCCAGCCGCGCACGAAAGTATGGCCGCGCTTGTTTCCGTCCTTGTCGAACACCATGCGCACCGCCAGGCACGGCCGCTCTTCGCCCTCGCGCAAGCTGCACAGATCGTTGGACAGACGCTCGGGCAGCATCGGCACGACGCGGTCGGGCAAATAGACCGAAACGCCGCGATTGCGGGCGCCCTTGTCCAGCGCCGAGCCCGGCGTCACGTAAGCCGCGACGTCGGCGATCGCGACCCAGACCACCCAGCCGTTCTTGTTCTTCGCATCAGTGTCGGCATGGGCGTAGACCGCGTCGTCATGGTCGCGCGCATCGCTGGGATCGATGGTGATCAGCGGCAGGTCGCGCAAATCCTCCCGCTTGCCGAGTTGCGCCGGTTTCACCATGCGCGCCTGCTCGGCTTCGGCCTCGCCGAAGCCTTCCGGCACGCCGTGTTCGGCCAGCGCGATGACGGAGCCGGCGCGCGGGCTGTTGGCGTCGCCCACCACCTCTTCGATGGTGGCGGTCTTCAAGCCATGGCGACGCTCCTTGGCGATCACCGCGACGACCAGATCGCCGTCCTTGGCCTTCTCCGGCTCTCCGCGCGCAGGGATCAGCTCGTTCTTCGAGCGCTTGTCCACGGGCACGAGGCGCGGCTGACCGGACCCTTTGCGCAGCACGCACAATATGCGGCTCGCAGACTGGCCCAGCTTCTTGATGACGCGCGCTTCGTAATCGCCGTCCTCGTCCTGAACCAGGCGCGCGAGAATGCGGTCGCCGACCCCGGGAGGCGAGCCTTTGGCCTTGTTGTCGAACGCCAGGCGGATCGTCGGGCCTTGCAGCTCCTCCTTCACCGGCCGGCACAGGAATTCGCCGTCCACGTCCCGGTCGTGGACCTCCAGCACGGTGACCGGCGGCAGGCCGGCGCGCAACGCCCAGGCCTTCTTGTGATTCTTCTCGATGACGCCGGCGTCTTCGAGTTCTTTAAGCGCCTGTTTGAGCCCGGCGCGCTGATCGCCTTTCAGGTCGAGCGCACGGGCGAGTTCGCGCTTGGTGAAGCCGCCGTCGCCCAGCTTGATCGCTTCGAGCAGACCCTCCTTGGTGAAACCGAATGCCTCGTAGGGATCGCTCAAGAGCTCGCCTTCTTGCCGCTCGTCCCGCCCGCCGTCTTGGAAGCGGTTTTCTTCGCCGCAGGTTTCTTGGCCGGCGCCTTTTTCTTGGCCGGCGCCTTCTTCTTGCCGCCGCCCTTGGCCGCTTTCTCAGCGATCAGCTCGACGGCGCGCTCCAGCGAAACCTCTTCGGGCTCCAGCCCCTTGGGCAGGGTCGCGTTCGTCTTGCCGTGTTTCACATACGGGCCGTAGCGTCCGCTCATCACGTTGACCGGCTCGCCGTCTTCGGGGTGCTTGCCCAGCTCCTTCAGGGGCTTGGCCGCCGCGCCGCCGCGCCCGCGCGGATTGGCGCGCTTTTCAGCGATGAGATCCACGGCGCGGTTCAGACCCACCTCGAACACCTCGTCAACATTGGGGAGGTTCGCGTAGGTCTTGGCGTGCTTCACAAAGGGGCCGTAGCGCCCGATCCCGGCTTCGATGGGCTCGCCGTCCTCGGGGTGCTTGCCCACTTCGCGCGGCAAGTCGATGAGCATCACCGCTTTTTCAAGATCCACATCGGCCGGGTTCCAGCCTTTGGGGATGGAGCCGCGCTTGGGCTTGTCCTCGCCGTCCACCTCCATCTCCAGATATGGCCCGAAGCGGCCGTCTTTCAGGTAGATGGTCTTGCCGGTGTCGGGGTGTTCTCCAAGCGCGCCGTCACCGCCGGCGCCCGCCGCGGTGTCGCTTGCGCCCAGCGGCCGGGTGAACTTGCAGTCGGGATAGTTGGAGCAGCCCACGAAGGCGCCGTGCTTGCCCAGACGCAAGGACAGCTCGCCCACATTGCAGGCGGGGCAGATTTTGGGGTCGGAGCCGTCTTCGCGCGGCGGATAGATCAGCGGCGCAAGTTCGACATTCATGCGCTCGATCACGTCGCCGATCCGCAGGTCCGCTATGTCCTCCACCGCGGCGGAGAAATCCTTCCAGAACTCGCGCAGCAGCGTCTTCCAGTCGAGATCGCCGGACGACACCTTGTCGAGCTGGTCCTCCAGAGAGGCGGTAAAGTCGTACTCCACATAGCGCGCGAAGAAGTTCTCCAGGAAGGAGATGACGACCCGGCCCTTGTCCTCGGGGAAGAAGCGCTTGTCCTCCATGCGCACATAGCCGCGGTCGCGCAGCACCGAGAGCGTGGCGGCGTAGGTGGACGGCCGGCCAATGCCCAGCTCTTCAAGCTTCTTGACCAGCGTGGCTTCGGTGAAACGCGGCGGCGGGCTGGTGAAGTGCTGCTCGGCCATCACCTTTTCGGCTTTGGCCGAGGCGCCCTGATTGACGTGGGGCAGGCGGTTCTCGCCCTCGACTTCCTCGTCGTCGCGGCCCTCCTGATAGAGCGCCAGGAAGCCGGCGAAGGTCTGCACCTGACCGGTGGCGCGCAGGGCCAGGGACTTGTCCGCGCTTTCCAGATCAATCGTGGTGCGGTTAAAGCGCGCGCTCTCCATCTGGCTGGCCACGGCGCGTTTCCAGATCAGCTCGTAGAGCCGGGCCTGGTCGCCGTCCAGGCGCAGCGATCCGGGCATGCGCGAAAAGCTCGTCGGGCGGATCGCCTCGTGGGCCTCTTGGGCGTTCCTGGCCTTGGAGGAGTATTTGCGCGGCACGTCGGGGACGAAGTCCTCGCCGTATTCGTTCTTCACCACGCCGCGGGCCTCCGCGATCGCGCCGCCGTCCATGGAGACGCCGTCGGTTCGCATATAGGTGATCAGACCCACGGTCTCGCCGCCGATCTCCACGCCCTCGTAAAGACGCTGGGCCGTGCGCATGGTGCGCGCGGCGTCAAAACCCAGCTTGCGCGAGGCTTCCTGTTGCAGGGTGGAGGTGGTGAAGGGCGGCGAGGGGTGGCGCTTGGCGGGCTTGGCCTCAACGCTGGCCACCGTGAGGTCGGCGGATTTCACCGCCGCTTCGGCGGCGCGTGCGGTCGCCTCCTCGCCGATGGTCATCTTTGTGACCTTCTTGCCCTCATAGCGCGACAGGCGCGCCTTGAAGGGGTCGTTTGCGCCGTCGGCCTTCACCATGGCGTCCAGCGACCAGTATTCTTCGGAGACGAAGCGCTCGATCTCGCCTTCGCGTTCGGTGATCAGGCGCAGCGCCACCGATTGAACGCGGCCGGCCGAGCGCGCGCCGGGCAGCTTGCGCCAGAGCACGGGCGACAGGGTGAAGCCCACCAGATAATCGAGCGCGCGGCGGGCGAGATAGGCCTCCACCAGCTCCATATCCAGCTCGCGCGGCTGGCTCATCGCCTCGCTCACGGAGCGTTTGGTGATCGAGTTGAACGCCACGCGCTGGATGCGCTTGTCCTTCAGCGCCCGGCGCTTCTGCAGCGCTTCCAGCAAGTGCCAGCTGATCGCTTCACCTTCGCGATCCGGGTCGGTGGCGAGAATGAGCGTATCGGCGTTTTTAAGCGCGTCGGCGATCGCCTTGATGCGCGGCTGCGATTTGGAATCGACCGACCACTCCATGGCGAAATCGTCGTCCGGGCGGACCGAACCGTCCTTGGCGGGCAGGTCGCGCACATGGCCGAAGCTCGCCAGCACGGTGTACTGCGAGCCGAGATACTTGTTGATGGTCTTGGCCTTGGCGGGCGATTCGACGACGACGACGTTCATACGAATGAGACTCAATCGGTTGGCGCGAAGCCGCTGGAATGCGGCGGGCGCGAAGACGGCGGAAGGTGGGCGCGGCCCGCAACCCTGTCAACATGACGTACGGCACTTGCATCAAAGGGTGCAAAGTTTTAAAACGCGCCCATTGGTTGTTTTCGTCTATGTGAGTTCCATGAGTTTCGACCGCCAATCCGGACGCGATCCTTTCGACAGGATGACAGAGCCCGCCCCGCCGGGCGACGCGGCGGCGTATCTGATGGAGATGCTCGCCTCGATGGCGCACTTTGCTCACATCTCCGATTTGCACAACACCAGCATCATGCTGGCGTCCGCCTCTCGGGTGGTGGAGCAGGAATGCAAGCTGGTGACCGACGGGCCTCCACGGTTCCGCGGCGATCCGCCGGTCATTCCGTTTCCTTTCGATCAGTCTGATTGATCGTCGGGGTAGGCGGCGTAGACCATGCCGTTGGGCGCCAGCGCGCAGCGACCGGCCAGCTCAAGCTCGATCAAAGCGGCCAGCACCGCGCGCGCCGGAGCCCCTTTAATTCGGGCGAGTTCGTCCCGGCTCACAGGTGCGGTGGTGAGCAGGCCGGCGACCTGCTCTCGGATGCGTTCAGCTTCATTGTCCAGCATGGCGGGATCGGGAGGCTCGTCCTCAAAATCATGCCCGCCCGGTTCTTCAAGCAGAGGGGGGCGCGCATTGTTCAGAACGGCGATCACGTCGTCGGCCGTCTCCACAAGCGCCGCCCCGTCACGGAGCAGGCGGTTCGTTCCGCGGGCCCGCGGGTCCAGCGGCGAGCCGGGCACGGCCATCACCTCGCGCCCTTGCTCTCCGGCGAGGCGTGCGGTGATCAGTGAGCCGGAGCGCTCTGCCGCCTCGATCACCACCACGCCCAGGGACAGCCCGGCGATCAGCCGGTTGCGTTTGGGGAAATCACGCGCCTGGGCGACATGGTCGGGGTCGGTTTCGCTCACCACAAGGCCCTGCCGCGCGATGGCGCGCTGCAGCTCGGCATGTTCAGGGGGGTAGATGCGGCCCAGCCCGCCCGCCACGACGGCGACCGTGCCGGTCTGCAGCGAGGCGGCGTGCGCCGCGCCGTCAATGCCGCGCGCCAAGCCCGACACCACGGTGACCCCGCGCGCGCCGAGGTCTCGGGCAAGATCGCCGGCGAAGCGGATGCCGATGGCCGAGGCGTTCCTTGCGCCCACGATGGCGCAGGCCGGCGCCGCGTCCGGATCGAGCGCGCCCATCACCGAAATCACCGGCGGGGGCGGGTCCAGCACGGCGAGCCCCTTTGGAAATTCCGGCTCGCAGGCGCACAGAAGCCGGCCGCCCAGGGCGTCGAGCCGCTCAAGTTCATGCGCTGCGGCGTCCCGGGTGACCGGGCGCAGGGGCTTGGCGCGGCCGCCGCGCTCGGCGAGCCGCGGCAGCGCTTCGATTGCGGGCGCGGGGGCTGCATAGCGCTCAATGAGCTTGGCGAAGGTGACCGGGCCCACGCCGTGGGTGCGCGCCAGCCTGAGCCAGTCCAGTCTTTCCGTTTCGCTCAGGCTCTTGTACTTCACGTCTTTTTCGCTCCGATCATGGGTTCCTCGCCTTTGAAGAGCCGGTCGATATTGGTCCGGTGTCGCCAATAGATCAGCGCGGCGAGGAAAAGGGCGAGCAAAGCCGCGTCCTCCCGCCCGAACGCCAGGCAGAACAGCGGCGCAGCCAAAGCCGAGACCAGCGCGGAGAGGCTGGAGATACGAAACAGCAGCGCCGTCCCCAGCCAGGTCAGGCAGGTGAGGATCCCCACCGGCCAGGCCGCTGCGAGCAGCACGCCCAGAAAGGTGGCGACGCCCTTGCCGCCCTTGAACTTCAGCCAGACCGGATAGCAATGGCCCAGAAAGGCCGCGCCGCCCGCGATGAGCCCCGCCTCCTGCGAGATCAGCGCCCAGAACAGAAGGCAGGCGAAACCCGCCTTGCCGCTGTCCAGGATCAGGGTGAGCAGGGCGAGATCCTTGCGCCCCGTGCGAAGAACGTTGGTCGTGCCGATATTGCCCGAGCCGATGTCGCGGATGTCGCCGAGCCCGGCCATGCGGGTGAGCACCAGGCCGAAGGGAATCGAGCCGAACAGATAGCCGCCCGCCAGGGCGAGCCCGAGAAACAAGGCGTCCACGACGCGCCCCCTAGCCTTCAGGTTGATGGATGATCGCGCCTTCGATGATCGTGATCAAGACCTTGCCGAACAGGCGCCGGTTTTCAAACGCGCTCGAGGCGTCGCATTCCAGTCCGCCGCGCCCGTAGACCACCGGCGCCTCGGGGTCGAACACCACAAGGTCCGCCGGAGCGCCCGGCTCCAGCCGGCCCTGGTCGAGGCCCAGCAAGTCTGCGGGACCGACGGTCACGGGGCGCAGCGCGTCGAGCAGCGACAACCGCCCGTCTGCGGCGAGCGTGCATAGCGCGGGCAGCAGGGCTTCGAGATTGGCCGACGCCGCCTCGGCTTCGGGGAAGGGGTGGGCTTTGGCCTCCCCGGTGCTGGCGCGGTGATCGGAGACCACGGCGTCGAGATCGCCGTCTGCAAGCGCCTCGATCAGGGCCAGCCGATCGGCTTCCGAGCGCAAAGGCGGTTCCAGCCGGAAGCGGGAATCAAAGCCGCCGGCGTCGACTTCGTTGAAGATGAAATGGGTGATCGGCGCGGTAGCTGCGAGTTCAAGACCGCGGGCGCGCGCCGCGGCGAGCGCGCCAAGCCCTTCGGCGGTGGTGATGCGGTCGAACATGAGGCGCGCACCGGTCAGCTCGCACAGGGCCGCGCCGCGCTCCACCGCCAGGCGTTCACCCGCCCCGGGACGGGCGGGAAGGCCGAGACGCATGGCGAGGTCGCCTTCATGGGCGCAGGTCCCGCGCGCCAGATGCGGCTCTTCGGCGCGTAGCGCGGTCCAGGCGTCGAAGGTCGACGCGTAGGCGAGGACACGCCGAGCAAGGCGCGTGTCGGCGATGGCCGCGCCGCCGTCGCCAATCAGCGCCGCGCCGGCGCGCAACATCAGCCCGATCTCGCCCATCTCCCCCGCGGCGTCGACCGCCAGCCCGGCCGGCAGGAGCCGCACCGGACTCGTCAAAGCCGCGGTCTCGATCGAGGCGAAATCCTCCGGCCGGGAGAGCCCTGAACCGCTGTCGGGCGCCAGCACCAGCGTGCCGACGCCGCCGGCTGCGGCGGCGCGCGCGGTGACGTCGAGCCCTGCCTTGCCGCCGGCGCCGGGTTTCGCCCAGCAGCGCAGATCAATGAGCGCGGGCGCCAGCGCCTTTCCGCCGAGATCGCGCTTCTGTTCGCCGTCCTGCGGCTGAAGACCCGTAGCGATTTCGATGATCAGCCCGTCGCGGATGCGCACATCGCCGATGCCGTCATGACCGGAGGCCGGGTCGATGAGCCGTGCGTTTTGAAGCAGCATCACGCCCCGTCCTCCAGGCCGTCCTGTCCTGCGGCGGCGTCTTCATCCTCATAGCGCTGGTTCGGCGCGCGGCCGGTGATCAGTTCGAGGACCGCCATGCGCACCGCCACGCCGGCTTCAACCTGCTCAAGCACCACGGCGCGGTCGGGATCGTCGGCCAGGGCGCCGTCTATCTCCACGCCGCGGTTCATGGGGCCAGGGTGCATCACCAGACAGTCCGGCGCCGCGCGCTCCAACCGGGCATGGTTGAGCCCGTAAAGCGCGGCGTACTCGCGGTCGGTGGGAATGAGCCCGCCGCTCATGCGCTCTTTCTGGATGCGCAGCGCCATCACCGCGTCGCAGCCCTCAATGGCTTCGTCCAGGTCATGGAACACCGTGACGCCCCACCGGTCGGCGTCGGCGGGCAAAAGCGTCGCCGGGCCGCACAGGCGCACCTCGGCGTTCAAAAGATTGAGCAGCGAGACGTTCGAGCGCGCCACACGGCTGTGCAGGATGTCGCCGATAATGGCGATCCGCTTGCCGCCCACCTCGCCCCAGCGCCTTGTCAGGGTGAAGGCGTCCAGCAGCGCTTGCGTGGGATGCTCGTGCGCGCCGTCCCCGCCATTGACGACGCTGGCGCCGGTCACCTTGGCGAAATAATCCGCCGCGCCGGCGGACTTGTGCCGCACCACCAGCACGTCCGGGTTCATCGCGTTCAGGGTGAGGGCGGTGTCGGCGAGCGATTCGCCCTTGGCGATGCTCGCCGCGCCGGCTGCGAAATTGACCACCTCCGCGCCCAGGCGCTTGGCCGCGATCTCGAAGCTCGCCAGCGTGCGGGTGGAGTTTTCGAAGAACAAATTGACCATGGCGAGCCCGTCCAGCGTGCGCTCATGGCCGGATTTGTCGCGTGCAGCGTCGAAATGCTCGCCGGCCCGCTCGAAGATCATGGACACGTCCAGCGGATTGAGCGCCCCCACGCCCAGAAGGCTCTGGTGGGGAAAGTCGTAGGCGAACCCGGCGCGGCTCATGTCACCTCGCATGTGTCAGACGCGGGGCGCGGTATAGGCGCGCTTGGCCGGTGCGGCAAGCTAGAGGGCGAGCGCAAGGGCCGCGGTCAGCGGCGAGACCGCGACGCTGACGAGCACGGTGAGCGTGATCATGCCCGCCGTCAGCCCCGTCTCGGTCTCGAAATCAGCCGCAACGGCGTAGACGAACGCCGCCGCCGACGCAGCCCCGGCGACGGCGAGCACCAGCGCTCCGGTCCCGGAAACGGAGAAGGCGAGGGCGAGCCCGAGAAACACCGCCGGCCCCGCGACGCAGCGCAGTGCGGCTCCGGCGAAAAGAACCGCAATCCGTCCCTTGAGCGCGGAAAAGTCGAGCCCGGCGCCCATGGCGAGCAGGATCACCGGCAGCGCGCCGGCGCCGATCAGCTCCACCGGCGCCAGGATCGCTTCGAAGCGTGCGAGGCCTGCGGCGTTTGCGGCGAGGCCCGCAAGACCGGCGAGCACGAGCGGATCGCGCGCCATGCGCCCCGCGGCGGGGGCGAGACCCGCGCCGCGCGCCAGCGCGAAACCGGCCACCGTCGCCGCCGCGCCGATAAGCACGCCGGGCGCGATGACGGCGGCGGCGAGGGGCGCGGCTTCAGGGCCGGCCAGGCGCGTGACCAGGGCCAGGGTGAGCACAAAATTCCATTGCACCGCCACGGCGCTCACCGCCGCGCCGGGCCCGGCGGCGAGGCGGGCGCCGGCGCAAATCAGTCCCGCAAGCGCCAGAAGCGCCAGGGAGCCCGCCGCCGACAGCATGGCGAGCCGACCGGCCTCGGGATGGCAGAGATCGGCCGTCGCCAGCACCATGAACAGGAAGGCCGGCAAGAGCAGGCGGTGGTTCAGCGCGTTCACCCCGCGCCAGAACTCACGCGGCAGATAGCCGGAGGCGCGCACGCCGTAGCCCGCTGCGATCACCGCGAAGATGGGCAGGAAGGCGGACAGGATCGTCCCCGTCATCCGCCCGCGAACCCGATCCAGAGCGGCATGGCGATGAAGGCGAGCAAGGTCGTCGCCGTGACGTGGCCGGCCATGAGCTGGGCGTCGCCGCCCATTTCGCTCGCCAGCACGTAGGAGGCCGCCGCTCCCGGGGTCGCCCCGATCGCGATGAGGATCACCAGCGCCAGCCCCTCCACGCCGAAGGCGAGCCCGAGGCCATAGAACACCAGCGGCGCCACGATCAGCTTCAGCGTCACCGACAGGCTCAACAGGCCCGGCCGGGCTTTCAGCGCGGAGAAGTCGAGCCCGGCGCCGATGGCCAGAAGGATGAGGGGCAGCGCCGCCCGGCCGGCCAGCGCGGCGGTGTCGGCCACGGGGCCGGTCTGGAACAGGTTCAGCGCATTGGCCAGGGCGCCCAGCAAGCAGCCGATGATCAGCGGGTTGGTGACGATGCGCCCGGCGACGCGGCGGATATTGGGCGCCTTGTCGCTGGCGCCCCAGATGGTGAGCACGGCCACGCACATCACATTGATGATCGGCACGGTGGGCGCGAAGACGAGCGCCGTCAGCGCAGCGCCTTCCGGGCCGTAGGCCGCGCCGGTGAGGGCCAGCAGAACAAAGCCGTTCCATCGCACGCCGCCCTGAAACAGGCTGGTGAAGGCCGGCCCGTCCACCGGCAGGGCTTTGAAGGCCAGCGCGATCGCGCCCATGGCCAGAAAGGCGAGGGTGGCCGCGGAGAGAAAGGCGCCCACCTGGGCGCCCTCGATCTCGGCGGTGGAGATGGTGGAGAACAGCAAGGCGGGTAAAAGCGCCTGATAGCTCAGCCGGTTGATGCCCGGCCAGAGCTCGACGCGCACAAGCCGCGTCTTGCGCAAGCCCCAGCCCAGCGCGATCACGCCGAAGATCGGGATGAGGGCGGCTGCGACCGCGCTCAAAGCGGGGTCTCGCCGGGCTCGCCGCCGAAGCGCGGCGCGCCCTCCTTGATGCGCATGAGCGCGGCTTCAAGGATCACCGCCGCCGCCTGCGCGTCCACGAAGGCCTTGCGCTCGGAGGGCTTCACCCCCGCTTCAATCAGGGATTCCGTCGCGGCGAACGTCGACAGCCGCTCGTCCTGATAGGCTATAGGTAGGTCGCGCAGGCGCATAAGGTTTGTAACGAAGCTGCGCGCGCTCTGGGCCCGGCGCCCGTTGCCGCCGTCCATGTGCAGGGGCAGGCCGACGATCAGCCCGGCGCATTTGCGCTCGTCATAGAGCTTCAACAGCGCCTGGGCGTCCGGGGTGAACTTCACCCGCTGGATCGTAGTGACCGGCGTCACCGTCGTGCGCGCGCGGTCGCACACCGCGATCCCCAGCGTCTTGTCGCCGGGATCGACCGCCATGAGCGGGCCTTCGGGCAGATGAGCGGGATGGAGGAAGAGCATGGGGGGCGTACCTAGATGCGACTCGCTGAGCATATACGAAACTCAAGAACGCATCGTGTCCAAGGCGCGGTGGGACAGCGAGGTCAAGGACCTCCAAGAATCCGGCGGGTATCCTCGATGCGGCATCGGTCGCCCTTACTCGTTGCAGCGGTCAAGCTGCATGCATGCTAGGTGAAGCCGCGCCGGCGGACATGTCGGCGCGGCTAATTTTCGTTGGGGAAGCCTGAATGGTGTTGGCGGCGTTCTTAGGCACCCTTTTAACTGCGTGTATGTTGCTTTTCGCAACGCATCGCATCGCCCAGCCGAGCCGAAGCACCATCGCCCGGCGCTTCTTATTGGCTGCATGCGGGTTTGTAGTTTTTGCGGGGCTGGTGGCGATGGGCGACTATCCGGCAGCCGTAAGCTCAATCCTCCTTGCGCCGATCATTGAAGAGGCGGCGCGCCTGTACCTTTTGAGACAGCCAAATCGTGAGGCGGGCCCAAACTTCCGGGCCGCATCCTACGCGGCGCTGCTATTTGCAGTTTTTGAGTTAAACAACCTTGTCTTGATGTGGACGCTTGGGAACGCGCCTTCCGATGAGGAAATCGGACTGACCCCGGAAATCTATTTAACGATCTCCTTTCCCACGCATTTCGTTATGGATTGGATAGGTCATTTCGCGTTTGGAGCCGTCATGGTCGCGCTTTGGCGCCGGCCGATCCTTCGGTACGCCGCTCCAGTGCTGTGCCACGCAGCGATCAACAGCAACGCCTATTGGTGAGGCGCCCGCCCCGCCGCCTTGCGCTGCAGCACCGGCGTTGGTAAGCCGCGCGCTGACGATTTTACTCCATCGGAGTCTATCCAGATATGTCCGTCACCAAAGACGAAGTGCGCCGCATCGCGGCGCTGGCGCGCATTAAGGAGCCGGCTGACCGGCTTGATGCGCTGACCAATGAGCTCAACGGCATTCTCGACTGGGTCGAGCAGCTGGGTGAGGTGGACGTGGAGGGTGTCGAGCCCATGACCACCGCCGCGCCCACCAAGCTGCCCTTGCGCGAAGACGCCGTGACCGACGGGGCTAAGCGCGACGCCATCCTGAAAAACGCCCCGAAGGCCGAAGAAGGCTTCTTCGTGGTGCCCAAGAGCGTGGAATAGACGATGACCGATTTTTCTTCGCTCTCCCTGACTGAAGCGCTCGACGGCCTGAAGGCGAAAGACTTCACGTCCGTGGAGCTCGCCGAAGCCACGGTGTCCGCCGCCGAAGCCGCGCAAGGCGCGCTGAACGCCTTCACCGTGATTGACGGCGACCGGGCGATAGAGATGGCCAAAGCCTCTGATGGAAAGATCGCCCGGGGCGAGGGCGGCCTCCTGGAAGGCGCGCCCATCGCCATGAAAGATCTCTTCGCGGTCAAGGGCGTGACCACGACGGCGAGCTCGAACATCCTCGCCGGGTTCAAGCCGGAATACGAATCCACCGTGTCTCAGAATCTCTGGGACGCCGGCGCGGTGTTTTTCGGCAAGACCAGCATGGACGAGTTCGCCATGGGCTCGTCCAACGAGACCTCGAATACGGGGCCTGTGGTCAATCCCTGGCGGGCGAGCGGCTCGGATGAAAAGCTGGTGCCTGGCGGGTCATCGGGCGGTTCGGCGTCTGCGTTGGCGGCGGGAATTTCCTACGGCGCCACGGGCACCGACACCGGCGGCTCGATCCGTCAGCCTGCGGCGTTCACCGGGCTTGTGGGCGTGAAGCCCACCTATGGCCGGTGTTCACGCTGGGGCGTGGTGGCGTTCGCCAGCTCGCTCGATCACCCCGGCCCGTTCGGCAAGACGGTCAAGGACTCCGCTCTGCTCACCCAGGTGATGAGCGGCCATGATCCCAAGGACTCCACCTCCTATCCCGGCGCGGTCCCGAACTGGGTCGAGGCGTGCGGTCAATCGGTGAAAGGGCTGCGCATCGGCGTGCCCAAGGAATACCGCATGGACGGCATGCCTGGCGAAATCGAGACGCTCTGGAGCCAGGGCGTGGAGTGGCTCAAGGCCGCCGGCTGCGAGATCGTCGACATCTCGCTGCCCATGACCAAATACGCGCTGCCGGCCTATTACATCATCGCCCCGGCCGAAGCATCCTCGAACCTGGCGCGCTATGACGGCATGCGCTTCGGCGCGCGGGTGGAGGGCGAGGACCTCATCGACACCTATGAGAAGACCCGCGGCGCCGGGTTCGGCGATGAGGTTCAGCGCCGCATCCTCATCGGCACCTATGTGCTCAGCGCCGGGTATTACGACGCGTATTACCTCAAGGCCCTGAAAGTCCGCCGCAAGATCCTGGAGGACTTCAACCAGGCCTTCGAAAAAGTGGACGCGCTTCTCACCCCCACCACGCCCAGCGCGGCGTTCGCCATCGGCTCCAAAGCCAAGGCCGACCCGATCGAGATGTATCTCAACGACATCTTCACCGTCACCGCCAACATCGCCGGGGTGCCCGCCATGTCGGTGCCCGCCGGGCTCGACGCGCAAGGCTTGCCCCTGGGCCTTCAGGTGATCACCAAGGCGCTGGATGAAGAGACCATGTTCAAGGTGGGTCACGCCATCGAGGACGCGGCGGCGTTCAAGGCGAAGCCGGAGAAATGGTGGTAGGCGTCTGTCCCTCCCCTTGATGGGGAGGGTGGCCGCGCCGCAGGCGCGGTCGGGAGGGGTGGAGCCGCAGGCGCGGGGCTTTGATCCGGTCGCGCCGCACCCCCTCCGCCCCGCGCTGCGCGCGGCGCACCTCCCCCATCAAGGGGGAGGACAATGAACCTAAGGAACGAAAAAAAGCCGCCATGAACCTCCCCCGCCTCCTCATCCCCGCCTTCGGGCTCGTCGCCATTTTCGGCGCGCTTCTGGCGTCGGGTCGGCTGGGCGAGGGCGGGTTGCAGCTGGCCTTCGGGATCACGCTTCTGGTCACCGGGACGCTGGGCGTGGTGAACACGATCTTCTTCGTCCGGCTCAAAGCCTCGCTCGACAAGATGGTCGAGGAGCGTAGGGGCGAGTGAGCTTGCGCTCGCGCTGAGGGCCGGTATTCTCCAGTCAGGAGAACTTTTATGCTCGGCGCCCATATCCAGCTCGGCCGGGACGCGCTGCATGCCTTGTCACTTGGCGCAGCCGGATTCGCCCTGTTCGGCGGCGCAGACGCGGCCGCTTCCATCGCCTATATTGGCGTCTCCGCGGTTCTGCATCTGGCCGCCCATGGATTGATCGGGGCGGGACGCCTTCTGGAAGGCCGTACAGGAGACATGACCAATGATTGAATGGGTGATGGCTTTTGTTCTGATGGTGGTCGCGGCTGGCGTTATCGCTTTTTACGCCCTGACCGTACGGCGTCACCGCCGCCTTCTGGAGGATCAGCGGCGCGAGCCCCGAACTTAGCCCCGCTTCACCAGCGCCTTTTCGCCCCAGCTGGGCCGGCGGATCTCCACGCTGACGAGGCCGGGCAGGACCGCGTCGAGTTTTTCGAACACCCAGTGGGCGATGTTCTCCAGCGAGGGGTTTTCAAGGCCGGGGACGTCGTTCAGCAGGCGATGGTCGAGCTGTTCGCGCAGACTTTGAAGCTCGGTCTCGATCTCCCAGAAATCGCGCACCATGCCGCTGTCGGCCTCGCGCGCGCCGGTGAGCGTCACGGTGCCCTGAAACGAATGTCCGTGCAGGCGCGAAAACGGATGGTCCGCGTCCTTGTGCTCGAAATGGTGCGCGGCGTCGAAGGTGAAGTCCTTCGAGATGGTGAGGGTGAGGTCGGACATGACGGCTCGATCAGTGTTGCAAGCCGCGCCCTATACAGGCGCGCGCGCGCTTTGAGAACCGCGCGCTTCACGCGCCGGCCTCACACGCCCAGAGGCGCGTACCAGTCCTGCGGCATGCCCGCGGAGGTGCGGGCGGGAATGTTGAAGGGGCGTTTCAGATCGCCCTTGAAGTACTGCTTCACCAGCGCCTGGAAGCGCCCCTCCGGCTCATCACCTTCGGCTGCGCACAGCGTCTCGAACCAGCGCCGGCCGGCGGCCACGTGGGCGACCTCCTCGGTGTAGATGATCTCCAGCGCCGCAGCGCTCTCCCGGTCGCCGACGCTGTTCAGCTTCTCGATCATGCCCGGCGTCACGTCGAGCCCGCGGGCCTCAAGCACCATGGGCGCCACGGCGAGGCGCCCCATCAGGTCGTTCGCAGTGGCCGAGGCGGCCTCCCACAACCCGTCATGGGCGGGCAGATCCCCGTAATCGCCGCCGAGCCGCGCCAGCTGTTCGCGCACCAGAAGGAAATGGCGGGCTTCGTCGTCGCCCACTGCGATCCAGTCGGAGATGAAGGCGCGGCGTTCAGCCTTGCTAAGACGATCGTCGCCGGAAAACCGCGCCACCATGTCGAAGGCGAGATCAATGGCGTTGAACTCGATATGGGCGACCGCGTGGAGCAGGGCGAAGCGCCCGGCGGGCGTGCCGAGGCGCCGGCGTGGAACCTGGCCGGGCGGCTTCAGCTCAGGGCGGTCCGGCCGGGCGGGCCGGTCGGGCGCGAGCGAGCCGGCGCCAGCGCCCGGCGAGTCGAGTTCGCCCGCCCGCCAAGCCGCTGCAACGGCGCGCGCGCGCGCCGGTTTGGCGTCGGCGCCCGGCTCTGCGAGCACGGACGCGCAGGCGTGGCGGATATCTTCGGTTACAGTGATTTCACCGCCTCCAGCACCTGATCCACATGGCCGGGCACCTTCACCTTGCGCCAGACCTGTTTCACCTCGCCCTCGCCGCCGATGAGGAAGGTGCAGCGCTCAATGCCCATGTACTTCTTGCCGTACATGTTCTTTTCCACCCACGCGCCATAGCGCTCGGTGACGTCGCCTTCTGCGTCGCTGGCGAGGATCACCTTAAGGTCATGCTTGTCGCGGAACTTGTCGTGCTTGGCTACGGTGTCCTTGGACACGCCGATCACCACCGCGCCGGCCTGGTCGAAGGCGTCGGCGGCTTCGGAGAACCCGATGGCCTCTTTCGTGCATCCGGGCGTATCGTCCTTGGGGTAGAAGTAAAGGACCACAGCCTTGCCCTTGAAATCGCTTAGGGACACCTCCCGGCCGCCGTCAGCGGGCAGGGAAAAGTCGGGGGCCTTGCTTCCTTCGGTGACTTCGCTCATCACGGACTCCAGTTCGCTCAAGCGGCGGGACCCGCCCCGGCCGCGACGCGGAGAAAATCGTATTCAAATCCCGCCGCGTCCAGTGGCCGGCTGGGGATAAAGCGAAGTCCATGCGCCGCGCCGCCCGTCTCGCCTTACTCTATATGCTCGAAGCGCTTGCTGCGCTCCTGGCGCTGGCGATCTTCGCCGGGGCCGCCATCCTGTGGCGCCTGGCCGAAGGGCCGGTGGACGCCGAGCTCTTGCGTGAACGCGCCACGGACGGGCTGTTGGCGGCGGTGGGCGGCGATGTGGCGTCCATCGGCGCGCTGCAGGTCAGCTTCGATCCCGCCCTGGGCGCGCTTGTAATCACGGCGCGAGAGGTCACCGCCGCGCGCGCAGGCGGGGAGGTGATCGTCGACGCCGACCGGGTGGAGACCGCGCTCGCCCTCGATCTTCTGCTGACGGGACGCGCCGCGCCGGTGCGCATCGCGGTGGACGGCGGGGCCTTTGCGCTGGTGCGCACCGCCGAGGGCGACGTTTATGCCGGGCTCGGCGGTCCCGACGCGGTCAGGTCGAACACGGCGGGCGGGGGGATGGGCGCGCTCACCGCCGGGCTTGAAGCGGAAACCGGTGTGCTCGCCCGGCTCACCGAGATCGATCTGCGCGGCGTGGATCTGCAGCTTGTGGACGCGGTCAGCGATCTGCGCTGGCGCCTGCGCGACGCGCGCGCCGAGCTGAGCCTTGAAGACGGGCGCATCGGAGCGGACGTATCGGGCGGGCTGATCACCTCCGCCGGTCTTGCGCCGGTGGCGCTTCGCCTGGACGCCGGCCGTGATCTGTCGAGCGTTTTCGTTGATTTGCGCCTGCGCGACCTCAATCCGGCCGCCGCCGCGCCGCGGCGCGGGCCCCTGGCGCGCTTGAGCGGGCTCGACGCGCCGCTGGCGGTGGATCTTGTGGTGGACGCCTCCATCGAAGATGGGCTGCGCACGGCGTTTCTGGAACTCACCGCCGAGCCGGGCGTGGTGCGCGCCCAGGGGCGAACTTTCGCGCTCGACGCGCTGGACCTGAACGTCAGCCTCGACGCCGAAGCCGCAGTGCTGGAGATCGCCGAGGCGCGCGTGCGCTCTGATTTTCTGGACGCGGAGCTGTCGGGACGATTGTTCGACTTCGCCGACTTCTCAGACGCTCTTCCCGGCCGCGCGGCGTTCGCGCTCGAGGCCGGGGCGGGGCGGATCGACTTGACGCCGATGTTTCCAGACCCCCTGGTCTGGGAGGCGATCGCCGTCGAGGGCGGAATCGACCGCGGCGCGCTGTCTGTTCAACTAGACCGGCTGGACGCGGCCCTGCCTGGCGCCCGCGCGCGCCTTACCGGCGCGATCGGCGCCGCGCCCACCGAGGTCGGCTGGCGGCCCGCCATCCAGCTTGAAGGCCCGATCGAGGGCGTTTTGACCAAGCAAGACGTGCTGCGCCACTGGCCCACCGATTTTGCGCTGGGCGCGCGCGACTGGGTGCGCGACAGCATTCTGGCGGGTGAGCTGTTCGATGCGCGGCTTTATCTCGACATTCCGCCAGAAGCCCTTGCGCGCCGGGCGCTGGACGACGAGCATCTCAATCTCGCGTTCAGCTTCCGCGGCGCGGACGTGCGCTATGTGTCCACCATGACACCGCTTTTAGGGTTGTCCGGCGCGGCGGTGCTGCGTGGGGATTCGCTGAGCCTTGAAGGCGCGGACGGCGCCATCGGCGCGCTGGCCATCGACGACATCTTCGTGGAGATCCCCCGCTTCACCCCGAAAGGCGCGATCGCCCGGTTCGGCGGCTCAGGGCGCGGCGCGGTTCCCGACGTGCTGCGCCTGATCAATGAAGAACCGCTGACCATCGCCACCGATTACGGCCTTGATCCGGACGCCTTCGGCGGGCGCGGCGAGATGCGCTTTGAAATTCGCCGGCCCATGCTGCGCTCGGTGCCGCCCGAAGATGTCGGCTATGAGGTCTCCGGCGCGTTCACCGGCGTCACCGCGTCGGCCGGGATCGGAGATCTGGATCTCACCGACGGAACCGTCGCCATCACCGCCGATCCCGACGGGTTCACCGCCGACGGTGCGGCGACGGTCGCGGGCGCGCGCGCGGAGATCAATTGGCGCGAGACGTTCGGCCTGCCTGAAGACCAGCCCTCCAGCCTGGTTTCGGTCTCCGCCCTGATGAGCGCGCGCGATCTGGATCGTCTGGGCCTTCCCTTGCGGCGCTATCTCGACGGCGCGGTGGGGCTTGAGGCGGTGGTGCGCGGGCGCGGGCTCGACTTCTCCAGCATCGACATGGCGCTTGATCTGGAACAGGCCGCCGTGGCCGCGCCCGCCGATCTGTGGGGCAAGCCGGCGGGCGAGCCGGCCATGGCGCGCTTTGCAAGCCGGCTAGTCGATGACGGCGTTGTGGATCTGCAGGCGCTGGAGTTGGCCGGGGAGGGGATGCGCCTGCGCGCCAGCGCGCGCCTCGCCCCGGACGGGCGCCTGCTCGCCGCCGAAGCCGACCACATCGCCATCGAAGGCCGCATGGATTTGAGCGCCACCGCAGCGCGGCCGGAAGGCCCGGACGGGCCCTTGTATCTGCGCGTGGCGGGCGAGTTTCTCGACGCCGGGGAGCTGTTCAGCCTTGGCGGGGCGGGCGAGGGCGATTTCGTCACCGCGCCGTTGCGCCTGGAAGCCGCGATCGCGCGGGTGCTGGTGCGCGACGTGGCGTTCACCGGGGTCGGGCTGACGGCTGCGCTGGGACCTGAAGGCTTGAGCGCGGCGAGCCTCGCCGCGCGCACCCGCGGCGGCGGGGTGGATTTTCGGCTGGAGCCCAATCCGAACGCGGCCGACGGCTCGCGCCTGATGAGGCTGAACTCGGGCGACGCCGGACAGCTGCTCGCCGCCTTCGCCGGGTATGACAACGCTGAAGGCGGCGCGCTCTCGCTCCAGGCCTCCGTCCCGCCGCCGGGCGTGGAGGCGGAAACGAGCGGGGCGTTGGAGGTGACAGGCTTCACCCTGGAGCGCATGCCGCTCCTGGCGCGCGTGCTGGCGGCGGGCTCGCTTGAAGGGCTCGCGGGGCTGCTAAGCGGGCAGGGCGGGATCGAGTTCGAGCGCCTGGAAAGCGCGTTTGTCTGGCGCGAGGGCCGGCTGGAGATGCGCGGCGCGCGCGTCGCCGGCCCGGCGCTGGGCGCCACATGGGCCGGGCTGGTGGACTTTTCCGAGCAGGCGCTCGACATTGACGGCACCATCGTGCCCTCCTACGGCGCCAATACGGTGCTGGGTCAGGTGCCGGTGCTGGGCGAGCTGCTCACCTCGCGCCGGGGCGAGGGGATATTCGGCGTCACCTTCTCCGCCGCCGGGCCGTTCGACGCGGCGCGCGTGGTGGCCAACCCGCTCTCGGCGCTGGCGCCGGGCGTGTTGCGCCGCATGTTTGAAGGCACCTCCTCGGAGCGCCGCCTCGACGCGCTGGAGGCTGAACGCGCCGCCGAGGCGGCCGCGACGCCCGAGCCGCCCGAGCCTGACGCCCCTGGAGCGCCGGACCCGGAGCCGCAGCCATGAGGATCATCGGCCTGATGAGCGGCACCTCGCTGGACGGGGTGGACGCGGCGCTGCTGGAGACCGACGGCGAGACCATCGACGGCTTTGGGCCGGGGCTGGAGACGCCGTACACGCCCGCCGAGCGCGCCGTGCTGCAGCGCGCCGTGGACGCCGCGCTGGACTGGCGGTTCCAGGGCGAAGCGCCCGGCGTCTTCGCTGAGGCCGAAGCCGTGCTCACCGACACCCACGCCAGAGCCGTCGAGGCGGTGTGCGCGTACGCCGGGCTCTCGGCGTCAGACCTCGATCTGGTGGGGTTTCACGGCCAGACGGTGATCCATGTGCCGCCCGCAAACGGCGCGCCCGGGCGCACCCTCCAGCTTGGAGACGGCGCGGCGTTGAGCGAACGGCTGGGCTGCCGCGTGGCCTATGATTTCCGCTCCGCCGACATGGACGCCGGCGGGCAGGGCGCGCCGCTGGCGCCGATCTATCACGCCGTTCTGGCCGCCAGCACAGGGCTCGAACGCCCTTTGGGCGTGCTGAATATTGGCGGTGTGGCGAACCTCACCCTGATCGGCTCGAACGGCGCGCTTACCGCGTTTGACACCGGGCCGGGCAACGGGCTCATCGACGCCTGGGTGGCCGAAAAGACCGGCGCGACCTTTGATGAGAACGGCGCCCTGTCGGCCAAGGGCCGCGTGCTGGAAGCCGGGCTGGCGGAGCTTCTGGCCCATCCCCATTTCGCCCTGGAGGGCCCAAAATCGCTCGATCGCTGGGATTTCTCGATCGACGCCGCGCGCAATCTCACGCCTGGAGACGGGGCGGCGACGCTCGCCGAATTCACCGCCCGCTCGATTTCACTGGGTGTCGAGGCCTGCGCCGATCGCCCGCAGCGCCTGATCGTGTGCGGCGGCGGACGTAAGAACGCCGACCTCATCGCCCGCATCGCCCGCGCCTGCGATCTGCCCGTCGTCCCCGCCGAACACGTGGGCTGGCGCGGCGACCTCATCGAAGCCGAAGCCTTCGCCGTGCTGGCTGCGCGAACCCTGCGCGGCCTCCCCATCAGCTTTCCCGGCACGACGGGGGTGGGCGAGGCGATGGGCGGAGGGCGGGTGGCGGGCGGCTGACGCCTTCCCACTACTCAGTATTCTTTGCCTGCCGATAGGTTTCACTTTCCTCTTTGACAGCAATTGATCCAAGTTCATCCGAAAAGCTATGCAATATATTCATAACGATATTAGAGTCAAAATTCGGATCATTTAAAATCAATGATGAGGTTGATGTATTCAATGAAATCGCGGTCATATGCAACGGATCGACAAACCCTGAATTGCTTGGGCCAACTAAGAAATATGAGTTTTCACTCTCAGCGAGCCCCAAAAACCTGTCCGCTGGTCTGCGTCCAGCGTGATTGTGTTGCGAGGCCCAGCGGAATCTAGGTCGCCAATGATCTAGCCCAGTTGCTTTCTCGAGGTCGAGTAGATTTGGGCGCGGCTTATCAATGATTATCCGGGCCCAATCATAGTCGTTCTTAAATGGTGCATCATCTAATTTTCGGGTTAGTTCAGCGCACCGTTGATCAAGGGCTTCCATTTCTTCATCACCAAAAGGTCCAAGCCCTGCGCGATGAGCATACTCCTCATATTGTCGCGCGGCTTTCTGCGCAGCAAAGTCGAAGCTTACTAAATACCGATATGCGAGGTCTTGATCTCCCTGTTGTATGAACGATCCTACCACAGAGAGTTCATGAAGGGTTCGCCAGCGAGCCAATGCACCGTCCGGATAACCGCATTCAAGAAGTGCTATAATTTCACGTGTCACCAATAATGATTTGGTATGTAATTCAATAAGTGCAAAGTGTTTGTAATCTGACTCAGTGTGAGCTCGTTCATTTCGGTCATTGGCATAAGACTCACTAAACTCACACGATATCCTCCAAATTATTTCGAGAAGATCTAGTGCAGGTTTCCATCGAGCCAGGTTTCGTTTTCTGAAACTAGATTCGGCGGACCTGTGTTCCTTCAGCATCCTCGGCGCTTCGCGCACCAGTGAGGCGCGTACTCCTTGCTCGATCGCGGGGGACGCCTCCTTAATCATATGCTCCACAAATCCAGCAAGTGCCTCATCATCTAGGTCTTCGGAACCTTGCAACGCCTCCTCGATTGAAGCGGTAAGGGCGTCATGAAGGACCCGCATCGCTATTGCCCCTTTGAACACGCAAGGTTGGTAAGAGGCTCTTCACCCCCTACCGCCGCGACCCCGCAGGCTGCTCTCTGCGCTCGACCTCCACTTCCGGCAGGCGCCGGTCGAGATAGGTTTTCACCGAGGTGTGCAGCGGGTCGAGATGGTGGGTGAAGAGGTGGCTGGCGCCGGGGATGATGTCGGTCTCGATGGTGATGCCTTTTTGCGTGCGCACCTTGCTCATGGCGCGCTGCATTTCGTCATGGGGCACGATCGCGTCGGCGTCGCCGTGGGCGATCAGGCCTGAGGCCGGACACGGCGCCAGGAAGGTGAAGTCGTACATGTTCGTCGGCGGCGCCACCGAGACGAAGCCGGCGATCTCCGGCCGGCGCATGAGAAGCTGCATGGCGATCCAGGCGCCGAAGCTGTGCCCGGCCACCCAGCAGAAGCTTGCGTTGGGGTTGTGCGCCTGGGCCCAGTCCAGCGCCGTGGCGGCGTCGGACAACTCGCCAAGGCCCTGATCATAGGCGCCCTGGCTGCGGCCCACGCCGCGGAAATTGAAGCGCAGGACGGAAAAGTCGCGCTCCTTGTACTCGTCGTAGAGCATCTGGGAGACCGGGGTCTCCATATGCCCGCCGCCCTTGGGGTGGGCGTGCAGGACGAGCGCGACAGGCGCGCCCGGGGTCTTCGACGGGCTGTACTTGCCTTCAAGGCGGCCGGCCGGGCCGGGGATGATCACGTCAGGCATAAGGGTCTAATCACACGCGGTTCGAGGTTTGTCCGACTCCTGCGCTCGGGCTTTACGAAGGCGCCCTTGCGAGGTTAGAGATAATTCGCACGCCGAATTCTTGACCGCGCTGCATGGAGATCTATCTGGGATCGATGCAACGCCGGCCGCACTAGCGAACGGGCCTTCTAGCACAGGCCCCGTGCAAGATGCGAGCGGCGGGATGCGCAGTCGTGAACGGGGAGGGAAGGATAACCCGATGAAGCTGAGCACCAAGGGACGTTACGCCGTGATGGCGATGGCTGATCTGGCGCGGTCGAGCCAGGACCGCCCGGCGCCGCTGGGCGAGATCGCCTCGCGCCAGGAAATCTCGCTGTCCTATCTTGAACAACTGTTCGCCAAGCTGCGCCGCGCCGGCATCGTGAAGTCGGTGCGCGGTCCCGGCGGCGGCTATCGGCTGGCGCGCTCGGCTGCGGACACGCGCATCGCCGACATCATGCTGGCGGTGGAAGAGCCGGTGGACGTGACGCGCTGCCAGCACAAGCCGGCCGGCTGCATGGAAGGCGGCGCGCGCTGCATCACCCATGATCTGTGGGACGAGCTGGGCCGTCACATCCATCTTTTCCTCAACGGCGTGACGCTTGAGGATGTGACCGAGCGCCGTGTGCTGGGCATGTCCACAAGCCGGCTCGAGGGCGGCCAGGCCCTGGGCCAGGCCGCGGAGTGAGGCTTTCGTGAGCGTCTATCTCGACCATAACGCCAGCGCGCCGGTGCGTCCGGAGGCGGCGGCCGCCGTCGCGGACGCGTTGGCGCTCGGCGGCAACCCGTCCTCGGTGCACGGGGCCGGGCGCGCCGCCCGCGCACGGCTGGAGCGGTCGAGAGCTGTGATCGCACGCGCGGTCTGCGCGCGGGCGGAGGACTTGGTGTTCACGTCTGGAGGCACCGAGGCGAACAATCTCGCGGTCCATGCCGCGGGGCTTCTGGGCGCGCAACGCATTGTCGTCAGCGCCATCGAGCATGACGCGGTGCGCGCCGCCGCGGCCGCCTCCGGCCTTCCCGTGACGGTTTGGCCGGTGACCGGCGACGGGCGCGCCGATCTCGATTGGTTGACGGCCGATCTCGCCGCGGCGCCGGCCAGGACGCTCTACTGCTTGATGGCGGCGAACAACGAGACCGGGGTGATCCAGCCGGTTGAACAAGCTGGGGCGCGGATCGCGGAAGCCGAGCATCTGTTTCATGTGGATGCCGTGCAAATGACCGGCGGCGGGCGATTCGACTTTGCAGGCTCGCTTGCGACCTTCGCCGCGCTGTCGTCTCACAAGGCGGGCGGGCCTCAAGGCGCGGGCGCGCTGGCGGTCTCCTGCGACGCGCAGGTCGGCGCGCTGATCAAAGGCGGCGGTCAGGAAAAAGGGCGCCGCGGCGGCACCGAGAACGTCGCCGGGATCGCCGGCTTCGCCGCGGCGGTTGAGGCGAGCCTCGCCGATCGGCACGAGGCGGAACGCATCGCCGCGATGCGCGACCGGGCCGAATCGCTCATCACCGCGCGCGCGCCGGAGGTGACGGTGTGGGGCGCGGGCGTTGAACGCCTGCCGGGCACGCTGTGCCTGTCGGCGCCGGGCTGGGCGAGCGAGATCCAGGTCATCGCCATGGATCTGAACGGTTTCGCCGTGAGCGCAGGCAGCGCCTGCAGCTCCGGCAAGGTGAGGAAGAGCCAGGTGCTCGACGCCATGGGCGCGTCGGCGGTGGACGCCGAGGCCGCGCTGCGGGTGAGCTTTGGCTGGGCCAATACGATGAACGAGGCCGAGGCGTTCGCGAACGCCTGGCTCAACGAATACGCCCGCGTGCGGCCCCGCGCCGCCGCGGTCAGTGCATAGGGAGGCGCATCGATGCCTGCGGTGAAGGAAACCATCGACGACGTTCGTCAGCTGGAGGCCGACAAGTACAAGTACGGCTTCTCCACCGAGATCGAGCAGGAATACGCGCCCAAGGGTCTGTCTGAAGAGACCGTGCGCTTCATCTCGGCGAAAAAGAACGAGCCGCAATGGCTCCTGGACTGGCGGCTTGAGGCGTTCGAACGCTGGAAGCAGATGTCCGAGCCCAACTGGGCCAAGATCGGCTATCCGCCCATCGATTATCAGGACGCGATCTATTACGCGGCCCCGAAAGATGCGGCGAAATACAAGAGCCTGGACGAGGTGCCCCAGGAGCTTCTGGACACCTATAAAAAGCTCGGCATTCCGCTCAAAGAAGCCGAAGTGCTGCTGGGCGTTGAAGGCGCGGTGGAGACCGCGGCGGAAGCGCGCGAGAAGCCGCGCGTGGCCGTGGACGCGGTGTTCGACTCCGTCTCGGTGGCCACCACTTTCAAGGAAGAGCTCAAAAAGGCCGGCGTGATCTTCATGTCGATCAGTGAGGCGGTGCAGGAGCATCCCGAGCTGGTGCGCAAGTATCTCGGCTCCGTCGTGCCGCCCACGGACAATTTCTTCGCCACGCTCAACAGCGCGGTCTATTCGGACGGGTCGTTCGTCTACATCCCCAAGGGCGTGCGCTGCCCCATGGAGCTGTCGACCTATTTCCGGATGAACGCGGAGGGCACCGGCCAGTTTGAACGCACGCTGATCATCGCCGACGAGGGCGCCTACTGCTCCTATCTGGAAGGCTGCACCGCGCCCATGCGCGATGAGAACCAGCTTCACGCCGCAGTGGTGGAGCTGGTGGCGCTGGACGATGCGGAGATCAAATACTCCACGGTTCAAAACTGGTGGCCGGGCGACGCGGACGGCAAGGGCGGGGTGTATAACTTCGTGACCAAGCGCGCCGACTGCCGCGGGCGGAACTCGAAGGTGAGCTGGACTCAAGTGGAGACCGGCTCGGCGATCACCTGGAAATATCCAAGCTGCGTGCTGCGCGGCGAGGGCTCGCAAGGCGAGTTCTACTCCATCGCAGTGACCAATGGACGCCAGCAGGCCGACACCGGCACCAAGATGATCCATCTGGGCAAGAACACTAAAAGCCGGGTGATCTCCAAGGGCATCTCGGCGGGGCGCTCGGATCAGACCTATCGCGGCCTGGTCTCGGTGAACCGCAAGGCCACCGGATCGCGCAACTTCACCCAGTGCGACTCCCTGCTGATCGGTGATCAGTGCGGCGCCCACACCGTGCCCTATATCGAAGCGAAGACCCCCAAAGCCACGCTGGAGCACGAGGCGACGACCTCGAAACTCTCAGAAGAACAGCTCTTCTACGCCCGCCAGCGCGGCCTCGATGAAGAGACGGCGGTGGCCCTGCTGGTCAACGGGTTCTGCCGCGACGTGCTCCAGGAACTGCCCATGGAGTTCGCCGTGGAGGCCCAGGCGCTGTTGAAGGTGTCGCTGGAAGGGAGCGTGGGGTGAGCTTCGACGACTGCTCAGATGTCCTCCCCCGCCTGCGGGGGAGGTGGTCCGAAGGAGCGGAGGGGGCTGAGCCGCCTCTCCATCGAAGCGCCGCCGCTTTAGTCCGCTCAGCGGACATCCCCGCAAACGGGGGAGCACAACGAATTTCGGCTCTGACGGATTGGAATGGGACTGAAAATGCTTGAGATTTCGAACCTGCACGCGCGTGTTGAAGACGAGGACGGCGAGGGCAAGGCGATCCTCAAGGGCGTGTCCCTGAGCGCGCCCGCCGGCGAGGTGCACGCCATCATGGGGCCGAACGGCTCGGGCAAATCGACCCTGTCTTATGTGCTGTCCGGCCGGGACGGCTATGAGGTCACTGACGGCGGCGCCATGCTGTCCGGCGAGGACCTGCTTGCCATGGACCCCGAAGAGCGCGCCGCCAAGGGCGTGTTCCTCTCCTTCCAGTACCCGGTGGAGATCCCCGGCGTGCCCACGCTCACCTTCGTGAAGGAAGCGCTGAACGCCCAGCGGCGCGCGCGCGGCGAGGACGAAATGAAGGCGCCGGACTTCATGAAGCTGGCGCGCGAAAACGCGGCCAAGCTCTCCATCAGTAACGATATGCTCAAACGCCCGGTGAATGTGGGCTTTTCCGGCGGCGAGAAGAAGCGCATGGAGATTTTCCAGGCGCTGATGCTGCAGCCGAAACTGCTCATTCTCGACGAGACCGATTCCGGGCTGGATATCGACGCGCTCAAAGTCGTCGCCGAGGGCGTGAACGCCCTGCGCAGCCCGGACCGCACCATGCTGGTGATCACCCACTATCAGCGTCTTCTGGATTATCTCAAACCCGACATCGTCCACGTGATCAGCGCCGGCAAGATCGCCGCCACCGGCGGGCCGGATCTGGCGCTGGAGCTGGAGAAGGACGGCTATGACAAATACATCGAAGAGGCTGCATAAATGACTGCGCCTTTTAAGCTTTCCGATTTCGAAGCCGCACTCGTGGACGCGCTGCCCCAGGGCGAGGTGCGCGAGGCGCTGACCGGGCGCGGCCTGCCGCACCGGCGGGTGGAGGAGTGGAAATGGTCCGATCTGCGCACCGTGCTCGCCCGCTTTAACGCCCAGCGCGTCCCGCTGGTTCTGGAGGGCACGCGCCATCCCGACTTCGCAGCCAAGCCGGCCTCCGAGCATTTGATGCCCCGGATCGCCGCCGGGCTGGGCGGGGAGGCTCAGGGCTTTACGCTTGAAGACGGCGAGACGCTGCGCCTCGATTTCGCCGCGCAAGCCGGCGCCGCCCACCAGGTGCTGGAGATCCGCGTGCCCGAAGGCGTCACCGCGACGCTGCAGGAGATCTACACCGCCAGCGAGGGCACCTTCGCCAATATCGCCGTGGCGATCATTGTGGCGCCCGGCGCGACGCTGCACCGGATCGTGGAGCAGGACCGCGCCGAGGGCGCGGTGCTGGTGGTGACCAGCGAAATCGATCTGGCCAAAGACGCGGCGATGAATCAGACGACGCTGGGCTTCGGCGCCAAGCTCGCCCGGCTTGAGACCCATGTGACCCATGCCGGAGAGGGCGCGTCGCTGCGCCTCGACGGCGCCTATGTGGTGGGCGAGGGGCTGCATCTGGATCAAACCTCGCTTGTGCGCCACACCGGGCCGGGCGGGGAGACCGACGAGCTGTTCAAGGGCGCCGCGCGGTCTGGAACCGGCGTGTTCCAGGGCAAGATCCATGTGGAGCAGGCCGCCCAGAAGACCGGCGCCCAGATGCAGCATCGCGGGCTTTTGCTTGATGAGAAGGGCGAAATCGACGCCAAGCCCGAGCTTGAGATTTACGCCGACGACGTGGTGTGCGCCCACGGCAATGCGCTGGGCGCCATCGACGAGGACGCCCTGTTCTATATGCGCCAGCGCGGGCTTCCCGAAGCGACGGCGCGCGCGCTTTTGACCGAGAGCTTCCTGGCTGAACCGCTGGACCGCGTCGCCGACGAAACCCTGCGCGCGACGCTGCTGGAGCGCCTGCGCGCCCGCCTGAGGGAGGTCGCATGACCGCGCTCGCCAAGACGATCCCGGCCTTCGACGCTGAACGCTTGCGCGCGGAGTTTCCGATCCTCAAGCGCGAGGTGAACGGCAAGCCGCTGGTCTATCTGGACAACGCCGCCTCGGCTCAGAAACCCGAAGCGGTGATCGAGGCGGTCGCCGATGTCTGGCGGCATTCCTACGCCAACGTTCACCGCGGCCTGCACACCCTCGCCAACGAAGCCACCGAGGCGTTTGAAGCGACGCGCGGCAAGGTGGCCGACCTTTTGGGCGCGCAAAGCCGCGAGCAGATCGTCTTCACCAAGGGCGCGACCGAGGCCATCAACCTCGTCGCCGACAGCTTCGGCGCGACGCTGCGCGAGGGTGACGAGATCATCCTTTCGCAGATGGAGCACCACTCCAACATCGTGCCCTGGCACTTCCTGCGTGAGCGCAAGGGCGTGGTGATCAAATGGGTTCCGGTGGACGAAGACGGGGCGCTGGATCTGGACGCGTATCGTTCGCTCTTCACCGAGCGCACCAAATTCGTCAGCCTGGTTCACATGTCCAACGTGCTGGGCACGGTGAACCCGGCCGCGCAGCTGACCCGAATCGCTCACGACCATGGCGCTGCGATCCTGTTCGACGGGACGCAAGCCACCGTGCACATGCCGGTCGACGTCGCCGAAATCGGCTGCGACTTTTATGTCTTCACCGGGCACAAGCTCTACGGCCCCAACGGGGCGGGCGCGCTCTATGCGGCCGGCGACTGGCTTGAGCGTCTGCGGCCCTATCAGGGCGGCGGCGAGATGATCGCCGAGGTGAGCGAAGACGGGGTCGTCTACGCCGACGTGCCGCACAAGTTTGAAGCCGGCACGCCCGCCATCGCCGACGTGATCGGGCTGGGCGCGGCCATCGACTGGGTGAACGCGCTGGACCGCACCGCCGTGCTGGAGCACGAGCGCGCCCTGCTTGATCGCGCCGAGGCGGCGCTGAGCGAGATCGACGGGCTTCGTCTCTTTGGCCGGGCGCAGGACAAGGGCGCCATCGCCAGCTTCGTGATCGAGGGGGCTCACCCTCACGACCTTGCGCAGCTCATGGACAAGTACGGCGTCGCGGTTCGCGCGGGCCATCACTGCGCCCACCCGCTGATGAAACGCTACGGCGTTCCAGGCACGGTGCGCGCCAGTTTCGCCGCCTACAACACCGACGCCGAGGTCGACGCCATGGTCGAGGCGTTGCACAAGGCCAAGAGCTTTCTCATCTAGGGGGCCATGATGGACGATATCAAAACCGAGCGCCGAGAGCGCGACATGATCGATCTGAACCCGCCCGCCGCAGCGGAGCCGCAGGTTGAAGCCGTCGATCCGCCGGCCGGCGCCGAGCCGGACCTGCCGCCCGAAGAGATCGAGCGGATCACCAATGAGGTGATCGCGGCCTTAAAGACCGTGCACGATCCTGAAATCCCTTCCGATATTTACGAGCTGGGCCTGATCTATCAGGTCGATCTTGAGGCCGAGGGCGTCTTGCAAGTCGAGATGACGCTGACCGCGCCGGGCTGCCCGGTCGCCGGCGAGATGCCGGGCTGGGTGAGGGACGCCTGCGAGACGGTGGACGGGGTGGAGCGCGCCGACGTGACCCTGACCTTTGATCCGCCCTGGACGCCGGACCGCATGAGCGACGAAGCCAAGCTCATGCTGAACATGTTGTAGAAAGACAGAGGTTTCCCATGCGCGAACGCCCCAAAGCCGTCACCCTGTCCGACGCCGCCGCCGAGCGGGTGAAATCCCTCATGGCCAAGGCCGACAAGGAGTTCCTGCGCGTCGGCGTGAAAAACGGCGGGTGCGCGGGCATGGAGTACGTCATGAATTACGTCGAAGAGCCCGATCCGCTGGACGAGCGGGTTGAGGACAAGGGCGTGGAGATCGTCGTTGATTCGAAGTCATTGTTGTTCCTGCTGGGATCGCAGCTCGACTACGAAATCACCCCGCTTCACGCCAAGTTCGTGTTCAAGAACCCGAACGAGACCGACGCCTGCGGCTGCGGGGAAAGCGTCACGCTGACCCCTGCAAAGCTGGAAGGTTAGATCCCTTTAGCCGGGCTGATGCCGGCGGAAGCGCGCCGGCTGGGCCTGAAGCGTGGCGTTGTCCGGCGCGGCTTGAGCCGCGGCGACATAGGCCTCGTAGGCCGCGTCGTAACGGCCCATGGCTTCCAGCGCGATCGCTTCATTGAACCGGGAGAGCGCAGCGTCCGCGCCCAGCTCGCCGGCCCGGCGCGCCGCGTCCACAGCGCCTGAATGAGCGCCGGCCCTGGTGCGGGCGGCGGCCAGGTTGAGCCAGGCTTCGGGAAGGTCCGGCGCGATGCGCACCGCCTGTTCAAGGTCGTCGCGGGCGGCCCGCACCACGCCGCGGTCCAGCGCGATCAGCCCGCGATTGACCAGAACCCGCGCGCGCATGGGATCGTCCAGTTCGGGGCTGCGCACCAGCACATCGCAAGCGCCCAGCGCGCGCCCGGTCGCGGCACCCTCGCGCGCAGCCGATTCGCATTCCTCAAGCGCCGAGGCGAGGGCCGGGCGATCCACCGGCGCCTGGCCGAAAGCGGCGGCGTTGAACGCCAGAACCGCCGCCGCGGCGAAGGCGATCGCGGCGCCGACACCGCACAGCCCGCCTCTCAGCGCCCGACCTAACGGCTTGTCATCAATAGCGTTTTCGGCTTCGCGTCGTGCCATGATCCCCTCCTCAAGGCGCAGCGTTCGGAAAACGTTAGCAAATTGCTTCGCGAACGGCCAATCGAGCTTTGGTCCTGGGGACATGAAAAAACATCGGGCGCCGCGACAAAAAGGCGCTTATACCGCCCTGACAGCCAGGGGGGCGGGTTCTATATTCCGCCGCGCTGAACGCAGGAGCGGCGCATCCGCTCCGTCGCGAAACCATCTCTAGTTCCTCGGGGGAGCCATGCGTTTTCCGGCCGCTCTCGGTGCCATCGGCGCCTTGTTCTTTACGCTTACCGCCGCGGCGACAGCCATGCCGGCGCAGAGCTATCCGATCGACGGACAGCTGGGGCTGCCGCCCTCGGCGACGCCGGTGATGGATCTGGTCCACGACTTTCACAACATCCTGCTGCCGATCATCATCGCGATCTCGCTTCTGGTGCTCGGACTGCTGGCCTGGGTGATGGTGCGCTATAACAAGAAGGCGAACCCGACCCCCAGCAAGACCAGCCACAATACGCTGGTGGAGGTCATCTGGACCGCGGCGCCGATCCTGATTCTGGTGATCATCGCGATCCCCAGCTTCCGCCTTTTGTACTTCCAGGACGTGATCCCCGAGGCCGACTTCACCATCAAGACCACGGGCAATCAGTGGAACTGGACCTACGAGTATCCCGATCATGGCGACTTCCAGTACGTCGCCAACATGATCGCCGATGAAGACGTGGCGAGCTGGCCCATCGAGGCGCACCGCAATCTGACGACCGACCTGCCCATGGTGGTGCCCGTCGGCGCGACGGTGCGCATGGAGGTCACGGCGTCGGACGTGATTCATAACTGGGCCATGCCCGCCTTCGGCATCAAGATGGACGCGATCCCCGGCCGTCTGAACGAGACCTGGTTCCGCGTCGACGAGCCGGGCGTGTTCTACGGTCAATGCTCCGAACTTTGCGGTCTGCGCCACGCCTTCATGCCCATTGAAGTGCATGTGGTGCCCCAGGACGTCTTCGACGCCTGGATCGAGGCCGCCAACGAAGATCCGTACGAGGCGCCCCGCGTCCTGTACGCCCACTATGACGCGCTGCGCGGCGAGACCCGCGTGGCTTCCGCCCAGTAAGGAGAGCGATGATGACGGACGCGACCGCGACGCACCATCACGACGACCACACCCCCAGCATCTGGGATTGGAAGCGGTGGGTGTATTCGACCAACCACAAGGACATCGGCACGATGTACCTCATCTTCGCGATCATCGCGGGGGTGATCGGCGGCGCCATGTCCGGGCTCATCCGCTGGGAGCTCGCCGAGCCGGGCCTGCAGGTTTTCACCGGCCAGGACACCGGCTGGGGCGCGATCTTCGGCAACGAGCATAACTATAACGTCATCACGACCATGCACGGCCTGATCATGATCTTCTTCATGGTCATGCCGGCGATGATCGGCGGGTTCGGCAACTGGTTCGTGCCGCTGATGATCGGCGCGCCGGACATGGCGTTCCCGCGCATGAACAACATCTCCTTCTGGCTCCTGCCGTTCTCGTTTGCGCTGATCCTGATCTCCATGTTCGTTCCCGGCGTGGGCGGCGACAACGGTTTCGGCGGCGGCTGGGTGATGTATCCGCCCCTGTCGACGACGGGCCATAACGGGCCGGCTTTCGACCTGGTGATCTTCGCGCTGCACATCGCGGGCGTCAGCTCGATCCTTGGCGCGATCAACTTCATCACGACCATCTTCAACATGCGCGCGCCGGGCATGACCCTGCACAAGATGCCGCTGTTCGTGTGGTCGATCCTGGTGACCGTGTTCCTGCTGCTGCTGGCCGTGCCGGTTCTGGCGGGCGCGCTGACCATGCTGATCACCGACCGCAATTTCGGGACGACCTTCTTTGATCCCGCAGGCGGCGGCGATCCGGTGATGTACCAGCACCTGTTCTGGTTCTTCGGTCACCCGGAAGTCTATATCCTGATCCTGCCCGGCTTCGGCATGATCTCCCACATCGTCTCGACCTTCTCCAGAAAGCCCGTGTTCGGCTATCTGGGCATGGCCTACGCCATGGTCGCCATCGGCTTCATCGGCTTCATCGTGTGGGCGCACCACATGTACACCGTGGGCCTGAACGTGAACCTGAAGGCGTACTTCGTGGCCGCCACGATGATCATCGCGGTGCCCACCGGCATCAAGATCTTCTCCTGGATCGCCACGATGTGGGGCGGCTCGATCAGCTTCCGCACGCCGATGCTTTACGCCATCGGGTTCATCTTCCTGTTCACTGTGGGCGGCGTGACCGGCGTGGTGCTGGCCAACGCCGGCATCGACCAGTCGCTGCACGACACGTATTACGTGGTGGCGCACTTCCACTACGTGCTGAGCCTGGGTGCGGTGTTCTCGATCTTCGCCGGGTTCTATTACTGGTTCGAGAAGATCTTCGGCGTGAAGTACTCCAGCCTCCTGGCCCGCATCCAGTTCTGGCTGTTCTTCGTGGGCGCCAACGTGATCTTCTTCCCGCAGCACTTCCTCGGCCTCGCAGGCATGCCGCGCCGCTATGTGGATTACGCCGACGGGCACGCGTTCTGGAACATGGTCAGCTCCTTCGGGTATCTGATCATGGCCGCGGGGATGATCGTGTTCTTTGTCCTGCTGATCGACGCAGCGCTGCGTCGGCGTCCGGCCGAGGCCAATCCGTGGGGCGAAGGCGCCACGACGCTGGAGTGGACCCTGTCCTCTCCGCCGCCCTTCCACCAGTTCAACGAGCTGCCGAAAATCAAGTAGGCGGATCGCTGATCCAACGCTTGCAGCAAGGGACCATAAGGTGACCCGCAGTTCTGCAGACCTGAAGCCGGGCGGCGCTGTTTACGCAGCGCCGCCCGAGCGCCATGAAACAGCCGGCGGAAAAGCCTCCGCCGGCGAAGCGTCCTGGCGCGATTATTTCGACCTGATGAAGCCGCGGGTGATGACGCTCGTAGTGTTCACCGGGCTCGCCGGGCTCGTGGCCGCGCCGGCCGCCATGAACCCGCTCTCCGCGGCGATCGCGATCCTGTGCATCGCCGTGGGCGCGGGCGCGGCGGGCGCGTTCAACATGGCCTATGACGCCGACATCGACGCAGTGATGAAGCGCACGCGCCGGCGTCCCGTGCCCACCGGCCGGGTGCCCGCCGGCGAGGCGTACGGGTTTTCCGGCGTCATGGCTCTGGGTTCGGTGCTGCTCATGGCGCTGGCGACCAACTATGTCGCGGCCGGGCTTCTTGCGTTCTCCATCTTCTTCTACGCCGTGATCTATACGATGTGGCTGAAGCGCTCGACGCCGCAGAACATCGTCATCGGCGGGGCGGCCGGCGCGTTTCCCCCGATGATCGGCTGGGCCGCAGCGACCGGCTCGGTCAGCGTCGACGCGGTCATCCTGTTCGCGATCATCTTCCTGTGGACGCCGCCCCATTCTTGGGCGCTGGCGCTCTACAAGTCCGGCGACTACGCCGCGGCGGCGGTGCCGATGATGCCCGTGGCCAAGGGCGCCAAATCCACCCGCCTGCAGATCGTCGTCTACACCGCGCTTTATCTCGCGGCGACGGCGGGGCCGGTGATCACCGGGCTCGGCGGGCTGGTTTATGCGGTCGCGGCGGGCGTCGGCGGGCTGTTGTTCGCAGGCCTTGCGCTGCGCGTGTACGCCTCGCGCGCCGGCGACGTGCCGAACGCGGAAGACGAGCTCTACGCCGTGCGCGCCGGGGACAAGGCGGCGCGAGACCTCTTCGCGTACTCCATCGCCCACCTGTCGCTGCTTTTCGCCGCACTGCTGGCCGAGCACGGCGCGGGCGCTCATATCGCCCTTCAGACTTTGCTCTAGGGAGCACCCATGGCGAATCCTTCAAGATCCGATCGCGACCGCCCGTCGCCCGACCCGCTCCAGGACGACAAGCTGCGCGACAGCCAGGGCCGGGTGATCGAGACGGTGGCTTTGACCCCGCAAGAAGAAAAGGCCCGCAAGCGCCGCAATGTGGCGATCGCGCTGGGGCTTGTGGCGTTCATCGTGCTGATCTTCGTGGTGACGGTGGTGCGCATGTCGTCGAACTACAGTGCGGGAGCCTGATGTGGTGGTGAACTGGTTCAAATCGCTTGACCGCAACATGAAGGTCGTGGCCGCCTGCGGCGCGGTGGTCACGGGCATGGTGGGCATGGCCTACGCCGCGGTGCCGCTCTATGACCTGTTCTGCCGGGTCACCGGCTATGGCGGCACGACCCAGATCGCCCAGTACGACCCCGACGCCATTCTGGACCGCGAAGTCACCGTGCGCTTCGACGCCTCGGTCAATCGCGACTTCCCCTGGGCGTTCGAGCCTTTGCAGCGCGAGATGACCGTGCGCGTGGGCGAGACCGCGCTTGCGTTCTATCGCGCCACCAACACGACGGATCGGCCGGTCACGGGCGTTGCGAGCTATAACGTCACCCCGTTCAAGATGGGGCCGTACTTCTCCAAGCTGGAATGCTTCTGCTTCAACGAACAGACGCTCCAGCCGGGCGAATCGATGGATATGCCGGTGATCTTCTTCGTCGACCCGCTGATGGACGAGGAAGACCGGCTGGACGACATCCGCACGATGACCTTGTCCTACACCTTCTTCAGCGCCGGCGACGACGGGCTCTATGAGACCGCGCAGGCTGGCGAAAAGGATGGGCGGGCGTCATAAGCGTGCGCCCTGCAACGGGGCGCGCATTGGAATTGATGACCGGCGGGGGCGGGGCTATACACGCGCTCTGACCGGGTAAAACCGAAGACTGGCAGGAGACGATTTCATGGCCGGCGGCGCCGTCAAACACGACTATCACCTCGTCGAACCGAGCCCGTGGCCCTTCGTGGCCTCGCTGGGCGCGTTCGTTCTCTGCTTCGGCCTCGTGGTGTTCATGAAAGGCCTCGTCACCGATGACGAGAGCTGGGCCTATTTCTTCATGGGCAAGGGTTCGCCCTGGCTTCTGCTGCTGGGTGTCGGGCTGATCATCTACGTGATGTTCGGCTGGTGGGGCGACGTCATCAAGGAAAGCCGCCAGGGCGACCACACCCCGGTAGTGGACTTGGGCCTGCGTTACGGCATGATCCTGTTCATCGTGTCTGAAGTGATGTTCTTCGCCGCCTGGTTCTGGATCTTCTTTGAAATGGCGATCTTCCACGGCGTGCGGGCGGGGCCGGAATGGTACGGCCCGGCCATCGGCGCGGACTTCTCCGGCTGGGCCGACGGCGTGCCGGGCGTGGAGACGTTCGATCCCTTCCACCTGCCGCTGATCAACACGCTGGTCCTGCTTTTGTCGGGCACCACGGTGACCTGGGCCCACCACGCCATCCAGCATGACGACCGCAAGGGCGCCAAGATCGGTCTCGCGCTGACCGTGGTTCTCGGCTTCTTCTTCACCCTTTTGCAGATCTACGAGTACACCCACGCCCATTTCGACTTCGCGGGCAATCTGTATGGCGCGTCCTTCTTCATGGCGACCGGCTTCCACGGCGCGCACGTGATCATCGGGACGATCTTCCTGGCCGTCTGCCTGATCCGCCTGATGGCGGGCCACTGGACGGCGCAGAAGCATTTCGGCTTCGAGGCGGCGGCCTGGTACTGGCACTTCGTCGACGTGGTCTGGCTGTTCCTGTTCGTGTTCGTCTACGTGGCCTTCCAGGGTCTGGGCACGTACTGACACGTGTCAGATGAACCCAATCCCGTCTCCGCCGGCCTGAAAGGGCGCTGCCCGGCCTGTGGAGACGGGGCCATGTTCTCCGGCTACATAACGCTTGCTAATCGGTGCCGCGCCTGCGGCGCCGATTTTTCGTCTGCGGATGCGGGCGACGGGCCTGCGGTCTTCATCATGTTCGCCGTCGGCTTCATCGTGGTGCCGCTGGTGCTGGTGGTGGAGCTCGCCTACGCGCCGCCCACCTGGGTGCACCTCCTGCTGTGGTTTCCGCTGACCGCGGTGCTTGTCGGCGCGCTGCTTCGCCCGTTCAAGGGTGTGCTCTTCGCCCTGCAGTACAAGACCAAGGCGGCTGAGGGGCGCCTCGACGAAGGCCGAGGCGATTAAGCCGACGGCTTTCGACCATCGGCGCCACGGTTGGTCACACACCCCTCTCCGCACCTCTCCCCTCTAAGAGGGGAGAGGAGGCTTCAGCGCGGCGTATAACCTTGATGCGAGGCGCCGAGCCCAAACGAAAGAGGTGCGGCGTCAACGTCCCCCTCGCCCCACGGAATTGGGGAGACGGTGGGGGAGAGGGGTTCGGTTCAAGGCCACGCACCGCAAGCGCAATGGCGTGCGCTCGAATTTCGCACCGCTTCGGCTATGCTTCGAGCCAGGAGGACGCCATGGCCGAGAACAAGACCAAACCCACCCCACACAGCGTCGACGCCTTCCTCGCCGCCGTCGAACCCGAGCGCAAGCGCGAAGAGGCGCTTCAGCTCGACGCTGTGTTCCGCCGCGTGACGGGCTGGAGCCCGGTCATGTGGGGGCCGAGCATGGTCGGCTACGGCCAATATCACTATAAATATGAAAGCGGGCGCGAGGGCGACATGCTCGCCACGGGCTTCAGCCCGCGCAAGGCGAAACACTCCATCTACATCCTGCCGGGTTATACCGATTACGGACTGATCCTTGAGCGCCTGGGCAAGCACGCCATGGGCAAGAGCTGTCTTTACATCAACAAGCTCGCCGACATCGATCTGGACGTGCTCGCCGAATTGATCGAAGCAGGGCTCAAGGATCTCTCTGCGAAATACGAGGTCCAGGGAAGCTGACCGCCGGAGCTGCGCGCCATGACCAAGACCGTCGTCATCCACACCGACGGGGCGTGTTCGGGCAATCCGGGTCCGGGCGGCTGGGGCGCGATCCTGGAGTATGGCGGGCGGGAGAAGGAGCTCTCCGGCGCGGAAGGCGAGACCACGAATAACCGCATGGAGCTCATGGCGGCGATCGTGGCGCTTGAGACGCTGAAGCGGCCCTGCCAGGTGCGGCTTGTGACCGATTCCACCTATGTGCGCGACGGCGTCACCAAGTGGATCCACGGCTGGAAGAAGAACGGCTGGAAGACCGCTGCGAAAAAGCCGGTGAAAAACGAAGATCTCTGGCGCCGCCTCGACGCGGCGAACCAGCGCCACGACGTCACCTGGGAATGGGTGAAGGGCCATGCCGGTCATCCTGAAAACGAACGCGCCGACGAGCTGGCGCGCAAAGCCATCGCGACGCTGGACTAGGGGCGCGCGCCGACGCGCCCCGCCGAAGCTGTCGGCGGGGGTGGAGATCGGAAGGGGGCGCGGGAGCGAAGTCCGGGCCTCTTATGGGGTTCACTAATCATTCTTGCGCCCGAAAGGCGCTCCCGCGCACGGCGTTTTATCAGCGGGTCGGCGTCCCTTATTTTCACCACTTCGGAGCCGGCCCGGCCGGATTCGATCCTTAAGCGGCCGGTTTCGCAGCCCTGCATCACCGGAGTTTCACCGGGAGCGCTTGACTGCGACCTCTTCCGCAAGCCGGTCCGGATACGCCACTGAAGCCTTCTGACCCAGTCAGTCCCCGCCGCCTTTACGCCCCGGCGGTCCGTTACGCCGCCGGCGCTCAGGGCGCCGCCCCTCTCGCCCGAACCGAAACGGTCGCGATCCGCCCTTCCTGGCGAGAGGGTCAGCCGATTATGCAGGCGGGGATAAGGGGGGCGGACAAGATTCGACGTGAAAGCGCCAAGTCCCTGTAATCTCACGCATGCCCGCTGGCGGCGGTGAGGAATTCCGGAGTGACGCCCAGCAGGCCCAGCGCGCGGGCCCATTTGTCGTCATGGCCGACGCTGAACAATAAGTCCTCATCGGGTTCGGCCACCAGCCAGGCGTTGGCGGCGATTTCGTCTTCGAGCTGGCCGGCGTCCCAGCCGGCGTAGCCCAGCGCCATGGCCGCGCGCCGGGGCGGGGTGTCGCAAACCAGGCAGTCGAGGATTTCGCGCGTCGCGGTCAACGCCACCCGGTCGGCGATCATCAGGCTGCCGGGGCCGCAGCCTGCATCGGTGGTGTGCAGAACAAAGCCGCGGTCGCGGTCCACCGGGCCGCCGTCGAGCACGGGCTCGTCCGGCGCGCGTTCGGCCCGGGTGATCTCCAGCTGGTCAAGCAATTCGGGCAGGTGCAGCCCGTCCATGGGCCGGTTCACGATCAGCCCCATGGCCTGGCCGTCGTCATGGCTGCAGACGAACACGACCGAGCGGTCGAACCGGGGATCGCCGATGAGCGGGCTGGCTATCAGGAGTTTCCCGCTCAGATAGCCGGATTGGGAGACGGGCTGGGACATGACCATGAGCTTCAGCCCTTCTTTGGTGAGAGTCCAGTAGGCGCTTCGCTGCGCCTTGCCGCCAGGGCGCCGGGGGGCTAAGTGCAAACCCCTCACTCTCGTAGAAAGGTCCCCAGCCATGACCATCAAAGTCGGCGACACCCTGCCTGACGTCACCTTCATGACCATGACCGCCGACGGCCCCGCGCCGGTCTCCACCGACGAGGCCTTCGGCGGCAAGCGCGTGGCGCTGTTCGCCGTGCCCGGCGCGTTCACCCCCACCTGCTCGGCGCGCCACCTGCCGAGCTTCGTGGAGAAGGCGGGCGAGTTGAAGGCCAAGGGCGTCGATCGCATCGCCTGCACCTCGGTCAACGACGTCTTCGTCATGGACGCCTGGGCGAAAGACCAGAACGCCGGCGACCAGGTGATGATGCTCGCCGACGGCAACGCCGATTTCGCCAAGGCGCTCGGCCTGGAATTCGACGGCTCGAAATTCGGCATGGGCCTGCGCTCCCAGCGCTACGCCATGGTCGTCAACGACAAAAAGGTCGAGCAGCTCTTCGTCGAAGAGGCCGGCGGCTTCGAGGTCTCCAGCGCCGAGCACGTGCTGAACCAGCTTTAGGGCGCTGTCCTCCCGTTAGCCGAGCGGCGTGTTGTCCTCCCCCTTGATGGGGGAGGGGTCCGCGAAGCGGACGGAGGGGGTGGGGCAGCGGTAGACCCTCGCGCTATGCCGCGTGCGGCTCCACCCCTCCCGACCCGGCGCTTTGCGCCGGCCCACCCTCCCCATCGAGGGGAGGGGCCCGATAAGGAACTTCGCAGGCGCTTCGTCGTTGCCCTCGCGCAAGCTTGCGCGAGGGTTTTTTTATGTTTGTTGAAACCATCAAGACCGAAGGCCTCTCCCATCTCTCCTATCTGGTGGGCGACGGCGACAAGGCGGCGGTGATCGATCCGCGGCGCGATTATCAGGTCTATGAGGATCTTGCGCTGAAGAAGGGCGTGCGCATCGCCTTTATCTTCGAGACCCATAGAAACGAGGATTTCGTCTCCGGCGCCGAAGATCTCGCCCGGCGCACCGGCGCGACCGTACTGCGCGGGCCCACCGACGAATACGACGTGCACTACGCCCGCGTCCCGCCCGAGCATGACCGTGTGCATCTGGGCGAGGCGAGCCTTGAGGTGCTGCACACGCCCGGCCACACGATGGATTCGATCTCTTTGGCGCTGCGCCATCTGGAGACCGGGGAGACGCCCCTGGGCGTGTTCACCGGCGACGCGCTGTTCGTCAACGATGTGGGCCGCACCGATTTTTATCCCGGCCGCGACGAGGAAGTCTCCGGACTGCTCTATGACTCCCTGAACGACAAGATCCTGCCGCTGGGCGACCAGGCCGTGGTTTATCCCGCCCACGGCGCCGGCTCGGTGTGCGGGCAGGGCATGGCCTCGCGCGATTTCACCACGATCGGCTATGAAAAGGCGCACAACCCCGCGCTTCAAAAGGATCGGGACGAATTCATTGCGCTGAAGACGTCCGAACAGCACGAGAAGCCGCCCTATTTCAAGATGATGGAGACGCTGAACGCCGGCGGCGCGCCGCGCATCGGGCCGCGCCCTGCGCCGGTCCAGCCGCTGGATGCGGACGCGTTCATCCGGCGCATGACCGACGGCATGGTGGCGGTCGACGTGCTCATGGCGGAAAGCTTCGCCGGCGCCCACCCGCCCGGCGCGATCTCGCTGCCCCTGTCCATGCTGCCCGCCTTCGCCGGCTGGCTTCTGCCTTACGAGACGCCGCTGGGCCTTATCGCCGCAAGCCCGCAGCAGGCCGAAGCCGCGGCGTTGCAGTTGTCGCGCATGGGGTTCGACGAGGTTCAGGGCTATCTCAACGGCGCGGTCACCGCCTGGGCGACGGCGGGCTATCCGGTGGACCGCATCGCGTCGATCGACGGGCCCGATTTCAAGGGCGCGCTCGATGGGGGTGAAGCGCTGAACATTCTCGACGTGCGCAGCCCGTCTGAATTCGAAGCCGGCCATGTGGACGGCGCGGTGAACATCTATGTGGGCGAGTTGCCCGGCCGCCTTGATGAGCTGGACGCCTCGAAGGAATGGGTGGTGATGTGCGGCTCCGGCCAGCGCGCGACCATCGCGGCTTCGGTGCTTCAGCGCGCCGGCTTTGAGCGCCTGCGCATCTTCTGGGGCTCGATGAAGGCGTGCCAGCAGCTGGGCTGCCGCATGGCGGCTTAAGGGGCGGGCGGCTCGAAGCGATCGCGCGCGCCGGACGTCACCGCCGCGGCGGCGTCTTCGGGCTTGAGCGCGCGGGAGAACCGCCAGCCCTGACCGTAATCGCAGCCGAGATCGGCGCACAGTTTCGCACCGTCTTCAGTCTCCACGCCTTCGGCCACGATGGTCATCGAATAGCTGCGCGCGATGGAGACGACGCTCTGCACGATGGCGCGCGCGGACGCATCGGCGAGTGCGGCGCGCACGAAGTATTGGTCGATTTTCACCGTGTCGAAGGGGAAGCGGTCAAGGCGCGAAAGCGAGGAATACCCGGTTCCGAAATCATCAAGCGCCAGCGACACGCCGGCGTGGCGGATCGCCTTCATGGCGGTTTCGGCCGCGTCGGGGTCCTTCATCACCTCGCTCTCGCTGATCTCCAGTTTGAAGCGGCGCGGCGGCAGGCCGGTCTCCTCCAGCATCGCCAGCAGCTCATCGGCGAATCCGGGCGCGCAGATCTCACCGGCCGTGGCGTTGGCGGCGACGAACAGGGCGCCGGCGCGCGCCGAAGCTGCGCGCCAGGCCGCCGCATCGCTCGCCGCAGCCCGGCGCACCGCCTGGCCCACGCGCGCTGTCAGGCCCTGCTCGGCGGCCAGGGGCAGGAACTCGTCGGGCGCCATCACGTCGCCATCCTCGCGCACCCAGCGCGCCAGCGCCTCGAAGCCGGCGAGGCGGCGGGTGTCGAGCGACACGATGGGCTGGTGAAAGGCGATGATGTCGCCGGCGCTGAGCGCTTCATCAAGCTCGGTTTCAAGATCGACGCGCGCGCGCCCGCCGCCGGGGCCGGCGCCGGCGGGCAGGAGCAGGCCGCGCCAGCATCCGGCCTCAGCCGCGCCAATGAGGCGGGCGTAGCGCACCTGTCCGTCCGTTCCGATCAAACGCAGGCGCGCGTCGACCGCGGCGCCGGCGCGCACGGCGTCGAGCGCGCGGCGGTCGCCGGGCGCGATCTGGTCGGCGAGCCCCTGGACCGTCGCAAGCGCGTCCGGCAGACCGAAGCGGGCCGGATCGCCCGCCAGCGTCAGCGCGCCGGTGTCGCGTTCACAGGACAGGGCGAGGGCGCCGGCGGCACCGGCCGCGGCGGAATACAAGGCGTCGGTCATGGTCAGCGGATCGGATCGTCGCGCAGGATGGCGAACTTCAAATGATCGCGCCAGCTGCCGTGGATCTTCAGATACTTGCGCGCCACGCCTTCCGGGGTGAAACCCACCGACAGGAGCAGCTGACGCGAGGGCTCGTTGTCCAGCCGGGTCGCCGCCTCAACCCGGTTCAGGCGCAGCGGGCCGAAGGCGAAGGCGAGCACGCGGCGCACCGCAGCCCTCGCATGGCCCTTGCGCAGATAGGGCGCGCCGATCCAATAGCCCAGATCGCCGGCCTGCAGGACGCCGCGGCGCACATTGTTGAGATTGCACGCCCCCACAAGCACGTCATCGCTCGCCCGGAAGATGAAAAAAGGATAGCCGGCTCCCGATTCGACGTCCGACTGATACCGGCGAAGCCGCCGCTTATAGGCCGAGCGCGTCAGCTCGTCCTCCGCCCAGCTCGGCTCGAAGGGTTCGGTGTGGGCCCGGCTGGCGTATCGCAGCTTCGCCCAGGTGTCGTAATCGTCCAGGCACGGATGGCGCAGGCGAATCCCTTCGCCCCACAACACCTGATCGCTCGTCTCCTCGCGCCAAAGCGCCATCGCCCCGCGGCCTTTCCTTGAACGTGTTCGCCTAATAGACGGCGGCGCGCGCGTTATCGCAAGCAAAGAGGTCAGGCGTAGTCACCGGCGCCTTAACCTCAACCGCCCCGCGCGCAGGTGGAACGCCGCGTAGACGCCGATCAGCGCGATCGCCATGAGAAACCAGGTGATGGCGTAGGCGAGATGGCGTTCGGGCGGGGTCTGGGTGAGGTGGGCCGGGGGCTCCCCTGTGTCGCGCGCCAGCCACCACTCGCCGGTGAGCGCTTCCGCGGGGAGCTCCAGAGCTTCGGCCATGGCCCCGGGATCATAGGCGTAAAAGCCGTCCTCGGCGCTGGTCGGTGTGAACGGGCCGGGCCTTAGCGGACGCTCGAAGCGCAACGCGTCGACCGCTTCGGAGGCCGCCGCCACCCCGGATGCACCCGCGCGCGCCGTGTCCAGCGGATCGAAGCGGACCTCGGCGAGGATCGCCTGGGCCTCGGCGCATTCGGTTGCGCTGACAGGCGCGAACACGCGCCAGCCCGGCCCGCCCTGCGGCCCCACGCCATAGACGCGTACATAGCGCGGGCTGACGGCGGACCCGTCGGCGTCGAAGGCGCGTCCCGGCGCCGCGGCGTCTTGGCAGAAGGCTTCGTCAAGCGTCACCGGCGGCGCGTCGCGCGTGGCGGCGAAGTCGGCGAGCAGGTCCTGCTTCCAAGCGCGCCGGTCCATCTGCCAGCTTCCAAGCCAGAGCAGCAGGGCGAGGCCGGCGAGCGTGAACAGGGTGAGGACAGGGTAGGGGCGAAACGTCATGGCCGGGATATGGCGCAGCGCGGCGCGCGTGTCACGCCTGCGCTGTGGTGAACCGCCAGACGCGCGCCAGCGCCACGTCCCGGTCCTCCAGCGCGCGGCGCGCCGGCGTGTCGTAACGGGCGATCGCCTCAAGCCGTTTGCGGGGCAGGAAATGGCGGCCCGGATCGCCGATCAGCACCCGCGCGCCGCGCCTGGCGAGAGCTTCTAGCCACGCCGCGATCCGCTCGCCCGCCTCCGCCTCGTAGAACACGTCGCCGGCGAGGATCACGTCCCAGTTCTCATCCGCGCCCACGAGGTCGGCGTGGACCGCGCTGAGCTTCACGCCATTCAAAGCGGCGTTGCGGCGCGCGGCCTCCACGGCGACGGGGTCTACTTCGCTTGCGGTGACCTGCGCCGCGCCGGCCTTCGCCGCAGCGATTCCCGCCACCGCGCAGCCGCAGGCGAAGTCGAGCACAGTGCGGCCGCGCACGAGGTCCGGATGATCCAGCACATGGCGCGCCAGAGCCTGGCCCCCGCCCCAGGCGAACGCCCAGAAGGGCGGCGCTAGGCCGTCGGCTTGCAGCGCCTCCTCGCTTTTCTCCCAGACATCGAACGCGTCGTCAGCAAGATGAAAGCGCAGCTCCGGCGTCAGCGGCGCGGAGCCGATGCGCGTGTGCGCCTCGATGAAGCGGGCGGGATCTTCGACCATGTCCCGACGCTGGCGCGCCGGGCGCCGGGAGGCAAGGCTCAGCCGCCCGCGGTGCGCAGTTCAGGAATGGCGTTCAGGAAGGCCGGCGTGGGGTCGAACTGGCAGACTTGGATGCGCCGGTTGCCGCGCTCGCCGATATAGATCGTCGGGTCGATCGCCAGACGGACTTCGGTCTCGTACTCCTCATGGCCTTCCTCGCGCAGGGCCTGGCGGCGCTGCGGCTCGTAGTCCGGCGTCCAGCCGCCCCAGTCGGAGGCGACCACCCGGCGGCCCTCCAGCAGGCGCAGATACTCCTCAACCCGCTTGAAGTTGAACATCGACATGACGTCCTCCTTCTTGTGGGTCTTCAGCGCGTCGACGATGTGGACCGGCGCGATGCGCGCGGTGTGCTTGAAGCCGCGGTCGGCCATGTAGGCGAAGACCAGACCCATCACGATCGCGCCGGCGATCAAGAGAGCGGTGTGGGACATCAGCAGCAGGGCCCGCGGTCCCGCATGATCGGGCGAGAGGAACAGCTCAAACCCCATAATCAGGAGAAATCCGACCATCACCGCGCAGGCGACCAGCTTCAACAGGAACACCTCGCCGCGCGTGACGCGGCGGTAGAGGAAGAAGCTCACATAAAACACCGTCAGCAGCAGGGTGAGGGCCAGCTGCGAAACCGGCAGCCCGTAAAGGCTCACCGTGGGCTGGGTCTCGGGCAGGGCCAGAACGGCGAAGACGTCCACCATGGACCAGAGCATCACGGGGATGATGAGGACCAGCGGCAGGACGAATTTCAGAACCCTGCCGCGGTACAGCCTCGGCAGTTCGCGATTGTCCATGACGCTGACATGGTACATGTCCCAAGCATGGCGCAGATAGTAGGGCAGGCGCTCCAGCCGGCGCCAGCTGCGCATGGTGTCCTTCACGCCTTCGCTGACCTGGTTCATGTCCTCCTGGCGCGAGACGACGGCGCGGATCTTGGCGGCGTTCTCACTCACCACCGAGCTTTCCTGATTGAGCTGGTTGGTGATCATCACCTCAAGCTGCGGCGCCAGCCGGCCGATGGCGGCGATGTAGTGATTGTGCTCCTGCTCCAGCCGGTTGTGCAGCAGAACGTAGATCGTGACGCCGAACAAGAAGAGCACCACGGTCACAATCCACAGCCAGAGCTGAAAGTTTTCGCGCACGATGGCGATGTCCACCAGAGTGAGGCCGAACACCGGAGAGCCGGCGGCATAGAGCAGCGTCATCGCGATGATTGTGGCCACTACAGGAAAGGCCGTGGCGTTCGCGAACCAGCGAAACCGGAAGGCGTTGAGCGATCGGTGCTTCATCAGGTTGTCGAGGCTTGAATTATGCCGCGATCGCTCCGGCACCGGCACGTCGCCGCGCCAGAGTTCTTCTACTCTCTTCTCGAACAGGCGCACCCGCTCGCGCACCCGCGCCCGCTGCTCGTTGGGTTCATAGCCTGTGCGCGAGGGCGTCTCGTCAGACTTGCCCGATGCCGGCGGCGCCGCGTCGGCGTTGTTGTCTGACTCGTCGCCGTTCATACCTGACATGCACTTCCCCCCCTCGTGCGCTTAACGCGAATTAACGAAACGCTAACATGCCAGCCACGAGCGGCAATGCGTCAGCCTGGGAAGGGGGAACTCGGCCAAGGGGCTGTGGCTCAGGCGCAACGTCTGGGGGAGTGGGGGTCAGGCCTGGGGATGCGGGACGAAGGCCAGGGCGACGCCGTTATTGCACCAGCGCTGGCCGGTGGGGCGGGGACCGTCGTCAAAGACATGGCCCTGGTGCCCGCCGCAGCGCGCGCAATGGTATTCGGTGCGCGGCGTCCACAGCCGGTAGTCCGGCTTGGTGTCGAGCGCGCCGTCCAGCGGCGCCCAGAAGCTCGGCCAGCCGGTGCCGCTTTCGAACTTGGTGCGCGAGGAAAACAGCGGCAGCGCGCAGCCGGCGCACACGAAGATCCCGCGCCGGTCTTCGGCGTTAAGCGCACTGGAGCCCGCGCGCTCGGTGCCTTCCTGGCGCAGGATGCGAAATTCCTCCCGGCTCAAACGCTCGCGCCACCAGTCTTCGTCCTTGGAGGCGTAGTCGATCTGGGCTTCGCCCATGGGGACGATGCGCGGATCGTCGAACAAATCGGCGTCCACGGCGGTGTCGGTGGGATCCTGCGCGTCGGCGCCGGACCCGCACGCGGCGAGCGCGGCGGCGGAGAACAGGAACAGGCGTCGATCAAAGGCGATCATGGCGGACCTCGTGTCATCGGGTTCGTCCTAAACGTATGCGCTGCGCGCCCGTTCGCCAGTCACGAGCTGGTGAACACTCGACAAGCGTGCGCCGGCGCGCCACCCTCTCGCCAGGGACAGTATGGGGGACGCGTCATGCGTGCAATCTGGTACGACGATCAGGGGCCGGCCGAGGACGTTCTGACGCTGGGGGAGAGCGAGGAGCCCGCGCCCGGGCCGGGTGACGTGTCGGTCTACATGAAGGTGTCGGGCGTCAATCCCAGCGATGTGAAGCAACGCGCCGGCGCGCGCGGTCCCATGGCGGTGGCGCGGCAGATTCCTCACTCCGACGGCGCCGGCGTGATCAAGGCGGTGGGCGAGGGCGTCGACCCCAGCCGGATCGGCGAGCGGGTCTGGCTCTACAATGCGGCGTTCAAGCGCGCGGGCGGGAGCTGCGCCGAAGTTTGCGTGCTGCCCGCCGAATGCGCCGCGCCCTTGCCCGACGGGGTGAGCTTCGAGGCGGGCGCCTGCCTCGGCGTTCCCGCGCTCACCGCCCACCGCGCCTTGGTCTGCGGCCATACGGTGAGAGGCAAGCGTGTCCTGGTCACCGGCGGGGCGGGCATGGTGGGCCATACCGCCATCCAGCTCGCCAAGTGGGCGGGGGCGGCTCAGGTGCTCGCCACCGTCTCCAGCCCGGAAAAGGCTGAAGCGGCGCTGAACGCCGGCGCGGACGAAGTGATCGACTACACCAGCCAGGACGTCGCTGAAGCGGTGCGCGCGGTGGCCGGAACGGTGGATCACATCGTGGAGGTGGAGTTCGGCGGCAATCTTCCGGTCTCCACCGAGATCATCGCGCCGCACGGGATCATCGCCAGCTACGGCTCGGAGGCGGAGAAAACCCCGGAGCTGCGCTTCTACGATCTCATGTTCAAGAATGTGCGCATTCAGCCGGTCTTCGTCTATCAGCTCACCCCCGCCCAGACCGCCCAGGCGGTGTGGGACGTCACCCGCGCCCTGGTGGACGGCGCGCTCAACCCGCTGGTGGACCGCGTCTACGATCTGGAGGAGGCCGCCAGCGCTCATGAACACGTGGAGCGCGGCAGGCTTGGCGCAGTGCTGGTGGAGGTTTAGGGCGAGGCGGGGTTATTGTCCTCCCCCTTGATGGGGGAGGTGTCCCGGATCTTCAGATCCGGGGCGGAGGGGGTGGTTCACCAGCGTTGCAGGCATGAGCGCCCCGCCGCCCCACCCCGCCCGACCCCGCGCGTCGCTCCGGGCCACCCACCCCATCAACGGGAGGGACAAAGCACCGACACGATTTGCCCCATCCGCCCGCCTCGGCTATCTCGCGCCCCAAGCACGAGCAAACCGGAGCGCCCCCATGTCGCAGAGCTTTTATGATCGTCTAGGCGAGACCCTGAAGGAGATCGAGGCCGACGGGCTCTATAAGCGCGAGCGCACCATAACCTCGCAGCAATTTTCAGAGATCGACGTGCGCGGGACCGACGGCGAGCAGCGCCATGTGCTGAATTTTTGCGCCAATAATTATCTGGGGCTCGCCAACCGGCCCGAGCTCATTGAGGCGGCGAAGACGGCGCTTGATCGCTACGGCTACGGCGTGGCGTCCGTGCGTTTCATCTGCGGCGCGCAGGAGGTTCACAAGGAGCTGGAAGCGCGCATCGCGAAATTCTGCGGGACTGAAGACGCGATTCTCTACGCGGCGGCGTTCGACGCCAATGGCGGCGTGTTCGAGCCGCTGCTGGGGCCGGAAGACGCCATCGTGTCCGATGCGCTCAACCACGCCTCCATCATCGACGGCGTGCGCCTGTGCAAGGCCAAGCGCTATCGCTACGCCAATTCCGATATGAACGATCTGGAAGCCCAGCTGAAACAGGCGCGCGAGGACGGCGCGCGCACCATCCTGATCGTGACCGACGGCGTGTTCTCCATGGACGGGTATATCGCCGACCTGTCCACGATCTGCGATCTCGCCGACAAGTACGACGCCCTGACCATGGTCGACGATTGTCACGCCCATGGCTTCATGGGCGCGAAGGGGCGCGGCACGCCGGAGCATTGCGGCGTGCTTGGCCGCGTGGACATCATCACCGGCACTTTGGGCAAGGCGCTGGGCGGCGCCATGGGCGGGTTCACCGCGGCGAAAAAGTCCGTGGTGGACATGCTGCGCCAGCGCTCGCGCCCCTATCTGTTCTCCAACTCGCTCGCCCCGGCGATCGCGGGGGCGTCCTTAAAGGCGCTGGACATGGTCGAAGCCGGCGACGATCTGCGCGCGCGCCTGTTCGACAACGCCAAACGCTTCCGCACCGGGATGAGCGAGGCCGGCTTCGAGCTTCTGCCCGGCGAGCACCCCATCATTCCTGTGATGCTCGGCGATGCGGCGCTGAGCCAGAAAATGGCCGACGCGCTGATGGAGGAGGGGGTCTATGTGATCGGCTTCTTTTATCCCGTGGTGCCCAAGGGCAAGGCGCGCATCCGCACCCAGATGAGCGCAGCTCACACGCCGGAACAGATCGACCAGGCGGTGGACGCGTTCACGAAGGTCGGAAAGCGGCTCGGCGTGGTCTGACGGCGCGCCGTGCTGCAGCGCGGCAGAGCGTAGCGGAACTTCGATCCTCCCTCAGACGTAACGGAGCGGACCACCGCTGTCTTGAGGGATACCCGTATGACCCGCACCCTTGCTTTATTGCTGTCCACCAGCGCCCTGGCGCTCGCCGCTTGCGCCGAGGAAGCCGCCGAAACCGAGAACGCGGCCGAGAATGCCGCCGCAGAGACGGGCGAAGCGCTCCGCACGGCCGGTCAGGAGACCGAGCAAGCCGCCGAGGGCGCCGCGCGCGACGTTTCCGAGGAGACCCGCGAGGCGGGCGGTGAGGCCGAGCAGGCTATGAGCGGCATGGACGACGGCGCCGACGCCGACGGCGATGCCGACGAAGGCCTGCGCTACACCGAAGGGGATGAAACCCCTGAAGACGATCTTGGCCAGAACCCGGCGGTGAACCTGGCTCAGGACATGGCCGCCGGCCCGGCCGGCATGGCCGCCGGCGTCGCCGCGGGCCTGTCCGGCGATGTCGAGGCCTATGTGCGCAATGTCACGCTGGGCAACATGTACGAAATCCAGGCCGGACGCATCGCGCAGGAGCGCGGCAACTCCCAGGATGTTCAGGAGATCGGGCGCCTGATCGTGCAGGACCATCAAGAGCTTCAGGAACAGCTGGAGGCCGCCCTCGCCGAGGCGGGGCTCGACCTGGATCTGCCCACTGAGCTGGAGGGCCGCCGCCAGGGCCTGATCGACAATCTCAACGCCGCCTCCGACATCGATTTCGACGCCGCGTTCCTGCACCAGCAGGAGGCCGCCCATCTCGAGGCGGTGGCGCTGCATGAAGGTTTTGAAGCCGCGGGAGATCCCGAAGCGCTGACCGAATACGCGGGCATGGCCGGCGATGTGGTCCAGGGCCATTTGGGCGAGGTTACTGAAAACCTTCCAGAAGCCGTGGACGGCGAGTAGGGCGCGCAGCGGGCGGGGAACTTCCCGCCCGCCTTTAGCGTAACGCAGCGATACAGCGCTAAAAGGAGATATCGCGATGTTGCGCATGATGACGCTTGCAGCCTCGGTGAGCGCGCTGGCGCTCTCCGCCTGCGCCGACACCGACACGGCCGAGGATGAAACAGAGGCGGCTATGGCCGACGCCGGCGAAGAGTCCGGCATGGCCAGCGCCAATTCCTCAATGGCTGAGCGCGCCAGCGACGCCGACAGGGAGGCGCGCCGCGCCGAAGCCGACGCCCAGATGGACGGCGGCATGGACCGCGAGATGGGCGCCGCGCAGGAAGGCGACGGCGCCATCACCCGCGAAGGCTCCGACATGAGCGGCGCCGCCGGCGATCCGCCGGACGCAGAGCAGAGCGAAGCGGTCTCCGACTTCACCTACGGCGCCGAGTACTCCGAAGACGGCATGGGCACGGCCCCGCCCACCGCCGCGATCCAGGCCGCCACCGAGCGCGTGATCGGCATGACCGACGACGAAATCTCGGACTTTGACGCTGAGGCCGAAGCCTATGTGCGCGCCGTCACGCTCGCCAACCGCTACCAGGTCGAAGCCGGACGCATCGCGTCCGACCGCGGGGGCGAGCCGGAGATCCGCGAGCTGGGCGAGGACATCGTCGAGATTCACGAGAACCAGCTCGGGTCGCTGCGTGAAGCCATCGACACCGCCGGGCTCGGCATGGAGCCGCCCCAGCAGATCGACGGCGGGCGCGAGGACGTCCTGACCGCGCTGAGCGAGGTGGCCGAGGTGAATTTCGATCCGGTCTTCGTGCGCCAGCAGACCTCGCTGCACGAGTCGCTCAATTCGCTCCACGAAGCGTACGCGGAAAGCGGCTCGGTCGACATCCTCGTGACCTTCGCCGAAGCCGCCGCGGAACGCACCAGCGAGGGCCTTGAGCGTATCCGCAACGATCACGAAGCCGCGCTCGATCCCAACTGATCGCGGCCCTGTGAGCAAGTAGGAAAGCCCCGCCTTTCAAAGGCGGGGTTTTTTATGTCCCGAGTTTCACGTGCGCTTCGCTCGGGTTCGTGGCACGGTCTCGATCGCGTCAACCTTGAGGAGGGAAGGCATGGCCGCGATCGACACTCCGCCCGCCGACCAGGCTCGGCCGAGCGACGAGCTTCTACCGTTTCTGAGCAATTTCCATGACATCTTCACCACGATCGGGGTGGTGATCCTGTTCGCCGGCCTCGCCCTCGGGGCCGGCCAGGTGTTCCAGGCCGTGCAGCCGGGCGAGGGCACGCTGGCCTTTGACGGGTTGTGGATAGGCCTCGCCGCGGGCGTCGCGCTCGCCGCCTGGCTGGTTTCCGCCGTCCTCGTGGGCCGCCAGCGGCGCATCCTGCCGGGAATCGTGCTGAGCCTGGTGTTCGCCGGGTGCGCAGGCGGCGTGCTCGCCTATCTCTACACCCGGCTCACCTTTGGCGTGGTGGACGCCGACGCCATCGGCGCGGTCTTCGAGCAGATTTTCGCCGGCTCCGAACCGACGCGGGCCGCAGTGCAGGCGGCCCTCTCAGAGATCCCGCCGGCGGTGCGTGTCTGGCCGGTGGGGCTCGGGCTGATCTTCAGCGCGGTCGTGGCGCTGTATTATTTCAGCTTCCGCCTGCCGTTCTCCGGCGGCCTGTTCGGCTTTGCGCTGGTGTGGACGGCCTGGGCGATGTTCGCCGTCGCCGATCCCTACACCGCGGTGGTGTTCAATCCGCTGGTGAATCTGATCATGGGGCTGGCGCTGTTTCTGGCCGGCGTCGCCTTTGACGCGCGCGATCCCGAGCGCACCACGCGCCTGTCCGGGACCGGGTTCTGGCTTCACTTTTTCGCGGCGCCGACGTTGCTGAGTGCAGCCGTGGCGATCGCCAACACGGGAATCAGCCTGTCTGAAGCCGACTTCACCGATGGCGGCGGCGGCATGTTCGGCGCGCTCGCCGCGGGCGATTCCGACGCCGCGATCCGCAGCGCCGCGGTGACGCTCGGTGTCATCATCCTGTTTGCGCTGATATCGCTTTTGATCAACCGGCGCGCCCTGATCGTCTCCGGTCTGATTACGGCGGGGGTGGCCATGGCGGTGCTTGTGGGCCAGCTCGGTCTGGGCGGCGGCGCCGTCGCGGCGGTCACCTTGTTGTTGCTGGGCGCGTTCGTGGTGCTTCTGGGGGCGGCCTGGAACCCGGTGCGCAGCGCGCTTCTGGCGCCGTTTCCTGACGAAGGCCCGCTCGCACGGGTTTTCCCGCCCGCCCGGGCCGGCGACGAGGGGTGAACGAAAAACGGCGGCTCCACCTGGAGCCGCCGGTATCCATTCGCCGAAACCTGACCGGGTTTATTGTCCGGCGCGGGCGATCGCCTCGGTGATCAGGCGGCGCGCGTCGTCGGCGCCGCGCCAGCCCTCCACCTTCACCCATTTGCGCGGTTCGAGGTCCTTGTAGTGCTCGAAGAAATGGGTGATGCGCGCCAGCTGGGCCGGGTGCACGTCGGTATAGTCCTTGATGTCGTCATAGAAGGGCGTGAGCTTGGGGTGCGGCGCGGCGAGAATTTTCTCGTCCTGCCCGCTTTCGTCTTCCATCAGCAATACGCCGATCGGCCGCGCGCGCACCACGCAGCCGGGCATCAGCTCGGTCTGGCCCAGAACCATCACGTCGATCGGGTCGCCGTCGTCGGACAGGGTGTGGGGCACGAAACCGTAATTGCACGGATAGCGCATGGGCGTGTGCAGGAAGCGATCGACGAACACCGTGCCGGCGTCCTTGTCGAGTTCGTACTTCACCGGCTGGCCGCCGACGGGCACCTCCACGATGACGTTGATGTCGTCGGGCGGGTTTTCGCCGATGGCGATCTTGTCGATGCGCATGAAGGACAGCCTTTGTTCAAAGCAGGTTTGCGGGTCGGGCGGGAAAAAACCCGCAGCCGCGCGCCGCGGCAAGCGCTTTTTGTGCGTTGCAACGCGAAAATGACAGTGCGCGAAAACGCGCAGCGGCGCAAATTCCGCCCGCCATACAGCGGCTCGCGATTGCGGCGGACCGCTTGCGCGGCTAGCTTTGCGCCATGTTGAACGCGCGCTCCATCCTCGCCTCCGCCGCCCTGATTTCAGGGTTTGTCTTCACCGCTTGCGCCGGCGCCCAGCCGCTTGATCCCACCGCACCGGACGCGGTCGTGGCGTATGGCGGGCCCGAACCGCTGGTGATCGAAACCGGAGAGGGGCAAAGCGTCACCCTCACTGTGGAACTTGCCGAAACGCCTCAGGCGCGCCAGCGCGGCATGATGTGGCGCGAGGAGCTGGATGCGGACGCCGGCATGCTGTTCGATTTCCAGATCGAGCAGCCGGTCTCCATCTGGATGGCGAACACGCCGCTGCCGCTGGACCTTATCTATATCCGCGCCGACGGCACGATCGCCAAGGTGGCCGTGGGCGCGGTTCCGTTCTCGCGCCGGTCCATTTCCTCGGACGTTCCGGTTCTTGCGGTGCTGGAGATCAATGGCGGTCGGTCGGTGGAGCTGGGGATCGATCCCGGCGACGTGGTGCGCCACGCCTGGTTTGGGAATGTCGTGCCCGCTGAAGTGCTGGACGAGCCCGCCGCCGAAGCGCCCGAACCGGCGTCTGCTGAAGAAGGCGCGTTGCAAGAGGGTTGAACCGCTTGCCAGCGGGAGGCGTGCGGCCTAAACCGCATAACCGAACAGCGCCGGGGCGTAGCGCAGCCTGGTAGCGCATCTGCTTTGGGAGCAGAGGGTCGCTGGTTCGAATCCGGCCGCCCCGACCATTTCTTTACCGGCTTTTCGCCGGACCGAAGGTGAGACGATGTTCGCGAAGATCTTCCGCCCCTCGAAGACCGCCATGCAGTCGGGCCGGGCCAAGACCCGGCAATGGGTGCTCCAGTTCGAGCCCAAGGCCGCCAAGCGCCCCGATCCGCTCATGGGCTGGGCGTCCACCAGCGACACCGCCAGCCAGGTGAAGCTCAGCTTCGACACCAAGGAGCAGGCGGTGGAATACGCCCAGCGCCACGGCATCGCCTTCCAGATCGTCGAAGCGCGCGAAACACCGCGGCGGATCAAATCCTACGCCGACAATTTCTCCTTCACCCGCCGCGAGCCCTGGTCTCACTGACCCGGCTTGACGGCGGCGTCAGCCTCCGTAGCTCAACCGGATAGAGCGCCCGCCTTCTAAGCGGATGGTTGCAGGTTCGAGTCCTGCCGGGGGCGCCATTCTTGCCGGTTCTCCTTCGCCTACGCTCAGTCGATCCTCCCCCGGATCAAGTCCGGGGTGCGGGCGGGCGGTCGCCCTTGCGAACCCTGAGGGGTTCGAATTGGGTCCGCTATGGCGCGCCCTACACGTCAGGCGAACGATCTCATCGCGCCGCGAATACAAGCAGCAGGCCTCCAGACAGACCGTCCAAAACGAGACCCTGAATTTTCAAGCGAGGTGCGGCGTGGCGGGCTCAGCTCCCGCCCGGTTCAGACTGAGTAGATACGCGCACATTGGAAAAGCACGCGCCGAAAAGGCTGGCGAGGCCCACTCGGCCTCCTCGCTGGTCGAGAGCCAGATCTTCAATCACCCTGTCGACCGGTTCCGCGCCCTGGATGCGCACCCGAGCGGTGTTTTCATCGAACTGGACGCGAAGCGTGATCCAGGCGTCTTCCCCGAATTCGGCGGCGATCTGATGACGCCCAAAGACCCGGCGGTTCGTTTCGCCGTTGAGGCCGGGCGTGTATCGCCCCGCATCGCGAAAGCCGGACTCGTGAAGACGCAGATAAGCGGCCTCGTAGGTGGCGTGGTCCTCTGCATGGAAGACCAGGTAGGCGAAGCTGCGCCGGCCCGTGTTGAGGACGTCCGCCTGGATCGCGCCGCGCCGGGAGTCGAACCCTTCGATAAGCGCCGTGCCCTCAAGGCACAGCGCCGGGCGGCCGGCCACGATGACGTAATCGACCTCTGAGCCCCGTTCGAAGGCAAGGTTCGGCTCAAGCAGCTGGACTTCGGCCTGCGCCTCGGCTCCAGGACCCGTCGCGGCGAACAGCGCTGCCGCGCCGATCGCGCAGATGAGGGGCCCCGTCACCGGTGCGCGCGCCGTGCCGACCGCTCGCACGCGCACGATCCAGATGACCGTGGCCGCATAGATCAACGCGACGGCGGCGGGAAGCACGGTGAAGCGCGCGTCTGGAAGCGCGAACCACACGGCGCTCACCAATGCGGTGCGCACCAGGGCGTGCGCGATCCCGAAGTTCGACCCGTACACCCAGCCGATCACCGGCCAGTGCAGCGCCATGCCGATCGCCAGCGAAAGGGGCGCGATCTCCGGGGCCGTCAAGATGATCGCAATATGAGCGGGCCAGAGCAGGTTTATGGCCAGCACTGACCAGACGACCGGGCGCGACAGTGGCGACTTGGCCTTCATAAAGGGCGATCGCATGACGCCTTGCAGACCCAAGCCCAGCGGGAAAATCAGGCCGGACATCGCCGCCGCGGCGAAGCCCCAGTTTTCCGGACCCAGCACCAGGCCGAGCCCGGCCAGCGCGGCCCAGTAAACCGCGCCGGCCATCGGCAGAGAGACGCCGTAACCGGCGAGGCGGGCGTAGCGCCGCCTTTCAAGGTCCAAAGCAATGTCGAAGTCGGTCATGGCGAAAATCCTGTCCCCGGGGGCGGGCGAGACCACGCCCCGGCGGATCGCTCCTCCGGGGCGTGGCGCCTTGCGGCGCGGCTTAGAGTTCGTCGGCGGCGACGTGCCTGATCTGCGGCCATTGCTCTTCGGCTCGGGCGAGCGTGCCTTCGCGGTCTTCCAGATAGCGCTGGTAGATCGCGTCGTTGACGAAGAGATAGAGCTTGCCGTCGACGATATCGGCGAAGCGCGGATCACCGTCGAATTTGCGGCCCACCGCCACTGCGTACGCGCAGAACCCGCCGTACTGCGGCAGGTAGCGCTCCGGATCGGCCTGGAACCTGTCCGCCGAAATTTGCGAGGCGAAATAATAGGCCACGCCGTCATGCACCACGGTATGGCGCGCGTCGCCTTCGGCCACGGCGTTCAGCGTGCTGAGCGCGACAGTGTCGACACCGTGCACGCCAAGCCCGACTCCGTCCGGCGTAATGCCGTTGGAGACATTATATTCGTCCTCGGCGAAGCTTGCGCCCGTTGCGGCGAACGCCAGAGGCGCGGCGAGCGCCAGGGTGAGAAACAGTTTACGCATGGTCGTTGCTCCTTGAGTGAACGCCGGGTCTCCGGCGCTGAAAAATGGCGGCGGCTGCGGTCATGGGGGGTCGCAGCCGCCGCCGTAAGCGGCCGGCCTTGCTTGAGGGGAAGCGGCCAGCCGTACGGTCCGCGCGGGGGCGCGCGCGGCCGGACTCAGCGGTCGTAGGCGGCCTGGATCGCGGCGACCGTGTTCTCGGTGTTGTCCACTGCGCTCGCGATCATGCGGAAATTCACCAGCGAGGCGGCGTAGCCGTCATAGTGCTCGGTGATCGCGCCGGCCGTGGCGTCGGTGACCACCATCACCTCAAAGCCGTTCTCGATCAGGGCGCGCATGTGCGATTCGGTGCAAAGGTTCGAGGACATGCCGCCCAGGATCACCTTGTCGATCCCGGCCTTGCGCAGCTGCAGCACCAGATCGTTGCTATCGGGTCCATAGACCTTGTGCGGGCTCGTCACCACGGTGCGGCCATTATTGATGTAGGGGTCGTAGCGTTCCAGCCAGTCCGCGCCCGAGCCTTCGAAACCGGTCATGTCCAGCGCGTTCGGCCGGTCGAACATGCCGATGGAATGCATCAGCGTCTCCAGCGCGCCTTCAAATTCCCAGCGATGGTCGTGCTCGAAATAATAATGCGGCGACACAAACACCGGCATGCCGGTCTCGTCGGCGACCTGAAACAGCGCTTCGAGATTCTCCACCGTGCCGTTCTCGGTGATGCTCCGGCCCACCACGCCCCAGGTCACGCCGTCGGGCGACAGAAAGTCATTCTGAGGATCGGTGATCACGATGGCCGTGTCGCCCGGCGTGATCTCGAACCCCGGTGTCGGAAGGCCGTCATTGATCGGCGGCTGTGTCGCGGTGACCGCGCGCGAGGCCGGGGTGTCGAAGGCCAGCGCCTGCCCAGCGAGGATCAGTGCGCTCGCGCTGACCAACAGGCCGGCCACGGGGTTGAAGCGGGATCTGCGCAGTTTCATTGGTCGCATCCTTTCGCCTGTCCGGCCCGCATCTGGTCTGGCGGAGCGGAGCGTCTATACTGACCGGCGCAAGCTCCTGGCCGGCGAGGACAGGGGTAGCCGCGCCGGGCCCCGGCATCTTGACCGCCGGCGACATTGCGTTGTCGGCGGGCGACAAAGCGGCGGTTTCGGGGAGCGCCGGGTTTTCACACGGCGGGAGCGGGGGCGATGCCGACCGGACGGATTTCCAGTTTCTTCGTGCACAAGATCATCGCGCAGGCGGGGCCGGCGTGTGATCGCCCAGCCCTGTTCGCGGTGGCGGGCGTGACGCCGGACGCTCCGCCGGATCCGGTCCACACCATCGAGGAGCAGCGCTATTACGCGCTTCTTGAAGCGATCGCCGAAACCGAGCGGCCGGCGATCGGCTTTCACATGCGCACCTCGGGCTCCATGCGCCCGGAGGAGTACGGCGCTGTGGGGCTGGCCTGGAAGTCGGCGCCGACGCTGCGCCAGTCCTTTCACCGCCATGACCGTTACGCGCGGCTCTATAACGCCGTCTCGGCCTTCGCGACGGAGGATCGCGGGGAGGAGTTTCTCTGGACCCACCATCGTCCAGAACCGGCCCGGCCGGGGCTTCACCTTTCAAACGAAGCGGCGTTGGGCACTTACGTGGCGCTGTGGCGCGACGCAGTGGGCGCGCCGGCCACGCCCCTTCGTGTTCAGTTTGCTCATCGCCCCGTCGCCGACCCGGCTCCGGTCGAAGACTTTATGGGCTGCCAAGTGATCTATGGCGCCGAGATCGACGCCCTTGTGTTCAGCCGGGAGCAGCTGGACGCGCCCAACCGCGTTGGCGACGAGACCATCTGGCGCTTCTTCCAGTCTCATCTGGACGAGACCTATCCCGACATCAGCGCGGAGCGCATCGACCAAGCGGTGATGATCAAGATCGCCGACAATTTGAGCGAGGGCGTGCCGACCCTGGAGGAGACGGCCAGGGCGCTGGGGCTCGGCGCACGCACGCTGCAGCGCCGTCTTTCCGAGGCTGGACGGACCTATCAGTCTCTGGTGGAGGAGGCGCGACGGGCCTTGGCCCTGAAGCTTGTGGCCGAGGATCGCTACCCACTGGTTCAAGTGGCCTTCCTGGCCGGTTTCGCCGAGCAGAGCAGCTTCACGCGCGCCTTCCGGCGTTGGTCCGGCGTCACCCCGCGCGCCTATCGAAGCGGTGTAAGGCCGTGACCCTGCGCCGGCTTGTCTTGCCGGCGCTTCATTCTGAACACCAGTCCAAGCTGTTGAACATTGACGCCGCGAACACGGCAAGAGAGTTCACCCTCCCGGCGGCGCCGACGCCGCGCCGCTGAACGCGTTTAGCGGTCGGTCTTTTAAGCTGCATATCGCCATGGCCTTTGGTATCAAAAGGATATCGGGGAAGGGCGGACATGGCGGACGATCGACGAGAGCAGCTTCATTCATTGAGCATCGACCGCAGTGGCGAGGTCAGCGAGGGCGGGCCGAACTGGCTCGTTCAGACGCTGGTGATTCTGGTCTCGCTCGGGGTCGGCGCCGCCATCGCCTGGTTCGCAATGCCTTTGATCGGCCCGGCGCCGGAGCCGGCCGAACGCGCCGCTCCGCGCGAGATCATAACGGGGGATTCGTCAGACACGCCGCCGGCTCCGGCGCCTCGCCCCGAGCCGCGCGCGTCGGGGCTTGTCGCGTCCGGCTATGTCACCGCGCGCCGTCAGGCGACCGTGTCGGCGGAGATCACCGGCCGCATCCGTGAGGTGCTGATCGAGGAGGGCGCCGTGGTGGAGGAGGGCGAAGTGCTCGCCCGCCTGGATGACGAACGCGCCCGGCTGGATCTCGATCTGCTGGAAGCCCAGGCTCAAGCCTCTGATGCCCGCGTGCGCTCGCTCATCGCCCAGCGCGGCGAGGCGCAGGTCCAGCTTGATCGCGCCGAGCGTCTGGTGGGGTCCGGCTACGCCACGCAGGCCTCGGTTACGGCGCTCGCAGCGCAGCGCGATTCGCTGGCGAGCCAGCTCGCCGCGGCCCGCGCCGATGCGGCGGCGGCCCGCGCGCGGCTCGCCAGCCAGGTCGATTTCGTGGATCGCCATGTGGTGCGCGCGCCCTTCGCCGGCGTCGTGATCGCGAAGAACGCCCAGGTGGGCGAGATTCTCAGCCCGGTCTCGGCCGGCGGCGGGTTCACCCGGACCGGCATTGCGACGCTGGTGGACATGGACAGCCTCGAGCTCGAGGTCGACGTCAATGAAGGCCAGATCCAGCGCGTTGCCGCCGGGCAGCGCGTCGAGGCGGTGCTTGACGCCTATCCAGACTGGCGCATTCCGGCGCGGGTGGAGGCGATCATTCCCACCGCCGACCGGGCGCGCGCGACGATCCAGGTGCGGGTCGCGCTTCTGGAGCGTGACGGGCGCATCCTGCCGGATATGGCGGCGCGCGTGACCTTCCTCGATGAGGAATAACGGCGCTGGCCAGTCAGTGTACTTTATAATATAAAGTGCGTGGCGTAAGCCGGAGAAGGGACCAGATATGGGCGAGGCGCTTTACCAGCTGAACAATCTCTCCAAGCGGTACACGCGCGGCAAGGAGAGCATCACCATCTTCTCCGACCTGACGATGCGGATCGATCAGGGCGATTTCATCGCGATCATGGGACCGTCGGGCTCGGGCAAGACGACCCTGCTCAATCAGCTTGGCGGCATAGACCGGCCCAGCTCCGGCGAGGTGATCTTCGAAGGCGCGCGCATCGACAATCTGCCCCAGTCCAGGCTCGCCAAATGGCGGGCGGCCCATGTGGGTTTCATCTTTCAGTTCTACAATCTCATGCCGACGCTCACCGCGGCCCAGAATGTCGAGCTGCCGCTGCTGCTGACCCGTCTTTCCGGCAAGGAGCGCCAGCGGCGCGTGGCGACTGCGCTTGAGATCGTCAAACTCGCCGACCGGTCCCGTCACCGGCCGCGGCAGATGTCGGGCGGCCAGCAGCAGCGCGTCGCCATCGCCCGCGCCATCGTGGCCGATCCGAAGGTGTTGCTCTGCGACGAGCCGACAGGCGATCTTGACCGCGCGACCGCCGATGAAGTGCTCGAAACGCTTCAGCTCCTAAACGACGAGCTGGGCAAGACGATCGTCATGGTCACCCATGACCCGTCCGCGGCCAGATACGCCCGCCGGGAGCTGCATCTGGACAAGGGCCGCTTCCTCGAGGGCGCGGGAGCGCCAGCATGAACGACGCGACTTTGATCAGGAAGAGCCTCTTCCGCAAGAAGACGCGGGCGATCCTCCTTGTCCTGTCGATCATGACGGCGTTCCTGATCTTCGCCGTGCTCGGCGCGTTCTCCCGCTCGCTCAACGCCGGGGTGGAGACCGCCGCGGCCGACCGCCTGGTCACGCTCAACGCCATCAATTTCACCCTGGACATGCCTTACGCCTATTACAGCCGCGTCGCCGGGGTGGAGGGGGTGGAAGAGGTCACCCACGCCAACTGGTTCGGCGGATATTTCCAGGACCCGCGCAACGTCATCCAGGCGTTCGCGGTGGAGATGGAAAGCTATCTGGCGGTCTATGACGAGCTTGTGATCACCGAAGGCGATCTTGATACGCTTCTCACCCGAAACGACTGCATGGCGCTGGGCGCCGATCTCGCCGGGCAATACGAATGGAGTGTGGGCGAGCGCATTCCCTTAAGCTCGAACATCTGGAGCCAGCAGGACGGGGCGCGCGCCTGGGATATGGAAGTCTGCGTGATTTTTGACGCGGATGATCAGGATGTTCCAGCCAACTATTTGATTTTTCATTATGATTATTTCAACGAAGCGTTGGCGTTCAATCGCGACCGGATCGGCTGGATTATTCTCACCACTGGCGATCCTGCGATCAACGATCAGGTGGCCCGGGCCATTGACGCGCAGTTCGCCAACTCTCCGGCGGAGACCGAGACCGCCACCGAAGCCGCGTTCGGCCAGGCCTTCCTGGAGCAGATCGGCAATATCGGTCTCATCCTCACCCTCGTCATCGGCGCGGCGTTCGCGACGATCTTGATGATCGTGGGCACCACCATGGTGATGGCGATCAACGAGCGGACCAAGGAAGTCGCGGTGATGAAGACGCTCGGCTTTTCACCGCCGCGCATCTTCGCCCATGTTTTGAGCGAATCCGTGCTCCTGAGCGTCCTCGGCGGCCTGCTGGGGCTGGGGCTCGCGGCCGCCATGGTCACGCTGGTGGGCGGCGCGCTCGCCGGGTTTCTTCCCGGCTTCAGGATGACGGCGGGCATCGTGCTTCAGGCGGTCGCGCTGATGGTCGCGTTCGGCCTGGTGACCGGTCTTTTGCCTGCGGTCAACGCCATGAGGCTCAACATCGTCGACGGCCTCGGGAAGGATTAGGGCCATGCTCAAACAGATCGGCGCGGTCACCATGATCAATCTGCGCTCTATCCCGCAGCGATGGGGCATGTCGCTCGCCACGGTGCTGTCGGTGGCGCTCGTGGTCGGGGTTTTGCTGGGCTTCCTGGCCATGGCGAACGGCTTTCGCGCAACGGTCAACGGCACCGGCTCCGACGATGTCGCCGTGGTGCTCGGCTCGGGGGCGCAGGCCGAGCTCAATTCCGGGCTGGGCCGCGACTCAGTGCGCCTGATCGAGGTGGCGCCGGGCATCGCTGCGAATGCGGCGGGCGAACCGATCCTCTCGCCTGAGCTTTATGTGATCGCCGACGGGCGCAAGCGCGCCACGGGCAATGACGCCAACCTGCCGCTGCGCGGCGTCGGAGAGAACGCGGCGGCGATCCGCGACGGGTTCACCCTGGTGGAGGGGCGCATGTTCGCACCGGGCTCCAACGAGCTTGTGGTCGGCGAGGGCGTCGTGCGCGAGTTTTCCGGCTTCGATCTGGGCGAGACCATCCGCCTTGGCGCGAACGAGTGGCGGGTGGTGGGGGAGTTCTCCACCGGCGGCTCGGTGTTCGATTCCGAAGTTTGGGCCGATCTGGACACCATCCAGAACCTCTATCAGCGCACCGGGACGGTGCAGTCGGTGCGCGTGCGTCTTGAAAGCCCGGAGGCGCTCGAAGCGCTGCAGGAGTACGCCGAAAACGAACCGCGTCTTGACGTGGATGTGTCCAGCGAGCGCGAGTTCTTCGCGTCAAGCGCGGGCGGGACTTCGGATTTGCTGATGTTCCTGGGATGGCCGCTCGCCGTCATCATGGCCGTGGGCGCGCTCGCGGGGGCCTGGAACGCCATGTACGCCTCGGTGGACGCGCGCACTCGCGAAATCGCGACGCTGCGCGCGATCGGGTTCGCAGGTTTCCCGGCCTTTGTCGGGACGATGGCGGAGTCGCTCCTGCTGGCGTTTCTGGGCGGCCTGCTCGGGGCGGCGGCCACGTATTTCGTGTTCGACGGCGTGTCCGCATCGACCCTGGGTGGCGGATTCACGCAGATCGTGTTCTCCTTCGCCGTCACGCCGGCGGCGATCGTCTCCGGCGTGACCCTGGCGCTGGTGGTCGGCGCTGCGGGCGGCCTCTTCCCCGCGATCCGCGCCGCGCGCGTCTCCATTCTCGCCGCGCAGGGCTAGCCGCCCAGCGCCTTGCGGATCTGGTTCACCGCGCCGCCGGCCGCAAGGCGCTGGCGTTCGCGCTCCGACAGGTCGAGCCGGCAGCGGATCGCCTCGCCGTCGATCTCGGCGTCCAGCGTGTCGGCGCTTTCAACCGCCTCACGCAGGCCCTTGATCTTCAGTTCGGCGCCCGTTTCGAGCCGGTCGTAATCGGCCTCGTCCTCAAAGGTCAGCGGTACGATCCCGAAATTGATGAGGTTCTGCCGGTGGATGCGCGCAAAGCTTTTCGCGATGACGCAGCGAAGCCCCAGATGGCGCGGCGCCAGCGCGGCGTGCTCGCGCGAGGAGCCCTGGCCGTAATTCTCTCCGCCAAGCGCGGCGTGGCCGTCGAAATCGTCTGAAAGGCCGCGGGCATTCTGCACATAATCCTTGTCGACCCGGATGAAGCTGAACTCGGCGATCTTTTCGATATTGGAGCGCAGCGGCAGAACCTCCGCGCCGCCGGGCAGGATCTCGTCGGTGGAAACGTCGTCGCCCGCCTTGATGATGATGCACAGCTTCAGCGTATCGGGCAGGGCGTCGAGTTCGGGCATCTCGCCCACATTGGCGCCTTTGACGAGCTCCACCTTGCGCGCCTCGTCCTCAGGCAGAGGCGCTTGCAGAAGGTCAATGTTGCGCACCGGATTGGCTGGGACATCCACCTGCGGCGTCCCGCAGGAGCGCGGATCGGTGATCTTCCCTGAAAGCGCGCTCGCCGCCGCGGTTTCCGGCGAGCACAGGAAGACGCTGTCCTCTTCCGTCCCCGAACGGCCGGGGAAGTTGCGCGGCGTGGTGCGCAGGGAGTTCGTCCCGCTCGCCGGCGCCTGACCCATGCCGATGCAGCCATTGCACCCGGTCTGGTGCAGGCGCGCGCCGGCATGCAGCAGGCTGGAGAGATGGCCGTCGCGGATCAGCGTCTCCAGCACCTGGCGCGAGGTGGGATTGATGTCGAAGCTCACCTCGTCGGCGATTTTGCGGTCTTTGACCATTGCAGCCGCGACCGCGAAATCGCGATAGCCCGGATTGGCGCTGGAGCCGATATAAGCCTGGCCGATGGGCTCGCCTTCGACCTCGCGCACGGGCACGACATTGCCCGGGCTCACCGGCTTGGCGATGAGCGGTTCGAGGTTTGAGAGGTCGATCCGGTCGGTCTCGTCGTAGTCGCAGCCGTCGTCGGCGCGCCAGTCCTCATACGCATTCTCGCGCCCTTGGGTCTTCAAGAAGGCGCGCACCGCCTTGTCGGCGGGAAACACGCTGGTCGTGGCGCCAAGCTCCGCGCCCATGTTCGCGATGACGTGGCGGTCCATGGCGGAGAGCTGCTCCAGGCCGTCACCATGATACTCGATGATCTTGCCGACCCCGCCGCGCACGCCGTGACGGCGCAGCATTTCCAGGATCACGTCCTTGGCGCTGACGCCGTCTGGAAGCGCGCCAGTCAGTTCGACGCCGAAAATCTCCGGCATGGGGGTGCGGAAGGGTTCGCCGGCCATGGCCGCGGCGACGTCCACGCCGCCCGCGCCGATCGCCAGCATGCCCAGCGCTCCGGCGGCGCAGGAATGGCTGTCAGAGCCGAGCAGGCTCGCGCCCGGCCGCCCGAACCGCTCCATGTGAACCGGGTGCGAGACGCCCATGCCGGGCGGAGAGAACCACAATCCGAACCGCTCCGCCGCGCTTTTTAAAAAGGCGTGGTCGTCAGGGTTCTTGTGGTCGGCCTGGATGAGATTGTGGTCCACATATTGAGCGCTGACCTCGGTCTTCACGCGGGTCAGATCCATCGCCTCCAGCGCCAGCATCACCAGCGTGCCGGTGGCGTCCTGGGTCAGCGTCTGGTCGATCCTCAGCGCGATCGGCTCGCCGCGCGTCAGCGACCCGTCTTCGAGATGAGCGTCGATGAGTTTTTCGGCGAGGGTGAGCTTGGCCATGCGCGCGCTCCGCTGCGAATGGGCGCAACGGGCGGAGCGGGGCGAGGTTCCGGTGGGTCGCCCATGCAAGGCGCACAATGATGCGCCTGATATCTTGCAAATCGGCGCAGGCGAACTGCATGCTCTGCAATCGGGAGGGCGTGCGCTTGGAGTTGGAACGCGAAAGCCGAAAGCTTGTGAAGCGGCTTGAACAGGACGGCTTTGAGCAGGTTGGCGCAAAGGGATCGCACGCCAAGTTTCGCAAGGGCGGCCGGATCGTGATCGTGCCGCATCCGAAGAAGGATCCACCGATCGGCACGGTTCGGGCGATCTACAAGCAGGCCGGCTGGCTTTAGGAGGCCGCGATGACCGTATTCATTGGTGTGGTGCATAAGGACGATGATAGCGCTTTCGGAATCCATTTCCCTGACGCGCCCGGCTGCTTTTCAGCCGCGGAGAGGTTCGAAGACCTTCCGCACATGGCCGCCGAAGCGCTGGCGCTATGGTCTGAAGACGCCGAGCCGGTCATCCCGCGCTCTTTCGACTCCATCCGCCAGGATTCGGAGGTGGTCCGCGATCTCAAGCAGGGAGCAGTCCTGCTTGCGGTGCCGCTGATCAGCCTGTCCGGGCGAACCGTCAAAGCCAATCTGACCCTCGACGCCGGCCTGCTTCAGGCCATTGATGCCGCGGCGAAGGCGCGCGGCCTGTCGCGCTCGGCGTTCATGGCTGATGCGGCCCGCCGAGAGCTCACAGGCTAGGCTCCGCTCCGCTCGGAACTCACCCCGCCGCGCGCGCGTTGAAATTCCATCGCTGACAGTGCGGAGGGCGTTCGACCATGGGGCTGCGCAAAAGCCTGATTTCCAAGCCTTTGATGGGCTGGTTCAAGGGCCTGCTTCCCGAAATGTCCGACACCGAAGCCCAGGCCATCGAGGCCGGGACGGTGTGGTGGGACGCCGAGCTCGTGTCCGGCAAGCCGGACTGGGACTATCTGCGCAATCTCAAGGTCGGCGTGCTCACCAAGGCCGAGCAGGATTTCATCGAAGGCCCGACGCGCCAGCTCTGCTCCATGCTCGACGATTGGGAGATCGAGCACGAGAAGAACGATCTGCCCCAAGCGGTCTGGGATTACCTGATCTCCGAAGGTTTCTTCGCGATGATCATTCCCGAAGAGTATGGCGGGAAAGGCTTTTCCGCCTACGCCCATTCGGAGGCGGTGCGCATGATCGCCACGCGCTCCATCAGCGCGGCGGTCACGGTGATGGTGCCCAACTCGCTCGGCCCCGGCGAGCTGCTGCTGCTCTACGGCACGGACGATCAGAAAAATCATTACCTGCCGCGCCTGGCCAAGGGCGAGGATATTCCCTGTTTCGCGCTCACCGGCGTGGAGGCGGGCTCCGACGCCTCTGCGATGACCGATTACGGCGTCATCGTTGAAAAAGAGATCGACGGCGAGACACGGCTCGGCGTCTCGATCACCTGTAACAAGCGTTACATCACGCTGGCGCCGGTCGCGACGCTGGCCGGCCTTGCGGTGCGCCTGTTCGACCCCGACGGCCTGATCGGCCCTAAGGAGGATCTGGGCATCACCGTGCTTCTGGTCCCCACCGACACCGAAGGCCTGGAGACCGGGCGGCGTCACTATCCTGCGGGCATCGCTTTCCAGAACGGGCCGGTGCGCGGCCAGGACGTTTTCGTGCCGATCGAGCAGATCCTCGGCGGCAAGGAGCAGATCGGCCAGGGCTGGAAAATGCTCATGGGCGCGCTCGCCGCCGGGCGCGGCATCTCGCTGCCGTCCTTGAGCGCGGCCGGCGCGGCCGTCTCGGCGCGCTCGGCCGGCGGCTATGCGCGCATCCGCCAGCAATTCGGCATGCCGGTGGGCGGGTTTGAAGGCGTGCGCGAAAAACTCGCGCCCATCGCCGCCACCGCCTACACGCTGGACGGCGCGCGGCTTCTCACCTGCGCCGGGATCGACGAGGGCGAAAAGCCCGCCGTGGTCTCGGCGATCATGAAATACCACGCCACCGAGCGCCTGCGCACGGCGATCAACGACGCCATGGACGTCCACGCCGGCAAGACAATCTGCGAAGGGCCGCGCGATCACCTGGCCACCGCCTATAAGGCGTTGCCCGTGGCGATCACGGTGGAGGGGGCGAACATCCTCACCCGCTCGCTGATCATTTTCGGCCAGGGCGCGATCCGGTGTCACCCCTACCTCCTCACCGAGATGGAGGCGGTGCGCAACAAAGACAAACGCGCCGGGCTGGAGGATTTCGACAAGGCGCTGTTCGGCCATTTCGGCTGGCAGCTTAAAAGCGCCGGCCGCTCGATCTGGCACGCGATCACCGGTGCGCGCTTCGCCCATGCGCCAGAGGGCGCAGGCGAGCTGGAGCGCTATTACAAACAGCTCTCGCGCGCCAGCGCCCAGCTTGCGGTGGCGACGGAGATTTCGCTGGCGACGCTCGGCGGCGCACTGAAGAAGAAAGAGAGCCTGTCGGCCCGGCTCGGCGACATGATGGCCGAGCTTTATCTATTGTCCGGCGCGCTTAAGCGCTTCGAGCATGACGGGCGGCCGCAAGAGGACAAAGTGGTGCTCGACTATGTGTTCGAGGACGGGTTGCACCGGTTCGAGGAGCGCCTGAAGGCGGTTCAGCGCCATTTCCCGAACCCGTTCTGGCGCTTCGTGCTGACCGCGATCACCAGCCCAACCGGCCTGCACCGTAAGCCGCCCCACGACAGCCTGATGAACGCGGTCGCCGAGACGATCCAGACCCCGGGCGAGACCCGCGAGCGGATCGGCCATAACGTCTATCTGGGCTCCAACGGCGACACCATGGCGCTGATCGAGAAGGTGCTGCACGCGGTCATTCGCCGCGACCGGCTGTTAAAGCCGGTCAAGAAACAGAAGCTCAGCCTCGACGAGGCGGTGAAGTGCGGCGTTCTAAGCCGGGCCGAGCGCGACGAGATCGAGCAGACCGATGCGCTGGTGCGCGAAGTGCTGGTCGTTGATGATTTTGATCCATCCGAATTGAAGGGAGCCACGCTATCGCCCAGCGCCCGCAAGGACGAAACCGCCGCCGCGTAGCCGTACTGGACGGCGCACGCACCCCCTTCATCAAGGCGCGCGGCGAGCCCGGCCCGTTTTCCCCTGTGGATCTGGCCGTGGCCGCAGGCCAGCAGCTCGCCTTGCGCCAGGGCAAGGCCATGGACGCGGTCGAGGAGGTGATCCTCGGCTGCGGGGCGCCCACATCGGAAGCGCCCAACACCGCCCGCGTGGCGGCCCTGCGCATGGGGCTCGGCGAAGAGATCCCGGCCTATTCGGTGCAGCGCAATTGCGGCTCGGGCATGCAGTCTCTGGACAATGCGCTTCAGCAGATCGCATCCGGGCGCAACGAGGTGCTGCTCGCCGGCGGGACCGATGCGCTCAGCCACGCCCCGCTGGAGCTGTCCGGCGACACCGCGCGCTGGCTCGGCAAGCTGAGAAAGGCGAAAGGGCCCGGCGAACGGGTGTCGGTGGCCTCGGAGTTTCGCCCCAACATGGCCCAGCCGGTGGTCAGCCTTGAGAAGGGTTTGACCGACGACGTGGTGAAGCTCGGCATGGGCGAAACCGCTGAAGTGCTCGCCCATGAATGGGGGATCACCCGCGAAGCCGCCGACGCCTACGCCGCACAAAGCCATCACCGCCTCCATCGCGCCCAGCGCAAGGGCTGGCTGGAGGCCGAGGTGCAGCCGGTCTTCTCACGTGACGGCGAGGTCTACGACCATGACGACGGGGTTCGTCCCGACACCGATACCGATCAGCTCGCCAAGCTGAAGGCGGCGTTTGAAAAACCCCATGGCCAGGTGACGCCCGGCAATTCCAGCCAGGTCACCGACGGCGCCTGCTGGACCTTGCTCGCCAGCGAGGAGGCGGCCGAAAAGCTGGGCGTCGAACCGCTGGGTTATATCGAAGACGTGGAGTGGGCGGCGCTGGACCCGAAGCGCATGGGGCTTGGCCCGGTCCTGTCTTCCGCGCCGATCCTGAAGCGCCACTCGCTCACCATGAACGATCTCGCGCTGTGGGAGATCAACGAGGCCTTCGCCGCCCAGGTGCTCGCCTGCCAGGCGGCGTTCGAGGATGAGGACTTCTGCCGCGAGCGTCTGGGCCTGGACGCCCCGCTCGGCCGGATCAACGAGGACCGGTTGAATATCGACGGCGGCGCGGTGGCCGTCGGCCACCCGGTGGGCGCCAGCGGGACGCGCATCGTTCTTCACGCCCTTTACGCCCTGAACCGCACCGGCGGCGCGAAAGCGATCGCCACCGAGTGCATCGGCGGCGGCCAGGGCGGCGCCATGCTTTTGAGTGCGGCATGAGAGATTTTTTGATGACCGATATTTTTTCCACCGAGATCGATTCCGACGGCGTGTGCTGGGCGGCCATGGACATGCCCGGGCGGTCCGCGAACGTGCTGGATGACAAGGTTCTGCGCGATTTCGAGGCGCTGCTCGACAAGCTGGAGGCCGATACGCCGAAGGGCCTCGTCCTCTACTCCGGCAAGGCTGGCGGCTTCATGGCCGGCGCGGACGTGGAGATGTTCGAGTCCATGAGCGCGGACGAAATCCGCTCCATGATCGAGCATGGCAAGGATCTGCTCGAACGCCTGGAGGATCTGAACTGCCCCACCGTGGCCATGGTGCACGGCCATTGCCTGGGCGGCGGGCTGGAGGTGGCGCTTGCGTGCGATCATCGCGTGGCCCGCGACGACGCCCAGCTCGGGCTGCCCGAGGTCAAGCTGGGGCTCGTGCCCGGCCTGGGGGGCACGTATCGTCTGCCGAGCCTTGTGGGCGCGATCGACGGGATGGGCCTGATCATCGCCGGCAAGAGCGTGCCGGCGAAAAAGGCCGCAAAATTAGGCCTGGTCGACGAGGCGGTTCCCGAGCGCCACTGGCGCAAGGCGGCCAAGGCGCGCCTTGGCGAAACGCGCGAACAGGCCAAGGGGCTGGAAGCACTCAAGCGCGACGCGCTCGATACCCGGCCGGCGCGCGGCTTTGCAGCCAACCAGATGCGCAAGAAGACGCGCGAAAAGGTGCGCGAGGATCACTATCCCGCACCGTTCCGGCTCATCGACCTTTTTGAAGAGCACGGCCTGTCCCAGGAGTTGATGGACGCGGAAACCGAGCTGTTCGCCGAGCTCTCCGGCTCCATCGCCTCGCGCAATCTGCGCCGGGTCTTTCTTTTGCAGGAAAGGAAAAAGCGCGAGGCGCGCCTTCCCGATGACGCGCTGGAGATCCACCGCGTTCACGTGATCGGCGCGGGCTCCATGGGCGGCGACATCGCCGCCTGGGCCGCGCTGAAAGGCTTTGAGGTGACCGTCACCGACGTGAAGCTGGAGCCCATCGCCAACGCGGTGAAGGACGCCAACACGCTCTTCGACAAAAAGCCGGCGAAAGACCGCGGCGACATTCGTCCGCCGCGCAACCGGTTCATCCCCGATCCGCACGGTCACGGCGTGGCGCGCGCCGATCTGATTATCGAGGCGGCTCCGGAAAAGCTGGATCTGAAGGAACAGCTGTTTGAAGAGCTGGAGCCGAAGATGAAGGCGGACGCCATCATCGCCAGCAACACCAGCTCGTTAAAGCTGAAGGACATGGCCTCGACGCTGAAAAAGCCGGGGCGGCTCGTGGGCCTGCACTTTTTCAACCCGGTGTCGAAAATGCCGCTGGTGGAGGTGGTTCGCCATGGCCGCACCTCCAAGCGCGCCCTGGCGCAGGGCGCCGCGTTCGCCGAGACGATCGACAAGCTTCCCGTGACAGCCAAGGACGGCGCCGGATTCATCGTGAACCGGGCGCTGACGCCGTACCTGCTGGAGGCCGCGCGGCTGATGGAGGAGGGGGTCAAGCCCGAACTCATCGACGCGGCGGCCGAGCGGTTCGGCATGGCCCAGGGCCCGGTGGAGGTCGCCGACCATGTGGGGCTCGACATCGCGCTGGACGTCGCCGAGCACTTGAAACAGGACTTCCCGCAAGAGATCGGCGAGATTCCCGCGATCGTGCGCGAGACCCTGGAGGAGCGCGGGTCGGGTGTGAAGGACGGCCGGGGTTTTTACGATTACGAGGACGGCGAGGCGCAGAAGTCGAAGGTTTCCGACGATGACCTCAACGGCGAGCGCATCGATCCTATCTGCGACCGGCTCATCCTTCCGCTTTTGAACGTGTGCGCGCAGATCCTTCATGAAGGCGTCGCCGACGAGGAGGACGATGTGGACGCGGCGCTGATCTTCGGCGCCGGCTTCGCGCCGTTCCGGGGCGGCCCGTTCGGCTATGCCCGCTATCGCCAGATCGACGCGGTGGTCGCCGATCTGGAGCGGCTGGAAAAGAAATATGGCGAGCGCTTCGCGCCCAGCGAGGGTTGGTCCATCCTACGGGCATGACCAGCGACTCACCGACCGACCTTGACGCCCGCGCCGACGCGATCGTGCGCGACACTGTCGCGCGCGTCGGCAAGAGGGTGGTGCTCGGCCTGCCGCTGGCGCTGGGCAAGGCGAACCATCTCGCCAACGCGTTTTACCGTGCAGCCCTGGCTGATCCGGGTCTCGACCTGACGATCTACACCGCGCTCAGTCTTGATCCGCCGGCCGCGCCGAACGCGCTCGCCGCGCGTCTGCTCGATCCCATCGCAGAGCGGCTTTACGCCGGCTATCCGCGCCTGGACTATGTCAAAGACCGCGCCAAAGGCGCATTGCCTGAGAACGTGACGGTGAAGGAGTTCTTCCTCTCGCCGGGCGGACTGCTGACAAACGCCCACGCCCAGGCGAACTATGTCAGCGCCAACTACACCCATGCCGGACGCGAGATCTTCGAGAGCGGGTTGAACGTCATCGCCCAGATGGTCGCGCCGGACCCGGCGGGGCGCGCGCGCTACTCGCTGTCGTGCAATCCCGACCTGTCGCTTGACCTGTTCGAGCGCCTGCGCGCGCGAGCAGAGCAAGGCAGGCCCACGGCGATCCTCGCGGAGTTGAACCCGGACCTGCCCTGGCTCGGCCATGACGCGGTGGTGGAGGTGGAGACCTTCGACCATGTTCTTCAGACCGACGGGTACACCCTGTTTCCCATTCCTTCAGAGAAGGTGGGTCCGGCCGAGCACGCCATCGCTTTGCACGCCGCCGGCCTGGTGCGCGACGGCGGGACGCTTCAGATCGGCATCGGCGCCCTCGGCGACGGGCTTTCCCATGCGGTTCGGCTGAGAAACGAGCACCCCGGCGCCTTCGCCGAGGCGCTGGACGCGCTGGAAGGGCCCGACGTGGACCCCGCCATCGGCGGGCGCGGCGCCTTCGAGGCGGGGCTTTACGGCTGCTCGGAGATGGTCACCGAGGGGCTGATTAATCTTCTCGAACACGGCGTTCTTACGCGCGCCGTGCATGACGATCTTGAAGCCCAGACCGCGTTGAACCGGGGCCTCAACCCCTCTGGCGGTGGTCCGGCGATCCGTCTTCACGGCGGCTTCTATCTGGGCTCGACGCGGCTTTATAAAGCGCTGCGCGACATGCCGGACGCGATGCGCGAGACGATCTCCATGACCCGGATCGGGCGCATCAACCAGCTCTATGGCTCGGAGGCTCTGGATCGGGCTCAGCGACAGCACGCCCGCTTCTTCAACACCGCCATGATGGTGAACGGGCGCGGCGCGGCGATCTCCGACACGCTGCATGACGGGCGCGTCGTAAGCGGGATCGGGGGCCAGTATAATTTCGTCGCCATGGCCCATGAGCTGGAGGGCGGGCGTTCGGTCATCCTGGTGCGCGCGGTGCGAACCTCGGGCGGGAAGACGAAATCGAACATCGTCTGGGAGGCCGGCGAGGTGTCCGTTCCGCGCCATCTGCGCGACCTGGTGGTCACCGAGTACGGCGTCGCCGACCTGAAGGGCGTCACCGATCGGGAGGTGGCGGTGCGCCTGGCGCGTATCTGCGACAGCCGCTTCCAGGACGCGTTTCTCGACGCCGCGAAAAAGGCCGGCAAGGTGGAGCCGGGCTTTGCGCTGGAGGAACGCCATCGCCGCAATACGCCGGAGCGCGTGCGCGGCGCCCTGCGGCCCTTCGCCGAGCAGGGGCGCCTGCCGGACTATCCCCTGGGCAGCGATCTCACCAAGGTGGAGCGCGATCTCAAGGACGCCCTTGGCTTCCTGAAGAACGCGACCGCCACGAAGAGCGGCCGCGCCAGAACCATCGTCAGCGCCATGCTGAATGGAGAACCGGACGACGACGTGGCCGAGGGGCTGAAGCGCATGGGGCTCGACCAGCCAGGCTCGCTCGGCGAACGCCTGGAGGCCCGGCTGGTCGCCTATGCGCTGCGCAGCGTGCGTGAGATCAGCTGATCGAGACCGCCGTGCCCGACGCGCTCACCATGAGCATCGAGCCTTGCTCGCCGATCACCTCGTAATCGAGATCGACGCCGACCACGGCCTCTGCGCCGCGGGCGCGCGCCTCGTCCTCAAGCTCTTTCAAGGCGATTTCGCGGGCCTCGCGCAGGGACTTTTCATAAGACCCAGAACGCCCGCCCACCAGGTCGCGGATGCCGGCGAACAGGTCGCGGAACAGGTGCGCGCCGAGGATCGCCTCGCCGGTGACCACGCCGTGATATTGAGTGATGGTCTTGCCTTCCACCGAAGGGGTTGTCGTGACGATCATGAAAAGCGCCTCATGCTGATTGAAAAGACGCCGGAGAGTCTAGCACGCCCGCGCCCTCCCTGTCGGGGGGCGGCGCGCGCCGCGATGCAGCCCGGCGCATTGATCCGGGCCGCCGGAACGCACAGATGAAGCGCGTCAGCACGCGCGAGGCCGTCCATGAGCCCCATCATCCGCACCGCATCGGCCCGCCGGACCGACATGCGCGCCGAGGCCGACGCCGCCGGCGTGAACGAGGCCTTCATCGATGCGCTGGTGGAGACGTTCTACGCCAGGGTCCGTGAAGACGATTTGTTGGGGCCGGTCTTCGCCCATGCGATCGGGGCGGACTGGGCGGGTCACCTGGCGACCATGAAACAGTTCTGGCAAAGCGTTGCGCTGGGCTCGGGCGCCTATTCCGGCCGGCCGATCCCCGCTCACCACAAGCATGTGGATCGCATGGGGCCGGAGCACTTCACGCGCTGGCTGAGCTTGTTTGAACGAACCCTAGAAGATATCAGCGAAAATGACGACGCACGCGCCTTCTTCATGGTGCGCGCAGAGCGCATTGGCGCGCGCTTTCAGGACATCCTTTTCAGCGATCGGCACAACTAAGCTTGTTTCATCACGCTAACACGCTATAACGCCTCTCGTGGAAGCGAGGAGGTCGCCATGGCAGCTGCTGATTTGGAAACAGGCGACGCCAAGGGCGAGGCCGGCGGACCGGCCGACGTTGCCGCCCTGGCGCGCGCGCTTTTGGCGTTGCAGACCTCTGACGAGGCCGAACGCTTTCTGCGCGATCTCACGACGCCCGGCGAGCTTGTCGCGCTCGCCGAGCGCTGGCGGGTGGCGCGCATGCTTGATGCGGGCGGCAAGTCTTATCGCGATATCAGCGCGGAGACGGGGGTCTCCACCACCACCGTCACCCGTGTGGCGCGCTTCCTCGCGCAGGAAAATTTCAAGGGCTACCGCCTGGTGCTCGACCGTTTGAAGGAGGCGCGCGAATGAGCGCACCGCGATTGATCCTCGCAGTCCAGAAGAAGGGCCGCCTCGCCGAAGGCGGGCTTGAGCTTCTCAAGCGCTCCGGCGTGAAGCTCGCCTATGGCCGCGACGCGCTGATGCGCCGGGCGGAGAACACGCCGCTGGACCTGATGCTGATCCGCGACGACGACATACCCAATTTCGTCGCGTCGGGCGCATGCGATTACGGCATTGTCGGCGAAAACGTGCTCTATGAGGCCCAGGCCAAGTCCAAGCGGCTCGAGGATCTGGACATCGCGATGAAGCTGGGATTCGCCCGCTGCCGCCTCAAGCTCGCCGCGCCCAAGGCCGGACCGATCGCACGGGTCGAGGATCTGCAGGGCAAGACCGTGGCCACCAGCTATCCGGGGCTCACCGCAAAATACCTCGCCGAGCGCGGCGTGGAGGCGGAGATGGTGGAGATGGGCGGCAGCGTCGAAGTGGCGCCGCGCATGGGCGTCGCCGACGCGATCTGCGATCTGGTCTCCACCGGCGCGACGCTCGAGGCGAACGGACTGGAAGCCTTCGAGACGGTTTTGGAGAGCGAGGCCGTGCTCATCAAGCGCCCGCGCGCCCGGTCTCCCGAGATCGAAGACACCGCCAACCTGCTTACTGAGCGGTTCAAAGGCGTCATCGCCTCGCGCCAGACCAAATACATCCTCTTGAATGCGCCCGCCGACCGGCTCGACGAGGTGCGCGACATCCTGCCCGGCAACGATGCGCCCACGGTCGCCCCGGTGGTGGGGCGCGAAGACGTGGTGGCCGTCCACGCCGTGTGCACCGAGGAGGTGTTCTGGACCACGCTTGAAAGGCTCAAGGCGGTCGGCGCGCGCTCCATCCTCGTCATGCCCATCGAAAAGATGATGGCCTGACCATGCTCAAGCGAATTGACTGGACCCGCACCGGCGCCGCCGAGCGAGAGCGCCTGTTTACCCGGCCCTCGCTCGCCTCGGACGCCTTCGACGTGGCCCGCGGCGTACTCGGAGACGTGCGCAAACGGGGCGAGGCGGCGGTGCGCGACTACGCCCAGCGGTTTGACCAGTGGGCGCCTGAAGGGGGTTTCCGCGTGCCCGCCGACGAACTCGCCGCGGCCGAAGCCGCCCTGGCGCCGGAGGACCGCCAGGCGATCCTTGATGCGGCGGACGCGGTACGGCGCTTCCACGCCGCGCAGGGCTATCGCGACGTCGACGTGGAGACCTGGCCGGGCGCGCGCGCCCAGCGCCGCGCCACGCCCATCGATGTCGCTGGGCTTTACGTGCCCGCCGGGACCGCGCCGCTGGTCTCCACCCTGATCATGCTCGCCGTGCCCGCTCAGATCGCCGGCGTGCCGCGCATTGTCGTCATAGCACCGCCGAGAAAAGGCGAGGGGATCGAACCCACGGTGCTCGCGGCGGCGAGGCTGCTGGCGCTTGATGAGGTCTACGCCATCGGCGGCGCGCACGGGATTGCGGCGCTGGGATACGGCGCGGCGGGTTTACCGCGGGCCGACAAGATTTTCGGCCCCGGCAACGCCTATGTCGCCGCCGCCAAGGCGCTTCTGGCCCAGTCCGGCGGCGCCGCCACCGATCTGCCCGCCGGGCCCAGCGAGGTGATGGTGGTCGCCGACGACGAGGCCGATCCCGAGCTTGTGGCCATCGATCTTTTAAGCCAGGCCGAACACGACACGCTGGCCCAGGTGGTGCTGGTGGCGTTCTCCGAGGCGTTCGCCGACCGGGTCGAGGCGGAGACCGAGCGCCTGCTGGCTCAGCTTCCGCGCGCAGGCACGGCGCGCGCAGCCTTGTCCAACAGCCGGGCGGTCATCGTCGAGGACGAGGCGCAAGCGCTGGAGGCGTGCGACGCCTACGCCAGCGAGCACCTCATCGTGCAGACCGGAGCGCCGCGCGCCTTCGCAGAGAAGGTCCGCCACGCCGGCTCGATCTTCCTCGGGCCCTGGACGCCGGAAGCGGCCGGCGATTACGCCGCTGGACCGAACCACGCCCTGCCCACCGCCGGCGCGGCGCGCGCCTATGGCGGGGTGACGGTGGAGATGTTCCAGAAGACCACGACGCTTCTTGAGCTTACCCAAGCCGGGGCGGGCGCGATCGCGGGAACCGTAGAGCGCCTCGCTGCGCTTGAGGGGCTGGATGCGCACCGCCTGGCCATGGCGATGCGCCGCAAGAAGGCGGAAGGCTCATGAGCGGATTTCTCGATCTGTCCGGAGACGGCGAAGGCGCGGCCTCGGCGCTGGCGTCCGATCTGGTGCGCCGGCTTGCAAGCGTCATCGGTGTCGACGAGACCCGGATTGCGCTCGCCGCGTCTGCGCGCGATGCGCGCCGGGCGATCGCCGCATCCGGCTTCGTCGGGTTCGAAGACCTCACAAGCCTGGGTCTCGCCGCCCTGGAGCGTGAGCCGGTCGAGGGTCTTGGTCTGATAAGGCTCGGCCCGGACGACGCGCCGCTTTGCGCGGTGGTGGGCGAGGGCGCTGAAATCCGCCAGCTCATCCTGCACCTGGCCACACCGCCCCTGGTGATCACCCGCGCTGGGTTGGATGCGCTCAAACCCGCCGCCCGTCTGGCCGAGAAGGCCGACCGGGCCGAGCGCGACCGGCTGCTTTTGCAAGCCGCGGAGTTCCTGCGCAGCGAAGCCGGCGTCGATGCGGCGCTGTGCGACGACGGGCTGATGGTGCGCGGCCCGGTCGGAGCGCTCGGGATCATGCTCGCGGGCGCTGAAGACCCGCGCATCGCCCATGTGCGCGACGCGTCCACGGCGAAGGCGCTGCTCGACCATCTGGGGCTGCGGAAGGGCGCCCGAAGCGCGTCGGTGCGCCGGTCCACCAAGGAGACCGATATCGCGCTTCGCGTCGATCTGGACGGCGAAGGGGCGCGGGTCGCCACCGGGGTTCATTTCTTCGACCACATGCTTGAACAGATCGCCCGCCATGGCGGGCTCGGTCTTGAGGTCGCCTGCGAAGGCGATGTGGAGGTGGACGCCCACCACACGATCGAGGACGTGTGCCTGGCCCTCGGCGAAGCCTTGCGCGAGGCGCTGGGCGACAAGCGCGGCATCGCCCGGTTCGGCTTTGAAACGCCCATGGACGAAACCCGCGCCAGCGTCTGGATCGACCTCTCCGGCCGGCCCTACGCCCGCTTCGACGGCGCCGTCCCCGGCGAGCGCGTGGGCGATTTTCCGGTCGAGATGTGCGAACACGCCTTCCGCTCGCTCGCCGAAACCATGAAGGCCGCCATCCACGTGAAGGTGGACGGGGAAAACGCCCACCACATGATCGAAAGCTGCTTTAAAAGCTTCGGCCGCGCCCTGCGCATGGCCAAGACCATTGAAGGCGACGCCCTGCCGTCCACCAAGGGGGTTTTGTAACGCTTCGCTTTTGCTGCGCGGATGTCTCCCCCCCGCTGGCGGGGGGATTGGCCCGAAGGGCCGAGGGGGGCTGCACCCGTCCTATCCGCCGAGCCGCCCCCGCCGGTCGCTTCGCGACCACCTCCCCCGTAAACGGGGGAGGACATCAAATGCCCGAGAATTCAAACGATCCATGACCACAGCCATCATCGACACCTCCACCGCCAACATCGCTTCGGTGCGCTATGCCCTGGAGCGGCTGGATTCGCCCTACATCCTGGCGCGCACGCCGGACGAGGCGGGCGTTTGCGACCGGTTGATCCTGCCTGGCGTCGGCGCGGCGGGGCCGGCCATGGCGCGCCTGGAGCTGACCGGCTGGGCGAAGGCGTTGCGCGAGGAGGCCCGGCCCCTGCTCGGCGTGTGCCTGGGCATGCAGCTTTTGTTCGACCACTCGGAGGAAAGCGATCGCGATCTGTTGGGACTTATACCCGGCCGCATTGAAAAGCTTGATCCCGGCGAGGACGGACCCTGGCCGCACATGGGTTGGAACACGCTCACCGATTTCGCCGAAGACGAGGTTTTGCTCGACGGGATCGCGGAGCGTGACCGGGTCTACTTTGTACACGGCTTTTATGCGCCGGTGGGCGAGCATGCCGTTGCGCAAACGCGCTACGGCCCCGCGATCACCGCGATCGCGCGCAAGGGCCGCGTGGCCGGCTGCCAGTTCCACCCCGAGCGCTCGGCCGACGTGGGCGCGCGCATCTTGAAGAATTTCCTGGAGGCTGCGGCATGATCATCTACCCGGCGGTCGACGTCATGGACGGGCGTGTGGTGCGCCTTGAGAAAGGCGACTTCAACGCGGTCACCGATTATGGCGGCGATCCCGTGGCGGCGGCGAAATCCTGGCGCGACAAGGGAGCGGAATGGCTCCACCTTGTCGACCTTTCCGGCGCCCGCGACGGGACCCGCCGTCAGCACGACCTGGTCGAGGCGGTCGCGAACACGGGGCTGAAGGTGCAGACCGGCGGCGGTGTGCGAACCGAAGACGATGTCAGTGCCATCCTCGACGCCGGGGCGAGCCGGGTGGTGGTGGGCTCGCTGGCGGTGAGCGCGCCGCAGACCGTGATCGGCTGGATCGCTGAGTTCGGCGCGGCCAGCATCGCCGCGGCCTTTGACGTGCGGCTGGAGAACGGCGCGGCCTACCCCACCACGCGCGGCTGGATCGAGCGATCCGACCGCACCCTGGTTGAGCTGCTCGCCGATTACCGCCTGGCCGGGCTTTGCCATGCGCTGGTCACCGATATCGAGCGTGACGGCATGCTGGAAGGCCCGAACCTCGAGCTCTACGCCGACCTCACCAGGATCCGCCCGGAGATGAACTGGCTCGCCTCCGGCGGGGTGTCGTCTCTGGACGACGTCAAGGCGCTCAAGGCCGCGGGCGTTTCCGGCGCGATCATCGGCAAGGCGTTGTTTGAAGGCCGGGTGAAGCTGGATGAGGCGCTGTCATGCTAGCCAAGCGCATCATCCCCTGCCTCGACGTGCGCGAGGGGCGCGTGGTGAAGGGCGTCCGCTTCAAGGACCATGAAGATGTGGGCGACATCGTCCAGCTGGCGACCCGCTACAGCGAGGCCGGCGCCGACGAGCTGGTGTTTTACGACATCTCGGCGAGCCCGGAGGCGCGCACTGTCGAACCGGAATGGGTGGGCCGCGTGGCGAAGGCCATCAACATCCCGTTCTGCGTGGCGGGGGGCATTCGAAGCGTTGACGACGCCCGCGCGCGTCTTTTCGCCGGAGCGGACAAGATCTCGGTGAACACCCCTGCGCTGGAGAGCCCCGAGCTGGTGAATACGCTCGCTTATGAGTTCGGGACCCAATGCATCGTCGTGGGGATCGACAGCCGTGTGATCGACGGCGACTGGCGGTGTCACAAGAACACCGGCGATCCCAGCCGCACCACCACCGAGCACCGCAAGACGCTGGAATGGATCGCCGAGGTGGTCGAACGCGGCGCCGGCGAGATCGTGCTGAACTGCATGGATCAGGACGGCGTGCGCGAAGGCTATGACGTGGAGCAGCTCGCCGCGGCCCGCAAGGTTTGCCCCGTTCCCCTCATCGCCTCGGGCGGGGCCGGCGCGCGCGAGCATTTTCGCGACGTGTTCGAAAAAGCCGATGTGGACGGCGCGCTGGCGGCCAGCGTCTTTCACAAGGGGATCATCGACATCAAAAACCTGAAGACCTGGCTTTCCAGGATCGGCGTGGAGGCGCGCACGTGAGCGAGATCGACTTTGAAAAAGGCGGCGGGCTTGTCCCCGCCATCGTTCAGCACGCCGACACCGGCGAGGTATTGATGCTCGCCTACATGAACGAAGACGCGCTCGAGACGACGCGCCGGACGCAAAACGTCACGTTTTATTCCCGCTCCAAGGAGCGGCTCTGGACCAAGGGCGAGACCAGCGGAAACGTCCTCTCGCTCGTCTCCATCACGCCTGACTGCGACGCCGACACGCTGCTGGTGAAGGCCCGGCCCGCCGGGCCGGCTTGTCATACCGGCTCTAAGACTTGTTTCGGCGAGGAGCCGGGGCCGGGTGTCGGCTTTCTGGGCGCGTTGCAGCACGTCGTCGATGAACGCGCCAAGGCCGACCCGGCCGAGAGCTACACCGCCAAGCTTCTGGCCAAGGGCGTGCTGAAATGCGCCCAGAAGGTCGGCGAGGAGGGCGTCGAGGTCGCGCTTGCAGGCACGGCGGAGGATGACGACGCGCTCTTGAATGAGAGCGCCGACCTCCTCTTTCACCTGACCGTGCTCCTGAAAGCGCGCGGCCTGAAGCTCGAAGACGCGGTGCGCGTGCTCGAAGCGCGCAACCGCGCCTAGCTTCCTGAGCGACCGCCTTTTCCAGCCGCGAAACCGGTCCCCACTTTCGCTGAAAAGGCGGTTCTAAGAGGCCTTTTCGAATCGCGAAACCGGTCCCCACTTTCGCTGAAAAGCCTTAGCCATCAATCTCCCAGCTGGCGTTCACCGTCACCTCAATCGAAAGCTCGCCCGGCGCCACCGG